>NZ_CAAAID010000001.1:0-292090 GCF_900639915.1 Legionella nagasakiensis
CTTTTAAAGCCTTAGCTTCACTGGGTAAGACACTGGGAGCTTGGAAAGATGAAGTCGCCAGAATGTGGCGGTTTAGTAAATCAAATGGAATCACAGAAGGGTTTCATCGCAAAATGAAACTCATTCAGCGAAGAGCTTATGGGTTTAGAAATTTTGAAAATTATAGAGTGCGTGTTAAGGTGCTCTGCGGGTGATTAATAGCTGCCCCCTTAAATGGGAAAGAGCCCAAAATATAGGTTAAGGGTTAAGGTTTTGTGTTCTTGATTAGTGCCCCCGGATTTGGGGATGAGCCATATAGTTTCATAAAATCCGTCTACATTGTGTCTACATGAGATTTTCTATTTTTTTGAAAACTACCGTAACTACTTGATTTTATTGGTGGGCCCACTAGGACTTGAACCTAGGACCAACGGATTATGAGTCCGCTGCTCTAACCAACTGAGCTATGGGCCCGTGAAGGAGGTATTGTAATCGCTATTATAATAGAACTCCATATTTTTGTTACTTTTTTGCGTGAATAGGATGCTCTTAGTCAGAGCAGTCTATTCACTTATGGATTGGATTATTTATCAGGATTCATCACCTTCAAGGAAGCTGCGTAATTTTTCTGAACGTGAAGGATGGCGTAGTTTACGCAGTGCCTTGGCTTCAATTTGACGAATTCGCTCACGGGTAACGTCAAATTGTTTGCCAACCTCTTCCAGAGTGTGATCGGTATTCATTTCAATACCGAAGCGCATGCGTAATACTTTGGCTTCACGAGGTGTGAGTGTTTCCAGGATCTCAAGCGTGGCTTCACGCAGACCTTCTGAAGTCGCGCAGTCAATCGGGGATTCAATGTTATTGTCTTCAATGAAATCACCAAGATGAGAATCTTCATCATCGCCAACTGGGGTTTCCATCGAAATGGGCTCTTTGGCAATTTTTAGCACCTTGCGGATTTTATCTTCATTGAGATCCATTTTTTCTGCCAACTCTTCAGGGGTGGCTTCACGGCCTGTTTCCTGCAGAATTTGCCGGGAAATGCGATTTAATTTATTGATTGTCTCTATCATATGCACCGGAATACGAATGGTGCGTGCTTGATCCGCAATTGAGCGGGTAATCGCCTGACGAATCCACCAGGTTGCATAAGTCGAGAATTTATAGCCTCGTCGGTATTCAAACTTGTCTACCGCTTTCATCAAGCCGATATTTCCCTCTTGAATTAAGTCAAGGAATTGCAGGCCACGGTTGGTGTATTTTTTGGCGATGGAAATAACCAAACGTAAATTTGCTTCAACCATTTCTTTTTTGGCGCGTCGTGCCTTGGCTTCACCTATAGACATTTTACGATTAATGTCTTTGATTTCACTGATGGTTAAGCCAAACTCTTTTTCAAAATCGGCCAATCTTAATTGTATTTTCTTGATTTCTTCGGAATATTCTTCAAGGCGTTGCAAATCAAGCTTTTTCTCGTGTTTGGTCGTTAATCGTTCTAACCATTGAACGTCGGTTTCTTGTCCTGGAAATGTGTCAATAAATAATTTTCTTGGAATACGAGCTTTTTCAATGCAAATGCGCATGACATTGCGCTCAAATTCGCGGATGTTATTACGAAGTACACGAAAATGCCGGGTTAACTTGTCAACTTCGCGTGAAGTTAATTTTAGTTTTAAAAATGAGTCCGACATAACCTCTAATAATTCAATGGTTTGTTTTGAAGTGCGACCATGTTTTTTCAATGATGTCATCGCATTTTCAAAATTATGCTGTAATTCATCAAAATAAATCTTGGCCTGCTCAAGACTTGGTCCTTCATCGTCATCCGAAATATTGCCATCATCACCGTCATCGCTCTCATCTTCTATCAGGCTGGTATCAGGCTCAGCGTCTTCTTGTTGATTTTCATCCAGCATGGAACCAATATTAGAAGGTGGTGCTTCTTCATCTGCATCAGAAAAACCACTAATAATTTCACTTAAGCGGACTTCTTCTGCAAGAACCCGTTGATAGTCTTCCAACACCAACTCAACGGTTTCAGGGTAGTGGGCTAGCGATTTTAAGACTTGATAAATGCCTTCTTCTATTCGCTTGGCGATGCGAATTTCTCCTTCGCGTGTCAATAATTCGACTGTTCCCATTTCACGCATATACATGCGGACCGGATCTGTAGTACGGCCAGTTTCTTTGTCTACCGAGGCGAGGACTGCCGCCGCTTCCTCAACATCTTCTGGCGCTTCTTCCGTCGTTCCTAGGAGTGCTAGTTCATCTTCGCTGGGAGGTTGCTCGAATACCTTAATGTTCATACCTTCGAGCATGCTGATGATGACATCGAAATGTTCAGTATCGACGATGTTAGGTAATAAATCGTTAATTTGAGCATAGGTTAGGTAATTTTGATCCTTTCCCAAGCTGATGACTTTTGTAATCTGTGAGCGTTGTTGTTCTTGATCATTCATAATATTGGACATATTTTACAGAATTAAAAGCTAAAAAATTGGTTTAATTATAAACTGCCTTGGATAAACATACCAGTTATTCCAAATTTATGTTTTCATTATGCATATCTTTGTGTCGTTGTTTTAACATTTCTTGTAATTGTAGACGATCAGTTTCAGTTAAGCTCTGATTGCGGGCTTTTTCCAGTAATTTCTGGATTTTTTTTTCCTGATTTTGTTTTGCTAAAAAGAGCACAATATCCATAAATTCTTTTGCTTGAGCTTTTTCAGGAACTAGATGATCCCAAGCCGCTAATTTATTTAGAGCATCAAATACGGGTGTTTCACGCCACGATTCCACTAATGCCGCAGTGCTTATGCCTGGATTTTGAGCGACTCGATGAATCATTGCTTGTAACATTTCTTGCTTTGGTCCATCAAGAATAATCGAATGCAGCTGGTCAGCACAATTGTGGTATATCTCCGGGTGCTGTACAAGTAGGGCAATGGCAACACGTATTGGCGAGCGGGTAATATTGACCTTGGCATGGGGTATTGCCTCATTTTTTTTATTTTCAATTAATTGATGGATGCGATGAGGTTCGATACGAGTAAGCCGAGCCAATTCATCGATCATTAATTGTTGGTAGGGGCCTTCTCCCATTTTAAGTAAGTAAGATTTGGCTGCGTTTACAAGTTGACTTTTACCGGCAAGTGTTGTGGTATCCAGAGATTTTGTAATGGTCGAGAAGAAAAATTGGTTGAAAGGAATCGCCTTATCCATTTGTTTAAGGAAGCCTATTTTTCCTTCTTGACGCACTAGACTGTCTGGATCATGCCCTTCGGGTAAAAAGATAAAGCAAGTTTCAAGTCCAGCATTAAGATAAGGTAGGCTGCTTTCTACGGCGCGCCAAGCTGCTCGGCGGCCAGCATCATCTCCATCAAAACAAAAAATAATGCGCTTAGTATGTTTGCTTAATAGGTGGATATGATAAGCGCTTGTTGCTGTGCCAAGGGTTGCGACGGCATTGGAAATTCCATGCTGGGACAAGGCAATAACATCCATATACCCTTCAACAATAAGAATACTGTCCAGATTGGATTGATGACGAATCACTTGATATAAGCCATATAATTCACGATTTTTCTGAAAAAGAATGGTTTCAGGAGAGTTGAGATATTTGGGTTTTTGTTCAGGATCAATGGCTCGTCCTCCAAAACCAATGATGCGGCCATGAGGGTCATGAATAGGAAATGTGATGCGATGTCGATAGCGATCATAGGTCGAACCGTCTTCTTTTAAGATAAGCATTCCTGTCGTTATCAAATCTTTTTTATTGTATTTGAATTGTTTTTCAAGCGTATGCCATCCAGAGGGTGCATAGCCCAGTTGATATAAATGCGCTACTTCGCCACTAACTTTTCTATGCTTTAAGTACTCGATAGCAGGATGTCCAATGCTTTTTAGTGTTTGCTGATAATAATTGGCAACGTGATGCAGTAATTGATGAAGATTAGGCGACTGTTTTTTTGAGGTGTTATCTCCTTCACGGGGTACTTGCATGCCAAGGCGTGTGGCTAATGTCTCTACCGCCTCAACAAATCCTAATTGAAGGTAATTCATAACAAAGCTGATGGCATTGCCACTGGCACCACAGCCAAAGCAATGGTAAAACTGTTTTTTAGATATCACATTAAAGGATGGTGTTTTTTCATTATGAAAAGGACAGCAGGCGATATGGCTATTTCCCCGCTTTTTGAGAGAGACATAACCATCAATTAATTCGACAATATCTGTGCGATTAAGCAATTCATCAATAAATGGACGGGGGATTAAGCCACTCATAACAAGACTTTCTCCTGCAAAGAAAAGAAAATCAATAGCAGTCAGGAAAAACTAATGGAAACAGCATCAAACATCAGCGCAATGGCTTAATTAAAAAAGCTGAATGAGTAGTTTTAGCTAACTTAGTTTGGCTTTGATCGTTGCGCTCACTTGACCCATATCTGCACGACCTTGTAATTTAGGTTTTAATTGAGCCATAACCTTACCCATATCACTCATTTTTTGAGCGTCAACCGCTTTTAAAGCATCGTCAATGAGCTGATTGATCTCAGTCATGGTGAGTGGTTCAGGTAAGTAGCGTTCCACAATTTCAAGTTCAAATTGTTCCTGCTGTACTAAATCATCACGGCCTGCTGATGCAAACTGACTGATTGATTCCTTTCGTTGTTTTGCCAATTTATCCAGAATAACGAGCATTCTGGCATCATCAATCTGGATTCGTTCATCCACTTCTATTTGCTTTATGGCAGCCGTGATCAGACGCAAGGCTTCAAGCTGCCTTTTGTCCTTGGCACGCATAGCGTCCTTGAGATCATGATTGATTTGGTCTTTAATAGGCATGTTTACTTGCGTTTACGCTTACTGCTTAACTTAGACGAAACTTCCCGCGACATTTTCTTCAAATGGCGTTTTACAGCAGCGGCTTGCTTGCGTTTACGTTCAGCCGTTGGTTTTTCATAAAATTCTCGTCGACGCAATTCAGTTAAAATTCCTGCTTTTTCACAAGCACGCTTAAAGCGACGTAATGCGTATTCTGGATTTTCGCCTTCTTTCACGCGAACGGTAGGCATTCAATGGTCCCCAATTTATTTATACAATAGGCTGGCAATTCTAGTTGTATGAAGCGCTGTCGTCAAGTTTATTTGTTAATCAATAGCATCAATAGTGCAATCTATTTAAGATAGTTCTTAAATAAATCAGTAGCTAGTATAATGCCTGTGGTTTTTTATTGCTTTTATAAAATATAGGTGATGCATGCGGGTATTGGGGATTGAATCGTCTTGTGATGAAACTGGTGTGGCAATTTATGATTCAAAGCAAGGTTTATTGGCTCATACTCTGTATTCACAAATAAATATACATCGTGGTTTTGGGGGGGTCGTGCCAGAATTGGCATCGCGTGATCATGTAAAGCATCTGGTAGCTTTGGTTGATGGCGCATTATATCAGGCTAAATTAAATAAAACTCAACTGGATGCAGTGGCTTATACCGCTGGTCCTGGTTTAATTGGTGCCTTGCTTACTGGTGCTTGTTTTGCAAAAAGTTTTGCATTTGCTCTACAGATTCCTGCATTAGCAATTCATCATCTAGAAGCTCATTTGCTGGCCGCTAAAATGGATACGCCTGAGCTGCATTTTCCCTTTATCGTCCTTTTGGTCTCAGGAGGGCATACGCAGCTACTCGAGGCTCGTAGGTTAGGGGAATATCGGATATTGGGCGATACGCTCGATGATGCAGTGGGTGAGGCGTTTGATAAAACAGCAAAATTAATGGGAATTCCTTATCCTGGAGGAGCAGAACTTGCGGCACTTGCTGATCAGAGTAAGGATGACCAGGCATCAGTATTTTCTTCATTTCCACGCCCTATGACAGACCGACCTGGTTTGGATTTTAGTTTTAGCGGTCTTAAAACGCATGCATTAATAACTTGGAATAAAAGTCAAAAAGACAATAAGGCGCGTGCAGGTATTGCAAAGGCGTTTCAAGAGGCTGTTGTAGAAACGTTAGTCATAAAATGTCGCAGAGTACTTGAGCAGACTGCCTACCATCAGCTTGTTGTTGCCGGAGGCGTTGGCGCTAATCGCCATTTACGTGCTTCTCTTGAGCAATTAATGATGGATATGAATGGCAAAGTTTATTTTCCCCGTATGGAATATTGTACCGACAACGGGGCTATGGTGGCTTATGCTGGATGTCAACATTTATTGAATGGAAAACAGGATAATGGTTTGGACATTACGGTTCGGGCTCGTTGGCCATTAGCGGAAACGTCCTAAGCTACTTTTTCTCGGTTTGTGTTTGTTGTTGTTCAATGATGACTTCTGCATTTTCAATTGGTTTAGGCTCATCATTTTTTTGTGAATATTCAGCCGTATTAATTTCTTCAGTGGCGCGCCGCCGGAAAATGATTTGGGGTTCATTACCATCGATGAGCCTTGTAATATTACGGCGGTGTTTGTAGAGAATAAAAACAGCAATGAACATTAATGGAAGAAAGGCATCTGAATTGCCAACGGCAAACAGAGAATAAAAAGGTGCAAATGAGATGGCCATAATAGACGCAAGCGATGAGTAGCGACTGAAATTGGCAATGGTAAGCCATGTGGCAATGATCATTGTACCTAGAATAAAATGCAGTCCAAGAAATGCCCCTAATGCTGTGGCAACGCCTTTACCCCCTTTAAAATTGAAAAAAATGGGGTACATATGGCCAAGAACCGCTGCAAGACAGGTAAAGCTAACGGTAATAACACCGGCGCCCAGCAGTTTGGCAAGCAGCACTGGTAATAATCCTTTCAGCATGTCAGCAAACAAAACAATGATCGCATATTGTTTTCCGGCTATACGCAGCACATTTGTTGCGCCAGGATTTTGTGAACCTTCTGTGCGTGGGTCGGGAAGAGCAAAGAATTTACATACGATGACAGCGGAACATACAGAACCGACAAGATAACCAACAAGGGTAGTAAAAAGAAATAACAGCACTGTAACCATATTATCTCCATGTCATTTTTCCGAAATGGGAAAAACTTGTATTTTAAATTATATCAACTGGCAGTTCTGTTGCGTTGCGAGTATTATCCTAGAAAAAAAAAAATTTGTGAAGTCATTTTAAAGTATAGCTATAATTGAATTTGTTTAAAAAATTATTCTTTTTAATCGGGTAAAAATAACGCTTGCAGGTCATTGGTATAACGCCGTCCAAAAGGAGTGACTTGCCAATGGGTTTCATGCAATTGAATGAAACCTTGCGAATGAGCCTCCATAAGTTTTGAGTATAATGCATCAAGACTTAATCCAGTACGTTCTTTAAAAAGTGATAAAGAGATAGATTGTTGCAAACGCGTGGTATTGAGCATAAATTCAAACATACGATCGTCAGGCGTTACTTTTTCCAAGGCAGCACAGAAAGGTTTCTTGTTGGATAAGAAATCGTTGGGTTGACGCAGCTTACGTGTTCGATAGATAGTTCCATCGTCCAGGGAAATCTTACCATGGGCTCCGGCACCAATGCCAAAATAATCCCCATAAAGCCAATAATTAAGGTTATGTTGACAGGATTTTCCTGGCTGGCTAAACGCTGAAATTTCGTATCTTTCATAACCATTTGATTTTAATAATTTTAATCCTTCTTCTTCTAGAGTGTACGTGATTTCTTCCGTCGGTAGTTTGGGTGGGGCATTATAAAATACCGTATTGGGCTCAATGGTTAATTGGTACCAGGAGAGATGCTCCGGTTGATAGGAAAGAGCGGTTTGTAAATCATTGATTCCTTCTTTAAGGGTTTGATTAGGTAAACCGTGCATTAAATCGATATTAAGGTTATCAAAGCCTGCTTGACGCGCGCGTTCAATGGCAGTATGTGCTTGTTTATCATTGTGGATTCGGCCTAGCTGTTGTAAATGTCCAGCGTTAAAACTTTGTATTCCCAATGATAAACGATTTATTCCTAACTTGCGGTAATCATGAAAGCGTCGTTCATCGATTGTTCCAGGATTGGCTTCCAGAGTAATTTCAATGTTGCTTGCAAATACAAGGAGTTTTTGCACTTCATCAAATAATTTTTCATAGGCTTTAGCTGACAATAGGCTGGGTGTGCCGCCACCGATAAAAATTGAGTTAATGGTTCGACTGGGAAAATGAGTCAAGTCATGTTTCAGATCATCGATTAATGCACTAATGTATTGGTGTTCAGGTAAGTTTTTCGGGCTTTTATGGGAATTGAAATCACAATATGGGCATTTTCTTATGCACCAAGGGATATGAATATATAGAGATGAAGGCACCATAGATTTGCAAAATGGACTGGCGTGTTTAGACTAGCGATAGTATCATAAGCTGCCATTAACATCGACTCGATTACTAAGAGCTTGTTAAAAGAGCCTAACAATAACGCATTTTGCGTGAGTGTTTAAAAATATACTCTGTTGGATGAGTGTTTTAGAGCATGTTGTCATGAGAATTAGAGCAAACGAACATTAAGCGCGACTTGCAGCGCTTTATCTCATGACAGCACATTGCAGGTTAAAGGTTAGGATAGGTCCTAAGATAAGAACCTCAAAAAATGTGCAGTATCACGGCACAACGAAGAATCATAATAAGAATTTTTGAGAGGAAATAATATGAATAATAGAGTGAGGGTCGCAATCACGGGTGCTGCTGGACACATTGGCTATGCTTTGTTGTTTCGAATTGCATCGGGGCAAATGTTTGGTCCCAATACAGATATTGAACTGAATCTATTGGAATTAGAACAAGCTCTGCCTGCTCTGGAAGGTGTTGCCATGGAGCTTGAAGATTGTGCTTTTCCTTTATTGAAACATGTCGTATGCACGTCTGACTTAAAAAAAGGCATGGATGGTGTGAACTGGGCATTGCTGGTTGGTTCGGTTCCACGCAAACAAGGCATGGAGCGTTCAGATTTATTACAAGTGAATGGTGGTATTTTCATTAATCAAGGGCGAGCCATCAATGATTACGCCAGTGATGATGTTCATGTATTTGTCGTTGGTAATCCTTGCAACACCAATTGTCTGATTGCCAAGCATCATGCCAAGGATGTGCCGGATGATCGGTTTTATGCAATGACCACCTTGGACGAATTGCGTGCCCGTGCCCAGCTGGCAAAAAAAGCCGGTGTTGATATTACCGCAGTAAGCCAGATGACGATTTGGGGGAATCATTCTTCAACGCAATTTCCAGATTTTTATAATGCCAAGATTGATGGAATATCAGCCGCTAAGGTGATTGATGATGAACAGTGGTTGCAAGAAACGTTTGTCCCAACCGTTCAACAGCGAGGCGCTGCTGTTATAAAAGCTCGTGGCGCATCTTCTGCAGCATCAGCAGCCAACGCCATTGTCGTCGGTGTGAATCATTTAGTTAAAGATACACCTGCTGGCGAATCTTTTTCAATGGTGTGTAGTTCACAAGGGCAGTATGGTGTGGATGAAGGTTTGATGTTTTCTTTTCCATGCCGTCGCGAGCACGGTGTGGTGCGTCGCGTTGGCCTTGAGCATGGAGTAGTCAGTGTGGTCGAAGGGTTGACTTTTAATGACTATAGTCAAGCTCGTTTTGATGAAACTTTAAATGAGCTGCGTAGTGAGCGCGATGCAGTGAAATCTTTAGGGTTGCTTGATTAATTAAGCGTATTTCCCCCCATATTGCAAAGCAATATGGGGGGAAAACTCTATGGCCAGGAGGTCAACAAATTGCTAATTTGCCTTAAACACAAGTAAGGTCCAGCCATCCTGAATAAACGTGTTTTGCAAGGTAAACTGGTCTTGATAGCCTGTGATTACTTCAGATGTTTGTTCTTCCAAAATTCCCGATACAGCAAGAATCCCTTGTTTTTTAAGTAATTCATGGAATCGTGTTTTTAATGCAAGCAGAGGTGATAATAAAATATTTGCTATGAGTAAATCTGCTTGTGCGGTAAGCGATTCAGGAAAGCCTATGGTTAATCTTTCTTCGGCAATTAGATTTTTTTGAGCATTATTTCGTGTTGCTAGCAGTGCTTGTTCATCAATATCCACGGCATTTACGTGTTGGGCGCCAAGCTTCAATGCTGCCAGTGCCAAAATTCCGGAACCACATCCGTAATCAATCACGGAGCGATGATTAAGGATGGTCTGTTCTAGCCAGGTAAGACAGAGTGCTGTTGTTGGGTGAGTCCCTGTGCCAAAGGCTAAGCCTGGATCAAGAATTAAATTGGCAGCATTTGGGTCAGGAGACGTTGACCATGATGGACAAATCCATAAGCGTTTGCCAAAACGCAACGGTTTAAAATCACTCATCCAAGCCCGTTCCCAATCTTGTTCGGGTACGGGTTGTATGGTAGGAGATAAATGAGTATTGCTGGAGATTAATTGTTCTAATGCCAGATTTGCCTCATGAGCTTGAGCATACAATGCTTGGATAATGACGTTAGGCCATAAGGGAGTAGTGCCTAATTCAGGCTCTAGAATAGGATCATCTTGTTTATCTGTCAGTGTAATGGATAAAGCCCCACTTTCTTCTAGCAGTTCATTAAGGCTATCCACCTCATCACGGCGACATTCAATTTGCAGTTGCAGCACAGCTTATTCCTTTAACAATTTTTCTAAATAATGAATGTTTGTACCGCCTTTTATAAAACCTTTGTCATGCAAAATACGTTGATGAAGTTCAACATTGGTTTTGATTCCTTCAATGATAATTTCATCTAAGGCATTTCTCATGCGAGCAAATGCCTCATTGCGAGTTTCACCATAACTAATCAGCTTGCCTATCATGGAATCATAGTTGGGAGGTACGGTGTAACTGCTGTAAATATGGGAATCAAAGCGAATGCCGGGGCCTCCAGGTTGATGCAATAAACGAATTGTACCGGGTGAAGGCATAAACGTTTTAGAATCTTCGGCATTAATTCGGCATTCAACGGCATGCCCATGCCATTTGATATCATCTTGTTTTAGAATGAATGGCATATTACTGGCAATTTTGATTTGTTCCTTAATTAAATCAATGCCGGTAATGAGCTCGGTGACGGGGTGTTCAACCTGAATGCGGGTATTCATTTCAATAAAATAGAAACAGTCATCTTGGAATAGAAACTCAAACGTTCCGGCACCACGATAATGTAATTCACGACATGCATTAACAACGCGTTCGCCTATTTCTTTGCGTAAGGCGGATGTAATACCAGGAGCTGGTGCTTCCTCAATGACTTTCTGGTGACGTCGCTGCATTGAACAGTCACGTTCCCCCAGATGGACAGCATTGCCTTTCCCATCACCTAGTACTTGGAATTCAATGTGACGAGGATTTTCCAAAAATTTTTCCATATAGACCATAGGGTTGCCGAAGGCTGCTTTGGCTTCGCTGCGGGTGAGAGCTATCGCATTTAAGAGATTAGCTTCACTATGGACAACGCGCATACCACGACCACCACCGCCGCCTGCTGCTTTAATAATAACTGGATAGCCAATGTTGCGGGCCAGGGATAAATTCAACTGATCATCGTCTAATAACGGACCATCTGAACCTGGGACGCAGGGAACGCCGGCTTTTTTCATCGCATCGATTGCAGATACTTTGTCACCCATCAAACGAATGGTTTCAGGGCGCGGACCAATAAAACAAAAACCGCTTTGTTCGACAATTTCGGCAAAGTCGGCGTTTTCCGCAAGAAACCCATAGCCAGGATGGATGGCCACTGCATCGGTAATTTCGGCCGCTGAAATAATAGCAGGTATGTTTAAATAGCTTTTTTGAGAATTAGCAGGTCCAATACAGACGGTTTCATCGGCAAGGCGTACGTGCAGCAAGTCTTTATCCACTTCTGAATGCACGGCTACAGTCTGTATACCGAGCTCTTTACAGGCGCGCAAAATGCGAAGTGCTATTTCGCCGCGATTGGCGATAACAATTTTACTCAACATAAATCCAACCCCTTATTCGATGGTAAATAAAGGTTGGTCATATTCGACCGGTTCACCGTTGGCAACATGGATGGCAGTGATAGTACCGGCACGGTCAGCTTCGATTTCATTAAACATTTTCATCGCTTCTATGATACAAAGGGTATCCCCGGCTTTTACGGATTGACCAATGGTGACAAATGGGGCTGCGTCAGGGGATGGTGCCGTATACATGGTCCCTACCATCGGTGAGCGCACTTTATGGCCAGAGGTAGTAGCCTCAGCGGATTTTGATTCCGCTGCAGTAGAAGTCACTGGCGATGCCATTGGCTGAGGTATAGCTGTAGGCATGTTGAACGGTCTGACTTGCGGCACTTCTGGTGCATAGCTGTGGCGGCTAAGGCGTACTGATTCTTCACCTTCCTTGATTTCAATTTCAGAAATGCCGGTTTCTTCCAATAATTCAATAAGTTTCTTTATTTTACGTATATCCATTGCTAGGGACTCTCTTTACTTAGATTCATTTATTATGGCTTGTAGTGCCAGTGAATAACCATAAGGACCAAAACCACTGATGACTCCTTGGGCTATATCGGAAAAGTAGGAGTGGTGGCGAAAAGATTCGCGTGCATGTATATTACTGATATGCACTTCAATAAAAGGAATTTTTACAGCCAAAAGCGCATCACGGATTGCAATGCTGGTATGCGTATAAGCGGCTGGATTAATGATAATATAGCTTGCTTGTTCTTCCTGGGCTTGATGGATAGCATAAATAAGTTCTGATTCACTGTTGCTTTGTTTTGCCATTAATACAAAGCCATGTTTATCAGCTTGATGTTGAAGTTGCTCATTCAGTTGATTCAATGAGGTGTGGCCATAAACGGAGGGTTCGCGTAAACCTAATAAATTCAGGTTGGGGCCATGAAGGACAAGTATTTTTTTCATTAAAAGTGTAATTGCTTACAAGAGTGTCGAAATTTTGCCTGAAATTCAGGAGTATGTCCATATGTGCGAGGATATCGACATAATGTCAGCATGTTAGCTTCAAGTTCTCTGGACTTATAAACCTAAAAACATCAGATATGGTGACGATAGTAGCGAGGCAATTTCATGACAACCCATATTACCGATGTAACATTACGTGATGCACATCAATGTTTAATTGCAACCCGTTTGCGTACAGAAGATATGTTGCCTATTTGTAAGAAAATGGATCGTGTCGGTTTTTGGGCTATGGAGGTTTGGGGAGGAGCAACGTTTGATTCTTGTTTGCGTTTTCTTAAAGAAGATCCTTGGCAGCGATTACGACAGCTGCGCAAAGCAATTCCTAATACGCCGTTGTCTATGTTGTTGCGAGGGCAGAATTTGCTTGGATATCGTCATTATGCCGATGATGTTGTTCAGGAATTTGTACGATTGTCAGTGAAAAATGGTGTTGATGTATTCCGGGTGTTTGATGCGCTTAATGACGTTCGTAATTTGCAAGTTGCTATTAACGCAATTAAGAAATATAAGCGGCATGCACAAGGTGCAATTTCTTATACAATCAGTCCTGTACATACTTTGAAAAATTTTGTTGATTTAGGCAAAGCAATGGCTGATATGGGGTGTGATAGTATAGCAATTAAAGATATGGCTGGATTATTGACCCCTACAGCCACCGTCGAATTATATCAAGCTTTATCTGAGGCGACGAAATTACCTATCCATCTTCATAGTCACTCGACATCCGGTCTTGCCAGTATGTGTCTTTATCAGGGCGTTGTTTCGGGTTGTCAACATATTGACACGGCTATCTCTTCCTTTTCCGGTGGCGCTTCTCATCCGGCAACGGAGTCATTGGTCGCTGCATTAGCTGGTACTCCACAGGATACGGGTCTGGATTTAAATTTATTATTGGACATAAGGGATTATTTTCAGGAAATAAGAAAGAGATATCATCAGTTTGAAAGTGAAGCTCAGTGTATCGATCCTAGAGTGCAGTTATACCAGGTTCCTGGAGGAATGATTTCTAATTTGTATAATCAATTAAAAGAACAGCAGGCTTTAGATAAAATGGATGCGGTGCATGCTGAAATCCCTAAGGTTCGCCGTGATCTGGGATACCCACCCCTGGTAACGCCAACCTCACAAATTGTAGGTACGCAAGCTGTCTTGAATGTTCTCACAGGTGATCGCTATAAAACGATTACCAATGAAGTCAAATTATATTGTCAGGGAAAATACGGTGCAGCACCAGGAAAAATTAGTACCAACTTACGTAAAAAAGCTATTGGAAGAACTGAGGCAATTGATGTTAGGCCAGCTGATTTGCTGTCGCAGGAGCTGGGTCGTTTACGTCAAGAGATAGAGGATTTGGCTGAGAGTGAAGAAGATGTATTATCTTATGCGATGTTTCCTGAAATTGGTCGATTGTTTCTGGAAGAACGCAAGCATAATGCATTAAAGCCAGAACCCTTAATACTTGCTCCAGAGACGCAAAAGCAGAGAGGATTGTCGGAATTTGATATTGGTTTGCATGGTGAGAGTTACCATGTCAAAGTGGCTGGTTTTGGGGTAAGAGAGCAAACCAGGCAAGCTTTTTACTTATGGGTGGACGGGGTTCCAGAGGAAGTTATTGTTCATTATGTTGCATCTGATAAACCAGAAAATAGCGTTTCTTCATCTGCAAGAGAATTGGGGCCAGGGGATATAAGGGTTGCAATGCCGAGCGTTATTGTCAATATTCAGGTAAAGCCAGGGGATAAAGTGGTTGCTGGCCAAGTGTTGCTTGTGGTAGAGGCAATGAAGATGGAGACGGAAGTTCAGGCACCACAATCTGGTGTGATAAAAGACGTGCTTTGCCAGAAAGGCGAGCGAGTTACACCGGAACAAGTTTTAATTCACTTGTCTATAGACACTTGATGATGTTGCCATGCGACGTTTCCTGATTTGCCTCGTCACCACATAGAATATAGGTTCTATGCCTCGCATACAGTGTGAATAAGCCAATTTTAATCTGAAGACTCGCTTATTTGCTGGTTAGTGCTATGCTTTTCCTTGCTGTTGTTGTTTTTGTAGGTTGCTGGTTTGAAATAAACAACAAGAACGCTTGATAAATATAAGATATCGAAAGGCGTTTATAGCTTAAGGAGATAAGAAATGCACTGCCACGTTCGTTTAACCTCTGCAGCTTTTTGCCTTACAATGGTTTTGCCGTTGCCTCTGATAGCAGCACAGGCTGTTGTGCTGAATAAATCCTCGTTAGGAACATTGCAACAGAATTTTTCATTCATCTTTACGAAGGGCGCTCGTCCGCTATCTGCGGCAATGAATACATTAGAATTAGTCAAAGAACGTACTGATAAAAATCAAATCACCCATGTGCGCATGCAACAGCATTATGCCGGAGTTCCAGTATTTGGGGGGTATGGTATTCTTCATAGCGTACAACCTGCCAGAAATCTTTTAGGTGCTAATAATAAGATTACGATGAATGGTGTCATCTATAAGGGATTAGAGATTGAGTTAGGAAATCCTTCGCCCACCTTTATGCAAAATGCAAATGTTGTTTTACAACAGTTTAAAGAACAATACCAAAAGTTTCCTACAAGCGAAGAAGAAGTTATGCCAATGGTGTATATTAATGACAATCATCAAGCATTTTGGGCCTATAAAGTCAGTTTACTCGTGCAATACAGGGATAAAATACCAGCACGACCAACGGCTATTATAGATGCAACGACTCATACTCCTTTCATTCAATGGAATGATATCAAGACGGCTGCAATGGCCAATGCTAAAGGTGTGGGTTTTGGTGGTAATGAGCGCACTCGAAAATTCGAGTTTGGCAAAAATCTTCCTTACCTTGCTATCAAACGTGATAAGGCCGTTGGGATTTGTTACATGGAGAATCCTGGTGTAAAAGTAGTGGATATGCAACATTCTTATAGCAGTGTTAATAAACCAATGCAGTTTGCCTGTCGTCAGAGCGATCCATCTCGTCCAAATACGTATTGGACTGGCTATCAAGCGGATGGTTATGATTGGGAGAACGGTGCTTATTCACCGACCAATGATGCATTATACGCGGGCATGGTTATTAACCGGATGTATAAAAAATGGTTTGGCGTTGCTCCTTTAACTACAGCAGGAAAACCAATGCAATTGGTGATGCGTGTGCATTATGGGTCTGGTTATGAAAATGCGTTCTGGGACGGTAAGCAAATGACCTTTGGCGATGGCGATACCATGATGTATCCTTTGGTTTCTTTAGGCGTTAGTGCGCATGAAATTAGCCATGGTTTTACGGAACAACATTCCAATCTCGTCTATTTCGGTCAAGCCGGAGGCATGAACGAAGCATTTTCTGATATGGCAGCACAGGCGGCGGAGTATTACTCTAAGCGCAGGAACAGTTGGAAAATTGGGGCTGAAATTATGAAAAAAGATAGTGGTTATAGGGCATTACGCTTTATGGCAAAACCAAGTTTAGATGGTGCTTCAATTGACAAAGCCGATGAATACTATAGTGGTTTGGATGTTCACTATTCAAGCGGGGTATATAATCGTTTATTCTATCTTTTAGCGCATCAGCCTGATTGGAATACGCGCAAGGCATTTGATGTAATGGTCAAAGCCAATATGGATTACTGGACACCTTATTCATCCTTTGATGAAGGAAGTTGTGGGGTGATTAGTGCTGCTCAAGATCTTGGTTTACCCATCGAGCCAGTAAAAAAATCACTGGATATGGTGGCTATTGATTATCAGCAATGCGAAGATATTTCTTTCAGATCGCTGGCAGGCCAAGTTCTTACCAAGGGTGAAACCGCATGAAGTTTATTTACTTAAATCAAAATAATGGCCTATGCTAAAACAATATTGAATAATAAGGCCATCTATCTTTTAGTGGATGGCTTATCAATATTGAATTAGGTAGATTTTAATGCAGCATGCTAAGCAGACAGTATCGCTAATTACATATAATATTCATAAGGGTTTTGGCCTCGGTAAGGTACGTTTTTTGTTGCCAGAAATGAGGACAGCGATTGCTGCATTGAACCCTGATTTTGTGTTTCTTCAAGAAGTTCAAGGCGAACATCGACGTCGCGAAAAGCGCATCGAGGCATGGCCTGAGTCGCCACAATTTGAATACATCGCCGAGGAAATATGGCCGCACTATATTTATGCTAAAAACGCAGTTTATCAGTCGGGGCACCATGGCAATGCTATTTTGAGTAAATATCCTTTTGAGCGTTTCGAAAATATTAATTTATCGACAATAAACCGGGCTTCTAGGGGAATATTGCATAGTCAATTAATTTTGGATGATGCACAGAAAACTAAGATTCATTTGTTGTGTGTCCATTTAGGATTATTTAAAGCGGAACGCAAAGAGCAATGCAAGACATTAATGCTGCGTATTAGCGAAGCAGTCCCGGAAGATGAGCCTTTATTGATGGCCGGCGATTTTAATGATTGGCGTATGCATTTATCCAGACCATTAGCCAATGAGTTAGGCATTGAAGAAGCCTTTTTTTCCGTTGAGGGGCAGCATGCCCGTTCTTTTCCAGCAATAAGACCTTCTCTTTGCGTTGATAGAGTGTATTTTCGTGGAATGGACGTGTGTGAAGTTCAGTGTTTGCAGGGTAAGCCATGGCGAATGTTGTCTGATCATGTACCATTGTTCGCCCGCTTTTCCTTATTATCAGGCTCCAAGTCTAATTAATTTATAGATCTATGGGCATCGAGAGGTTGGGTTATGCCCAACCATCTGATGATTTTATTACTCCATCGTCTGCTGATATTCTCCTAAACAAGCCTTGCTATTTAAGCGGGCACGTTTAAGTAATGCTTTTTGAGCCTGTTCAATATTTTCTTGTTTTCCCCCCCACGCGTGCAAACAATCTTCCTGAAGTGCACGTCCATAGGAAAAACTTAATAGCCAAGGTTGTTTGCCGAAGCTGTTAAGGGCATTTAAATTTTCTGTTGCTTGTTGAGGAGTTTGCCCCCCTGAAAGAAAGTTGATGGAAGGCACGGCAGCAGGAACATGATTACGAAATACACCAAGTGTATAATCAGTAATTTCTTCTGGAGAACTAAATGGTTTAACTTCTTTGCCACAAGTAATCATACTGGGTTTTAAAATCATGCTTTCTAATTCTACTTGATGAATAAATAAGGCATGAAAAAGCTCATGTAATATGAGTTCTGAAGCTTCGGTACAATGCTCAATGCTATGATCGCCATCCATCAAAACTTCGGGTTCTACAATCGGTACAATCCCCACGGATTGGCAACAAGCTGCATAGCGGGCAAGAACTTCAGCACCAGCTTTAATGGCGGTGAGAGTGGGAGCAAACTCGGAAATAGAATAAACATTACGCCATTTGGCAAATCGGGCACCTTTCTCTTTAAAATGCAAGAGTCGCTCTCTTAAACCATCAAGTCCTTGGGTGATTTTTTCTCCTTCCGTATTAGCCAAGTCAACGAGACCTTTGTCTACTTTGATGCCAGGAACGATGCCTTTTTTGCTGAATAGTTCGACAATGGGAACCCCATGCTCGTCTGTATGTTGGAACGTTTCTTCAAATAAAATGACTGCATTGACGTATTTTTCTAAATCAGCTGTGGTTGCCAGCAGTAGGCGGTAATTGCGACGATTTTCCTCATTGTTGTCGGTATTGATGGTTGCAAATCGTTTGCCAATAGTGCTGTTGCTTTCATCGGCGGCTAAGATGCCTTTTCCTATTTGTAACAACTGCTCCATTGTTGCGGATAATTCTTCATAATGCATGATTTAGTAGTCTCCTGATAGAACAATGATAGATGACTGTGTTATTTGCCAGAAATGTATTTTTCCCGAATGATGTTTTGCATGGCAAACCCTTTTTCTTTGAGATAGGAAAATGATTCATCGATCATGCCGGGGTTTCCACATAAATAGATGATATCTTCTGTGGGATTAAGAGCTAAATCGTCAAATGAACTTTGTACATAGCCAATACGCTCATAAGTTTGTTTATTTTCCTGAGCTTCCCGACTTAGGTGTATGCGAAACTCAACTCGCGGAAATAATGTGACTAAAGTAAAGAATTCATCGCCATATAAAATATCTTCCCGCTTTTGTACGCCTTGCAGAATGATTATATTAAGTTCTGGATTTATTTGTAAACGGCGTTTTAATTCTGGAATCATGGCACGATAGGGTGTTATTCCCGTACTGGTGGCAACGAAAATATAGCGTTTTGGCATGTCGTCTTTCAAGATTAAACGACCAAAAGGGCCATTAATGTGAATGGTATCACCAGGTTTCAAATTAAAAAGCAATTCAGTGCCGGGACCGCCCTCAACATAACCTGCAGCAAATTCAATTCGATTATCCTGAGCAGGGGCATTTGCAACACTATAGCTACGGCGCAGTAATTTACCATCCCGTTCAAAATGGAGCGTGATAAATTGTCCCGGAAGGTAATGAAAAGCAGGTTCCTCACTGCTGCGAAAAATAAAATGCTTGACCTTAGGCGACAGCATAAATGCTTCTTCTAGGACGATAGGAAAGGTCTTCACCGACATAATAAATTTATCTGATACAAAAAAACTACTAATATAGGGGAAAAATTACACTTTGCAAGACTTATGATCTTCTTAATTCTCTTCATAACTACAAGATTAGCATAATTTCTCGGATTCATTTTAGATAAAATGCCGCATTAAGAGTTGATAAATAAGATAATTGTATTTCAGGCAGTCGCTTTTTTGTTCTATGCTGTGATAAGAAGCAATGATAAATTGGCTGCTCGCAGTTTCTTTGGTGATGGGTATATAATTAATCTATGAATGTTGATATTGTTGAAATGATTGGCAATCTCAGCCAATCACTTATACCAGTTCAAGCATTAGTTTCAGGCTTAGGTTATCTTCTTGGCCTATTATTTATGATAACTGCAATAGGGAAGTTGAGAAAAATAGGTGATGCTAGAGCACGTGGTGGTTCTCATGAAAAAATGTTTGTTCCTTTAGCGTATTTAATGGGGGGAACTGCGCTTATTTTTCTGCCTTCTGCCGTTACTGCATTATCCACGACAGCGTTTGGTTCGGGAAATACAGAATGGGGGTATTCTGACTATAATCCTTATGATATTTATAGCGCGATGCGGGTTGTCATACGAGTGGCGGGTTTGATATGGTTCGTGCGGGGTTGTGTTTTATTGGTTCATGCCAGCGAGCCGGGAGTGCAACATGGACCTAAGGGGCTAACCTTTCTTTGTGCCGGTGTTTTGGCAATAAACTTTGAAGGAACAGTAGGGGTTATCAATTACTTTATCAATAGACTAATCAGTTTAACTCAATCTTCAGTGAGTCTTGGTGGGGGATGAGCAAGTGATCTTAATTTTTTAGGAGTGGAGTCTATGAAACGGATATATTGGGGAGGGTTTTTAAGCCTGCTGTTTTTGTCAGCCGCGTTTGCAGCTAATGAACAAGTGCTTAAGCCTAGCTTGATCCTAAATCATCTTAAGGTAGCTGCTCCACACACGCAAGCTGGCGATGAACTTTATTTTGATATCACGGCGTTTTGGGCTGATAAGCCGAGAAAATATTATCAAGTTCCTAAACCGCCAAAATATTGGGCCTCGATCGAAAGTGATAAAATTAATTCTGTGTCTTTATGGTCTGAACCGGTCAAACCAGGTCAAGTAGTCATTCTCCTTATATCGCTTATGGATATTGATGTGCTACCCATGAATCCGGATGATATGCTTGGTATCATTCGAGTAAGATTAAAAAATGTAGATGGCGTCTTACATGCTACTTGGAGTATCCCAAACCGCTCTGTCGGTCCTGAGACCATCATGGGACAAACCGGTGATATTCAAAAGTTTGAATTGTCTGGAGCAAGTGGAAAATATGAAGTTTATTTATCATTAAAAAATCAAATAAACTGATAAGCAAAATAATTCCATGGGCTATTGCTCTTCTTCTCCACAAATTTTAAGATTATTTGCTTTTGCGAACTCTAAAATGGCTTGATAGATTTGGGGACTGGAGTCTTTAAGTTTAGGGTCTAATAGCACGCATTTGTATCCTTCATGGTTTACACTAGGTTGCAACAGTGGGGAGTAATGTATTCGGCTGTTTTTGAATGTTGCCATTGTTCCACTCATGCGTTCTGCCCAATCGCTAGGGCGAAAAGGCTTGCCATGAGTGGTAATGCCTTCGATGATGATTTTTTTATCTTTAGATTCTGACATTTTTGCTACATAATAAAAACAGTATGTTTAGTATAGCATCATCTGTGTTGCTACAAAAATGTTCATTTACTCATCTATAATGAGGCTTATAGTGAAACATAAAGAAAATCGTTCGGGAATTTATCTTTTACCCAACCTTTTAACGACAGCAAGCCTGTTTGCCGCATTTTATTCTATTGTTGCTTCACTGAAATTCCGTTATGAAACCGCGGTAATTGCAATATTTATTGGTATGATTGCAGATGGTTTAGATGGCAGAATTGCTCGTTTGACACATACCCAGACCGCATTTGGTGCTGAATATGATAGTTTATCGGATATGGTGACGTTTGGCGTAGCTCCTGCGTTGCTTTTGTACAGTTGGAGCCTGCATCAATTAGGTAAATTAGGATGGCTGATAGCATTTATTTATACGGCAGCCGTTGCTTTGCGTCTTGCACGATTTAATACACAAGTTGAAACTGCAGATAAACGCTATTTTCAAGGGCTTGCTTGTCCACCGGCAGCCGCTATCGTGTCTTCTTTTGTCTGGTTATGCCATCAAAACCATTGGGAATATTTTGGAGTTGCCATCATAACTGCATTTCTTGCAGTTATGGCCGCTATTTTGATGGTCAGTAACGTACGTTATCATAGCTTTAAGGAAATTGATTTTAAAGGTAAAGTCCCTTTTTTATATGTACTTGGCGTTGTTATTTTATTTGTCGCTATTGCCGCCTATCCAGCTTTAATTTTATTTCTTGGGTTTATGTTTTATGCGTTATCTGGCCCTTTGCAAACGTTGGCAGCATTACACCGCGTGCGAAAACAGCGTCGTCAAGTTGCAGATGCTAGGCGTGATAATTCGGGAAATAGCGATAAAACATAGAACCCACAAAACGGCTTTCTGGTTTCTTTATAGCTCGGAACTTATTCAGTCTCATCAAAACGATTGTTGACAAGCGCTACGATTGCTTTTGTCATTTCTTCTTCGTCTGGGCCATCGATCTGTAAAATAAGTTCGCTTCCTTTATTAGCAGCAAGCATCATAACACCCATGATGCTTTTTCCATTCACGGTTTGTGTGTCTTTAGTAACATCAATATGACTTTGAAATTTTGCGGCTGTGGACACAAATTTTGCTGAAGCACGCGCATGCAAGCCCAGTTTATTAATAATGGTTACTTTAGTTCTTATCATAGCCGCTACAATGTATCATGTGATTTTTGGTACTGCAACCCCGAAGAGCTTGCCTGCAAGTAGAGAATATAAAGCATCGCTGCTTTTTGCCTTGCGGCAAGCGTCTCTGAATTCAGGAATACTGAAATGTTTGATGATATGTCCTAAGATTTGCAAATGTTGATCATTTTGATTTTGTGGAACAACTAAGCCAAGAACCAAATCGATAGGCTGTTTATCTGTAGCACCAAAATCGACTGGGTTGAGTAATTTAAGAAAACAACCATAAGTTTGGTGAATGGTCTCAGACCGTATATGCGGAATAATGACGCCATTTCCGATGGTGGTGCTTCCCAGACTTTCCCTTTTCCAATAAGCATCGAATAAAACTTCGGTTTTCAGTTCAGGATCGTACTGGCTTAATATCTGACTTAATTTTAGTAAAACAGCGGTTTTACTTTGGGCCGTTGAATCTATGGATATACCGTTTGGGGAAAAAAGTTCACAAAATTGCATGGTTGAGGAAAGTAGCCATAAAAAGTTTCAATATTTTACTGTATGTTTATGAAAATAAACAATATGATCTTGTTCTTTATGTACGCCATAGAGAAAAAGTTCTCTATGGCGGTGGCTCATATAAAGCACTTCTTTTATGTTTGAATCTTTCTTTTGCATGAAAGCTGGTCCAATATTGGACTGTGAAAGAAATGATCGATGTGTCTCGTTTATTCACGATGTTTACGCATTTTTTCCTTATGTTTAATTAATTGTTTGTCTAATTTATCAACCAGACTATCAATTGCTGTGTACATGTCGTCAGATTCTGAACTTGCATGTAATTCACCTTTCGCTACTAATACGGTGGCTTCAGCGATTTGTCTTAGTTTTTCTACATCAAATACCACATTAATTGCTGTTATTCTATCAAAGTGTTTTTCTAGCTTGTCGAATTTTTCCTGCGTAAATGCTCGTAATGCAGGGGTAACATCCATTCGATGGCCTGTGAAGTTGATTTGCATAATATTCTCCTTCCATTATTAATACGAACTGCGAATTGATTTTCGTTTATGAGAGGGTGGAATTCCCATCTCTTCGCGATACTTGGCGACCGTACGACGTGCAATCTGGATACCTTGCGTGGCGATTTGTTTTGCAAGCATACTATCGCTTAAAGGAATTGCGGAATTTTCATGCTCGATTAATTTTTTTATGGCAGCACGAATTGCAATAGACGAACAGCCGCCTCCTTGCATGGTAAGAATATGATTCGAGAAAAAATATTTAAGCTCAAACATGCCTCGAGGTGTGTAAATATATTTTTGATCAGTGATTCTTGAGACGGTTGATTCATGCATATTGAGAGCCAAAGCCACTTCATTGAGAATCAGTGGTTTCATTGCTTCTTCGCCAAATTCTAAAAAATCCTGTTGATAGTCTACTATATAACAAGCCACTTTTAATAAAGTTTCTTGCCGGTTTTGTATACTTTTTAAAAACCAGCGCGCTTTTTGCAAATTATTTTTTAAGAATTTATCATCGGTGTTGTTTTTCCCCCGCTTGACCAGTGAAGCATATTGTGTATTGATGCTTAAATGAGGCAGTATGTTCTGATTCAAGATAACATGCCATCGAGTGCTTTTTTTTTCAACGATCAAATCTGGGATAACATATTCTGTATTCCCGGTGGGTATTGCACGGCCGGGTTTCGGATTCAGATGCTGAATAATATCTAGTATATTCTCCATTGCATATTTATTGATATGATAGATTTTCATGAGTTGCTGATAATGGTGGCGGCCAAGTAAATCAATATGATTCTCTATGATTTGTTTAGCAATCTTTACGTAGGGGGTTGTCTTGGGTAATTCATTTAATTGAATCAGCAATGTTTCAATAAGATTACTGGCTCCACAGCCAATTGGATCAAGATGTTGAATACGGTGTAAGACAACTTCAATTTCTTTCATGTCTAATGAATGAGAGCGACTGCTCAAACTGGTATGAAGATCAGCCAACGATAGAGTTAAGAATCCATTATCATCAATGGCATCAATAATAACTGTGGCAATCATCCTGTCTATATCCGTCATGGGACTCATATTTAATTGCCATCTTAAATAATCTTGCAAATCGGTTTTAGTGCCGCACATCTCTTCATACAGATAACTGTTTCCATTAAAGTGGTCGGTTTCTTTCTGCTTTACATGGAGAGATGACCATTGAGTCTCAAAGAATTCATCTTCTTTTTCCAGAATGTCCTCTTTTTCCAGCAGGACGTCTAGAGATTCATACTCCATTTCATTTGAAGTTGATTCCAGCATAGGATTTGATTCAAGTTGTTGTTGTATTTCATGCTGTAAATCAAGTGTAGAAAGTTTAAGTAATCGGATAGCTTGCTGAAGCTGGGGGGTAAGGATGAGCTGGTTTGTTAAACTCAGCTGCAGTGACGGCTTCATGTAAATCCTCTTTAATTTTAACGGTTATATTATCAGTTTAATCCATCCGAACCGATTATCCAGTTTATTCAGTGCATGGAATGCATTATTTTCAATCATTTTTATTAAAAATAATATAAAAATAAAAGATGATTAAGAATCTATCTTCAGAGTCGCAAACTGAGTCGATGCATTGGGTTTAGAGAACTGAGCAACTGCATAAAACCAACACATAGACTAAAATGGTAGGCTATGAGAGCAGGTTCTAAGAAATGATTTTGAGGGAAGTACAGAAAAATCTAGCTCCATCGACCGACGGAGCTAGATTCTAGAGATTATTTTACTTTTTTCTCTTTAAACAGTACATGTTTTCTTACAACGGGATCAAACATCATCAATTCCATTTTTTCAGGATGATTACGCGGATTTTTGGTCGTTGTTTTATAATAACCAGTACCTGCGGTTGATTCCATTTTAACTTTGACGGTCACGGCAGCCACAGCATTCCCCCTTTAAATTAAATTTTTTCGCCTTTGGCTCTAAGTTGATCAAGAACAGTTTTAATGCCCAACTTATCAATAATACGCATGCCTTTGGCACTGACTTTAAGAGTGATAAATCGATTCTCTTCTTCAATCCAGAAGCGATGGTTTTTAATATTAGGCAGGAAACGCCTTCTTGTTTTATTGTTGGCATGCGAAACATTATTCCCAGTAATTGGTCGCTTGCCAGTAACTTGGCATACTCTTGACATGGTTTACTCCAAAGTGCCCTGGCTTTAAAAAGCTGGCTTTGTTTAAAATCAGCAAATTGGCTGAATATGAATTACAGGTGGCGTTTTATAGCAAAAATTGGTCGAAGATGCAATGTATTGACGTGTTTTTTACTGATATACTTCGCGCGAACCACAAGTTTCGGTTAGTAATAAGAGCTTGTTTGCAAACCGTTCTAATTTAAATCAGGATTATTGATGCAAAGAACCATTAAAAGTTATGTGTTACGGGCTGGGCGAGTCAGTAATCGCCAGCAACAAGCCCTGGAAAAATGGTTAGGAGATTATGTCTTATCATGTGGCTCAACGTGGGATCTGGCAGAGGTATTTGGCCGAGAAGCCGAAACCATCGTTGAAATTGGGTTTGGCATGGGTTCTTCTTTATTAGCTATGGCAAAAGCGCGTCCAAACCTTAATTTTATTGGTATTGAGGTGCATAAGGCTGGTATAGGAAGTTTGGTTGCTGATTTACATGACCATTCAGTGAACAATATACGTATAGCACCATTTGATGCTGCTGAGGTTATTAAAACTTGCTTGCTGGACAATGAGTTGGCTGGTGTGCAAATTTTTTTCCCTGATCCTTGGCCTAAGAAGCGTCATCATAAAAGACGGTTAATTCAGCAGGATTTTATTCATCAACTCGTGAAGAAAATCAAAATAGGTGGATTTATACATTGTGCAACGGATTGGCAAGATTATGCAGAGCACATGCATACTGTTTTTATGGCTGCACCGAATTTGAAAAATCAACAAGAAGATGGAGGCTTTATTCCTAGGCCAGAAACTCGCCCCTTAACCAAATTTGAGGAAAGAGGTTATAAATTAGGCCATAAGGTATGGGATTTAGTATTTTTGCGTTGTAAATAACATTCATATGGAGGATGCAAGCTTTTTCCCGATATTTTACGTACATTTTGTGTAAAATTTTGATGTTTTTGCGAGATTCAGGTAAAATATAAGCCTGTGTTTTAATCCAGCTATATTTATGTTTGAAGCATATTTGGCATTGCTTGATACCATTAAACGAAAAAAATTTTCGCTTCTTGTTCATCAAGCAAGAAATGAAATTATAGCGACGCTGCGAAGTGAAAAATTCAGTGTCAGGATGCGTAAATATCTGGAAGAGATGAATGAAGAAGGTGAGCCATTTACCAATTTCTCTCTTGAACCAGGGCACGTTTCTCAAATTAAAAAAATAATCAATGCGCTTTATCATGCAGAAATCGCTTTGCAGGATTTGGAGTCTGTTAATCTCAGAGATGGCAATCGCAAGGTTGCTGATTTAGCCAAGTTATATAATCACACCATCCATCATATTTATCAGGCTTCTTATCTGATAACTCATATGGATGTTGATTTAAGTGAGATATTCAGCAAAGAATTTGCTGTATTGGTGCCTTTATTTGAAAAATTTCATGCTTATGCCAATAGTTATAAAGAAGAAACTCGCACGTTTTTAGGGGCTCTCAATTATCGCGAATTGTCACATAAAACAGGCATAATCAGCGGAATTGTGGTTGATCAATTGAAGCGACAGGATGGTCAGGTTGATTATGAATTCCTCACACAATTTACTGCCGTCTTGCCGGGGTATCTGGATCAATTAACCGCCTATATTCGACGTTTCTCAGAGCAAGTTACTACCCATGATCCAGTGTTTGACCAGAAAAAAATTGCGGAATTACAAAATCATGCACTGCTTTTATTAAATTCCCTTGATAATTTACGGGGAAATAACAACTTCTTCTTATCCTTGAGAGCACTGCATTATATTCATATTATTCGTCATACAATTACGTTGACGATGACTATTCTTGATCAAGCGGGGCATGCAAGTGAGACTTCGCAGGATGCAATTCGGGATAATTTGGCAAAGTTAAAATACAAATTATTACCCGAGCTATTTGGTTTCGTCGATAAAATTGAAGCTCAAGCGATGCTTGAGCCCGGTGTTTTATCGAAACCTTTGATGGCTCGTGTAACGCCTATGTTTCAATGGTTGATGGAGTATGTAAAAAAAGTTGTTGATTTTTCTCAAAAAGGAGAAGAGCTATTAACTATTGAAGATCCTAAATTTATTGCCTTAAGAGCAGAACAAACTTATCAACGGATTGCTGATGATGAGGAAAAATTGTTCATGCTGGCAGAGGCGAAAAAAGCCGCAAATGAATTTTTCAAAATCTTGAAAGATCCCAGCTATAAGAAAATGCGACTGGTGGATTTGCCGGATAAGATTAAAGAACAATTGATTTTCAAGTATAGATTGATGCAACCGTATATGGCGCGGGTCGATGCCGTCAAAAATAATGTGATCATCGCTGGTTTAACCCAAACTAAAGATTTCTTTACCACTTTTTCAGGTTGGCTAGGGCAATATTCCGATGGTATCGATGGGATTGTTGCACTAGAAGATGATTTAAATGCTGTTTTTGCAAAAGAGCGTATTTCTCGTTGGTTTCATCGCCAGTTAAATTTGGACATTATTGACTCAATCCAGCTCAATATGGATTCCTCGAAACTGTTTCCCTTCGCACCTAAATCTCGACCTTTGGCTGTGGACGAAGCGGTTATTTTGAGCGTAGATGAATCCAGTCCTTTGGTCTTTGAAGAAACCGATGGCAATAATCTGTTAATAAATCCGGATGCATTAACTTGCGAGCAAGCTCTAAAACTCTATCGATTTTATGAAATAAAAAGTACACAATGTGCAAATGCGCTAAAAGCATATCGTACATTTACTGAACTTTTAAGTATGCAAGATGATGCAACGTTTTTCGTAAAGCTTGACGTAAAACAAAAAAACCAACTCATTAACTTATACCGTCTATTTCAGCCATATCTCGTTCACCTTACGATGAATAAGAGAGAAGCAGACTATGATCAAAAAATGGTTCAGGCATTAACGGGAAACCCCTCCTTACGTACGACTATCCGTGTTGGTGATCTTCGCCGACTTGATGTTGCTATTCAAACGTGCTTTGTTGAAACAAATGAGCATTTTGAAGCTAAAAAACATGCCTGCGGATATTGGGCTGATTTATTATATCGAAAAGAAAATCGCGCTAAACCGCTGGTTCATGAAACAGGGGCAAACAGAGCACACTATGTTATTCGTCAGACTGAATACATACGCGTTCTGGCTGATTTCAGAAATTCTTTGCTGCAATTGACCCACGTATTTAATCATTCCGTTAGAGAGAAGTTGACGCCAGCGAAGGAAGGGCTGCCTTTTCCAGAATTGGAAGATATTCATAGCGCTTTAACCCAAAGCAGTCAGGTATTGATGCTGAAGCGGTTATTTAATGCCTTATATCACTTGGAGCAAACAGGCATTAATTTGAATGAGTTGAATGATAAAAGTACTGAAATTAATTATGTCCGACATATTCTCAAAGCCAGTTCCCATATTTATGAAATAATAAATCTTGGAAATGCATTACGTTCTGAACCTTATTTGGCTTTTATTGCACAGGATATTCTGCAAAATGTGCAGAAAAGCTATGTTGAACTGATGAAGCTTGCTAGGCCTTATATTTTTGAAACAGCAGACGAACAGCCGGATGAAAAGATACAGATTAATGGTAGTGTGCTTTATGCATTGAATGCCATGATGATTCTTCCGGAGCATATTGCGGTATTGCAAGGAGGAAAGGAGTTGCCGCTGGAAAGGATAAATGCCATCCAAAGACATGCTAAAAAAGTAACCGCCGATATTCAGCGAATTATTGTCCATTCTAATTCTTATGTCCGGTTATTTTTTGAAATACCAACGATGTATGGCTTGTTTAAGGAACTAAAAAGTAAGCTTTCCTTGATGGCATCTTCATCGCATGATGCGGTGCTTAATCATTTGGAAGATATGAGGAATGGATTACTTCCCCAAATTTTGATAGAAGCCGATCAATGGGAAGATAAGCTTGGATTAAATCCAGGTACTTTATCGCATTCAATTAAAGCCATATTGGATGAATTTTATCTTGGTTTGCTGGAGCCATTAGCGCTTCATTCCCGGCGTCATATTGCTTTGGCAACCAGTTTGGAACCGTTGGACAAGCGATTGGAAGCTGCACGGCAACGAGTGAACCAGGCAGAAATTGAACAAGCTAGACTCAGAGAAAAGCTTGAGAAATTAAAAAGATTGGCAGACGGCATTGTCCTTTATAAACGCTGTAAGGCAAGAGCTACAACAACGCTGGCAACCTTGCAACATCTTGAACGTTCGATGCAAGAAAGTTTTGTTGCTGTCTTGCCAATATTGCGACAGGAGACGGAATATTTTGATGTGAATTCCTTACCGGAAGAAGAGGATGGGGAAGTGCTGGACAAGGTATTAAATCAACGGGCACATGGTCCAGCCCTGCGGAATATTGAAGCATTGACTAAAGCCAATATCAGCCATTTTCAAGGATTGTACGCGTCTCACCAGCTTGCCATCGAAACAGCTAGAGAGAAATCAGTTTATTTGAATAAACAAAAGAAAATCCAGCAGGATTTCAATGCAAAATTTGTTGTAAATTATACAGAAAATGCTTTCGAACGTCATGCAGAAGCGTTGAGCTCCAGACCGTTTGGATTAGTTCATAGCAGCACGGAATATAAACAGAATCTTTTAAAATATCTTCAACGCATGAAAAAAGAAATTGTAGAGGTTGCGATACATGCTGAAGACATTAATAAAAAAATCAATGAACTATTGGCGGAAAAAATTAAACATTTTGAACAGGAAAATTATCAGAAATATTATCACTTGGAAGCCATTCGAGTAGCCATTGAGGAGTTTAAGATTTATCTTCATAGCACAAATATAGACTTGCAGAATAATAAAGCCATCTTTGAAGATATTGATACCTTAACAGAAAAAGGACAGTTGATTGAAAAATTGAATATCATAGCCAAAAATGAAAAGTTATCTGTTGAGGATAGAATAGAACAGCTTAAACAACAGACTGGCAATCCCGTTTTTAAAACAAAAATGCTTAAATATCATCACTATGATCAAGTTTGTTTCTCATGGTTAAAACAATGCGTTTTATCATTTTTGGAGTTGATTCATCTTTATACTCCTGGCTATAAAAAACAGCATAACAACCTTGTGAAGGCGGTTGATGAGCGTCCGGAAATAAGCCATTTAAGCACACGTTTCGGTTTGTTTTCTGCCCCACAGCGGCGTTATCACTTACCAGGAGAGTCAGCGGTAGAAGATGTACTGAGTGTGGTACCTGCTAGTAGTTTGGTATAATCGTTAACAAATTTGCGTCCCATAGTTCTTCCAGTCTATTTAGCTTACTGATTTGCTAAATAAATTTTTTATGAGCTGCTATTTGCAGTAAACTATATTACTCAAATTAATATTGTCTTGATGAATATAGAAATAGGTGCGAAATGCTGGATGTATGCTTTAGACTTGAGACTTTTTTATAAGTCTAAGCCTTATTACTTGCCTAATCGCACTGTACCCCATAAAATTCTACTTTTCTTTGCAAGGCGGGGGTAACAGCACATGGGGTGGAATGAGCCGGATAAGGACAAGAATAAAGATCCATGGAGTGGAAAAAATCAGCCGCCGGATCTGGATGAAGCGTTGAAACGTTTGCAGGACAAGCTTAAAAAAACATTCCTAGGTGGTTCTGGCAAATCTGATGGTGGGCGTTCTGGCACTAGCTCCGGCGGCGGTATTTTGATTGCCATTATTTTTTTAATTGCGTTCATACTGTGGGCTCTTTCTGGGATTTTTATTGTGGATCCTGCTGAAAAAGCAGCCATTCTTCGTTTTGGTAAATATGTAAAAACAGTTGGGCCTGGACCTCATTGGATTCCTCGAATCATTTCCTCAAAAGTGGTTGTTAATGTTGATCGTGTTTCTGACTACTCTTATTCAGCGCAAATGTTAACAAAAGATGAGAATCTCGTTTCAGTTGCTTTAGTGGTTCAATATCGTATTGGTGATCTTGAGGATTATTTATTTAATGTTGCTGATCCTATTGAAAGTCTACAACAAGCCACATCCAGTGCTCTCCGACAAGTTATAGGTCACACGACGCTGGATGAGATTATCACAGAAGGTCGCGAGGCATGGGGCAGTAATGTTCAAGAATCATTGATCAATATCCTTTCTGGCTATAAAACAGGGATTTTAGTCGTGAATGTTTCACCACAACCTGCTCGCGCGCCTGAAAATGTTCAGGATGCATTTGATGATGCAATTAAAGCTCAGGAAGATGAGAAGCGCTTTAAAGAGCAGGCCCGTGCCTATGAGGCACGGGTGGTGCCTATTGCTGAAGGAAATGCCATGCGGATTCTTGCGGAAGCCAAGGCCTATTCAGAGCAGGTTGTTTTGCGTGCAAAAGGTGAAACGGCAGAATTTCTGGAATTGTTACCAGAATATTTACGCTCACCTTTTGTAACTGGAGAGCGTATGTATTTAGAGGCAATGCAACAGGTATTATCCAGCAGCAGTAAAATTATTGTGGATGGCAAGTCTGGAAATTTATTGTATTTGCCATTAGAAAAGTTAATCGGACAATCTTTCTCTGGTAAAAATAACAATCATGAGTTGACTAAAAATGATAATTTGACAGAGCAAGACAGTGTGAGTACTTTGTTCGATGGCCGTGAAATCGTGCGGCCAACGGCGCGTCCGGGGAGGAATTATTGATGAATGCAATGAAAGCAATCCTAACCATCCTGGTTTTTATCTTATTACTGCTGATTTTTACCAGTGTGTTTACAATTACTCAAGGACAGCATGGAATCTTATTGCGCCTGGGACGATTGGTGGATGATCCCAAGACAAAGAATGTGAAAGTTTTGGCACCGGGGTTACATTTTAAGATACCTTTTATAGAATCGGTGCGTGTGTTTGATACACGTATACAGACATTGGATATTAAATCTTCGCGGATTGTTACCAAGGAGAAAAAGGATGTTTTGGTTGACTATTATGTAAAATGGAAAATTAATGATCTGGCTCACTATTTTAAGGCAACTGGAGGCAACCAATTTAAAGCAGAAACGCTGCTGGAGCAGCAGTTGAATACGTCTCTCCGTGCTCAATTTGGTAAACGAACAATTTCAGACGTTGTGTCGGGTGGTCGTGATGATGTGATGGTTGTGTTGCAGGAAAAAGCAGAGCAACAAGCCAATAAATTAGGAATTTATGTGGTTGATGTGCGCATTAAAGGCATAGAGTTGCCGGCAAGTACTAGTAATGCTATTTATCAGAGGATGCGGGCCGATATGCGAAAAATTGCCGAAAGGCATCGGGCAGATGGACAGGCTGCTGCTGAAGCAATTCAGGCTGCCGCAGATGCAAAAGTGACGGTATTAATCGCAAAAGCACGTAGTGAAGGGCAAAGCATACGTGCGCTTGGTCAAGCCAAGGCAGCTGCAATCTATTCACAAGCTTTTAGTAAAGATAAGGACTTTTTTGCACTTTACCGCAGCTTAAAGGCTTATGAAGGTAGTTTTAATAGCAAACAAGATATTTTGGTTTTAGACCAAAGCAATGTATTTTTTGAGTATTTTAAGCACGGATTGTCAAAAGGCAATAGTATTGAAGTCAGGAATTAACTATAATGCTTTTCTTGTAAAAAGGGTTAAGCGTACTTAACCCTTTTTTATTGGAGATGGGATCTGTGTTAATTAATTTTCTTTCAGCACTTGCTTTAGTATTTGTATTTGAAGGATTAATGCCATTTGCTTTTCCTGAAAGATGGAAAAAACTATTGTCAAGAATTACGGAACAGGATGAAAAAGTTATACGTATTTCTGGTTTTTTAAGTATGATGGTGGGCGTTATTTTACTTACAATCATACATCAATTCGTAAAATAAGAGTTTTATCATGGGTAAGAATGTTGTTGTTATCGGTACGCAATGGGGTGATGAAGGGAAAGGAAAAATTGTTGACCTTTTAACCCAGAATGCTCAAGTTGTTGTTCGCTATCAAGGCGGACATAACGCTGGACATACCTTGAAGATTAACGGAGAAAAGACTGTTTTGCGCCTTATTCCATCAGGTATGCTTCGTCCTTATGTTCAATGTTATATAGGCAATGGCGTTGTGCTGTCTCCCCAAGCATTGCTTGATGAAATTAGAGAGCTGGAACATAAAGGAATTGATGTGCGTAGTCGTTTGCATATCAGTCAAGCTTGTCCATTGATTTTACCTTCTCATATTGCTTTGGATAAGGCTCGGGAGTTGCATAAGGGAAAATCAGCAATCGGCACGACTGGCCGTGGTATTGGACCGGCTTATGAAGATAAAATAGCGCGCAGGGCTTTGAAAGTCAGTGATTTGCTTGATCAAGAACGCTTTGCAACTAAACTTTCTGAACTATTGGAATACCATAATTTTTTATTGACCAATTATTATCAGCAGCCAGCTATTGATGAGCAATTGTTATTGCAGGAATCCGCAGTTTGGGCGGAAGAACTCAAGTCATTGGTAACGGACGTCACTACCTGTTTGCATGAACATCGTAAAAAAGGCGATGCCATTTTATTTGAGGGAGCGCAAGGTGTTTATCTAGATATTGATCACGGTACCTATCCTTTTGTTACGTCTTCTAATACGTGCGTTGGCAGTGTCGTAAATGGCGCTGGATTTGGGCCGCGGTATTTGGATTATATATTGGGAATTACAAAAGCCTATACTACTCGTGTTGGCGGCGGTCCTTTCCCCACAGAGCTGCACGACGATATTGGACGTCGATTGGCTGAGCGGGGCAATGAATTTGGGGCAGTAACCGGACGCCCACGTCGCTGTGGCTGGTTTGATGCAGTTTTATTAAGACGCTCCATTGAACTTAATAGCCTTTCGGGCTTATGCATCACCAAGCTTGATGTATTGGATGGCTTGGAAACGGTTTGTATTGCCGTGGCTTATCGGGATGCTCAGGGCAAATTACTCACACGCCCTTCACCAGCGGCAGAGCATTTTGAGGGGTTGGAGCCTGTCTATGAAGAACTTCCGGGATGGAAGGAATCAACAGCGGATGTGACAGAATTATCACAGCTACCTGCCAATGCATTGGCTTATTTAAAACGTATTGAAGAATTGTTAGATATTCCTATTGATATGTTGTCGACCGGACCGGAACGTGATTCTACCATCATTTTGCGCGATCCTTTTTCCATTTAAGCACCTTTGTGTGTACCTGTCCCTCTTCATGAGGGACAAGCCATGTCTTAGCCTTCTTTGATAGCACCACAGGCTATGCGAGCACCGCCGCCGCCAAGCTCGGGCTTATCACTGTAATTATCTCCGCCCGCATGAATCATCACAGACGTGTTTTGAAGATCGCTGGTTTTTAAACGTGGTACCAAGGTGATTGTATTGGCTGTTCCATTTTTATTGACGTACAACACTGGCAAATCGCCTAAATGCCCTTGTCCATAAGGTCCTTGATGCGTGCCTGTTTTTTGTGGGTCAAAATGTCCGCCAGCCTCCATGCCTTTATCGCTGCAATCAGGATGTTGATGCAGATGGAACCCATGCAGGCCCGGCGGTAAATCTTTCAGATTTGGGGAAATCAGTAGACCGTATTCAGTGTCTTTAAAGACCACTTGTCCAAGTAACTGATGGCTACTGTCTGTAGTATAAATCTTGGCAGTAACTTCTGCAGCATAACTGGTGGTTATGCTTAACACAAAAGACGTAAAGATAACCGGTAGTTTTTTCATATTAATTCCCTATAATTCTTTTCCATGGCTAAGCATTATAGCATACAATTAATTTGGAATGTATGAATCATGCCTAGACCTATGCCTGGTCAGAGTATTCCATGTTTGATAAAATATTAAACTTTTTGTTTCTTCGGTGTCTAATCATGACGTCGTTTAAAATAAATTGCATGCTTGCTGCTACCATTGTATTGTGGTCTTCGGCATTTGTTGGCATACGCATCGGTTTAGTTTCTTTTACTCCAGGCTCGCTGGCCTTATTGCGCTTTCTTGTTGCGTCTATATGCATGCTATTCATTTATCCAAGCATACCATCGTATGGGAAAATACGATGGCGTGACCGGTTGCAACTTCTCTTATTGGGAACGGTTGGTATTGGTATTTATAATATTTGCCTCAATTATGGTGAGCTCAGCGTATCTGCTGGTGTGGCAAGTTTCATCATTGGATTAATGCCAATCATGACCTTGCTTTTGTCGATTGTTTTTCTCAAAGAGCGTCCAACGTTTAAGATGTATTTAGGAATTACTGTAAGTTTTTCAGGTCTTTTCTGCATGGGGCTTGCTGAGAAGGCGCATGCTTCAGCGGTTGGCCATGGCATACTGGCCATATTGCTGTCGGCGTTAACGGGCGCTGTATTTACGGTAAGACTTAAGCATTATCTTAACTATTATCACCCGATAAAAGTAGCTGCCTGGACAATATGGGGAGGAACGTTATTTTTGATGATGTTTACTCCTGTATTGCGGCACGAAATTCAAAGTGCATCGTTGAATGCGATCATCGCCAGTATCTATATGGGCATTTTTCCAGCTGCTCTCGCCTATATTGCCTGGAGTTATATTTTAAATTTCATGCCTGCCTCAAAAGCCGCCATTTATTTATATGCATTGCCGGTGGTTTCCACGCTTTTAGGTTTTACCTTGCTGAATGAGCAGCCTTCTTTTATTTCATTTACTGGCGGTTTGCTGGCTCTTACTGGGGCATTTCTGGCTTCTTATCAACGCCAGCATTTGCCTGCCGTTTTGCAAGAGAAGTCTGATAAAGAGATTTCCATGGAATGACGCCGATCATGCCACCCAAAGTAACTAGTACACAGGCGAGAAAAAGTTCAATAGAGGGTTTCGCCATTCCAAACAGAATTAAAAATAATATAGATAATATTGGATTTCCGTAAGATAAAATGGTCAACAGTTTAAAGTCACCCCGTTTGATGCCAAAATCCCAGAAAAAATAAGCTAGGCACTGCGTTGTCATGCCCATCATGATCAAAATTACCCATTGTTCCCATTGCGGTAAAATGGGGATTTCCAGATGAATATGAAGGAATAAAGAGCAAATTGCTCCAATGCCGCAATAAATTCCAATGATTTCTATTGGGGATTTGCCATAATGGCGGGCCATTAAAGTATAAGCTGACCATACTAAAGCATCGAGAAAGGCAAGGACATAACCGAATAAATATTGACGTTCAAATCCCTGATCATTCTGGCAAATTAAGATATAAATACCCGCAAATCCCATAGAGGCGGCAAGAAGATGACGAAAACTCAATTTTTCATCAGGTAAGAAACCAGTCAATAAAATAACAATAATAGGCCATAAGTAATTAATCAAATCAGCATGGGCAGCGGGGGCATGCTTAAAAGCAACGATGTAGAGTAAGTCATTACCATAAATACCAAGGAGGCCAACCGGCCATAAAAACCATGGTTGTTTTAATTTTGACCACTGGCGGTATAAAGTCAATTTGATGGAAGATAATAGAAAACTGACTGAAAATACGATGGCTAATGATTCAAATACAGGCAGTGATTTAATTTTTACTACGAAAGGAGCAGCTAGAGCCCAGAAAATAAGTGCACTGTAGCCTATTAGGGTAGGATATTGTTTGATTGGCATTCTGAAGCCGTATTCATTTGCATGAACAAGACATGTTAGCAATCGCATTCTTGATTATCAAATCTCGCATAATCCTTATTGATGGGTATATACTCATTTGTTTATTCTCTGACATGAAAACGATTATGGAATTATGTATTGATAATACCCCTTATAAAATGCTCTTTCAGCCATTGGATTTAGGGTTTACTCAGTTAAAAAATCGTCTTTTAATGGGGTCGATGCATACTGGGCTTGAAGAAGATAAGGAAAATTTGCAGCGATTGGCTGCATTTTACCGGGAGAGGGCACAGGGAGGCGTTGGCCTTATTGTAACAGGAGGATTTGCTCCAAACCGTTCTGGTCGCCTGGCGCCATTTTCAGCAAAGTTGACTTCCATAAAAGAACAACAACGTCATGAAATAGTGACGCATACGGTGCATGAATCAGGTGGAAAAATTGCTTTACAAATTTTGCATGCCGGTCGATATGGATACCATCCTTTCATTGTGGCTCCAAGCAGCATTAAATCGCCTATTAGTCCGTTTAAGCCTTGGGCGATGAGTAAACGTCGCATTTTAAAAACCATCAAGCATTATGCGCGATGCGCACGATTGGCAAAAGGTGCTGGTTATGATGGTGTGGAAATTATGGGGAGCGAAGGTTATCTAATCAATCAATTTATTGTGAAGCACACGAATCATCGCAGTGATGAGTGGGGCGGAGCATTTAGTGACCGTATCCGATTTCCTGTGGAAGTGGTTCGCCAAGTGCGTGAAGCGGTGGGTAATGATTTTATTATTATTTATCGTTTGTCCATGTTGGATTTGATTAGTAATGGCAGCAGCTGGGAGGAAGTCGTTGAATTGGCCAAAGCCATAGAGGGGGCTGGAGCAAGCATAATTAATACTGGCATTGGCTGGCATGAAGCACGTATTCCAACGATTGCAACGCTTGTGCCGCCAGCAGCCTTTACACAAGTAAGTAAACGTTTGAAGCCAGAAATCTCTATCCCTCTTGTGACCTCCAATAGAATTAATACACCAGAGTTGGCTAATGCGCTGTTAGAGGATGGTGTGGCCGATATGGTATCCATGGCAAGGCCTTTTCTTTCCGATCCATTATTTGTCGAAAAAGCCAGATTGGGCGACAGTAAGGCCATTAATGTATGTATTGCTTGTAATCAGGCGTGTCTTGACCAAGTATTTGTCAATAAAAAAGCGTCTTGCCTGGTGAATCCAAGGGCAGGAAATGAAACGGAGCTTGTTTATCAGACAGCAACACATCCTAAGAAAATTGCTGTGGTGGGCGGTGGGCCTGCCGGTCTTGCGTTTGCTGCAGTGGCTGCAGAACGAGGTCATCAGATCACGTTGTTTGAGAAAATGGATAAACTTGGTGGTCAGTTTAATTTAGCGACGAAAATCCCTGGAAAAGAAGTTTTTCAACATTCTATCAATTATTTTAGTCATCAGTTGGAACGGTTTCAGGTTGATGTTCATCTTAAGACTGAAGCTGAGCTTGATCATTTGGTGGCATTTGATGATATTGTTCTAGCTACTGGCGTAGAGCCTCGAATACCCAAGATACATGGCATCAATCATGAAAAAGTAATGACCTATATTGATGTGATTCAAGGTCGAAAAATTCCTGGGAGACGAGTGGCTGTTATGGGTGCAGGGGGGATAGGATTTGATGTTGCGGAATGGTTGACTCATAGACGACATGGTCAGGATCTTCAACCTTTTCTCGATGAATGGGGGATTGATATTACTGTTGAGCATCGGGGTGGGCTAAAAAAACCGAATATTCATCCAAGTCCACGCCAAGTTTATTTAGTTCAGCGCAAAAAAGAAAAAATGGGAAAACGTTTGGGTAAGACAACTGGTTGGATACATCGCTTAAGTCTAAAACACAAGCAAGTTCAAATGGTACCTGGTGTTACTTATGTGCGTATTGATGATGAAGGATTGCATGTGATCATGGATGAGAAGCCGCAGGTTTTGGCGGTTGATTCTATTATTATTTGCACAGGTCAAATTGAGTTGCGACCATTATTTGAACCATTGAAGCAGGCTGGGCGCTCAGTTCATTTAATTGGAGGTGCTTTCAAAGCGTTGGAATTGGATGCACGTCATGCCATTGATCAGGCATGTCGATTAGCTGCCTTGATTTAGAAATGGATTCCCGCTTGCGCGGGAATGACAAAAATATGAGCAGGTTAGTTATGATCGCCTATTATCTATCTAAAATGGCATGATCTTGCCTAGGATGGCTGTATTTTGCTTCTCGCCGGTTGAAAATAACAACTTCAATGTAACATGGTATGTGACATTTCTATTTTGCTGCGACACATAAAAATAAAATTAAAGTGCACAATGATGAAAATTTTGCTATTATAGTGAGCAATTTTTGCATTGTTTAGTCTATTTTTACATTATTTTGATTTCTAGGAAATTTATGACTCAAGAATTAACGACCTTCGCTTCGCTGGGATTATCGACTATTTTATTGCGAGCGTTGGATGATTTGCAATTTGTAACCCCTTCCCCTATTCAACAACAAACGATACCTTGGTTGTTACAAGGTCGTGATTTGGTTGGTTTGGCCCAAACCGGTACTGGTAAGACAGCGGCTTTCGCATTGCCTATCTTGCAATGTCTTGCTACGCATCAACTGGAAACACAAGCACTGATTATAGCCCCTACTCGGGAGTTAGCCATTCAAGTTGCAGAGCATTTTGAATCTTTAAGTGCACACCAATGCGGTATTCGGGTGGTTGTGCTTTGTGGAGGTCAAGATTATCGACCTCAATTGAAAAAACTGCGAGAAGGTGCACAAATTGTTGTAGGAACACCAGGTAGAGTGCTTGACCATCTTGAGCGTGGTACTCTGCAATTAGCAAACTTAAAGACTTTTGTATTGGATGAAGCCGATGAAATGCTACGCATGGGATTCATCGAGGACGTAGAAACCATTCTGGCAAAATTGCCTGCTAAGAAACAAATGGCTTTGTTTTCAGCAACGATGCCGACTCGTATCCGTCATATTGCCAGTCGTTATTTAAACGATCCTGTTTCTGTAGAGATTCGCACGGAAACGGCCACTGTAAAAAGCATTGAACAACGGTTTCTCTTTGCGTCTCAACATCAGAAGCCAGGGGCTCTACTACGCGTCCTTGCTGTTGAAGATCATCAAGGCGTTATTGTTTTTGTTCGAACCAAAAGTAGTGCCGATGAAATAGCCGAATTTCTCCAGCAACATGGCCATCATGCCATGGCGATTCATGGCGATCTGACACAAGCTTTGCGTGAGCGAATTATTGCTCAATTCAAGCAAGGTGCAATTGATATCTTGGTTGCGACGGACGTTGCTGCGCGTGGTTTAGATGTTGAACGTGTGACGCATGTTATTAACTATGATATTGCTCATGATTGTGAAACTTATGTTCACCGTATTGGTCGTACTGGGCGAGCAGGTCGCAGTGGGGTGACAATTTTATTTGTTACTCCAAAAGAAAGCAGAACACTTAATATTTTGGAGCGCCATATTCGTCAACGCATTGAAAAAATAAAAGTTCCAACGGACGAAATGATTCAGGCAGTCAGGCAGCAGCGTTTTTTATCGAAAATCAGCGTACGCCTGCATCATGAGCATTTGTCCGATTATTATCGAGTGATAGAGGATTTTATAAAGAAACATGATGTTTCCGCCGTCGATGTGGCAGCTGTTCTTGCCTTATTACTGAATCACGATAAGCCGTGGCAATCTGAATTGTCTCTTCCCAAACTGGAACAACAAGAGCATGGGGCAAAAAGAAAGCCTGTTGAATTCCGGAGTGAACGTAAAACAAGCAAATCGGAGAAGGGGCGAAGACGGTCCAATGATGAATACACGCAAGAATTGTTTCGACTTGATGTAGGGAAGGCTCATGGTGTAAAACCAGGCAATATTGTTGGCGCAATTGCAAATGAAGCTGGCCTGCAAAGCCGGTTTATTACGGGTTTAAAAATTCATGATTATTATTCAACGGTGCGATTGCCTAGTGGAATGCCTAAAGAGGTCATGCATGAGCTAAATAAGGCATGGGTTTGTGGCAGACAATTGAAATTGACTTCACTGGGAATGGATTAATTCAGCCGGAAATTAATCGGTCTTGATGATTCGACTCATTGATTGTGCTTCATCTTCAATACTATAATCATTCATTCCATGGATAAACCAAGAGTATGGCATGAAAATTTTGATTACTGCGTTTGCTTTATTGTTTTCTTCATTGATTTCAGCCACGCCGTTAAACAAAATAGTAGTCTTTGGCGATAGCTTGTCTGATAATGGCAATTTGCATGAATACATGAAGCGTCAGTTTCCTTCAGATCCACCTTACTTTCAAGGGCGCTTCAGTAATGGGCCCGTCTGGATTGAGTTATTGACGTCTGGTTATTTCCCAGATGATCTTCCTCCAAAATCCCCCGATGATCCTCCTCAACATCATCTCCAAAATTATGCGTTTGGAGGTGCGGGAGTTTTGGACGAAGAAGAGGATGATCCAGAATCTGCGCTATTTACGTTACGTCGTGAAATTGATAGTTATTTGCTTGCTCATCATGATAGAGCGGATGAAAATAGTTTATATGTAGTATGGATTGGTTCTAACAATTATTTAGCCATTCCAGAAGATTCAGAAAAAGCATTGAATACAGTGCTTGGAGGAATCCAAAGAGATATCAAGCGCTTGATTGAGAAAGGCGCGAGGAATATCCTTGTTGTCAATCTGCCAGATTTAGGTAAAACGCCTGCTGCGTATGACTTTAATGAAACGGAGCGTTTGTCTTATCTTTCCGAAGAGCATAACCGTCGATTGCGCAACAATGTATCCGAATTGGAAAGAGAGTATCCAGATGTGCGTTGGATATATTTGGACGTGGGTGAAATTTTCCATGATGCTATTACTTCACCGGAAAAATATGGGTTGTTTGCCAGCAAAATTGCAAGCACTTGCTATGATGTAGAAACGACTGATGAGCCTTCTTCTCAAACGATGTTAAAAATGGCATCCAAAGTGCAGGCACTTCATCATGGTGAGGGAAAAGATCCTTGTGAGGGATATTTATTCTTTGATCCAGTGCATCCTACCGCCTTGGCCCATCAGATTATGGCAGATATCTCAAAAACACTTCTGGATGAAAAAGGAGTTGAGTTCGGCTAACTCTTGTTTTTCCATTGCATGTCAAAGCTTAGGCAGAGAGTTCTCTGCCTTTCTTGCTGAAGCTCAAGAATGTGAAAAACTGCTATGCTAGTCATTCGAAGACGTCCACATTAACCCCATCCTTTGCTTGCGCAAATCTCTTCATACGCTTTGCGAATTTTCTGTGTTTTATCATTCGCCATTTTTATCATTTCTTCCGGTAAGCCTTTGGCAATTAGCTTATCTGGATGATTGCGGCTCATTAAGCGTCGATAGGCACGTTTTACTTCTTGTTTACTGGCGGTTGAGTTTATCTCAAGAATGGCATAGGCATACTCGAGGGTGTTTTTAGGAGAGGGTGTGTATGGTTGCTGTCTGTAAGAGGATTGATGATTAGAGTGTTGATGATTGGAACGATGGTTGAAATTCTCATAGAAACGGTATTGTTGTTGTAGCGGTGCAAAACCCAGATGGTTGAGGATAAGATTTATTAATTGAATCTTGTTGGCGGTTAGTCCGTCAATTTGGGCCGCTTGATATTGAATATCAATAAATAGTTTTAATAGTTCGGGATTATCTTGAGAAGCATTCTTTAGTAAAGTAAGCGTATATTTTAAATTGAAATTGCTTTTTTTACCTTCATTAAAAAAATGTTGTGCTGCTTTTTTTTGTTCGTGATTAAGACCCATTTGTTTCATTAAGGTTATGGCCATTTTTATTTCTTCTTCAGAAACGCGACCATCGGTTTTTGCGATATGCCCCATTGTGGAAAAGGTTGCTTCAAAAAAAATCTTCTGAACTTTTTTTCGCGTTTCTGCATAGTATTGCCAGTAAGGTCGGGAGAAATGTTGGGCAAGTCCCCGGTCAAAAAAATTACCGATAAGGATCCCAAATAAAGCACCGGCAGGGCCTGCCATTAAAAACCCAAAAAATGCGCCAATCAATTTTCCCCACCAGCTGTGGGTAGTGAATAATTGACGTAGATTCATTTTAAGCTCACGATTGTTAAGAGGTGACATTTCAAATACGTATTAAAGTGCATCAAAAAAAAACTTTTAGGTTTATTATTTTACAAAATAAATATAAAAAATACCATATTATAAAATAATAATTTTATATCATAATAGTAATTTTAGCTGTACTTCTTTGATATTGAGAGACAATAATTTTGAATTTTTTTTTACATTTAGTGGCGAGATCGCGGTACAATCTTTGATGTTTTCTCATAAAGAATAGGATTGCTGACATTTAATCCAAGCTTTGGGTAATCCGATTGTTTATGGAAGTATTATTTTCAATTAATAAAAGATCTTTCTTTGTATGCGCCGCTTTTATACATTTTTTCTTTACTTGCTGATTCCATTTTTAATCATCCGGCTTTATTGGAAAGGACGACGTCTGCCCCAGTATCGTCGACGTATTTCTGAACGTTTTCAATTGGGTGCTATTGAGCCATCTGAAGTGGATGTATGGATTCATGCTGTTTCTTTGGGAGAAGTAGTGGCAGTCACGCCAGTGATTGATGCTTTCTTGGAGAAAAAGTATCGGGTGATGGTAACTACAATGACGCCTACGGGGTCAGAACAGGTGAGCAAACGATTTGGACAGCGTGTTGCTCATCAATATCTTCCTTATGATTTGCCTTGGGCGTTGCGTCGTTTTTTTAAAAAAATAAATGCACGCATCGGTATTATTATGGAAACTGAATTATGGCCCAACGTCATTTTTGAAGCAAACAGAAGAAATCTGCCTTTATTGCTTGCCAATGCACGATTGTCGGATGATGCTTTTAAAAGCTATCAAAAAGTCAGGTTTTTCTTTAAGCCAATCTTGCAACAATTCACCGAAATTATGGCGCAAAGCGAAGAAGATGCAAGACGATACGTCGCATTAGGTGCACCTTCTCAGCACATGTCAGTACTTGGAAATCTGAAGTTTGACTTGCAAATAACCATTTCTAAAGACAAAAATTTCCCTCAATTTAAAGAAAAATGGGGGAAAGAGCGGGTGGTGTTTATTGCTGCCAGTACTCATGATAATGAGGAAGAGCAGTTATTAATTCGTCTGACTGAGCTGAAACAAGCAATTCCTTCACTGTTACTATTGATTGCGCCTCGCCATCCAGAGCGATTTCAAACGGTTTATAAATTAAGTAAGAAGCTTGGCTTTAATACGGCCTTGCGTAGTCAATTTTCTACTATTGATACGCATTCAGACGTCATTATATTGGATTCTTTAGGAGAGTTACTTGGCTTTTACCAATTAAGTGATTATGCGTTTGTTGGTGGCAGTCTCGTTCCCATTGGTGGCCATAATCTTTTGGAGCCAATTGCTATGCAAGTTCCTGTCTTTTCTGGTCCTTATGTCTCTAATGCCAAGGCCATCAGTCGGGATTTATGTGTTGCAGAAGCAATTCAGCTGGTTAAAGATGCCGATGAGCTTATGCAATCGATTTGCAACATGCATGCCCACCAGGCAATCAAGGAACGACAGGTTAGTAATGCAAACGCCGTGCTTCGTGCCAATCGGGGATCAGTAGCGCGTCTTATGAAAAAGATTGAAGCGATTTTAAGTCATTCAGACAAATCCATTTAATTATGGCCATGCAGGCATGTCTCTAACATGCCTGCGATCTATGGCTTGAAGACCAGAGTAATCAATTCCCTTGATTTTGTCGTTCTTTAATTTCAGACAGTGTTTTGCAATCGATGCATAAAGTCGCTGTGGGCCGAGCTTCCAGACGACGTAAGCCAATTTCGATACCACAGGCTTCACAATAGCCAAAATCGTCGTCATTCAGCCTTTCTAAAGCGTCTTCAATCTTTTTAATTAATTTTCTTTCACGATCGCGGGTACGTAATTCGAGACTGAATTCTTCCTCCTGGCTGGCGCGATCAGAAGGATCAGGAAAATTCGCAGCTTCATCCTTCATATGGGTTACTGTGCGGTCAACTTCTTCCATTAGAGATTGACGCCATGCCAGCAAAATTTTTTCTATATGTGCCAGCTGGTGTTTGTTCATGTATTCTTCGCCCTCTACTTCTTGATAAGGGGCAATGCCCATGCTACTTACTGCATCACTTTTCACGTTATGCTCACTCTCATTGTTTAAATCAATTAATTGCTCTGGCATATCAGCCTCCTGCTGCCGTGCATCCTGTCAACGAGCCCTTTGCCACTTGGCTTTTAATCCAGGCAAACAACCTATATCGAGTCTATGATAGTTCCAAGGATCTTGTTACTCCACTGAAAACCGCTAGGTATACCAAAAAACATGTTATTCATCAACTATAGCTTATTTAAAGTACAGATGCTTAACCATCAGTCCTGGCTATTTTACTTTTTAAACCATCCACCACTTACCCTGTCATTTCCTTGCATATCCTGCCAACATTGGACTTTATCATAACCTAATTGCGTTAATTTTGTTGTAACTTCGAGTTTTTGATCATATCCATGCTCTAACAGTAACAAACCATTCGGCTGCAAATGAGAGATGCTTTTCTGAATTAAGTGATTAAGTGCATCTAGGCCTTTGATTCCACTTACTAAGGCTTGATGCGGTTCGAAACGAACATCGCCTTGGGTAAGATGCGGATCTTGTTCAGCAATATAAGGCGGATTGGATACAATGGCGTCAAATAAATAGGGAGGAATCGTTGCAAACCAGTCTGAGCAAAAAAATCTTATATTTGTTAGGTCAAACATTGAGGCATTTGTATGCGCAATATGAATGGCGCTTGAGGAAATATCAGCAGCAATGATTTGCCAATTAGGCCGTTCTGAAGCAAGTGCTAGAGCAATTGCTCCGCTGCCTGTGCCTAAATCAAGAATCAAGGCTTGTGTTTTATTAGCAAGCAAGGTTAATGTTAATTCGACAAGTAATTCGGTCTCAGGTCTTGGAATCAAGGTATCTTTATTGACTTGTATTGGCAATGACCAAAATTCACGAATGCCTGTCAAGTAGGCAACAGGCGTGCCCATCTTACGTTGAGAGATTAATTGCTGGTAAGTTTGCCATTGGGATGCACTGAGTAAAACTTCAGGATAGGCATAGATAAAAGTACGTGGTTTAGTCAGGGTATGGGATAATAAAATTTCTGCCTCTAAACGGGCTGAAGGATTGTCTTTAGACAGACAATTTATTGCATGCTGCAGCGCGGTTTGAATATTGATTATCTCGGTGGTCGCTTGTTTTTTCACTCGATGTCTTCAAAAATGTAGATAGTATTTTATAGGTTTTATATGGCTTGAGGATACGCCCTAATAATCATGATTACCTAATTCAGCAAGTAATTCAGCATGATATTCTCGTTTTAAATGATCTATGATAACGGATAAATCACCAGCTATGATTTCCTGAAGTTGGTAGAGGGTAAGATTGATGCGGTGATCCGTTAATCGGCCTTGAGGAAAATTATAAGTACGGATGCGTTCAGAGCGATCGCCACTACCGACCATTAACTTACGTGTTTCTGCTTGTTGCTTGCGTTGTTTGCTTTGTTCAGCATCCAGAAGCCTGGTTTTCAATAATGCCATTGCTTTAGCGCGATTCTTGTGCTGAGAACGTTCATCTTGACATTCTACCACCAAACCGGTCGGCAGGTGGGTAATACGGATAGCCGAGTCGGTCTTATTGACGTGCTGACCACCAGCGCCGGAGGAGCGATAGGTATCAATGCGTAAATCATCGTGGTTAATTTCGATGTCATCAATTTCTTCTACTTCTGGCAATATGGCAACGGTACAGGCCGACGTGTGTACTCGTCCCTGTGATTCTGTTTCTGGTACTCGCTGGACTCGATGAGTGCCTGATTCAAATTTTAACTGGGCATAGACGCTATGGCCGCTTACTCGGGCAATCACTTCCTTAAAACCACCGTGTTCACCGTGGCTGGCACTAATAATTTCCACATGCCATCCTTGTGTTTCAGCATAACGACTGTACATGCGGAATAAATCTCCAGCAAAAATGGCGGCTTCATCTCCTCCTGTACCGGCTCGTACCTCAAGATAAACATTACGTTCATCTTCTGGATCTTTAGGAATGAGATGCCATTGCAGTTCTTCTTCCAATGATTCTGTCTTTGCTTCTGCTGCTTTTATTTCTTCGGCAGCCATTTCGGCGAGCTCTTTATCTTCACCTTCCAACAAGCTCTGTAATGAATAAAGCTCTTCTCGAGCTTGTTGATATTGTTGATAACAGGCAGCTATTGGTTCAAGCTGCGAATATTCTTTTGAAAGCATTTTAAATTGGTTTTGATCAGCAATAACACTTGCTTCTGATAACAGACGTCCAATTTCCTGAAAACGTTCATACATTTGTTCCAGTTTTGATTCAAGTGACTTTTTCATAGGAAGGGAGGTTGGTTGAGGTATTAAATAAATACTGCACAAGATCGAGTAAATCTTGGCGATTATCCCAAGCCGCTTGTCGCAAACCGACGGTAGGCGCGTGAGTTAATTTTTTGACCAAACGTTCACTAAATTCCGATAATATGGTGTATTGACAATGGCCGGCCGCTAGTTTTTGCATGGCTCTCTGCAGTTCCTGCTGTGCCATTTCTTGCATTTGACTGCGATAATTACAGATGATTTCCTTGGCTCTCAGTGAACGGTGCCAGCGAATATAATTTTCTAATTCGAAATCTATTAATCGCTCTGCTTGTAACGCAGCATTGCGACGTTCATCCATTCCTTTTTCAGTCATGGTTTTCAAGTCATCAATATTATAAAGATCCACCCCAGGCAGTTCTTTTATATTTACTTCTATATCGCGAGGGACAGCTAAATCCAGAAAGAACATAGGCATTTGATGACGATTATTCATTGCTTGTTCAACCAGATTTTTAGTAATAAAAGGCAAAGGACATGCCGTTGCAGAAATGACTACATCTGCTTGTGGCAAGTATTGTGGAATGTCGCTGATGGTCAATGCTTTACCGGTGAATGTTTGTGCGAGCAATTTGGCATTTTCGTGGCTGCGGCTGGCAACCATAAAATGCGATGCGCCCTGTTTATGTAAGTACTTGGCCACTAAGGATGCTATTTCACCCGAACCGATGATAAATACATTCAATGAATTAAAATCAACAAATCGTTGGCCAATTAATTGTACAGCGGCAAACGCAATAGATACTGGATTGTTACCAATGCCACTGAGATTTCTTATGCGTTTACTGGCATTGAATACATATTGGAAAACTTGACGCAAGCTACTTTTTATTGTGCCAGCATGACATGCATGCTGATAGGCTTGCTTCATTTGGCCAAGGATTTGAGGCTCACCTAACATCATGGAATCCAAACCACTGGCAACCCGTAAGGTATGACGAATGCCGTGGTGTTCATGGTGTATGTAAAAGTGAGGAGCGATAACATCGAGCGATACTTCTTGCTCTTTCGCCAACCAAGGCAAAATACTTAGGGGATCGTTGGTATCACAATAGATCTCGGTGCGGTTGCAGGTGGATAGAATGGCTGCTTCATTAACGGCAGGTAAACCCACGAGCCTGTTGAGCACAGTGTTTTGCGTAGACACTGGCAGCGCAACTTTTTCACGCACATCAATGGGTGCTGTTTTATGGTTTAGTCCGCAGGCTACAAACACTGGAGTTTATGGAGGTCATGTTTAATATACAATATAGGAATTGTATACTATTGGTTATTAGTTTTGTAGACTTAATCCTTTATTCAGTTGATTTGCTTAGAGCCTGTTAACAAGCGCTTAGTCATATCCTGTTGCACCCATCGAATAAATCCTAAAGTCCTTTCGATTTCAGCCGTTAAACTAGTTAGTCATTTTTTGTACAGGCTCATCCTGATAAGGGGGATATATGGAAATTATTTTTCAGGGCAAGCATGATGGAGATGAGGCAGCGAAAAGCTTATTGAATGTCATTCGTATGTTCAAAGAGCGTTATCACATCAGCCAATTCAGAGAAATGCATTTGACCGTGACGCTTGTTGATGAATCTGGAGAAGATGTGGAATTGGTTGACAGTGACACTGAAGAGGTTTATCGAACGTTTGAAGTTTATCGCGAAGGAGGCGAGTTGACTAGACGGCCCGGCCTGCCTGTGCTGAAATTAGTCGTTGATAATACTCGTTAATGGAGTAATTGTGCATATTGTATTGTCTTTACTGGCGATTGTCTTAGGATTGCTGTTGGTGGTTGGCTTGCATGAAGCTGGACATGCCTTGGCTGCTCGTGCATATGGTGTGAAAATCAGACGTATTTCAATTGGTTTTGGCAGGCCATTATTAAAATGGCAGAGCAAAAAAGGTTACGAATGGATATGGGCTTTGTGGCCTTTGGGCGGTTATGTGCAGTTACTTAATTCTCGTATTGAAGCCGTGCCAGTTCAAAATTATCCCTATTGTTTTGATAAAAAACCGATATGGATGCGGGTTATCATTTTATTATCTGGTGGTTTGGCAAATCTTGTGGCCGCGTGGATTGCTTTGTTAATATTTTTCATGATTGGATATCAGCAAACGGCTCCTGTTATTGCTTCGGTTTCTTCCTCAAGCATTGCTGCTGTAGCTGGATTGCAGGCCGAGGATCGGTTGTTCAGTATCGCTGGAAAAGAAACACCTTCCTGGCAGCAGGCTGGCATGCAATTCATTATGAATTTAGGGAAACCAGACGTCCAAGTTGTTGTAGAAAATAGCTCAGGGATAAAACGCTTAACAACATTAAATTTGAATCAATGGCAATATACTCATCAACATAATGCATTGTTAACTGGGATTGGTATTATTCCTGATTTGTCGAATGACCATCAGGAGCAAGTCCCTGGCAGGTCATTTTTAGAGGCCAGTTGCCAATCATTGATGCAAATCATACAGTTGCTGGTTTTTTTTCTAGTAGTATTGAAACAATTGGTATCAGGTGTTCTTCCTTTTGCTGTATTGCTTGGGCCAATCGGTATTTTTACAGAAATGGTCGTTTCATTCTTTGAAGGGTTAGCGGTGTTTTTATATTTTATTGCAACGATGAGTTTGGCCGTAGGATTAATTAATTTATTTCCTATTCCTGGTCTTGATGGGGGCTCTATTGTCTATGCGCTTGTAGAAGGAGTTCGGGGAAGGCCAATTTCCATTGCTCTTGAAGTGTTATTTCATCGTCTGGCCTTTATTATTTTTTGTGTCCTAATGGTGCATCTGGTGATGAATGATTTGCAACGTTATGTGCAGGGATCGTAAATACTTAATTTTATGGCAGATTAGGTTCTTCACTTACCATGATTCAAAGATCTGGTGCTAACTCAGGTGGAAAAGCTCGCGTGGGGAGCCTCTTCGGCTTCTGTCGCTAATCTTGTTTCTTCTTCCAAACGAGCTAGTGCTTTTTTCGCAAAGCGAGTTTGTTTTTCTCCATAACTTTCTGGCTCGACGAAGTATCGAAAAGGGTCACTGGCAACCAGTTCTCTTGCCTGGCAAGGCTTATAAAATGTCGTGGCTTTCGTCTCAGGCGTTAGTTCCAGCACACAATGCCTATTAATAAAAGAAGGAGTATAGGCATGGTCACAATATAACGCTTCCTCATAAGCTTCGACGACGGCCCCATTTTGATATAAAACAGCGGCATCTTCAGGGTTGACATAAATCGGTGTGTAAGTATCGTCGTCTGTTTTTCTATAAACATTGGATACTTTTGCACATGCATTCTGTCCTACAAATCCTATTATCTTTTTTTCAGGAAGCAAAAAGCTTAACATCCTGGCTGGTGAGTTAAAATAAATGGAGCTTTCTGCATTGTAATATTCATTCGCCGTAAAACAACCACTTAAAACAATATGATTAATCGTACTACCTGTGACTCTTTCTACCTGTCGGACAAATCGTGCAAAATTTAGCGTGGCCAATAATTCGGCGTTGGCACTTCTTGGGCCTGCAAATAGCCAACCAGGAGCGCCATGAGATTCAAGCCATAATGTAATTGATTCTGGTGGCTTTCCTCCTGTTCTGATAGCGATTTGTAGTTGTTCCTCATTCGCTAAGCCGTCGATTGAATCTGGGAAAGGCAATTTTTTAGCAGTATTTATTTTTCCGTAGCCAAGTTCAGATACAAATTTGATAGCAGCATCAAAATCGACTGATGTTCCTACTTCATCGTCATGAGGGGAGTGTACAACGAGTGCGACTGGTTTTTTTTCCCCGTTAATCCTGCTGTTTTAGGATGTAGGATTTTGTAGATTTCTTTCCCCATGGTCATTGTCCATCGTAAAATTAAAATTGATTCGGGCCTAAGTGTATCTTGCTTTTCTTAAGTCAATATTAACTGACGTCCTTATTTTTAAGCATGATGAATATATTAATTGCTATTTGATTTATTTTTGATATTATTATTTTTTTATTTCTTTTAGATTAATGATGCTTGCTTCAAACAATAAAACTCCAAACCAGACTGATGTTTATCTTAGTGACGTATTGTTCTTTGTGCGTTATGTTCCCGAAGCTATGGCCTGCACAGTTAAACACGCTGCCATTGGTGCATTGTTGGGGTGGGGAATCAGTTATGCTTGTTCATCCAGTTTACAGGCCTTTGCTGCACAACATCATGATGCCGTAGATATAACCAGGAATCATGTGCCTGATGGTGAGCAATTTCTTGGAATGTCGCGCCAAGCACAGTTCAACAAAGTGACTCCACCCATTTCAGACATCCTGCCTTTCTATGCAAGTGGTGTAGGCGCTTGTGCCGGTTTTTTCTATGGATTAAATAAAAAGTATCGAGAATATCCTGAGCGACTAAGGCAGGAGCGAGAGTCAAGAGAGGCTTCGCTTCACATCGTCTGAGTGGTTTCCTTATTTTTTTCATTCTTGCATAATGCTGGTCGCAAATGATTATGCTTGATTTTATTCTGATGTTGCTCTGGCGCAACACCAAACATCGACATGAGCCGCTCCTTGTTTTTTTAAAACGCCTGCGAGTTCGTTAGCCGTACTGCCTGTTGTTAATAAATCATCCACTAGAGTAATATGACGATAACGAATAGTTTTTGTTGTAAAAGAACCACGTAAGTTTTGCCGTCTCTGTTTGCCATCAAGACCTGCTTGAGACGCTGTGTTTCGTATTTTTTTACAGAGAAATAACTCATAAGGGAGCCTTAGATGAGCAGCGAGGTATTTTGTGAGCTCGTTTGCTTGGTTGTAACCTCTTTCTCGCAGTCGGCGGGGATGCATGGGAACAGGAATCAGGCATTGGGTGTTATGTAGGTCAGGGAGATTGTTTAACATTAAATCCGCGATGAACGCATTTAGATAAAGTCCCTCATAATATTTAAATTCATGCAATAACGTTCGCAGTGGTTCCTCAAAACGATAGCTGGCAATGACTCGATCAAATTTGGGTTTTTTTCGAATGCACTGACCACAGAGTAAAAATTTATCATCTAGCAATGGCATGGCGCAGATATGGCAGGCGGGACCTAAGGGAATAAAAAGTTCTAGGCAAGACTCGCAGATTGCTCTACGGTTTTGATGATACTGATTACATAATGAGCAAATAGAAGGTGGTCTTAGTATTTGTGCTATACTTATTTTTTTCTGACTCATGCGAGTTCATCCTTGATTGGCTTTTATCATAGCTCAGAAAATCCATGACATTGCTACGTATAGCAGATATATAAGTACAAAGCACACCAAATATCCATTAATACATCATGAATTTGAAATCCGAAATTTGCAATGCATTTAACATTCATGCAACAGAATATGAGCAGGCTGCCAAGATACAGCTAGAAATTGGCGAGCGCCTTTTTGAGCGATTACACTATTTGAAAATTACTCCGCGCTATGTTCTTGATTTAGGTTGTGGAACCGGGGTTTTTACTCAGCGTTTAAGAAAGCAATATCCACAAGCACAAGTAATAGGGTTTGATTTAGCTTACGCGATGCTAATGCAGGCAAAGTCGAAGCAGAAATGGCGGAAAAAATGGCCATTAGTGAATGGAGATATGATGGCCATGCCTTTCGTTTCTGGATTTTTTGATTTGGTCTTTGCTAATCAAGTGTTACATTGGGCGCAACCTCTATCCTCTGTTATTGGTGAATTAAATCGGGTTATGAATTCACAGGGATGTTTGATGTTTTCTACTTTAGGCCCTGATACGTTTCAAGAACTAAGATATTCTTGGGCTAAAGTGAATCAATATGCTCATACTAATGAATTTTTAGATATGCATGATCTTGGTGACTGTTTGCTGACCGAACAGTTCATTGATCCAGTGGTCGACATGGAGATGCTGACGGCACATTATACGTCTTTATCTCGTCTTGTTAGAAGCCTTAAATCTCAAGGGGTACGTAATATTAATCAGGCACGGAATCAAGGTTTGACTGGTCGACATGCGTGGCATAAATTTGAAGAGGCTTTTAGCGCTTTACGGACGGAAACTGGCAAATTTCCATTAACTTACGAGATTGTGTACGGTCATGCATGGAAGGGAGCACAACGACGTATGGATAATGGAGTAGAAACCACATTCTCTGTGGAGCGATTGCGAAAGACTGTAAAAAAATAATATTTGTAGCACTTTGATCTCATGACGACACGTTCTAAGGTGCTCAGTTGAGGAGAAAGTATGGAATTTGTCAGCCGTTACACATCACATCAACCTGACGATCAGGGCATGGTGCAATATTCGGCCGCAGAGCATCGTATTTGGCGCCTGTTATTCGACCGACAATGCAAATTGCTGGCAGGGCGGGCATGCAATGAATTTTTAAATGGATTAAAAAGTCTTGCCCTCACTGCAGACTCTATTCCGCAGCTACCCACGCTGACTCAGCGTTTGCAGGCATTGACTGGATGGCAAGTTGTTCCAGTTGCCGCTTTAATTTCCGCTCGTGAATTTTTTGAATTATTAGCGAGACGCCAGTTTCCAGCAGCGACTTTTATTCGGGTTGAAGAGGAGCTGGATTATGTGAAAGAACCAGATATTTTTCATGAACTTTATGGTCATTGTCCGATGCTGACTGATCCGGTATACGCTGATTTTATGCATGATTATGCCAAAACAGTGTTGCAGTTTCCCGAAGAGGATTGGCCGCTTTTGCAACGGTTATTTTGGTTTACAGTGGAGTTTGGTTTGATTAAGACTGCCCAAGGCATTAGAGCCTATGGAGGGGGTATATTATCTTCGATTAGTGAAACCGTTTATAGTGTTGAAAGTGATACAGCCATGCGGGTCTTATTTGAACCGGTTGCCGCATTCCGGATGCCTTATCGAATCGATAGGCTTCAACCCGTTTATTTTGTGATTGATGACTATCAACAACTTTATGACTTCGTTAAATCCGATGTGGGTAAATTACTTCAACGTGCGCGTGAACTAGGTGAATATCCTCCCTTTTTTCCAGTTAATAAAGATAATCCGAATATTCATATTCATGCCTGTTAGAGCGTTCAATCATTATTCGTTTTGTGTCGTAAGAGCAAAGATTAATAGGTTCCTGTACTTTGGATATGAGCATTATATTCGCTACCATTGTAATGAATGGTTACTCTTGTTAATATTTCTGCACCTTTTGTGTTCATTGACTGTTCTGTCAGGAGCATCACTTGATAAAAGTACTCATTGTTGATGACCATGCTTTGGTGAGAATGGGTATTCGACGATTACTGGAAGATCTGCCCGACGTAGACGTTGTCGGTGAAGCTGAAAGTGGTGAAATTGCTTTAGTATTGGTGAAAACACAGAAACCGGATGTTGTATTGCTCGATATGAAAATGCCTGGCATCGATGGTTGGGAAGTCACTAGGCGTCTTAAGAAATCCAATCCTCAGGTGAAGGTTATTGCGGTAACGGCAATGTGCGCTGAGCCATTACCCACGCGAGTATTGCAATTGGGTGCCATGGGATATTTGACTAAGGAATCAGGTGCGGAAGAAATGGCTGCAGCAATCCGGAAGGTGTACAAAGGTGAAAAATATCTAAGTGCTGAAATTGCCCAGAAAATGGCGATTAATAGTCTGCAGGCTCATCAGGAATCTCCGTTTGATTTGCTGTCTGAGCGAGAAATGCAGGTTATGTTAATGATAACAAGTGGTATGACAGTTCAAGATATTGCTGATCGGTTATTTCTAAGCAGTAAGACGATTAATGGTTATCGTTACCGTATCTTTGAAAAGTTGATGATAAAAAATGATGTTGAACTCACTTATCTGGCGATGAAACATCGAGTCATAGAACAACCAGACGATTCGTTAAAGGATAATTAATTATTCTATGTGTCAGGATGAGATTATTCATTTATCCCTTAGGCTGCATGGGTCTATTAAATAAAACTATCTTCGAATATGGAATTCATACAAAGCTGATTATTTTAGACGTATACTTTAAATAATGATCTAAAAAGGTTAAATGTGCTACGCTTTTATGAATAATCCCCCCTCACCGCATCATTTAAAGAATTTTCTTGCTCATTTGACAACCGAGCCAGGTGTTTATCGGATGCTTGATGCCGAAGGAAATGTGCTTTACGTTGGCAAAGCTGGCAATATAAAAAAACGAGTCAGTCATTATTTCAGTAAAGCAAATACGGGTGCAAAAACCCGTTCTCTGGTTAATCAGATAGCGGCAATAGAAGTCAGTATCACGCGTAGTGAAACGGAAGCATTTCTTCTTGAAAGCAGTTTAATTAAATCATTGCGCCCTAAATACAATGTGTTACTACGTGACGATAAATCGTATCCATTTCTCCATGTCACTGGTCAACATGATTATCCGCGCATGGAAATTATGCGCTGTAAAAATAAGCCCAAGAAAGGTGATTTTTTTGGCCCATATCCCAGTGTGACGGCGGTAAAAGAAACATTAAGTACCATCCAGAAAGTATTCAAAATCCGTAATTGCAGCGACAGCACCTTTAATAATCGTACACGGCCTTGTCTACAATATCAAATTAAACGGTGCAGCGCACCCTGTGTGGCTTATATATCCGAACGTGAATACCGACAATCGGTGGTTGATGCAATGCACTTTTTACAAGGTAGAAGGCGAGATATGCTTATCGAGCTGGAAAGCCGCATGGAAGAGGCTGCGAATCGCCTCGAATTTGAAGAAGCAGCTCGGCTTAGAGATCAAATTAAGAATCTGAGATTGGTACAGGAACAACAAGGCATGGTGCAATTGCAAGGTGAGGCGGATGTGATTGTCCTTGAAGCGCATCCTGGATTCGCATGCATTCAATGGGTGTCTGTGCGAGATGGCCAAATCATTGGTAGTCAGAGTTTTTTCCCTTCTGTACCTGAGCAGGCCCTAGAGGGTGAATATGAAGAAGCCGATTTATGGCAACAAGTTTTCACTGCGTTTATAACTCATTTCTATGTTGGTACGCCAGAAAGAATTCCTTCACTGATTCTGACAAATCATAAAATTCATGATCAACAAGCTCTGCAAACTTTGTTGAGCTCATTACGTGGTAAAGTATGCCGAATTCAGAGTAGACCGCGAGGAATAAAAGCTCGTTGGGTAGATTTTGCTTGCAACAATTTAGGAGTGGCTATCATGGAGAGAGCTGCTTCTGCCACGATGATGGCCAAACGATATGAAGCGTTACAGACAGTATTGAATATGTCCACGAACATTATTCGTATGGAATGTTTTGATGTGAGTCATACGCAAGGTGAAGCCACGGTTGCGTCTTGTGTTGTTTTTGATATAAATGGTCCATGTAAAAGCGAGTATCGCCGTTTCAATATAACAGGTATTCCTCCTGGTGATGACTACAAGGCATTGGAGCAGGCTATTCGTCGACGATTCAAAAAATTGGTGGCTGAACAAGCTCTGCCAAGCGTCTTGATTGTTGATGGTGGTAAGGGTCAAGTCACTGTAGCGGTGCGTGTCCTTCATGAGTTAAATATAAAAGACGTAAAATTATTGGGGGTCGCTAAAGAGCCATCACGCAAGGCAGGTTGGGAACAAATTATTCTTGCAGATGAATCGCAGGAAATGGTTTTATCACCTGATTCTCCAGCATTACATTTAATCCAATACATTCGTGATGAAGCACATCGTTTTGCTATTATGCTTCATCGCAAAAAAAGACAAAAAGCGGGTTTTGCCTCATCACTGGAGTCCATCGCTGGAATTGGTGACAAACGTCGTCAGGCTTTACTAAGACGATTTGGCGGCCTGCGTGAATTAGCCAGAGCACCCATTGATGAAATAGTCAAAGTGCAGGGAATCAGTGAAAGCCTTGCGACACGTATCTATCAGCATTTCCATTCTTAAATATTTTTACTTTAATCACTGAATTTAGCTAAACTTTTTCTGGAAACAGACGAAAATAAAGGTATGAACAACCTCATTATAGAGAAATTTCCTTGTATGAATGACAGAGAGGGAATTAGATCATGAACAAGAAAAAACTGGTCGTTGCAACAATGTTAACGTTTGTGGCGGTGGTTGCAAACTCAGCAGATAAGCCGCTTTATTATGGCACAGCGCTTTGCCAATATCCTCAATACGAATGCATTAAAGTAGGCCGCGGCCAAAGCTGGGAAAAGTTATTTCCTGATGAAACGCAACGTGATTTGGTTCAGCGACTTAATCGCAGTTACAATTATTTATGGCCTGGAAAGGAAATTGTTGTTCCCAAGAATCTTGATAAAGTCACCTTATTTGATCTGTCGCCTTTTCCACTAAAAATTCATCCACAAGAGAAAGTTAAACAAATTATTGTTGATCAGGATAAACTGGCTTGGGGCGCTTATGATGAAGATGGCCGGCTCGTTAAATGGGGCCCTATTTCTTCCGGCAGTGATAAATGTTCAGATAACAGCAGCCCAACTTGTCGGACTAAAACCGGTATCTATCGAATTTTTAGCAAGGAAAATGAACGCTGCAAATCAAATGTTTTTCCCATAGGACGCGGTGGGGCGAAAATGCCTTATTGCATGTATTTTCATAAAGGACTTGCCTTGCATGGCTCTGATGACATTCCAGGCTACCGCGCCAGTCATGGTTGTGTTCGGATGTTTACCAGAGATGCAAAATGGTTGAATCAAGAATTTGTAGAATTGTCGAGTGAACGTAATGAATTTTTAGGAACAAAAGTTGTAGTACGTCCAATCACTGGTGCTGGGAAACAATAATGAACATAACTTCGATAATGAAACTAAATTTTTTACAAATGGCCTCCATTATTTTATTAATGGCTGGGGTAATCTCGGCTAATGCTTCTTCTAAAGAGAAAGACGAATCTAAGAATCCCTTGGGATGTCGCGATGTTGGTTATCAGTTCCAACTAAAAATACTGGATATTTTTCCGGCCGAGGCAGGTGAGCGAAATTCATTGTACTTTATCTTTAATAAATTGGATAAGCCGATTAATCTTTATCAGATGCGTAATTTGGAAAGCTCACGTAGTGTTTATTTGAATCATGTGATTCGGCCTAAGCAATGGGCAGTATTGTCGACTTGTGAAAAACAACTTAAATACATTTGTACTGTTGATGATAGTAAATCACAATACGGTAAGATAGTGGATTGCGAACAAAGTGTACAAGTGTGTGAATACGCTCGAGTTAGATTCGGACTTAACAACCGGGGAAATCATTGGTTAGTGAACAGCAACACCAAAGGTGGGGCTGTGCGAGAAGTAGTGCATTACGGCATTATCCCGCAATAGCACTAACGATAGATTGATAAAAATGGCATTTTATCGTGGCACAATAATAAGGGGAATCAAATGAAATCGCTTATGCCATGGTTTTGTCTGGTTGCTGCTACTGGGGCAGCATTTGCAAATGATGATTTGAATGCTTATCGTCAAGGTCATTATATGCAGGCTGCAATGAAGCTTGGTGATGCTTCCGGAAAGGATCCTGTGGTTGATTATTACATGGGTCGCATGCGTTTATATGGGTATGGCCAATTAAAAAATAATACATTGGCATTACGACATTTCAAACAGTCTGCTGAAAAAGGATTTCTGCCGGCACAAAAAATCATGGCTAATTATGCTTTGCTGGAAGAAGATAACCCTGAGCAGGCACTTTATTGGTTTAAAAAAGCAGCAGATGCTGGTGATACCCAGGCGCAAATGTATTGTGCTGCTGCCTACCTGTATGGTTTTGGGGCGAAAAAAAATCCTGGCATGGCTAGAAAGTACTATATTGATGCGGCAAAAAATGGCAATAGTATTGCTCAATTTACTTTGGCAGACTATTTTCTTGCAAGCCGTCATCCGAAAAATAAAAGCCTTGGCTTAATTTGGTTAAACAAGTCGGTTGAACAAGGTAATCCTGAGGCACAATTAAAACTTGGAGAATTATATGCAAGCGGCAATCAGGTTAGCCGTGATTTGGATAAGGCCAAGGAGCTCATTGAATTAGCGGCCGCTCAGGATTATCTGCCAGCATTCTACACGATGGGGAAAATGGCTTATCAGCAAAAGGATTTGATGCAGGCAAAAGAGTGGTATACCAAAGCGGCAGACCGCAACTACATTCCAGCCCAAATTGCGCTGGCCAAATTATATTTGGAAAAAGACAGTCCTTTTCATGATGTTCATACCGGTTTTTTGTGGCTGCTAAAAGCCGCTCAAAACCATTCCACCGAAGCACAGCTTGCATTGGCCAAATTGTATGAAGAGGGAACGGTTGTAACGAAAGATGAGAATCTGGCAAAAGAATGGCGAGAAAAAGCCAAAGAGTCTGAAAAAGAAACGCCAGCGGATGTCAAAAGAAAAGTGGTTGCGTGGCTTAGTAACGGTAAGGCTTCCACGTTTGCGGCCAGCGGTTATCGTTTAGGAGGTATCTACAGTGCTTGGTATAATCCGGATGCATTAAAAGAAAATAATTACAATCAATCGCCGCAGATGATATCCATCGATCGCAATTCGCTTTATAAACCCAATTTCGTGATGGCTGAACCTAATGAGATTCTCATTAGTGAATATTATGATGCTTTGGCAGATTCTTCTGGCCAATTGGAATATTCAGACATTATCTTCCCTCGGTATCCAATGGGCCATAAGAACTATTTGGAATCAGGTGAGCCGCTTGTGCCTGATAGTCCGGTAATTGCTCAACAAGATAAACAAATACTCTATCCTCTGAGTCATGAAGATAAGGCATTTGATGATATGGACTTTATGACGCTGGCAGATGCTAATAAAAATGATGATAAGAGTGTGTACGAGCGGCTCTATGGAAAAGCGATTTTGGGCAATTCTAATGCCCAGTTTATATTGGGTCAGATGTATGAGCATGGGATTGAAGTCAAACAAGATGTTCAGGAAGCGATTAGATACTATCAATTGGCAGCAGCACAAAAAGATTTGCGTGCTGAATATAACCTGGGTCTTTTATATCTTGAGGGTAAAAAAATAGAGCCCAATTATCAACAAGGTTTATCCTGGTTAAGAGACGCGGCATTTAAAGGTAATGCACCGGCGCAATATGTGCTGGCTCGTCTGAATGAGCAGGGTTTCAGAGATTCAAATGGTAAAGAAGTGATCAAACCTAATTGGGATGAGGCCGTTGCCATGTATTATCTTGCTGCCTCTAATGATTATGGTTCAGCCCAGTTTCGTCTGGCGGAAATTCTCATTCGAGAAAAACATAAGGAAATGAGCGTTACTGAAAAAGCAAAAAGAAATCACCTGGTTAAGACTCTATATCAAGATGCAGTGGCCAGAGGGGTGAAACAAGCTGCTTTACCACTGGCTTTTTTCAATGCAATGGATAAGGATGTCAATAAGCAAACGGAAGCTTTTGATGTCGCAAAACTTGAGGCAGTCAAAGGAAACGGACAGGCGGCATTATTGCTGGGGATTATGTACGATCGCGGTATTGGTGCCGCAGTAAATCCCAGTGAGGCCATCTATTGGTATCAACAGGCTTCGATGAATCCAGTCAGTGCTTTTATTCTTGGAACTTATTATAGTCAGGGAAAAAATATTAGTGAGGATAGGGAAAAAGGAAAAGCGTTGCTGCAACAATCTGCTGATGCTGGTTTTTCTTATGCTAATCTTAATCTGGCAGTCTTAAAGCAGCAATCGGGAGAAGCATTTTTATCAGAATTGGACACAGCTCGTGCCTTAGGAAACAGCACTGCAGGCTTACTGTTAGCCGATTACTATTTGTCGCTTGCTGATGATGATACGAAAATGAAACAGGCACGGGATATTTATCATCATTTTGCCGAAAATGGCGATAAACTGGCGCAGTTAAAATTGGCTTTTATGTATGAGCAGGGATTGGGTGGTCCGGTGGATGCGGTGAGTGCTAAGGATTGGTATAGCAAGGCTGTGGAGCAAAATCAGCCTGTTGCACAATATTTACTTGGACGGCTCTATCATCTTGGCAAATTAACACCCTATCCAGATTATACAGAAGCTAAAAAATGGTATGAAAGTGCCCAAATAAATTATCCGCCTGCTGCGGTTGCCGCAGGGTTTATTTATGACACAGTAGATGATGATTATCAGCAAGCCTTACAAAAATATGAGATTGCCGCTTCGCAGGGTGAACCCGTTGCTCAGTTTGACTTGGGATTAATTTATGAACAAGGCAAAGGACGTCCCATTGATTTTGAGAGAGCCAAGGAATTTTATATCCAGGCAGCAAATCAGGGACATACTCAGGCCATGGTGCAATTAGCTGGTTTGTACTTCAATGGGTTGGTGGGGCCGCGTGATGAACAGCAGGCATTACATTGGTATAACATTGCCGCGGAAGCTGGCGATCATGAAGCTTTATATCAATTGGGATTGCTCTCTGAAACGGGTGTTGCAGTGAAACTTGATTTTACGGAAGCAGTCAATTATTACCAACAGTCGGCAGCCAAAGGCAATACAAAAGCCACACTCGCTCTTGCTCGCATGTATCAATATGGTTTGGGCATTGAAAAGAATAATCAGCAAGCGGCAGAACTTTATAAAAAATTGGCATCACTTGATAATCCTTATGCTCAATATCAGTTAGCAACCTTTTATTATGAAGGTACAGCAGGTGAGCGTTTACCTGAGCAGGGAAAACAATTACTACAGCAGGCGCAAAAAAATGGTAGCCAACAAGCAAAAAAGGTATTGCAATGGCTGGATGCTCAGGCGCAAGAGCGTTTAAGCTATATTGAACCTATTTCGTTCAATCAAGCCGTGGGTGTGTCTGGTCAGCCGGTTGATTTAATGTACCTGGATGCATTGAATGAGTGGAATCGTGGGGATGAGGAGTTATCCAGAAAGATTCTGAACCAAATTATGACGCAGTTTCCTCACTATGTCCCGGCAAAGCGAGTTTATGAGCAATTATCCCAGCAGGCAACAGCTGGCATTTTTAAGTCATGAAATAGTTCGGCTCATCGATTGGTTTGAGTTGCATGCCTGATGCAGATGGTTTTGTCTCAGTAATCAGAGGATTTTATTAAGTAGGGAGATGTTATGGCTAAGGTATCCATTGGGAATTATTTATTAATGCGTCTTACTGAGCTTGGTATTGAAGATGTTTTTGGTGTTCCGGGAGACTACAATCTTACCTTGTTGGATCACATTGTAAATTTCAAGTCATTACGTTGGTTAGGTAATTGTAACGAGCTAAATGCTGCTTATGCGGCGGATGGTTATGCGCGAATTAAAGGCGCAGCGGCGATTGTGACCACGTTTGGTGTAGGAGAATTGAGTGCTATTAATGGCATTGCTGGTAGTTATGCTGAGTATTTACCCGTGGTTAATATTGTTGGTGCGCCTGCAACCACCACCCAAAGACAACGCGCTATTATGCATCATACGTTTGGTACGGGTGATTTTAGTATTTTCATCGATATGTTTGAAAAAATATCGGCAGCAGTTGTTATTTTAGATTCTCCTGAAAAAGCGGGAAAGCAAATTGACGATGCCCTAGAAATTTGTTGGGTTAAAAAGCAACCCGTTTATATTAGTTTACCAAGCAATATGGTGGAAGTTGAAATTGAGGCTCCCCAAAAACGCTTGCATTTGACATATCCTGATTCTAATCCGGATGCTCTTGCTGAGCTGGTTGCAAGAGCGGCAAAATTAATACGTGATGCAAAATCACCGGTAATTTTGGCTGATTTATGTGCCGTCCGCCATAATATGAAGGCGATGATTCATGAATTACTCGATCAAACTAGTATTCCCTTTGCAACCATGAATATGGGGAAAGGGATTATTAATGAGTCACACAACAGTTTTATGGGGTCTTATAGTGGCGACTATAGTACTCCAGGTGTGCAAGAAAGAGTAGAAAAGGCTGATTGTATTATATCTTTTGGTACAGTTTTGTCAGATTTTAATACCGGAGGTTTTACTTGTAAGATTGATGCAAATGCAACCATTGAAATTCATAGCAATTATGTGAAGATTCATCATTCAGTTTATCCAGATGTTTATTTTAATGTTGTGATTCCTGCATTGATTCAAGCATTAAAAGGGTATAAGCATACAGAAAAAATCAATAATCCTAACATTTCTCCCTACCAGCCAAGTGATGAAAAAATTACGCAAAAACGTTTCTGGACCAATATGGCGCATTATTTTAAGAAAAATGACATTATTCTTGCTGAAACCGGTACCAGCATGTTTGGATTATTAGAGACATCGCTTCCTGATGATACAACGTTTATTTCACAACCATTATGGGGATCGATTGGCTATACAGTGGGGGCATTATTAGGTGCGGCAATTGCGGATCCTGCACGTCGGACGTTGTTGTTTGTTGGTGATGGTTCTTTTCAATTAACGGCGCAAGAAATATCAACCGTCATTAGACATAAATTAACGCCAATTGTTTTTTTAATTAATAATGATGGTTATACCATTGAGCGGGTTATTCATGGCCCGGAAATGATATACAACAATATTCAATCTTGGAATTATGCTGAATTACCAAAGATTTTTGGCCGGAATGTTTTTTCCGCTAAAGTTAGTACGGAAAATGAGCTTGCAAGTGTGCTTACACAAATAGAATCCCATCATGATAAAATGAGTTTTATTGAAGTGATGATGAGTAAAGAGGATTGTCCTGAAAATCTGCGTAAATTAGGTAAGGCGTGCGAAGTAAAAAACAAAGTCTAATCTCCACAAAACCTGGTTACCGCTGGTGCGTTAACCAGGCTACAATTCATCCAATCGGTAGCCTGGATAGTGCGAGCAATATCCGGGAATAACCTCTAATAAAACCCGGTTATCGCTCGCGTTAACTAGCCTACAAAGAAGAAGTGATGTGTTGTGATAATTCTTATAAGAAATAACAATACCGCCTTGATTTTTTGGCAAAAAGGCCTATATCTATAAATACCTCTGAACTTCATTTTTGCCATTTGAGCATTTTTGGAATTTATTGCTGGTTTTAATAAATGCTGATGTGGTAGTACGAATTCTGAGTAGCTTTTAGATTATATAACAAGGAGGAAAAACATGAGTCTTATCAAACGTGATCCACAACAATGGCCAAGAGATTATTTCAACACGATGTTGAATCAATTTTTACGTCCTTTTAATTTTGAAGAAGGGGCCGATGTAGAAACAACCTTGTGGAGCCCTGCTGTTGATATTAAGGAAAAGAAAGATAAATACATCGTTGTAGCAGATATTCCAGGTGTCGAGAAAGATGATATTCATATATCACTTGAAAACAATACTCTAACGATAAAAGGGGAACGGCGTAGCGAGAAAAAAGAAGAAAAAGAAGGTTATTCGCGAATTGAGCGAGTTCATGGCCAATTCTATCGCAGGTTCGTTCTACCCGATACAACGGATGAGTCTAAGATTCAGGCGAAATATAAAAAGGGCGTATTGGAAGTAATTATTCCTAAGAAAGAAAATGCCAAGGCAAAAAAGATAGACGTGCGTGTTGAAGATTAGAATTTCCGTCAGTGAACCGAACCGAAGAATCCGGTTCGGTTGTTCGGACTTAGAGCAACGGAAACGCTGGGTAATTACGCCGCCATCGCTTTTACGCGAGCACTGAGGCGGCTTTTAATGCGAGCGGCTTTATTCTTATGAATTAAACCCTTACCGGCCGCTTTATCAATAATAGGTTGAGCTTTGGAATAAGCAGTTTTTGCTGCATCTTTATCGCCGGATTCTACTGCTTTTAGAACATTTTTAACAAAAGTCCGGTACATGGAACGGGCACTGGCGTTATGTTGGCGTCGTTTGATATTTTGACGCGCACGTTTAATAGCTGACTTAATATTTGCCACTTACAAATCTCCGCTGAATCACATATAACAAAAAAGACTTTTATCATGCTTAATTTGAGAGAAATTGTCAAGATGTATATCCTTTATTATAAAAATTTAGCGGATGCATCGAACATTAACGATCGGGGATGCTCGGAGATGAAGTTGCCTTATCTCCGGATTCGGTTTTAATAAGCAGTGGTTCTGCGAGGGTAAATAGTGCAATTATATTAAGGACTCTGTTGCCATATATCCTTTCTATGACTGGTCGACGAAAGAAGAATCGTTCATGTTCTGCTGCTTTACTGTAACTGCCAGCATGTCGAATAAGATGTTCTAATAATGATGCAAGATTGCTGTCTTTGAGTTCGCTTTGATGCGCCTGGTATTCATCACCAAGTTCAAATACCAGTTTTTCCAATTTATACTTTGTATCTACGCTTAATAACTTTGTAAGATACTTTCCAAGGAAGGAAATTAATATAGGATTAGATGTTTTTGCTACAATATCTGCCAATAAGACTTCAAGAGCAGCACGATAAGCTAGAATGGAGTGTTGTTTGCGTTCAGCTATGGTTTTAAAAAAGGCATCTTTGGAAGGATGCGTTTTGGGAAAGTGTTGCATTTTTCTTCTTTGTGCTTGTAAATACGTTGTCCAATGGTGTTGCGTTTCAGGATCCAGCCAGGGTGGAGGTACTTTTACCAATCGCCCGGATTCTTTGTCAGTGCGCCAAAATTGCACATTATCTTTTAAATCTCCATAAAAACGTGCAATGAATTTTAATTCTGATTCTGTCACAGAGGTATCGGCGCGATTTCGATGACCACTTGAAAAATGCTCCATCTTTAAATCATCAAGAATATAGTGCACTTGCCTGTCATTTCTTTGGGCCCACAATAATCCTAATTTACAAATGATCTTATGTTCTGACCATCCCATAAAAAAAGGTTGATCATCTGTGGGATAGAGTGAAGGAGAAATGGCATGCAAAAAATCTTCAAAAAAGATCAGTTCTTTTTTACTGGCGCCATGCATATTATTTTTGTTGATCACCCAATCTGAAAAAGGATTGATAATAAGCAGTTGGTGATGGCTTTGTTGCTTTAAGACGATTTTAAGAGCTTCTTCTACGGGATTTCGTCCCTTATCACTCGGTAAGCCGTGGCTTAACCCATAGAGCAAATCACCAGGTTGAAATTCGTCAGCAAGTTCGCCAAGAAAAATTTTTTGACGACTGATTTCAGGATCTGCTCTCGTGATTTGTTGAGTGGTTGTAATATCATCAGGTTGTTGGTTTTTTGTGATGTCTATGGTAATGGAGGTAAATTCGCGAATTTGTTGTTGAATGAACAAACTCGTTTGGTAACCGATGTCATTTTCACTTAAATTCACCTCGGTGATTGTCGGATGTTCCAGGAGCGTTTGAAGCAGTAATAATGCTCCTTCATTGGATATGAAATTATTATCCAATTTTATTTTTTTTAAATGATGACAAGTGCGAAAAAGCACTAAAAGAAAGGGGATGTCAGTGTCTCTTAAGCGGCAATGACTAAGATCAATTTCCTCAATGTTTGGATTACGTTGTAATATAATCCCTAAAAATAAGGCTTGATCGCCTTTTTCCCAATGCTCAAATTTAACTTTGGTAATGCTTACATCGCTTTGTTCTGCAAAAAAAACTTGGCCTTCATAGTATTCGTTGTTTATATGAATACATTCTTCATCGTAAGAAAGTGTTTCTTGTAAATGAGAAACAAGGGATCTTGTTTCAGGCTCGGCTTTTGCTATCGTCAAAACGCCCTCTATTATTTTGAAGCGTTTCATCCGTTGTTCTCGTAACGTTCAATATATGTAATATTTTAGACCATAAGTTAAAAATATAACCAATTTGATTTTTTTATTGTTATTTAATGACTGAAATACTTGAGAAGAAATACCTTCAGCTTGCAGGCGGCTAATGGCATGATAGGTTGTGTAACGTTAATTCGTGTAAGTTGACCCGTTTGGGTATATCATAAGCCAATTTACTTCAGTAATTTCCGTTATGTCTGCGACAGAAACCATGTTACCAAAACGACAAAGTTTATTACGTTCCACTTCCCTCGTGTCAGCATTAACTTTCTTATCGCGGATGATGGGGTTCGCTCGAGATATGATCCTTGCGAATTTATTTGGTGCTCAAGCAGGGATGGATGCTTTTTTTGTTGCTTTTAAAATCCCAAATTTTATGCGCCGCTTATTTGCAGAAGGTGCTTTTTCCCAAGCCTTTGTACCAGTACTTGCTGAATATCAAAAAACAAGAAGTGTGGATGATGTTCGTATTTTTCTTGCGCGCATTGCTGGTAGCCTGAGCGCCGTACTTTCCCTGGTGACATTAATTGGCGTCATCGCTTCTCCTTATATTGTTTTTTTGTTTGCTCCCGGTTTTGGTGAAGATTCTGCACGCTCGTTGTTAGCTGCAGAAATGTTAAGATTGACATTTCCTTACCTCATGTTGGTTTCATTAACGGCCATGGCAGGCGCGATATTAAACACTTATGGCTATTTCGGGGTACCTGCTTTTACACCCGTGTTGCTTAATATTTGTATGATTGTTGCAGCCGTTTGGTTAAGCCCGCATTTTTCCCAACCGGTGATTGCATTGGCCTGGGGAGTATTAATAGCAGGCATCGTGCAATTAATATTTCAATTGCCTTTCTTATATCATCGCCGTTTATTGGTCAAACCCAGTCTAATCATGAACGATTCCGGGGTAAGAAGAGTTTTGAAGTTGATGGTTCCGGCTTTATTCGGTGTTTCTATTGCACAAATCAATTTATTAGTGGATACCATTTTCGCTTCATTTCTAAAGGTAGGTAGTGTTTCCTGGTTATTTTTTACTGACCGTTTAACGGATTTTCCTCTTGGTGTGTTTGGTGTTGCTATCGCTACGGTTATTTTACCGCATTTATCACGTCGTCATGCAGAGCAGAGTGTATCTCAGTTTTCACAGGCACTGGATTGGGGGTTACGTTTATTACTTTTGATAGGCATTCCTTCTGGTTTAGGTCTGGCTTTGTTTGCCATGCCGTTAATTGCTAGTTGTTTTGCTTATGGCGAATTTTCTGTGATGGATGTTTTGGAAACTCAAAAAAGTTTGTTTACGTTGGCACTGGGTGTGCCGGTCTTTATGATGGTTAAAGTCTTGGCTTCTGGTTTTTATGCACAACAAAATATCAAAACACCGGTCAAAGTGGGAGCGTTGGCTATGGTGGTTAATACATTATTGTGTGCGTTATTGATTGGACCATTGGCACATGCAGGATTAACCTTGGCCTCAACCATTGCCGGATATGTAAATTGCGGCATACTGTTGATCTTATTATTACGTAAAGAAATTTATCAACCATCTCCCGGTTGGAAGCGTTTTCTTCTGCAATTGTTAAGCGCCAATATAGCCATCAGTGTTTATCTTTTGTGGGCGGCTGGCGATGTGTCATTTTGGATGGCTAAGCCACTGCTTGCTCGCATAAGCCTATTGTTGGCCCATGTATTGGTAGCTGTATTCATTTATTTACTATGTTTGGGTTTTTGTGGGGTGCGGCCTGCGCAGTTTCGTGGCCAGATAAAGGAGTAAGCATGCAAGCAGAAATGTTTTATAGTACTGATGCCGAAAACAGTTTGCCAATCGTCTTAATGTCTAAAGTAGACTATGCCCAACATTTAGATGATTTATCTGAGTTTGAGCAAAATTGCTTAACTACACAGCAATTTAAAGGTGGCCTTGGCGACGTCGCTATGATCTCGAATGTGGATGGCATGGCAGTAAAAGCCTATATGGGCATGGGTGATGATTCTCAAGCTAAAGCGATTGCCCACGGCGCGACCCAACTGCCAGTTGGAAATTACCACATCAAACAACCTTTATCCAAAACGGCGCAACTGGCTTGGTCTTTGGCACAATACCAATTTGACCAATATAAGACAGCGAAGGCATCGCCAAGCGTTTTATTGGTAGAAAAAGATAGTCTTTCTTCTGTCTTAGCTGAAGCTTCTGCTGTGTTTTTAGTACGTGATTTAATCAATCGACCGACGAATGATTTAGGACCTGAACAATTGGCAGAAGTGTTTTCCAATTTAGCGCATGAACATGGTGCGGAATTTCAGCAATGGGTTGGCGACGAGTTACTTGCGAATAATTTTCCTGCCATATATACAGTAGGACGCGCAGCTGCTGCAGCACCACGGCTATTATCATTATGCTGGGGCAATGAAAGCCACCCGCGGGTGACATTGGTCGGCAAGGGCGTTTGTTTTGACACAGGAGGACTGGATATTAAACCACCGGTTGCCATGCGTTTAATGAAAAAAGACATGGGTGGCGCAGCACACGTGATTGGTTTGGCACAATGGCTCATGGCTTATAAGTTGCCCATTCGCCTGCAAGTGCTTATCCCTGCCGTTGAAAATTCCATCGGTACTCATTCTTATCGGCCAGGTGATGTACTGACCATGCGAAATGGACTTACCGTCGAAGTAGATAATACCGATGCGGAAGGACGGCTAGTATTGGCCGATGCTTTAGTAAAAGCTTGTGAAGACAAGCCGGAGGTATTATTCAATTTTGCAACCTTAACGGGTGCTGCTCGTGTTGCAGTTGGTACTGAAATGGCCGCGATGTTTACCAATAATGATGCATTGGCACAAGCCATCATAACCACTGCGAATGAAGTGGATGACCCTGTCTGGCGTATGCCACTATTTCCGGGGTATGCGAATATGCTTGATTCTGCCATTGCTGATTTAGCGAATGGCAGTGCTTCTCCTTATGCTGGTGCAATTACTGCCGCGTTGTTTTTACAACGTTTTATTGATGGACAAATTCCTTGGGCACATTTTGACATCATGGCGTGGAATGTTACCAGCAAACCTGGTAAGCCGGAAGGTGGGGAAGCTATGGCGATGCGTGCTGTTGCCCATTATTTGTTTCATCGCTATGGTTGACCTGAGCGCCATGTAGATATGAATTCTTATTCAGAATTCATATCTACATAGAACGCATGAGTGGATGTTGGGGCGTCGGCGTCGGCCTTTCCGCATCAGAAACGATAGAAGCAGCAGGGATTGTTTGGTGTCCAAATAGAGTATGCTGCCTATGGGTTGCATACTCCATCATGCTAAACTGGCAATGCTTATATAATTTATCCATATAGGGAGAGTGAATCTGATCTTGCTGTGCTTGCCGATAGGTCATTATGGCCATTTGGTTGTCGCCTCGATATAAACAAAGCTCCATAAACGCGGACCGGACGTAGTCGTTTGCACAATGGTGATTCAAGGCGGTTTGATAAAAGTGCTGGCTTAGCTGGTATAATCCGAAGCGTTCTCCTAAGAGGTTAATTATCTTGGAGATGGAGTATTGGTTTAAAACCAAGCCATTGCTACAAAAAGCATATAACAGCAAAACAGCCTCGCTAGGTGAGTGAGATTGTTCCAGTGCACTCATTAATTTCTGATTTTCTGCACGATATTTTCCATCCACATCCATGGTTGCCTTAATCGCCATTTTATTGAATAAAACAGAAAGATATCGTTCAAATTGTTCCGTTCCTTCAGCTTTTTGCAGAATGGTTGCCAAAGCATTTTGGACGTTACCGATGACTCTATGTTGAGTATTACGTAAGGGGATATGGAGATCATTCCATGTTCTTCCTACTTGATGCCAGACCATCAGAAAATCGATCGTATTTTCCAAGTCAAATTCGCCTAAGTTCCGTATTAGAGCCCGCATTACACGGTTTTGGAAGGTATCTACGGTACGTTGCTGACTATTAGTGATCGGAATATTAAGAGTAGCCCAAGTGTTACCCATGTTACTCCAAAAGCGCAAGAAATTGATGGTTTCATGAGCGTTAAAAAGTGGTAAGTTTATGAGTATCATCTTGAGAAGGTATTGTTGTAAGTTTCCTACGATTCTTTGATCGCCATCCATAACAGGAATATTCAAAGCTTCCCAATTTTTCCCAAGGTTTCCCCAAGCCCAAAGGAAGACAGTCAAATCATTGGTCGTGAACGATAAGAGGTTGCGAATTAAAGCATTGATGAGCAGAGCTTGAAAACTCCCTCTAATCTTATGCTGACTATCCAATAATGGCATTGCAAAGTCATCCCATGAACGATCCAATTTTGCCAGTCCCCAAAATAAGCTTGCTGTCTCATGTGCATTCATAGATGGAAGATGGACGGCAATCGCATTCAGCAGATGGCGTTGGAAGTTTCCTATGATTCTCTGGTGCTCATCGACAATTGAGACATCAAGTTCATCCCATGTTCTTTTCAGTTTTACCCAAGCCCAAATAAAATTAATGGTATTTTCTCTCGTGAAATGGGGGATATTACAAATCATTGCCTGCATCAAGAGTGATTGTAGATTTCCTACGACGTGTTGATGGATATCCGTGAGTGGAATGTTTAAATCGTCCCAGGTTTTTCCTATAGAAGCCCACGTCTGCATGAAAGAAACGATCTGATCATGATTAAAAGAAGGTGCATTGCTGATGATAGCTTGCATGATACGTTGCTGAATATTCCCAACGATTCTTTGTCGTTCATCGACGATGGGAATATTAAGATCTTCCCAGGAGTTACCTAATTTTACCCACGCTTGAATAAATTTTAAGGTGGCTTGTGCGTCAAATAAGGTTACATCGTCGGTCAGCATTCTCAATCCTGTGGCGATTAGATCGTTGGTATTAGGATGTGGTTGATTTAACATATGATGTTCCTTTTTAATTCTAGATGTCTTTATTTGAGTCATATGGAAATGTAATGTATCAGTATTTAAAAACCTAGGCAATGAATAAATCTTAAGTTGGTCAATTTTTAATTAATAGGATGAGTATGTATGTCGCATTGTTGGTGACGGTAAGCTCGGTAATGATTGCGACTGATTTCTTTCGCCGCATCATCGGGTGGCACGATTTCTATAATGCGGCGAAATCGTGCAAAAAAAGGAGGAATCATGGTTGCCATATTGAGAAGGATATCATTGAATCCGCGTGGTTCTGAGGTTAATTCATAGCCAATTTGTATGGATGGCGGGGGTTCTGGACCTTCTCCTTGGAGGTTATGGGGAATGAAGCTATCGTCTTTAAACGTCCACAAAAGCTCATCAAGCCGTTCAGCATCTTGCCGATTTTCACAAAAAACAAATACTCGATGGCCACGAAGATATGCTTTTTCCAACAAACGGCAGGCAAGCATCCAGTTTGCATAAGGTTGCTTGTTATTTAATAAATAAAAATCAATGCGAATTGGCGACATGGCGTAATAATTCTACTAGTAATGGCACAGGCCGGCCGGTGGCGTTACGTTTTTTGCCAGAAATCCAGGCGGTGCCTGCAATATCTAAATGCGCCCAGCGATATTTTTCAGCGAATCGAGAAAGAAAACAAGCCGCTGTGATGCTGCCGGCTGTGCGGTCAAAAGAAGCATTTACCATATCGGCGATGGGACTATCAATGGCTTCCTGATAATCGTCATCCAAGGGGAGGCGCCAAGCTTTATCCCGACTGTTGTCAGCAGCGGTTTCAATCAGTTGTGCCAGCTTATCATCTTTAGTCATAAAGCCGGTGTACACATTCCCCAAAGCAATCAACATGGCCCCAGTCAAGGTGGCTATATCAATGACAAGATCAGGCTTGAAACGTTCGGCATAGGTTAATGCATCGGCTAATACGAGGCGACCTTCAGCATCCGTATTTATGATTTCAATGGTTTGTTGTGAAAGGCTTGTGATAATGTCTCCTGGTTTAACGGCTGTTCCGCTAGGCATGTTTTCTGCACTTGCAACGAGTCCTATAACATTAATTGGCAGGTTTAACAAGGCACAGGCTTTGAGGGTTCCAAATACACTGGCAGCACCAGCCATATCATATTTCATTTCGGTCATCGCTTCACCAGGTTTTAAGGTTAAGCCGCCAGAATCAAAGGTAATTCCTTTCCCAATAAGGACAACCGGCGATGTGTCACCGGCCCCCAGATAATGCATCTCAATTAATTTAGGTGGTTCTTTGCTGCCTTGCGCTACGGCTAACAATGCCCCCATTCCCAGTTGATGCATTTCATTTTTTTCAATAATTTTTGTATGCAGCGTTTCATATTGTTTGGCAAGTTCTATGGCTTGCTCACCAAGGTAAGTAGGCGTGCAGATATTGGCAGGATAGTTGGCAAGCGTACGAGAAAGGCGTATTCCTTCCGCAATTGCTCGAGCCTCATGAATCGCATTTTCGCTTGCTTCTGGAAGAAAAAAACTAAGTGTTTCAAGGCGACGAGGTTTTTTATTTTTGCTTTTAAAATCAAGTAATTGATAGCATTGCGCATCCGTTTTCAACAGCATTTGCTGCATTTGCCAGTCAGGTGACTGTTTTTTAAGTGGTGGCATATAGATGGTTGCTTGAGAAAATGGTTGGTTGATTAAAATGCTAATAATATCCCGGATACGCTTATCTAGAATGTCTGTTGAAAATTGTTCTTTATGACCGCAGTGAATGAGTAATAAGCTGTGGCCGTTCATATCGGTTTGCCATGCTGTATCACCGTTTTCCATTAACCTGCTGGCAAGCCGCTGTAAAATGTCCTGATACGTTTTGTCAAAATGGTTAGTGAAATCAGGTAAGCTGCTGTCGCCAAAGATACCAATGACCAGGCATTCACAGGTTTCGAATGAAAAGCGCTTGGTTAATTGATAATTCATGTTATTCCTTATAAACAGATAAGAGAGAAAAACTGTGTTCTTAAAAGGTATTGAGTTTACTATAATTTGCTTCTCTTAGTAAAAAGTGTTAGGGCATAAAAATCGCATTTTCATCGGTGATGGGTATATAATGGCGAAGATTAGTCCACTCTTGTTAAGAGGCAAAAAACCGCGTGCTCATTTTTCGTTATCTGGCCAAAGAAGTATTTATCACCTTAGCATCGCTGACTACTATTTTATTATTGATTTTCATGAGCAATCAGTTCATGCGTTATTTGAGCCGTGCAGCTAGTGGGCAAATTCCAGCCATGTTTATCATGAAGCTCATGATGCTGGAACTTCCTAACCTGATGGGCCTATTGCTTCCTCTTGGCTTCTACGTGGCTATTTTAATTGCTTATGGTCGTTTATATGCTGAAAGTGAAATGACGGTATTGCAAGCTTGTGGTTACGGACCACAGCAATTGTTGAAACACAGCATGATTATGGCGTCCGTCGTGACGCTTATTGTTCTGGTTATTATGGTATGGGCTAGTCCAGTTATTGCGGTTGAGCGGGCAAAAGTACTCCGTACTTCTGGCGTACAAACGTTGATACAAACGATTGTCCCTGGGCGATTTCGCGAAATCCAACATGGAGAACGAGTATTTTATGTCGAGAAAATGAATGCCTCACATACGGTTGCGCAGAATGTTTTTATGGCTCAGCTTACTGAGAAAGAAGGCAAGCAGCAATGGGATATTTTATGGGCAGATAAAGCGTTTGCGGAAATGGATGAAAAAACATCAGAAGATTATATCATTTTCCAGGATGGTAAAGCCTATCAAGGCGTTCCTGGGCAGGCAGATTATCAGGTTGCTGAATTTGAGCGTTATCAGGCACGACTGCCTCATCCAGTAGTAGCTATAAAGGAGGACGTTCGTACGGCTAAAACAGCAAGTCTCTGGCCATGGAAGAATCCTGATTTACGCAAGGCTGCCGAATTACAGTGGCGTTTGTCCGTGCCTATTATGGTGTTAACCTTGACTTTGGTTGCAGTGCCGCTCAGTCGAGTGAATCCTCGTGCTGGGAAATATGCTAAATTATTGCCGGCCATTGTTCTTTATATCATTTATGCCAATTTTATGTTCATTGCCCGGGATTGGCTGATGGCTGGTAAAATCCCTATCTGGTTGGGTATGTGGTGGTTACATCTAACCGTAGCATTGATGGGAGGACTGCTTATCTGGCGAAATCGGGTCAAATTCTCATGAAACTGAAATTATTAGACCGCTACATTGCCAAAACTGTGCTGTCTGCGATTTTCTTGGTAACACTCATGCTGGCTGGTTTGCAACTATTTATTTTGTTTGTAAATCAGCTGGATGATCTTGGAAAAGCGCATTATGACATTATTCAGGCGGCATTTTTTGTGCTTCTGCAAATGCCCTATCAGGTGTATTTATTTTTCCCGATGGCAAGCTTACTTGGCAGTTTAATTGGCCTTGGTATTATGGCAAATCACCGTGAGCTTGTAGTGATGCGAGCGGCTGGCATGTCTATCGGGCAGGTAACGGCGGCCGTACTAAAAGCATCCTTAGTGATTATTGTTATTGTGACCATAACGGGTGAAACGATCATCCCTCGTTTAGCGTCTCTTGCCAATGATAAGAAATTGCAAGCAATGAGCGATGGACAGGCTTTACGTACGGCAAAAGGAATGTGGCTACGTAATCAGAACGATTTTATTACGATTGGCGAAGTATTACCCAACTTTGTTTTGCGACAAGTGTACCAATTTCATTTTGATGAAACACATCATTTACGTCTCGCTCGTAAAATAGAGCAGTTAAATTTTAATCATGGCACATGGTATGCGTCTGGTGTTTCAGAATCAATGATTGAAGGGAGGCAAATCCAGACAAAGCAGCATGATAAAATGCTTTGGGATGTGTCACTTAGACCTAACATTTTACGAGTTGGCAGCAATGAGCCCGATGAAATGACATTATGGGAGCTGCGGCAGTATTTACGTATACAGAAAATGAATCATCAAACAGCACTGAATTATCAGTTAGCCTATTGGCAGCGGTTGCTCCAGCCATTAACAACGATGGTCATGATGGTTTTAGCCATTCCTTTTATTTTCGGTCCACTACGTTCTTCTACTATGGGTTCAAAATTACTAGCAGGGGCAACGGCAGGTTTTGGTTTCCATATGATTAATCGAATTTTTGGTCCTGTAAGCCAGGTATTTCAATGGCCAGTAGAAATTGCAGCGTTTGGTCCGACATTTCTTTTTATGATGTTGGGGCTGTATTTGATGCGTCGGGTAAAATAATGTTTATTCGACATTTTATTGAAGCATTGTTTAATCCATTTTTTGTTATTTTTCTCTCATTGCTCGTTTTTGTAGGCTTGCTTTTTAGGAAAGGTGACTGCCGTTTTGTACGTATTGGTTTGACAGTGGTCATGGCTGGTTTCTTTATCGCCAGTACTGGGTGGTTACCGCGGTTTCTCACCCATCAATTGGAAAGCCAATATCCAGTCGTCACGAAAGCGAATCCCGCAATTCGTTGGATTGTGGTTCTAGGTGGTGGCCAAGCACAATACAAAACTTCTCAAGATCATAACTTGCTTTATTCTGCAAGCATTCGCCGCTTGATGGAGGCGGTGCGTCTTTATCGGCAATTGCCTGGAGCGAAACTATTATTGTCTGGCGGGGAATATGGTGGTAAAACAGCGGAAGCTTTACGATTGGCGGCTTTGACGAGCTGGTTTGCCATTCCGCAGGAGGATGTGATTTTAGAGTCTGGTTCGATGAATACAGAAGAACAGGCTAGGGCAATTAAACTGTGGGTCAACAACAGCCCATTTTATTTAGTGACTTCAGCCATTCATATGCCACGAGCCATGGCCTTGTGCCGTACTCAGGGATTGAAATCTATCGCGGCACCCACAGACTTTACTTATTATTGGTACGATGAGCGTTGGCAAAAGACTTACTTACCTAATCCGAATAATCTGGTTTATCTAAATATTGCATGGCATGAGATGTTAGGCAGAGCATGGGCCTGGTTAACAGGACAATCTACGCTTTTTTAGCCTCTTCATCTAACCATTGAGATAAGACCTGGATGATTTTGCGTGCTTGCTCTTCACTGGAAATATTAAATTTTGATTTTTGCCAATATTGGTTATTGCGTTTTTGATAACGTCGAATGGAGTATTTTACTGGCCCATAGTCCTGATTTTTATGATCCCAATCCTGGTATTGGAAAAGTATGGTCGTCCAGGCGCCTTTAGAGAGGATATACTTGTTTAATTCTTTAACAGTTTGAACGCCGTTTTCACTGTAAGACATTGTTAAATCTTCAATGGTATCACTCATGAGTTATTTCCAATATTAGTAGCTGAGTTTTGATAAGATTTTTTCCAGTACGCTCCTGTTTTTGTTGTTGCTCAGAAAATCCCTCCCAACCCCCTAAAGAGGAAGTTAAAAGCAACTGACGCAAAAATACACTTTTTCAAAGGATAAAATTAAAAAAACAGTGCAGCAAACTTAATTGATGGATTGTAGTGTGCCGTTAACAAAAGTCAAGCTCATGGGTTGCTGATACTGATCAGCTTGATATACCCAGACTTCCGGGTTTGCACTTGCTGGGACAGGTTGATTAATGTAAGTGTTATTAACCATGGCTGGATTTCCGCAGGCTGAATAAACACTGTTTTCATCGGCGCCAATTTGAATGCTGGTGCCACCGCAAAGATTCATTGCATTGGTGTTAGAGCCATTAATTCTAACGCTGCTTACTTTTTGATTAATGATGTCCACTTCAAGACTGATTCCTGTTGAGCCACTGGGAAGTGACCATTGATCAAAGATTGGATTTAAGGTGGGATAGACGCTGCCCGTATTAAGATTCGTATAAAGCAGTTGTTTTACGGGTATTCGTTGCGATACACTTCGGCCGCCTGAGCGTTTACTGAGAGGTTGGCCACATGCAGAAACGACCTGAGCCGCCGTCATACCAACATTAATATAACCATGATTTTGAGGGCAATAGACGGATTGTTGTTGTTCAGCCATTGAGGCTAATGGAAATGAAATGCCAAGCAATAAAAGTAATTTTGATCTCATTTTTGCTTCCACCCTTATGCCATTATCCTAAATTATAGACCTGCTTACCTGAATTTGCTGTCGCCTATGAGCAGACATTCATTAAATTAAGCGAAGCGGTAATAGGCCACTAATGAATAAGGTAATTATTTTTAGAATAATCATCATAATAAAAGGAGAAAAATCAAAACCGGAAATATCAGGTATGATACGACGACCGAGCCGAAACAAAGGTTCTGTAAGAAGATATAAAATATCGGCAACAGGATGATGCCATCCTGGATTAATCCAGCTCATGATGACTCGAATAATAATAGCATAAAAAAGCAGGTTGCATGGTTGTATGATCAAGTCGGCCAACGTAAATGCCAATATATAAATTACTGGCATCATAATTCCTAAAAAAAGTAATCCCATCAGAACAAATTTCATCAGTTCTATGATAATCAGAACCGTAAAAGCAGCCCAGTCATATCGTGGTGGCAGGCGTTTTTGAGGAAAAAGACGTTCAAGCGGGGTGATAATTGGGTTGGTGAGGGCAAAAATGGCTTGGCTTACCGGATGCAGGGCACTGACACGAAGGTATCGTAAGGCGATGCGAGCCCATAAAAAGAAGGTTAATAGACTGAAAAACAGAGAGAACAGGAAATGTCCTACATTCGCTAATCCGGTCATATTATCCTCTTAAACATGATTAATCGTTTTCAATTGACAGGCTCTTTCAAAAGCGGCATTCATCGCTGAAAGAACCAGCTTATCTAATCCTTGCTTGGTAAACACATCAACTGCTGCAGCGGTTGTACCACCCGGAGAAGTTACCTGCTGCCTTAATGTTGCAAGATTCATTTGATTTTCAGTTGCCAAGCTTAGCGCACCTTCAAAGGTTTGTAACGTAAAAATTTTCGCGATACCTTCATCAAGACCTAGCGAAACAGCGGCTTTAATCATTGCTTCCATGAATAAAAAGATATAAGCCGGACCACTGCCGGATAGGGCAGTAAATGAGTCGATTTGTTGTTCATTAGTGACCCATGTTGATACGCCAATGCTGGAAAAAATGGTTTCCGCCAATTCTGCTTGTTTATTGTTAACAAATTCATTGGCAATCATAGGGGTTGCTGCTTTACCTACAGCAGCAGCTATATTGGGCATGGCTCGCACAATCGCGATAGGTTTATTAGTTTGGCTTGCAAACCAAGGCAGACTGATGCCGGCAGCAATCGAAATCATTAAGCAATTTGCCGGAATTGCATGTTTGATCTGGGCGAATACGGCAGGCATTTGCAGAGGTTTGACCGCCAATATAAGAAGATCGACGCTTGGAATGATGGCTAAATTATCATAATGAGTATGAATACCATGTTCATCGATCCCAATCGTCAATGAGGGTGCTGCAGCTCGAAGCTGATTGTCTTTATTTTTTAATAAACCATGGGCAATGGCTTTTGCCATATTACCAAAACCGATAAATCCTATATTCATTGACGCTCACCAAAGATAGTTTGTCCAATACGCACCATCGTACTTCCAGCGCGTATCGCGATTTGAAAATCCTGACTCATACCCATGGATAAAGTATCCATGTTTATAGGCAGCTGTTCATTTAATGAATGCAGCAAAGTAGTTAATTTCTGAAACATTAAATAGAGTTGCTGCTCATCATCACTTCGTTTAGGAATGAGCATTAAGCCACGTAAATGCAAACGAGGCAATAATAAAATAGCGGATGCCAGTTCTGTCGCTTGTTCAGAAGAAATACCGGCTTTTTTTTCATCATCCATGTTGATTTGAATACAAGCATTTAATGCAGGCAGAGTGTCTGGGCGTGCATCATTTAGCTGTTGCGCAATAGATAGACGGGAAATGCTGTGAACCCAACTGAAATGACGAGCAATGTTTTGACATTTATTGCTTTGAATTGGGCCAATAAAATGCCATGTTATTGGAAGTTTTTCAAGTCTATTGATTTTAACTTGTGCTTCTTGTAAATAATTTTCACCAAAATCCCGCACACCTGCTATAAAGGCTTGTTCGATTGCGTCAGTTGGTTGTCCTTTGCTTACGGCAAGTAACTTGACTGTGCCAGGCGGGCGGGCGCATTCTGCCTCCGCCTGGTGAATTTGGTGAGTCACATGAAGTATGCGTTCAGCAATCGTCATGTTGTTAACCGCCTATCATCGTTTCCCACATGCCAAAGAGGATGGCTGAGATAGCAATAATCCCCATTAAGGTGACAAATCCGTTCGATAGAGGTTGCCGATATTTTTTCATGGCTGGTACTTTTGCTATGGCGTACATTGGCATTAAAAATAAAATAATAGCAATAATTGGTCCACCAAGGGTTTCAATCATGGTCAAAATATTGGGATTTATAGTAGCAATTATCCAGCAACTAAGAATGATAAATAAGTCGATGAGATACTTCAGTGTTTTAGACGTGATGGCGTTATTATGACGATTTATGGTTTTGAGGAGTAAACCTTGCAACCCTTCACTTGCTCCCAGATAGTGGCCGAGAAAAGATTTTGCAATCGCAATAAAAGCAATAAAAGGTGCCATATAAGCAATGAGAGGGGTTTGGAAATGGTTAGCAAGATAGGACAGAATGGAGATATTTTGCTGTTTCGCCTGAGCTAAATCCTGGGGGGAGAGACTAAAGACACAGCTGAATACAAAAAACATAACGGTGCTGATCATAATTAGGTGCGTGTATTTTAAAATACCTCGGCTTTTCTCTTCGGCTTGTTCGCCGAATCGTTGTTTCTGATTGACTGCAAAGGAGGAAATAATAGGTGAGTGATTAAATGAAAATACCATGACTGGTATAATCAGCCAAAGAGTTCTTAACAGACTATGCGAACCAGTGGTGGAAAATCCGTTATTGTATTGCAGAATGGCGTCGTTCCAGTGAGGAATTAAGTACATTGAAAGTAATAATAAAATGCTAATGAATGGGTAAACTAAAACGCTCATCGCTTTTATAATCATCTGTTGGCCAAATCGAATGATGGCCATTAAGCTTGTAATGAGGATGAAAGCAAGCATTGCTCGAGGTGGAGCATTCATATGCATCTGGTTGGCAATAAAGCTTTGTGTGGTGTTGGTGATAGCTACACTGTACATCAGTAAAATAGGATAAATGGAGAAAAAGTAGAGCAAGGTAATGAATCGACCGGCACGTGCGCCAAAATGCTGGTCAACTACGTCCGTGATGTCATTTTTGGCCGAGGAGCCAGAGAGCACAAATCGGCATAAGGCTCGATGAGAATAATAGGTCATTGGAAAAGCCAATATTGCCATGACTATTAAAGGAACAAGACCGTTTAGGCCTGCATCAATGGGAAGAAATAGTGTGCCTGCGCCAATTGCAGTGCCATAAAGACTCAGCATCCACATAACATTTTGTTTGCGCTCGTCCGAGAGTTGAAGCTGCGGGGCAGCTTCTGTGATAACAGCATTAGGGAGCATTCTGTTTTCCTCAATAATATAGATTATAAATTTGTTTTACGCTTCCCTTTAGTTCTGTATGCTATCCTTACACAAACACCAAATTAGCAATAAAGCATATTTTTAACATTATTGCGAGTATTTTGAACTTATTTCCCTTAATAAGTTAGTTAATAATGTTGATGCCATTTTAGCGTCAATCGCCCAGCTAAATGTATTAAATTAAATCACTAAGTATATATTTTTTGCTTCTTTAAGGCAATGCTTTTCATGGTTTAACGTTTATTTGCGGCAAATTCTTTCAGTTGCTGATTGACTTGTCCTAGGCTAATCTTCAAAGGAGACAATTCGTTTAGTAGGAAGTTAAAGCATGGATATTACAGAATTATTAGGGTTTTCAGTAAAAAATAATTCTTCTGATTTACACCTGTCTGCGGGTATGCCCCCCATGATTCGGGTGGATGGTGATTTGCGTAAAATTAATGTTCCAGCTTTGGAACATAAAGACGTCATTAAAATTGTGTATGACATCATGAATGACAAGCAACGTAAGGAATATGAAGAACATCTGGAGACTGATTTTTCCTTTGAAATTGCCAACCTTGCTCGATTCAGGGTAAATGCATTCAATCAATCACGTGGTGCCGCCGCAGTGTTTCGAACGATTCCTTCTAAAATTCTTACATTGGACGACTTGAATTTGCCGGGAGTATTTACCGATATGGCTTCCTATCCCAAGGGATTGGTGTTGGTCACTGGCCCGACTGGTTCTGGAAAAAGTACGACATTAGCCGCTATGATCAATTACATTAATAGCAACCGCTATGATCATATTTTGACAGTGGAAGATCCCATAGAATTTATACACCAAAGCAATAAATGCTTAGTGAATCAACGGGAAGTCCACCGCGATACTTACAGTTTTAATGCGGCTTTACGTTCCGCATTACGCGAAGATCCTGATGTGATTCTTGTAGGAGAGCTGCGTGACTTGGAAACCATACGTCTTGCAATGACGGCTGCCGAAACTGGACATTTAGTATTTGGTACGTTGCATACTAATTCTGCGACCAAAACAATAAATCGTATCGTTGATGTATTTCCAGGCGATGAAAAGGCGATGATACGCTCCATGCTATCTGAATCATTGCAAGCCGTGGTAGCCCAAACATTATTAAAGAAAACAGGAGGAGGGCGTGTGGCGGCATTGGAAATTATGATTTGCAATGCCGCTATCCGCAATTTAATTCGTGAAGATAAAGTTGCTCAAATGTATTCAGCTATTCAGACTGGTCAAGCGCAGGGAATGTTTACACTTGATCAGCATCTGACAAGATTGGTAAGCGACAATACCATTAATCGTAACATTGCTCGTGAAGTGGCGCTTAATAAAACGCTTTTTTAGTAGACGTGCTCTACTAAGCACTTTTTTGTCTCTGAATCAACTCAGTAATCCCTACTTCAGCCAGCGTCAGCATTTCATTCAGCTGGGCGCGGCTGAAACTTCCATCTTCTGCCGTCCCTTGAACTTCAATGAAGTGACCTTGTTCATTCATGACCACATTCATGTCGGTTTCTGCCAAGACGTCTTCAGCATAATCCAGATCAAGCACTGGCTGACCCCGATAAATACCAACGGATACAGCGGAAACATAAGTAAATACGGGAGGTTTGCGTAGTTTTTCACGAGTGACCATCCAGTCCAGGGCGTCTTTCATGGCAACACAAGCGCCAGTAATCGCAGCGGTACGGGTGCCGCCATCGGCTTGGATAACATCACAGTCAAGCGTAATCGTATGTTCACCTATGGTTTTTAAATCAATGCAAGTACGTAGAGAGCGTCCTATAAGGCGTTGGATTTCCAAGGTTCTGCCACCTTGCTTCCCTTTAGCGGCTTCTCGTTCGGTCCGGCTATGAGTGGCGCGGGGTAACATCCCGTACTCGGCAGTAACCCATCCCTGATTTTTCCCTTTGAGAAATCGCGGCACACCTTCAATAACAGAGGCCGTGCATAAAACACGGGTTTGTCCAAATTCAACGAGCACGGAGCCTTCCGCGTGATGCGTGAAATGACGGGTGATTTTAATTGGTCTTAATTGATTCGGTTCACGATGACTAGGACGCATGATGAAATCCTTGCAAAAATCAGCGATTATATTCATATTTACCGAGATTTTCGAGTTTTTATTAAATTTCAATCTAAAATGCATCCGTATGGAATGCAGGCTATTGGGTTTGCATTTGTACAAATTTCGGGTATAGTCGCGCAACATTTATTGCGCCGGAATTCAGATGATGCATAGTATGACAGCGTTTGCCAGGTCACAAAATCACATTGGTTCCACGATGATATGTTGGGAATTAAAATCGGTTAATCATCGTTACCTTGAAGCATCGTTTCGCTTGCCTGAAGCGTTTCGATTTCTAGACACTGATTTGAGACAGCAGTTACGAAGTCAGATCAATCGTGGTAAGTTGGAATGTCAACTGAAATTAAGTAATGCAGGTGATGGACAACAGAACTTAGCGATTAATGAGGATCTGATGAAAGCACTGTTGGCGGCTGGGGAAAAGCTGGCGGTAAACCAGCAGATAGCAAATGATTTAACCGCGGGTTGGATTCTTTCCTGGCCAGGCATGGTTCAATTGAGTCAACCTGATGTAGAAACGTTACATCAAGAAATAGAGCGTTTATTTGCAGAAGCCTTACAACAGCTTTTGCATGCTAGAGCAGCTGAAGGACAAGTGTTACAGGATTTTATAAAAACACGATTGCATCTGCTGAACAATGAGATTAGAAAAACCCGTGAATTGGTGACTTCTCTTCCTTCTCAAACACGAGAGAAATTGATAGCTCGCCTGCAGGGTCTGCAGCTTGAGGTTTCTGAATCTAGGTTTGAGCAAGAAATTGCATTGATATTAACACGTCTTGATGTCAGTGAAGAATTAGATAGGCTACAAACTCATGCTAATGAAGTTGCGCGAGTTCTAAAGAATGATGAGGCGATAGGGCGGCGGCTTGATTTTCTGATGCAGGAATTAAACCGGGAAGCAAATACCCTTGGTTCTAAGTCCGATTCTGCTAAGTTAACACAGCATGCCGTCGAAATGAAAGTATTAATAGAGCAAATGCGAGAACAAATTCAGAACGTAGAGTAAACATCATGATCAATGAATACCCTGGAAGCCTGTTTATTGTTGCGGCTCCTTCTGGAGGAGGGAAAACCAGTCTGGTAAAAAAACTGATCAGTAATGTATCGAATATAGAAGTCTCTATTTCACATACGACACGAAAAAAAAGACCTGGAGAAGAAGAGGGAATTGATTATTATTTTGTTAAGGAAGAGGACTTTGCACATAAGATTGCAGGAGGAGATTTTGTTGAGTATGCGCGAGTCTTTAACCATTATTATGGAACATCAAAGGCGCAAATTTATAATCGTTTGCGTGCTGGTAAGGATGTGGTTTTAGATATTGACTGGCAGGGCGCTCAACAAATCAAGCAACTTTTTGTCGATGCAGTAAGTATTTTTGTTGTTCCTCCCTCTTTAGCCATTTTAAAACAGCGTTTAATGGCAAGGCGACAAGATGATGAACAAGTGATCAAAGGCCGCATGCAACGTGCACAAAGTGAGCTCAGTCATTATTCTGAGTTTGATTACCTCATTGTCAATGATGATTTTAATAAAGCATCCAGTGAATTGCAGGCGATTGTTATTGCTCACCGATTGCGTATGGGTTGCCAAACCCAGAAGCAGAGAAAATTACTTTCTTTCTTGCTTGCACCGCAGTAGAATATATGCCCATTGTCTAATATCCCATGCTATGGGTTATGAGTGTATACTTTTATTTATGGGGGACCAATTATGGCACGGGTTACCGTTGAAGATTGTTTGGAACACGTAAACAACCGATTTGAATTGGTGATGCTGGCGTCCAAACGAGCCCGCGAAATAGCAGTGCGTGGCGCTCAACCGCTGGTAGAGTGGGAAAATGATAAACCAACCGTAGTTGCATTGCGTGAGATTGCTGAAGGTTTAATTACTCGAGAAATATTGGATAAAGAATAGATTGAGTGCATAAAATTATAATGCTTTGGATTGTTTGTCCATCGGTAGGATATTTTATGCATTACCTTAATTTCAGGGTAAAAGTCCATTCATCACTTTAGACGCATTCAATCATGACCTGTTCTGCAGGGCAGACTCGCCTATTGATTCTCCATACGATAATATTTCTAAACTATAAAGTTGGTGAATGCGTTTATCAAAAGAGATTAATGTTTTTGTAAGTTCTGAAAGCGCATGGGTTGGGATGTGTCCTGAGCATTTTTTCGAAGCAAGGTATAACGTATGGCGGAAACGCAGGAGTGTCGTGTGAATTATTTTAAGGATTTGCATGAAGAGCTGAAATGCTATCTTGAATCAGAGCAGATAGAAAAATGCCGCCAAGCTTATCAAATCGCCAATAAAGCACATCAAGGCCAAATGCGTCGTTCCGGCGAGCCTTACATTACGCATCCTGTTGCCGCAGCGTTGATCCTTGCACGAATGCGTCTCGATTACCAGACCATTATGGCCACCTTGTTACATGACGTGGTTGAAGATACGGCATTGGGTAAAACGGACTTAATTGAACAGTTTGGGCCAGAGATAACGGCTTTAGTTGATGGTGTCACCAAATTAACCAAAATTAAATTTGAATCACGCGCTGAAGCGCAAGCCGAAAATTTTCGCAAAATGGTCTTAGCCATGGTTAAGGATATACGTGTCATTATCGTTAAATTGGCAGATCGGCTTCATAACATGAGGACATTGGGTGTCATGCCCAGGCCAAAGAAAAAACGTATTGCCATTGAAACCTTGGAAATTTATGCGCCCATTGCCAACCGTTTGGGGATGCATGCCATGTATACGGAATTGGAAGATCTCGGATTTAGTGCTTTATATCCCATGCGTTATCGTGCAATCAAATCGGCGGTAGAAAAAGCGCGTGGTAACCGGCGAGAATTGACGCAAAAAATTGAACGTGATTTGCAGCAAGCACTTGAGAAATTGGAGATTCCCTACGAGCATGTGTTTGGGCGAGAGAAGCATTTATACAGCATTTATCGCAAAATGCGCCATAAAAAAGCTTCATTTGCGGAAATTACTGATGTGTTTGCATTCCGTGTCATTACAGAGGATATTGATTCTTGTTATCGTGTGTTAGGCGCTTTGCATCAAACGTATAAACCGGTTCCCCAGCGATTTAAAGATTATATTGGCATTCCCAAAGTGAACGGTTATCAATCTTTACACACCACACTTTTTGGTCCTTATGGTATTCCACTTGAAGTTCAGATACGCACCCATGACATGAATAATGTCGCTGAAAATGGGGTGGCGGCACATTGGATCTATAAATCCTCTGGATTAGAAGTCAACGAAGCTCAATTGCGTGCTCGTGACTGGGTGCAACGCTTGCTGGAAATGCAACGCAGCACAGGAAATTCACTGGAGTTTATTGAAAACGTCAAGATAGACTTATTCCCGGACGAGGTGTATGTTTTTACTCCAAAAGGCGATATTATGGAACTTCCCAAGGGAGCGACACCGGTTGATTTTGCCTATACGGTTCATTCGGATGTTGGTAATAGTTGTGTGGCCGCAAAAGTGAATCGTCGCTTGGTACCGCTTAGTATTCCATTAACCAATGGACAAACGGTAGAAGTCATTACAGCACCAGGCGCTCATCCCAACCCTTCGTGGTTGAATTTTGTCGTAACAGGTAAAGCCCGCAGTAATATTCGCAGCTTCCTGAAAAGCCAGCAACACGTGGAATCGGTCATATTGGGTCAAAGGCTTCTGGAACAATCATTTGCCGAATTAGACAGTGATTTTACGAAAATTCCTCAGGAATCTCTGCAAGCATTACTAAGTGATTTGAATTATAAAGTACTGGATGATTTACTTTATGCAATTGGTATTGGCAATCAGATGCCGATGGTCATTGCCAAGCGTCTGGTCGTTGCACAAGAACATGGTGATTTAATAAAATCCAGCAAAAGCAGGCCTTTGGCCATCAAAGGGACAGAAGGAATGGTTGTGCATTTTGCTGAATGTTGCCAACCGATCCCCGGGGATAATATCGTAGGGCGTTTTCAGCAAGGGCGAGGCATTTTAGTCCACACCAGTAACTGTCCGATTATTAATCAGATAAGAACGAATCCTGAACAATTTATTTCTTTACGTTGGGATGAGGATGTTCAAGGTGAATTCTGGGTGGATATCACCGTTGAAGTTGCAAATCAACGTGGCGTGCTTGCTGCACTTGCAACTGCTATTTCCGAGGCAGAATCCAATATTGGTAATATTAATGTCGATCCTCGCGATGGCCGTCATAATGCCGTTACTTTTTCGCTGAGTGTGCAGAATAGGACCCATTTAGCGAGAGTTATGCGACGTTTGCGGGCAAATAACATGGTCATGCGGCTTTATCGGAATAAACAAGGGGAATAAAATCATGCAGTCTATTCATAGTGAATTGGCACCGGCGGCCATAGGAACATACAGTCAGGCGGTAAAATGTGGAGAAGTCGTCTATCTTTCCGGGCAAATACCACTTGATCCAAAAACCATGCAATTGTGCAGTGAAGAGGTTCGATTACAAATCATCCAAGTGCTTGAAAATTTGTCCTCTGTATGTCAAGCGGCTGGCGGAAGTCTTGCTGATATTGTTAAATTGTCGGTTTATCTCGTTGATTTAAATCATTTCCCTTTAATTAATGAGGCAATGACTCACTATTTTTCAGAACCCTATCCAGCAAGAGTAGCCATTGGAGTTGCTGCTTTGCCACGCGGCGCACAAGTGGAGATGGATGCTATTATGAATTTATCGGATCGTTAAGTACAGCGAATATTATTAATCAATATGAGTATTTTCTCCTTTCATAATGTAAGTTTAAACATTGCGGGTAAACAAATTCTTGAACAAGTGACCTGGCAGATTCATGCTCAGGATCGTATCGCACTGGTAGGACGTAATGGCGCAGGCAAATCAACCTTATTGAAGTTATTATTAGGAGACATCGTCCATGACAGCGGTCAACTTCAACATCAGAAAGGATTACGTATTGCCGGATTGACCCAAGAAGTTCCCTTGAATGATGAGAAATCCGTTTATCACGTTTTGGTTCAGGGACTTGGTGAAGTGGGTGAGGCGCTGGCGAAATTTCATGCGTGTTCATCCCGCGATGATTTGCAGGCGTTTGCAGCGTGCCAGCAACGGCTTGATCATTTGCAAGCTTGGGATTTATTGCCGCAAGTGGACGCAATGGTCAGTCGGTTAGGAATCGATAAAAATGCTCGAATGAACGCACTTTCAGGCGGAATGAAGCGCCGAGTGTTATTGGCTGCTGCCTTGATAGCGGCGCCTGATCTCTTGATTCTTGATGAGCCGACCAATCATTTGGATATTGAGGCAATTGAATGGCTGGAATCTTTTCTGAAAGCTTATGCTGGCACGCTATTGGTGGTGACTCATGACCGTGCATTTCTTAATCAGGTAGCAAATTGCATTGTGGAAATCGATCGCGGTCAATTGCGCCATTTTGATTGCAGCTATGAGGCATACTTAGATCGCCGTGAAGCCATGCGGTTGCATGAGCAAAGGCAACAGGATTTGTTTGACAAACGACTGAATGAAGAAGAAGCCTGGTTGAGGCAAGGAATCAAGGCTAGACGTACTCGTAATGAAGGGCGGGTACGAGCTTTAAAAGCCATGCGTGAAGTGCATCGCCAAAGACGGACAGAAACCGGCAAAATGAGCACACTGGATCTTGATGTAGCTCGTTCAGGTAATCTTGTCATTGAAGCAAAAAATCTTCATTATACGCTTGAAAGTAAGACAATGCTGCGAGATTTTTCCTTCTTATTAACTCGCGGCGATAAAGTTGGCATCATTGGTCCTAATGGGTGCGGTAAAACCACCTTGGTGCGTTTGTTATTAGGTGAAGTGGTGCCTGATTCCGGACAAATACGATATGGAACTTCTCTGGCGATTGCCTATTTTGATCAATTACGTCGTCATTTGGATGAGCAAAAAACGGTGATGCAAAACGTCGGGGATGGAGCCGATTATGTTACCATCCAGGGTCAGCAAAAGCATGTTGCTTCCTATTTGAGCGAGTTTTTATTTCCTTCTGAAAGTTTTCATCGGCCAGTATCTTCCTTATCAGGAGGAGAACGCAATCGCCTGTTATTGGCAAAATTATTTGCAAAGCCAGTCAATCTTTTGGTGATGGATGAGCCTACTAATGATTTAGATATCGAAACACTGGAATTATTGGAAACCATGTTGGTTGATTATCCTGGCACTCTACTGTTAATTAGCCACGATAGAGCATTTATCAATCAAGTAGTTACCAGTGTTCTCGTGTATGAAGAGGAAGGACGGTTTACCGAATACCTCGGTGGTTACGATGATTATCGTGTTAACGCTATAAAACAGCAGGAAACACTTAAAAAGAATCCAATCAGCCGGCGAAATAATCTAAATAAACTTAGTTTTAACGAACAACGTGAACTAACGCAGATGCCTCTACGGATTGAATCTCTGGAACAATCGATAGAAGCGTTGCAGGCTGAGATGACCAATCCCGAATTTTATCAGCAAGACAGTCAGGCAATCGGGGATGTCCATAAGCAATTAACCGCGTATGAAATGACTCTGTCTGAACTGTATAAACGTTGGGAAGCGTTGGAAAATAAAAGAGGTTGATCATGTTATTTACCCTGGCACTAATTATTTTGGGTACAACAATTGTCGTCTTTTTTTCACAAGAGTTTGCCGGTGCATTTAAAAAAATATTCGTGATTCCTGGTGTTCATTTTTTTCTGCCACTTGTCCTTGCATCTTGGGTGGTCGAGTCATTTGAGCCTTGGGTTGCCTGGCTATTATTAAATTTTAAGGAGGTATTGTTTTATCTCATTTATCAAATTGCTGAATGGATGCCATGGGAAGGGCATGCTGTTATGCTGGCGCAAATCTTAATTTTATTCTTATTGCCCATGATTCCGATGGGGATATTACTCGCTTGGGCAAAGATCAGAAAAATGCATGAACCTTGGCCTTATACTTATCCTGTTTGTATCGTGCTCTGGATTATTGTCTTGATTTTATTAACAGCCTATCCGCCTTATCGATTTTATTGAGTTAGGGCGTACGAAAACCCCAATCTCTGTGTTAAAAATAAATTTTGATTTAATCTAGGGTCTGTTTACATTGCATTTTGCCTTGACCTTGGGGTTTTTCGTAAATCCTGTGAGTGTCGAAAGAAGTCTAAAGCGTGGTCACAACATGCCGCCCTAGGGTACGATGGGTTTTTTCTGGGCGGATCGATAACGCTCTTGCAGTTCAACGTCGATGTAACGATCTGTGGTTGCACTGGAGCTATGTCCTGCATCATCGCGTACATGTTCGCGCGGCCGGATTTTGACATCTTCTGAAATACCCGTATGTCTTAACCAGTGTACAGTGGCATCTGCGAGACTATCTGCCTCTTCCTGATGATTTTTAAGGCGTAGCTGTTCGGCCGCTATGTCAAAACATCGTTGAACAAGACGGCGTAGTGGTGCTGTGTCGCTCATGGGTCCATGGCCACGTAATCTGGGAATTAATGGGGAATTATCGGCAGGCGAAGGCAAGGGTGATAAGCCTAAAAAGGTACGCCAGCGTATAAGACTATTTAGCATAGCGTCGCTGACGGCAATTTGTCGCTCCTTATTGCCTTTCCCTACGGTGGTAAACCACCAGAAACCATTGCTGTCTTTGGTAAAATGATTCATGGCTGGAATCCAGCGATCGTTGGCGGCTAATTCTGAAATCCGTAAGTACATCCCGTAAAGCATGCTAAGAATGAAATGGGTACGTTCATGTTTTTCCGGCTCTTTTGCAGCTAAGTGTTCTGCCGCTTGCAATACAGCCTCCCATTGCAGCAAACTTAAGCGGCGTATCGGCGCGGTTTGTTGGCGTTTGCGGATGAATTTACTTTTTTGACGCATGAGCGCCACAGGATTGGAGACTAAATATTCTTCGGCAATTAGAAAATTAAATAATGTGCTTAAAATGGCAAAAATCTCTTGTATGGCACCTTGGGATAAATTAAATCGTGCTTCGGCGGGTGTTTCGCCTCGTTTTCTTGCTGATTTACTTAGCGTGATCACAAAAGGTCGCCACTCTGGATTAGGGCGGCGTTTGCCCTCTTGTTTAATAAATCGAGGAACTTTTTTTGCACCAATCCAATGCGTGGGTGGATTTTGGCAAAAACGGATAAATTGTTCAACATCATCGCGTTTTAATTGTGGTAGGGTTAAATCTTTAATTTGCCAACACCACTGCAATAGTCGTTCTGTTTCGCGACGGTAACTGTTGAATGTGCCTAAACTTCCGTTATAACTTTTGAGAAAATTGAGTGTATGATTAAAATCCTGTTGGAATTTGGGGTTAGGAAGAATCGCATAGTCGCTGTTTTTGTTTAAATGATCAATTGTGTCAAATAATGGCAAAAGTTGTATTTTCATGGTTAGGTTGCTAGAAAATTTGAATCTTAATCCTAACGTAAATGTGAATTTGTTCACAAGTCATTTGGAAGCGGTGTTGTTTGTCCGTTGGCAGCGATTTTCTATGAACTTAAGTTTTTATAGCATTCACTTATTGACCTCCAAAGCTGCTGGGAGTATCATTTGCGCTCTGTCCTTAGGATGGGTTCACGGGGTGTAGCGCAGCCTGGTAGCGCGCCTGCTTTGGGAGCAGGATGTCGGGAGTTCGAATCTCTCCACCCCGACCAAAGTACCCTTCTTATGGAAGGGCGCTGGTTTGGACCATTGTATTTTGCGCCCGTAGCTCATCTGGATAGAGCATCGGCCTTCTAAGCCGAGGGTAGCAGGTTCGAATCCTGCCGGGCGTGCCATACGTCAAGCGGAATTTTTTATAATTTTTATGGTGGGCGTAGCTCAGTTGGTAGAGCCCCGGGTTGTGATCCCGGTTGTCGTGGGTTCGAGTCCCATCGCTCACCCCAGAAACTCATTTAATATAAATTAATAAATTGTCTTTTTCTCATTTTATCTTGAGTCTTTACAAGATAGTGCTACTGTTTAATAATTCCACCCTGTTTGCGAAAGTGGCGGAACTGGTAGACGCGCTGGATTTAGGTTCCAGTGGGGTAACCCGTGAGAGTTCGAGTCTCTCCTTTCGTACCATATTGTATAAAATAATTTCCAAGAGGTGACTACATGCAAGTTTCTGTTGAGACCTTGAAAGGTTTGGAGCGTAAAGTGACTGTTTCGGTACCGACCGAAAAAGTAGAGGAAGAAGTGAGCCTGCGTCTCAGGAATCTTGCTCGTAAGGTGAAAATGGATGGTTTTCGTCCAGGAAAAGTGCCGTTGCACGTGGTGAATAAGCGTTATGCGGATTCCGTTCGCGAGGAAGTGGCAAGAGATATGGTGCAATCGACGTTGTATGAAGCGCTGAAAGAGAATAATTTGACGCCTGCTGGTTATCCATCGGTTGAGCCAGAGCAACTTGAGTCGGGGAAAGATTTTCGCTATACGGCGGTGTTTGAAGTCTATCCTGAAATTCAGGTGCATGAATTAGGGCAAGAAGAAATAGAAGTTGCTCGTTGTACTGTGAAAGACAGCGATGTTGATCATATGCTGGAAAAGTTGCGTGAGCAGAATAAAGAGTGGCATCCAGTGTCTCGTCCAATTGCAAATGGAGACAAGGCAGTAATTGATTTTGAAGGATTTCTTGATGACAAGCCGTTTGAAGGGGGGCATGCAAATGACTATGAGGTAGTTATTGGCTCAGGCGCTATGATTCCTGGCTTTGAAGAGCAATTGATTGGTGCAGAGGAAGGTAAAGCGTTTGATATTCATGTAAACTTCCCTGAAGATTATGGCCATAAAGATTTGGCTGGCAGGGAAGCAAGGTTCAACATTAAGATTAAGCAGGTCATGGAAGGAAAATTACCGGAATTGAATGCTGAGTTTGCTGAGAAATTCAACATCAAGGAAGGCGGCATTGACGCCCTGAAAAAAGATATTCAAGACAATATGGAACGTGAGTTGGATCGCCGCCTCAGTGCGATGAACCGAGAAAAAATCTTTGATAAGCTTTTGGAAAAAAATCCAATAGAATTGCCTATGGCCTTGATTGAACAAGAGATAGAGCATTTAAAGCATGAAATGTTTCATCGAATTTTTGGTCCAGAACATACAGAAAATGAAAAAATACCGGATTTTCCAAGAAGCCTATTCGAAACGCAGGCAAAACGGCGCGTACACTTAGGTTTGTTGTTTTCTGAGTACGTTAAAAAACACGAACTGATGGTGAATCAGGAACGAGTCAATGCCATGATCGATAAATTTGCTAGCGCTTATGATGATCCAGATGAGTTACGTCGTTGGTATCAAGGTGATAAAGAGCGGTTGGCAGAAGTCGAAGCGCTGGTTATGGAAGAGATGGTTTCTGAAAAAATTGCTGAGGATGCAAAAGTGATTGCAAAAGAAATGGAGTATGAGGAAGTCATGAATCCTAAAAAGGATAGCGAAGAGAAAGGAGCATAAGCATGCGGGGAGAGGCAGAAAATAGAATAAAAAACGCCAGTGGTCTTGTTCCTATGGTCATCGAGCAAACCTCCAGAGGTGAGCGTTCCTATGATATTTATTCCAGGCTTTTGAAAGAACGCATCATTTTCCTTCTGGGTGAAGTAGAAGACCATATGGCGAACCTGGTGGTGGCGCAGTTGCTATTTCTGGAATCTGAAAATCCAGATAAAGATATTTCGCTTTATATTAATTCACCGGGTGGTGTGGTGACAGCAGGTCTTGCTATTTATGATACCATGCAATTTATCAAGCCGGATGTGAGCACATTATGCATTGGCCAGGCAGCGAGTGCAGCTGCCTTGCTCTTGTGTGCTGGTGCAGAGAATAAGCGTTATTGTCTGCCTAATGCCCGAGTAATGATTCATCAACCTTTGGGTGGGTACCGCGGCCAGGCTACAGATATTGAAATTCATGCTCGTGAAACACTAGCAGTGCGTGAGCGTTTAAACAGCATCATGGCACAGCATACCAAAAAAACACCCGATCAAATCATGCGTGATACAGAACGTGATAATTTCATGAATGCGCAACAGGCAGCGGAATATGGTTTAATTGATAGCGTGCTGTATGAACGTGATTCTGTGCGTGCAGCAGAAGGCAATCTGGATAAATAAGTGTGTGGTTTCTATATTCTTATTTTGTTTTCTGACTGGCGATATGTTTCAAATTGACTAAAATTTTACTAGAGAATGAGTAATTCATTAGTAAAAAGGGGTTTGTAGATGAGTAAAAGCAGCACTGGAGATAAGGTTTTATACTGTTCTTTTTGTGGAAAGAGTCAGCATGAAGTTAAGAAATTGATCGCGGGACCTTCCGTTTTTGTGTGTGATGAATGCGTTGAATTATGTAATGACATCATTCGAGAAGAAGCTCAGGACACTCAGGAAGAGTCTGCTACTCATTTACCTACTCCAAAAGAAATTTCGTCATTTCTTGATGAGTATGTGATTGGGCAGTCTCATGCTAAAAAAGTGCTGTCTGTCGCTGTATATAATCATTACAAGCGCATGCAGCATAAACCAGAAGATGGTATTGAACTTGGCAAAAGTAATATTTTACTGATTGGCCCAACGGGAAGTGGTAAAACGTTGTTGGCACAGACTTTGGCAAGGTTATTGAATGTACCATTTACTTTGGCAGATGCAACGACGTTAACAGAAGCTGGCTATGTAGGGGAAGATGTAGAAAATATCATCCAAAAATTGTTGCAGAAATGCGATTATGATATTGAGAAGGCGCAAAAGGGAATTGTCTACATTGATGAGATAGATAAAATTTCACGCAAATCGGATAACCCTTCTATTACTCGTGATGTGTCAGGAGAAGGTGTTCAACAGGCTTTATTAAAACTGATTGAAGGAACCATCGCTTCTGTTCCGCCACAAGGAGGGCGTAAACATCCGCAGCAAGAATTTTTACAAGTGGATACTTCAAATATCTTGTTTATATGTGGTGGCGCATTTGCTGGATTGGATAAAATAATCCAAGAGCGCAGTGATAAATCAAGCATTGGTTTTTCTGCACAATTAAAACATAAAAAAGATAAAGGTGATCTTCAGGCAGTTTTAGGCGCCTTAGAGTCAGAAGATTTGGTCAAGTATGGACTGATTCCTGAATTTGTGGGACGCTTGCCTGTCGTAGCTACATTGCATGAGCTCGATGAAGAAGCGTTAATTGATATTCTGACTCGCCCTAAAAATGCTTTAACCAAGCAATTTCATGCTTTATTTAAGATGGAAGAGGTAGAGCTGGAATTCCGTGAGGAAGCGCTGCGATTGATTGCCAGAAAAGCGTTGGAAAGAAAAATTGGTGCTCGTGGTTTGCGATCAATACTTGAAAATATTCTTTTAGACACCATGTATGATTTACCTTCGCTTGAAGGGGTGACAAAAGTGGTTGTGGATGAAGCGGTTGTCAACAATACTGGCAAGCCCATACTGATATATGAAGGTGAGGATGTCAAACAATCCGCTGCTGGGGGCGCAGAATAAAATCGTTATGATCTGGTTTCCTTTAGAATCTGTCTTCAGAGTCGCTAGACTGAGGTTAAAAGACTTGATTTTAGAGCGCCGTAGCACAACACATACATATTGTAGTATGTGAGCCAGGGCGCAGAAAATCCAGGCTTTTAGCCCTGTAGAGTTGGACTATGAAGACAGATTCTTAGTTTTCCCCTATTGAGAAGGCATGGATGCATAAACGATACTCACGCCCTTTTTTTAAAGAGTCCATAACTCTAACCTTTTGGATTAAGATGCTATCCATGTATAACGGTCATTTATAGGTAAGGGAACATAATGTCAAATGAAAAAGAACTGGTGCCTGCTGATAATGATAATAATGAAGCATTAAATTTACCTGTGTTGCCACTTAGAGATGTGGTGATTTATCCGCATATGGTTATTCCACTCTTTGTGGGCAGGGAAAAATCAATTAAAGCGCTTGAAGCAGCCATGTTAAATAATAAACAGATTTTTCTGGTTGCGCAGCGCCGATCAGCCAATGATGATCCACACCCTAATGATTTATTTGATGTAGGTACTATTTCCAGCGTCTTACAATTGTTGAAGCTTCCTGATGGTACGGTAAAAGTTTTGGTAGAAGGAGAGCAGCGCGCAAAAGTCAGTGCCTATTCATTGGATGAGGGCTATATGACTGCCTCGCTAGAGGTGATTGAGGAAATAAGTGAAGCGCTCAAAGCACAGGAAATTGAGATTTTAATGCGCTCGCTCATGTCGCAATTTGAGCAGTACATAAAATTAAATAAGAAAATTCCTCCCGAAGTGTTAGGTTCCATTGCAGGCATTGAAGAGCCTGGCCGTCTTGCAGATACGATTGCTGCCCATTTGACACTTAAGGTAGAAGATAAACAGGATTTACTGGAAACCGTAGACGTTGGGACTCGTCTTGAGCGATTAATGGCGGCCATTGAAGCAGAAATTGATTTGCTGCATGTCGAGAAACGCGTTCGTGGTCGTGTTAAGCGCCAAATGGAAAAGAGTCAGCGTGAATATTATCTAAATGAGCAAATCAAGGCCATTCAAAAAGAGCTTGGAGAAATTGGTGAAGAAGGCAGTGAAATTGAGCAGCTTGAAAAGTCCATCAATAAAGCTGGTATGCCGAAGGAAGCAAAGGAAAAAGCACTTTCCGAACTGCATAAGCTAAAACTAATGTCGCCTATGTCTGCAGAAGCAACGGTGATTCGTAATTACCTGGATTGGATGCTCTGCGTTCCTTGGAAAAAGAAAAATAAAATACAATACGATTTGAAAAAAGCTGAGCAGCTATTGGATAAAGATCATTATGGTCTGGAAAAAGTAAAAGAACGTATCATTGAGTATTTAGCGGTGCAGCAGCGCGTAAAACGCCTGAAAGGGCCTATTCTTTGTCTGGTAGGACCTCCTGGGGTGGGTAAGACATCCCTTGGGCAATCGATTGCTAATGCGACGGGCCGGACTTTTATCCGTATTGCCCTGGGTGGTGTGCGCGATGAAGCGGAGATCCGCGGGCATCGTAGAACTTACATCGGTTCCATGCCAGGCAAAATTATTCAGAAACTATGCAAAGCAGGTGTAAAAAATCCGCTGATTATGCTCGATGAAGTGGATAAGATGGCGATGGATTTTAGAGGCGATCCCGCTTCGGCATTGCTTGAAGTGCTTGATCCAGAACAAAACCACACCTTTAATGATCATTATTTGGAAGTGAATTATGATCTGAGTGATGTCATGTTTATCGCAACGGCAAATTCGCTCGAAATTCCAGCGCCATTACTGGATCGCATGGAAGTCATTCGCCTTGCTGGCTACACCGAAGACGAGAAAGTGAATATTGCACAAAATTATCTAGTGCCAAAGCAAATGAAACTTAATGGGTTGGCGAAAGATGAGATTGTGATTAGTGAAAATGCCATCCATGAAATCATTCGTCATTATACTCGTGAAGCAGGGGTCCGTAATCTTGAACGAGATATCGCCAATATTTGTCGCAAGGTTGTAAAAGATATTCTGACTCAGAAACGAATAAAAAAAGTGAACGTTGGTCGTAATAACATTGAAAAATTCCTCGGCGTGAAAAAGTTTCGCTATGGTCTGGCGGAAGAATATGATCAAGTTGGACAAGTCACCGGTCTTGCATGGACTAGTGTCGGGGGTGAGTTGTTAACCATTGAAGCCTCGATGATGCCTGGTAAAGGCAAGACAATTCATACAGGACAACTAGGCGAAGTCATGCAAGAATCAATTCATGCAGCGATGACGGTGGTGAGAAGTCGTGCGGTGCTGTTTGGTTTAGCGGATGATTTTTATGAGAAGCATGATTTTCATATTCATGTACCGGAAGGGGCAACGCCTAAAGATGGTCCCAGTGCAGGCATCGGAATGTGTACAGCGTTAGTATCCGTTATTACCCAAATTCCAGTGCGTGCTGATGTGGCGATGACGGGTGAGATTACACTTCGAGGACAAGTGTTGCCAATTGGTGGATTGAAAGAGAAGCTATTGGCTGCTCATCGTGGTGGTATAAAACATGTTATTATTCCGGAAGAAAACAAAAAGGATTTGTCTGAAATACCAGATAATGTCCTTAGAAAATTGACTGTTCATCCAGTCAAGACCATTGAGCAAGTGCTGCAAATTGCCTTGCAACGTAGTCCTTTGGTGAACAAGGCTTCTTCTATGTTGGTGTCAACTGAGCAAGGTGCTAAAAAAATTGAAAATAAGGATTTACACGCTTGAGAATAACAGGTATATTTCATCCGATGCCCGTTACTGGCGGGCTTTCAAGGATGTAATAGCTTGACTAGAGTAGATGAATCTGATTTAATCAGCTCCGTATAAGGATGAATAACAGCAAAGGGGAAAAGATGAATAAAAGTGAATTGGTTGAAGCCATCGCTAATGGTTCAGGCGTAACAAAAGCAGATGCTAGTCGAGTACTTGATGTATTTATGGCAACTGTGACAGATGTTCTGAAAAAAGGCGATCAAGTTGTTTTGCCAGGGTTCGGATCTTTTTCAACTGGTAACCGCTCTGCAAGAACGGGCCGCAATCCGCAGACCGGTCAGACCATCCAAATTAAAGCTTCAAGAGTTGCCAAGTTTAAAGCTGGTAAATCGTTGAAGGAAGCAGTACAAAAAGCGTAGTAATTACCCGGGTGCTTAGCTCAGCTGGGAGAGCATCGCCCTTACAAGGCGAGGGTCGCAGGTTCGATCCCTGCAGCACCCACCAAGAATTGGAGTGGTAGTTCAGCTGGTTAGAATACCGGCCTGTCACGCCGGGGGTCGCGGGTTCGAGTCCCGTCCACTCCGCCAGCATAACGCGCCTAACGGCGCGTTTTTTTTAGGGTTTATATGGACATTTCTTTCACTCAGTGATGGTAAGATGGATTTATTTCGACATTGAGTAGCATGATTATTACATCTTCTTGCGAATACAATCATTAGGGAACGCCTTACATGTTGCAGAAGTTAAATGAACGCATTCAGGGCATTGTTGCATGGGTAATCATTATCCTTATTGCAGTGACGTTTGCTTTATTTGGAGTCGACTATTATATGCAATCTCGTCAGGACACCAATGTCCAGGTTGAGGTAAATGGTCAGCCGATTACCAAGCAGGCATTTGAATTAAATTATCGGCGTGCTCGTCAAATGCGTGATTCTACGCACATGACTGCATCAGGTGAAAACCAGTTTAAAAAGCAGGTCTTGGATGAAATGATTGTTAATCAGGTGAGTGTTCAAGCGGCTCGTCAACATGGCTTTGAGGTAAGTACAGAACAAGCAAATGCCGCTATTTTAGGTATTCCCCAGTTTTATGAAGATGGTCGTTTCTCGGCTGATCGTTATCAACAAGCACTAAGCGGTGCGTTATTTACTCCAGAATCATTTCAACATGAAGTTCGTCAAGGGATGTTGCTCAATCAGCAGCGGTTTGCTCTGATTGGTACGGCTTTTGCGTTACCTAGTGAAGTTAAGCAATTTGTAAAATTGTATATGCAGACGCGAGATTATGATTATTTAACGATTCTTGCTTCGCCATTTAAGAAAGAAATTAATGCATCAGATGAAGAAGTATCGGCTTATTATCACAAACATCAAAAGGAATTTTTAACGCCGGAAAAAGTACTGATTTCTTATGTGCAATTATCCATGCAAGACATCAAGGCAACTATTAAATTGTCTGATGAACAACTCATGCGGTACTATGAAGAAAACCAGCATAATTATTTAACGCCCGCGGAGTGGCAGGTAGCACACATTCTCTTTGCCGTTCCAGTAGGTGCGACGACTACTGAACAACAGCAGGTGAAAGAACAAGCAGAAAAAACCTATAAGATATTACAAATGAAACCAGAACTTTTTGAACAAAAAGTTGCGCAATTATCTGAGGATAGAATTTCTGCCATGAAAAAAGGCGTATTACCTCCAATTGTAGGTGGTCAATCCGAGCTGGATAAATCTTTAGTCAATTTAACGGAACCTGGGCAAATATCGCCGCCAATTCAGACTCGTCATGGATATGAACTATTTAAAGTGCTAACGTATAAACCAGCCAAGGTAAAACCCTATGCGGATGTTAAAGCAGAGATTAGAGAGCAATTAGCCGCTGAACTTGCTCAAACAGAATATGCTAAGGTATTAGAGGAATTGAGCGACTTAAGTTACCAAACGCCAGATTCTTTGCTTCCTGTCTCAGAGAATCTTCACCTACCGATTAAAACAGCAGGACCATTCTCACGTCGTGGTAGCGATAATGCACTCACGCAAAATAAAGCGATTATTCAGGCTGCATTTAGTCATGATGTCTTAGAGTTAGGGAATAATAGTGAACCTATTCAAATTGATAATAACAGCGTTGTCGTGCTAAGAGTTGATAAACATATTCCAACTCAAGAAAAATCACTGGCTGAAGTAAAATCCTATATTGTAAATAAATTAATGGATGAGAAAGCACAATTAAAAGCAAAAAAACTCGGACAAACGTTGATGGCTGCAAAAAAAGATCAGGCACAGCAAGAGCGGCTGATTGAAGAAAATCAGCTGAAATGGCAGGAAGTGGTACAAGCGACACGTGAGACGGATAAGGCTGCCAGTGCCATTAACGAAATGGCTTTTAATTTGCAACGTGTTGGCGCTGAGACAGGGCGTAATCTTGAGAATGGAAATTATGTGATCGTCCGTTTGAAAAAAATTAATGATGGTGAACTGCAACGACTTGATAAAGAACAGATAGCAAGCATCACTCAGCAGCTGGAAGCGAATTATGGCGTGATGGATTATGATTTATATATTAATGGGTTACTAAGTAAAGCCAAAATTGTAAATCATTAATTCTTTAAGCCGCTTCTTTAGCGGCAAAAACAATTGGTTGTCGATTTTTCGTTTAGATCATATAATGCGCAGGTACTTGGAGCCCTAGGAGCATTTGATGCCTGCGAAAAAATTAACCGATCGCCAGTTGGCGGAATTATATTTTGGCCTTGCGCGTCATTATGATGATTGCGTTAAGCGCCAACCTCCGATGCAACCTGATGAAATCTATAATGAGCTTTATAATGGTATCTATTACACATTAAATTATTCTGATAGCCCATTACGCCAGTTAGAAGCAGCCGAACATCAAAAAGCTTACACAGTATTAAATACTTTTTTTTATGCTTGTCCGCAATATAGGGGATTACCATCAGAACAGCGCCTACCAGGATTCTTTCAGAGCGGTAGTGCACCAAGGGTTGTTATTCATCACCATCATCATTATTCTCGTTATTATAGTTCGAGTAACGACGTGCTCTTTACGTGGTTGTTGCTAAATTCATTAACTCCTCGGCCTTATTATTACCCTTATCCTCATCGCCGACCTGGTTATTATCCTTCTCATTCGCACCATCATCCTCATGCAAGCGAAAGAAAAAAAGACGAAGGCAGTGTGTTGGCACTGTTATTAGTTATTGCGTTAGCATTACTCGCGGCCGCATTGGCCTTTGTAGCTTTGTATTATATACTTAGTCAAGCAATGGACAGCATTGAGCGCTTTTGTTATAGCGAAGGCTGGCTGCAAGCTGGTTTGAACCTGATGGGCATGGTTGCCGGCGGTGTTGCGGCAAGCTTATTGACGACCGCTTTATTGACAGCACCCCTGACGTCACTGGCTTTAGCGGCAGGCATTGCTAATCCAGTGGGGTTAGTGATTTTTGGTGTGATTACTCTAACACTTGTGGGCGCAGCCGCGGGTGGTTTCCTTACCGATAAAATTCAGCAATATTTCATTAAAAAATCCAATGAGGATGCCTTGGATCCACAAGATCCGCATCGATTTTCGTTAACTGGGGCGGAAGAAAAGAAATTAGTAGAAAAAGGCATTGATCCTGTTAAGGTAAAATGTGCCATAGTTGCACTGCGGGCAAAAATGGAAGATAAACCGGTTCCTTCTCTGTTAAATCGATTGTTCAGTGATCGCGGTCAAATGATTCAGGAGATTCTAAATCAAGTCAGAAAATTAAAAAGCGGTAAGCTAAAAGAAATACAGGTGGGTGAGATGCATTTTAATTGCAGAAGCGATGCATTTACCCAGACAGCTGTTCCTGTTGTTCGTGAACCGCGGCTGTATCAGCCTGCTCCATTGCCGCCCCGCTACACCACGTTTGTATCACCAGTTCCTTCTGCACCTCCAGCTTCATCGCTGGAACCGGAGCTTAGGGGATTTTAGCCTTGGCCAGGCTAGATCGCCTGGCAAAAAACTAAAAACATCTAACCTTATTCGCCCAAATCGGCCATTGATACGGCATGATAGCCCGCATCCACATGCACCACTTCGCCGGTAATGCCAGACGCCATGGGTGAACACAAAAAAGCGGCCGTGTTGCCGACTTCTTCTGTGGTGATGTTTCGTCTAAGTGGTGTAATACTGGCGTAAGCGTTTTGAATTTTACGAAAATCTTTGATGCCGGCTGCCGCAAGCGTTTTAATAGGTCCTGCCGAAACGGCGTTTACTCGAAGGCCGCGAGGTCCAAGGCTGGCTGCAAGATAGCGAACGGCTGCTTCAAGACTTGCTTTCGCAATGCCCATGACGTTGTAATTTGGCACGGCTTTTTCTGCACCAAAATAACTTAAGGTCAGCAGAGCGCCCTCAGTGCCTTGCATCATTGGCAAAGCAGCTTTTGCCAAGCCTACTAAACTGTAAGCACTGATGTCATGAGCAATCCGGAAGCCATCGCGATTGGCATGCTCAATAAAATCACCGCTGATTTGATCGGCCGGCGCATAAGCCACAGAATGAATCAGAATATCCAGTTTATCCCAATGGGTTCCTAGTTGTTCAAATACGGCTTGAATCTCAAGATCACTAGCCACGTCACAAGGAAAGGTGAGGCTGGAATTAAATTCTGCCGCCATTTTCTCCACCCGTTCCTTTAATTTTTCATTTTGATAAGTGAATGCAAGTTCTGCTCCTTGCTCATGAAATGCTTTAGCAATGCCATAGGCAATGGAGCGATTACTGGCCAGACCAACAATTAACGCTTTTTTTCCGCTTAAAAATCCCACGTTTACCTCCTTTCTAAGTCATTTGGTATGTGTTGCCAGCAGCTCGCGCATTTTTGCCTGGATCATATCAATGGCAATGCGGTTTTCTCCACCTCGAGGAACGATTAAATCTGCATAACGGCTTGATGGTTCGATAAATTGTAAATACATGGGCCGCACAGTTGTTTCATATTGATGCAGCACGGATTCAAATGAGCGATGGCGCTCAACCACATCACGCCGTAAGCGACGGCTTAAGCATACATCTAATGGCGCTGACATAAAAATACGGATGTCCATGATTTCACGTAAGGCCTTATCACTGAATAATAAAATGCCTTCTAGAACGATGATAGTATGGCGACCAATAAAACGTGTTTCTGCCAAGCGGATGTGCTTGGAATGAGAATAAATTGGAATTTCTACTGATTCTCCTTGCTGTAAGCGGCGTAAATGTTCGCACAACAAGGCATGATCAAAGGAATCTGGATGATCATAATTGATTGTTTCACGTTCAACGAACGGGAGGTGGCTATTGTCTTTATAGTAAGAATCTTCGGAAATGACTACGACTTGATCAGAACCTAACTCATTTACAATTGTGTTGGCCAACAAACTTTTACCGGAAGCTGAAGGACCGGCAATTCCTATGATGATCGCTTGTTTACTCATGGTCTTATGATTCAAAATTTAGTGCAAATAGTAAGGGTTTATGACGATAAATTCAATCCACAAACATCATTTTAAATTGATTCCATCCGGTTGAGTCGTCTAAGCAAAAGATAGACGGCGCCTGTGCCGCCGTCCTGCGGGATGGTACTGTGAAACGCCATCACTTGCGGCATTTGCCGCAACCAATGATTTACATAACTTTTTAACACAGGTGGTTCTCCATAATGACCTCCTTTCCCATGAATAATCAAAAGACAGCGGTTCTCAAGTTGGTAATGTTTCATGATAAAATGACCTAATGAAGCTTTGGCAGATTCTATCGACAACCCGTGTAAATCCAAATGGGCTTGCCAGCGAATTTGTCCTTTCTTTAATTGTGCAAAGCGTTTACGAGAAAAGCTTGGTTCGCAATAAGACAATATGGCATTCGTAGTCATTGGTTCACTGTATTGACTTGAGAGATAAATGGAGCAAGATAATGGTTCCTCGGCCGGCTTTTTGGGCGCGTATGGGATAACCGCACGATGTTTTATTGTACGATTCGTGGAGGGGTTCAGTGGTTTAACGTTATGCATTGCCTGACGAAACAATGCTTTTTCTTCATCAGACAAGTAATCTTTAGACATGGCTGTATAGACAATATAAGTGTTGATATAAGTATAGTGCTTAGGCAGATACTATGTTATTTTTTTAAAGCTGATTATATCTTGCCTTTCACATCATAATCTCTTGTGCGGGTAATTTTTTGTAGGGATTTAATGGATGTATTACAGGAGTTTCATACTATGGCAATGAAATTTGGTGTGGACGATAAAGTTCATCAGGACGCCGGAAAAACAAAGTTTAATCATGGGGAAACCATTGCATTAGGTATTTTATTTTCATTATTAAGTTTTTTATGTTTGTCATTTATGGGCGCACTTGCTAAAGCGGTTTCTTCCTATGCTTCAACGGCTGTTGTTGTTTTTATTCAGAATTTTGTAAGTGTCATTTTAATTCTTCCTTTTATTTTGTATAGCGGCATTCGTCAACTGAAGACTCAACGAATTGGCATGCATTTTTTTAGAGCATTTACTGGTTCGGCGGCATGGTATTGCTTATTTTTAGCGATACCAGTGATTTCATTAACCAATGCAACCTTGTTGCTCTACAGCGCACCACTTTGGATGCCAGTATTAGGCTTTTTCTTTTTTAAGGAAGAGGTTGGCTCAAAAGTCTGGTCAGGTGTTTTAGTTGGGTTTATCGGAGTTATTTTGGTATTACAACCAGGAAAGGATTTTTTTCATCCTCAAGATTTTATCGCATTGATTGGTGCTATTTTAATGTCATTCGCTTTATTTTCAGTTCGCTGGTTGCGAGCGACCGAGCCAGTTATAAGAATCCTATTTTATTATTTTTCTTTATCTACGCTTATATTTTTACCTTTGGCTTTGTTATATTGGCGAATGCCTACCACGTTATTACCCTGGTGTTATTTGATCGCTATCGGCATCATGATGGCATTATCACAACTGTTTATCACAATGGCTTATAAACATGCCTCTGCGGTTCGTTTAAGTCCCTATATTTATTCTGTGATCATTTTTTCTGCGCTACTCGACTGGTTTATCTGGGGGAATACGCCGAATAGATGGGAAATCGGAGGCATTGTGTTGGTTATTGTGGGCGGCATTACTGCCTCATTAGAAAGTAAAAAAAGCTCGGAACTTACGAAAAACCCCAAGGTCAAGGCAAAAAGAAATTTTGATGAGAAAGTTTAGACTAACTAAGTGACTGAATCAAAATTTCTTTTTAACGTAGAGATGGGAGTTTTTTGTAAGTTCTGAAAGGAAATTTTCTTTAGTATTCATATAATGATACAATACAACACTTGAACATATTTCTAGTTTTATTCTCAAAGGTTTCTCATTATGCGCATAAATCATGTGTGTAATGGTTAAAAAATTAAATAGATTTATTTAAGTTCTTCTTAAGCGAATTATCATGCATCAATCGAAGTCATTATCTTCTATGCTGTCTTTGTTTTTAGTGTTGTTTATTGATGGCATGGGGTTGGGTTTATTATTTCCCATCCTGAATACAATCCTCATTGACCCGCAAGCAGGTTTCCTTTCTCAGGATATCAGCATCGGCTTACGTGATTTTTTTTACGGCCTAACCATTGGCATTTTCATGATTTGCTGGTTTTTCGGCGCGGCTATTTTGGGTGATCTTTCAGATAGCGTGGGGCGTAAAAAATCGTTAATGATTTGTTTGATAGGTTCTTTCTTAGGGTATCTAATATCGGCCATTGCTATTTTGACTCACAGTTTTGCCTTGCTGTTGGCAGGGCGTATCATCGCTGGATTTACGGCAGGAAGTCAGCCAATTGCTCAAGCTGCTATTGTGGATGTGAGCACGGAAGAGCAAAAAGCTCGCAATATTGGCTTGATTTTGCTGGCCGTTTCACTCGGTTTTGTATTTGGTCCCATTTTTGGTGGCTTATTATCAAATGAGCAATTGGTTTCATGGTTTAATTTTGAAACACCAATGTATTTTTCTGCCGCATTGTCTTTATTTAATGCACTGTTTTTACAGTTTACGTTTAAAGAAACGTTTGTTAAAGCCCAGGATAAAATTCAGATACGCTGGCATCATGCAGTAAATGTTTTTATTTCGGCATTTAAGCATCCATCCATTAAAACATACTCGATTGTTTTATTGGTTATGATATTTGGCTGGTCAAATTATTTTTCATTTATTTCACTTTACTTACTACAAACGTATCATTATTCGGCCATGCAAAATTCTTTTTTTCTTGCAGTCATGGGTGTTGGCTTTAGCATTGGTTGTGGTTATATCGTTGACTTTTGTACTCAGCGTTTTTCCTTTGATGGAATCGTCGTATATGGGCTGCTGCTGACTGCCACCTTCGTTATGGTGACACTGCTTAGCAGTCAGCAATGGATTGCCTGGGGCGCTACCTTATTGATAGGCATGAGTCTGTCTGTGGCTTACTCTGTCTTGTTAACCCTATTTTCCAATCAGGTGAATGACGAGCAGCAAGGATGGGTCATGGGGGTTACAGGGTCAATTATGGCGCTTTGTTTTGGTTTGACTTCGATTTTTACTGGAATCATTGCCCACGTGGGGGCGGTATTACCAATGGTGCTGGCTATTTTAGGGTTGGCTGGAAGTGCTGTGATCCTATTCCTGTCGCAAAAAAATGGGTTGCAACGTGCATTGCAGCCGTGAAAAGGATAGTCTGCTCTTAGAACCTGTCTTCAGAGTCGCTAGGCTTTTAGCCCTGCGTAGTTAGACTATGAAGACAGGTTCTAAGTAGAAAGATAGGAATTTCGTGCCAGTTGGCCCAGTGCATGAACATAAGCCAGTAAATTCAAGATTTGCTTATTGGCAGGTTCGCCGGCATAAAGCAACTTATTCTCCATGAGATCCAGTTCACTCTCTATGTGCTGAATTAAATGTTTTCTATGGTCAAGATTGGTTTCTTCGTAGAGTTCTTTAACCAAGGATTCGTAAGACTTAAGATTAATGTTTAATGTTATACCAGTTGCATGGGCTTCCGCCTGATTGATGGCGGTATCCACTTGCGTAATAATGGCTTGAATAAATACCAACTTTGCAAATTGTTCTTTAAGCGATGCAAGAAGGGCTTGTTTTTTTGGGTTTAAATGTTCATAAGTAAGTAATTCAAGCAGGCTGCGGCAAGTCCAAAATAAAGCAGTTGGATCATGAAGTGCCGCCTTTGAATCAGGCATCAGAATTTGCCGTGAATTGTAGAGCAATAATCGGTTTAATTTTTGTAAACGTCCTTGCAGCATGGTTATGGCATCCGTACGCCAAAGACTGTTTGCGACGATAAAACTGGCAATAATGCCAATGATAATGCCGCCAAGACGCTCTAGTGGGGGAGCTAAATAGATGGGGGGTCCACCTCCCTGGGCTAAAGTAATAACCAAAGCAATATTTGCTTGTAAGCCGATGTATGCGTATTTTGGATATTTAAATGAACAATAACTAAATGCCCATATCAAGAAAAACAAAAGGACAATAAAGTCATATAAATTCAGTGGGATGATGAACAAAACAGTCAGTGCGGCTCCACCACCTAATAGGCAGCCAAATAAGCGGTAAATACTAATATTTTTCATTTCAAAAATATTCTTGCGGATTGAGATCACAATGCTGCTGATGATCCCATTTATTCCTCCTGGCCATTGACTAATTAACCATATTAGCATGGCCAATGTAACGGACAGACCAGCTTTAATGTTATGTTTTATGATGTCTGGATCGGTTTGTAATCGTTTGGTTCTGCTGTATACCCTTCTTTTAGAGAGGCCAACGACGGATTGATTAATCAATAATGCATTCAGATAACCTAAAACTTCCTTCATTTGTTCGAGAAATTGGCGGAGTTGATAATAAAATTTAATATTGCCTTTTATTTTCGGATGGTGGTCTAGGAGCGCCGCGTCTAAAGCGGTAAGCGCTTGGTGGGTTAACAGGATATTAGCTTGACCTTCATTGTGGAAAAATGCAGTTTTTAGTGTATTTAAATCTTGCTGCAGCGCATTAAACACCGCCGAAATTGGCAAATCCTGGCAGACAGAAATAGAGCTTGGTGATTCATGACGTTGAGAATAAACAAAATAGTTGAAATGGCGGGCAAGATGGCGCAGTAAATCAATGAAAGCACGTCGTTTGTCTAGTATCGTTCTGGTTATTCCGGCTTCATGACGCATAAAATTAATCATTTCAGCGGCTTTATTCAATTCTTTTTTTAACGTCAAATTGGTTTTGGAAATCAACACAAGCGAGTCAGAGCCATGACATACAAGCTGCTTTATCTCGTCTATTTCTTTTGCAAAACAAGTAAAAATGATAGCCGTTTGTTGCAGAAAGCTGTCGTGAATATGATTTGGAAAAAGAAGGTAGGCGCCGAAGGCTGCGACAACGACACCTAATAGAATCTCGGCCGAACGCCAAATCGCAATATAAAAGGCATTATCGGGGTTGATGGTTAATTGTGTTATAACAATAAATGCAGTTAGGCCAAAGAGCAAGAAGGCATAAGCATACCGGCTGATATTGAAATAATACACTGAAAAGAACACCAGCAGAAAACAGGTGAGTAAATATAATAAAAAGCTGTTTGCAATATAGGCAGCAAGATAAAATCCAAAAAAAGCACCGACAACTGTGCCGGCCATTCTCATCAATGCTTTATCAATGATGTTTCCTGTATAGAGATTTGAAACAATAATAACCGTCATTCCTGCCCAATAAGGGGTATCCAAATGCAGTTTAAAAGCCAGTAATACAGCGGCCAGCGCACTGATAGACGTGCGTAATGCAGCCCTATTTTCAATAGTCTTTGGAATGAAGGGGAAATTGATCATGGTTATCGATAGGTTGTGGTGGTAGCATTTGCTCCAATCCGCAAAGGGTATTTTTCATCAATTTCGTCGAAAAAAATTCTTACAGGAAATCGCTGGGCTATTTTAATCCAGTCTTCAGTAGCCTCCATATAAGTCAAGGTGGATGGTGCGACTTCTCCGGCCTGTACGCGATTGATTCCCCAACCAATGCTTTCCACGTGACCATGGAATGTTTTTCCGGGGTACATGTCGAGCGTAATTTTGGCTTTATCGCCAATCTTGATAAGCCGGATGGCTGTTTCACGGTAGCGGCTGACTACCCACCAATATTTTGTTTCTACTAAAGCAAATAATCCTTGACCTTTTTTAATGTATTGGCCATGCCGTATATTAAAGTTTGTGATGTAGCCATTTTCCGGAGCATAGAGTGTTGTATGATGGTAGAGATAATGAGCCTTAGAATAGGCGGCTTTGGCGGCTAATACTTCATTGATATCGAGGTTTTCCTGAGCAATTTTTAATTCTTGTGCAGCAGCCATCACTACTGCAGCTTGTTCCTGCATTTTTGCTTGCATGTCTAAAAGTTTTATCTCGGCAAGGTCGCCTTTACTTTGCAGTTTTTGATAACGTTTCACGTGATCTTCGCTTAAACGAAGCATCACCTGGCTTTGTTTGAATCGTTCTTCGGCAACGTTGATGGCAAATTTATCATTTTTATATTTAATCTTAGCCATGTTTAAATCTGCCTTGGTTTTTTGCATGGCATACAGATAAGGGCGTGGATCAATTTCCAGCAATTTATCTCCTTTTTTCACCTGCTGATTATCTTTTATGTAAATCTTGCTGATAGGGCCGGAAACCAAAGCGGCCATGTTCACGACGTGGGCGGACACATAAGCATCATCCGTATGGGTGTTATAATAAGCAAAATAACGATAGGCAAGATATGCGATGGTAATAACTGTGAGTGAAATAACATGAGGCCAATATCTAAAAGAAACGAGTTTTGAACGATCCATTTCGATGGCCCTTTCATGCAAGTAAGTATTTGGTTCGTAAGTCCTGTGTTAATTTTTATAACAGACCTGATAAATAAAAACAATTGCTTCTTATCCATCATCGAGTCACTATAACGACAAATTGGTTGAACTGATGTACAATTTATGACTCAATCCACTCATGGAGATTCCATGGCTGTTTCTTTTTCCACCGTAACTCAGAATTTTCAAACCATCATTGATTTTTTACGTTTTGCTCTGTCTAAGGCGCATGTGGAAGCCTTGTATTATGGGCATGGCACTGATAATGCTTGGGATGATATGCATGCGTTGGTGCTTGACAGTTTGTCATTGCCTTTTGATGTGGATCCCATGCTGCTGCAAGCGCGGTTGACCGATGAAGAAAAAGCATGGTTATGTCGGCAGTTAGAACGGCGAATTAGAGAACGCATACCAGTGCCTTATTTGACGCATAAAGCTTATTTTTGTGATTTGGAATTTTATGTGGATGAACGGGTTCTAATTCCTCGTTCACCCATTGCTGAGTTGATTGATTGTCAGTTTTCTCCGTGGGTTAAAGAGGAAAAAGTAGACCGAATTCTTGATTTATGTACAGGAAGTGGATGCATTGCCATTGCTTGTTGCTACGCTTTTCCGCATGCTTTAGTGGATGCGGTGGATGTTTCTGCTGATGCTTTGGAAGTGGCTAAGATTAATAGTGAACGCCATGACGTTCAGGATGTTTTGACTTTGATTCAATCGGATTGTTTTGAGGACGTGCCACACCATACCTATGATCTGATTATAAGTAACCCTCCCTACGTTGGGCGGGAAGAAATGGAACGATTACCAGATGAATATCGACATGAGCCAAAACTGGCGCTGGAAACGGAAAATAATGGCTTGGCAATTGCTGAAAAAATTCTTCATCATGCCCATGCTTATTTAAGTGATCACGGCGTTTTGGTGGTGGAAGTAGGTAATAGTCAAGAAGCATTAATGGCTGCCTATCCTGATGTTCCTTTTACCTGGCTTGAATTCGAACGAGGGGGGCATGGGGTTTTTCTCTTGACCAAAGCACAATTAAACGATTATTTTGCAAACTTATGAGTGGAAATACATTTGGTAAATTGTTTACGGTCACGACGTTTGGCGAAAGCCATGGACCAGCTATTGGCTGCATTGTGGATGGCTGTCCTCCGAATTTCCCGCTTGATGAATCCGATATTCAGCCTTTTCTGGATAAACGTAAACCAGGCCAATCAAAATATACAACGCAAAGACGGGAAGACGATCGGGTTAAAATCTTATCAGGTGTATTTGAAGGACGTACAACGGGTACTCCTATTGCTTTATTAATTCATAATCACGATCAACGTAGCCGTGATTATGAAGATATTAAACATCTTTTTCGCCCGGGACATGCCGATTTTACCTATCATAAGAAATATGGTCATCGTGATTATCGTGGAGGAGGGCGTTCTTCAGCACGTGAAACAGCGGCTCGTGTGGCAGCCGGCGCAATCGCCCGCCTCTATTTGAAGCGTAACCTGAATCTTGAAATTGCAGGCTATTTGCAACAAATGGGGTCCATTTCTCTTGATTTTGCAGAAAAAGCGGCCATTAATGGCAATCCTTTTTTTTGCCCCAATCAACATCAGGTAGATGAACTGGCCGCTTATATCGATCAGTTGCGGCGTGCTGGTGATTCGGTAGGCGCACGTATTACGATTCTGGCGTCTGGCGTACCGGTGGGTCTTGGTGACCCGGTGTTTGATAAACTGGATGCGACATTAGCTTACGCCATGATGTCTATCAATGCAGTAAAAGGGGTTGAAATTGGTGCAGGGTTTGATGCGGTAACACAATTAGGAAGCGAACATCGCGATGAAATGTCTTATCAAGGTTTTTTAAGTAACCATGCCGGTGGGATCTTGGGCGGTATTTCCACTGGACAAACCCTAAGAGTCAGCCTTGCATTAAAGCCAACGTCCAGCATCATCAAGCCAGGAAAGACCATCACGGTGGACGGTAAAGACGTTGAAGTGATCACGAAAGGACGGCATGATCCGTGTGTTGGCATTCGTGCAGTGCCTATTGCTGAGGCCATGATGGCTTTAGTGTTGATGGATCATTTTTTAAGACACAAAGCACAAACTATGGAATATCCTGAAAAAAGCACATAGATTAGGGTCTGGCTTTTTTCCAGAAATATAACTTAACATGGCGTCGTTGCGTAGAGAGAATTTAAAAATTGACACAACACGCTCGTTCAAAATGAGGCCATCATGAGCAGAAAATTAAATATAGCGGTGGTTGGGGCAACCGGTGCAGTAGGAGAAACGTTGCTCAAGGTTTTACAAGAGCGTCATTTTCCTGTTGCCAATCTTTATCTCTTAGCCAGTTCACGCTCCGCTGGTAAAAGTATGGAATATGATGGACAGGTGCTTGACGTAGAAGACTTGGCCAATTTTGATTTTACCGACGCTGATATCGCTCTATTTTCAGCAGGCGGCTCTGTATCGAAAGAATTTGCGCCGATTGCCGCTGCTGCTGGCTGTGTGGTGGTCGATAATACCTCATGCTTTCGTTACGAGGATGATATTCCATTAGTGGTGCCTGAAGTCAATGCCCACTGCATTGCAGAATACACTCAGCGTGGCATTATTGCCAATCCAAATTGCTCAACCATTCAAATGGTCGTGGCATTGAAGCCATTGCATGACGCAGTCGGTATCGCTCGCATTAATGTAGCGACTTATCAGGCAGTTTCTGGTACGGGTAAAAAAGCGATTCATGAGTTAACGACGCAGCTTGGTGAATTATTAAATGGTCGACCCATTAAACCGTCGGTTTATCCACAACAAATTGCTTTTAATGTTTTGCCTCATATTGATGAATTTCAGAATAATGGCTATACCCGCGAAGAAATGAAAATGGTGTGGGAAACCCGAAAAATTCTGGAAGATGAGAGTATTCTTGTGAATCCAACAACGGTTCGTGTACCTGTATTATATGGTCATTCGGAGGCCATTCATCTTGAGTTAAAATCGCCTTTAGATGCAGAGGAAGCGCGTCAATTACTTGCAAAAGCTCCTGGGGTCAAAGTGATAGATAATCCGGCCAAATTACAATATCCTACCCCCATGAAACATGCTATTGGTCATGACGAAGTGTTTGTTGGCCGTATTCGTCAGGATATTTCCCACCCCAATGGCTTGAATTTATGGGTAGTGGCTGACAATATTCGTAAAGGGGCAGCGACCAATGCGATACAAATCGCTGAAATTCTGCAGCAAGAGTATTTATGATTTATACTTGGAGTTATGAATAAGCGAAAACGATCGAATCAATTAAAAGAATCCTTATACTTGAAAAAGCCTCAGCTCGATGAAACCTGGCCAGATGAATCTGATCAGTCTGGAGGATCGGATCAATCAGACGATTCAGGACGTTCAGGCAGTTCCGGTGGGGGTCGCAGGCGTCGCAGTAAAGACTGGCCTGATTCGGGGGATTCTACTTCTTATTTGGTCGATGAAACCCGTGCCATGGAACGTGAACGCCGTTTGCAAGAACAGCAGGGTCATCGTCATCTAGCACGGGTGAATGCACGTGAGCATCATGATGAAGAGCAACAGGTTGCACCTGAAGGTGAATTGCAAAATTCGATCATGCAAAATCCATGGTTGGATAGCCAGCGTTTTGATGGTGTCGATCCGAATTTGAACCCCGAACCCCCCCTGAATACTGAAGCGCGACGTGAATATGATAATCAGCGGCGTGAGCAGGAAATGGAAAAACAACTGCGTTTGGGTAATATGCCTAAGTTTACCAATGCACCTAAGCCTCAAGGTCCCTAAATGACCATTGCGAATGACATCATCAGTTGTCGTATGCCGGATTTTGATCATTATCTGCGTGCTGGTGAATCGCTGGATGATATTGATGAATATGGTTTTACGCCGCTGATTGAAACTGCGATAACCCGCCAGTCTGCTATTGCTGAGCAGTTGCTCGCGCGTGGAGTAGATATTAATAAGCCCGATGTGACTGGGCGTACTGCCTTACATTGGGCTGTAGATAATAATGATTTAAAATTATCTCGCTTATTACTGCAAAACGGCGCCAACCCAAATGTCTATACCCATTCTGGCTTATCGGTTTTAGTGTATCCCGTTTTACGTGGGCAAAGTCAATTGAAGCATCTGCTCTATCAGTTTGGGGCAAAACTTGATTTTGCCCTTGATTTTATTTATGGCAAATTACTTGGCCATCGTTTTGAATTGCAGGGTGACGTTGATATTGTCAATGCTCAAGAAGAATTTATTGAACTTGATTACGAAGGATTCATTCTTGAGTTTACGGTTGCCGTTGTGAAAGATGCATTACGGCGTTTTACCAGTAGTTATTCAACTCGACATCTGCGCCATCATTTTCCCTATTTATATGCCATCATGGATGCGTTTTCGGTGGCAGATGAGCTATTAAAATTCCAACATCATGTGAGCTTAGCGGAAGAAGATCTTAGCCGTTTGAGGGAGTTGCTAAAATCACCGATGCTTATTCTTCCGGCAGCAAGCCGAGGCCATGCTATGTGCTTTGTGCGGTATCAGCAATGGTGGGCTAAAATTGACCGTGGTGAAAATAGCTTAAAAGAAGGAAGCGTTAACATTTATCGTATCACGCGTCCGGAGGTTTTAACGGTTAATTTTTTACAAGAATTTCTTTATAAGAAGCAATCTCGCCGCTATTTTCATCAAGTGATTAATCAACAATTGGGTCTAATGCCGATTGCAAAAATCCCGATGAGTTCTCAAGTTTCAGGGAATTGTTCATGGGCAAATGTTCAAGCTGTCATCCCGGCCGCGTATGCACTGCAACAGTTGACATCGATTGAACAGTTTTCTTATGAGGAAGCGCTTGAGACTTATCAAACGTGGGTGGAATGGGATAAAGACAGGGCACTGGATGAATGCATCCAACGATTTTACCTGGCGGGTCCAATACGTAAAGCAAGCTTTGCTTCAATGCTGGCAGCGGTGCTCTTTCAATCATGTGATTATAGTAATTTGCACGATGTAGAACGTGCCGAAAAGATATTGGCCATTCTGACACTGCCAGATTATTATTATATATTACAAAGTTATCTTGATATCTATTGCATCAAGCGCTTAACCAGAAAAGGCAACAATTTATTAAAATTGCTCGATGACTGTGGGGTTAATCCCAATATTGGAGTAACGCCAATTGCCACAGGACTACGCTCTCGCGAAGAACGTTAGTTCGGAAGCACATCAAAAACTTGGATATCGCACGAAAAACCAGGCATGACTTTCTGATGATTATGGTATATTCACTAGCCTGCCATGATCTTCTGGATCTTTACCTGGCATAAAGTCTAATTTATTTTTATAAACAAGAAATAAAGCAAATCCAAGCACGCTAAACAAAATGGCCGGTACTCCAAGTGGCAATGTACTGGCTACATCATTATGGATGATTGCCATGCCGGTGAGTGAAGCAAATAAAAAACGTAAGGTGCCACCGAGTGCTGCGGCGGCTCCAGTATGTTTGGCAAAAGGCCACATCAGTCCGCCATTGCCTGCACCCATGCAGAATGTTCCTCCAATGCCTATCAAAAGCATAGGATAGATAAATCCGTGTAATGTTAGATCGGAAGAAATATACCAACCCACCATCCAAAAGCCACCGATGAGTGTAATAAAAAAACCAAGAAGACAAGTACGGTAAACACCGAGCCGCTCAACAATTTGACTGCAGAGCACACTGCCAATAAAAAAGGATAACCCCATATAAAAGAAATAAAAACCATATTGAGATTCAGGAATATGCAGATCCCGAATGATTAAATAAGGGGATAGGGCACAAAACAAATAGAGATAAGATAAACCAAAACAGGTGGCGAGATTATAAATTGCAAAGACAGGATTTAAAAAAATCTCTTTATATTCTTTTAAAGTTTTGCCTAAGGAAAAATCAATTCTATTCTCTTTTGGCAGAGTTTCCGGCAAGAAAAAATGTAATGAAACCAATGAGAAAAATACAATGGAGAGCAAACTTAAAAACGTCATTTGCCAACCAAAATAAATATCCAAATGACTGCCGATAAAAGGAGCAAACATCGGTGAGAAAGAAATAATACCATTTAAATAGCTGTAGATGGTTGCGCTTTTATTTCCCTGGAAACAATCTCTTACAATTGCTAAACCAAGCACCATCATGCCACAACTTCCGACAGCCTGGATGATACGGCCAACAATAAGACATTTTGGACCTGAAGAAGCGGCACATAAAACACAACCAAGTGCAAATAACAAGGTGACAAGATAAGCGATTTTTTTTCGTCCAAAACGATCTGACAGAGGCCCGACAACCAATTGCATGATTCCTGCAGTAAACATGAAGACGTTTAAGGTTAACAGCATAATGCCATCGGAAACTTGAAACAGCTGAGTTAGTTTGGGGATGGCCGGTACATACACATCCATTGCTAAGGCTAAAGCCAGTACAAACGGAGCAAGAGAGAGTGTCAATGTTTGGGGAGAAAGAGTTGCCATGTTTATTTATTACTCAAAGATGGATGTTACAGTAGGCTTCTTACGAAGCTCTACTGTAGCACTATAGCCTATCTAGCCTAACTTAGGTTATGCAGTTTTTACTGTGCTGCATAACATAGGATCCTAACTGTTTATCTCAGGTTTCATTCGGCTCTTTGTTGCTGGGTGCTTTTTTTTTTGATAATTCTGCATTAAGTGGAATAATTTGGCCACTTGTTTTTTCTGCATGATGTTGTCCAGAACTTGAACGCTTACGATTGCCTCCAGAATTACGGTGTTGATAGTGGCTGCTTGAGCGCCGTTTATAACTTGACTGGCTGCTGCTTTGTTTTGTTCGCTTTGAAGTGGATTGATACGATGAATGCGTTTTCTGCGTTTTCTTCGATGAGTCGCTTTGTTTTTTCTCAGACTGAGGCGGCTCGTTTTTATCTGCTTCCGTGGTGTTTGCAAACAAAAAATTCCATAAGCGTTGCAATAACCCGGATTCTTTTGTGGTTGCCATTTGATGTTTGCCTTCGTAAGGTTTAACGATCGGTTGGTCCGGATTTGCACTTTGTTTTTCAGGGCGTGCTACATCAACTTCTGGTTGTTGTATAAGAGAATAACTTGGCTTTCTTGTTTTGCCGACGTTATCTTCCTTACGCCGCGTAATGCTGTAATGTGGTGATTGTAAGTAAGGGTTAGCAATAATAAGAACATTTACATCATGGCGTTTTTCGATATTGATGATGAAATCCCGCTTTTCATTCATGATGAAAGTGGCCATGTCCGGGGTAAGTTGTACCTGTACTTCTGCCGTTTTTTCTTTTAATGCTTCTTCTTCTATCAGTCGAATAATGGATAAGCTATGGGATTGAATATTGCGTACTGTACCTCGACCTTCGCAGCGAGGACAAACTTCTTGCGCTGATTCGCCCAGTGACAGTCGTAAACGCTGCCGCGACATTTCCAGTAAGCCAAATCGTGATATGCGGCCAACTTGAATTCTAGCTCTATCCGCTTTAAGAGCTTCTTTAAGTCGATTTTCCACATCGCGTTGGTTTTTACTTGAATTCATATCAATAAAATCAATAACGACCAGACCACCCAGATCGCGTAGTCGTAATTGCCGTGCTATTTCATCAGCGGCTTCAAGATTTGTATTGAGAGCGGTTGCTTCGATGTCTGAGCCACTGGTTGCTTTTGCCGAATTGATGTCGATGGAAACCAACGCTTCTGTGCGATCAATCACCAAAGCGCCGCCTGATGGTAAAAGGACCTCTCGTTGATATGCAGTTTCTATCTGGCTTTCAATTTGATAGAAATTAAATAATGGGATGGTGCTTTTATAAAGCTTGAGATTTGGTAGAAAATCAGGCTTGACTTGTTCAATATATTGCTTGGCTTTTACATAAGATACTTGATCATCAATGATGATTTCGCCAATTGATTTACGTAAATTATCCCGGATTGAACGGATGATTACATCGCCTTCCTGATGGATAAGGCAAGGGGAAAGCTGTGTATTGTATGCGTTTTTAATGGCTTGCCATTGATTGCGCAGCATATCAAGATCGGCCTGCAACTCTTCTTGACTTTTGCCTACGCCAGCGGTACGGATGATAAGTCCCATGTCTTCATCCATTTGCAAAGAATTTAGGGTTTCTTTCAACTCATTGCGATCGTCGCCTTCGATGCGGCGAGATATACCACCGGATCGTGGGCTGTTCGGCATTAAAACAAGATAACATCCAGCCAAGGTGATGAACGTGGTCAGCGCTGCTCCTTTACTGCCACGCTCTTCTTTATCCACTTGCACAAGCAATTCCTGTCCTTCACGAATCAGCGTGGTAATCGAAGGCTTCTCAGCGCCAAATTCATCCGGATGTTTACTTAGATATTCAGGAGCGATTTCTTTTAATGGCAGAAAACCTTGACGTTTAGCACCGTATTCAACAAATACCGCATCCAAACTTGGTTCACGGCGAGTTACGGTTGCTTTATAGATGTTCCCTTTTTTCTTTGTTTCTGTAGGACATTCAATGTCCAAGTCAAATAATAGATTGTCTCTTACCAAGGCAACACGCACTTCTTCAGTTTGTGTTGCATTTATTAGCATTTTTTCCATCTTAAACCCCATTGCATAGGGCGCTAGACACTCAAGTAAAGACAGTGAAAGGTTGTCGTTTTAAGCATGACCCAAAACCTTAAATAGTTATACAAATTCTGTCATGGATGATATTACTGGTTTATTTTTATGATTATTGCGCTTATGTTTTTTGGTAAGCAGCAATACGCTTCATAAAAATCATCCTGTTTGGAATAATCAGCCTGGCGAATTTGCAGATAAGCCTTACGTTTCTTCCTGTAATCCATTTAGGTACAACGCACGTGATGAACTGTTCTAACATGATGTTAAGAGTTGTTAAATAGAACGAGTGATTCGCCGCAAATGGAGGCTGTTTTAGTCTTGATGCTCCATTTTTTCGTGTAATAAAATAAGTTACAGGCATACTCTTAATGGCAGACCACACGCATATTACCTTCTTGTAATAAGGTACACGCTTCATATTGCTGCATGTTTGCCATGCGTGGGTATCTGATGAGTTTATGTTCAATTTGGCTCTGGTACTGGGTTGCTTCCTTATGTCATTACTTAAGGAAAGCGCGTCTTGTTTTCTTTAAAATAGCCGATAATGTTATTGTTTTATCAGCCGGTAAACTTTGTAGTTGTTTTGCATTATAATTCTGTCACAGAATATTTTTTTCTGTTCAATAGACAATAGTACCAAAAAAATTGCTAATAGAAAATAGAATGTATTGACAATTCGTGGTTATGTTGAATGAGAAGTTGAATGAATGAAGTTCGCTATACCGAAATAAGCGCAGAAGAAGAAGGACAACGGGTGGATAATTATCTGCTGCGATTGCTTAAGGGTGTGCCTAAAAGCCATATATACCGCCTTATTCGCAATGGAGAAGTACGTGTTAACAAAAAAAGAGTCAAAGCTTCTTCACGTCTTATGAAAGGCGACGCAGTACGCATTCCGCCTGTTCGTGTTTCCCATAAGAAAGATCTTTTTGTTGGCACAAAGCTTAGTCAATGTCTGGAAAAAAGTATTATTTTTGAAGATGCTCAATTGTTGATAGTTAATAAGCCGGCGGGATTAGCCGTGCATGGCGGCAGCGGTTTGAGTCTTGGTGTGATTGAGGTGTTACGAAAAACTCGTTCTGATTTGTCCTATCTTGAATTGGTCCATCGTCTGGATAAAGAGACTTCTGGATGCTTGTTACTTGCAAAAAAACGCAGTGTATTACGTGCTATCCAGGCCTTGCTTGCTGCCCGGGAAGTCCAAAAAATCTATTGGGCTTTGCTCATGCATCCATGGCAAGGGAAAAAAATGGTACGGGTTGATGCGGCACTTGAGAAAAATATTCTTAAGTCCGGTGAGCGCATGGTTACTGTCAGTGATGAAGGTAAATCATCACAGACGGAATTTAAATTGCTTGAGAATTTTCCAGCGGCTTGTTTCGTAGAGGTTTATCCTAAAACAGGCCGAACTCATCAGATTCGTGTTCATAGCGCCTATCTTGGGCATCCGATTGTCGGCGATCAAAAATACGGTGAAGTGATTTCTATTGCTGATCTGGAAAGAGAAAAATTGCGATTGCATTTACATGCCAGGGCAATACAATTTACTCTGAATGGCAAACCTTATTTCTTTCAGGCCGATTTGGATGAGAAATTTACTCAAACACTGGCCAAACTACGGTTAGGGAGCAAATAACTCAATGAGTAAGCCTTATCGTTTGGTTGTGTTCGACTGGGAAGGAACACTTGGAGATACTTTAGGGAAAATTATAAATATTTTGACCGTTGAAACTCAACGCATGTCTTTAGGTGAGTTTAGCGAATCACTTGCGCGGCAGCATTTGATGATGGGGCTGATTGTGACCATCAAGAAAATATTTCCTCATTTGTCTTCTGTGAAACAGCAACAATTGTTGCAGGCAGTACAAGCATCATTGGCATCGCGTTCTATGGACGTTTATTTGAATCCAGGAGCAAAGGCCATTGTAAAAAAAATACAAGAAGCAGGCATGGATTTGGCTATTGCAACCAATAAAGGACAGCATTCTTTGTTGCGGGATTTACAAGCTTCAGGTCTAGATGCTTATTTTACCGTCACGCGGTCTGCAAGCCAGGCTCCTGCAAAACCCTGCCCGCAAATGCTTGAAGAGATCATGGAAGCATGCAATGTAACGCCGTCACAAACATTGATGGTTGGTGATTCAGTAAGTGATGTTGTTATGGCAAGGGCTGTGAATGTGGACGCCGTAGGAGTCCAATTTTATCATCAACCAGAGTTGGCAGAAGAACTCTTTGCAGCGGGGGCATTGAATGTGTTTGATGATTATCAGCAATTGGCCAGTTATTTAAATTTAGATAGGCTAACAAGCTTTTAGAGGGAGATGAAGTGAGCTCAGTGAGTACGATAAACAGTTTGCCTAACTTATTAACTTTGATGCGCATTGTGCTCATTCCGGTTTTCGTTATGGTGTTTTATTTGCCCTTCACTTGGGCTCACGCTGCAGCCGCTTTTATTTTCGCAATGGCAAGTTTTACGGATTGGCTTGATGGCTATTTGGCACGGAAATTGAAGCAAATGTCACCCTTCGGTGCTTTTCTTGACCCAGTTGCCGATAAGTTGTTGGTTGCCTCGAGTCTTCTGCTGTTAGTCGGTGCCAAGGATGTGGATTATATAACCTTGCCGGCTATTATTATTGTAGGCCGGGAAATTGTTATTTCTGCCCTGAGAGAATGGATGGCAGAGATAGGAAGTAGGGCAAGTGTTGCTGTTAGCTACGTTGGTAAGATAAAAACTGTGATGCAAATGGTAGCATTGGTGCTATTGCTAGCATTTCATCCGGCAATGTCCTGGTGGGGAGCGCTTGGATTTATTTTGCTTTATTTGTCGGCAATCTTGACCATCTGGTCCATGGTTATTTATCTTATGATTGCTTGGCCATTGTTAACAACAAAAAATAATTAGTTTTCATTGTTGACAGAGTGCTTATTTCCGGTAAAATTCCAATCCGTAGGCGCGGGAATAGCTCAGTGGTAGAGCACAACCTTGCCAAGGTTGGGGTCGCGAGTTCGAGTCTCGTTTCCCGCTCCAGTTTAAGCGACAGCAGGTCGCTTTTTTTTTACCAAGGACTGGCTGTGTGGCAGAGTGGTTATGCAGCGGCCTGCAAAGCCGTGTACGCCGGTTCGATTCCGGCCTCAGCCTCCATGTTGTCTTAACATATGGGTGCAGAAGTGCACGCTCATGATCTGTTAGAATAAGCAGTAAATTGTACATTAGGTACAAGCCCAGGTGGCGAAACAGGTAGACGCAAGGGACTTAAAATCCCTCGGGAGTTAAATCCCGTGCCGGTTCGACTCCGGCCCTGGGCACCAATTAGACAATTTGCAACCATTCGCAAACGTCCAAATTAGTACGTAACTGATTGATAAATAATAAAATAACATTGACTTCTTCTTCTCAAATCCTTCTCAACTATTCGTAATTTTTCGCATATAACCGCGACCACTTTGGGTAAGATTTTGGGTAAGGTTTTTACCTCATCTTTCCAAGTCGTTGCATAGTTGAGGTAATGTACAATGTTGACTGACACTTATATCAAATCTCTAAAGGTTGGAGATAAAAAACGCCACACCGATCGTGATGGTTTAGTCCTAGAATTAAGACCAACTAAAAAGAAGCTCAATAAAGTATTCATCTTCCGCTTTCAATGGAATAAAAAGCCACAGACCATCACGATTGGAAACTATCCAAGCGTTTCTCTTTCAGAGGCACGCAGTATCACTTTGGGTTATCGAGATTTGGTGAATCAAGGAACTGACCCTAGAGAACAAAATGCCGATGATGAACAAACCAAAACAACCTTTGAGTTTGTGGCAGACCAGTGGTTTCAAAAATACCAAAGCTCGTGGAAAGAATTTGCACGCAACCGTCATTTAAAAAGTCTAAAGCGGGATATTTTGCCGTTTATTGGTAATAAACCAATAGATGAGGTAACAAAAGCAGATCTTTTGTCCATTATTAATCCACATGAAATGCAAGGTCATCATGACGTAGCACATCGATTGTTTGCAAGGCTACAAGCTATTTTCGAATTTGCTACGGGCGCATCACTTACAACAAACTATCCATTTATTGGCTTGAAGAAAGCTTTAATACCTAAACCAAAAGCCAAAAGTCAGCCAGCAATCGGTCCAACCGAAGCCCATGAGATGATGTTGGCACTAAGAAATACCCAATCCACCAATATTGTTAAGTTGTATATAGAATTATTAGCTCATTTATTCACAAGGCCAAAGGAGTTGCGTGAAGCAAAATGGAGCGAGTTTGATTTACAAGGTGCCGAATGGAATATTCCAGCAGAGCGAATGAAAATGGGGATGCCTCATTGGGTACCTCTGAGTTCACATGTCCTTGGCTTATTGAAAGAATTAAGACGAATGACAGGTTTTAAGCCATATCTGTTCGACTCACCAGCATTAAAAAAATCCCAGCCGATTAGTGAGGCAAGTGTTCGCAAGCTTTTACATAACGCTGGTTATAAAGACAAACATACAGCGCATGGTTTTCGTTCTTTGGCTTCAACTGTTTTGCATGAGCAAAGCCATTTTAGAACTGATGCTATTGAAGCTCAGCTTGCTCATAAAGTACAGGGTGTTAGAGGCGTTTACTTACGTGCTGATTTTAAACAGGAGAGACGGCAGCTAATGACGTGGTATAGCGAGTGGTTAGATAGCAATACAAAAACATTAGTACATGTTAATAGCAAAGGGGTAATCTAATGAGTTCAATTATTAAAAAATTTACATCACTAAGTGAAGCTGATGACGCCTTAGATAATACTGAATTTGGGCAGAAGATTTTACAAGGTATGTTACCTTATATAAAAGAATATTCTGATAAGAATGCGAGTATTCAAGAAAAACTTTCATCCCTTCTAGGAATCGGTTCACTTCCTGCTGAGATTGTAAATATCTTAATTAGACCATGGCATAGAGCCTTATCGTTATCTCGGTGGTGTATGCAATGTGATTTACCTGAGGAAAAAACAAGAGTTAAAGATAAAATTGAGGAAATAAAACAAATAAAAAAATCATTTAAAAATTGGCCAAAAACAAGTTTATCTTTCATGTGTTTTATGACGTCTAAATTGCCAGACATGGATAGGCTTTTATCTTATTTAGAAGAGCTGCAAGAATATCTTGAAGCGTTTAATGATATCAGTTTTAAAAGAGGTAGCGAATACTCTCCTGAATACTTCGAACGATATGCCATCAATAGTTTATTTTGGATTGGGAAGAAAATAGGACTTAAAGAAAATGGAAAACCAACCCAGTTAAGCAATTTTATCAAAATAATCACTGATCATGCTTATGGTAAAATAAATAGAAACCATTATATATTTAATGATGGCGACTTTGTTGACTTGTTTAATACGAATAAAAACACGGCACTGTCTTTCATTTTCGATCCTCATGATCCATCTATAAATGGCATTCTAAATTTAATAAACACTAGGGTTTCAAACGTTTAATCCAATCCATTCCTGACAGCCCCCTAATTATCAGCCTGTCAGGAATTTTTATCATGGCAGCCTTAATTCATAATGTTCCTTACGAGCCCTTGAGAAGGTTTGTAAAGAAGAGATCTAATTTTAAATTGGAGAAACATTATGAAACAAGAGCCACTATTTCTATATCCAAAGCAAGCCCAGAAATTTTTGGGTGTTGGAACTACTAAATTCTATGAACTAATTAAATTGCCTAATTTTCCCAAAGCAAGAAATCCACTTGGGAAACGGCCGATGTTTGTTCGGGAAGAATTAGAACTTTGGGCAATAAATCTTGCTGCACATTCTGCTTCTGATTCAGATGAGAAATAATTGGGGGATGTTATGGGTAGTTATAGAAAGGACGCTACTCGCAATAAAGGAATAAATATAAGCAAAAGCTTTATTGCGAGTAATAACGCCAGCAAAGGTATTATATTAGAAAACGATGATTTATTTAATAGGCATCAATTGTATTTGCTAGCAAAGCAAGTGGTTTGGGATTGTTACCTTTCATCAAAATCAGCTAAAGAAATAATCCATGATTTTTTAATCGGAATTGAAAGAATAAGAAATGGAGAGGCTAACCATGTATAGCCTTCATGACGTTGAATTATTTTTCAAACAGTCTCTTGAGTCTGTGGGACATCCATTTACTGGAAAAATAGTCTTTGACTCAGAATGGCAGCGCTTTCCTTGTCCAGAATCTAAAAATAGTAAAACTTCTGCTGGATATAAAGCTCATCCAGATGGTAGACCTACATTAAAATTTTGGTGTGGGAAATGTACATTAAGCCATAGTTTTTCATTTAGCGATAAGCTTTTGGAGGGAGACTTTCAAGGTTTACTTCAAGAGAAAGAAAAGAAGGAAAAATTAGCATCTGAACGCCATAAGGTGGCTTATGATGAGATGATAAAATTGTGGGAAATTGCAAAACCTTGTGCTGGTCATCCTTATATTCATTTAAAAAAAATGATGATTTCAGAAACAGATGGATTGCGGGTTGCTCCTAATGGCACTTTGCTGTGTCCGATGTATACAGTTGACGGTAACTTAATATCTTTGCAACGTATTTACTTTGACCAGTCAACAAAAAAGTTCGAAAAGCGCTTTTTTACAGGCCTTTTGAAGCAAAATAGTTTTCATGTGTTTGGTGAGCTAGAGTCTCAATCCCTTATTTATGTTGCTGAGGGCGTAGCCACTGCTCTTGCTATAAGAACTGCAACAAACAAACCCGTGATTTGTGTATATGGGAAAAACTTCGATTCGATTGCTCCAAGTATTCAAAGTAAATACAAAGATAAGCAGTTCGTGTTTTGTGCTGATGTTGAACAGCAGGAAAATGGAAAACAAATCACAAGTGAGCAAAACGCTAAAAAAGCGGCCTCAATTACTGGTGGTAGGATTTTGCTACCAGATTTTTCAGGAATATCAGCCAATACTGCTCCAGAAATAAAAAGAAGCGACTTCAACGACCTTTTTGTTCTTTTACTTGCAACCGGGTTTAGTAGAGCCGAAACCACTAATAAACTTAAGGAACAACTTACACGACAACCCACTTGTCACTCGAGCCTATTAAATGAGTTGGTTAAGAAAATAAATCCTATTAACTTTAGACAATTGGCTGAGGTGGAGGAAAATGAAAACCTTAAACAAAAACATTTTATTGTGCTTGCTATTGAACAAATATTAGCTCTTGCCGAAGCCAATGATTGGGGGATTTGCCGAAGTCATGAGTTCATTTATCTGTTTAATGGTGAATATTGGAATTTACTTGACGTAGAAGAGTTAAAAATTTTTTTAGGTCAAGCCGCAGAAGCGATGGGGGTTGATAAATTAAATGCCAGGCATTTTCAGTTTAGGGAGCATTTATATAAGCAGTTCTTGGCTGTTGCAAATTTACCTATACCGCCATTATCAAAAAACCAAGTTAGCATTAATCTTAGAAATGGTACATTTGATATAACTCCTGAGGGTACGAGGCTAAGGGAATTTAATCGCACTGATTTTATGAGTTATCAATTAGGTTTCGATTATGACCCCGAGGCAAAAGCACCTATGTTTCTTGCTTACTTAGATAAAGTTTTGCCTGATAAAAAAAAGCAACAAATACTATCAGAGTATTTGGGTTATATATTTGTTAGGCCATCTGTTCTAAAGCTAGAGAAAACACTATTGCTTTATGGAACAGGGGCGAATGGAAAATCAGTTTTTTATGAAATTGTCAGAAAATTGTTAGGCGATCATAATACCTCTGAATTTTCGCTTCAAAATCTTACAAATGATAATGGCTACTACCGAGCAATGATTGCCAATAAGCTGGTAAATTATGCCAGCGAAATTAATGGTAAGTTAGAAGCATCCGTTTTTAAACAATTGGTGAGTGGGGAGCCAGTTGAGGCAAGGTTGCCATATGGAAAGCCATTTACAGTTACTGAATACGCCAAAATGATATTTAACTGTAACGAACTGCCCAAAGATGTTGAGCAGACTGCGGCATATTTTAGAAGATTTTTGATTATACCCTTTGATGTAACCATACCTGAGGCTGAGCAAGATAAGCAGTTAGCACACAAGATCATTACAAATGAGCTATCTGGGGTGTTTAACTGGGTTTTGGAGGGATTAAGACGGATTCTAGAACAAAAACAATTTACTGATTGCGAGTCAGTACAACAAGCTCGCGACAAATATGAAAGAGAGTCAGATAGTGTAAAGCAATTTGTTCATGAGTCTAACTATGTGCCAAATGCAAATAACTATATACCGTTAAAAAGACTTTATCAGGAATATCGTGAATTTTGTATTAATGATGGCTTTAAACCAGTTAATAGCACTAATTTTAGAAGTCGCTTGGAAAGTATGAATATTGTTAGCGATCGAAAGAGCAATGGTAATGTTGTGTATGTATCAAAGTCTTACTCATGAAAAAAAGTATTATTCGGGCATACATTATTTACATTATCAGCATTCTTCAGAAATGAAAAAAATGTAAATAGTGCAGGTATAAACAAACATTTTATTTTACGGAAGAATTATTTTTCCTGCTAAATGCAGAGAAAATGCAGAGAACTAGGAGAAAAGATGGCCAAATATAAAAAAGGGCAGTCAGGGAATCCAACAGGCAAAAAAGTTGGAACACTTAACAAACGTACCAAATTGGCAAAACTACTGGAACCTCATGCAGAAAAGCTAGTTGATAAAACAGTGGAACTTGCTCTTGATGGTGATGTTAATGCTTTACGACTTTGTATTGAGCGCTTAATACCGAAGGCAACCAGCCAAAATATAGAGCTTGATATTAAAGATTTTAATATTGAGAGTCTTGATAACTTATCGGCGGTAGGTAAAGAAATAATTTTATCCATTGCATCTGGTGCTATATCACCAGATGATGCCAGACAATTGATGGGGGTTTTAGATGCACAACGTAAGCTTGTAGAGCATGTTGATATCGTCAGGAAGGTCGATGAACTAAGTGAGCATTATGAATCGACTAAAAGTCATATTTAATAAGCGATCAAACGATATTTTTGTAGAATTTCAAGCGTTTCTTGTGCAATGAAATTACTTTCTATTGTAATAGTTTCTGAGCTAGGTTTGAAAAGTAGACGTGCAATTAGTTCTGCCCTCATATCAAGAAATGAAATCAGTTCACTATGTATTAATACCCCTTTTTGTTTACTTGAAAATTCAGCATATTGAATATCGCTTGATACGAAATCATCAAGACATGCTCTTGGTAACATATTGGGGTTAATGCCGTAAGTTCTAAGTTGCTCTTGTAAACATAGTCTCCCAGACTTTTCAAGTGGAGTTAAATATCCAACCATTGGCTTAAGAATATAATTGAAGACCACATACATTGTGATAACGGTAAAAATGATAGTTAACATGTGACAACCCATTTAACAATATTTCAAAAGAAAATTAGGGCATCCATGTCTCTAACTGATGAATTGCTTTTTACGAAAAAGAATACAAATACTAAGGATTCCTAAGTAACATGTCAAGAAAAAAGCAAAAACATTTGTTATAGCCCAAAGAAGCAGTTTACATATATCAACTTAAAAAACGATAAAATCTAGTAGGAGGTTTTGTAGCTTAGGATCCCTAAGTATCGAAAACAATCAAAAACTTAGATTCTCTAAGTACGTTGGTTTGAGAAGATATTTACCTTAGATGGATTCACCAGTTCCTAAAAGACTTAAAGAGGCTAGATTAGCAGCAAATATATCCCAGAAAAAACTCGGTATTGCTGCTGGAATGGACGAGTTCTCTGCAAGTGCGAGAATGAATCATTATGAGTTGGGTAGGCATAGCCCTGACTATTCAATGTTGAGTCGAATAGCATTAGTATTGAATCTACCAGTAGCCTATTTTTATGCGGAATCAGATCAACTGGCAGAGGTTATTAGTGCTTTTAGTCAACTTAGCATGAAGGATAAGGAAGATTGGTTTAATAAATTAATGAAGTATAATCGCTAAAAAACTTCCTAACGGAGTGCCTTCAAATGAACGCGGTCATAATGCCCATAGAAAGGCTTATTTCAGAATGCGACAATTTATACTTTGAAAGTAAGAAATGTTGTTTTACAGGATGTTCTAGAGAATCAATTGTATCCCACACTATTGCTGAGAACTATCTAAGTAAATTGAATCAGCCACTAACTAAAGTGTTAACTTTTCAACCAAGGATCGGGAGAATAGTAAAAAAATATGCCCCTCAATATGTGATGAAAATCGATAAAAGCAGATTTTCAACTTTTAAGGGATTTTGTGAGTCTCATGATAATGATCTGTTTAAATTAATTGATAATTTTAACGGGGAAATGGATAAAGAAAAAGCTGCTTTGGTTCATTATAGAAATATTTGTTACGGAATTTATCACATAAAGACTCAACAACTTAGGGAGAAGCATTTAGCTCAACAAAATTATACATATGATGCTAGTGTTGACGAAGGAATCGCTATAAAAGAATTATTAGAAAAAGGTCATTTGAAGGCTAGGTTGGCTTATTGTTTACAAGAGCACTTATCTAGGAAAGCTCTCTTAGAAAAAATAATGAACTCAGGAAAGTTTGAGGAAGTTGAATTTATTGAAATCAAGGGCGATTTAAACAACAATCCTATTTTTTCTGGAAGATCTGGCTATTTACTACACAGAAAGCATAGATTATTTGACCATCTTGGTTATAGCTCTATGCCGTGGATTACTTACCAAACATTGTTAACGACTAATTGCAATCATTTAGTCTTTTGTTGGCTAAAAAAAGACCGCAACCACAGCAAATACTTTAAAAAAATTTTAAGAAATTTGAACTTTGAAAGTACTCTGGCTGCATTAGCATACAGTTGCAGCGACTCCTTAGCAGTAACAGAAGATCATTACAATACTCATATTGTTGCCATAGATACGTTAATTAAGGAATTTAGAGTCTATTAAATCTAAATTCGTCAAGCTTTGTTGACCTATAATAATCATATATTAAAAAAATAGGTAACATTATGACGACACCATCACATTATTTCCGTAGAAATTTAAGAAAATTATTGGGTAAAAATCAATATTACTTATATCACTGGACTAATATTGACTCTGCTATGAGTATTTTAAAAGACGGTTACATATTTTCAAAAGCCATGTTATTTGGTTTACATTATCATGATAATCCCCAAATATTAAAAAAATTAAAAAGAAATGATGTAATAGCAGAGGCTAAAAATGGATTTATAAACTATGTTTTTTTAGGAAATACGAATTGGCTAGACCAAGGCTCTTCTTTTTATGGTGATGTTTGTTTTGTAATAAGGCCAGAAGCTATCCTTCTTACTAGAGAATTTTTTGTATTTCCTTTTAACACTGGACGTTATTTTCTCTCTCATTCAGATGAGGATAAAACTTGTGATACTAGAACATTGATGGATGCCTTAAATCAAGAACATCCCTGCTTTGAGATCTTGGTGCGTAGGCGAATAAAAATAAACAACAAGAATATTTCTAAATTAATCTGCCCTGAAGAATATAGGGGCATTATTCAAAAGCATCTTCACAATGATAAATCGGACATTGTGGTTGAAAATTCTTATAGGGTAGATGATATGGACAAACAAGAATATATCGAGTTAATCGATCCATTAGATACTGCCAAAAATAAATTAATCCTTAATGGGGATCAGTATATGCGTCAATCTAATCACATATATGTTAAAACAAGCTTTTCTAATTGCCTATTGAAGCTAAGAATTAATGAGTCCAATGAACTTATTGATACTATTACAAACAAACAAGTAGGTAGAATTATTGATAAGCATGACACGCCGACTCCTTTGAGACCATTCCATGGCAATTAAAGAGTTGATAATAAACGCACAATATTTGGAATTATTGTATGGATAATAATCTTCCAGTTTTTAGAAATGAAAGTGGTAAATTAGTAAGGGTGCTAGGAGATAAACGAGATCCCAATAAACGGTATAAGATGGTATCTGATAACAATGCTGGATACCATTTAGAATTTACGGAAGAAGAAGAGCGGCAAAGAGACTTAGAAGAAAAAAAATGGGAAGATGATAGACCCAAACGAGAAGCTGAAGAACTGGATCGCCAAGAAAAGTTTAAGGATTTTTGTGAGTCTCTAGAATACGAAAAGCGTTTTGTAGCTTTTATTGACGTTCTTGGTTGGTCAGATTTAATTGAACAGTCAAAAAACAACCCAAACCTTGTTAAAGATTTAGGTGTTTGTGTTAATAATGCATTAATTATGAAAGAGTTTCATGAGAACTCTGGAAGAATAGGAGTTTCTGTAGGAAATGTGCAGTTTAGCCAATTCTCTGACTGTATTGTCGTATCAGCGTTGCCTCAATTTGGCTTCAATATTACATCTCTAGATATGTTTGTATCTAACATTTGGCCAATAGTTAGTATGTTTTTAAAGTTGGGTTATATTGTCAGAGGAGGGATTACCTGCGGAGATATTGTTCATAGAGGAAACATGGTTTATGGCCCCGCGCTTGTAGATGCATATTTACTTGAAAACCAAGATGCAAAAAATCCAAGAATTATTCTTGATAGGGACTTTGCTAACATGATGGGCTTAAACCAAATTATTACTGGTATTCAAGTTCAAGGATATGAGGGTTATAAAAAAACATTTAGAAAAGATGTTGACGATTATATGTTTTATGATTTTTTACAACCGTTTACAAATATGCCAGGTACACCCACGAATAAGAATCTGTTATTAAATAACCTATCAACACTAAAGCCGGTAATTGATTCTGGATTAAGCAAATATAAAGCAGACACAAGAAAATTAATGAAATATCAATGGCTAGGCCACTATTATAATTCCGTACTTGAAGAATATTCGAATCTTAGGCTTGGTTTGAATAAATACCCAATCAAAGATATGAAGTAATAATTTGTATTTTGAGAAATAACATAATATATGAGGCAGTAATTTTTTTAGTCATTCTTATCTTTTCGCAATACTTCGAATCTGATATCATACCCAAAGTTGGGTAAGATTTTGGGTAAAAATAGAGTCCTTATTATTAATATTATTTAAAATCAATCGGTTAGCATCAGGTTCGACTCCGGCCCTGGGCACCATATTTATTTTGATTTAGGAATTAATCATGCAACAAAAGGCAGAGAACCTACCAAAAGGCTCTTCTGTACTCTCTTTAGATGAGCTCCTTGGTGATGATATTGACAAAAGCAGTATAGAGCTGCTTTGTTCACAAGCGGTCTCGGCTATGCGATTATTAATGTTCCATAAACAAGCACAATATACTACTAAAATAAGTGACCTAGCTAAAACATCCGCTGATTTAATGAAGCAAGGAACAGCATTAACTACGGTCATTAACAAAATTGAAACGAGCATTGCAAATGCTCATGAACAAGCATTAGGACTTCTGGCTCGCGAAATTGGAATGGCAGACTTCCAATTAAAGCGTACTAAAATTGATACCGTGCCTGGACAAGCTTTAAGAAGTCATGTGAATGCGATGAAGGCCTACGCAAAAGCCTCTCTTTCAGAAATACAAAACGCCATCATAACGGATACTCTTGTTCAGGCAAGTAAATTAGGTGCAGATTTAGAGGGGTTCGATTTTATTAATTATAGGCCTACTCCCTCCTAATCATTAATAAGCAGTCTTCATTAAATATCTATAACAGATTTCCGAAACTGTCCTTTTCTCATGAGAGGGCCCTGCGTCAATATGCAAGCCCCGCCTTGCTTCTTCTTATGAAAAATGGATTCAGGTCTATGCAAATAAATGCGCTGTAAAAAGATCTATTTTTAACGCAGAATAAGTTGAAATAAGCCTGGAATGGAAGATGGGATATGTGTTTTAATAACGGCATTATTTAGTGAGGAAGGGGGTTGCTATGACGTTTGTGGTGACTGAAAATTGCATCAAATGCAAATACACCGATTGCGTGGAAGTTTGCCCGGTGGATTGTTTTTATGAAGGGCCTAATTTTCTGGTAATTCATCCGGATGAGTGCATAGATTGTGCTTTATGTGAGCCAGAATGCCCTGTTGAAGCGATTGTTTCGGAAGATGATTTAAGCGACGAACAACGGCCATTTTTAGAATTGAATGCTGAGCTTGCTAAAACTTGGCCGAATATTACTGCCAAAAAAGAAGCGCCAGCAGATGCTAAGGCTTGGGAAGGTGTTGAAAATAAATTGCAACATCTACAAAAAGAGTGGAAGGAATAAAAAGCATCACTCGTGATCTTGTCAGCCATTGCGAACATCTATTGGCCGCAAAAGGACGGCTATCCACAGCGATACCAGGTTATGTTGCTCGTCCTTCCCAAATTAAGCTTGCTGTGGCGATTGCACGTGCTATTTCTGATGCAACCGTCTTGGTTGCAGAAGCGGGAACAGGCACGGGTAAAACCTTTGCTTATTTGATTCCCAGCCTTTTATGTGGCAAGAAAATACTGATTACCACGGCAACTAAAACCCTGCAAGATCAATTATTTCATAAAGACTTACCAATGTTGACACGTGCTTTAGGTCTTGCCGTCCGCGTGCAAAATCTTAAAGGGCGAGCGAATTATCTCTGTCGTTACCGCATTGACCTTCATGCGGAAGAAGGACGATTTATCAGCGCTCAATGCGTTCATGAACTCTTGCATGTGCGTGAAAAATTGCCGCAACTGACGGCTGGTGAACGTGGTGAATTGCCTGAAATCAAGGAGGATTCTCCTGTATGGCCTTATGTAACCTCAACTGGGGACAATTGTTTAGGCAGTGAGTGTCCAAATCATCAAAACTGTTTTTTAGTCAAGGCACGCAAGCGGGCTTTGGAAGCAGATGTTGTTGTGATTAATCATCATTTGTATTTTGCGGATTCACGTTTAAAAGAAGAGGGTTTTGGTGAGCTATTACCAGGTATGGATGTGGTTATATTTGATGAGGCGCATCAATTGGCAGAGATTGCTTCTCATTTTTATGGAGAGCGGGTCAGTACACGTCAATGTCGCGATTTGATGGATGATGTGTTGCGAGAATGGCCGATTTTAGATTTGGCCAATCAGCCGTTAAAAGCATTGAGTTTTAAACTGGATCAATTAATCGAACAATTATTGCACTCTGTACCCGGGGAAGAAGAACGACTTGATTGGGAAAAAGTGGCTCATCATGCATTATTTATAAAGGCGTGGGAAGCCTTGCTGGGTTTCTTCGAGGAATTGATGGCTTGTTTTGAGGCGTTAGAGCTTGAAAAAAATTCAGGTCTTAGTCGTTGTAAACATCGTCTGCAAGCATTGCATCAGCTTTTACACTTGTTTATCACGAAAAAATCCGAACAAATTCGTTGGCTGGAACGATTCAGGCATACGTTGGTTTTTCATGCCACTCCTTTTGAGGTTGCTAAAGCCTTTCATGCTTTACTGACTCGGCAAAATGGCGCCTTTATTTTTACTTCAGCCACATTAACCACAGCATCTTCTTTTGATTGTTTCACGCGGGCATTGGGTCTTGAGCATGCACAGACTTTACAGCTTCCAAGTCCTTTTGATTTTACTCGCCAGGCATTGCTTTACTTGCCCAGAATGTTACCTGATCCTAAGGATGGGCGCTATTATGATGCACTGCTAGCAAAAGCACTGCCAGTGATCAATGCCTGTGGTGGGCGTTGTTTTTTCTTGTTTACCAGTCATTGGGCTTTGAAATTTGTTGCCGAACGATTGGTGGATCGATTGGATTTTCCACTGTTGATTCAAGGAGAAGAGGCAAAACCCATTCTTCTGCAGCGTTTTCGTGAGTTGGGTAATGCGGTACTTTTAGGCACCTCAACGTTTTGGGAAGGGGTGGACGTCAAAGGGGAGGCATTATCTTGTGTGATTATTGACAAATTACCGTTTGCAAGTCCCGCCGATCCTGTTATCCGTGGTAAAATGGCTTATTTTAAATCTCGAGGGTTATCGGGGTTTGATGAGTTGTCTTTACCCAATGCGATATTGGCTCTGAAGCAAGGGGTAGGACGATTAATTCGTGACGTTAACGATCGTGGGGTGCTGATGATTGCTGATCCACGTTTAACCGCAAGAGACTATGGCCGCCAAATTTTTGCCAGTCTTCCTTATATGCGAAAAACACGGGACGAGGAATGTGTTTTGGAGTTTATTAAGACATTGTTTATGAATGATTATTATCTGGCAGAGACATGAATTTACTGGCGATTGATACTTCTACCGAATTGGCAACGGTTGCCATTGCCTCTCATGGAAAAATCTACGAGGAAGAGCAACAGGCAATGCGGCAGCATGCTCAATGTTTGTTGCCTATGATCGATCAATTGCTTAAGATTTCCAACTTGGATTTTAAGCATTTGGATGGCATTGTATTTGGGCGTGGGCCTGGTAGTTTTACCGGATTGCGCATTGCCTGCAGTGTGGCAAAAGCCCTGGCCTATGCCCATGATTTGCCAGTTTACCCAGTCAGTGGACTGGCAGCGATTGCTTTTGAAGTGTTGCAAAGCGTGCATGATTTGCCCCCTGAAACGCAAATACTGGCCATGATTGATGCGCGCATGCACCAATTGTATTGGGGAAATTTTACGAATGGTTTTGCCGTGCTGGAGCAAGTCAGCAACGCGCAGGATATTGTTCTATTGCCGGATAGGCCGATTATGGTGGCTGGTGTGGGTCTTGAACCCTATATTTTGCAGTTGCCCCCAGTGATTCGGGCAAACATGGTTCGGCAACTTGAGGTGTTCCCGCGTGCACAAACCATGATTCATTTGGTACAATCTGGTCACTTTAAAGCCGTTAGTGCGGCGGAAGCACTGCCTGTTTATGTGCGTAATCAAGTCACGCAAGGAGAATCCCGTGGATAGAAAGCTGTTAGAGATTTTAGTGTGCCCATTGTGTAAGGGAAAATTATTGCTTAAACACGAAGAATTGATTTGTCGCTTTGACCGTCTGGCTTACCCCATTCGTGACGGCATTCCGGTCATGCTTGAAAATGAAGCACGCCTGATTTCTCTAGAAGAGAAAGATAAATTATGAGTATCAATTTTTATGTCATTATCCCGGCACGTTATCATTCCTCCCGCTTTCCAGGAAAATTGTTGATGGAATTGCAAGGCATGACGGTGATCGAGCGAGTTTATCGCCAGGCACTAAAGGCAAATCCCCAAAAAGTTATTATTGCGACCGATCATCAGGATTTGTATGATCATGCATGCCGCTTTGGCGCCGATGTGCGCATGACGGCCACTTCTCATCAATCAGGCACCGATCGTATTGCCGAAGTTGTGGCTAAAGGAGCGTTTTCCGCGGATGATATTATTGTCAATGTGCAGGGAGACGAGCCATTGATTGCACCGGCATTGATCACGCAAGTTGCCGAATGCCTGGCTGCTTCTGATGCTCCCATGGCGACCTTGTGCTGGCCGATAACAGACGTTGCAACACGTGATAATCCTAACGTGGTAAAAGTGGTGCGTGATGGTAACCATCATGCCCTATATTTTTCCAGAAGCGCTATCCCTGCCCATCGCGATGCTCTGGATGATTGCCGCTTGGTGTTTCGCCACATCGGCCTCTACGCTTATCGTGCTTCTTTCTTGCTTGAGGTAGTCCGTTGGCCGGTTTGTGAATTGGAATCTTTGGAAGCGCTTGAACAATTACGTGTCTTATGGTCTGGTCATAAGATCAAGGTGGAAGAAGCTCGTGTCCCTCCCTTACAAGACATCAATACCGCCGAAGATTTGGCCCAAGCACACCGTGAGCTTACCGCACAATAACCTTTCCCTTACTGACAAACAGTGTAACCTAGTTTGTCGTTTGTAGCCTGGTTACTTGCAACCAGGAATGACTTTGCAAAAAACTTCGCTAAGAAGATTTAACCAATGTTTTGTAATTGGCTGCTAAATTTATAATAATGCATGCATCTTTTTTATTGAGACAGACGTATTATGACCGCTTGGTTACAAGGCTTAAATGAACACCAACGCCATGCCGTGACGGCACCCTTGGGTAATCTGCTGGTGCTTGCCGGTGCCGGTAGTGGTAAAACACGTGTATTGGTTAATCGCATGGCCTGGTTGATTGAGCAAGAATCCATATCGCCACACGCTATTTTGGCCGTGACGTTTACCAATAAAGCAGCAGGGGAGATGAAGGCTCGCTTAAGCCATTTGCTTTCGTGCCCGGTGCAAGGGTTATGGGTGGGTACGTTTCACGGATTATGTCATCGTTTGTTAAGAAGGCATTATCAGGAAGCGAACTTGCCTGAGCAGTTTCATATTCTTGACAGTGATGACCAGGCGCGCTTGCTCAAACGCGTCATCAGCGCTTTAAATCTTGATGTGGAACAATGGCCGGTTAAACAGGCGCAATCGTTTATTAACAGTAAAAAAGATGAAGGATTGCGCCCACAGCATATACACGCGCCACAATATGGACCAGGCCGCACTCTAATTCGCATTTATTCGGCCTATGAGCAAGCGTGTCAGACGTCGGGCGTTATTGATTTTGCTGAATTGTTATTGCGATGCCATGAATTGCTTCGTGATCATGAAACGCTGCTTGCTCATTATCAGCAACGCTTTCGTGCGATTCTTGTCGATGAATTTCAAGATACCAATACCATTCAATACGCCTGGATTCGGCTTTTGGCAGGCAATCAGACGACCGTGATGGCGGTTGGTGACGATGATCAATCCATTTATGGCTGGCGAGGTGCAAAAATAGAAAACATTCAGCGTTTTTCTCATGATTTTGCGAACACCGTGGTGATTCGGCTTGAGCAAAATTACCGTTCGACCCGCACCATACTCGATGCAGCAAATGCGTTGATTACCCACAATGAAGCACGCATGGGGAAAAATTTATGGACGGCCGGGAGCGCTGGTGAAAAAATCGTGCTATACAGTGCATTCAATGAGCTTGAAGAAGCAAGATTTGTAAGCGAACGCATTGGTTTGGAAATAAGCCGCGGGCGTCGTGCCGATGAAGTGGCCGTTTTATATCGCTCTAATGCGCAGTCACGGTTATTAGAAGAATCTTTATTACGTGCGGGTATTCCCTATCGTATTTATGGTGGTGTGCGCTTTTTTGAGCGTGCCGAAGTAAAAGACACGCTTGCTTATTTACGGTTAGTTGCCAATCCTAACGATGATGCCTCTTTTGAACGAGTGGTTAATTTCCCAACGCGTGGTATTGGTGAAAAAACGCTTGATGATTTACGTGCCTGTGCTAAAGAAGAATCCTGTTCGCTTTGGCAGGCGGCTCAGCAATTACTCTCCTCGCAGCAGTTGCCGCAACGCGCCTCAACGGCGTTATCCAAATTTATTGATTTAATTCAACAAATGCAAGCAAATACCATGGCGCTGACTCTGGATGAGCAACTATGGACTATTATTCAAGATAGTGGTCTATATGGTCATTACGCCAAAGTAAAAGGAGAAAAAGCCGAATCGCGACTGGATAACTTGCAGGAATTAGTGAATGCTGCCAAGCAATTTCATTATGAACAGGATGAAGAAGAACTGCCATTGCTTGTGTCGTTTTTAGCCTATGCTTCCTTGGAGGCAGGGGAAATGCAAGGCGGTGATCATGAGCATTGTGTGCACTTGATGACCTTGCATGCCGCTAAAGGGCTTGAATTTCCTCTGGTCTTTCTTGTCGGGATGGAAGAAGGCTTATTTCCGGGAAAACAATCCATCGAGGAACCAGGCCGGCTTGAAGAGGAGCGCCGGCTTTGTTACGTTGGCATGACCAGAGCCATGGAAAAACTCATCATGACTTATGCCGAAATTCGTCGCCAATATGGCCGCGAAGAATACCATCGGCCCTCGCGGTTTATCAAAGAGTTGCCGCAGGAATTATTGGACGAAGTGCGTCCTAAAGCACATTATCAATTTCCCAAAGGAAAAAGTACCGTGCCTTCTGCCGCTGAAGAGGCTGGATTTAAGCTTGGTCAGTCGGTTCATCATGCAAAATTTGGACATGGCGTTGTATTGGCGGTGGAAGGCAGTGGTGTACATACACGAGTACAAGTTAAATTTGCCGAGCATGGCAGTAAATGGCTGGTGTTGGCCTATGCCAATCTAGCATGGTAAAAAATCTGTGTCGTGCCTTGAATTTAGTGTGCGCTGGTGCTAGGGTTCGTTACTGGGATTTAATTGGAAACTGGGGGGAAATGTGACGTTTAAAAAATTAATGACGGCAGGGGTATTGGCAACCGCTCTGACATCGCCGATGGTGATGGCGGCTGATACATTAACCGCAGATCAAAAAAAGGAAATTGAGCAATTGATCCACGATTATTTGGTGAATAATCCTGAAGTGTTGGTGGAGGCTTCTCAAGCTTTACAGCAGAAACAACAACAAAGCATGCAAGAGCAAGCGAAAGCGGCTATTTCAGACAATGCGGATCAGTTATTTACTGAACACTTGGCGGTTGCTGGTAATCCAAAAGGCAATGTGACCTTGGTAGAATTTTTTGATTACCAATGCATTCATTGTAAAAAAATGAGGCCAGTTATCGACGAACTTATTAAAAAAGATAAAAATTTGCGCGTTATCTATAAGGAATTTCCTATCTTTGGTAAAAGTTCCGAGCTTGCCTCACAAGCGGCTCTGGCCGCAGCGATGCAAGATAAGTATCAACAAATGCATGATGCATTACTGAGTCTTGATAAACGTTTGGATGAATCCGTTATTATGGATACTGCAAAATCCATTGGTTTAAACATCAATCAGTTGAAAAAAGACATGGAGAGTAAAAAAGTAACCGATGCGTTGGAAGAGAATCGTAAACTGGCCGAAAATATGCATTTAATGGGTACGCCAGCTTTTATCATTGCGGCAACGCCAGATGGCAAGTTTAAAACAGACAGTGAGCCTGCGTTTATTCCTGGTGCTGCCAGTGAAGAAGCATTGCAGGATTTGATTCAAAAAGCGGGCAGTTGAACGTCCATTCCTCTCCGCCTCCCTTTGCAAAGGGAGGCGTTAGGGTCTGTCTATGCCCTAAGGCATTCAAATTTTTTGATTAAAACAGCGTTAATTTTGAGAAATACATGACAAAACCGAGCACTTTTCAGGATATTATTCTGACTTTGCAGCAATTTTGGGCGGCTCAGGGATGTGTGATATTACAACCATTAGACATGGAAGTGGGGGCGGGCACATTTCATCCTGCAACCTTTTTACGCGCGATTGGACCTGAGCCTTGGTTTTCGGCTTATGTTCAACCTTCCAGAAGGCCAACTGATGGTCGCTATGGTGAAAATCCGAATCGTGTTCAGCATTATTATCAATTTCAAGTGGTTTTAAAGCCATCCCCTTTAGACATTCAGGACAAATACCTTCATTCGCTGCGTGCTTTAGGGGTTGATCCATTAACCGATGACATTCGCTTCGTTGAAGACAATTGGGAATCACCTACCTTGGGTGCGTGGGGACTTGGTTGGGAAGTGTGGCAAAATGGGATGGAAGTCTCTCAGTTCACTTATTTCCAACAAGTTGGCGGTTTGCCATGCAAACCTGTGACGGGTGAACTTACTTATGGGCTTGAGCGTTTGGCCATGTTTATTTTAGGGGTAGATAACTTATTTGATTTGCCTTGGAGTCAAACGGCAAAAGGGCTTGTGACTTATGGTGATGTGTTCCATCAAAATGAGGTAGAAATGTCTGCCTATAATTTTGAACACGCCAATGTGGAAGTATTGTTTAAACACTTTGATTATTACGAAATGGAAGCGCAGAAGTTGGTTGATCTGCAACTGCCTTTGCCGGCTTATGAAATGGTCATGAAAGCATCCCATACGTTTAATTTGCTTGATGCTCGTCATGCCATATCGGTCACGGAGCGGCAACGTTATATTCTGCGGGTTAGGCAATTATCCAGAGCAGTGGCGCTTGCTTATTATCAGGCGCGTGAAGCGTTAGGTTTTCCCATGCAAAAGGTGTGTGATGTCGAGTGATTTGTTGTTTGAATTAGGCACTGAAGAATTACCCTCTGGTGCTGTGTGGTCGTTGGCAGATGCTTTAGCGAGTAACATGGTAGCAACCCTTGGTAAAGCAGGGTTAAGACACGGGGAAGTGCGACAATTTGCTACACCTCGGCGCTTGGCTGTATGGATTCGTGATGTGCAGGAGAAGCAGCCGAACCAGAATATATCGCGACGAGGTCCAGCGTGTGTTGCAGCCTATGATGCCGATGGCAAGCCAACGGATGCTTTGCTAGGTTTTGCGCGATCTTGTGGTGTATCTCTGGAAGCGCTGACCACTGTGAAGAGCGATAAAGGGGAATGGTTGGTCTATGAATCAAGTAGCCCTGGAGCAGATACCCGTGATTTATTACCGGACATGGTCAATGAGGTCATTTCTGCTTTGCCAATGGTTAAACCAATGCGTTGGGGTGAGGGTGATGCGGAATTTGCCCGTCCAGTACATTGGGCTGTCTTATTGTTTGGCGACAAGGTGATTTCTGCCGACGTGCTTGGCATTAAGACTGGACGACAAAGTTATGGGCATCGTTTCCATCATCCACAAGCGGTAGACATTTCCAGCCCCCATCTTTATGAAGTGTTGTTAAAAGATGCGTTTGTAATTGCAGACTTTAATGTGCGTCGGCAGATGATTGTTGATCAAGTCACTCAGCTGGCAGAGCAACATGGGTTTCAGGCCATCATGCCAGAAAGTTTGGTTGATGAAGTGACTTCGATCGTAGAATGGCCGCAGGCGTTACTGGCCAATTTTGAGCAGGAATTTCTTGACGTGCCAGCAGAGGCTTTGATTGCTGCGATGCAATCTCATCAGAAATGTTTTGCGTTGCGTGACTCGCGAGGGCAGCTGCAGTCTCATTTTATTGCGGTGGCTAATATTGCCAGCCATTATCCTGAGCAAGTCATTGCTGGCAATGAAAAAGTCATGAGAGCGCGTTTAAGTGATGCTGCTTTTTTTTACCGACAAGATCAGAAACGTGCTCTGAGCGAGCATATTCCAGCGACTGCAAACGTCATCTTCCAAGCCCGCTTGGGCAGTTTGCAGGACAAGGCTATGCGCATTCAGGCGTTGATGAATTTTCTAATTCACCCCTTACAACTGAATGAGAAGCAAGCATGGCGTGCTGCCGAATTGTGTAAATGTGATCTAATGACCGGCATGGTAGGAGAATTTCCGGAGTTGCAAGGATTAATGGGGTATTATTATGCTCGCCATGATGGTGAAGATGATCGTGTTGCACAAGCATTAAATGAGCAATATAGGCCTCGTTTTGCTGCCGATGTGCTCCCTAAAACGGATTTAGGGCTTGCTTTATCGCTTGCTGACCGCCTGGATACTCTGGTTGGGATTTTCGCAATTGGTCAAAAACCAACAGGCGTAAAAGATCCATTTAAATTACGGCGACATGCACTGGCTGTTGTAAGGCTCCTGATGGCAACCTCAGCACCGCTTAACCTCTCAACGTTGATAGAGCAGGCATTGCATGGCTACAAAGATCGGTTGTCGCCGGCAAACGAGGTCGTTGTGGAATTACGCACGTTTATCCTTGAGCGGATGCAGTCGTTTTATCAAAGTCAGGGCATTGCCTCGGAATTGGTGTTGGCAGTGCGAGCGCGCCAGGATAATTGGCTTTATGACGTGGACAAACGGGTTAAGGCTTTATTGAATTTTATTCATTTGCCAGAAGCAATCCGTTTATCGGCCGCTTGTAAACGAGTGAATAACATTCTGCAACAGGCTTCTTTCGCGCCCAACGATACGGCAGTTGAACCGCAGCGCCTGGAAGAATCCGCTGAGAGATCCTTGTTTGATCATATTCAAACCATGGAGCAGGTTGTTGCGCCACTCTACAGTGAGGGGAATTATGCGCGGCTCCTTGAACAGCTAGCCAGCCTGCGAGAACCCGTCGATGCGTTTTTTGACCACGTTATGGTCATGGTTGATGATGACGCGGTTAAAATGAATCGGTTACGTTTGTTGTCCCGTTTACAAGCGCTGCTGCAAGGGGTTGCAGACATTTCTTTATTGTCGGTTTAATGAATCGGTTAACCGTAGGTTTTGCTCATGATGATTTGCAGGATGAGGCAAAATCATTGGCGCAACGTTTAGAACTTAACGTCGATAATCAGGCCTTGCCTCGCTTGAACGTTACCTCGGAAAGGCTTGAGCTTTTGCTTGCAGGTTGTGCTCCTTTATACGTTGATTTTACCACGAAGCGCTGGGAAAAGCGTCATGCAGCCGGTAAGAATCAGGGATTGATACGTGCCTGCAAACCTGTAAAAGGAATGCGTATTGTTGATGTGACGGCCGGCTGGGGACGAGATGCTGCAGTACTGGCGAGTTTTGGCGCGCAAGTTGTGATGATTGAACGCAATCCGGTGATGGCTGCTTTGCTTGCAGACGGTCTACGACGTCTTGACAGTCAATCACCGTTGGCTTCATGCTTGTCCTTGCAGCGGGTGGATGCAAGGCAATACTTGCAGGAGTTATCTCGCAAACAGGAGCCAGAAGTTATTTATATGGATCCCATGCACCCTCTTCGGCAAAAATCCGCTTTAGTCAAAAAAGACATGCAAGCACTGCAACAGTTGGTAGGGGTCGATCAAGATGCCTTAGAATTGCTTCATGTGGCTATATCACACGCACGCCAGCGCGTGGTTGTCAAATGGCCACAGCGCCTGCCAGCATTATGGACGCCAAGTGGCAGCATTGAAGGCAAGACTGTCAGATTTGATATTTACACCTGATCGCACCGCCGTCTTTTTTGCTAAGGCTAGCGGTTACGCAAACTCATTTAACTCTTCACGCAAGCGCTTTTCTTCTTCCAGCTCTTCAATGCGCCGCCGCCGCTCAAGCTTGGTGGTTAAATTGGTATGGTGGGTGCTGTCTTGAAAATCGAGTAATTCATCAACGCCAGCTTCAAAATCCTCAAATCGTCGCGCGCTCATGGCTATTCTCCTTTTGCGGCTTGTAAGTCCTTCATTCATCCTGACGGCACAGATTGATACTAGTTTTTTTAGAAAAAATTTAAAATATAGAAAGCCCGTTCACGATAAAAATACCAGATTTTCTTATAAAGGAACAGGATTATTTTTAAGAAGGAGAAGAACGACGAGCTGCAGTCGCTCTGTCATCATCGGCAGGCACGGCCGCTTCTCTCTCGCGGTGTGCTTTCAGCGCTTCTTTAAATTCACGCGCTGCACCGTCTGCTGCTCTACCCTCTAGTTTTGTGGTCATGCCTTCTCGTTGTTCATCATATTTTTCAACTTTGAGTTGGACGGCTTTTAATCTTGACGGAAAGTCCTTGTATAATCCTTTGACTTCTTCGGCAGACAATTGTTTCCCATTGACTTTAATGGTTATTTCGTCGTCTTTGTAACCGGCCTCCAGACAGGCTTCATAAGCTTTACGGGCCATCTCGTCCGCATGTTTGGGATCTTTATGATTTAACGACATGGTGATGGTTTCATAGCCTGACGCTTTAATCGCTAAAACCATACTCATCATGTCTGACTTCAATTTACTGTTCCAGCCGCCATAATAAAATGGGCTGCTTAGCCGGTTGGGAAATTCCATGCTGTAACCGTCTTTAATTTTATTCAACGGCCTGCCAGTAACGGTTTGAAGGTTTTCTATATCTCTTACGTTGATGCCTTTGAGGATGACTCGTTGTAATTGCTGGGCATTTTCTGAGGCTGAAAATTCGGCAGTGATGCCAGCAGTGCCTTTGGGTTTTCTGTTTTGTTCAGCCATCTCATTAATCACCCGCCGCATGGTTTCGTTGTTTTGGTATAAAGCCGCTAAAAAGTGAATGCGATCGCGTTCAAGTTGCGCTTCCTGATGCAGTTTAGTCAGGCGCTCATTCATGGTTTTATCAAAGGTTTCCAATTCCTTGTCATGCGATTCTTTAAGGGCTGCCTTCATGCTGTCATGCAGTTCATCGATCTGCTTCTCAGTCATCCCTATGGTTTGTAGATGTGTTCGAAATTCGCTAGGTGGGGTCTTCTTGAATTTGTCTTCGAGCTGGGCGTTTTCAGCCTTTTGTTGGGCTTCAATTGCTCGATGGGCATCATTCTTGATTTCATGCAATCGTGCGGCCAAGCCCGCTGGGTCATAGCGAAACTTGGGATCGGCGATGGCTCGATGTATGGCAGCAATTTCGTCTTTAAAGGCTTTTTGCGCGGTTGTAGTATCCTCCCGCACAGCAAGCACGGAGTCAATGTCTTCTTTTATTGCATCAACCGCATTTTTGTGATCGGCTTCTGCTTCCTGTAATAGGGTACCAAATGTTTTGTCATCGACTGCTTTGACTGCGGCAAATCCCTCGGCTCCTTTGGTGCGCCCATCCATATACGTCTGAAACGCTTCAGAGCCAGGCAGCCCTTTGCCGAATCCCATGCTTTCTGCATAGTCTTTAAGAAACTGTTCCTGATCTTTTGGCAAAACGCCTTTAGGGTCGCCAGCGACTTTACGTTTTATGGCAGCAACAACTTGCCCGGCTCCATATTGCAAACCTCCCAATCCAACTAAAAGACCAGCGCCTAACCATGACATAGCGTACCTGCGAATTAAGAGAAAACTTAAATAAAGTATAACATTAAATCATTAAGTGAGAATTAAGATTAAGAACCTGTCTTCATAGTCTAACTACGCAGGGCTAAAAGCCTCGATTTTCTGCGCTCCATTGCTCACATACTACTATGTATGCTGCGCTACGGTGCTCTAAAATCAAGGCTTTTAGCCTTAGCCTAGCGACTCTGAAGACAGGTTCTAAATAAGTTTACCTGGTGGGAGGATTTTTAAATACCACTTGTCTTGATAACCACGCCTCTTGGCCTTTACCATGCGGGAATGGCTGCATCGCCGAATAAATCCTTGGCTTTTTCTTTTACTTCCTGCGAGTTGAGCGCTTTAACCAATAATTCCAGCTGGGGTTTTTTGGTGCTGTTGCGACGAATCACGATCAAATTCGCGTAGGGGGAATCTTTGCCTTCTCTAAATAAGGTATCTTTTGTTGGATTGAGTCCTGCTGGTATGGCAAAGGAGGTGTTGATGACAGCGGCATCAACGTCTGCCAGTACTCTAGGCAATTGTGCGGCATCCAACTCTTTAAAACGAAGCTTTTTAGGATTGGTGGCAATGTCTTGCACGGTGGCGTTGCGCGTGTCTTTTAAAGTAATTAATCCTGCTTTTTGTAATAAGAGGAGAGCGCGTGCTTCATTGCTGGGATCATTCGGTATGGCAATAACCGCCTGATTAGGAAGACTGGCCAATGATTTGAATTTTTTGGAGTAAATGCCTGTAGGATAAACAAAGGTTTTGCCAATCACTTCCAAATCATAGCCGTGCGCTTGACTGGCTGCTTCCAAATAGGGCAAATGTTGGTAGACATTCGCATCAAGGCTGCCATCTTGCAATGCTTCGTTTGGCAAATTGTAGTCGCTAAATTCAATAATTTTTACAGTTAAGCCGTAACGATCCTTGGCCACTTTTTGGGCCGTTTCTACCAGTTCGGATTCTGGACCAGAAATCGTTCCCACCACGAGCGTGTTGGGAGAAGGTTTGCTGCAGGCAGTTAATAGTAAAAATAGAGCCAAAATACTTACAATACGCATTCAATAATCTCACTAATGATGTATAAATTGGCGTGCCAAGCGGTCGCCTCCCATTTGCAGCAGCTGCACAATGACAACTAGAATCAAAACAGTCGCCAGCATGACGGTTATATTAAATCGTTGATACCCATAACGAATGGCCAAGTCACCTAAACCGCCGCCCCCAACGGTGCCTGCCATGGCTGAATAATTAACCAGTGTGATGGCGGTTACGGTAATGGCATGAATCAATGGTGGGGTGGCTTCAGGCAATAAAATATGGCGAATCATTTGCCACGTATTGGCCCCCATGGCATGACCTGCTTCAATGAGCCCGCCTGATAAACTCTGATAAACGTTATCGACTAGACGGGCAAAAAAAGGTGTGGCGCCAATGGTTAATGGAACCATGGCCGCATGAATGCCAATCGAGGTTCCTATCAGCAGTCGAGTCAATGGAATTAATGCGACCAACAAGATAATAAATGGGATGGAACGGCTAAAATTGATTAAGCCGGCGATGCAACGGTTGACGAGGCCATTCGGTTTTACTTTTGCACTTGTAAACAAAAGAGTGCCTAACGGAAGGCCGAATAACACTGCAAATAGCGTGCTGATGAGTACCATGTATAAGGTTTCACCCGTGGCAACGAGAATATCAGAAAGCATCGTCAGAGACATAGCAACTCCAGATGGTTTTCCCAAGAGGAACTTAAATGCATCTTATTGTTTGCATGGGGTTTATACGACATAACCTAGAACCTCCACGGTTAGGCCAAACGTTTCACAACGGTTGATGAATTGTGTTAATAAGGGAGGATCGGCGGCCAGTTCCGCGACCAACACGCCACAAGTCACGGTATCAAAACGATCAATATTAGCCAACAAGATATTAATGTCTAGATGAAGATCACGGCTTGTTTGACTGATGAATGGCACGGTCGCGCCTTCACCTTCGAAAAACACGCGTACCAGCGGTCTATTATTTGTTTCTTTCGTAAGCTGGCTGCTTAAACACAAGGGCAGTTCAGGGCTTAACTGCGCATATAACATACTGCGCGCCAGACTGTTTTTATTGCGAAACACATTAGCAATCGCCGTGGTTTCGACGATTTGGCCTGATTCCATCACCGCAAGCCGATGACAAATTCGTTTAACGACATCCATCTCATGCGTGATGAGTACCATCGTGATGCCATAAAGGGCATTGATTTTTTTAAGCAGCGTTAAAATGGCATCGGTGGTTTCAGGATCAAGTGCTGATGTGGCTTCATCACACAATAAAATTTTGGGTGAGCAACTTAACGCCCTGGCAATGGCAACACGTTGTTTTTGGCCACCACTTAACTGCGCAGGGTAGGCGTGTATTTTATCGGTCAACTCGACCAGTGGCAGCAGTTCGTCAATTTTCGTTTTGATAGCAAGCTCATCGATGCCTTGAATGCGCATTGGCAAGGCGATGTTGTCATACACGGTTTTTGAGTCAAGCAAATTAAATTGCTGAAAAATCATTGCCATTTTATGGCGAGCTCGACGTAATGGCTGCCCGGTGAAGGTGGTAATATTTTCCCCGTCAACAATCACATCTCCTTGGTCAGGATGCTCTAATAGATTAATGCAACGCAGTAAAGTGGATTTGCCAGCACCGCTTTTGCCAATAATGCCAAAAATTTCACCTTCTTGAATGAATAAACGAATATTTTGTAGGGCAATATGGCCAGCATATGATTTTGTTAATCCAGAAAGTTCAATCATGTTGTTACCAGAGTGTATATAGCAGGCGGGGGTACTAAAGGGGCGCGTGTCCGCTTTAGCCGTATTTTTCAATGGCTGCAAATCGGTTAGAAAACCAGATCCGCTATCAAACCATTGAGCGCCCGCAAGCTGAGAATTCAAATCGGCGCTGCTGTGATTATACATGAGTTATATCGATTGACAACCTGTCTTTCATGCATCAGCCTTTCGTGCATCAGGCTACTCCTGTAATTCTTGTATGTTTTTAAAATGATCCAATGCTTGCGGGTTAGCCAATGATTGCAGGTTTTGCACGGTTTGTCCGTGAACAACCTGGCGCACTGCAAGTTCTACTACTTTTCCATTAATCGTGCGCGGAATATCAGCCACTTGCAGGATTTTTGCCGGAACATGCCGCGGTGAGGCATGGGTGCGGATGGTTTGGCGAATGGTCGATTTTAGTGTTTCATCCAATGGGTTCCCTTCGTGCAATTTTACAAATAATATGATTCGTACATCATCGTCCCAGTCTTGACTAATCACCACACTGTCCAATACTTCCGGAATTTTTTCAACTTGACGATAAATTTCGGCGGTTCCTATGCGTACCCCCCCGGGGTTGAGTACGGCATCGGAGCGACCATAAATAATCAAGCCATTGTGGGAGGTGATTTCAGCAAAATCACCATGCGCCCAAACGCCAGGAAAACGCTCAAAATAGGCATGTTTATACAATTGATTATCCGGATCTTGCCAAAATCCAATCGGCATGGATGGAAAAGGCTTGGTACAAACCAGCTCTCCGCGTGCCTCACGGATGGATTGTCCCTGTTCATTAAACACATCGACACTCATCCCTAAGCCGAAACATTGTAATTCGCCACGATAAACCGGCAGAATGGGATTGCCAAGAGCAAAACAGGAGACAATGTCGGTGCCTCCCGAAATAGAAGATAATTGGAGGTCTGGTTTAATTTGCTCATACACAAAATCATAATTTTTAGGCAAGAGCGGTGAGCCGGTTGAAAGAATGCATCGCAGCCGCTTCAGTGCGTAGTTATTTTTTGGCTGAACTCCTTCTTTTTCAACGGCAGAAAGAAATTTGGCGCTGGTACCAAAAACACTGATGTTTTCTTCATCAATTAATTTAAAAAGTCGATCGGCTGCAGGAAAAGTCGGTGATCCTTCATACAAGGTGAGGGTGGCGCCCAAGGCTAGTACAGAAACCATCCAATTCCACATCATCCAGCCACAAGTGGTGTAAAAAAATAAATTGTCTTCTGGTTTGAGATCTGTATGTAAACCCAATTCTTTAATGTGTTGCAACAAGGCGCCACCAGCGCTGTGGACGATGCATTTGGGCTTGCCCGTCGTTCCCGATGAAAAGAGTATATACAATGGATGAGCAAAAGGCAGCGATACAAACGGCAATTCATTCGTAGGTTGAATAAAATCGTTCCATAGAATGGTTTTGTCCGTTGCGTTTGCATGGATGGTGTTGTTCATCAAAGGACAGACCACCAAGTGCTGTAAGCTGGGTATCAGCGTGGTAAGTTCGTTTGCTTTTGCCAGATTGTCATGGGTTTTGCCATGATATTGATGCCCATCACAGAGAAATAAAATTTTAGGCGCTATCTGACCTAAACGGTCAACGGCGGCAGGGACACCAAAATCTGGGGAACAGGAAGACCAGATTGCGCCAATGGAGGCGGCTGCAAGAAAGATAATGATGGTATATGCGACGTTGGGCATGAAACCAGCGATGCGATCTCCTTTGCCGATGCCCAGTTTTTTTAAGCCGGCAGCGCACGAGGCTACCTGATGTCGAAGTTCACGGTACGTTAAAACCTCACGTGTTCCTTGTTCATTGATACAGATAAGGGCTATGCGCTCACCAGGTTGGGATAATAGCCTCTGGGCATAATTCAGTGTCGCACCGGTGAACCATCTGGCTTCCATCATATGTGAATAGTGATTTAAGACTTCAGTGGTGGGCTTATCAAAATGAATGGCAAAGAATTCACACAATGCCTGCCAAAAAAGAGCAGGCTGTTGCACAGACCAGGTATGTAGTTGTTGATAATCAACAAATTTCTGTTGGTGAATGTGTTCAACAAAACGCATGAATTGCCACATGCGACTTGCTTCAGGATGTTTGGGTTGCCATACCACCGTGCTCATAATGAATCCTTATGTCTTTAAAAGTCTTCCCCAACCGCTTTAGGTTGTTGCTGCGTAATGCAATGAATACCGCCGCCGCCGGCGAAAACATCCAAAGCCATGATTTGAGTTATCTTATGATCGGGAAATAATTTAATAAAGAGATCATAGGCGGCTTTATCCTGATGATCATGGCCAAAAGCTGGCATGACGATGCCATGATTGGCGCGATAAAAATTAATATAAGACAGGGTTAAGCGTTCGTGCTCTAAATAAGTGGCTGGTGGTTGTTCTACCGTATAAATCTCAAGCGTTCGGCCTTTTGCATCGCTTGCTGACTTTAAAATATCCAGATTTTCCTGAAGAATGTCATAGTTTACATCGGATTTATCTTCCGTAATTAAAGCAAGCACTTTGCCGGGCGCGATAAAACAAGCAATTTCATCCACATGGCCGTCTGTTTCATCACCGACAAGTCCACGGTTAATCCATATTATTTTTTCAGCGCCGAGAAAATCGAATAAGTATTGTTCGATTTTCTGTTGTGATAGCTGGGGATTGCGGTTTGCATTGAGTAAACATTCACGACTGGTTAAGATGGTTCCTTCACCATCCACATGAAATGCACCGCCTTCCATGACCAATGGGGCATGAAAATAGCGGGCATGCGTTTGCTTAATCACCGCTGCGGCAATTTGGTTATCCAGTTCACAAGGTTCATAATTCCCTCCCCATGCGTTGTGTATCCAATCTACGCCGGCCAATTCACCTTGAGCGTTCACTAAGAATGTGGGACCTGTATCGCGTGTCCATGAGTCATTGATGGCTAATGGCAGCAGACGGATTTCTTTTGCGCATAAATCGGCTGCTGAAGTCATGTCTTCAGGATTAACCAGCATCGTCACTGGTTCATATTGGGCAATGGCTTTAGCAATGTTAGCGAAGGCTAGGCGAGCACGTTGCAAGCCAATTTTTTCCCAGGTTGGCAAATGACAGGGCCATGCCATCCAGCAACCTTGATGTGGATACCATTCTGCAGGCATAAAATAGCCGGACTGTTTAGGGTTCATATTATCCTTTATTTGCTGTCAAGATAGGTTAATTGGGAAAAAATACTGCGTAACTCATTCAGATAAGTCTGAACGGTGTCATCAGGTAATTCACTGTTAATCAATTGTTTTTCATACGATTGCAGTAATCGTTTCGAATCAAAATGCGCATAATTCAATACATTAGTGACCGTATCGCCGCTCACCAGATCATTGATTTCAAATCTTCCTTCACCGGTTAACTTGACGTCCAGAGAATTGGTGTCACCAAATAAATTATGTAAATTACCAAGAATTTCCTGATAGGCACCCACGAGGAAGAAGCCAAGTAGATAGGGCTGATTCGCATCATAAGGGGGCAATAGTAATGTTTTGTTAATGCGGCTGCTGCCTGTATATTGCTTTAATGTGCCATCTGAATCGCAGGTCAAGTCTTGCAAAATGCTATGCATATCCGGTGTATGAGTTAATTGCGAAATGGGAGCCACGGGAAAAATCTGTCCAATCGCCCAGGCATCAGGCAAGGATTGGAAAAAAGAAATATTACAAAATACTTTAGTCGCCAATCGTTCATTGATTAAATCGATGAGTTCGCCGTCGCCTGGGTTGCCTTCGTCCAATCGTTGCTGAATGGCAAGACAAATCGTATGATAGAGTTGTTCAACTTTTGCCTTTTCAGTCAAACTGATGACCCCATGTTTGAACATGGAGTTCGCTTCATCCAGAGCATGGGCGGCGTAATGATAAATTTCTGTCGGCGAGCTCTCTGGAATGGCTTGATAGGTATCCCAAATATCATGGATGACGCGGGATTCGCTGGCTTCTATGCTGGGAAGCATCGAGTTGTTTCTTATCTTTTCCACGCCAGTAATATTGGTAACCAGCACTGCATGATGGGCTGTGAGCGCGCGGCCGGATTCGGAAATGATATTAGGTTCTGGCAATTGAGCTTCAAGACATAAATCACGTACAGCCAGGAGTATGTTGGTGGCGTATTCATGGAGACTGTAATTCATGGAGCAGCCAGTATTAGAACGCGTGCCTTCGTAATCAACGCCTAGGCCGCCGCCGACGTCAATGGTATTGATAGGCGCCTGCAGACGGCGCAATTCAACATAATAACGCGCAACTTCCAGCATACAGCTGCGAATATCACGGATGTTGGCAATTTGTGAGCCCAGATGACAGTGCATGAGTTGCAGACAATCCAGGGACTTGTGTGCGTTTAACTGATGAATAAGGTCTAAGACTTGTTCGGCATTTAGTCCAAACTTTGATTTAGCACCGCCTGTATTTTCCCATTTACCAGCGCCTTTAGTCACCAGCCGGATACGTACACCAATCCGTGGTTTTATTTGTAAACGTTCGGCCTCACGTAAAATAACATCAAGTTCTGAAAGTTTTTCAATGACGATGAAAACGGTGTGTCCAATTTGTTGTGCAATTAAGGCAATGCGAATGTAGCCACGGTCTTTATAACCATTGCAAACGATGGTTGATGGACGCTCTCCCAATAATCCTAAGACGGCCATTAATTCTGGCTTGCTGCCTGCTTCAAGACCTACGGCATAATCAGGGGCTTTGAGTAATTCACGCACCACGCATTGTTCCTGATTTACCTTGATAGGATAGACGAGTTGATAACTTCCATGATAATTGGTTTCTTCTATGGCTTGTGAAAATGCTTCATAAAGCCTCAAGACCCGATCATGCAATATATCAGTAAAACGAATCAGTAAGGGCAAGTGCAATCCTGCCCGACTGGCCGCATGAACAATGGCTTGTAATTCCACCCCTTTTTCTACAGGGTTTTTACTGATTTCCATATTACCCTGGGGATTGATGGTGAAATATCCTTCTCCCCAGGTGCTGATGTTATACAAATTTTCATCGGAAATGGCATTTTGATTCATGTTTAACCTTGCTGATGGACGTGGGGGCATTAAGGGCTGGGATGGAGTAATGCATGATAGGTCTCTGGCTGCCTTTGCTGGCTGAAAGGAAACAGGCGCCCCCATAAGGCACGTTGGTCAAAATCCAATTCAGCAACAAGTACGGCAGGTTCATGGCGTGGTGCTTGTGCTAATAGTTCACCCATGGGGGTTGCAATGAAACTGCTGCCATAAAATTCCAACCCATCTTCGCAACCCACTCGATTGACTGCGATGATAAAGGCATTACTCATAATGCCCTGGCCCATCATGACTTTTTGCCACATCGGTTGACTGTCAAATCCTGGTGCTGTTGGTTCATCACCAATTGCAGTAGGGTAGACTAAGACTTCAGCGCCTTTTAAGCCATAAATTCGAGAAAGCTCCGGAAACCATTGATCATAACAGGTTGGTAAACCAAACCGCCGGCCTGCAATGGAATGGATAGGATAATTGGAATCCCCTGGCTTGAAATAATAATCCTCATGGTATTTTTCCCCGCTGGGGATGTGTTGCTTACGGGTAAAACCAATCAATTTTCCCTGATTATCGTAGGCAATTGCTGTATTATAACCTGCCTGTTCAAATAAAGAGGCGGTGATGCAGACGTTTGCTTCTTGGGCGCAAGCACTTATAAAGTGTGCTGTAGGGCCTGAATACAAGTCTTCTTTATACAGCGTGCTGTCTGCGTTTGTGCGTGTGCAAAAATAAGGGGATAACGTCAACTCTTGCAGACAAACAAGTTGTGCTCCTTGTTGGGCTGCAGCAAAAATTCCGGCAGCAAGATGGTCTTGATGTTCTTTAGGATTCTCATACCATCGTTCCTGTACCAGAGCAACTTTTAGGGTGGGTTTCGTCATAAAAAGGCCTGCTAAGATCAAGGTTGTTTATTAATAAAAAGGAGTAATTCATATACGATGCAAAGAATTATATTATAACGGGATTGATTTGTTTATGCACATGAAACATGAGTGTGTTAACAAGGATTTGCAAGCAAAGCATTGGCTACTTTCGATTGATTTTTACGTCCCAGTACTTTACAGATCATTTCGCCGGCGGCAACCAGTTTAAAAATATCGACTCCCGTTTCAATACCCAGCCCATGCATCAAGTATAAGACATCTTCGGTGGCAACATTTCCAGTTGCGCCACGAGCATATGGGCAGCCACCAAGACCGGCCACTGAACTGTCAAAACGACTAATTCCGCATTGAAGGGCTGCATATATATTAGCAATGGCTTGTCCATAGGTATCGTGAAAATGCATGGCCATGTTTGATAAAGGCATACAAGAAGTAAGCGCATCAATTAATTCATGCGTTTGTTTTGGTGTGCCAACCCCAATGGTATCCCCAAAACTGATTTCATCGACCTCGAGCTCAAGTAGCTGGTGTGCGACCTTGATGACTTGCTCGGGCGTGATGTTTCCTTCATAAGGGCAGCCAAGAACGCAGGAAATATAAGCACGAACTCGGATCTTTTGCGCTTTTGCCAGCGACATGACAGGCATGAAGCGAGTAATGCTTTCCTTGATGGAACAATTGATGTTGCGTTGATTAAAGGATTCGCTGGCGGCTGTAAAAATAGCAATTTCCTGAACACCTGCCTCGATGGCTTTTAATAATCCCTGTTCATTAGGAACCAGGGCAGAAAAATGTATTCCTGCCGGTTTGTCGATGCCGTTGAATATGGCACTGCCATCTGCCAGTTGAGGAATTGCTTTTGGTGAGACAAAACTGGTGACTTCAATATGTTGCAATCCACTTTGACTCAGTAAATTGATTAGCTTAATCTTATTTTCTGTGGCAACGAACGAGGGTTCATTTTGTAAACCGTCGCGCGGCCCGACTTCGATAATCGTTACTTGCTGTGGATGATTCATTGCTGTCCTTACAGAAACGCGCGCTTTTCTAACTGGATTTTTCCATGGGATTAATTTCACTCTCTGCACGCATTGCAATTAATTCTGCGCCTTCATTGACCTGCGCACCAATATCATAAAAAATTTCCATCAATATTCCATCACTTGGTGCCTGGATAGTATGTTCCATTTTCATCGCTTCCAAAACCATGATTCGTTCACCTGCCTTAATTCGGTCCCCTTTATTTTTCAAGACGGCTACGACGGTGGCAGGCATGGGCGCGGTAAGTTGTGCTTTGGGGCTGCTGGGTGATACGGCTAAATGCTGCCAGTTAAAACGTTCTACCGTCATCAAGCCAGACTGGGTATAAAAAATCAGACGTTCTGGCAGCGTTTCTACCAAGACTCGCCAGTGTTCGGCACCATTATCAAACTGTAATTGATTACCCGCCAATGTCACTTGCACGTGGGTGGTTTCATCGCCAGATTGAATGATGAGTTGGTCAGAGGCACGTGGAATGACAGTGACGTCAAACGATTCATTTTCAATGAGATAACGAGAGCGCCATTGGCTTTTTAAATGCATTTGCCAAGAAAACGTGTCTTTCTGCAAACCATCTTTTTGTTGAGCGATATTCGCTGCGTAATCAAAAGCTGCTGCCAGGAGCAACGCCAATGGTTTATTAACCGTTGGTAATTGAATGGTTTCCTGGATTAAAAAATCCGTACACAGTTGAGCGTGCACGAATCGAGGGTGGCTGATAATCGCTTGTAAAAAAGCAATGTTTGTTTTTACCCCTCCTAGATGATAGTTCTTTAAACCTTGTTGTAGACGATGCAGAGCTTGCTCACGATCCTCTCCCCAAGCGATTAATTTAGCGATCATTGGATCATAGTGCCTGGTAATTGAGGAATGATAAGCAATGCCACTATCAATGCGTAAACCTTCGCCAGTCGGTTCTTTAAGAAAACGAATTTGGCCGATGGAGGGAAGGAAATTCTGAGTCGGATCTTCTGCATATATTCGACACTCAATGGCGTGCCCCTTGACTTTGAGTGCCTCCTGCTTACAGGGCAAGGATTCGCCAGCAGCAATCCGTAGCTGCCATTCCACTAAGTCCAGACCGGTTATCATTTCGGTGACTGGATGCTCTACCTGCAGCCGTGTATTCATTTCCATGAAATAAAAACACTCGTTTTCATCGACTAAGAATTCAACGGTTCCTGCACCGAGATATTCAATTTCACGGGCGACCGCGATCGCCGCTTCTGCTAGTCCTTGTCGCAAGGATTTTGATAAACCGGGGGCTGGCGCTTCTTCAATGATTTTTTGATGTCGGCGTTGAATCGAGCAGTCACGCTCGTATAAATGAACGATATGGCCATGACTATCGGCCATAATTTGAATTTCTACATGACGCGGATTATGGATAAGTTTTTCGATAAGCATGGTTTCATCGCCGAAACTGGCTTTGGCTTCACGCCGCGCCCCGGCCAGGGACTCAGAAAAATCGGCTTCTTCATAAACAGCACGCATGCCTTTCCCGCCCCCTCCGGCTGCAGCTTTGAGTAAGATTGGAAAGCCCAGGCGTTTGCATTCATCAAACAGGCGCGCGTCCGATTGATCGCTGCCATGATAGCCTGGCGTAAGCGGCACACCGGTTTTTTCAAGCAATTGCTTGGCTAATTGCTTGGAAGCCATGGCTTTCATCGCGGCAACCGTTGGACCAATAAAAATGATGCCTTCTTTTGCGCAGGCTTGTGCCAGATGTGGATTTTCCGATAAAAAACCATAGCCAGGATGAATGGCTTGTGCGCCAGCGGTTTGAGCGGCAGTGATGATGGCGTCGATATTTAAATAACTGGAAGAAGCAGGTGCCTGACCAATGCAAAACGCTTCACTCGCCTGGGATACATGCAGGCTGTTGCGATCGGCCGTAGAATAAACTGCGACCGTCTCAATGCCCATACGGCGTGCTGTTTTAATGATGCGACAAGCGATTTCACCGCGATTGGCAATTAAAATTTTACTAAACATAGATGTGCCTCTTCCTGCTTGGGTAGACAAATTCCGCCAACCCTTCATGCTCTTAATCCCAATTTGGTGTTTCCTTGTTCAAAAACGCTTGTAAACCGTACTGTCCTTCTGCAGATGTTCGTTTTTTGGCAATTAAACACGCTGTTTTATGCATTAATGCTTCATCGATGGATTTTGTGGCTACTTCCTGGACTAATGTTTTTGCTTCGCGAACGGCCAAGGGGGCCTGCTGAGACAATTGCTGAGCGTAGTTAAGAGTATAATCCGAAAGTTCAGCTTCAGGAACACAGTGTTGAACCAACTGCAATTCACGGGCACGTTTAGCATCAAACGTTTCGGCCGTCATAAATAGCCAGGAGGCTGCTCTGGGACCAATGGCTTTGATGACGTAAGGACTGATAACGGCTGGGATTAATCCTAATTTCACTTCAGAAAAGCAAAAACGCGCATTTTCGGCTGCAATGGCAATATCGCATGCAGCAACCAAGCCAGCCCCCCCACCATAGGCGGCACCTTGCACCATGGCAATGGTAGGTTTTGGACTATGATGTAAGGTAAACATGACGTTTGCTAAAACCTTCGCATCGGCCAGATTTTCTTCTTCACTAAAGTTCGTCATGCGTTTCATCCAGGCTAAATCAGCACCGGCAGAAAAATGACGACCATTTGCTTTTAAAACAATGACACGCGCTTTGGAATGTTGGTTCGCTTCATCCAAGAGGTGCTGTAAATTTGCCAGTAATTGATCATCAAAGGCATTGTGTTTACTGACTCGATTGAGAGTAATTATCAATACGTGGCCTTGCAATTCACTTAATACATCATTCACGTTATATCCTTGTGCTTACATGCGAAAAACGCCAAAAGACGTTGATTCTATCGGAGCATTCAATGCTGCTGACAGACTTAATCCAAGAATTTTACGGGTATCCTGAGGGGCAATAACGCCATCGTCCCATAACCTTGCGCTTGCATAATAAGGGTTTCCTTGTGTTTCGTACTGTTCGCGTAACGTTGCTTTAAATTGTTCTTCTTCCTCAAGAGGCCATTGAGTCCCTTGCTTGTTATGCTTGTCACGATTAATTTGCGCAAGTACATTTGCAGCTTGCTCTCCACCCATGACTGAAATACGTGCATTGGGCCAGGACCATACAAAACGCGGAGCATAAGCTCGTCCGCACATGGCGTAATTGCCAGCCCCGAAACTGCCGCCGACAATGATAGTGAATTTAGGCACTTTGGCATTCGCTACCGCTGTTACCATTTTGGCGCCGTGCTTGGCAATTCCTCCTGCTTCGTATTTGCTTCCTACCATAAAGCCGGTGATGTTTTGTAGAAACAATAATGGAATTTTTCGAGTGCAGCAGAGTTCAATAAAGTGTGTTCCTTTTAAGGCACTTTCAGCAAATAAGATGCCGTTGTTGGCGACTATACCAATAGGATATCCATATAAATGGGCAAATCCACAAACCAGTGTGGTGCCGTATAACGCTTTAAATTCCTCAAATTCTGAGCCGTCAACAAGACGTGCAATCACTTCACGGATGTCAAAAGGTTTCCGGCTGTCGGTTGGAATGACGCCATTCAATTCTGCAGGGTCATACGCCGGCTCATGGCTGGCAATACGAGTCAGGCATTCTGGCTTATGGCGGTTTAAGTGGCTGATAATGCGGCGGGCCAGATAAAGTGCATGTTCATCGTTTTCTGCATAATAATCGGCGACACCAGATTCTCGGCAATGGACCTCAGCACCACCCAATTTCTCAGCACTGATTATCTCACCGGTTGCTGCTTTAACGAGGGGAGGGCCGCCTAAAAAAATCGTGGCCTGATTGCGTACCATGATGGATTCGTCTGCCATGGCAGGTACATACGCGCCACCAGCGGTGCAAGAGCCCATGACCACGGCAATTTGCGGGATATTTTGCGCAGACAAGTTGGCCTGATTATAAAAAATTCTGCCGAAGTGATCGTGGTCAGGAAATACTTCATCTTGCAGTGGTAAAAAGGCACCACCTGAATCCACCAGATAAATGCAAGGAAGATGGTTGGCTTGCGCAATTTCCTGGGCGCGTAAATGTTTTTTTACGGTTAAAGGATAATAAGTTCCTCCTTTAACGGTGGCATCATTGATGACAATCATGCATTCCTGATTGGCAACACGGCCAATGCCCGTGATGAGACCTGCGGCCGGCAATTTATCTTCATAAACTTCGTAAGCGGCTAATTGGGATAATTCAAGAAAAGGACTGCCAGGGTCTAATAGTTGTTGCAAACGTTCTCGTGGCAACAGTTTTCCATGTTTTAAATGACGAGCCCGGGCCTTTTCATCTCCGCCTAAGGCAATGTTTGCAATGGTTTTTTCCAGTTGATCCACTAGACGCTGCATTGCCGTCTGATTTGCTTTGAATTCGGAGCTGGCTGGATTCAGTTGGCTGATAATTTTTGCCATGGTTGATCCTTATTGAATAAGTACTTTGCTAAGTACAACAATCAGCCATAATAGCCAAGTGATTTGGATAAAATAAGGCATATTTCGTCCTTTGATCAGTCGATAGGTGAGTGCAGGAATGGCTGCTATGGCCACGGGGATCATCACCAGCGAAAACACTTTACGAATCATGATACCTGCTTCACTTTGACTGAAAATGGGCGATAACTTCAAATTGACGTACATATAAAACATGTCGATATAGACGATCACTAAATGCGCATAGGCAGCAAAGACAACAACCAAAACACTTAAGAAAAGATATATCATACTTTGTCTGAGCATAAACTTCCTCAACATCAATGGGAGCAGGACTTATGCAGACTCCAATGTGTTGGAGAGCCTAAGTCCTAATCAGGTTTAAATCAGTTCCAGTGCAATGGCTGTTGCTTCACCGCCGCCAATGCAGAGAGAAGCAACACCTCGATGCTTGTTCTTTTGCTTTAGCGCATGAATCAGCGTTACCATAATTCTTGCGCCAGATGCGCCAATTGGGTGCCCTAAAGCGCATGCACCACCGTGGATATTCACCGTTTCAACATCCAATTCTAATTCTTTAATGGCAGCCATCGTTACAACGGCAAACGCTTCATTAATTTCATAAAGATCCACGTCACCAGGTTTCCAGCCGGCTTTATTCAAGACATGGCGGATGGCTGAAACTGGCGCAGTCGTGAACCATTCTGGTTCCTGAGCATGACTGGCATGAGCAACGATCCTGGCTAATGGTTGCAACCCGCGCTGTTGTGCATGTTCTGCTGTCATTAAAATCAAACTGGCAGCACCGTCGGAAATCGAACTTGAATTGGCTGCCGTGACGGTTCCATCTTTGGAAAATGCTGGGCGCAATTGTGTGATTTTTGTGATTTTTGCACGATCAGGACCCTCATCTCGGCTGATGATGACATCTTCTTTGCGTCCGTGTACGGTTATGGGCACAATTTCATGCTGGAAGCTGCCGTCTTCTTCTGCCTGCAATGCGCGTGTCATGGAGCGTATGGCATAGGCATCCTGGTCTTCCCGGCTAAAATGATAGCGTTTGGCCGTCGCTTCTGCAAAAACACCCATTAATTTACCACGATCATAGGCGTCTTCCAGACCATCAAGAAACATATGATCTTTTAATTCTCCATGGCCTAGACGATAACCAGCGCGCGCTTTGCTTAATAAATAAGGGGCATTACTCATGCTTTCCATGCCGCTTGCAAGGATCACCTGAGCGGAGCCTGCTTTAATCAGATCGTGTCCGAGCATGACTGCCTTCATTCCTGAGCCACACATTTTGTTAATGGTGGTTGCGCCTTTTGAATCGGGTACATCCGCCAGCTTGGCGGCTTGTCTTGCCGGAGCTTGACCAATACCGGCTTGCAGAACACAGCCACTAAGAACTTCATCAACCTCGGCAGGAGAAATGCCTGCTTGCTCAATGGCAGCACGGTGTGCTGCTGCACCTAATTCCGGGGCGGATAAAGAAGATAGAGTACCAAGCATGTTTCCTGTCGGTGTTCTTTTTGCTGCAACAATAACCACATCATCGTGTTTCATAGGACTGTTCCTTATCTGAGATGGAGATAGATTTATAGTCGTTATTTAGCAATAGGTAAAGTTGTTTGCTTTCTTTAAGTTCTCCCCTTTCTATAAGGGAAAGTTAGAGGGAACTTTGATTAGATCTCTGCATAGCTGATTAATAACGCTCTCTCTTTCAATTATAAGAAAATAAACAAACATAGGCTAATTGGCGGTCTCGTTGAATAGTTCTCTGCCAATTAACATGCGTCGAATTTCAGACGTTCCTGCACCAATTTCATACAATTTTGCGTCTCGCAACAGGCGGCCAGTTGGATATTCGTTAATGTAGCCATTACCTCCTAATGTCTGAATTGCCTGAAGGGCCATTTGAGTCGCTTTCTCAGCCGTATATAAAATAACACTGGCAGCATCCTTGCGACTGACCAGATTGCGATCACACGCTTGGGCAACGGCATAGAGATAGGAGCGAGAGGCATTCAGATCCGTATACATGTCTGCCAGTTTTCCTTGAATAAATTGAAATTCGCCGATCGGTTGTTTGAATTGCTTGCGCTCATGCACATAGGGAACGACAACATCCAGGCAGGCTTGCATAATACCAACGGGGCCTGCGGCAAGGATGGTTCGCTCGTAATCCAATCCGCTCATAAGCACTTGAACGCCTTGATTGAGTTCACCCAATAAGTTTTCAGCAGGTACTTCGCAGTCTTCAAAAACAAGTTCGCAGGTATTTGAGCCGCGCATACCTAGTTTATCGAGTTTCTGGGCGGTGCGAAAACCTGGAAAGCCTTTTTCAATGATAAAGGCACTGATCCCCCGACTACCAGCCTGTTTATCCGTTTTAGCATAGACCACCAACACATCCGCATCTGGTCCATTGGTAATCCACATTTTAGTGCCATTGAGAATAAAATAATTACCTTGTTGGCGAGCATTCATCTGCATGCTTACTACATCCGAACCAGAGTTTGCTTCACTCATGGCCAGCGCACCGATGTATTCACCACGTATCAATTTGGGCAAGTAGCGTTCTTTTTGCTGGGTATTCCCATTTAAATAAATCTGATTGACACACAGATTGGAATGAGCGCCATAGCTTAGGCCTACGGAAGCGGAAGCACGTGAGATTTCTTCCATGGCGATCGCATGAGCTAAATAGCCCATGCCAGCACCGCCATATTCTTCACTGACTGTAATACCGAGTAAACCCAAAGCGCCTAGTTTTTGCCAAAGATGATTAGGAAAAGCATTCTCTCTATCAATCTGTGCAGCAATTGGGGCAATTTCATGACTGGCGAACTGATAGACGCTATCGCGTAGTAAATCATAAGTTTCGCCCAGGTAATGTTTTAGGCCATGGTGCATAATGACTTCCTGAAGCTATCGCAAATACGTTAGACTATACCTGTCCTAGTTGTTGTTGTGAAGATATAAGGGAGAATAACCTGATGCGTGAATTGGTACTTTGGGGTCATCATGTGGATGAATACTCAGAAATGTTTGACCTATCTGAAAAAGATTTCAATGCCCGCTTGCTGGAATATGGCTGTGGACCGAGCGCAATCAATACAGAGCTGCATGAAGCAACGGATCATGTGGTGAGTTGTGATCCTTTGTTTGCTTTAGATAAGTCAACGCTTTCCACTAAGGTTTCTTTAATTTTCGAAGATATGGTTGATAAGGTAAAACAAGTGCAGGACAAATTTGATTTTACCCGATATGGCAGCCTGGATCATTTGATTGCTAAACGTCGAAAGGGAATGGCGGAATTTTTTGCAGATTATGAACGAGGGCGTGTGGAGAGACGTTATCTACCCGTGAATGATTATCATTTGCCTTTTGCGGATTTTTCATTTGATTTTGCTTTAAGCTCGCACTATTTATTTGCTGACTTGGAGGATCAGGATGTTGAATTTCACTTGAAAATCATTCGTGAGCTTGCTCGCGTCGCTAAAGAAGTGCGGATTTTTCCTTTAATTGACCGCCACAGTCAGCCTTCTCCGTTCTTGGGTCCGGTATTGTTGGGGTTGCAGGAAAATAATTATGGTGTGGAAGTGCGTAAGGTGGATTATCATTTACAATCTCAGGGAAATGCAATGCTGCGTGTCTGGGCACAACAGTGTGAGGTTTGAGATGTTGCCATGTATCAAGAAATAATCCGGCCATTGTTATTTCGTTTTGATGCGGAAACGATCCATGAATTGACTTTATTCCTTTTACAGTATCTTCCTAGGAAGTGTTTTGCTCAGCCATTCTCTAAACCGGTGCATGTGATGGGGCTTGAATTTCCTCATCCTATTGGTCTTGCGGCAGGGCTTGATAAGAATGGGGCATGTATAGATGCATTAGCCAAGTTAGGTTTTTCTTTTATTGAAGTAGGAACGGTAACCCCAAGACCGCAGCTTGGTAATCCAAAACCGCGTTTGTTTCGTTTACCACAAGCACAAGCACTTATTAACCGCATGGGTTTTAATAATCAAGGTGTGGATGTCTTGGTGGCCAATGTAAAGAAAGCCAAATACCAGGGAATCTTGGGCATTAATATTGGAAAAAATAAAGACACGCCATTGAGGGAGGCGACCAAGGATTATTTGTATTGCTTACGTCAAGTGTATCTACAAGCTTCTTATGTAACGATTAATATTTCTTCCCCCAATACCCCTGATTTGCGTCAGTTGCAGCAGCGTGACTATTTTAATGATTTGATAGGCCAGTTGAGAAAGGAACAGTTACAACTGATGGATCGCCATCAGCGTTATGTTCCTCTAGTGATTAAATTGTCTCCTGATGAAAGCGATGAAGCGTTGAAAGAAATGGCTGAGGTGATGATATCACATGGTATTGATGGCATTATTGCAACGAATACCACTTGTGCACGTGATGGTGTCAAAGACTTGTTACATGGGAATGAACAAGGCGGCTTGAGTGGCCAGCCTTTAGCATCACGGTCAACGCAATGCTTGCGTCTATTAAAACAAGTGGTTGGCGATGAAGTGACATTAATTGGTGCTGGCGGCATTGATTGCCCAATGGTGGCTAAGGATAAATTGAATGCTGGAGCCTCATTGTTGCAAGTATATACTGGCTTGATTTATCAAGGCCCTACCTTAGTAAAAACACTGGCTGACGGAGTTTGAACACAAGTTCTTAACCGGTTTGTCCGGGCATTATTCCTGGATATTGCTTCGCACTATCCAGGCTGTGATTGAGTGAATTGTAGCCTGGTTAACGCGTCAGCGGTAACCGGGGTTTATTGGAGATTATCCTTTTTGTGATCCAGATAGAAGATTTCTTTTTTTCTTAGCGTCATTGGCATTTACTCTATGCCATCACTCGAAAAAATAGGATATGATTTGCTTATCCAGAAACGCTTGATGGATCTATTTATGAATGCATTTTTTTTCAGGTTATTGGGCCAATTCTTTTTGTTGTTGCCTTTCATCGTTCATGCTTCAGAAAACCAGGTGCCCGCGATGTTAATGTACCAGGGAAAGCCATTGGATTCTTTATGTTTATTTGAAGCAGGAGAATCTGAAGGGATGGCTGATTTGACGCAATGTGGTCTGCATGCCGAGCCTGGAAGAAGCATTTCTGGCCAAAATAAGTTACTTACCACAAAGAAATTCATTGGCTATGATTATCACTGGAAAGTGGATGGTGCCGCTGAGATGCAGGGATATAGCTATTATAAACCATTTGGAACGGTTGCAGACTCTGCGATTGTTGAAACACTGAATAACAGCGGAGGCACGGGGCAGTTTTCATCCATTAGCCTGGTGACGCGTACAGGAAATAAGATAAAAGTGACTTCCTTGCACAGTGGCGATCGTTGTAACGGAGGCATTGTGAATGTTATCAGAAAAAAAAGTGGGGCAGAGGACTATTTGCAATACAGCGTTAACCTAACCTCTTATGACCTTTTATCGCTGGCCGGTGATGATTCTTTACCACTGAAAGCCTATGATGACTTGGAGGCTTGTGCCATATGTTGTAAAGCAATTGCCATTTTTCAACGCCCTATTAACGCTGATTTTTCCAAAGAAAAACTGCTTTACGTAGATTTATCCGCCTATCCTCAATCTGAGGAAAATACTTCAAATGCCAAATATCAAATGTGCTTTAATCAATTTTTACAAGCGTATCAGCGGAAAAATGCATCCAGGTTGGATATAAATGCGCTTCGACAATTTGTTCAGCAATTTAACGAGCAATGCGTCTTACATTCTGCTTCATGAGGTTACCCATGAAAAAGAAGAAGAGCCTTTTTATGGCTCTTCTGGTTCTTTAAGTTTTTCGTAAGTACTGATGATTATTAAATGCTCTCATTAAAGTTTAAAATAGCCCCTAGCCAGTCAGGGACTTCAAGCCATCCTCTGGCCAGTGTTTCGGATGCCTGTTTTTCCGCCTGTTCACCTGGTAAGAAAATTTCATCGAACCCTGGTAATGGCTCACTCGATTTAATCATGTGCTGTAATTGCTCCATTTGTTTCATAAAAAATTTTCGAGTAGATAACAATTCCGGGTCATAAGCATAAATAAGATTGCCCCAGTTGGTCTGAGCATTATTGCTTGTTGCAAAAGCTGCGCCAACTAATGGACCGGTCAGAACTTCAACTAAAAACGATAATGCAGAACTTTTGGGGTGCGCGGCAAAGGTTGTGAGGGTGCCGTTTTGCAATACCATTTCCGGATCTTGCGTTGGTTGTCCTAAATGATCGAAGGCAGCACCTTGCGGCAATAATTGATGTTGGATTTTTGTTGCCATCACTTGGAATAATGGCAAACTGGATGTAGCCATATCAATTACAATGGGGCTGTCTTTAACAGGTAAGCCGACAGCAATAGGGTTAGTCCCAAATAGTCGTTGCATACCCCCATGAGGGGCAACGATCTTTCCAGAGCCTGAAAATGCAAAGGCAATCAAGCCTTTTTCAGCAAGTTTTCTGACGTAATAGCCAATTGCAGCGGTTCCGGGCGGTGCACTTTTATAGCTGCCTGCGATAGCAAATCCATGTAATCCAGCTTTCCGCATGACTTGCTGCATCGATTTATACATCACCCAGATGCCAATATTGTCATTGCCATTAAGAACAATCGATAAACTGGTTTCTTTTCTAATTCGCACAGGACCTTGAGCATGGTATGTTGGCACACCGTTTGCTATTTGTATCAAGCTTTGTAAATTTCCTCGTAGTTGGGCGTATTTTAAGACATCAACAATGACAGGTAGTTGCTCTTCTGGATAACCGGCTTTCCGATAGGTATTTTCTGTAAGCTGCTGAATGTCATTAAGCATGATTTTCATTGAACCCTGCTCCTTCGATTTTTACTTATTTTGCTTATCGGACAATAAATGCAGCATGGCCTCAAGGGCCAGTAGATAACCATGCAGCCCAAATCCAGTAAGCATGCCAATGGCCGCATCAGATAAAACGCAATGAATTTTTCTCGTGGCAATATTGCTGATGTGAATTTCTACATAAGGTAAATTGGCGCCTTTAATACAATCTTTTAATGCATAACCGGCATAAGTAAAGCCAGCGGGGTTCATGACCAGTCCATCGAAACCTTTATCTGCTGCTTCGTATATTTTATTAATGGCTTCGCCTTCAAGATTGGTGTAAAAAATTTCTAGATAATATCCTTTATCCTTAGCATGTTGATGTAATGTTTGATTTAATTCTTCCGCAGTTGTTTTTCCATAAATTTCAGGTTCACGTTTACCCAGATAGTTTAAATTAGCACCTTGCACTAAGAGAATCTTTTCCATGATGTGCTCTCCTGATTTAATTTAAGAGAGGTTCTTTCAAATAAGAATGAATAAATAAAAACGATCTATCCTTAATAATATAAAATATAACGCGAATTCGATATCACTGCTTAAGGATTGAATTGTTCTATAATCTTGGTTCTTGATATTTAGCCGATTCTTCAGCAAATTTTTCCTTAATAAAAAGCGTGCGTCTTGCTAATGAGCCATTGAGGTTAACTAAATGAATTTTATCTAACTCAGAGACTAACGTGTCGTTATCCTTGATGCGACCCTCATCAATTTTTTTGACGATTTGGGCGACTTCTTGGACATGATGGCGATTCCAATGGCCGGTAAAAAAGCGTAGCCACCAGGAGTTGCCTTTGGTGTAATCATCCAATAAGGCGCGCGCACTTTGCAATGGGTCTTTTGATGTTTGATACAATCGATGATAAGACGCTGGTGCTGATAGAATGGCGTGGCTAAAAAACGATGCTCTGGTTCGTGATGGGCGCATTGTTTTAGGTTGCGAATGTTCCGTCTCTGGTTCGGATTCTGGCTTATTCACTGCTGGTTTTTTTGATGGTGTTTTGCTCTCAGGAATAGGCATTCCAGTGACGGCTGGAGCAATTCTTCTGGCAGGTTCAGGGAGATGTTCTGATAACCTTCCCTCAGTGCTTCTGACGCTTTCTACAAGACCAGAGTGTGAAACAGGTTGTGTGTGTCGAAGGGGAATAAACGATGAACTTGCTGTGAGAGGCTGCAGCCATGGATCATCCGGGCGCATTTGTCGCCCTTGTAAATAAGCGGCATAAAAAGGATTGCTGGGATCGGCGGATGCTCGCTGCAATTGTTCATCGTTGGCAAGAGCCATAAAATCATGCAACTTATCCAGTTCGGTGGTATAGTGATTGGCTAGCGGCTTGTTTGGAGTTTTTTGATTTTCTCCCCAAAAGCTTGGTTCTGCCAAACCATCGCTGTATTGCAAACCGGAATCAAAATACGAAGTATCGGTGTGCTCTCGAACAGGAAGCATCAAGCTATAACCTGCGCCAATGGCACGATAAACATCGGCAATTGCGCCTTCAACAATCTGTTGTTGCGTAGAGCTTTTGGACCATTGTTCCATGCTCGTTGTAGGTAAACTAAGAGTGGGATACCCTTTACTGCCAATGTTTTTTGAAGCGGTGGCAAGACCCCCGCCTCCTTTGATTGAAAATAAGGTGATGTTGTGACCATGATGAGTGGAATTGCCAGGAAACAGAAAGACCACTTTTTTTGGATCTAACTTTTGCTCGACGCAAGCTGTTTTGAATGAAGCTGCATCGATGTATCCCGCATAATAAATTATTTTCATAAGATATAACCGGTAATGACCCTGTTTTTAAATTATACATCTTAGGAGTCTCTCAGGACAAATGTTTTGCACACGACGCAGGCCGCTTAGAGCGGCTTAAAACCTATAATGTTATACATCCCTTTAAAATGAACAAGATTAGAAGTGATTTGTGCTTGTAAATCCGGTTTTATTTGCTTCGTATTAACGACTAAATAGGGGGTCGGGTGATTTGAAAATTTTGCAATGATTTTGTAATCATGTTGATTGGATATTTTTTTTTCAAAATGATAATCCCAGATGCCTATGGCAGCGGCTTTTTGCTCTTTCACAGCAGCCAATGCCTGTGTGATGTCGCTATATTGTACCCAGGTTGCATGAACTCCGGCTTTGGATAATTCTTCTTTTAAACGAGTGTAACCTGAGGAAGAGTAAGGGTCTGTGTAGGCAATGGTCTGGTTTTTCAGATCACGCAGTGAGGTAACTCTTGAGTTTTTTTCTACAATGACGTAGCTGCTGTAATTGGTCATTGGGTTACCAGTTTTAGGATTTTTTTCTATGACTTGCGCGATTGCTTTTAATGTTTTGTGATGTTCTATCATGGACTTATTTTTAACATAGGCGATGGTGATTTTGTCTTTCTTTAACGCATTCACTAAGGTGCCCTGATTATTGAAGGTTAATAGTTGTACACAATGCCCGCTTGCTTTTTCTAAGGCGCTGATGAACGTAGACCATTCTTTTTCTACAGCAGTATTTGTGTATTGGGGTTGGCTAATACCAAATTTGAGACAAGAGGTGTTTTTTGCAAAATTTGGTGCAGCCATCAACCCCAGTACAATGATTGAAATTATTTTTTTAAAACGTTCCATGTTGGATGCTCCTGGACGTATGCTATAGATTTTAGTATAACCCAAGATTGTCCGATAAACTGCTGGGTCGAGGTAAATGTTGGATAGGAGCGTTTTCAGGATCAATGTAGTTTCGCCCAATGATCTTACAAAGCTGTCTTTGTAACTGGTGTGGTAAATGGCTGGCAAGTGCTTCCAGAGGGTTGTAGTCGATATCCTCATCCATCTCAGATACATCCAGCTCACAAGGGTAGTCGTCGTTGATGGCTATTCCATCAACCATTGTCATGTAGAGTGCATTAAGAAACAGGCGTGCTTGTTGTATTTTTTTTAACAACTCAGCTTCATTTCTGCTACGAGGGACATTTAATAGCCACAAGGCATAACCTTTCCAGCCGCGAAGAGGGATGTCAGGTGGTTTAACTGTGGTTTTAGCAAACGCTTCATACAGGTTTTTTATGTGGGCCAGCAAGCCTTCCTTATAACGGTTGTATTTTTCATCGAGGGGAGCGTTAATAAATAGCCATTCTAGCGCTTGTAAGCGGCTTGCAGCGAGCTTTGCCTCATCCAGGTATTCTTCGGATAATACAAATTGCCTGCGAGTGGACTCAGAGAGGGCTTCAATTTCTTGTGGCGGTAAAGTCCAGTAGACTTTGACCTGCGGGTGATTGCCATCATGATAATAAACTTTTTGACCATCTCTTTTGCTATGAATGTTATAAGGTCCTTCACTATGCAGCAATATTTTTTCCATTTTGCCGCTAAAGCGAGGGACGGCTAAATGTTGTCCATTTTCGGTCAGTCTTGCCAGTTGTGTCGGTGTTAATATGTTTTGTAAAAGCCTCAATATTTGTGTTTTACATGTATGAGAATGATTTAAACTAGGGCCAAATAAGGTTAGATTTATATTAAAATCAAAAGGTTGAAGTCTAGGTTTACGGTGTTGTTCTAAAGCTTTTGCTTTTTCTATCTTAAAGATAGAGAGCGATAAGTGTTCATACGGATAAAGTTTTGATTCTGCTTTTGGTTCCCCTCTAAGAGAGGCAGCGGCTTCAGCAATGGCGGCGGTTTGTTCTTCTTCCATGGTTCTACAACGTTGCTGCAATTCAGAAAATTTGGTGTCTGTTAATTCAAACGTAACGCCATGGAGACCTTTGCCGCTATTAAGAAAACGTAATCCTTCTCGTTTTAACAAGCCGTGGTTATCATAAAAATCAATATCAAGGCCAATGAATCGCTTTAATCGTTGTTGCATTCCTGACGTTGAGGTTGTTGATGGTACACCGTAAAATCCCCAATATTCACATACTTCTAATTTGTCTTGTCCTTCTTCCAAATGAGATAGGAATAAAAATGCATGCCATAAAGGGTTTGCGCCGGTTTCTTCGTCCATGACGGCGTAAGTTACAAAATATTTCATGGTGAAAAGCAGGACTCAGTCAAAATGAGTGAATCATAACATGATGTTTGATCATTTTTTAGCCCATCTTATCTTGGTATTGCAGTCGCTTTAGGAATGGCAATATATGGATTGGAATAGCCTTCAGCAATGGCAACAGAGGCGGCCCATTTTTTTTCCCATTCGTCAGGGGGATATTGTTTGTTCCATTCTTCAAAAAGCTTGTGTTGAGCATTGCTTAATTTAATGTTGTATCGGTAAGCCATAAATAAATTGGCCCGAGCGACAATGCCTTTGGCGCGGTCGGAGGGTTCGAATTGACTCAAGGTGTTATCTAATTGAATATCACAACCCCAGAAAGTTTCGTTGCTACGAAGTTCCCCATATTGATAAGAGGTTCGTGCCTGCTTGACCAAACCTATAACGGGCCAGAGATTGTAAAGCTCGGCTTCGGCTTGTCTGAATAGTTCACTGATCTGCCGACAGCATTCCCGTCCTTGAAATGCGATGCCATCACGATGGCATAGAGGTTCCTGCCAGCAAGGAAATTCTTGTCCGATGAGTTCGATGGGCATGATGTGTTCCCATTCCACCATATGAGCTTCTTTAAAATGGCCAGATCCCTGCATGTTGCAGCTGGCTAAATCAACCTGATTAAAGCGCTCATAGTGGCAACCGCAATAAAGCGTTTGGCGGTGTGCATTGAAAATGGTTTCAGCGATTTTTTGGGCTTCAAGATAAGAGCGTGGTGAAGCAAAGGTTGTGGCAATGAACATAATGAAAACAGTGAATAGCCATGCCAGCTTGGCCATAGAACCGTTAACAGACCCTGGGAGGATTGGCATAATGATTGTTCTTTTAAGGTCATTTCTAAAAATTATGCCGGGAATTAAAATGCATGGCAAATGCCTGCAAGTCTATACATGGTGAGAGTGTACAGGAGGAAGTACCCATTTAATGAAACGTAAGGCCGCCCGATGGTGTTTCTTCTACTAGGGGTGGTGCGGACGGGAGAGGGAAAGCTCCTGGAGGATGTGGTACGTCAAAGAAAGCAGGTAAGGGATGGTCAACGGTGATGGTGGATGCTTTAGCCAGTGCCCTGGCGGCAGATTGTTCATGCATTGTTATTTCGTATTCAGCGGCGCGTATGGTGGTTTGTGTTTCACCTATTCTTGTATACAGTTGCGGTATTTCCACGCTGATAAGTGCCTGGATGTTACTGCTTTCCCGTTCCATGGTGGCGATATTATCGGTAATGGCTTGTTCATTGCGCGCTTTTTTTCTTGCATCAAGTATATTTTTGACGCCATAGATTGCCGCAGCTATAAATAAGCCCGCCATTGCTAAACCAGCTATTGCGGCCGGAATGAATAACAACGGAAATAGCGTCGTTGATGCAGGGGCGGTTATTAAAAGGGCTGGAACAGCAGCGAGCGCCAGCGTGAGTAGAAAACTAATCATGCCGCCTATGATGATGCGTTTGTTAAGTGCCCGCCGCTTTTGCATGGTTTGATCAAGCTGCTGGTTTTCTTGAGCCAACTGCGCGTTTTGCGACTGAAGTTGCGGAATGTTTGCCTGTAATTGCGCTCGCCGCTCTTGTTTTTGTTTTAACTCAAGTTCTAGTGTGGCAAGTTGATGCTGTAGAGTTGCTAAATGTATTCGTTCGCGTTGTTCAGCGTCTTTTTCCGATAAATATTGTTGCATGCATGCGATGATTTGCTCAAGGGCCTGATTGGCTTGCCATGGAAGGTAAGGCATAGTCGATAATTGCTGTTGAAGCTGTGTTAAATAAAGAGGATAGCACGCTTGCTCTGCCTGCCTTTTTAATTGCCGATATTGTTTATCCAGTGCCACGTGTTGTTCTGATATCTTTTTTTGCAGAATGCGACGATTATCAGCTGATAATTGGATAAAATCAGGATCAGCTTTTAGGCGAGCCTGGGCGCGAATAGCGCGTGCGCAAGCGCGTTCCTGGCGTTGTTTTTGTCTTTCAGGGAGCTGCTCTTTTATCTCGCGGCTGGCTTCCTCATATTCTTCTTGAAGTCGGGTTTTTCTAAGACGTTGCTCACTTAACTGAAGGCGTAATCGTGTAAGTTCTAAAGATAATGATGCATGTTGTCGATTGAGCGCTCTTATTGCTTCCTCTTCCTTCGTTGATGGGTGTGCGTGTGTATGGGTGGCAGCAGGATGGCTGTGATCATGGGTTGTACCATGATCTGGTATTGAATCAGGATGATGAGTTGTTGGGGTGCGTTGAGCTTCACGTCTTTTTCTGCGAACGTGTTGCTCAATCACTATAAGTTGTTGTTCCAAATATCCTATTCGTGACTCAATGTCGCGAATCTCGATGACGTAACTGGTCATTCCGCTTTGTTTTGTTCTCAAGGCGTTTAATAATATGCCTGTGCGGTGCTGGTCATCACGTTCTTGCTTTGTATCCGATGTTTCTTCTCGTTGATCATGTTCTAACTGGTTTCGGTATGCATCTTCTTCAAGCCGTTTTTGAGCTTGATGTTTATCGGCAGCAAGCACAATTTGTAAGGATTCATCTACTCGCTCCATAATCGGTTTGAGAAGAATTCGCGCCAGACAATGTTGCCGCAATGTTTCGTAGGCTGGAGTGGTGCTAAAATAATCCGAAATTTTTTGAGTAAGCAGCGCTTCAATGTGAACGTTTGCAAGAGACATAAAAAACCATTCAGAATCAATTTTGTGCATATTATTTATTTTTGTAAAATAATTCAACAATAATTTGCAGTCATTAAAAATAAGAGCCTGTTCAAAGTCTCCGATCTTTTTAAGACAGTAGGCAGGTTTCGCAGAACATGCAATAATTACTCTTTTTAATTAAAAAGAGTCAAATTTATGTATAAATTATTTACGTATTTATTAATTGCATTGCTGGCTTTTGGGCTGGTGGTGAATGAAGCCTCGGCCAAGCGTTTTGGCGGCGGGCGAAGTTTTGGCGTTCAGCGTTCAAAAAGCAGTCTTTTTTCATCGAATCACGCTAAGAATAGTAAATCTTTAGGGCAGCGTTCTCAGGCAAGCAAATGGGGCGGTGTGCTGGGCGGATTGTTAGTCGGTGGTTTATTAGCCAGCTTGTTTATGGGGCATGGCTTGGCGAATGGTTTAATATCCTGGTTAATTGTCGGTTCATTGATTTTCTTTATTGTAAGTTTCATGCGCAAGAGAATGCAGCCAGGTTTCCAGGCTGCTCATTCTGCTGGTTTTAGTCAAAACCGATTTAGTGATGCTGTAAATTTTTCTTCGGCAAGGGCGGATTATCAGGCGGCGGATTATCCTCATGGCTTTGAACAGGAATCGTTTCTTCGGGATGCTAAAGTCAAGTTTATCCGTTTACAAGCGGCTTATGATCAAAAAAACATGCAGGATTTAAGTGCTTTTACAGCCCCGGAAATATTTGCAGAAATCAAAATGCAGATAGAAGAACGTGGTGATGAGCCTAATACAACCGAAGTTGTCCAGCTTGAGACTGAATTGCTTGATGTTGCCAAACAAGCGGATGGTTGGGTAGCAACGGTGCGCTTTACCGGTTTTATTAAAGAAAACAGTGATCCTATGACCCAACTGGATGAGTTATGGCATTTCCGTCAATTTGCTCACAGCAACGATTGGGTGGTAGGTGGCATTCAGCAATAGTGTAAAGTAAAAAATTTATATCACCAGATTGTAGGTAGCCTGGTTATGATTTATATAACCAGGTTTTGCAAAACATCCCTCCTTTGAATACCCCATGCTCCGCATCGCTTTTATCATCATCAAGCATGGATGGTTAATCGTTCGTTAATGTCGTTTTTGTTATACTTACCATTAGAGTCGACTAATTGAGTAATGGCAATGGCAAGAGAGCACTCAGAAGTATATAAAACCGAAGGTTTAGTTCGTTCTGTCGAAGTAGGTGTACACACAGAGCAGCGCCTTAATAAAGATCAGTTGCATGCCTGGTTAAGAGCGGATGAGCCGCTTAGTTATGAGGCGATGGCGGACTTGTTGCGAGAAGTTAACGATGCGCAGTTTAATATCGTTTCCAAGGTGGTGGGCGACCAGTGGTTGCGGGATGCTACTCACGCTCTCCCTCTTGATCAACGCATGTCGCATGATAAGCCTGTCATTGAAGCCAACAACATGTTGTTGCGTACCTTATCACGTTTGCGACCCATTGACTTTGCCATTGATAAAAAACTGGGCGGTGAGGGTGCTGCCATACGTGGTGAAATGCGAATCAGGTTTGCCGAGTTGAGTAAAGAGATTTTAGCCATTGCGCAGGACCCTGCTAAAAGCAACGAGGTGAAATTAGAAGAAATTAAGGCGCACGAGAAGGTATTTAATACGTTTCTGGTTGAAAAACTGCATGACGCTAATTTGACCGAAGGTTGTAACAGTGCCAAGGACGCCAAAGAATTATTATTTCATTACCGCAATCTCTCGAGTGTTTTAACGCCGGCACGCACCATGGTGACGTTGACCTATGATAGGGACGCTGGGGTATTGCAGCGTGAGACGCAATACCCGGTGACTAAGAAAACCCCCGAGCAAAAAAGAGAACTTGCAAAATTAAAAGAAGTAACGCCTTATCCTGCACATGATGAAAAAAATGCCCATACTCATTTGAGCGTTGCTGAACAAGAAGCGGATAGCTTATTTGCCGAATTGATTGCCAGCGATGACACGGCATTGCCGGCACAGGCGAGGAACACGCACCTGGTAGGCGCAAAAAATGCATTTATTGTCAAAAACGAATTAATCCTCGTTGATGATCCATCCGTCATCGAGAGACCTGCGGATCTCGATGTTTTGAGCGCCGAGGAGGAAAACGTGCTGTGGTTAGCCCGTATGGGCTCGCCAGCTTATGTCGGCGAAGGGGAAAGCGCCGCACAGGTTCAGGTTCATACTCATGAAGCACTGGAGCAAGTCCGGGCAACGGCTAAAGAAAAAATGGGCCGAGAGGAGGCTGAGTTACACCTGCATGTGACGACGCTGAATACTTATACCTTTCTGAAAAGTCAGGCGACCATTGTGAGTAATATTGCTACGGTGACCAGAGGATCTGGCCGTGGAGATGATTATTCTTATTTACCTTCCAACGATGATGGAACATTTCGTGTTGTTGATGTTGCGGAAGGATTGGATTTTGGTGAAGAAAGTCGTCCGTGGGGGTCGGCACCAGGGGCAAAGGCAACCCGTCTTGATAGTGTTTCAAAAGTCATGCGTGCTGCGGCCAAAACATTTCTCAGTGTTGTCAATTGCGCCAGTGGCCAAGATAGAACCGGTACGGCTGTGGAGAAAACAACCCAGGATTGGACCAGAGAGCGTTACATCGCCTTAGGAAAAGACCCAGCCCACATTGAAGAAGTACGGGTACGGGGTGGCAATGCGGCTGAAATTACGACCCATCATGTGCATGGGTCACCTGGAATGAAAGACGATTCCATTGCTAACAACCGCATTGGCAGTGGCGAGACATTCAGTGAGGCCGCTACCCGGGAATTGTACCGTAAGAGTGCAGGGACTAATAAAGAAAATAAAGTCGGTAATGTGGCTTTTCTTAAGCGCCCCAGTGATCGTGCTATTGAGGAATACAGGGCTAAGTTAGGGGCCTTTGAAACAGCATTGAGCGCTCTTAAAGAAAAGCATCGTTCTGAAAAACATCAACAATTTCATGAAAAAGGGTGCGAATTATTAGCGTATGTGAGAAAAACTGCTGGTGATGATCTGAAGTCATTGAAACCAAATCATCTGGCTGATTTAACCCGAGTATTATCTTGTGCGACTCAAACGCTCAACGACGTTGATAATCCTGATAAGACCAAAGAAAACGTCAAAGATCTAGCGAAACTTTCTCAGCATGTTTCTGGAAGAAGTTCAGCCTGGAAAAACGTGGGCATTGGATTACTAGTGTTTGCTTGTGCTGCTTTAGTCTGTATTGGTATTTTGGCCGCTATTCCTTCAGGCGGTAGCAGTTTGCTGTTGACCGTAGCGGGTTCGGCAGGATTGAGTGTTGCAGCAACCGCAGGCATTACAGTCGGTGTTGCTGCCGGTGCACTAACAGGTGCAGGACTTTTTGCTCATGGTCAAGAAAAAGGGCTGGCAAAAGAAGTATCTAAGTTTAAAACGGCTTTACAAGAAATGACAAAAGAAGAAAGAACACCAGAAACTGATGAGGACAAGCCATTACTTTGAGGAACGCTAGGGTTTGTGAAAAATTTTGTTCACAGACCCTAGGTCTAATCTCTATTTTTCAGCGAATTTAAATAAAGCTCTGTGGTAGCTGTCTATAAGCCTATAGGTCCTATCTTGTCTAAAAAATCAAAAAAAATAGTCAGGTTACGATTAATACTGCCTTAATCTTTATGGATTAAACTGATGATAATTTTTATGACCGTAGTTAAATGATGAACTCCGCAAACAGTCAGAAAAATACTGAAGAGAAACATACACCATTCCTGCAGGCAATACCGCCAAAACCGCGTATTGAAACGACTGGATCTTCACCAACTGAAAGAATTGTCAATAAAGAGCAGGATGAGTTTTTTATTGCTTTAGCCAAAAAAGGCGTTCATACCTTTGTCATGCTTGGAGTGATGCAAGAGGGTAGGCCTGTTTTGTTAGCCCGGGTAGGCAAATTTGTGATTGATGATAATCAATCTTGCTGCAGGCTCGGGGGAAAATTACTGTTTACAGGTGCAAAAGCAGAATTACAACCTGAATCTTTACGTCTGGGGGGTGACATCAGTTATGGAGCTTACGTTATCAGTTACCGCCAGTATTTGCAATTTACAAAATTAATGAGTATGGCGCAAGGGTCTCAGTCCATACGTTGTTATTTACCTGAGCGTGAAGACGATACGACCGCTGTTTTAACCTTAAAGGAAATAAAAAAAAGTGAGTCAAGTGATGAAAACACCGAGCAAGAAAGGAAAATAATTGCAAGAACCCATCACACACAATTATCGAATACATGCAGGCATACGGCGATTGATTTAATTGAATACACACAAGGGATTCGTACTTTAACCACTAACGTGTCTCGCTTGTTTTTCCAGTCTTTGCCGTTACAAACCAAGTTTTCCTATGGCGTTGCGCAAGATCATTTTTATGTTTTTCCCCTACCTCCGGAAGCGTATCATGCAGAAAAAGAAAAAAGGGTTATCTTGACCAAAATTTATCGCAGAATGGAAAATCTCCTTAAAAAAGATCCTTACGGAGACAATACAATCGCTAAATTTTCAGCCTTAAAACGACTCTATGTTCAGCAGGCAGGGATTCCCATGGATGATGTAGAGCAGGCATTGGACAGTATTCGACAATGGAAAGCAACGTCTCAGCCGGTGATAGAGCATCTAAGAGCTCAAAGTTTTTTCGGCAAACTGTTTGTTTCTGTATCTTCGACAAAAGTGATGGCGGATGAAATAGAATCGATGTTGCAACACTGTATGAGGCATTCAACGCTCTATTGAATCAATTGGCACTTAAGCACAAGAAGGAGTACAATCTGTTATTTTTACTGCCAATTCCTTGCCATTTTTATGAAAAAAACACCTCATCTTAAAGCCTGGCCTTTATATTGCCGCTTGTTTACCTATGTCAAACCTTTTTGGCCTATTCTCCTTTTGGGCGTATTTGCTAACATTTTTTATTCGGCGATTGATGCTGGGTTCACTTACATGATGCGCCCTTTTTTGGATAAGGGGTTTATTGATATTGATATGTCCTTTGTCAAACAAATTCCCTTCATCGTACTTGTTGGGATTTCGATTCGGGGGCTTGTGAGCTCTCTCGGCAGCTATTGTATGACTTGGGTGGCTCGGTCAGTGGTGAAAGTGCTGCGACAGCGGGTTTTCGCTCATATCATTCGTTTGCCGGCGGATTATTACGATGAAGCCACATCGGGGCAATTATTATCTAAAATTCTTTATGATGTTGAGCAGGTTGCCCAAGTCAGTGCGGATGCCTTAACGGATTTGGTACAAAACATTTGTCTGGTGACTGGTTTACTGATTGTGATGATGGTCGTTTGTTGGCAACTCTCTTTGATGTTTTTACTGACGATTCCATTCGTTGGGTTACTCGTTAATTTTACGAATAAACGGGTGCGGCGAATTAGTCATAAAGTACAAAAAACCATGGGTGAGGTGACAGAAATTGCCGGAGAAGCCATAGAGGGTTATCGTGTTGTGCGCATTTTTGGTGGTGAACGCTATGAAGTGGGTAAATTCAATAAAGCCACGGAGATCTCACGGCAAAATGACATGAAGGTCGCAGTCAGCAAAGCAATTAACGTTTTTGGTGTGCAATTTATTATTGCTTTGGGCATTGCCTTAATTATTTTTGCGGCGATTCAGCTTGCAACGGTGATAACCATTACTGCTGGTTCTTTTCTGGCCATCATTGCCGCGATGCTGCAGCTCATTAAGCCAATGAAAACGTTAACGACATTGAATGCGACTATCCAGCGAGGCCTTGCTGGGGCGGAAAGTGTTTTTAAGTTGTTGGAGCAGCCAATAGAGTCTGAAACGGGCAAACGATCGATAGCAAACATTCGAGGTTCCATTCATTTTGATCGTGTTTCCTATGCTTATCGCCAAGGTCAACCCATATTACATGAAGTGAGTTTTAGCATCGAAGCGGGTGAAACCGTTGCATTAGTGGGACATTCTGGCAGTGGTAAAACAACAATTGCAAGCCTGTTACCTCGCTTTTATGAGCTCAATTGCGGCAAAATTACCCTTGATGGCATGCCAATCAACGAATTGGCTTTAAGTGAGCTTCGTGCCAACATTGCCTTGGTCAGCCAACAAGTCATCCTTTTTAATGATACCTTGGCGAATAATATTGCATATGGTCGTTTTGATATTAGCCGGGAGCGGATTATTGCCGCAGCAAAGCTTGCCTACGCGGATGAGTTTATTCAAAAATTACCACAAGGATACGACACGCGCATTGGAGAAAATGGCGTGCTTTTATCGGGGGGACAACGGCAGCGTCTGGCTATTGCGCGCGCCATTTTAAAGGATGCGCCGATCCTTATTCTTGATGAGGCAACGTCAGCGCTTGATAGTGAATCCGAACAATACATTCAAGCTGCCTTAGATCTGGTCATGCAAAATAGAACGACATTGGTTATTGCACATCGGTTGTCAACCATCCAGCGCGCGAATAAAATTATCGTCATGCATCAAGGACGGGTGGTGGAACAGGGAACTCATCAGCAATTATTGGCTTTGGATGGTCATTACGCTCAATTATATAAAGTACAGAAGTTAGGCATTAAAAACGAACAGGAAGCGGTGGCTTAATGTTATTCGTCAACATGGACAAGCTTTGGTACACACGTCATCCACTGCGTTGGTTCTTGTTGCCTTTTGCTTTATTGTATCAAGTGATTAGTGAATGTCGGCGCTTTTTTCTACAACGTTTTCGACAACCACCAATATCGATCCCAGTGATTGTGGTAGGTAATTTAACGGTGGGTGGCGTTGGTAAAACCCCCTTAGTCATTGCATTGGCAAACCAATTACGTGCTCGTGACGTGCGAGTAGGTATCGTCAGTCGCGGTTATGGTGCAAGGGTGCGTCATTTCCCCTATGAGGTGACCCTGAATTCGAAAACCGATGACGTTGGTGATGAGCCGTTGCTGCTGGCTCAAAAGACAGGGTGTCCAGTGGTGATTGCACCAAAACGAAGACAAGCCGTGCAATATCTTATGGACAACCATCAAAGTCAAATCATTCTTAGTGATGATGGTTTACAACATTACGCGATGGCGCGTGCGATGGAAATTGTTGTCATTGATGGAACACGCGGTTTGGGCAATGGGTGGTGCTTGCCGGCAGGACCTTTGCGAGAAAGTGCCAGGCGTTTAAAATCGGCTGATTTTGTAATTATTAATGGAGGCGAGTGGCCTGGTGCTCATCGTATGGATTTAATGCCTGGAAAACTCACCCGGCTTATTAGTGGCCAATCGCTGGAAGTGTCTAAATTGGAGGGTACTGTAGCGGCTGTGGCTGCCATTGGTAATCCCCAACGTTTTTTTACCACACTCACTAAACTTGGTGTGAAGTTTAATGCTTATCCATTTGCTGATCACCATCGTTTTCAGCTCAATGAATTGCAGTTTGCAGAAAAAGTGATAGTGATGACAGAAAAAGATGCGGTAAAATGCCGAGCGTTTGCTACAGAAACTATGTATTTTTTGCCTGTGGAAGCAAAGATTAGTGACGCATTCTGGAAAAATTTCTGGTCTCATAAACAATTACAGGATTATGTATAACATGGGTCTGATTCAATGGGGAAAACGTATTATTTGTTTTACATTGTTAATGAGTTGTGCGATTCATGCGGATGAAACGGAATCAAAAAGTGGCTTGCCAGAAGTCAGTCTTGAGGAGGCTGAATCAAAAAGTATTTTACCTACAGAAACGATCTACGCAGACTGGATATTTTCTGGCATTGTGAGGAATGAAAGTGGCGAACAGTATGGTTATTTTTTTCAGATGCAAAGAAATAACCATACCTTTCATGCTATTTCCGCGGTATTTGATGGTGAAAATAAGCAAATTCTTCTTTTTGATGAAAATACGGCGACGCTTAATGAATCTAAAACGAGTAACTGGCAGGTTGGTCGGGCTTTTCTAAGTTTTAATCCCATTAATGAAAGCTGGATTTTCGGATTTAAAACCAAGAATAAAGAAGGTTTTAATTTCAAAGTAGACATGTTAAGCCATCCTGAAAATACGCCTGTTATTCAAGATTTACGTCCAGGCATGGAATTGCTGATCAGCCAAACAGGACGTTTAAATGGTCATTTGCAACTTGGCCAAGATGGAAAAGAACTGTTTGTTATGGCAAAAAATGCCTGGTATCGTCATGTTTGGCTGACCAAAGATGAGGATACAATGCATCTTTTTTCCAGTTTATTATGTCGATTTAATGATGGTAGTGGGTTGTATTCAGTGAATATTCCTGAAGAAGATGCATTTCAGGGTGCGGTAGCAGGATTGTGTGATGCTCAGGGTACCTCCAGAGCCATGTCACAATTTATTAATGTCAAAGAAGATGCAAAAGAAGGAGTTTGGCATATCCGTGTTCCATCTCCTGCCCTGCATCTGATTTTATCTGAAGCAATGAAGCAAGGTTCTGTGGTTGCAGGGTTTATTTCCAAGGGAGAGAAAATGGGATTTTGTTTATTGAGCAAAGATAAACTTGGCGGGGTAGCATTAAACCAAACCAAGGATGAACATCAAAACGAAGGTATTCATGCCAGTGAAAACTCAACAGAGCCCAAAGTATAAAATGAATTATTATTAAAAACCCTCTGTGTGAGACTGGTCTCTTTTGTTACCTATGGGCCAGTCACGCAGGAGGTAAAGAACAAAAGCCATACTGAGCAGAATAGGTATTAGATGTTCACTATTAACTCATGGCATGTTGTTCTGTTTTCTATTTTCTCAGGAAGAAAAAGTACCAAAATACTCGCGGTTAGCAATGCCCCTGGGATGGTCAGTAGTGCATGTTGATAATTGCCAAGTGTGTATTGGCCTGTTTGATTAAAAACATCCAGTAGATAGCCAATAAGTGTTTGAAAAATAGGCACGGTGAGCATGGCAAGTGTGTTGGTGAAACCGGTGCATGTGGATAATAAGTTCGGTGGTGCTAATTCATTGGCGATGGTGAAAGCGAGCATGTAGGCACCACAACAACAGCCCATCACAAATAGGAGCAGGCTAATGATTACAGGATTTTGTAAAGGCAGATAAAGCAATATTAGAAATAAAACAGTCGTTGACAGACACGAGCTTAAAATCAATGGCTTTCGTCGTTCAAATTGATTGGAGAGTATGCCAAATAAGGGGCAACTCACGCCTGCACCAAGGAAAAAAAAGGCGACTAAAATGGTTGCTAGTTGCAAACTGGTGGAAAGTTTTATTTGAAGAAAAGGAATCGCCCATAATGCTCCAAAAACGGTGACAATAACAAAACTTAAACCGACAAACAAACCATTAATCCAGGCTTTGCCATTTTTAAGGATTTGTAGGATTTGCTGGCCATAATCAGAGAGTGGCTTTACGGAACGGGGACTGTCTGGAATGTTTGTCCAGCATAAAAACGAGATGAGTAAACCAACCATTCCTGCTGCAAAGATGAAATAACGCCATCCCCAAATGGCAATGAGTTTTCCCATGCTGATCATGCCAATCATCGTGACGATAAACGCCAATGTTTCTGAAAATCCAATCATGAAAGCAAATCGTTTTATAGGAAAATATTCTCGCAGAAGGTGAGAGAAGCCAACAAAGGCAAAGGCAGAGCCTGCACCAATTAAAAAACGTCCCAAAAATAATCCCGTCAGGCTTTCGCTTGAGGCAAATACCAAACATCCTAGACTGCAAAGAAAAGCATTGAAAGCCAATAAGAGACGACTGTTTTGCCGATCAAACAATATACCGACGGGTATCTGCAGACTGGTGTATACAAAATATAAGGAACTGCCAAGTAATCCTGCAGTCAGGGCCGAAAAGTGCATGGTTTGCATAATGGCGCCAATAACCACACCTGAAGAGAGTTGCATAAAAAACTGAAATAAAACAAAAGAAACACCGGCTGACCAAATACCGAAGCGAAACCTTGAAGGATACAAGCTGACTGTCATCATCGTTAAGCTACTTTATGAATTTTAATTAACATCCCTGCTTGCGGGTGATCAAGATAGTAAACAACATTGGGTTTCAGGCGCTGCTTTTGCGAAAATATAAAAGATGTATCATTGGTAGGAGAAGAAAAGAATAGTTCTGTGTCTAGTAAATAATAGTTGCTTTGCCTGACTCGCAGAGTGCCTTCTATATCCCAGCTGTTGCTATGAATAGCGGATAAGGCAACGGGCCGTTGATTATTGCCAGGTTGTAGCCATGTATAATGCAACAATATTCGATATTGCGATTTACGGTTCAAAGCCCAATATTCATTACGTAATTGTGAGGTAGAAACAGGTAAAAGATGATAGGGTGTCATCGCGTTATCCAGACTTCGCAGCGGGATTGCTGCATGTGTATCCGGAGGAATAAGAGGCGCTACCATGTGTTCAGTGTTTTCAGAGCCTTGTTGGTGAGTAAAAACAATCAAGTCAATTTGATAGAGGGTATGATTGCCGGCAAAACCAAGGCAGCAATTTGCTAGTAAACTGATCAGTAAGATAACTCGTAACATAATAAGGGCAATGGATATTCAGTAGCGATATTATACACACTTGGTCTGTTTTGTAATACTTTCGTTGGATGCAGGTAGGAAATAAGTATTCGAAGTAAGGATTGTTTGGTGTTTAAACAGATGGTAAAATGATCAAATTTTATTCTTGTCGACCTGTGAAAAATCCAACCATGCCATATTCACTCAGAAATACTTCTGCCAGAGCCCATGCAGGAAAAAAAAGACGGTCTCGAAACCTTCCAGAACGGTTCCGTGATTATGCACTCACCGATAATCCCTTTGCTTTTCAGTTTTCACTGAGTGACACAAGTCGCAAGCGTCACATCAAGTCAGATCATAAGAAAATCAAGAGAAGGCGTGCAGATGAAAGTAGGGCAATTGATGTAGAAAGCACCATGCATGCACTTGGAATCAGCAATATGGATGTTGCAGATTATCTTCCTTCGCCGTTGGATAAACCTCTTTTATGTGCAGTCAGACCCGTCAACCTTCTAAAAGCATTCGGTGGCTATGGATTGTATGCAACGGGAGATATACCTGCTGGAACTTGCATCGGTGAGTATACTGGAAGGGAATTTAGTATGGATGAGTTTGAACGCTATTTGCAAACAGAGCCTGGAGCGAATCCAAGTTATGCCATGGATATGGAACATAAAATTGTTGATGCAAGGGTAGCTGGAAATTTTACTCGGTTTATCAATTTTTCCGATAGTCAGGCTAATGTAGAATTTAGAGAGGCAAGACGAGGTCATAAAAAGGTAGTCACGGTCGTTACTACTAAACCCATTCATTCTGGCGAACAATTTTTAGTCGATTATAACAAATACGATGAACATGCCTCTAAAGATTATTATTTTTTAAATCCTCAAGACGGTTGGCAATCCACTTGGGAAATGTATGAAGAACATATTGATTGTTATAAGCGTGTCAGACATTCAGTCGTTCTTGATTGTTTCCATATCACGAAGGAAGATAAGTTGTATTCAACCCAAGTGGGCATGTTGGTTTTTGCAGGCATGCTTTTAGACGATTCCGTGGAAGAACATGCAGGCGAGGTGAATTTACCTTATCTAAAAATAGATGGTCATCGCAGGATTCTGGATGCTTGTGAAATGGATTTATTTACACCACTCATGGTGGCCTGTTTTCTAGGACAAGTTGCTAATGTCCAATGGCTCATTGAGCACGGTGCTTGCATCGATCAGCAACAAAATCACTCTGGGAATTGCCCACTTTTTTTTGCATTGGAAGGTTATCGTCATCATGAGAGCATGCGTCCAGCATTCATGGAAATCATCAGGCTGTTGATTTTGCACAAAGCAAATGCCACAGTTCATGATAGAGCGGATTTAACCTTTCTACATAAAGCGGTGTCCGTACTGACCGCGGATGATTTTGCTTCAGTGGTACAGGGGTTGCTGGATCAATCTCACAGTAATTTTATTAATTTATATGAATACCTTGATGATCAGGACAATGATATTATTTTGTATTGCCTAAAACATCATTATTTTGAGCAACTTGGCCTTTTATTGCGTGTTTATCCAACCTATTTTGAAGACAGCTATATTAAAGCCGACGAAGAGAATCAAGCATTCCATACCCAACAATTCAAAACAATCATTGAGACTTATTCTGAGACAGAAAAAGAAGATTTTCTTGAGTTTTTAACACGCATTGGCATTGAGTTGGAGGATGAACTTCGTGAAGCATTAGCATTGCCTTTTGCATCTGCAGCAATGACTCCATAGATTAGTTTAGGAGACTAGGCGTGGCTTGTTTTCTGATTTATCTTGGTTTGCGTGTAATGTGTAAGGTCTTATAAATGTCTGCAACAACCGCTCCTGTGGAATCCGTCACTTCAATATGAAATTCAGGTTCTGCTTTGGTGTCGTCAGCCAGTCGTTTAATATAACTAATCCGCTCTGGTGTAAGCTCGAAGCGCGCAAAGACCGTGCCTCTGGCGGGTTTTTTATAGCGAATTCTGGCAGATTTATCCCAAACGACATAATCGGAACCGAGGATTTTTATCAGCATCAACATATAAAAAGGGTCAGTCATCGTATATAAAGAACCGCCAAAATGCGTGCCGACGTAATTTTTATTCCAGAAGTGTGATTTCATTTGTACTAAAATATAAGAAAAATCTTCGCGATATTCTTTTACGTTGATTCCAGCCCCTAAAAATGGCGGCCAAAACCTCATGAGTTTCAATAATAGTGTGGGTTTCATGAGCATGCTAGAGTAAGGAATAGCCATTAATTGCTTTTATTGGCCTATGATACGCTTGTCTGACGTAAGTTACCATTTAATATAGCCATGCCTGAAGCGTACATATTGTCTTGAAGGATGCTTTTCATATTTTCTAATTCAATATAGACTGAAATAAGATAAGTGTTTCTTTTAATAAAGTAATTACGACATAATTCATTCTATAGAAGATAATATTGTGAAGCCGCATAGAACCTTAAATTGTTCTGGAAAAGCCTTAAAAAGATTTGAACGATGGGTGATATGGTTATTTTTTCTTCTTATTCAAGCCATGCCTGCTGTATTAGCAAGCGATTCAAATCAAATAAAAGATCCTTGGCCAAACAACGAGCAATTGCAAGTCATTGAACAAACCATCCAAAGCTATCCTCTGGAAAAACAGTTGGTTCAGCCACATCGTTATTTTCTTACCAACGCTCAGCCAGTCAATGTCGTAAAGCAAACATTTGATAAAACACAGGATTACAGTCAAACGACCTTTCAAGAGGAAGTGAGTTTTTTTCTGACTACCTTTAAGAAACCCGTTAAATTTATACTCGCTGTATTTATGAAAGACGTTATTTTTTCTAATGTCATGTCACAGACATTCATAAACTTTGAGTGGGCAGTTTTTAAGGAAAATGCGTCTTTTACCTATAATCAGTTTGATAATCAGACTAATTTTTATCAGGCTGTTTTTAAAAAAACAGTCAATTTTTACTCGTCAAAGTTTATGTATAGCAACTTTACTGATGTGAATTTTGACAATGATGCTATTTTTACTAAGGCAACCTTTAAAAAAACGACACTGTTTATTGACGCAAGTTTTGCTGGTCATGCTAATTTTAATGAAGCATCTTTTGCTGGTGAAGCAAATTTTGGTCGGACGATCTTTCAAGGTGATGTAACCTTCAATAGAGCAACGTTCAAAGAGTTTGCCAGTTTTTCCTACGCTCAGTTTCATGGGCATGTTTCATTCAATCACACGGAACTGCCAAAACATCTTGATTTTTCTTATGTTACAACGATTCGAAATATTATTAATTTCAATAATATCAATGAGTTATATAATTATAAAACAAAAATTAATCTTGTCGGTACGGATATCAGTAAATTAAAACTTGATTACAGTTTTTTTTCATTACACTTTCCAGAAGGCACGAGTGATGCTGATGTAAGAAATGTTTATGAAGATCTTATTAAGTTACAGGAGTATTATGGCTACGATGACGGTTATAAAAAAATAATGATTGAATACAATACGTATAATTATCTAAAGAATAAACAATACATTAAGTATTTTTTTGATAAATACATGTGGAACTTTGGATTTGATAAAACCAATCTGATTCTAATTGTTATTTATATTATTATTTTTTGGAGTTTAATAAATAACTTTTTTTATACTACTTTAGAGCAAGAAGTATATCATATTCCTTTTTTGAATATTCAATCAGAAAATAAAGTGATTGAAAATAATGTTTTCTTGCGTTACTTGTTTTATTTGCCACTCTCGTTGATATATACAGTACTGATTATAATGGGAGGATTTCTTTCTTTTCATACCTTTTTTCCGGCAATTAAGAAAAAAAATCTATTTCTTGCAATCTGTCTTTTGCTTATGGTGATAAGCGGAATAGTATCCATATTTTTGATATTGAAGTTTATTGTAAAGTAATACAATGGTTTCCTATGAAAATTAAAATAAAAAGTAGAACTATAGGATAATAATGACTAATAAATCAAAGAGGGTTCTTGCATCTCGTCACAATGACCTGCGAAAAACTCATAGAAAATTGGTGGTCTTATGGGGAGTCGTTCTTTTACTTGCGGTCTTAAATCTTGTATTAACCTTAGAGTTTATTAGCCAAAAAAATAAATTGATAACGTTGATTACTCAATCTGATGAAATGAATGTTAAAGTGATTAAGCTGAGCAAAAAGGTCGATTTGGTGCCGTTCTTGTTGGAAAAATATGTATTTACTTTAAATTCCTTATATCTTCAGAACTATTGGCAGCAATTGGAATTAGATTTTACAGTGGATACTTTGATTCGTGAATTGTCCAAATTTAATGAATTTAGAAGACAAGTTGAAGGCATAAAAGAGACGGATAAAAACTTAAGAGATGAGGAAGTGCTTGCCTTAAAATTGATGTTTTCAGCGTATCACATTCCTAAAGAAGTGATTAATGATAAAATTGAAGCCTATCAGCTTTCCGAACAGCAACAAATGTTATCGGATGCAGAAAAGTTGCAACAAAGTCACGATATTTTATTTGACATCAATCGTCAAAAAAAACTGGTTATGATTCAAAATTCCATTGAAGCATTACGTGAGAAATTAAAACAAAAATTTGCCGATGAAATTCAAGCCGTACAAGAAACAATAGGTTGGCTTGAAGCGTTACTGATTATTTCTTCCATCTTATTGATTTTATGTGTTATTTCTATTGTATGGCTGCGTTTAATTAACAAGTTAATTGTCTTAAGGCTAGATGCATTCAAATTAACAACGCCTTCCAAAAAATAAATCAGGACTTACGAAAAACTCCAATCTCTGAGTTAAAAAGAAATTTTGATGAGTCCATATAAGACACTGGGAATTCTACTCACCTGCGTAAGTTGGGCGACGTGAAGGTTCTCTGAAGGGCATCATTGCGATGCGTCATATTTCCTTAATATTTGCTTGATATGCTTTGGCTATTAACCATTGCCAAGAAGAATTTTATCATGCCAACCAGAAGAACAACGGATGACTATTTTCGCATCATCAAACAAAATCATAAGCGATATCTTGATGATAACATGATTACCCACCTTGAGCTTAGTGGCGGGATCGGGCAAGCGCAGTTGATTGAAAAATATGCAGACAAAATCAAGCTTTACCGTTCTACAAAAGAGCGATATTTGAATCATGCTATTCAACAGATATCTTTAGCATCCAGAATTGGCCATGGTGCTTTAGCAGCCTTGTTAGGGATTGGTGTTGGTGGGCTGGCCTATTATGCGCAAAAAGACAGTACACTTTCTGAGGCATTAAACCCTCTGTCAGGCGCCAAAAATATAGCCGCTGGAGCCTTCAGTGCCGTCATTGGAGCCGGTGTCAGTTATCTTGCTTATCAAGCTTGGCTAAAAAGCGCTAAACATCCAGCGACGGATGATTTCGCACAATTTCAAGAGGCAATGAAGAAGGCAGGTTTTACGGATGAAAAATACGCGCAGCTTTCAGCGGATTTAGTCAAACTGTTTCATTTCAGAGAATGCGTGCTTCTGGGGTTAAAGGATGGCAGTGGTACGGACATGCGGGAAGAGTTTAAGAGAAAATACTCCCCTGATGACGAACCATTTGATGACAAAGCGCTTAATATCGCCATTGAAGCGTACTTTCTCGACCAACTGAATCATTTATTTGACCGTGCTTTTAGAGATATTTACGCCATGCAAGACCATGAAATTCTTGCAGAAGAAGCACAAAACCCAATCATTACCTGGTTAAAAAGCTTTTTTGAAAACCCGGAAGAAAGGCAAAAATTCACGCAACAATTACAAATCCAATTCATGGAACAATGTTTAAATTATCTCGAAGCCGAGATGGCAGAACCCAGTTTTATGGCGAAGCACCCTTATGCCACAACAAGCGTCATTGGGTTAGCCGCGGGTCTGGGGGTATTGACGGTGGCTGCAATGGTTTTAGGAGGGCCCGTTACTATAGGCATCGTTGCAATGGCCTTAATTGCCACGGCGGTAAGTGCTGCAGTCTCTTACTGGGCTGTCCATAACGTCGAAGCATTGCAATACAAACGCAGTAAAGAAAATCGTGATGCTATTCGCCAAACCGTGGATCACGTGACGATGGAATGTACACGTTTGGAGCGCTTAATCAAACAAGTGGTTGAAACAACCCCTGAGGATATTAAGCAGCTAGAAAAATATCGTGAAAATCCTGAGAGAAGATCTTTTTTGGAACACTTCACAACCTTGTTTGATGCTCATGAAGAAGTGGCTATGGGGGCCGGAAAGGCTTGGATAAGAGAACATGCTTCTCGTTATCGTCACAGCAAAGCCATAGAAATTGATTTATCCACAGAACATCGGCAACTCATTGAAAAAGGGGAAGCGCAAACCGCAGTGATGCAGGGCCATTTAAAAACGATGATGGGCGCTGAACGGGCCATGGCCATGCCAGAACCCTTGCAACGCTATATGAACGATACTAAAGCGTATTTGAGTAAACCGGAACATCATGAGTTTATCAAAAAGTTTGAATTGGTTGAAAAAATCCGACAACAAGTGCTGGATATTGTGGCAGCGGTTCCCTTAAACACACCACAAAAACAGTTACCTCAGACATTGATTGATTTTTATACTTTTCCCATTGAAAAAGGTGGACTTGGTGGGATGTCTTATGACTTAGAGCAAGTACGGGCATTAGCTCCGGTCTTGCCTGAACATATAACCGCTGTCAATCAAGACCATCCCTATTACCCACTTCTGGTTACCGCTCAACAGGTTAATTTTGCTTTATCGCGCAATAAGAATCGGGCGTTTATATTCATTGGCGATGCTGATTATCGGGAAATGCTTGGATTACGGGTGGATGCTCCCAGTGAACGAATTGAAAAGAAACTGCATGCAGGAAACATCAGGCAATACTTGCAAGCCTCCTTTGATTTTTTATATTCCCTGAATCAAAGAGATTCATCGGATGCAAGTGATAGCCTGGATAAGCCATTTGAAAACAGCAAGGAATTTACCTTATATCGCATGTTGTTGATTAAGCAGTTGGCTTGCCTTGCTGATCCTAATAATCTGCGAATCGATGAATCGATACGGCGTGAAATCTATAAATTTGCTCAGGAACGATTGCAAATTGACCCAGCCGTTGTTTTTGACGATGTGTTGAATCAGTCCTTGTTTATTCAGCGAGAAACCGATGGGCCAAGCATTCAAGATCCTTTGATGTTTGACCGTTCAATTGCAGGTTTAGAACACGTCGCCGAGGCCATTCGCGTTGATATGGCCTATGCATCAAAACCGCTTACGCCTCGCTTATTAATTGCGATGGAAGCAAACGACTTTTTAACGCAAAAAAGAGATGCCGAGAAGACAATATTTTGTCATGGTCATTCCAAGACGATTTTGATTCCCGAAGCCTCGGAGGCCTATGTTGAAACAGTGAGAAACACCATCGTGGCCACGCGTGCCTTTATCGCTGAAATGGCGAGCCGCGATGTCTTAAAAAAATCCGGTGCATTGGACAGTTATCTGCGTGATTCAATTCAGGAAGTTTTTGCATTGCGCCAAGCGATTGTAAGCCTGGATCAAATGATCGGCGGTGAAGATACCAGAAAACTTAATTCTCCGGAGTTGCGTGCTTCTGCAGATTTATTAAAGCAATACCAGGAAGAGTTGGAGCTTCGATTGGTTGAGCCTGCAGTGTCTGCTGAAGCGACTCCACTTAAAAGAGACCACTCTTTTTTATTCAATTTTTTCAGGAAAAGCCCGAGCCATACAGAGCCTCGTGGAAGTCATACAGACGCTTTGAACGCAGATGGGATGAAATTGCAATAATATAGCCTGGATAGTGCGAAGCAATATCCGGGAAAAATCTCCAACAAAACCTGGTTACCGCTGGCGCGTTAACCAGGCTACAATTCACTCAATCGTAATGGGGATGTGCTGATTTTGCCGCGGAATTACCAAAAGAATCCCAGAATAATGAATAAAATGATGCTCAGCGCAATGAAAAACAATATCATGGCTAAGCGTTTTTGTTGGTGTTCTTTCTTAACCCATGACTCAAATTTGAGATTCAAGCCTAAAAAATCATTGATTGCTTTTGCTATCTTAAGTTTAGGATTTAATTGTGAGTCATAGACATCGGTTAATGGGACTTCAGTGTTATCGTCAAGAATCAGGGCGACGCGATAGCAGGGTTGCCCCTTACTGGTAGTACTTTGTTGAATCACGATGTCATGAATTTTATTCAAAGAATAATGTTCTTCTGATTGGTTAAGCAGGTTTTTACGCAAAATTTTAAGTTGATTGGCGGTTTTATTAAAATTCAGCAGCACCGTTTTTGTCAACAGCAGCATCAGTAACCCAACAGTAGGAAAAATCAGAAGAAACAGCTGCAACCATAACGGATGAAGAGAGGCAAGGTGTAGCGATTGATTTTTGCATTGTTGCAAAAAGGCATTGATTTGATTCACAGCCTCTTGACTGTGAGTGTAACTCGAAGTGTTAATGGAACTTAAATACACTTGTTGATTCGATGTAAGTAATGCAACATTATACGTAAAGTTTCCTTTTGATGTTTGATGAGTGGTTAGTTTTGCTTTTTGCAAATTATTCAGCAAGGTTGTTTTTGAAGAAAAAAATATCTGTTTGGTGATGAACTGACATTGATTGGACGGTTCTTCCGGGTGACATTGGCATTGTAACTCATAAGATTGCATTGTGAACCAGGCCATGCTGCCACCAATCAAAATAAATAACAGCCCTATCAACCGCATCAGCTGCTGAGGTAAGTAGATAAGCAGCTGATTTGGGCGTACATTGATTTTCATGGTCTTTTGCATCCTGGAATAAAAGACTATATAGACAGTATAGACTTCAACAAGGAATGGAATGATGACAACCAAAGAATGGCCTGCTGATGATTATTCGATTGGCTCTTACATACAAGCAACGGTTGCAGAACCTTATCTTGCTGATCTTGTGATTAAACCCAGTGATGCTGTACTGGACATTGGTTGTGGCAACGGTGCGTTTAGTTTAAAAATCATTAAACAGTTTCCCCTGGCCTCCTTTTTAGGAATCGATGCTTCTGAAAATATGTTGGCGCTTGCAAAAAGAGAACTGGCGGGATATACCCATGCTTCTTTGCAGAAAGCGGATGTAGAGACAATGGGATTTAATAATCAGTTCGACTGGATTGTGTCTTTCTGGTGTCTGCAATGGGTGCATGATGTAAAGACCGCGTTTGCCAATATTTACCGCGCCTTAAAATCCGGTGGGCGATTTTTAGCGATCTTTCCAACAGGCGATGATCCTTTTATGACAACGTTTAAAGCAATAAAACAATCGGGTCGCTTTAAAGTTTTGGATAATTTTCACCCTCCCGTCGACTATCAGAAATTTAAACGTTTGGAAGACACGCTTCGTTTTTTGCCGTTTAAAGAACTAAAGGTCGAACGTGTATCACAATCATTACTTCTGCCTTCACTCGATGTTTTCCGTAAGTTTGTCAATGGTATTGCTTTTTATCACGGTCAAGTGCCTGCCGAGCAGATTAAAGACATTAATGAAGCCATGGTTGTGGCGTTTGCTGAGCAATGTGAGCAAACCCATCAAGGGACGTTGTCTTTTGATTTCACTATTTTTTACCTGACAGGTAAAAAATAATATGAATCCAGTACCTCTCAAACGATCGCTGTCTAAATTACTCATTACTTTTTATGGATTGGGAACGATTTTAGGCGCTGGTATTTATGTTCTAGTGGGTAAAGTGGCCACTCATGCAGGCATTTATACCCCACTGGCTTTTTTATTGGCGTCTTCTATTGCCTTATTTACCGCTGTTTCCTATGCCGAATTAAGTTCACGTTTTCCCAAAAGTGCGGGCGAAGCATTTTACGTGCAAAAAGCATTTCAAAAACAATGGCTGTCTGCGTTCATTGGGTGGCTGGTTGTTTTTACGGGTTTAGTCTCTGCTGCCGCAATTACTCGCGGATTTGTTGGGTATTTTCAGCTGTTTATTGATGTACCATCATGGGTTGCTATCGTATTTCTGGTTGTTTTTATGGGAATTATTGCCATCTGGGGAATTAAGGAATCAGCAATGATGGTTATGCTTATTACCTTAATTGAGGTAGGCGGCTTAGTCATCATTATTTTTCTTGCAAGCGACAGCTGGCATCGGTTACCCGGCTTATGGCATGCAGCGCCATCGATGAGTACGCTTGAATGGACAGGCATTTTTTCCGGAGCCTTTCTGGCATTTTACGCCTACATTGGTTTTGAAGACATGGTCAATGTGGCCGAAGAAATAAAAAATCCTGAAAAAAATCTACCTCCTGCAATTTTTTGGGCATTGGGTATTGCCACTTTACTGTATCTATTGGTGGCGTTAGCAATGATTCTGGCCCTGCCTATGGATGAGTTGGCTAAAAGCGATGCGCCACTTGCGACTTTTATTGCAGCGAAAGGATTTTCCCCGAATCTAATTGCCCTGATTAGTTTGGTGGCCATCATTAATGGCGCATTGGTGCAGGTCATTATGGCCTCGCGCGTTATTTATGGTATGGCAAACCAACAAAATGCCCCGCAATGTCTAGCCACTGTCCATCCGCGTACGCAAACGCCTGTGGTGGCTACCCTTTTGGTTGTAACGATTATTTTAATACTGGCTCTATGGTTTAATATTGAAGCCTTGGCAAAATTAACAAGTACCATCATTTTATGTGTGTTTATGATGATTCATTTGGCATTGATTCGGATAAAATGGCAGAAAAAAGTGAGTAGGAACGCTGTGAGCTATTCGGTTTTTTTCCCTATTGCCGGATTTGTTTTATCCACGGGATTTTTATTCGGTCAGTTATTGTTTTGAATGGAGGAGTAAACCAGGAACCGTGCTGTTGCCTGACTCTGGCGGACAAATCACAAGAGCCAGGAATGAAGCCTAACTTAGCCATTGATGCGCTGAAAGCAATAAAAGGTGTTTTCCTCGTTGCAGGGTACTTGTTGGAAAGAGGTCCATTCATCAGTACTGAACCCGCGTCTGCCAATGGTGCCGGAGACTGCACCATCACCATTACTGCTTTGCCAGTTATTGCAAGTATTACCATCAGTGACGCCAGAAGTAGTTGTTGCTGTCCATCCATCTTCGTTAGTGCCATCGATGGAAGCCCCGATGGTAGAGGAAAGAATAGTACTGAACTCGGGGGTAAGCAAGTTACCGGTCGCCCCTATCACAACACCAGTACCTGCTCTGAAATAAATGGTATTAGGCTGCAAAGCATGATCGCGTGCATTGGAGGTGTTTGTCGACAGCCATGCTCGCCAACGAGAGCCAGGGGCTACTGCTTGGCCTTCAAAATTGCAAATTTCATCCGCGCAAGCACGTCCGATACCAGTGCATTGAAATCCGGGACTAGGGTTTACAATGCCAACGGAAATATTGCCGGTTGCTTTCATTCTTGAGCCAAATACCCCACATCGCCTATCTGCTGCGGTGCATGGCGTTGGCGTAGAGCCAGATACTGCAGCGAGATTATCGATTTGTGACTGCAGCAGGGTTTTAAGTTTCAATATTTCATCATCCACGTATTTTTGTGAGGCTGGATTGGTGGCAAATCCCGTACCAGCCAAAGCAAAAGTCGCAAACAGCGCAATAATGCGTCGTTCTGCTACCGTTGACTTACCTCGCAAACACTTCATAAGACTATCCTTATCTGTTTAATTAAATCTAACTGATTCTATAAGGCAACAAAACGATAAGCAACAGGTGTGATAAATTGCTGATCGAGAGGGACGTGAAGTTTAATGAGTCACTAAATATCGGTTGCCTGATTTATTCCATGATTTGATTTTCTTTAGAGCAACCGGCGATTTAGAAAAAGAATCGTTTAATTTCTTATTTGACCATTGCCGCGAATAATCCATTTGTAAGAAGTCAATGCTTCCAGAGCCATAGGGCCGCGGGCATGCAGTTTTTGCGTACTGATACCAATTTCAGCGCCCATGCCAAATTGGCCGCCATCGGTAAAGGCCGTTGAGGCGTTGACGTAGACCGCGGCAGCATCGACATGCTGGAGAAAATAAGCGGCAGCCATGTCATCTTCTGTAATGATGGCTTCACTATGACCAGATGTGTAGGTCATAATATGAGCGACTGCCTTTTCCAGCGAAGGTACTGTTTTGATAGACATTTTATAAGATAGAAATTCGTGGCCAAAATCAGTCGGGCTTGCCTTATGGAGTAAGGTTTGCGGATAAGAGGAGGCAAGCAGCGGATAACTTGTTTCATCGGCAAAGAGTTCAACCTGATTTTCTGCAAGTAGGTCAACCAGTCGATTTAAATCAGCCAGTCTTTGTTCATGAATGATTAAGGTATCCAAGGCGTTACAAACGCTGACTCGCCTCGTTTTGGCATTATTAATGATCAAACGTCCTTTATCCAAATCGCCGCTTTTATCGAAATAAGTATGCACTATGCCGGCGCCTGTTTCGATACATGGTATTTTGGCGTGTTCGCGGACAAAGTTTATTAAGGATTGACTTCCTCTGGGGATGCAAACATCCACCAAATCAATGGCGCCTAGAAGCACGTGCATCGCTTCACGTTCAGGAGGCAATAAATAAAGAGCATGGCTGTTAATCTCACATTGAGTTAAGGTTTTCTGAATCAGCGAGACCAAACACCGGTTACTGTTTTCGGCTTCTTTACCACCTTTTAAGACGCAAGCATTTCCTGTTTTAAAACAAAGTGCGAACACATCAATTGTTACATTAGGTCGAGATTCATAAATGACGGAAACAACACCGAGAGGCACGGAAATTCTTTGAATGACAAGACCATTCGGCATGGTTTTCTCGCTGAGTATCTGACCAAGCACATTAGGTAACGATGCAACCTGTTCAACATCCTCTGCAATGGCATCAACGCGTTCTTTTGTTAATAACAGACGATCGTATCTTGGATCGTCTGTGGCCATTAAGGCCAAATCCTTACGGTTTTCGTCCAGTATATTTGGACAGGCCTGCCGTAAGTTATCAGCAAGTTTCAACAAAACCTTTTTTCGCGTTACGTCATCGATACTGACTAGAAGATGGCTTATTTCTTTTACCATTTTCAGGTGATTCATTAGTTCGGCTTTCACACTAATCATCCTTAGTTTTTCTGGGTTTAGTACAGACCCTAATATAAATGCAATTGATCATAGTGAATAAATGCCGGTTTGTCTTTCTTCCCTAAATAATCCCTTAATTGATTCGTATCATAGCGAGCGATGCCAACGCCAATTTTTTGGTTACCTAACGTGCGTATTTCTACAAGGTCACCTTTTTTAAATATGCCGGTAAACTGTTCTATTCCGATAGGCAATATACTGATGATGCGTTTCTTTTCTTGCAAGATGGTAAGCAAGCAGGAGTTAACATGAATTGCACCGTTTTGTTTATCATCATTATAGGCAATCCATCGTTTAATATTTGATTTTTTCTTACGGGGTAAGATGGTAGTACCCAGCGGTTCATCTTGGATGAGACGCCTAATGACAGAGGGTTGATGGATGCCTGCGATATGGGTTGTAATGCCAAGGTCAGACATTTTTTTTGCGGTTGCTAGTTTGGTGTGCATTCCACCTCGTCCTAGGGTGCTTTTTGTTGAAGAAATATCCGGCCATCTGAGTTCAGGATCAATCACTTTGATCAATTGGGCATTGACGTCATCAGGATGACCAAGGTAGACGCCTTCCACAATGCTTAGAATAATGAGTTTATCGGCGTTGATTTGTGCCGCGATAAGACCGGCCAGTTCATCATTATCCGTGAACATTAATTCTTCAATGGCAACGCTGTCGTTTTCATTGATGATGGGAATGATGTTTTTATGTTCCAGCAGTTCACGGAGCAGTCTTGCAATGTTTAAATAATGTTGCCTGGTTTGAAAATCTTGTTTGGTCAGCAATAGTTGCGATGCAAGGATGTGATGCGACTTAAACATGCGGGCATACAGGTGCATGAGTTCAGGTTGGCCTAAAGAAGCCAAAACTTGTTTTTCGCCGATGGAACTGCCATACCGTCGGCTGAGAAACTGCTCTGCTACTTTCCTGCCTGAACCAACGGCTCCCGAACTGACTAGTACAACTTGGTGTCCAGATTGTTGTAAAAAAGCAATTTGTTTTACTAACTCAAGCATGGTTGCTTCGCATAGTGTGCCATCGTTGGATAAAATGCTTTGCGTACCTACTTTAATCACTATTTTCATAATTGACCCAGCTGCCTGTATAATTTCTATGTCTATAATGGATTTTACGTTTTATAAGTAATACTTTTAATTTAGGATTGTCTAAAGTAGATCATGATATAGGATGAAAAGTTTTTTAGAAAATGAAACAGTTCGCAGTCTTTTGACCGTAACGATAGCATCGCTCAATTATTTTATCATGATGCTAATCAATATCATGCTTGCCAGGTTCTTAGGCGCTCAAGTATTTGGTGATTATGCGATTGCTATAGTCATAGCAAATGTGGGATACATCATCGCGGTCCTTGGCAAAGGACAAATCGCATTAAAAAATGTGCCGATTTATTTAAAAAATAATAAGTATCAAAAAATAAGACATTTCATTCAAATCAATTTTTTTCGAATTATTATCTTTAGCCTTTTATTGAGTATGTTTTTCATTAGTAGTTACTTTTTGATATTGCATTTAAGCGTTCAAGATGTTTTACACCCTGTTTTGTATGCGGGCTTATTAATACCTATTATGGCCGTTGTATATTATATGTCCTGTATTCTTCTTAGCATGCAATATATTGTTTCAACGTTGCTGGTATTGCAAATTCTGATACCTGTTCAATATTTAGCCATCATCCTGCTGTTTCAAATTTACGATAACCTCTTTACCGAACATCATGCGTTATTAGCGGTATTAATTTCGTGGTTAATTGGTTCATTAATATATAGTTATGTGTTGAGAAAATATTTATTTTACCGAGCAAATAAAAAATTATTGATCAACCAGGTTGATTCATTGACCAGTGGATTTTCATTTTTATTCGTTCAGGTGATATTAGGGGCGTTGCAGAGTGTTGGTGTGATTGTAATAGAATTATTAGAAAAAGATGAATCAATTGTAGGCATCTATGCCATGGCTGATCAGCTGTCATTTTTTGTCATACTGCTCTATAACACTACGCTTACTTATATACTTCCTAAGTTATCTGTTCTTTTAGATAACGATGAACATCGGCAAACACAGGCTTTTTTAAATAAAGTGTTTTGCAGATTTTTCATTCTCTGTATTTTTATGAGTTTTATTTATGTGTTTCTTGGTGAGCATATTCTAAAATTATGCGGAGAGAGATTTACTGCTGCGTATCTTCCCTTATTAATTATTTCTTTGGGTAATATGGTAAATATGTTATTAGGCGTTTCATATTATGTTATTCAATATAAGGAAAGCAATGCGGCTGTGATTAAAATGTATGCAGTATTGTTTGCTTTAAATGTTATGTTAACTCTCTTCTTAGTTCCTTATTTATCCGCAATGGGCGCAGCCCTTGGAATAACCATCCCTCTATTGCTTATATTTTTATATCAAGTCGCATACATTCGAACAAAATATGGACTGAGTATCATTCGCATCAGAGCTTAAATTCAAATGTGTTAAAAATTGAGCGAAATTTGACGATGCGTGCCTGCATTGAAAGAGTCATCCCTAAGAATTTATGTATTACCGTAATATCTCTGCTAATATACAAATATGTATTTAAATTACTCTTTTAGAGTATTTTAAATTAATTTTGTTGTTTCATTATGCACAATATGTTTAAAGACCAGATGAACGTTTAGCAGAGAATAGAACTATGCCAACACTTGCAGGGTATCAAAGACATCTTTTAGCCGTCAGGAATACGGCAAAAGAAGCGTCTGCTAAATATGCAGGGGCAGTCGCTAGCCATGGTAAAGAGCGCTTGGTTGATAGAGCAAAGCGTGCATTGGATTTAGAGATTCAACATTATTTATCTAACAGCAGTGCTTATTTGAAAGAGCTGGAAACTTATTTGCGCGGCAGTCATCCAGTTCTACAGAGTATTGATATAGGAATAGCAGTTAGCGCAGACCTTGACTTAGAGCTTTTACGAGAGAAACTGGCTGAAGCCAATAGAGGGATTGTTAATGAAATATGGCGTATGCAAAGGGAGTTTAAGCCAGACGACGAATTCGCCCGCGTTGATGATGATCCGAAATATAAGGAATTGTTTGCTCAGAGCGATGCTATTAATAGATTAGGTGTAGCAATACGAAAAATACCCCAGTTCATTGCACTAAGTGAGCGTATTCTCAAGAAAAACATACCTATAATAGAAGACAATAAACAATCTGAATTAGAGGTGTTGCAGGGACGTTATCTGGAATTAAGTCATACATTATTAGATATTAAGACAATTGCATTACCCAAGCAATTACTTCCGTTAGATAGAGGCAGTGCTCTAAATATGGCATATCAGCAGTACAACGCTCATGCAGGACAGGCGCAACGCTTAGCACAAATGATGTCACGCAGATTAAGAGAGGCGGGTACTAGTGAGACAGGACAAATTCAAGCCTATCAGGAAATTATTCAGATATTCAATGAATATCTTAAAGCCCACCAGCGCTATAGGGCAGTTTATGAAGGGGCTCTTGAACAACATGTTGATGAATTAAACAGGCTGCCTAGAGCCAGAAAATTGTACCAGTATGAGCTTGCGGGGCTTCAACGCGATGTTCGGCAGTTAGTTGAGATTATGAACACCCTCTCAACAAAGCATAGCACTTCAGAATTTACGGCCATGGCACGTAAAGATTATATCAGCGACGTTGATGTATCCTTAGGTGATGAAGTAGACAGGCTTGGGTACGCTACATCGAAAATCATCAAAGCGCGAGAGCAGATTGCTGAGCACATGCAACAGGCACGGGAGGCACAGGAAAGGCAGTTAGAGGCTCAGCGTCTTAGAGTCAGAGAAGAGGTGTCGCAAGCAAGCAGGCAGATAGAGCGAATATCTATCCAGCTTGCTGAAAATCTATTAAGCCTCCAAGAGTTATTAAAACTAGATGAGACTTATAAGGGTGATTTTAATGAGCGGCAGTTGGCTCAAATCAGAGATAGAAATGGCTCGATTCTAGCGTCATTAAAAGGGGCTGAGAGCCTGCAAGATGTTAGAGGATTAGCACAAGAAATTGAACGTCTTGAACGGGATTTTGCAACAGAAAAAACCAAGTTGGTTGGAATCGTTAAACATGAATTAAAGGCAAAACTCGAATCTTTACGCGAGGAGAAAGATAGGCTTGAACGATTGGTTAGCAGTGAGCGTTATACTGAGTTGCGGCAGACCCTAAGTGCCATTCGAATTCAGGATGTTTCAACCGTCGACGCCATCAATGACCCAGTGGTATTAAAGCTTGCCATAGAGGGGTTGGAATCAAGAAAAGCACAATTAATTGAATTCGAGACACACTATGAGCGTGAAAAGGGGCATTGGGATGCTGCAACCCAGCTTTGTTCTGCCAGAAATCCAGCTGAATTTTTAAATAGTAAAGAAGGGGATGTGGAGCACATTTTAAATAAAGCGAAAGTGATGCGTGGATTTTATGCAATGCTTGCGAAGATGAAGATTTCAGAGATGAATATTGAAACCGTAGGAGGATTAAAAGCATTTATTAAAGCATTGCCTCGAGAACAACAACAAAACAGTTCAATTAAAGAGATAGAAGCCAAATTAAATTATGTGGATCTGATTAGTCAGCTAGGTGGGGAAGAGGATGTCCGAGCATACATGAACTATGCGGAAAATCCAGCGATGGTTCGTGTGATTACGGATTTTATAGGGGACATGGATGATGGCAAAGCGGCGAGGTTAGAAGCGTTAAAAGATCCTAAAAGAATTGAAGCCTTGGACGCCATCGCTGAAAAATATGAAGCGTTCGATGAGTGGGATGAGCAATTAATTCCCACCGTCATGGAGGAAATCTTAACCAAAGCACCAGAAGATGTTGCTCAGGCGATTATTAATATTAAGGATAATGATACGCTGTTTACCCCATTCTTTTTACTTGCATTGCAAGAGGATAAATCTTTTGATAAACCTGATGTTTCAATAGATAGTAAGCCTGCAGCGAAACTTAGGCGTTTCTTGGCCTCCGACCAACAAACGCCTAAGCAAAACATTCTGGCAAGCTTATATCTTTTGTTGACTCAACAGGAAGATAGAGAACATCAAGGACAAGATGAGATTACACGACTGAAAGCACAATTCTTTACTCAAAATATTAACAGGCATTACTTGCAATCTCTTGAGAATTATCAGCCTCAAAAAGAACTTAACGTATTGGCTAATTTATTTAGTACAATAAATGAGGCTTTTAGCGCAGCACGCCAGACAGCACCGGATTGCACAAAATTATTAAACGAAGTCCAGAGAGAAGTATTTAGCGAGTTTCTTAAATTTCAAGACGATGATGAAACGCCTAGAAGTATGAAAACACGATACAATGCCGCAAGTAAGATAATTCATGATAAATTAGAGCCAAAAATGGCCGATAGCATTATCAATGCCATCGGAAGATTCTTGATCAATGTAGGGGTGGTTGTAACCTTAAGTGCGCTTGGGCATTATCGAAGATCACAAGGTCAGACATTTTGGGCTAAACGCAGTGAGGCGTCGCGACAACGAGAAGGGGCTTTAGGCCAGATAAAAGAAAGTATAAATCAAGAAGTAGATGATGAAGACGCAGGACAACGCCATGAAATCGGCTCTACCCCAACAAAGGGGGCATTTTAATCAAGCCTATTTTTGTTCAGTTCAAATGCGCCTCAATGCCAGCGATAAAAACAAGGGGCCACTAAATCCGCTGATAGCGGCAGCACCCATCACCACAGGGATGATGGGCCACACACAGGGAGATAGAATGCCTAACACACCGGCCAGCCAGGCAAGTGGTAGTGACGCAAATTCAATGTTTATGACGCACCTGTCAGCGCATTCAATTTTTTGAAAATAACGTTTTCTCTGGTTTCACCAACATTAAACCAAACACGTTTTTTCCTTGATAAAACACTAATGTGCCTTGCTTTGGTGCACTAAAATAACGCACCCATTGTTTATCGTTATCAAAATCCACTCTTAGAATATGTAATTTACTATCAGGATGTGTCTTTTGATGTTTTTTTAGAATCGCGCTTTGCGCCTGACAGGTAGAACATCATGACTCATGAAGCATCATTGATAATAGTTGAAAACTTAGTTCATTTATTTTTAAAAACTTTTTCAGGTTTATTACTTGGCAGAAGTTTTAGTCTTTAAATGAGATAATTGGGTTTAATGCTTAAATCAAAGAAGGGTTATTACAAGTAAATTCTATCATTAATGCTAACCTTGATATATTGATAATAAATTTTTAGATTATTTAAAGGATTAAGTCATGTCAAAATTTCACAATATTTTATTTGTCAGCCATGGATTAGGTGGGGAAGACGAAGGGTTAAAACAAGCGCTCCAACTAGCGATTGCAAACCAGGCCTCATTAACTATTCTCATAGTATGCCCATCATTTCCAGATAATCTTGGTGACTATAAAGCTTCTTATGAACAATCCATCATTGAGCGAATGGAGCAAGCAATTAAATTGACAAAATCAGCTTTAAAGATCAGTAAAAAGAAACTCAACATTCATCTTGAGCTTGAGTGTGGCTCGGCCCCCAATGTTCGTATTATTCAATATGCCCTAAGACATTCTCATGACTTGCTGATAAAACAAGCCGAAACAAGTCCTAATCAAATAGGCTTTAAAGCGTTGGATATGGAATTGTTACGAAAATGCCCTTGCCCTTTATTTATGGTTCGTCCTGCAAAACATACAGATAAAGAAGTCAGGATAGCCGTTGCAATTGACCCTGAAAATGAAGAACCGGTTGGCAAAGATCTTTCTTTAGATCTTCTTAAGTACGCATCTTCTTTAACTCACCACTACTCAGGACAACTCGACATTGTCTCATGTTGGCTTTTTAAACTGGAAGAATATCTGAGGGACAGTATATGGGTAAAGGTTTCAGAATCTGAGTTAAACCAAATGGTTTTGGATACAATGCACGAACATGATAGAGCTTTGCATTCAATTATTCAAGATTCCAATATAGGAGGGAACTACCGGATTCATCTCCAAAAGGGGCTTCCTGAAGAAGCGATTCCTTCTTTTGTTGAAAGTAATGCGATTGACATTCTGGTTATGGGTACCGTTGCACGAACTGGAATATCAGGTTTTATCATCGGCAATACCGCCGAAAATATCCTGCAAAAAATTAACTGTTCATTGCTCGCGTTAAAACCCCAGGGGTTTGTCTCTCCTGTAAAAGCTTATTAAAGGAGGCTCTTCATGCTGGAGAAGCACTTTAAAGAACACAGAGGTAACTGGCATGTGCTGCCAGTTGAAGAGGTATTAACTTGGCTTAATACGGATATCAATGGATTAAATCAAACGGAGTCTCTTAAAAGACAGTCCATGTTTGGTCTAAACCAAATACCTGAAAAGTCAAAAGAATCCATTATTTTACGTTTTTTACAACATTTTAATCATATTCTGATTTATGTGCTTTTATTCGCGGCAATAACTACAGTCTTATTGAATCACTGGATAGATACGTTTGTCATACTTGCCGTTGTCATTGTTAATGCTTGTATCGGGTTTATACAAGAAGGCAAAGCAGAAAAGGCGCTTGATGCCTTACGACAGATGTTATCACTTACGGCGAGGGTTATTCGGCAGGAAGAAAGACAGACTATCCCTGCTAAAGAACTGGTACCTGGAGATGTCGTGCTTCTGGAATCCGGTGATAAAGTGCCGGCAGATGTGCGACTTATTAAAGCGCACGGTATGATTGTAGATGAGTCCATTCTTACCGGTGAATCTGTAGCAGTAGAAAAACAGTCTGACCCTGTTGCAGAAGATGCAGTACTTGGCGAGCGTTCATCGATGGCTTACAGCGGTACGCTGGTGACCAGTGGTCAGGCTAAAGGTGTGGTTGTAGCAACTGGTAAATTCACTGAAATTGGTCAAATCAGCCACCAGCTATCAAAGGTAGAAATGTTGACAACACCTTTGATTCAACAAATGGATGTATTTGCCAAATGGTTAAGTGTTCTTATTGTGATGGTTGCGGGATTATTGCTGGGTTATGGTTATTTTGTGCAGCATCAGGACTTTGGCGAATTATTTATGGCGGTTGTGGGCCTGTCGGTAGCTGCTATTCCTGAAGGACTTCCCGCAGTACTATCGATTACTTTGGCGGTTGGTGTGCAGGCGATGGCGCGGCGAAATGCAATCATTCGCAAGCTTCCTGCTATCGAAACCTTAGGCTCCGTTTCTGTGATTTGCACAGATAAAACAGGAACGCTTACAAAGAATGAAATGACGGTGGTTTCTATTTTAACCGCAGAGCATCAGTTTAATGTTGAAGGCTCAGGCTACGAACCATCAGGCAGTATTAAACTTCATGACCATATCATTGAGAAAGAACAACACCCTCTGCTTATACAAGTGGCGCAAACCGCAGTACTTTGTAACGACGCCGATTTATATGGGCGCAATGAGCATTGGGTAATAGAAGGTGACCCGATGGAAGGGGCGCTACTGACACTGGCAGAAAAAACAGGCTTATCAGTAACCGAAACCCGAAAATCCTGGACACGCACGGATACCATTCCCTTTGATGCGAGGCACCGTATTATGGCAACGCTTAATCATAACCATCAAAAACATGCCTTTATTTTTGTTAAAGGCGCCCCGGAGCAATTGTTAGTTATGTGCCAAAAACAAGAAAATGAAAACGGTGAGTTAGAACCTATCAATCAAACCTATTGGTTGGAACAGATTGAATCCATTGCTAAAAATGGCCAGCGTGTGTTAGCTATGGCTGCGAAGTCAGTTCCTCCAGAACATACGGTGCTGCAATTCTCCGATATAGAAAACGATTTAGTTCTATTAGGAATGGTTGGGATGATTGACCCACCAAGAGAGGAAGCCATAGCCGCAGTAGCCCAGTGCTTGAATGCTGGCATTCAGGTAAAAATGATTACCGGTGATCATGCAGCAACTGCTGGAGCGATTGGCCGGCAAATCGGATTAAAGCATCCTGATAAAATTTTGACTGGTCTTGAGCTTGATAGAATGAGTAATACAGAGCTGGCAAGTGTGGTATTGGAAGATGATATTTTTGCCCGCACCAGTCCAGAGCATAAGTTAAGACTCGTTATGGCGCTCCAGTCTCATGGAATGACTGTCGCTATGACAGGAGACGGCGTGAATGATGCGCTTGCCCTCAAACGAGCCGATGCAGGCATTGCCATGGGGAAAAAAGGAAATGAAGTATCAAAAGAAGCAGCAGTTCTTGTGCTGGCGGATGATAATTTTGCATCCATTGCAGCTGCGGTACAAGAAGGGCGAACAGTTTATGATAATTTAAAGAAAGTAATTAGCTGGACGTTGCCCACCAATGGTGGCGAAGCCATGACCATTATTTTGGCATTGCTGCTTGGTTTGAGTCTTCCGGTAACCCCCGTTCAGATATTATGGGTTAACTTAATCACAGCGGTCACTCTTGGCTTATCACTTGCATTTGAGCCAACGGAAGAAAATACCATGCAACGCCCACCAAGGCCAAGAAGTGAGCCTATATTAACCGGAGCGCTGGTATGGCATATTATTTTAGTTTCCTTCCTGTTTATATGCGGCGTATTTGGTATTTATTACTATGCCATCGATAAAGGGTATTCGATTGAACTGTCCAGAACCATTGCTTTAAATACCTTGGTGGTTTTGGAAATTTTTCATTTGTTTTATATCCGTAATATCTACGATACCTCTTTAACCTGGCAGGCGGTAAAAGGTACAAAAATGGTGTGGATGAGTGTTATTGTGATCACGGTTGCGCAATTTGCCATAACTTATCTGCCACCGCTACAAAGTATTTTTAAAACAGAATCGATTCCTTTTTTTGATGGGGTTCTCATTATCGTCATTGGCATGGTGTTTTTTGCCATGATTGAAACAGAAAAACAGCTTCGATTAAGACTTATATCGCTTCGCCACATGGATATTTTTTCTCATTACGAGGAAGACCTATGATGGGCATCACCTTTTTACACGCTTCTCCCTTTTATGAATTAAGCGCGCTGATGCTCTGTGCCATGATTATTGGTTTTTTGAGCCTTTTATTGCGCCAACCAATGATAGTCAGTTTTATTATTGTGGGTATACTGGTCGGTCCGAATTTTTTGGGTATCGTACAATCTTACGAAAATATTGAGCTTTTGGCAGAACTTGGAATTGCGGTATTACTTTTTCTGGTGGGGCTGAAGCTAGACTTACAGCTTATCAAAACATTAGGACTGGTATCGTTAGCAACGGGTATTGGCCAGGTCATTTTTACCGCAATCATTGGCTTTTTTATAGCAATCACTCTAGGCATGACTATGATGAATGCCGTTTATGTTGGGGTAGCACTAACATTTTCCAGCACCATCATTATTGTTAAGTTGCTTTCGGATAAACGAGAGGTAGATTCACTGTATGGACGAATAGCTATTGGCTTTTTGATTGTGCAGGACATTGTCGTTGTGTTTGCCATGATTGTCCTATCTGCGTTTGGGCTGGGTATTGAGAGCAGCACAACCTCTGATGTTCTGGTCAATCTGGCTATGATGGCCTTCTATGCTGTAATTATCTTGATTCTTCTTTGGCTTTTCATTCGTTACGTTGCTGATTCTTTGGTGAGCAGTATTGCACACTCCTCTGAATTATTAGTTATTTGCTCCATAGGCTGGGCCGCACTATTGGCAAGTCTTGGCCATTATTTTGGTTTCAGCAAAGAATTGGGCGGGTTACTTGCCGGCATATCATTGGCGTCAACACCATTCAGGGATGCGATTGCATCAAGACTATCTTCCGTTCGAGATTTTTTGCTGTTGTTTTTTTTCATATCCTTAGGCTCTCAACTTAATTTAAACCAGCTTGGCAATCAGATTTTGCCAGCCACAGTTTTTTCACTATTTGTGCTAATCGGTAACCCACTCATTGTCCTCATTATTATGGGATATATGGGCTATCGCAAACGTACAGGTTTTTTAGCAGGACTTACGGTCGCTCAAATCTCTGAGTTCTCTCTCATTTTTATGGCTATGGGACTTAAACTTGGTCATGTTTCTACAGAATCACTGGGATTAGTAACCTTGGTTGGATTAATAACCATTGCGGCTTCAGTCTACATGATTACATACTCCTACACGCTGTATCGATGGCTTGAGCCATTATTAATGCCTTTTGAGCGCAAGATACCTTATCGTGAAAAATCGGATGTGGCTGGGAATTTTAACCATAAAAAATATGATGTGCTTCTGTTTGGCCTGGGTCGTTATGGCCAGGCCATTGCAGAGCATTTGCTTCAGAATAATTATAAAGTACTTGCTGTCGATTTTAATCCGGATGAAGTCAACAGCTGGCGCCTAAAAGGTTATTCGGCCATTTATGGTGATGCTTGTGATATCGAATTCATGGCTTCACTTCCCTTAAAAAATACTCAATGGGCCATATGTGCGATCCCGCAGCATACACCGGGTTTGACACATGACGATCCAAGAATTATGTTGCTTCAGGCTCTTAAAGAGCATCACTATATGGGCAAAATTGCCGTATCAACTCAGCATGCCAGTCAAGTTGAAGCTTTGAAAGCAAAAGGAGTGGATATGGTCTTTTTACCTTTTGATGACGCTGCAGATAGAGCTGTTGAGAAAATCATCCATGGTGGTTGTTAGGGTATGTATATGCTATTGGAAATCAAGAAAATCAATGGTTTGTACCTCGATATTTTTATACTTGGCATTTTCTTTGAAATCATGTACTAACTCAACTACATCGTATGCAATCGATTTAGAATTGGAGCCGTCAATGATAACCTTTGCCCCTGATGGAATAGCGTCTAAAGCCTGCATAATGTTTGCTTTGTTAAAAAACGAAACTTCCTCTGCCAAAACCAGGTGATAAACAATGTCACCATTCTCTTTTTGAGTGATTGTTTTCATATAATAGGCATTGCGGTAACTGTGCTTTAATGTGAAGAAAACACCAAAAACAATACCGATGATAATTCCTTTCAACAAGTCAGTTGCGAGTATGCCTATTGCTGTAGCTATAAATGGAATAAATTGTTCTGAGCCGAGCTGATACATTTGTTTAAACAACCTTGGGTTTGCAAGCTTATAACCTACAATGATCAATATTGCAGCAAGGCAAGATAACGGAATCATATTGAGAAGAGGCGCAAGTAATAAAACTGATAACAAAAGAAAAACACCATGAAGAATTGTCGATAATTTTGTTTTGCCGCCAAAGTTAATGTTTGCTGAACTGCGAATAATAACTTGTGTAATAGGTAGTCCACCGAGCAGTCCGGAAATTAAATTACCCAGACCTTGGGCCTTCAACTCTCGATTAACAGGCGTAATACGTTTATGGGGATCCAGTTTGTCTGTTGCTTCAACGCACAATAGTGTTTCAAGACTAGCCACAATAGCGAGCACTACGGCTATTTGCCATACTGAAAATTGCTTTAAGGCTGTAAAATCAGGATGTGTAAGTTGGTTAAAAAAATCGATAATGTTTTCAGCTACAGGAAGTTGGACCAAATTATCCTTATCAAGACTCAGTTCCCAAAAGCCAATTTGATAAAATTTATTCAATAAGATGCCAACAATAACCACCACAATGGGTGCCTGTATGATCTGTAACAATCGGTTTTTCTTTATAAGCCTGGTATCCCATAAGATGAGAATCGCCAATGAAATGAAAGAAATGAGTATTGCCCCATAATTGAAGGCATTCAGTGCATTCAAAATATAATTAACAGTGATATCGATACTAAACTGAAATGACGACAAATCACCTATCGTATCCGGGTCAAAACCTAAAGCATAAGGGATTTGCTTTAAAATAATTAATAGCCCAATGCCTGTTAGCATCCCTTTAATCACCGATGATGGAAAAAAATAAGCGATAAACCCTGCTTTTGCATATCCCATAAGGAGTTGAAAACATCCGGCTAAAACGACGGATACAAGAAATGCTGACCATGAACCAAGGCTTTCAATAGCTAATAATACAATAACCACCAAACCAGCTGCTGGTCCGCTAACTCCAAGGTTTGAACCACTGGCAATTCCAACAACGATTCCACCAATAACACCTGAAATGATACCCGAAAACAATGGGGCGCCTGAAGCTAGGGCGATACCAAGGCATAATGGCAACGCGACAAAAAAAACAATTATGCTTGCTGGAAGATCATACTGGATTCTTTTAAAAGATACTTCCCCAAAGATATTTAACATGTGCTATCCATTATCGAAAAAAATGGTTGAGAAAGGGTATTGGCCATTTGCTGTCTCGTTGATCTCCTGTAAAAGGTTTCTATTAAAGCCAGATTTTGTATAAAGCGTTGATTTCCTTTTTGTAAAAGCTCAATCGATTGCTCTGGAGTAATTTGTTATTGTAACTCTTTTGTTATTGTTTTCATTATCAACCTTATATCTATTTTCGAGGTTCATCAATTCGGAGGTACGGCCAGCATATCAATATTGCTCAATTGTAATAATCGTTTAGCTACGCTGCCCATCAAAAAATAGTGCAGCTTAGATCGTCCTTGTGTTCCGAATACTAATAAGTCGGCACCCCAGTTTTTTGACTGCATGTTGATGGCATCAGCCAGATAACCTCCAATAATTTTTTTCTCAAATTTATCGTGTTTGACCTTGCAACTTTTTAAAAAATCATCCAACTTTTCAAAAATATCCTTAGTTGGATGATTCCTTTGATTCTTGCCGACATCATCAACGTTTAAGAACTGTCGGTAATAGATATCCACAATATGCAAGAGTTGAAACCTGGCCTCAGGAAAGCATTGAAAAGCAAATTCAACGGCTTTTTTACTGGCTTCAGAGAAATCGGTGGCAATTAGTATTTTATTGTAAGAGAAAGAAGGCTCTTTTTTAATGAGCAAGACAGGCGTATTTCCCTGCCTGACAATATCACCGGATGTCGTACCTAATATATGGTCACTGATATAATACTGACCATGTGCGCCAGCAATAATTAAATCGCCCTGATTATCCTTTGTAAATCGAATGATTTCATCTACTGCTCTACCCAAAAGCACAGATGTATTCACTGAGATAGCAGATGAAAATGGCTTCACCATACTCTGTAGCTTTTCTTCCATGCCTTTTTCTAACTTCAGCAATTCTATTTGTTGATCTTTAGCAGAGAATTGGACAAAGTTTGCAGGCCAGGGCTGCTTTAATACATGAATGAGTTCCAGCATGATATCGTGGCTCTCGGTTAAAGAAACAGCCCTTTTAAGCGCATATTCAGCATGTTTTGAAAAATCCGTTGCTATAATTGCTTTTTTTATTGACATTGAATCATCCCTTTTAATAATAGTTTATTATTTCTTTAAAGCTTAGCAAAGAATAATAATTAACCCCTTATGTTATAACCGCCATCCACAAAAATGACTTGACCGGTAATGTATTTTCCTTCTGGCGATATAAGAAAGACAGCGGCTTCTCCAATAGCTTCTGTAGTAACTAACTGGTGTAGAGGTGCATCTTTTGCTGCTTTTTCCATTAAATGATCAAAATCGGCTAACCCTGATGCAGCTCGTGTTTGTATGGGACCTGGTGAAATAGCATTGACACGAATTTTTTTATGACCGAGCTCGGCTGCCAGATAGCGAACGGACGCTTCTAGTGCAGCTTTAACTGGCCCCATTAAGTTATAATTTTTGATAACCTTTTCTGCACCATAATAACTCATGGTAATTAAACTCCCGCCGTTTTGCATTAAAGGTTCAAAAGCCTGGGCAAGCCGTATAAAGGAGTGGCAGGAAATATCCATCGCAATCGTAAAGCCTTCACGCGAACAGTCAACGACTCGACCTTGTAGGTCTGCTTTAGGTGCAAAGGCAATGGCATGAATGATGAAATCCAATGTTCCCCATGTCTTTTTGATACTCTGAACCAAGTTATCTAACTGAGTTTCATCTCTCACATCAAGTGGCAGGAAAATAGGGCAGGAAACTTTATCGATTAATGGTTCAACGTATTCTTTGGTCTTCTCATTTTGGTAGGTGATGGCAAGTTCAACCCCTTTTTTATCTAAAGCCTGGGCACATCCCCAGGCGATGGAATGCTCATTAGCTATACCTACAATTAGTCCCTTTAAAGAATTCATAGTTCGATCCTTATTCTTCATTCAAAATCCTCATAGCATGCATTGCCATTATTCTTTCTTCATTTGCCCTGATCACATGGATTTTAAAGGGTTTTAGGAATGCAAGGTGGAATAGGATACGTTGTCGTATAAATTGAGAGTTTTCGCCTATTCCTCCTGTAAATACAATACCGTCGATACCTCCAAGTGAGGCAGACATCATACAAATATATTGAGCCGTTTTTATGCAGAAATAGTCTAGGGCAAATTTTGCGGCGGAGTTATCGCTTTCTTGTAGCAGACGAACATCGTTTGTCCAATTTGATAATCCTTTCAAGCCAGATTCATTATAAAGCATGGATTCTACTTCATCTGCAGATAAACCAAGTTCTCGGATGAGGTAAATGATGACTCCAGGGTCAAGACTGCCGCAGCGTGTCCCCATAGGTAAACCATCCAGTGCTGTCATGCCCATGGTTGTATCTATACTTATGCCGTTATGTATAGCACACAGACTGGCTCCATTGCCAAGATGAGCGGCAACAATTCGTCCTTTCGCAAGCTCAGGTTCATTTTCTTGTAAAGTATACACTATCCATTCATAAGAAAGACCATGAAAACCGTATCGACGAACACCTTTATTACGGATGTCTTCAGGCAGGGCATATTCGACAAAAACCCGATCGTGGCCGAAATGAAACGCGGTATCAAAACAGGCTATCTGAGTTGTTTTTGGCTGCAATTCAGCCAAAAGCTCAATTGCAGCTAGATTGTGCGGTTGATGTAAAGGAGCCAGTGAGCACAAGCTTTTGAGCTTAGAAAAAACCTCTGAGGTGACCCGAGTGCTTTTGGTAAAATATTCACCACCATGAACAACTCGGTGTGCAACAATACTTATTTTTCCATTCTGCTCATCTGTTCCAATCCAGTTTAAAATATAATTCAAAGCTTCTTTATACGTATATTGCCCAGGAAGTTTTTTATCTATCTTTTGAGGTTTTTCTTCACTTGTTCTTGTTTTCATGGCTGTGAAGCAAGGAGCATTACCAATATGGGTCATTTTACCTCTGACAAGAAGATGCAAATGAGGCGCTTTAAACAGTTGAAATTTTATACTGGATGAACCCGTGTTAATGACAAGTATGCTATCGCTTGTTTCATTGTTCATTTGATGTTTCCTTTACGGCGCGCCTCTGCTAATTTTACCGCTAAAGCACAGGATAAAAGTCGGACGCGTAGTGAATCTGCTCGACTTGTTAGAATAATAGGAATACGGGCACCCAGGACAATGCCTGCGGCATCTGCGTGCCCAAGGAATGTTAATTGTTTAGCCAAAATATTCCCCGATTCTATTTCAGGCACCAGTAAAATGTCTGGATCGCCTGCAACTGAGGATTGAATACCTTTTTCCATGGCCGCTTGTTTATTGATGGCACTATCAAACGCAAGCGGTCCATCTAAAACAGCGTTTATTATTTGGCCTCGATCAGACATCTTGCATAAAGTCGCGGCATCAACAGTGGCCTGCATCTTAGGGTTGATTAGACCAATAGCTGCCAGTATGGCTACTTTTGGTTTTTTGCTCTCACCAAATACTGTACGCCAGAGATTAATCGCGTTTTGGCAAATGTCCGCCTTTTCAGACGTGTTTGGAGCAATATTGACGGCGGCATCCGTAATAATGAGGGGTTTGTGATAAGAGGGAATATCCATAAGATAAGCATGACTAATACGATATTTTGTACGTAAAGCTTTGACTGATACAATGGCTGATAATAACTCATTGGTTGAAAGTGCCCCTTTCATAATAGCGTCTACTTGACCTTCTGCCGCTAATTCCGCAGCTTTTGCTGCCGCGGCATCGCTATGTTCAGTATTAATTAATTTCCATTCGGAAATATCGATATCTTTTTCTTGTGCTGCTGATTTGATTTTCTTTACAGGGCCAATAAGGATCGGATTGATTAATTTTGTTTTGACAGCGTCATTGACTGCTTCTAACACACTGGCTTTAACGGGGTGGACAACTGCAGTAGAAATTACTTTCTTGCGCTGGCAGGATTGAATAATGGACTGAAGTCGGTCATGGGTATGTAATTCAACGTCTGGTAAATTAATTTTTGGAGCACGGACTTTTTTTGTAGGAGCAAGAACGGTGGCCAATCCTTCCATTACAGTTTCCCCACGCTGATTTACACCCTTGCAATCAAAAATTACGATGGGTTTGTCATCCTTTTTTTCGTGTACTATTACTGTCACTGTAATTGTATCGTTAATGCGTACTGGCTTTTTGAATTTGATGTCCTGTTCAAGATAAATCGTTCCTGGCCCAGGTAAAACAGTTCCAAGCAGTGTGGATATAAGGGAAGCTGACCACATTCCGTGTCCAACGATACCTTGAAAGATATCACTTTTTGCATACTCCGGATCCATGTGTGCAGGGTTGATATCACCTGAAACAGCCGCAAAAAGCTTAATGTCTTTCTGAGTCAGTAGCTTATTTAAACTGGCTTGTTGGCCCACTGTCAGTTCATCAAAGACAACATTTTCTAAGAATTCCTTACTCATATTTATCCCTTTCTACTTCTGCAGTACATAAGTTTAGTTTCAATTACTGGAGGAAGCGAGGTAATACCCTGTGGATATTATAAAGCATTTGAGTAGCCTACGTATTCCAGGGGATTCAATCAGTCATGTTCATCGCGGCCCGTGATTTAGTCCTGCACTACTTAGGCCCTACTCCAACAACATATTTTTGGAAAAATTCACTTGAGAGGAAACACAACTCAAGGCGCTGTGCAAAGTATCCGCAATATTACGACACGCATAGAAGAGCATGCTGAACTACAAAGATCCTATGAACAACTCGCTATCGGTATGAAAGCTCTGGAAATTAAAAATGAACAGATTACCCTTCTCGTTGAAATGAGCGACATCATGTTAGCCTGTAGTTCACAAGGCGAGCTGACAAAGGTCATGGAAAATTATTCCAAACAGCCTCTTCAATTTGCAAGTGGTTACTTATACATCATGCATCCTTCTAAAAATTACTTGGAAAAAGCGGTCATCTGGGGAAACCCTAGCACCCAGGAAGCAACCTTTTCACCAGATAAATGTTGGAGCATCCGACTGGGGCGCATCCATCAAATTGACTTATCTCATCAAGCATTACTATGTGAACATATCCAGTCCTTTGAAGAGAAAAATACCTCGATACTTTGTATTCCTTTGATGGCGCAAAATGATATTTACGGATTGCTATACCTTGAAACGATACAAGGAACTTCACCACTTGAAGATGGAAACCAAAGGCTGCTCATTACCGCATTTTCCGAAGTAATAGACGCTGCAGACAAAGCTTTGTATTACGCCAAAAATCATGGAAGAAACCAAGCAGTGCTGTTTTATGAATTAGATCAAAAAAACCAGTAGTTAATCATTTACCCGTGTTTTTTGCCCCTATTTGGCAGCTATGGCCAAAGCTATTGTTTATCATCATATTGCCTTATAGAATCAGCTAGATTTAATTAAACAGATAAGGATGGTCTTATGAAGCGTTTGCGAGGTAAGTCAACGATAGCAGCCGTTCGCTATGGAATTCTGGCAACTGGGATAATATTATCTTTACCAACGTTTGCAGGCAGTATGGGCGGAGTAGATCTTCCTGCCTCTCACCCCTGGTCGGTGACGGGCAGTCTTGGTTATACAGTGTATGAAGACATGTACCGAGACGATGGTCAAACGGCTCTGGGTCGCTTTGCCATTGGGCGTGATGTATACACTGGTAATTCCCTGACTTGGGGGTTTGAGGTTGGTGTGCAAAGCGGTAACACCATGCGTTATTTTCCCTCGTTTGAGGCCATTGATGCGCTTGGCGGACTTCCAATCCAAACGACGGTAAAACCCATGTTTGATGCGCTGGTGACTTTGAAAACGGCTTCTTTCGGCACGACCCCCATTTTTGCCCAACTCAAAGGCGGGATTGCCTATCGCCACTGGCAGTTTAATGACCGCGACAGCATTAACGATAAATCGCAAATTGCCGGTGAAGTGCAGGCGGGTTTGGGCTGTTCCATCAGTGAGCGGGCAAGCTTGAGTTTGTCTTACCAAGGTATTTTTGGCAGCAATCCTGATTTTCGCTTCAATGCCGATAGTGCTACCGGTCGAGTGTCTAATATCCCTGTACAAAATGGTGTATTGCTTGGTTTAACCGTTACCGTATAACGTTTGGATAAGGAATTTCGCATGACTAAGACACAATGCAACATTGCTCTTTTTTTAGCCAGCGCTTTGACAGGTGCAGGCTATACTGCTAATCCGGCAACCAAGGAATACGTGGATGCGCAAGTCACGATACTGCAATCGCAGATTGCCGCGATTCCCTCTGGGAAACAGGGGCCTGCCGGAGCAGAAGGTCCTCAGGGTGACCCGGGTCCAGGGGTTGCTGCTGGCGGCACGACCGGGCAAATTCTTGCGAAAGCATCAGATAATGATTTTGATACCCAGTGGGTTGATGGCCCTGCGGCTTATACGGTAGGTCAGCAGGCTATGGGCGGCATTGTGTTTTACGTGGATGCGACAGGCCTGCATGGGTTGATTGCAGCAAATGCAGATAATAATGGCGGTGTTGGCATACGGTGGAGTGTTAACGGGGAAACATTTGCAACGGGAGATGGTATTTTTTCTGGACAAGGAAATGCTCAGCTGGCTATAGCTTTGCAAGCTGCAGCTATTGCTGCTGGCGGGGGCGACATCGACAATACCGCAGTTAGAGTATGTAAAAATTATGCTATCCAGGCCAATGGTGTGACAGCCTGTGATGTCCCCGGTGCAGCAGGCGCCACTTGCTACGCTGACTGGTATTTGCCGTCAAAGTTTGAGCTGCATCAATTGTATGAACAGAGAAATGCGGTGGGTGGTTTTGCCAATGACATCTATTGGAGTTCTACCGAGTTCAACGCGACTCATGCGTTCAGCCAGGACTTCTTCGGCCGTGGCGGCCAGGGCTTCGACGATAAGGGCCTTGAACTTCGGGTTAGGTGTGTCCGGGCTTTTTAACGCTTAATCCTTTTACCCTTTTTGAGGTCGCGTAGCGACCTCATTAGATTTTAGAACTATTTTTAACGTGACGTACCCCGGCTATGTATTTTACAATCTTTACGCACCATGGAAGATGGCTTTTTAAAAAAATCTCGTTAATTGATGGGAGAGAAATATACCGCAATATAGAAGAAAGTCTTCTGGCGAGGAGTCTTTTAAAAAACCGATCGGTTTTTAACTTTGGTGAAATCGCCCTGAAAGTACTTCTTTGGGCTCTGAAAAATAGGCCAGATTATTCCTATTGACTGTATTGGTCGGAGTGACAAGAATCGAACTTGCGACCCCTGCCTCCCGAAGGCGATCCCGATTGTTTCTTAATGCATTTCTATACATCTCCATGAACAATAACTCCTTGTAATACTAGGGTTAATGGCGTTTTTATGATGTACAGTGATATATTGTTATGTTACATTCCACAATGAAAATGCACCCTATATGCACCCTGTAATTCAAAAATAGGATTTTTATTACATGAATGTGATATTAACTATGATAAAGTCCAGGGTATTAAAAAAGCAAGGATTAAGCAGTAGAAGAATTTCACGGGTGCTATAAACCAAAAAACCACCGAAAAGGTGGTTCTTGGTCAACTGCTAAAAGGGGCGCTTTCGCGGATCCCTAAAAGCTTACGTTGTAATTATGAGTCATTTTACATGGATATGTCAATTTTTTTTGGTTATTTTTTGGATAACTATTCTAATTTGATGCAACAGGATAGGGTATGAAAGAATATATTAGTGCATTATCAATAGATAGGCTTACAAGCTATGAAATATTATGTCCAAGTAAAGTGGATACGGATATTATAGGAGCTTATCATTGGAATTTATTGATAAGCCAAGCATTTTATCCCTTCATACATTCAGTAGAAGTTGCATTACGTAATTCAATTCACCACGCAGCCACCAAGAAATTTGAAAATGAATTTTGGTTCGATATCGTTGTAACTGATGGGAAGTCAAGATCAATTCTTGAAGATACCAAAAACGATTTACATCGTAGATTTGGGCAAGTAACAGCGTCAGACATTGTTGCAGGATTAACATTTGGATTTTGGACAAATTTAATAAAACAAAAAACATACACTGATCAATTTAATCCAAATCGACTATGGCCTGACTTAATTCCTTCGGTTTTCCCCCATTATGCAAGAGGGCATGATGATAGAAAGAATATTTCCAAGCGATTTGAAGAAATAAGACTGATTAGAAATCGCTTGTTTCATCACGAGCCTATCTGGAAATTTAAAAATGCCCAAACACCGCAAGAATGCATTGCTGAATTGCGTCGTAAGTTCAATGACACATTTAAAGCGATTGGCTGGATATCAAAATACAAACGAAATTGTTTAAGAGAATTTGGTTTTGTTGAATCGTTTAAAAACAATTGCACTCTTGAGACCTTGGAAAGCTATAAAGTGAAGGGTGCTGAAATATTACAACAATTAGCAGATTAATTATGAAAGCAAAAATCAATAACACGCTTATTAAAAAACTGCTTCCTAGAGATAAAGAATACGAAGTTCATGATCTTGATCTAAAAGGATTCATGATAAGAGTTTTTCCATCAGGAACCATGCGTTACGTCTGCCAGTACAAAAGAGGCAAAAAAATTAATCTTGGAACAGTCGGCGTTATGACAGCAGCTCAAGCTCGTGAAAAGGCTATTGAAGTGCTAAGTAATGCCAATAAGGGGATTGAGCCAACCGCACAAAAAGGGATAAATAAGCCTAAGACACTACAAGAATTTATTGAGAGTGATTATAAGCCATGGGTTTTATCAACGCATAAACGAGGTCAAGAAACGCTAGCAGGGCTTATTAGATGTTATAAGGCTTTTTTTTCAAAGCCGTTGGGTGAAATTACGCCTGCTCTTGTAGAACAATGGCGCGTTAAACGTCTTAATGAAGGCACTTCTCAGGCAACCTTAAATCGTAATATAACCATGCTGAAATCACTGATGACCAAGGCAGTTGAATGGGGCTTTTTAAAAGAAAATGCACTTGGTAAGTTAAAACCTTATAAAATCGATCGTTCACCTAAAATTCGATACCTGTCATTTGCAGAAGAAGCACGTTTACGCGAAGCATTAATCGAACGAGACAATCAACTCCGGCTGATGCGAAAAAATGGAAACCTCTGGCGAGAAAAGCGAGGTTATGATTTATTACCCGAGCTTTCAGAAGACGATGCTTGTGATTACTTAATGCCGATGGTGCTATTGTCGATTAATACAGGATTAAGACGAGGCGAATTATTTCATTTGACCTGGGATATGGTGAATCTGTCAGAAGGTTCATTAATTTTGTCTGGTGAAATTACAAAAAACAAACATTCTCGTTATATTCCGCTCAATGATGAGGCTTATAAAATTTTGGATAATCTGCATAAAAAAGCAGAGAGAAAAGAAGGCTTAGTTTTTCCAAGTAAAAATAATCAACCATTTAACCATGTGAAACGCTCATGGGGATCGTTATTGAAAAAAGCGAATATTACGCAGTTTCGATGGCATGATTTACGACATCATTTTGCGAGTAAGTTGGTGATGGCTGGGGTAGATCTAAATACCGTTCGGGAGTTATTGGGGCATTCTGATATTGCCATGACGCTGAGGTATGCGCATTTGGCGCCGGAGCATAAAGTGAATGCCGTTAGAAAAATAGATTGGTCAATGCAGGGATAGGAAAATGAATAGTCATACTTCAAAATATGCAGAAAGAAACAGGCCCATAAGAAGAGTTGAGCGATTTATTCTCAAGATAATGATTTTTGTTGTCATACCCATTAGCTGCATATTGGGAATAGTTTATCCAACTAGCAAAATAAGTAATTCTTTACCGGTATTATTTTCATTAGCTGGTTTGATCCAACTCGAAGTAGCAGGCTTGTTTGAGTATATAGATTATCTGGGTAATGAATTAGAAAAAATATATGACAAATCGGGTCGTGTTCCTAGTAACATTACAAGAGCAATCTATGAATATTATAATCCTGAGCCAACTGTAAAAGCATTTATTAATAACCAACTTTACTTAAACAAACGAGTTGGCTTCTATCTATTGTTGATTGGCGGATTGATTCAATTATTCACTATCTGGCTTGAATAGCCATTCCTTCTGTATCAATCGAAATTAGTGATCCACTTGTGTCAGAATATACAGAGAGTAACTAGTTGATTTTTAGGGGTAGATTGGGTTGATCGTATGCCCTAGTTTGATAAGGCATCAAATTTCCATCGATGCCAAATAACTGGGGCAATAGATAAAATTGAATCTGCTGACATAACGGGATCACTGACTGAAGTTCTATTGTTATTACAAACCAATAAATACTTATCTTCACTTTTTATCAATCGTCGAAAAAAGGTGCCTTCGGTGGTTTCCACTATACAATTGTGCCCTACGCATTGATTTTTTTTATTTTGATTTATAAATTTAATCCCGCCAACAATGTCTCCAACTTTATACTCCGGCTCCATCGCATCATCTGAGACCGTTATTACAACAGCATTTGGGTTATTTGTTTTAAAGAAGTCTATCTCTTTTTGTATGGCTTGTTCTGAGGCGAGAAGATTACCAACTGTATCTGCAAGAAATGGATAATTTTGAAATTCATTTTCGATTACTGATGGGCCTTTTCCTATGCCTTCTAATAACCAATCAATTGAACAACTCACATCATATTGATTAAGTATTTCTACTAAAGAAGCAGCTTTGGCTTTATTTAATGGGTTTCTTCCAAGCTCCCATGATTGGAGCGTATGGATACTGATTCCATGCTTTTCTTCCAAATCTTTTCGAGATAAGCCAGCAAGCATGCGTGCTCTTTTGATGCGGTGTCCCATTGCAGAACTATCTTTTTTTACTTTAGTAGCATTTTTCATAAATATGTCTTTACATTTATACGCTTTATATGTATATAATAAATTATTATACGTGATTCACGTATATGAAGTGTGGATTTATACGCGTTATGAGTGTAAGGATGCCTCTAAAATTAATTATTTTCAACACTTTAAAGAGGATTCTGTTTTGAAGGTCAATTTCAGATAGGAATGTAAGTAGTCAATGGACATGTTAATAAACCAGGATGAACTGGCAGCAATGAGTGGCTTACCTCATATCCAGCAATTGGCTTATCTAAGAGGAATCAGACCGTATATGGATGTTAAAACAGGAATAACAGGTATCAAGCGACGAATCAGCTATCAATCGATATCTGAACAGTTATATATCGAGCCACATCAGGGGATTAAAAGCCAAAGCTTTTCTCGTGATCAAGTACGTCGTGCAGTTTCAGGTTTGGTACGTGCGGGAATGATTGAAGTTCAATCTGACGGCATGCAGCTCATTTTAAAATGTCCCTTAGCTTCAAGGCATTATTCTGCCCAAAATAAAGCCGCCATAAACCCGCCACAGAAAGCCACCATAAAGCCGCACGGGGAAACCCTTGTACACAATGAGTTTTCTGAAGGTGAGGCCATAAAAGCCGACATAGCTGAACCCCAAAAAGCCGCCACACCTCTTAAAGATAATAATTATATTTATTTATTAAGCCGCTTCGAACAATTTTGGAATTTATACCCCGAGAAAAAATCCCACGAGCGTGCTTTTGAAGCCTTCAGACAAATCAGCCCTGACGAGCATCTATTGCGAATGATGTTGCAAGCACTGGAAAACCAAATCAAAGCACGAAATGTAAAAATAGCCCACGGCGAATGGGTGCCACCCTGGAAATATCCAAGCAACTGGTTGGTTCAAAAATGCTGGGAAGATGAAGTCAAAATCGAAGTAACGCAGGAGAAAAGGAATGCAAAGCGCCGCCCAAATACTGAACTCACAACCGTTGATCCATTCTGGAACCCAGAAGGAGAAGACACAGCAAGCACCAGTGAAGACGAGTACGAACAAAGCAATGTCATCAACCTGCGATGCTACCGACAGAAATAAAAAGCGGATTGAGAGTTTGTTTACGCGCTTTGCAGTTTTTTATGGGCATTTGTGGCGCAGTCAGTTCAAAAGCGATGGGTTTTTGGAGTTTGCCAAAAAGGAATGGATGGAGGGGGTAAGCAAGTTTAGTGATGACGTTTTGAATCAAGCCATCGTTGAGTGTCGTGATTTTTGTGAAATGCCGCCAAGCTTGCCTCAACTGATTCGCATTTGTCGTGACATAAAAAAACGAAATAACGTTTATGTTACGCCTGAAGAAGTTGCTTCTGCGAGTGCCGAAGTGGCGGAAGCGAATATTAAGCAATGTAAAGCATTTTTATTTTAAAACCTGATAGGAGAGAAGACATGTTGGTATTAACAAGAAGAGTTGGGGAGTCTGTTGTGATCAGTGAGGATATTTACTGCACGATTGTGGGGTATCAAAACGATGAGGTCCGCCTTGCTTTTGATGCGCCTAAGTCCATCCCAATCCATCGTGATGAAATTCAACGCCGCATTTACCGCGATCAGATTAAAGATAACAAGTTTGTAGATAAAGCAGCTAACAACGAGAGCATTGTCGACAGGCTTATTAATAAGTTCAAAAGCAGTGCTTCTTCAACAAATTCCTGAGAATTGAGTCATGACTATCGATGAAGAACAGCTGATTACGGTTAAAGACCGAGCCAAAGAAAAGTTAAGGCGTGATCTGGGTGGATTGATTGAACGGGCTTTAAACGATCCAAAAACCGTTGAAATCATGCTCAATGCGGATGGCAGGCTTTGGCAGGAACGTCTTGGGGAAACAATGCGTTGCATTGGAAGTATCAATGAGGTGCGTGCCGAAAGCATCATCAAAACTGTTGCAGGCTTTCATGGTAAAGAAGTGACCCGATTTAAGCCGATGCTTGAAGGGGAATTACCACTGGATGGTTCCCGTTTTGCAGGACAACTGCCACCGGTTGTATCACGCCCTACATTCGCTATTCGTAAAAAAGCCCTATCCGTTTTTACACTGGATGAATATGTTCGAGCAGGAATTATGACGGATGAGCAAAACGAGATAATTCAACAAGCGGTTTCGAACCACCGGAACATTTTAGTGATTGGCGGCACAGGTTCAGGCAAAACAACATTAGTGAACGCCATTATTCATGAAATGGTAAAAAGCGCACCACATGAACGCATTTTTATCATAGAGGATACCGGCGAAATCCAGTGTTCAGCTGAAAACTGCGTTCAATACCATACCACCATGGATGTCAACATGACCCAACTTATAAAAACCACACTCAGAATGCGCCCTGACCGAATCCTTGTCGGTGAGGTTCGAGGCAGTGAAGCTTTAGATTTATTGGATGCCTGGAATACCGGCCACGAAGGAGGAGCGGCTACCTTACATGCGAATAACTGTCTTGCAGGGCTTCATCGTTTGAAATCATTGATTACCAGAAATCCGGCAGCACCCGCTGAAATTGAACCTTTAATTGGCGAGGCGGTTCATTGTGTGGTGCATATTGCAAGAACGCCAGATGGTCGCTTTGTCAAAGAAATCATATCTGTCGAGGGTTTTAAAAATGGTCAATACAACATCAAGAAACTTGTTTAAGGAGAATATGAATGAATCAGTTAAGCAGTTTTAATCACAAGAAAATTTGGATGATGGGGGCAGTCATATTATTTCTATTTTTAATGACTCATCCGGCTAGCGCCTCCACAGCAGGTGGAGGACTTCCATTCGACTCATGGTTGACCAAAATCCAGAAGTCCATTACAGGTCCATTTGCCTTTAGTGCGGCGATTATTGGTCTGGTTGCTGCCGGTGCCACACTTATTTTTGGTGGTGAATTAAATGGTTTTATGCGAACCCTTGTCTTTTTTGTATTGGTGCTTTCATTCCTGGTAGCGGCACAAAATACCATGACAGCGATTACTGGCAAAGGGGCGGAAATTTCCAAGCCATCTGTTGAGATGACAGCAATCGAGTCTCAGCCATGAGCCTTCGCACTATCTCCATTCGTAGATGTGGAAATCGTCCAAGTCTCTTTATGGGCGGAGACCGTGAGCTTGTCATGTTTTCAGGATTGCTATCAGCCATTTTGGTATTTGCCGCTCAGGATTGGCTGGCGGCGATTGCTGGTATCGTCATGTGGTTTTTATCTCTGAAAGGACTTCGCTTAATGGCGAAATCTGATCCCTATATGAGAGCGGTTTATCTGAGGCAAAGACGTTATCAGGCTTATTATCCGGCTCGTTCAACCCCTTTCAGGGAAAACAAAAGAGGTTATCAATGATTGAATTAATCGCCTTTTTGATTAGTACTACAGGGCTTGTCATTTTGGGTACTTTGTTTTGGGAAATTCGAAGTAAAAGCTGTGGGCACCATGTCAAAAAGCATCGAAGCCATACAGCTGGACTGGTTGATTTACTTAATTATGCGGCGGTTGTAGATGATGGCGTAATTGTCGGAAAAAACGGCTCTTTTATGGCGGCCTGGCTTTATCATGGCGAAGACAATGCCAATACTACCGATGAGGCGCGTGAGATGGTGTCATTTCGGATCAATCAAGCCTTATCCGCTATGGGTAGCGGTTGGATGATTCATGTAGATGCCATGAGGCGTACTGCACCTGGTTACAGTGCACGGGGTTATTCTCACTTTCCTGATCCCATATCAATGGCAGTTGATGAAGAAAGAAGGCAGCTATTTGAACAGTTGGGAACCTTATATGAAGGATATTTTATTATCACGTTAACCTGGTATCCGCCTGTATTGGTACAAAAACGTTTTGTTGAATTGATGTTTGATGATTCAGGGGAGCGCTTAAGCCAGAAAGCAAAAACGCATCAATTGATTGAGACCTTCAAGCAATCTTGCCGCAATTTTGAATCACGCATGAGTTCGGCAGTTCATCTGGAAAGGCTTGGCTCAGATGATAAAGGCGATACAGTAATGCAGGATAACTTTCTAAGGCACTTACAGTATTGTGTCACAGGACTTAACCATCCCGTCAATCTGCCTAAAAACCCGATTTATCTTGATGCCTTGATAGGCTGTCAGGAATTAACGCCAGGCATTACTCCGAAAATTGGTCGGAAGTTTGTTCAGTGCGTCGCGATTGAAGGTTTTCCCATGGAATCTTACCCTGGAATTTTAACCGCGCTATCGCAACTACCCATTGAATATCGCTGGAACTCCCGCTTCATATTCATGGATGCGCATGAAGCTGTCGCACATTTCACTAAATTCCGTAAAAAATGGAAGCAAAAAGTCAGAGGATTTTTTGATCAGATTTTTAATACCAATTCAGGCATTGTCGACGAAGATGCGCTTAGCATGGTCAATGATGCGCAATCAGCCATTGCTGAAACCAATTCTGGCATGGTAGGGCAAGGTTATTACACTTCGGTTGTTGTTTTAATGGATGAAGATCGCGCACAAGTTGAAAAAGCAGCGCTGTTTATTGAAAAGAACATCAATGCGTTGGGTTTTGCGGCCAGAGTAGAAACCATTAATACCATGGATGCTTTTATGGGCAGCCTGCCAGGCCATGGCGTTGAAAATATCAGACGACCATTGATTAACACCATGAATCTGGCGGACTTATTGCCAACATCCAGCATCTGGACAGGTGAGAATAAAGCACCGTGCCCACTGTTCCCACCCTTGTCACCACCTCTGATGCATTGCGTCACCAGTGGTAATGCACCGTTTCGCCTGAATCTTCATGTCAGAGACTTAGGCCATGGCATTATGTTTGGTCCAACGCGTTCTGGTAAATCAACTCACCTTGGTTTACTCGCATTGTCTTGGCGTCGGTATAAAGATGCCCGTATTTATTCATTTGACAAAGGACTATCCATGTATCCAACCTGCAAGGCGACAGGTGGTGAGCATTACACCATTGCTGATAAAGACTCAAAGCTTGCCTTTGCGCCCTTGCAGTTTTTAGAGTCCAAGGCAGACAGGGCTTGGGCTATGGAGTGGATTGATACAATACTGGCATTAAATGGTTTGGATACCACCCCAGCACAGCGTAATGAAATCGGCTATGCCATTATCAGCATGCATCAAAGTGGCTCTAAAACCTTATCCGAATTTGTCATGACCATTCAGGACGAACACATTCGTGAAACCCTAAAGCAATACACCATCGATGGATTGATGGGGCATTTATTGGATGCTGAATGTGATGGTTTAGGTCTGTCCTCGTTTATGACCTTTGAAATTGAGCACTTAATGGGATTAGGCGAAAAATTTGCACTGCCTGTGTTGCTCTATCTGTTTCGACGCATTGAAACCTCACTGGATGGCCGCCCAACGCTCATCTTACTGGATGAAGCGTGGTTGATGCTCGCGCATCCTGTCTTTAAAAACAAGATTGCTGAATGGCTTGATTCCATGGCCAAGAAAAACTGCGCTGTATTTATGGCAACTCAACATCTTTCCCATGCAGCAAAATCCGGCATTTTAGACATCATTGTTGAATCCACAGCCACCAAAATCTTTTTACCCAATCTATATGCAAGAGATCCTGAAACCTGCGTGATTTATGAACGCATGGGCTTAAATCCACGTCAGATTGACATCATAGCTCAAGCCCAACCCAAGCGTGATTACTACTATGTCAGCGAAAAAGGACAACGTCTTTATCAATTAGCATTAGGCTCTATGGCTTTGGCTTTTGTAGGGGCTACTGATCCCGATTCTATCGCTCGGATGAAACAGCTTGAGTTGAAGTACGGTGATGGATGGGTATCTCAGTGGCTTACGGAAAAAGGAATCCAATTGGAACAGTACGGAGAAGCAGCATGAAAAAAATAAAACAATGGCTTAATACCAAAAGACCTGAAAAGAAAAATGAAGCGTTAACGGAGAATCCCTTTCTTAATGCCAGACGCGCCTGGAATGTTCATACCGCAGGGCTTATGAAATCGGTACAGGTTTGGCAACTGGTGGGCTTAAGCAGCCTTTTATTGGCACTGGCCGCTGTTGGTGGGCTAATATCCATTGGCAGCCAGTCCAAATTTATCCCTTTGGTATTTCAGCAGGACGCTAATGGCAATACCTTGTCAGTCACCCGTGCAGATAGGGTTGGACAAGCCAATATTGATGATTATCGGGCGGCTGCTGCACATTTTATTGAAAATATCCGCATGGTAAGTAGCGATGTTGAACTACAAAAGAAGGCTGTGTTTCAAGTTTATTCCTATTTAAATCAGAATGATGCGGCTCTAGCCAAAGTTCAGGAATTTTACAGTAATAAACAGCAGTCTAATCCCTTTGAAAGAGCGACGCATGAAATCGTCAGTATTGAGATTCGATCAGTTCTACAAGAGTCTGATGAGACCTGGCAGGTTGATTGGGTTGAGACGGTGAGAAATCGTGACGGAACGCTTAAAGAAAAGCCCTATGTGATGAAAGCCATGATCACGATGTATCAGGACAACGAACTTAATGATGTCTCCAGTGAGTCTATTTTGAAAAACCCACACTTAATTTTTATCCGTGATTTTAACTGGTCCTATGAATTAAAGCATGGAGAACAGCGATGAAAAAAATAATGCTCACCTTTTGTTTATTGATGCCATTGACAGGTTTTGCCCTGGATAATAATGAGCTGGCCACTCGTTATTTTTCCGAAAACGATCCAAAACTGTCAAATCAGGAAAAGCAGGCTTTAGATATTGCAGAGCGTTGGCAAAAGGGAGACAAAACCAGCAAACCATTTCCATCCTCGGATGGATCAGTCAGTTTTGTTTATGGCTCAGGGCAAATCAGGGTAGTATGCGCTCCCTTGCAGGTTTGTGATATTGCTTTGCAGGCAGGTGAGCAGTTTAACGATATGAATGTTGGTGATCCACGCTTCATTGTTGAGCCATCCATTACGGGTTCAGGAGCTGCGCAACAAATCCACTTATTGATCAAGCCTAAAGATGTTGGACTTGATTCCTCTTTGGTCGTAACTACAGACAGAAGAACTTATCATTTCAGGTTAAAGTCCGACCGCACTGAGTTTATGCCTTACGTATCTTTCATTTATCCCGATGAAGCAAAAGCAAAGTGGCAGTTCATTCAGCAAATTCAAGCAGAAAGACGGAAAGCGGATACCCTTCCAGAAACCAATGAATATCTTGGCAATCTTAATTTCAACTACCGAATTCAGGGCCATGCACGATTTAAGCCGGTTCGGGTTTACAACAATGGCGTTAAGACCATTATTGAGATGCCGAAAACGATGGCACAAAGCGAAGCCCCTGCTTTATTGATTTTAAGAAGCCGTGGTTTGTTTCAAAAATCAGAGTCCGTCATGGTGAATTATCGTCTGCAAGGTTGTCGTTACATCGTCGATAGCGTTTTTGATAGGGCAATATTGGTTATCGGAAGTGGAAGCGCTCAAGAAAAAATTACGATTACGAGGTGCTAAAGATGAAGAAACTAAGCGTTTTATTGCTCGCTCTATTGTTATCAAGCTGTGCAAGTCAGCGTTATGGGAATTTTACTCAAGTATCTCAAGGCCGAGACGTTTATTTGGCACAAGACGCGGCATCCCAATTAACACGTGTCTATCCACCTGCTCAAAATACGTTTTGCATCAGTCAAAAGGTAAGGGATGCTTTTGGCATCAGCCTGATTCATGAAATGCGAAAAAAAGGTTATGGCGTGATTGAAAACAATTGCCCCAAACAAAAGGCCAATTTTTTCTATGTTGTCGATGAGATTAAAGCAACCAACCTTTACCGAGTCAGCCTTTTTATTGGCTCACAGACCCTCAGCAGAATTTATGCCAAAACTGCTGGAAAAATTTCCCCAGTTAGCGCATGGACTCGTAAGGAGTGAGACTGATGAATCAAAACAACGATTTTTTATCAAAAGACTACTCACCGCAAAAACTCCAGGCAGCCGGTGTGAAGCGGGTGAATAACGTACCATTAATCATTGTCATTAGTATTTTGACTGTGTTTGTGATGTTGATAGCGCTCGTTGCCAATAAACGGGCAAATGCACAGAACCAATCTCCCGAAATAGTAAAGATTAAAAGTCAGAAAAAAAACACCATGAGTCTGGCTTATGAAGTGGTAGGAAATCACAAAGTACCAGTCGTAGCTCCTCAAACTGAAACGATCACAATCAAGCAGGAGGCTTCCCTACCCATACTTGAGCAACAAGACTTGCCTCAAAAACAAGAGATGTTGGATCAAAATGTGACTGATGCTGCAATAGAACGCATTCGCCAGGAAAAAACACAAGAATTTGAAGAGGCGGTCAAAGCAAAAACATCCATTATGGTGGATAACGTACGGCTGAATAACAGAGCAAGTGTAAGGACATCCATGAGCGGGAATGACGTGACATTCAATGTTGACCCATCTACGGCCTTTAAAGAGCAACTCATGTTGGTACAAGGCAGACACAACAAACCCATGCCGCAAACCTTAGGTGGTGAAGAAAATGAAATGCGTTGGCATTTAAACTCAAGACTTGAAAGTCCAAACAGCCGATATGAACTCAGATCGGGTGGGGTGATTCCAGGAGTAATGATCAGTGGCATCTCCTCTGAATTACCAGGGCAAATCATCGGTCAGGTATCACAAAACGTCTATGACACCGCAACGGGTAAATACCTTCTCATTCCTCAAGGAACCAAAGTATTTGGTATTTATTCCAGTGATGTGAGCTTTGGCCAGAATTCCGTATTAGTGGCTTGGCAGAGACTGGTGTTTCCTGATGGCAAGGCATTGGATATTGGCTCCATGCCAGGCGCTGATAGTGCGGGATTCGCCGGATTTCGTGATCAAGTGGATCATCATTACGCAAGAATTTATGGCTCAGCGCTTTTAATGTCTGGCATTGTTGCGGGTATTACCTACAGCCAGAACAGTAATCAGCCTAACCAGTTCGGTTACAGCCAACCAACAGCGGGTTCTGTCTTGAGTCAGGCATTAGGACAACAGTTAGGTGAGGTGACATCACAACTGGTTTCAAAAAATTTGAACGTATCCCCGACCATTAATGTCCGTCCGGGTTACCGTTTCAACATCATTGTAGTGAAAGATTTAACCTTTAAACAACCTTATAGACAGTTTGCTTATTGATACAGGAGGAGTGCAATGAAATTTAGAATCATGCTTATTTATTTATGGACACTACATGTTTTCGCCAGCGGTGCGCCCGTATTTGATTTTGCCAATTGGATTGAAAATGGAAAAATCATACTGAATCAGGTGAGTCAGTATAAAACTCAGATCGATCAATACAACAATCAGCTGCAGCAATACCAAAATATGTTAGAGAACACTAAGTCGCTCACTTCCTTCCAGTGGGATAATGCCAACTCTGTCATTAATAATCTGCTTGAATCGACTAATACAATTGATTATTACAAGCAGGAAGCAGGCAGCCTTCAAGGTTATCTGGACCGATTTCAGAGCCAGGAATACTATCAGAAAACTCCTTGTTTTAATGGTAATGGTCATTGCTCACCCGAAGAACTCAGGAAAATCAAACAAAGTAGACTCTCAACTTCTGTTGCCGAAAAGCGTGCTAATGATGCCATGCTCAAAGGGATTGATAAGCAACAACAGAGCTTGAAAGATGACTCAGAAAAACTACGGGTCTTGCAATCTCAGGCGCAAAGTGCCGTTGGGCAAAAGCAAGCACTACAGGCTGCTTCACAATTAGCCAGCAATCAATCACATCAATTACTTCAAATCAGAGGGCTTTTATTAGCACAACAAAACGCGCAGGCGGTAAAAGATGCGGCAAACGCCAATAAAGAGGCCATACAGGCCGCGGGTGATGAGCAATTTCGAGCGGGTACGTATCATAAAAGTTCAGGTAAAAAATGGTAATTCAGTCATAACGACAAGGAGAAGAAATGAAACGCTTAAGTTTATCCATCATGGTGTTCGCTTGTTTGCTTTCAGGCTGTGAAAGTACAGAAACCAAAGCAAGGAAAAAGCCAGAGCACTTGGCCTCGTTAACCTGTGAGAGTCCAAGAGAAGGCCGCACAAAAGAAGAACTCCAGGCCATTGGCGAGGCTTGTTTCAGAGGGGGAAGCTATTCAAAAAGTTCAGGGAAAAAGTGGTAATACTATGAATAAAAAGACAACCACCTCTCTACTCATACTCTGTTTGCTCGGCTTTTCTGTATGCTGTCATGCCCAGGGCCATGGTATAGACAGCAGAGATTTGCTAGACAATATCTTATATCGTTTTTCCAGCACTGCCTCGATGTGGAGCCAAACTATTTTAAGTTATGCTCGTTACCTTTTTTGGTCTTTGGCCACCATCAGCATGGTATGGACTTATGGTCTCATGGCTTTGCGAAAAGCAGACATTCAAGAGTTTTTGGCAGAAACCGTAAAATTTTTAGTGGTTGTCGGTTTTTTCTATTGGATTTTAGATAATGGGCCTGCGATTGCAACTGCAATCATGGATTCTATGCGACAGCTCGCTGCAAAAGCTTCTGGAATTAACGAACATGTGTCGCCTTCTGACATTGTGGATGTGGGGTTTGATATTGTATCAAAAGCAATCGACAGCTCATCAATCTGGTCACCGGCTGCAACGACGGTAGGATTAATTGTTGCGGGGCTTATTCTGATTATATTGGCGTTGGTCAGTATTAATATGCTCATTATCCTGATTACAGCCTGGATCTTGACTTATGGTGGCATCATTTTATTAGGTTTTGGTGGCGGACGCTGGACACAGGATATTGCGATTAACTATTACAAAACAGTACTAGGGATCGCCTTACAAGCCTTTGCCATGATTTTGATTATCGGCATAGGAAAGTCTTTTGTAGATCAATATTACGCGGCAATGTCAGAAAACATCATGCTAAAAGAAATGTTTGTCATGATGGTTGTTGCCGTACTTTTGTTGGTACTTATCAATAAAATTCCCCCTGTTTTATCCGGCATCGTTTCAGGTGGAGGATCAGGTGGCGGTGGTGGACTTGGTCTTGGAGGCGCGTTAGGGGCTGCGGGAATTGCAGGAACAGCCTTAGCAGGCGCTGCGGGTTCTGCAGCTGTGCAGAGTGCTGGGGGATTATCCGCTTTACAGGCTGCATTCAAGGCTGCTTCTCATAGTATCGGCGCAAGTGGCGCTGGCTCCGTGTCAGGAGATAGCCCAGGCTCAAAACAAGGTAGTTTGGCTCAGGCCATGGGACAAGCTTCTAAATTTGCTGGTTCCTTTGGTTCACATTTAGCTTCTGGGGCGTTTGATGTCGCCCGTGAAAAAGCAGCAAGCATGAAAGATGCTTTTTCTGCAAAAGCGGCTGATACCACAGGCGGTAAAATTGCTGATGCCATTCATCAGCGCATATCTTCCAATGCTGAATCGCCAACTATTAATCAACAGGTATCCGAGTCTCAAAATGTCACTTCTATGGGTGCTCCAGAAGGCAGTTTTAGTTCATGGAACATAAACAGTGATGATGAGATCAGTCAATTTGTCAATCAAAAATCATCTGGAGACGGTCAATGAGCTTGAATAAACCCAACAAAGCCATTGGCCCACAGGTGAGGCAAAAGCATAATGAAAAAACGAATAAACAACTTGTTATTTTAGTTGCCCTCTCGTTTTTCATCAGTATGCAGGTTGGCACACAATTTGTGGCTTATAAGTTGCATTTTAGTGATGAATTAGGGTTTTCGCTGAATCATGTCTACTTTCCATGGCAGTCCCTTTGGTGGAGCTTGAAATACCATCATTATTATCCTGATTATTTTAATGCAGCCTTTGGTTTGATGGCGATGAGTGGCAGTCTTTTTTTAATGTTGATTGTTTTTGTTGCTAAGCATTTAAAAAAAGAAAACATCAGTGAATACCTGCATGGTTCAGCCAGATGGGCCAACAGAGATGATTTAAAAAATGCTGGACTGTTTGGCAATGAGGAAGGCGTTTATGTCGGTGCTATTGAAGATGAAAAAGGGGATATTCATTATTTACGCCATAATGGCCCAGAGCATATTTTAACTTATGCCCCAACACGTTCTGGTAAAGGGGTGGGTCTTGTTATTCCCACCCTCCTATCCTGGAAACAATCCTGTGTGATTACGGATTTAAAAGGAGAGCTTTGGGCATTGACGGCAGGGTGGCGTCAAAAGCATGCCGACAACAAAGTCATTCGTTTTGAGCCGGCGACATTAAAAGGCTCAGCCCGTTGGAATCCGCTGGATGAAATCAGGGTTGGTACAGAATATGAGGTTGGTGACGTACAAAATCTTGCAACGCTTGTGGTTGATCCCGATGGTAAAGGACTTGAAACCCACTGGCAGAAAACATCCCAAGCGCTTTTGGTCGGTTTTATTTTGCATGCGATTTACAAGCTTAAAAATCAAGGAGAACCGGCTACTTTTCCAAATATTGATCGCATGTTGGTCGATCCAAATACCAACATCGCCGATTTATTGATTGAAATGACTCAATACCCGCATGTCGATGGCAAAACACATTTTGTTATCAGCGCATCGGCTCGCGATATGATTGATAGGCCGGAGGAAGAAGCAGGTTCTGTCTTGTCCACCTTAAAATCGTACCTGGCTTTATACCGTGATCCGATAGTTGCTTACAATGTCTCTGCATCAGATTTCTGTATTAAAGATTTGATGCATCATGCAAGCCCTGTCAGTCTTTATATCGTGACCCAACCCAATGATAAAGCACGATTACAGCCTCTAGTTCGGGTTATGCTGAACATGGTTGTCCGTCTTTTGGCGGATAAAATGGAATTCGAGCGAGTCGATGATGGGCGAGGGAATTGTTTTGTAAGAACCAAAAAAACCTATAAACATCGCCTGTTGTGCATGATTGATGAATTTCCAAGCCTTGGGAAGCTTGATATTTTACAAGAGTCATTGGCGTTTGTTGCAGGTTATGGTTTGAAGTTTTACTTAATCTGCCAGGACATTAACCAGCTTAAAAGTCGTGAGCGAGGCTATGGACCGGATGAAACCATTACCTCGAACTGTCATATCCAAAATGCCTATCCGCCCAACCGAATTGAAACCGCCGAGCATCTTTCAAAACTAACCGGCCAGACTACTATTGTAAAAGAGCATACCACTACTAGCGGTAAACGGTTTTCAACCTTTCTAAATCAGATTTCAAAAACAAAACAAGAAGTTTCTCGACCGCTTTTAACGGTTGATGAATGTCAACGTATGCCTGGACCAAAAAAAGATGAAAACGGTTTAATCAAGGAAGCAGGCGATATGGTGGTGTATGTGGCAGGATTTCCTGCCATTTATGGCAAACAGCCGCTTTATTTTAAAGACCATGTGTTTATCGCCAGAGCTTCTGTTGAAGCGCCAGAGCAATCAGATATCTTACGCGCCCGCCTTCATGAAGATGAGGAAATCAGACTATGAAAAAGTTCACTTCCTGGATTGCTGTTCTTATGTTAAGCATCATCGGCATGGCATTTCTTTTCATGCTGATGGGCTTTCGCGTGAACACTACAGATTCCATTCCTTTTGGCCTTTATCGCATTACAAATATAAAAAACATCAAAAATGCCTATGTGATTTTTTGCCCTGATGATCGACCGGCTTTTAAACAAGGATTAGATAGAGGCTATATCGGAAGTGGCCTTTGCCCTGGCGGTTATGGGTATTTAATGAAAAAAGTGGTGGCAACAAATGGTGATCAAATATCTATCACCTCCGACGGCGTTTTTGTTAATCGCCAACTTATTCTCTTTTCAAAACCGACATTAATAGATGGAAGGAAACGACCTTTGCCTCAATGGCGCACCATAGATTATCAGATCAAAGAAGATGAACTCATAACCATGACTAGCCAAAGCGAATGCTCTTTTGATAGTCGTTATTATGGCCCTATTCGGATAGGGCAAATTAAGGGAGTAATTAAACCCATATGGGTAAATGCAACAAGTGGAGAAATAGCATGAATAAAGAAGCTGAATTAATGGATGTAATTTCAGAAAAATTAGATGATTTGATGGTTCCGGGTTTTATCGCCGAAGTCACTCCCATCGAGGCAGAAATCATGGGTGCCTTTTCTGAGGATGCGCTTAGTGAAGATGACGCTAAGGAGGCAGCCTATGACTAAATTGTCTCACCATCAGGTTGTGGCCAACCAAATCATTGAAAGCCTCAAACAAGGAACCGCACCCTGGGTAAAACCATGGGAGCCAGGCACGGGCGGCGGCCAAATCCCGTTTAATCCAGTCACAGGAAGGCGGTATCGCGGCATTAATGCCTTGTATTTGATGTTAAATCAAAGCGGGGATAACCGCTGGCTCACCTACAAACAGGCGCAAAGCATTGACGCCCAGGTTAGAAAAGGAGAAAAAGGCACGACGGTTCAATACTGGAAGTTTCAGGATGAAAAAATCAAGAAAGATGATGCGGGAAATCCAGTCCTCGATGAGCAGGGAAAGCCTGTCAAAGTGCAGGTTAACCTTGAAAGACCCAAGATATTTTACGCAACGGTATTTCATGCCTCACAAATTGATAATATGCCGGAACTTGTACAAAAAGAGCAAAACTGGTCTTTAATTGAAAGAGCAGAAAACCTGCTACTTAATTCCGGTGCTGCCATTTTTCATTCGGAGGCTGATAGAGCATTTTACAGGGTATCAACCGACAGCATTCACCTCCCTCCCAAAGAGCAATTTAAATCAGCCGCTCATTATTACGTCACAGCCCTTCATGAGCTTGGTCATTGGAGCGGGCATCCTTCAAGGCTTGATCGAAACCTACGCCATCCCTTTGGCAGTGAAGCTTACGCCAAAGAAGAACTAAGGGCTGAAATCGCCAGTATGCTGTTGGGTTCGGAGCTTGGCATTGGCCATGACCCTTCCCAACACATGGCTTACATCAAATCATGGATTCGCGTTTTAGAAGGTGATCCGCTGGAAATATTCAGAGCGTCAGCGGATGCTGAAAAAATTGTCAATCACATTTGCTCATTGGAACAAGCACAAGACATCCAGCATGAGCAATCTATTGTAAACAGGGATGAAAAAAATAATGAGGAAACTCTAATGGAATCCGAAAAGAATATCCCAGAAAAAGTCTGGCTTAGCATCCCATTCAAACAAAAAGAGTTAGCCAAATCCGTGGTAGGGAAGTTGCCCGATGGAACACCTGGCATTGCCTGGGATAAAACACAGAAGTGCTGGTATGCAAAACCAGGTGTTTCCATTGAAAAAATCAAAGCCTGGCTTCCAGAAAATCAAAACTCACCAGAAGACAAAGCACTTTCACCAGCCGATGAATTCAAGGAAGCGTTAATCAGTTTGGGTGCAGTATTGACAGGTGAGCATCCTATCATGGATGGCAAGACTCATCGTATACAAATGGAGGACGATAAAACTGGTGAAAAGGCAGGATTTTACGTGGCTCATTTGGATGGCATTCCCGCAGGCTATATCAAAAATAACCGCACAGGCGCTGAGCTAAAATGGAAAAGTAAAGGTTATGTTTTAACCGATGAACAAAAAGCAGCACTTAAGGCTCAGGTACTCGAAAATCAAAAAAATCGCGAGCTTGAATTGGTGGAAAGGCACAAAAGCACCGCATTAAGGCTCAAGCAAAGGCTTTCTAAAATGAGTGAGATCACCGAGCCAACACCCTATTTGAAATCAAAAGGCATTCAGGTTCATCCAGATGTTTATACTGATGATGACAAAAAATTAACGTGTATTCCTGCAACCGATATTGAAGGTACAATTTGGACGGTTCAATATATTGCAGAAGATGGCACCAAGCGCTTCGCTAAAGATTCAAAAAAGGAAGGCTGCTTTCATGTTCTGGGCGGCATGAACAAACTTTTTGATGCGCCGGTTATTGTCATTGCGGAAGGATATGCAACTGCTGCAACGATAAAAGAAGCATGTGGGCTGCCTGTTGTCGTTTCTGCCTTTGATTCAGGTAACCTGAAATCGGTAGCGAAAGCATTGCATGAAAAATATCCATATACTCCCGTTATGATCGCATCTGACGATGATAAGCACTTGGAGTTAACGCAAGGCATCAATCCAGGTAAAGAAAAAGCTTTGGAGGCTGCGAGTGCAGTTAATGGCTTTATTGTTATGCCGACTTTCGCACCCCATGAACAATCTTTAAACCCTAAAAAATTCAGCGATTTTAATGACTTGGCAAATCACAGTATGCTGGGCTTGGATGGGGTTAAGCGTCAACTCAAACCAAAAATTGAAAAAATTGCCAAACGATGCAATCGTCTGCGCTTATTGCAAAAAAGTAATGTGATTCACATTGCTTAGGTTATTTGATAAGGTGAAGTTTCTTACTTTCATCAATTAACCAGCGGAGGCCATCAGTAATCTTGGTTTGTAATAAAATATGGGCGCTTTCATTAAAGAATCGCGGCAAGCCTTCATAACAACCCGTTATTGTTCCTTCCTTATCATGCCAGAAAAAAGTATGTATCAATTCTTTATGCTTCGAAATAGATTCTGTGATAGCACCAAATGATACGAGCTCTTTGAGCTTTACATTACCGCCTAACTCTTCCTTAAGCTCACGGATTACAGCTTGTTCTGGCGACTCATTATGTTCTATTCTGCCGCCAAATTCACAAAGATAATCAGGGTATGTTGGCCAGTCATGAGGGCGTTGTTGTAATAGAATTTTATTATCTTTGGTTAAAACAAGGCAGCCTACATATTGATTTGGGTAGCGGTCTATATTGATATTGAAATTTTTTATTAATTGAACAGTCATAGTATAAAGGTTACTTGGCCAACTCACTATTACCTATTGTTATTTCACCATTAATATTATAAGAATAACAACCCAAGAATTCGTCTAGATAATCGATGTTTAGAACCAGTATCGAAATCGAGTCATATTCTATTTCATATTTCGGAGCAATGAATAAATTATTTTTTATTTTTACTTTATGTAAAACCCATTTATGTTGGCTAACTCCAGGTTCTGAAGATTTATTGTAATCAATTACCCATATTTTTGCATTTGTGACAATCATAGGAATTATAATCGGAAAATCTTTTGATTTATCTTTATCTGTATCCGTTAATGATATGGCTTTTATTGCTGACAAAATTTGATATTGGGCTTTGAAAAAATTATTTTCAGAATCGTTCTTAGATATTTTTTTTAATTGCTGGCCTGTTTTGTTAAAAAAATCACCGGTAAAGGTGAAGAAATATTGATTTTCATCCGGCTTGAATTGAGCAATCCGATAATTGGAATCTTGAATAGCGTGTCGTTTTGTGTTGTAGCTCTTTGGGTCATTGCTACTATCTTCTTTAATCAAAATTAGATGTGATGAATCAGATGATCCTTTACACTCAATTAACCACTCCCTACCTGTATATTGCGCTGCCCTAATATCGATTTCAACAAACTCATCCCCACTTTTCATTAACTGGTTCATCAAAACAGAAAAATTTTTCTCTTCTAGTACCTTTTTTGTTCTGAATTCTAAGTTAAAACCATATCTGTTAGCTGCATCCAAAATTAATTTTTTATCATCCATAATTTTTCCTAAATTACCAATTATTAATCCAAAAATCAGTGCACTTCCTAATTATTCCCTTTAATTATAATTATAGGGTTACAGGGTGAATTATCCCAATTCATTTATTATTTGTGCTCTACCTTTCTGCTTAATCCAGAAACTTTCCGTCGCACATAGTTATCAGATTTGAGTCTTTGCCACTCCAGCTGATCATGTGCATTATCCGGCAATAGCACTTTACTTCTTCTGGCGAGCTGAACCATATCGAGTTGGGACAAGTCTCGCAAGCTGTTTTGACCTTTGGCTGGCGGGCCTTGTCTAATGCTGTCAGCGTTGGGCTTCGTACTGGAAAGTGCTCCTCTTTCTCCAATGGCTGCTCCAGCAGCTTCATTGCTTCTTGGAGTTCTTCCTCCATCATTAAATCTGTATCGTCTTGATTGCTCATAGCGTCTCTCCTGTTCTAAGACCATTTTTTGGCGTTGTGCTTCGATTTCTGAATCAGCAAAGGTGATCGGGATATTATTCTGGATAGTTATTTGAAGAATGATCTTTTTAAAAAGTGGCGAGCCATTTACCTGGATGCAGTTGCCGAATCTCTGCTGTGCCATCTCAATGGCTTTTTTCAGTGTGGCAATTGAACCACCTTTAGAAATTTTGATTTCCTTGGCGGTACTTCTAATGACAGCCTTGTTCACTTTATAAATCTCTGTTCCTTCTTTGGTAATGGAATCAACTTGCTTAATATCCGCTAATGAAAAATTAGACGACGTGCCAGATAAGGAATAATTATTTTGGTTTTTTCGATCGCGATAACGCATGGCTGTTAAAGCTTCTTCGTCACCTCCCTGAGCTTTATGGCGCAACCAATCAGCCCAGGTTTTGTTTTGGTAAAAATCAATCAGATTCTTTCGCTCTTTGGCGTAATTTTGGCTTATTTTTTCAATGTCGTTCAAAAGAGTTTTACTGATTTGCTGGTAAAGATATTTTTTTTGAGTCCTTGAGGCTTTCATTAGGTTCAAAGCAGCACGTTTTATTCTGCCGCGCTTTTTGGCCTTATCAATTAATCTGGTCTTAGCCTCACGCAGGTGCCTAAGTTTTTGGGAAAGAAGTGTTTTACCGTGCTCTCTTTCATGGAGGTAACGCGCATAAATTTCTGAACCGATAACTTTCCTATTTAGTGGTTCATAACGATAAATATTTTTCCCGGATCTTTCAGTACGAAATGGTGAGGGCTTAAATTCACCCAACCTGGATTCCAGGTTCTTTTTGGAAAAGCATCGTGAAACGGAGCTTGCTTTAACCATAAGTCCTGCTTCATTACAAAAGACCAGACCATTAGCTTTAATATGAATTTCCAAGCCATGAAGGGATAGGATTTTATGAATCTCATTCCAATGGTTGGTCTGGTTAATCTGTTCCAGACAATTTCTCTTTATCCAGTTAATCAAGCTTTCAATGCCAGAATGTTGTTCCATATCATCGGCAAGATTCTCTGAACGACTTTTTCGGGTTCGATGATTGGTTATTTCAAGACCATACTCAATTTCTAGTTTCGATGCCACATCTGCAAAAGCTCTATAAGCTCTATATGGCTCAATCATGTTAAAGGTTTTTGGATGAATTTTATTGATGGCAACATGAATATGAAGGTTGTCTGTGTCGTGATGAATAGCGCTAATCCTTTGATGATCTTTGAATCCAATAGATGATACGACACTTTTCTCTATAGCTTTCAATACCTCGTTGGAGGGATTTTCCCCTGGGGCAAAAGATATGAGCATGTGGTAGGTTTTATCGCTTTTAGCTCTTTGGTTTCTCGCCTGAGTTGCCAATACTTCATAAATAGCCCAGGTAGGATCAACACTGTTACAGTTTGATATCCTGACTTTACCTACTCGTTCCTGTTTATTTTGTTCATCAGTAATGTATTTTACCAGAGCTGAATAGCTGCTCAGTCTTGCTGACTTCATTGGGATATGGCGAATAATCATAATTTTTTCACCACTTCAAACATTGCATCCTGCGTTGTTTGAATGCGATCCAACAAAGCTTTAACCCTTCGATGATCAAAATATACGACACGTCTATCCTGGGTAAGCCAGAGCTTAAACAGACCGCCGAGCCTTCCCATGTCTGCATTTATTTTGGATAACTGGAGAATATAATCCTTATCAATGGCACTTTGGATTTGATAGCCCAACCCAATCCGACGTAAATATTCGGCAACAGAAAGTCCTGCTTGGGCGGCATGGGATTTAATTGCAATTTCTTCATCGGGAAGAACGGGAACACGTAGGTGGCGGCCGTGTTTTCTGGTAGGTAGTTTATTCTTATCGTCCATAAGGATGCTGACCTCTTAACAAGTGGTTTGCAATCCTTTAGGTACTGATTAATTGTTTTCTTTTTGATCTCAAAAAGCAAGATACCCGTTGAGCACCGAAGGTGCGAATAAGGTTTGTGAAGATTGATAGCCAGCTTGCTGGTTAGCTAACTTCACCTATCTTGCCCTGCTTTTCCAGAGCACTTTAAAGAATCATATCAGGAACTTTTTGGAACTTGCAACGATTTTTAAAGAACTTTTTTGCCTATAGAACTAAAATAATCCAAATTATTCCTAAAAGTTCTTTTATAATGCTAAAATACTCATTTTTATATTCTAGTAAATTCTTAATAGTTCTAAAATATTCCTTTTTTCTTGTTCCAATCCTAATTATGATTTAGACTTTTTAAAATAAAAAAATTGACGCCAAAGAAGAATGAAAAAACTACTTTCCGAACGGGTAATCCAAAATCAGTCAGAAAAAAAGAACGGGCGAACCAATGCCAAGATTCAATTTATCGCACTGAAAGAAGACATTCGAGAAGCCCTTGATAAGGGCTGTTCGATGAAAGCTGTTTGGGAAACTTTATCTGATGAAGGACAAATTTCATTCGGCTACAAGGCATTTAGGCATTACGTACTTAAGTTAATTAAGTCAGAGCAGGAAAACATCAGGGATGATAAACAAAGCAAAAGTAAAACTACCAATGAAATCAAAGGTTTTACTTTTAATCCAATACCCAACCCGGAGGAACTCTTGTAATGGCAAAAATACATATCACGATGCAGGGCAAAGGCGGTGTCGGTAAATCTTTTGTCTCGGCAACTACCGCTCAGTACAAACTTAATAAAGCACAATCCCCACTTTGTATTGATACCGATCCCATTAACGCCACCTTTCATGGCTTTAAGTCACTTAATGTCGAACGCCTAAATATTATGGAAGGCGATGAAATCAATCCGCGCCATTTTGACACCTTAATTGAAAAAATTGCAAATACACAAAATGACGTGATTATTGATAATGGCGCCAGTTCTTTTGTGCCTTTATCGCATTATCTCATCACCAACCAAGTACCCACCTTGTTAAAAGACATGGGGCATGAACTTATCATCCATACCGTTATCACTGGTGGTCAAGCGTTACTGGACACAATAAATGGTTTTGCTCAGCTGGTAAATCAATTTCCAGGAGATGTTCGCTATGTTGTGTGGCTAAATCCCTATTGGGGAAAGGTTGAGAGTGAAGGAAAACCTTTTGAGCAAATGAAGGTATACAAAGAGACCAAAGATCGAATCGCAGCAATAATCAATATTCCTGATTTAAAGGAAGAAACTTTCGGCCATGATCTCTCAAATATGCTTCAACAAAAAATTACATTTAATGAGGCAATCGATTCCCCTGAGCGAAATATTATGACCAGGCAGCGATTAAAGCTGATACGGGATCAACTATTCAGCCAGATTGATAACGCTATGGTGATCTAATGTCAGAGAAAATTAATGAGGCTATTCAAGACATTGCAGGCAAGCATGGTGTTGTTCTGGGTAGAGATGATCCAGTTCTTATCTTCCAAACCATGAATGACAGGCTGCTTGAGGAAAATCGAAAAGCACAACAGGAAATGCTGACTCAATTCAAAGAGGAAATGGAGAGCATTTCCTCTCAATGGAAGGTTGATGCTAAAGACAAAGCTGAGAAAGTACTAAATGCTGCATTGGCTAGTAGTAAAGAAGCTATGAACAAAATACTGAGGGAAGCCACCAATGAATTCGTTCAAGTCATGAAAAACGTGGTATCAGATTCACTAACGGAAGCAAAGGATTTGACTCAGCAGACGCGTAAAGCAAATCGATTTACATTATTAACATTAGTTACAATGCTGACTGTTTCTTGCGCATTTATGTTGTTCTTACTTATTAATTTTTCGAGGTAACTCATGCATTCAATTGGAACCAAAGATGAAGAATGAAAATAATAAAAAGATACAAAATCTGAGTACATTTTCATGGTCTATAGCTGAAATACTGCGAGGCGATTTCAAACAGTCAGAATATGGTAAGGTTATCTTGCCATTTGTTGTTTTGCGTCGATTGGATTGTATTTTAGAACCTTCAAAAAATGCTGTAGTAAGTGCATACGAGAATTTACCTGAAGGAATAGATGATCATACCAAAGACATGATGTTATTTAATGCTGTTGGTGGTGGTCTGAAAGTTTATAACTACAATATGCTTACCTTTAGTAAAATTCGAAATCAAGATCCAGGTGATGTACATAAGAATTTATTAGACTATATTACCAGTTTTAATAGCAGCGTCCGCGATATTTTTCTTGAAAAGTTTCTTTTTACTGATCAGCTTAAGCGCCTAAAGGATGGTGGAATTTTATGGCAAGTATTCGATCTTTTCTGCCAGATAGATTTACATCCTGATAATGTTTCCAACATGGAGATGGGGTATCTCTTTGAAGATTTGATTCGCCGCTTTTCTGAAATTTCGAATGAGACGGCAGGGGAACATTTTACACCTCGTGAAGTCATTCGTTTGATTGTGGATCTTTTGTTGATTAATGATGCCGAAGCATTGGCTGGTTCAGGAATCATTCGCACAGTTTATGATCCCGCTTGTGGAACAGGCGGTATGCTTGCACTTATGGAAGAGGCAATGAAAGAATATAACTCTAAAATTCGTGTTGAGCTCTACGGGCAGGAACTAAACCCAGAATCCTTCGGTATCTGCACGTCTGACATGCTGGTAACAGGTCATAACCCAGAGCAAATTGCTTTCGGTAACACGTTAACAGAGGATGCTCACAAGGATAAAAAATTTCACTACATGCTTTCCAATCCTCCGTATGGGGTTGATTGGAAAAAGTACCAAGATCCTATTAAGCAAGAAGCACAAGAAAAAGGTATGGATGGTCGTTTTGGTGCAGGACTACCTCGTATATCTGATGGGCAGTTGCTTTTCCTGCAGCACATGATTTCAAAAATGCGAGATGATGAAGTAGGCTCACGTATCGGTATAGTGATGAATGGTTCACCTCTTTTTACAGGTGGGGCAGGATCTGGTGAAAGTGAAATCCGTCGCTGGATGCTGGAAAATGATTGGGTAGAGGCGATTATCGCATTACCTACGGATTTGTTTTACAACACAGGCATTCAAACCTATGTTTGGATGCTTACGAATAAGAAGGATAAGAACCGCCGTGGGAAGGTGCAGCTCATTGATGCAAGTAGCGAACGATTTTGGCAATCCATGCGAAAAAGTCTTGGTAGCAAACGTCGTGAGATTCCAGAACATGCGCGTAGCGAAATTGTTAAAATTTATTATGAAATGCTCAATGGTGGTGGTGATTGGAGCGAATTTTCTAAAATTTTTGATAGGCAAGAGTTTGGTTATCGAGAAATACGCATTGAGCGGCCTTTGAAGCTAAATTTTGAAGGAAGCAAAGAGCGGTTAGACTTGCTTCAACAAGAAAATGCGTTTCTAAAACTTTCCGAAATTGAGCAACAAGAGCTATTAACCGCACTTAATAACAAAACATTAAAACAGCAATTTAAAAATCGTGATGCATTTGAAGAAGCGCTTAAAACAGCATTAAAAAATTTAAGTTTTAAATTAACTGCACAATTGAAAAAAGTGATCCTTACGGCTCTCTCAGAGAAAGACGAAACTGCTGATGTTTGTTGTGACGCTAAAGGCAATCCTGAACCTGATACTGATTTACGCGATCATGAATTAGTGCCGCTGAAAGAAGATTGGCGAGATTACGTTGAACGAGAAGTAAAGCCTTTTGTTGCCGATGCTTGGGTAGATGAAAATCACAAGGATACCACCGATGGCAAGGTAGGTCGTGTAGGGTATGAAATTAATTTTAATCGTTATTTCTATAAATATGTTCCACCGCGTCCTGTGGCTGAGATTGATGGAGAACTTAAACAATTGGAAGCAGAAATTGCCAATTTGCTGAAAGAGGTAGTGGCATGAGGACAAAAGCCGCAAGCATAGCAGCATGGAAAAAAATAAGGCTTAAACGAGCTGTTACTATTAATAATGGTAAAGATTACAAGTCAGTTGAATCTGTGGATGGATATCCTGTTTTTGGATCTGGTGGGGTTTTTGCATATTCATCAGAATTTCTTTATAACGGTGAAGCGATTTTATTAGGTCGGAAGGGAACTGTAGATAAACCTCTTTATGTGAATGGGGCATTTTGGACTGTTGATACAATGTTTTACGCTATTCCCTTAAGGGGGTACCATGCAAAATTTATTTTTTATTGTTCTCAAACGATACCTTTTGATCAGTATCAGAGTGATACAGCTATTCCAAGTATGACACAGTCAGTTCTTAATAATCATGAATTTTTGGTGCCTGATTATAAGCTTCAAAAAGAAATTGCAGACTTTCTGGATCGTGAGACTGATCTAATTAACCAGCTTATTGAGAAGAAGGAAGCCTTTTTACTAAAAGCTTCTAAACGTATAGAGTCGCTTGTAGATAAAGCAATTTCTTGTCAACGTGTGCCTCGTATAAGGTTTGAGAATGTCGTCCAGCGAATGCAAAGGTCTGTAAATCTATCTGAATATGATGAACTTATTCGGTTGGGTCTCTACAATAAAGGTCGAGGAATATTCAAGAAACCTGCGGCTGATGAAGAGGGAATGGGCGACTCCAAGTTTTTCTTTGTAGAGCCTGGCGATCTAATTTTAAGCGGACAATTTGCTTGGGAGGGCGCAGTTGCTCTAGCAACTTCAAAAGAGGATGGTTGTGTTGTTTCGCATCGTTATCCGATATATCGAGGTAAAGGAAGTGTAAATACAGCATATTTATTTGGGTTGCTCAGAAGTAATTTTGGTGATTTTATACTTAACGAAGCTTCTAGAGGCTCAGCTGGACGGAATAGGCCTTTGAACACTTGGCGTCTGGGTAAGGAGAAAATTCCAATTCCTGAGATCTCCTTGCAAGAAGAAATTGAGCAAGCTGTAATTTTTGAACGGCGCCTAAGAGAAAAGACGCAACGGTCAATTGATATTTTAGAAGAGTTTCGGACATCACTAATCACCGAAGCCGTAACAGGTCAATTAGACATCAAATCATGGAAAAAAAGAGGTAGCACTGATGAGCGCCTCGATAATATCGAGGAGTCAATGCAGACATGACAGATACAACTAATCGAACCTACTCTCAGGACACTATCCGCCGAGAAAATGTGCTGCAATATCATGTCATCGATCGGCTGGTTAAAAAACTAGGTTATGTCCATCGTAGGACAGAAGATTTTGATCGTGCTTCAGCACTCGACAAAGTGCTAGTAATACAATTCATTAAATCCACGCAGCTTGATGAATGGAAACGGTTGCAAGATCAATATTCTGCTAGCGCCGAAGCCGAATTTTTCAAGCAACTGGAAAAGGCGCTGAAATCTCGCGGAACGCTGGATGTGCTGCGCCAGGGTATTAAGCTCATTCCTGGTATTAAATTCTCCCTTTGCTTTTTCAAGCCTGCTTCAGGCATTAATAAAGAACTATTACAACTCTTTAAGGCCAATATTCTCTCGGTGATTGACGAGCTGAAATATAGCAGTAAACATGATAACCGTATTGATATTGGCCTGTTTGTTAATGGTATTCCCCTAGCGACTATCGAATGTAAAAATCTATCAACGGGTACGACGTTCCGTCATGCTGAAAAACAATATCGTACTGATCGTTCCCCAGCAGGTGAGCCATTACTAACCTTTAAACAAGGTGCATTGGTTCATTTCGCAATGGACGAAGACAATGTTTCTATGACGACACGATTAGCAAACGGTAAAACTCGATTTTTACCATTTAACCGAGGCCATAATGGTGGCGCAGGAAACCCTGATATCGTTGATGAGTTTCGTGTTGGTTATCTTTATGCTGACCAACCAGAAGGAAAAGCCATCCTCTCGCGAGATATTCTGCTTGATATCGTTGGACGATTTATGCACCTGGAAGTAAAAGATGGTAAAGAGGTCATGATATTTCCACGCTTTCAGCAGTTAGATGCTGTATTGAAGTTATTAAGACATGCAAAACAACATGGCCCAGGTCATAGCTATTTAATTCAGCATTCAGCAGGTTCAGGTAAATCTAATACCATTGGTTGGACAGCTCACCGTATGATTACTCTACATGATGAAAAAGACCAACCAATTTTTAACACAGCCATTATTGTGACTGATCGTATAGTGTTAGATCGTCAACTACAAAATACTGTGGCCCAATTTGAGCAAACTAAGGGTGTGGTGAAAAAGATTGATGGCACGTCACGACAGTTGAAAGAAGCCATTAAGCAAGGTGCGCGTATTATCATTACTACTATTCATAAATTTTCGACTGATCATCTAAAGGAAATCTCGGGTCAAAGCAAACGCCGTTTTGCTGTGCTAATAGATGAAGCGCATGGCTCTCAGTCCGGTAAGTATGCTGATAACCTCTCAAAAACTTTGACACGTGAAGAAGGCAATAACACTCCTTCGGATATAGAAGATATGATTGCTGAGTATCAGCGCCAACGTGGGCCACAGGCTAATATCAGTTATTTCGCTTTCACGGCTACACCACGTAATGTCACATTGGAACGCTTTGGTACAAAAGGATCAGACGGTTTGCCATATCCGTTCCATCTTTATTCTATGCGCCAAGCAATTGAAGAGGGCTTTATTCTTGACGTGTTGCAGAATTACATGACCTACAAACAGTACTATAAGCTGGAAAAAGCCATCGAAGATGATCCGGAATTGCAAGGACGAAGAGCGCATCGCCGTGTTGCCAGATTTGCGATATTACACCCAACAGCAATTGCCCAGAAAGTGGAGGTTATTGTTGAGCATTTCCGTCGCCATGTGATGCAAGAGATAAATGGTAAAGCTAAAGCAATGGTTGTCACCCAAAGTCGCGAACACGCACTTAAATATTATTTTGGTATAAAAAAATATATTGAGGAGAAGCAGTATGTAGGTGTGAAAGCCTTGGTGGCTTTTTCAGGTGAGCTAGAAATCGATGGTGAAACCTACACTGAAGCAGAATTAAATGGCTTTGCTGAAACCCAATTGCCAGAAAAATTTGATAAGGATTTTCAATTATTGATTGTGGCAGAGAAATATCAAACAGGCTTTGATCAGCCAAAGTTATGCGCCATGTATATTGATAGAAAATTGGATGGTTTACAAGCAGTACAAACCTTATCAAGGCTAAATCGTACTACCCCAGGAAAGATTAATACATACGTGCTCGATTTCCAGAATACGATTGAAGACATTCAAAATGCATTTCGACCATTTTATGAAGTCACGTCGCTAGAGGAGATATCTGACCCTAATCAAGTTTATGAGTTGGAAGGTCGCATTAAGTCTTTTTCTATTATCGACGAAGATGAAGTCAACCGTTTCTCAGAGGTTTTCTACAAAGGAGCGCTTGATCCACACGATAGAATCGCGCTAGAAAAATTGGTTAAGAATGCTGTCCAACGTTTTGAATATGAGGAAGACGAAGGAAAGCGTGAAGAATTTCGACAATTGCTGAAGAGCTATATGCGTTTTTATTCATTTGTCGCGCAGGTGATGAGTTTGCAAGACACTTGGCTGGAAAAACTTTTTTCCTATGTATCATGGCTTAATAGATTACTGCCTAACCGAGAAGTGCCGCCGGAAATTGAGATTACAGACGATATGATTCGTTTACAGGCATTCAGAATAGAGAAAAAAGAACAGGGTTCAGCTTCGTTATCTCCTGGCACAACTTCACCCCTATCTGCTATCAAAGAGTTTGGTGCTAATGCTTACACGGAAGATGAGGAGCGTTCATTATCTGAAATTATTGAGTCTTTCAATCAGCGTCATGGCACTGAATTTACTAAAGAAGACTTTTTGCGTTTTGAGAAAGTTAATCAAGAAATACTAAGTGATGAAAACTTAAAGGATATGCTGAAGAATAACCCGCCGGATGTGGTTTTTGGTGCTTTTTCTCAGGCATTTTTTGAAAGCGCGATCCAATTATTCCAGCGCGATAATCAATTGCAAAATATAATCATGACAGATGCTGAGGCACGGAATCAGGCGATTAAACATTTCTTTAGTCGGGCGTTGAAGGAAGTTAGAGATGATAGTTAATGGACTTTGAGAAGGAGTTTATACAGTGCCGACCAAATATAATATTTATAAAGTAATTTCTAATAAAAAAGATGAATTGATTAGTAAGCTCAGTTTCGTTGGATTAGAAAAGATTGGTTCAAAATCATATGAAAATTGGCAGATGGATTTCTATTTCTCATCTCAACCGGATAGTGTTGATATATGGTGGACAGATATTTACTCTGATTTTTTTGGAGAAGAAGAAAAACCAAGAAATCAGATATATTTCGCTGTTTTATTAGTTCATAAGGAACATATTTGCTATGCGATTAGCTTAGGAAAAAGCCATTTCTATCTTAAGAATTTTTGTGATTTAGATTTTGGGTTAAATTTAGCAGAAAGAATAGTAGATCCGAATAATATAAGAATAAAAAATTCGAAATTTTATAAAAGTAAAAAAAATAAAGTGGTTACTACTTACCAAGAAGGTAGTGATATGGATTTAGATAGTGGGGAATCAACACACTATTTAAAAGCCATAACAATTAACAAAGAAATTTGGGGAAAGACTGCCAGCTTTGGCCATTCTGTTTTGCTTAATGTAAACCTAAAACCCGATGAATTACCCAGTCTTATTGAAAATATTGAAAAAAAATTGACTCAAGAGAGATTGCTGAGCATCCCAAGAGTTATAAAAATAGATGACGAAAAAGAAATAAAACGACTTGACGATCTGTTAGCTGATAAAATTATTCAACAGGGTGAAGCTAGTTTACAGGAAAACAGTATTTCACTTTCAGGGATTGATTTTATATTTTCTGATCAGTTTGAATATAGCCTTTACACTAAAGGGGAGTCTAATAATAAAAGTGAAAAAGGCGATATTACCCTCAGCGCCTTAATTAACTTTGTTAAATCAAATAATATCGATCTTAAAAAAGACCTTAATAATATCAAGGTTAAAATTCATAATGAGTATGGTCGAGATAGAACAGTTTCCTTAAAGGAGTTGTTAGACTTTATTGATGAGGAAAAACGTTGCTGTTTGCTTGACGGATCATGGTATCAGTTTAATCAGAGTTATATCGAATTTGTAAACAAAGAGATTGACACCATAGATTTGGAATGTGATGAAAAGGAAGTCACTGCGCTTAATGAAGAAGAATTTAACAAAAGTAAAGCTGCACAAGGATTTATTAATTGTGACAAAGTGTTTAGGCAAATTGATAAAAAGTACAAAGTAGAGCATATGGATCTTTATAAAGACGAAACACTTTATTTTGTTAAATTTGGCAAGCCGCAAAAACTCAATTATGCAATTGATCAAGCTAATAATACAATTAAGTTACTGCAAAATAATCAACATGAAATAAAGATTGATGATCAAATAATAAAACCCAAGACTATGTGTTTATGGTTTGTTTTAGATAGAAAATCTAAACTTGATAAGTTATCTCAGATAAATTCTTTGATTTTTCATATGAAATTACTGGAATGGAAGCGGTTGACTAGGAACGCAGGTTATACGCCTAAGATTATCATTTCGTATAAATCTTGTGATGACTAAGCATTTCTAATTAAGACATATTAAATATGCAAAATATAAATAAAAAACTTTGTTTCTCACCAACTGATCTAACCCTCTTTATGCGTAGCCCTTTTGCATCTTGGATGAATCGTTTCTCTTTAGAGTTTCCTGATAAAGCACCAAAAAAAGATTCAGATGATGAGTTAATGGGAGTTCTTCAAAATAAAGGGTTCCAGCATGAAAAAGCACAAGAAGAATTATTCAAATTTCGAGAGTTATTTGTTCAGAAAATAGAGGCAGATACAATCGGGTTAAAGCAGCAATTAACTTTAGAAGCCATGAAAAATGGCACAGACGTTATTGCTCAGGGTTATTTGGAAAATCAACAGTTTTTTGGATATGCAGACTTTCTAGTTAAGGCGCCTGGCGAAAGTAAATTTGGTGATTATCATTACGAAGTCTGGGATGCAAAATTATCACACAAAGCAAAACCTGAATTTATTATTCAGCTATGTTGTTATGCTGAAATGCTAGAAGCCATTCAAGGTAGGCGACCTGATAATATTATTATTGTCCTCGGAAATGGTAAAAATGAAGCATTTAAAGTTGATGATTATTTCTATTATTACCTCTCATTAAAAGAAAGTTTTTTGTTGAGCCAAGAACAATTTGATTATCGAAATATACCAGATCCCGCAGATTCAAAGGAATGGGGCTGCTGGTCGAGTTATGCAGAAAAGCTTTTGATTGAAAGGGATCATTTATTTCAGATTGCTAATATTACAAAAAGCCAGATTAAAAAATTAAATAAAGCTGGTATTCAAACAATGCAGCAACTAATTGATATAAAGCTAAATCGTATACCTGGTATTAATTCTGATGTTTTAGAGCGTCTCAAAGCGCAGGCTACTATACAAAAAGAAAGTATAGGAAAAGAAAGGCCGCAATATAAAATTATTGCACCGGCACCCAATGAAAAATCAGGACTTGCGTTGTTGCCACCACATTCGCCACTCGATGTTTTTTTTGATATTGAGGGATACCCTTTAGAAGAGGGTGGTTTGGAATATTTGTGGGGTTGCACCTATTTTGATGAGAAGGGTAATCGATGCTTTAAAGATTATTGGGCGCATAATGAGGTGCAAGAAAAAGAGGCTTTTAAACAGTTTATTGAATGGGTTTATGCAAGATGGCAACGTGATCCAATGATGCATATTTATCATTTTGCCAATTATGAAATAGCTGCGTGTCGTAAATTAATGGGGCGCTATGGTATATGTGAGTATGAGCTTGATCAGCTATTGCGAAATGAAGTTTTTGTTGATCTATATAAAATCGTGAAGGGCAGCCTTTTGCTGGGCGAACCAAGGTATTCTATAAAAAACGTCGAGCATCTTTACCGTGATAAACGTGAAACCGAAGTTGGGACTGGTGGTGATTCAGTTGTATTTTATGAACAGTGGCGAGACCTGCACTCGCGTGATGAACAAGGTGAGACTTGGGAAACCTCTAACATATTAAAGAATATTCGTGATTATAACATTGATGATTGTAATTCAACTCAGGAGTTGGTTGCTTGGCTGAGAGAACAGCAGAAAACTAATTGTATTCTTTATCTAGGTAAAACAGAAATAGTAGAACCTGAACCAAAAGAAGAAATAACCCAATGCATTGAATTACGAGACCGCTTGTTAACCAAGGCAAGGCAGAGATTATCTGACGATCCAGAGTATGCAGCATTAACAGAAAATTTAGCTTGGATGTTGGAATTTCACCGCCGAGAGTTAAAGCCACTTTTCTGGCGTTTATTTGATAGATTAGGTTTGAGCGAGGAAGAATTATTTGATGATTTAGACTGCTTGGCATTTTGCAAGAGAACCGAGAGAGCGCCATTTAAGCCAACACCAAGAGCAAAAAATTTAGCTTATGAATATCAATTTGATCCCATGCAAGAATTTAAAGGGGCAGCTGATTATTTTTATTTATTAGGGTTAGAAGACGAAAATGGCAAAAATGCTAAGGTGAAATTTTGTAGTGAAGAGAGCAGTTTAGAAAATGGGATAATTGTATTACAAGCTAGAGAAGAGCCCCCAACTTTAATTACTTTAATTCCCGATGAATATATTAATCCAGACCCTATTCCACAGGCCATTTATCAAATAGTTTCTGATTATGACAACGACCGAGTGGGTAATTGCGCTATTTTAGATTTTTTAAGACGCTCAAAACCTCGTATTAAAAACCATTGTGGTGGTGCTATAGCTCCGAGTCATGATCCAAATATAAAGCTGCAACAGACAATTCAAGCTGTAAGAAATTTAGATTATAGTTATTTAACTATACAAGGACCACCAGGGGCGGGGAAAACGCATACTGCAAAACATATCATAGCAGATCTTATTAAAACTGGCGCGAAGATTGGTATAGCAAGTAATAGTCACAAAGCCATCAACCATTTATTGTTAAAAACAAAAGAATATTGTTTTGAGCAAAGCATTAATGGGATTTTTGCTTGTACCAGAGATACGGATTCTAACTTGCAGGCAATAAATATATCTATTTTAAAAAATAGTGACCTTGTTAATAATATAGCGGCATCCTGCGTTATAGGCACTACTACATGGGGATTTGCCAGGGATGATATGTTGGATAAACTTGATTATTTATTTATAGATGAAGCAGGGCAGGTTTCAGTGGCTAATCTGGTTGCTATGAGCCGCTCTGCTAAGAATTTAGTGATTATGGGTGATCAAATGCAATTAGGACAGCCATCACAAGGCACACATCCTGGTGAAAGCGGTCTTTCTATTTTAGATTATTTATTACATGAAACACCTACGATTGCCGATGATATGGGAGTATTTTTAGGAACCACTTATCGAATGCATTCAGCAGTCAATCAGTTTATCAGTAAATTTATATATGATAATAACCTTGAGCCACATCCTGATAATGATGTGCGTGTTGTTAAAGTACCTGATGGTTACCAAGGAAAATTAAACAAAGAGGCTGGCTTAATCTTTGTTCCTGTGGAGCATGAAGGTAATACCTACGCTTCAGATGAGGAAGTCAGTGAAATAAATCTATTAGCTCAAGAATTAATTGGCAGGACATTTATAGAAAAGCTGGGAGAAACTCGTAAAATTAGTTGGAATGATATATTGTTTGTTGCTCCATATAATTATCAAGTTAATAAACTCAAGCAAGCTCTTGGTGAGCAGGCACGTGTTGGCAGCGTTGATAAATTCCAAGGGCAAGAGGCACCCATTGTATTTTTGAGTATGTGTACCAGCGATGCGAATGAATCACCTAGAGGGATTGATTTTCTCTTCGATAAGCATCGAATTAACGTTGCCATTTCAAGAGCTCAAAGTTTAGCAATAGTAGTTGGCAATCCCCAGCTCTGTACTATTACAGTAAATAGGGTTAAACAGCTCAAGTTGGTTAATTTATTTAATGCTCTTGTAAATCAATCAGAATCATAAGCCCTAACCACGTCATCCTTCTAAAGAGGTTATACACCCATGCATTAATTTCTTTAAGTCATAATTTTTTTCCAATAACAAATACCTTGCTAGATCATGATCTCTATGTTCAGTCGCCATTACAAATATATATTTTTTGTCATTGAATTTACTAACAATCGATACACCATTATAAAGCCCAAACGCGGCACGGCCAGACATGGTTCGTTTTTCATGCTTATTCATAAAACTGGCTTGATTCCATGGGAGTATTGAAATGTTTGAATTTTCTACAATTCTTTTTAATGGATCATTTTCGATTAATTTTTCTTCATAATAGAAATCCATCCAATCTTCATGGGTGCAGAATCGGTAGGATTTGCTTTTTGAAGTTTGATCTGAGACTAGATAATAGAAATAATCACACCCCAAGGCATTTAGTGGTCGTAATTGTTTGTTGAAAAGAAGTTCTTGTTTTTCATCGAAGGGAAGGAAAATCCTTTTGTGTACATCATGTATCATAACAAATCCTTAGAGCTACAGCTTAAATCTATTTAATGCTAAAATAATGTACGACACAATGAAGTGAATGTAAATGACAAATCTGGCTAGGATATCCGTTTTTATCAGTACCGCTATTGAAGTTTTTGATTTAAGTATCTTTGCTTTTCTTATTCCAGTTTTATCTTTCGTATTTTTCTCATCCCATTCACAAAATTCAGCGATAAATTTTACCATTTTGGCTTATGTAGTAAGCTATGCAGTGAAACCCTTTTCTGGAATGGTTTTTGGGTATCTGTCCGATAGTTATGGTCGTAAGCAGGTACTGTCAGTTACTACTTTGTTGATGACCGTTTCCACAGCGGTTATTGGTTTATTGCCCACCAGCTTACCTGACATCGATTTATGGGTAGTGTTATTTAGTTGCCGGATTATTCAGGGGCTATCAATATCAGGAGAGTTTTCTAATGGTTTAATATTGGCTGTTGAACAAGGGAAAGATCGCCCGGCATTTTCTGGCAGTATGGCATTTATGGGTGGAATTCTTGGATTGTTGCTGGCAAATTTATCGGTTTTTATATTACTAAACCTTTTACCTTATGAGCAGATGATTCAATATGGCTGGCGTATACCATTTTTAATTAGTGCTATTATTTGGTTGGCACTCTACCAGATTAGAAGGTTTATTAATGAGCCATTTGCGCAGAGGATGAATGATACTAAACATTTTTCATCTTTGGTAAAAAAATATAGAAAGGAGCTGGTTATTTGTTTTGTAGCTGCAAGTTTATCTGCTTCTGCTTTCTATATGACCTTTGTTTATATGCCAACTCTTTTATCTTCAGTGATTCAAAATCAGACTCACCATAAATCTGTATGGGTGACGTTGATTGCTTTGTCAGTTTATTTCATCTGTTTGCCCCTGTTTGGTTCTTTGGCCGATCGGGTAGGTATTACTAAGCAAATTACTGCTGCTTCAGCATTGTACCTTTTATTTTCCTATGTCTGTTTTGACTATATTAGCCATTTTAACTATGTCGTTATATTTTGTAGTTTGATATTACTGGCTTTGATTCAATCATTATATAATTCGGCTTTGCCTGCATTTATGGTTTCTTTGTTTCCCGCCATTCATCGAGGTAAGGCTTTAGCAATATCTTATAATACCAGCCTATCAATTTTTGGTGGTTTAATGCCCTATGTTATATTAAGCCATAAAAGTTTTATGAATCCGGGAATTGTTATTAGTATTTGTGCGATATTAACATTGGTTGTATTACGTTTTGTGAGGGAGTAAACATGGTTGTATATGAAGTGAATCTATCTATTGATAATGAAATATATAGAGATTATAAGGATTGGTTAGACGAGCATATTCTTGAAATGCTTAAATTTCCCGGTTTTTTGAATGCTACAGTGATGCACCAATCAATGGATGGTGATAGCTCAGATAATCAAAAACATTTAACTGTTCAATATCAACTTGAAAGTGCCGAGGATTTGCAAAATTATTTTGAGGAACACGCGCCAAAAATGAGAGGGGATGGGATGAATCGATTTAAGGGGAGATTTACAGCCACTCGCCGAACTTTTGAAGTTGAAGCTGTTATCACTGCTGTTAATGAATACGTAAATCGCGTATAAATTTATTGATAAATACTTATATTTGGTATATATTGGTGTTGTTTTATGATGTTACACCAAAATATACGGAGGTATTTATTGTGGAGAAGAGAGTCTTTAAAGAAGCTGAAGCTGCTAATTATATATGCATGAGCCGTTCTTTTCTTTCTCAAGACAGGGTAAATGGAACCTTAGCAAATAGAACTCCAGGCCCTAAATATATTAAAATCGGACGATCAATACGCTATTTGAAGGATGACCTTGATTCATGGCTGGAACAGCACAGAAAGTGTGGTTAGTGCCGATAAAGTATCTACTGATTGAGTTAGCGCAATAATGCTTTTGCGCTAACCCATACAATTTATTCGATTGTTATATTTTTAAATTGCTTAGGTAAATGTTCTTTTAATAGAGCATCTATCTTACGTGCATAAGGCTCATATGCTGAAGGGCGTCTAGGATAAATTCTATCATTGACCCAGTGTTGTTCAGGCCAGTTATCCGTAGTTAATATACATTCTTTAGCAAAATCTTTTATATTAAATTTTTCTTCAATTTTAATGCAACCTCTAATAAAAATATCGACATATGATTGTGTAATGGGAAACTCACGGCTAGGTTGATCATTCTGTGTTGATTTTGGATAGTAAATCCATACCTGTTTTTTTTCAGGAATATTTTTTGTATATATTTTAATTTGTTCGGCGCGTAACTCTTTCCTACAATAAACAGTTTCTCTAGTGTCATATAGCTCTATTTCTTTGGGATCACTGATTCTATAAATTACGCCGTTAAATGTCCCTTTTTTGTTTTCATTTAAAGACAAAAAAGTTGCATTGAATCCTGGCAAATTACCGTGTGCACACCAACTTCTTTTAAAGCCTTTAATTAAAACAGGAATGTTTTCATAAGCTATTGAGTCTGTAGTCTTTTTAGATTGCTCATCAATCAAACTTCCATAACCAGCAATATATTGGGGTAATCTTGGGTTTATTTTGGGATGGCATGTATCTGAGGCTGCTTTTATCTGAGGGGAAACTATCAACATTAAGCTAATGTAAATTGATTTTAATATCTTACACATGATTCCAGATATATTCTTTTTTCAATAAAACACATTCAATTTGCACCCTGTGTGCACCCTGTAATTGAATTTTGGTTTTGTAAAAATGCTTATAATCCTTTATTTATATGGTCGGAGTGACAGGAATTGAACCTGCGACCCCTGCCTCCCGAAGGCAGTGCTCTACCAGGCTGAGCTACACTCCGTTTTAAATCTGATCTTAATGATCGCGTTGAATGGCATATCGGGCGAGATCGGCAAGGGCTTCTTTATACACCGAATCTGGGATCACTTGCAAGGCAGAGAGTGCTTTATCTACTTCTGCTGCCGCAACACGGCGAGTGTAGTCTATGGCACCAGTTGCTTCAATAGCTTCCAATATTTCGGGTAAATATTGCAGTGTGCCTTGTTTTAAACTTTCCTTAATTTTATCCTGTCTGTTGGTTTTGTCATGCTTTAGGACATGAATCAAAGGTAACGTGGCTTTACCGTCGGCCAGATCGTCACCGATGTTTTTTCCCAGTGTTTTTACATCTGCACAATAATCCAAGGCATCATCGATCAATTGGAAAGCATTCCCCAAATGAAGGCCATAAGTATACAACCCATTATATATTTCCTCATTTGAATGGCTAATGAGTGCACCAAGTGAGGCGGACGCTGCAAACAGCAGTGATGTTTTGGAGCGAATGATATCAAAGTATTCTTCTATGGTGAGTGTGTGATTGTGTCGGTTCGCCAATTGTTTGATTTCGCCACAGCTGATTTGATGGGAGATATCGGTCAATAAACGCATGATATTCAGATCACCAACACTGATCATCAGCTGCATGTATTGGATAAACAAATAGTCGCCGACTAAAATACTGGCCTTACTGCCCCATATTTCATTAGCGGTCTCCTGGCCTCGTCGTAGTGTGGACTCATCAATGACATCATCATGTAATAGTGTTGCCGTATGAAAAAATTCGATCATTGCGGCAAGATTGATGTGATCTCGGCCTTGATACCCACAAGCGTGAGCGGCCAGAAGGACCAGCAACGGTCTTAATCGTTTGCCCCCACTTTGCACAATATGGTGAGTTAAGTTATCAATTAAAGAAATTTCAGACTGAATTTTTTTAATGATTAAGGCATTGACCTCATCAAAGTCTTCAGTCACCAGCATGCGCAAACGGCGAATCGCCATTGGTATTTCCTAAAGTAAACAATGCAAGAATCCTAAGCGTCGTCTACTTCAATGTCAAGATTGCTTTCCTAGATAATGGGCAAAATCATACTTTGATTGCATTTGGTGTCGTTCGCATGGGCGGACATCCGTGTTCACATTTAACTTAGGGCCAGATATTAGCGTGGCATTTTTATTGGTAATCTATAAAGGTTATGTATTTCCGTAACTCCCCACCCCGTTATCCCGAGCGTAGCGAGGGATCTCCTGTCGGGTGGTACAATTTTTAAAGAATCGATTGATATAAATCGTTCCACTCTGGGTTGAATGCATTAATCAAATCATGCTTCTTTTTTCGTGACCAACCCTTGATTTGTTTTTCTCGTTCAAGAGCAACAACGATACTTCCACAGGCTTCATAGTAAACAAGTCTATCCACGTTGTATTTTTTGGTGAATCCAGCTACCAGTTTGTTTTTGTGTTCATAGACACGACGTATCAAATCATTGGTAACGCCAGTATACAAAACATTATTGTGCTTGTTAGCCAAAAGGTAAACGTATGATTCCGTTTGCATGTTTTTATTCCCTGTTCGATTGGACTTTATGTTGTCTAGCTTCCTGACAACAGGGGAATCGTACCAGAAAAGATAGACTCGATGGAATTGATAATACTCAATTCCTGCTTTCGCAGCGTACTAATAAATCCTCTGATGCGGGCAAAGTATTCAGCACCCATCGACGTTCTAAATCCACCAGATATTTTCTGTTTGCATTTGACCATGCGTAGGTCGCGTTCAGCATCGTTATTTGTAAAGGGTACTCTTGGATCATACAAAAAGCGCAAGACTTCTTCACGGTGATTGCTTAAACGAAGAAGTCTTGCGCTTTGATGACACATGGTAATAAGTGCAGTCAGATGTCGATAGCGTATGCATCCATTGTGTTTTTCCACTCACACGAAAACCTGTTTCATCCAAATTTTTCACGGGCGCTTCTTTAGCAAATGTCAAGACCTGCGTTTCAAAAGCTTCCAATTGCTCATAAGCCATTTTGTTAAATGTAGCAATAGAAGCTGTCGCTATAGGGAGGTTATACATATCCATAAACAACTGCTGCATTCGGTCTTCCAATATCAGGTGCTGATTTTGATAGTACACAACTTAAGAACGGACTCTGTTGCCATATTGGGTATACGCTTTTACCTCTGGGGGAAAAGAAGCGGACTTGCTTTTGACAGCAAGTGCAAAACTTCATTTCCGCGCGATGCTCTGTCACTTCAACTTGCACAGCTGGCAAATCAAAAACTTGTCGTTTGACAATGCCTTTGGCGACTTCTTGCACCAAAGATCGACCACAGTCAGGGCATTGCTCTAACTCATGTGTAACAACATGATTCGGATGGACTACCTGTTTGAGTGTTGTGCCTCGATGGCCTTTTTGACCGCCACTTGGGTGTTTGCCTTGCTCCCTCAACGAGCTCGTACGAGAAGGTTTCTTTAGCCCATCACTTGATGGCGGTTTTGAGCTGTTGCTGCTGTCCTTATTCAGGCGCTTCTTCAACTCTGCTATCTCGGCTGCTTGTTGTGCCACTATCTTCTCCAGTTCCGCAATCTTGGCTAATAGCGTGCTAATCATTTGTGCGTAATCTTTCATGCAGCTATTTGATCATAACCACATCATTTTTCAAGTGTTTTTCATTATTTTTATTTTATACGTGCCACTCAGCAGAAGATCCCTCACCCTCGCTGCGCTCGGGTTCAGGATGACGGGGTTGGGAGTTACGTATTTCCTATGAATTGAAAAATAAATGATCATGAAATTTAATAAGGATTATTTGTTTTATTCATAAGAAAACTACCTAACTTCCGTGAAAATAATGATGTTTTTTTGATGTTTTTTATGAGGTCATTTCAAATCGATCTTGGCCGATGAAAGGAATTAATTTTATTCACTAAAAATAGGTTGACGTTTTGCAGGATATTTCTTAATAATGGAATTATCATGGGCCGAATAGTGAGTGAACATCATGCTTTGCGAATTATTTTCCTGGGTAAATAGCCGTGATGGTTCTATGGAGGCTATTCATGGGGTGGTTGCTCGTGATGCGTTTAGGGCGGAGCAAGCGCTTGCACTGGCGAAAAGACGAGAATTAGTGGCGAAGTTACGGGTATTAAGGTATGAAAGCCCATCCGATTCAACTGCTATTGCTGAAGCGCTTAGGCAAATAGAAATTCATGAATCTTTTTTGGTTTTTATTCGATTTTGTGAAAGGAAACTGGAAACGCATGACACTTATTCTCTTATCCAATTGGGTTTAGAATACGTTCTTTCCTTGGAGGCAGATGCCTTAATTGATGTCCAGAAAAACGAACAATGTGCGCGGCTTTTTCAAGCGTTTTTGGTGCATGAAAAAGAGCGTGCTTGTGCTTTTTATGAGGAAAACAAACCACGGCTAAATAAAGTAATACATGAGATCATGGCGGTTGAACGTGTAAAAGCGTTTTTGGCTGATTTATCAGACGCTTTAATGCATCAAAGAGAGCCAAAAGGTGTTGCCCATTTGTTTAAAGGTTATATCGATGATACGGAAAAGTTAGCGGCTTCAGTGCTATGGCTTGTCCAGCGTGGGGTTTCGGCTGAAGACATCATCAAAACCGGCTTGCTGCACGATTTTATGCTGTATCATTTAAGTTATTTGCATGATTCAGACAGCCCTGTATCACATTTATATGCGTTATTGAATCACTTTCCTGAAGCAAGAACGTTGATTGAAGAGGCGGCTAAGGTTCGCTGTGAAGACAGAGGATTTCAACGGTATGCATTAACTGGTGTGCTCTCTGAAGAAGAATTAGAAAGCGTTGAGTCTCAAATGTGTCCGGCTGAATTTACGGCAGCTTCAGAAAATTTTACGGTACTTTATCGATTGTTTGAAGAGCCTTTTCTGTATACGGCATTAGCATGGTACGCCAAGACGAATGATGAAGTTTGTGCTGCTTTTTTGCGAGAAACCTTAAATCAAACTTTTCATCCAGAGCAATTATCAACGTTAATTAATGGCATTGCCTCAATAAGTTCGCCAGAATTATTAGAAAAATTAGCGTCACTTCTTGAGGATGAAACGCTTGAGCGTTTGGTGTCTTTGCAGCATGGTTCTGTCTTCCATTTGGTTGCTTATAAGCCTTCACTATGTCATAAGATAAGCACAATAGACATCAGGGATTATCTGCAAAAAATGCCTGCAGGGGCTTCTTCATTTGAAAGCATTTCCCAGTTGATGGCTTTATTTGCAGTGTTTCGTAACATACATAGCTCTGCAGCTGTCCCGGTATTTGAAGCAATCATCGACAAGCTCCTGTTGCATCCAGAATTTATGGATGATTATGAATTGGTCATGGAATTAAGAAAATTTGCGAAAAAAAATACGATCATTGCTGATAAACTATCTCGCTTGGAAGCACTGCTTGATGAATGCATTGCAGTGCAGACTCTTACTGCGCCTTTTATGAAAGAACAGTATTACGCCATTGAAGATACCTGGTATAGTGTAGCCAGACAAATCACTTCTCTAAGAGAAATATTGCCGCTGCCTAGCCATTACCCGCATGATAAATATGCTTTGCAAGCCTATGTTGCCAAAGTATTTTGGGCCCGGCATCCTGGAGAGTTTGTTTTAAGTGATTTCATTCAAGCGTTTGAGATAGAGCCTTCCTTAGAAGCCGATGAGATTAATGCCTATGAGCGTATTCTTATCGAAATCATGACGACTGTTGATGATGCGGCTCTTCGGGCCGACGTCATCAGGATATTAGCCGGCAAATACACAGACAATGAATGGATAAGTCAAAATTATGGCGGGGTAAGTCTATTTAACCGGGTTATCAGGCAAGGTAATGTTGGATGTCTTGCCTGGCTTATTGAGGTAGGACACATAGAGCCCAGTCGATTTGCTGTAAGAAGCATTGTGGTTCAGGCAGTGGAGTGTGCTCAGTGGAATGTGGTTGAATTTTTTTGCCGCACTATGCCTGAAACACTTGACCGCCACACGATTAAAAAATTATTTAAACAAGCGGCTGAATATGGTGAATTGGGGTGTGTACAACTTATTCATGAAAAAGCCTCTCGTCTTCTTGATAAAAGATCGATTGAGCAGGCATTTAAAGAAGCCGTTGGCAATGGCCATTTGTCAGTCGTGCAGTTTTTATGTGGTTTGGAACGCAGTGAAGCACCCTGTGATGCTGTCCAGGTTAAAGGATTTAAGCAGGCTCTGGCATCGAACCAATTAGCTATGACGCACTATCTTGCCAGCATGCCTGAAAATAGATTGATGCAGCAGGAAGTCGAGCTTGCTTTAATCGAGTTTTCTGGTAAGAACGACGTGGTAACAGTGAGGTCTCTTTGCAGTTTAACAGAACATGCGCCACGGCAGGTCGCCATAGAAAGAGCATGCGAAAAAGCGGCATCTCAAGGAAGTTACGATGCCTTGGTTTATCTTTGTGGTTTGCCGGAAAACGCGCCAAGACTGCGAACGGTCGAAAATGCTTTGCGATTGGCCGGTGGCAAAGGGCAGGTAAGGGAAGTGGATGCTTTATGTCATTTGCCTCTTAATCCACCGCGCCTTTGTGCAATTGAACAAGTGTTTATAGGGGCAGCGAACACAAATGATCAGGAAATGGTTCGTTACTTTTGTTCACAAGAGGCATTACTAAGCCGCAAAGCGGTAGACTTAGGTTTACAAGCCGCTGCCAAGGCAGGCCATCTTGCCATTGTGCAAGACATCTATCGTTTAACACCAAGTGCTAAAGCCGTACGTTACGCCCTTCATAAGGCTTCCTCCGCCGGTCATGGTGCGATTGTTGAGTTTCTTCGTCATCCAGTAGTATCCATTACGGCTCCTCGTAGTGAAACGAAGCCAGTCATTGCGGCTCCACGAACGCCACAAAGTGCAGGGACGGGATTAGCCACGTTTGGATTATTTTCTCCCGAGGCGTCATTACGACGGGTGATGAGCTATGGTTGTGAGCTGTCGCGTCTTAAGACAGAATCGCCTCGTACTCCTACTGTTTTTGCCTAATAAATATCTTGTTTGCTGCTTGAGCACTTCTGTGGGATAATTTTTTTCTTTGTATCTCCTACACGGGTAAACTTATGGAAGACAATAAACACAAAGCACTTAATGCTGCTCTCGCTCAAATAGAACGTCAATTTGGTAAGGGCTCGGTTATGCGTATGGGTGATAGTATGGCTGTGCGTGATATTGAGGCCATTTCAACAGGGTCGCTTGGTTTGGATATTGCACTTGGGATTGGTGGCTTGCCCAAAGGGCGTATTGTTGAAATTTATGGACCAGAATCTTCAGGTAAAACCACACTGACTCTGCAAGTGATTGCCGAATGCCAAAAAAGTGGTGGTACGGCGGCATTTATCGATGCGGAACATGCGTTGGATCCAAGTTATGCTGAAAAACTGGGCGTCAAAGTCGATGAATTGCTTATTTCTCAACCAGATACTGGTGAACAGGCGCTTGAAATCACGGATATGCTGGTGCGTTCTGCTGCTGTGGATGTGGTGATTATTGACTCGGTTGCGGCATTAACTCCAAAAGCCGAGATTGAGGGAGAGATGGGCGATGCGCATGTTGGGTTGCAAGCGCGTTTGATGTCCCAGGCATTACGTAAATTAACGGCAAACATTAAGCGCTCAAATACATTGGTCATTTTTATTAATCAGATCCGTATGAAAATTGGGGTGATGTTTGGCAATCCGGAAACAACCACCGGCGGCAACGCGCTTAAGTTTTATGCATCCGTCCGTCTTGATATAAGACGAACAGGGGCAATTAAAAAAGGTGAAGAAATATTGGGCAATGAGACGCAAGTTAAAGTGGTTAAAAACAAAGTTGCCCCTCCATTTAAAAGGGCAGAATTTGATATTCTTTATAATGAAGGTATTTCCCGGGAAAGTGAAATTATTCATCTTGCGACAGAATTAGGACTGATAGATAAATCAGGCGCTTGGTATAGCTATAAGCAAGAAAAAATTGGTCAAGGTAAAGAAAATGTACGTCAGTACTTAAAGGACAACCCCCAACTTGCCGCGCAATTGGAGCAACAAATAAGAGCTGAATTGTTGAATAAAAAACTCGCTGCAGTCAAGGAGCCGGTTGATATACTTGATGAATAAAGCATTGTCTTCTGCACTTCGTCTTTTAACCAGGCGCGAACATAGTGTGTATGAGCTTGCTTGTAAGCTCACGCAAAAAGGGTATGCAAGTTCTGAGATAGAAGCAGCTATTGCAGAATGTCAGCGCCTTGGCTTGCAGAGTGATGAGCGTTTTGTCGAAACAATTTGCCGTACGCGAATTCGGCAGGGGTATGGACCATTAAGAATACAGCAGGAATTGCGAAGTTTGCGGATTGAGGAAACCTTGATCAATACCGTCCTGCAGCAGAAGCAAGATCATTGGTTGGCTCATGCGATTGCAGTCAAGAAAAAGAAATATAAAAATCAAGGTGAATTGACGTTTAAACAAATGCAAAAACAAAAACAATTTTTACTGTATCGTGGTTTTTCTGCAGATATTATTGCGATGGTTTTTAATGAAACTATGATTGAATGACAACTATTTAGTTGATGAAGAAAATAAGGATGCCATACTCCGCCTATATGGAGTATCCAGACTGTCTCAGTAATGTATAAAATGATTAATGTGAAGTTGTAAACATGAAAAGCTCAGAAATAAGACAAGCATTTTTTGATTATTTTGCTAAAAATGGTCATCAGATTGTTGAATCCAGTTCATTAGTGCCTGCGAACGATCCAACCCTATTATTCACCAATGCCGGAATGGTGCAATTTAAGGAAACCTTTTTGGGGCTTGAATCACGTCCTTACAGCCGTGCAGTCAGTGCACAGCGTTGTGTACGTGCAGGTGGTAAGCATAATGATTTGGAGAATGTAGGTTATACAGCGAGACATCACACTTTTTTTGAAATGCTGGGTAACTTCAGTTTTGGTGATTATTTTAAACGGGAAGCGATTGCTTTTGCCTGGGAGTTTTTGACGACGGTATTAAATTTACCTGCTGAGCGTTTATGGGTAACGGTTTTTGAGGATGATGATGAGGCCGCAGATATTTGGTTAAAAGACATCGGGGTTTCTCCCAAGCGATTTTCACGTTGCGGCGAGAAAGATAACTTTTGGTCCATGGGAGATACTGGTCCTTGTGGTCCTTGTACGGAAATTTTCTATGATCATGGCGAAGAGATAGCTGGTGGACCACCAGGAAGCCCGGATGCAGACGGTGATCGATACATTGAAATCTGGAATCTTGTTTTTATGCAATATAATCGTGATAAAGAGGGTCATCTGCATCCACTTCCCACACCTTCTGTCGATACGGGCATGGGGCTTGAACGTATTGCAGCGGTTGTGCAAGGAGTCCATAATAATTATCACATAGACAGTTTCCAACATTTAATCCGTGCCATAGCAGACCTTTCTGATATCAAGGACATGGAACATCCATCTTTGAAAGTGATTGCTGATCATATTCGTGCTTGTGCGTTTCTAATAGCGGATGGTGTGATGCCTGGTAATGAGGGGCGGGGTTATGTTTTGCGGCGCATTATCCGGCGAGCGGTGCGTCATGGAAATAAGCTTAGGCTGCCGATTCCATTTTTTTACAATCTAGTTACCCCTTTGATTGACGTGATGGGGGAGGCTTATCCTGAGCTTGTGGCCAATAAAGTACAGATTGAGCGTATTTTGAAACAAGAAGAAAATCAATTTGCCCGCACGCTTGAACAAGGATTGCAATTGTTACAGGAGCAAATTCAATCGTTGTCTGGTAAGGAAATACCTGGAGAAGCTGCATTCAAACTGTATGATACTTATGGTTTTCCAGTGGATTTAACGGCTGATATTGCGCGTGAACATGATTTACAGGTCGATATGCAGGGATTTGAGCATTGCATGCAGCAACAACGCGCGCAATCCCAATCAGCCAGTCATTTTCAGGCCGATTATTCTGTACCGGTTGAATTGATTGATGTTTCGGTTTTTCAAGGCTATGAGCGTGATACGTTGCAAAGTAACGTCGTGGCCTTGCTTGTTGATAATCAGAAAGTCAAGCAATTGACTCCTGGCGTAAAAGCTGCTGTGGTGTTGCAAGAGACGCCTTTTTATGCAGAAAGTGGTGGGCAGGTCGGTGATCGTGGTCAGTTACTCGCGCCAGAGATGGTTTTTCGGGTCAATGATACGCAACGTCTTGGACAGGCCATTGTCCACTACGGTGAATTGCTTTCAGGTGAATTAACTCTTGGGCAAACGGTAACTGCTCAGATAGATGCTGCAAGACGGGATGCGATCCGTTTGAATCATACGGCAACTCATTTATTACACGCTGCTTTAAAAATCGTGGTGGGGGAACATGTACAGCAAAAGGGATCGTTGGTAGATGCAGAGCGAGCTCGCTTTGATTTTTCTCATTTTGAGGCACTGTCTTCCTCTCAGATAGAGCAATTGGAAATCCTGGTGAATGATAAGATACGTGCCAATCATGAAGTGATAACCGATGTGATGAGTCTGGGTGAGGCAAAGCAATCTGGCGCGGTAGCGCTCTTTGGTGAAAAATACAATGAAGAAGTCAGAGTATTGTCGGTGGATCGTTTTTCAAAAGAATTATGCGGAGGCACGCACGCCAGAAGAACCGGCGATATCGGATTATTCAAGATTACGGCTGAGTATGGGATAGCGAGCGGTGTCAGGCGCATTGAAATGGTGACAGGCGCTTATGCGTTGCAATGGGTCAATCAACAACTAGGATTGTTGCAAGAGGCGGCAGAGAAGTTGAAAACGACCGCAAGCAGCGTAACCGAGAAATTATCACAATTTTTACAAGACAGTAAGCAGCAGGAAAAGGAATTGGAACGTTTGCAAGCAAAGCTTGCAGCACAATCTGGCAACGCCTTATTGAATGAAGTGAAAAAAGTGGGCCATATCAATTTATTGATCAAGAAACTAGATAGCATAGATGGTCAAGGACTCAGGACAACTCTGGATCAATTAAAAGCCAATCTCGATACCGCGGTTATCGTGTTATATACGATAGATCAGGAAAAAATAAGCGTGGTGGCAGGTATCAGCAAATCTATTTTGGGTACGGTGCCCACAGCGGCTGAATTAGTGCGCCATTTGTGCGGTAAAGGAGGGGGGCGTGATGATATGGCTCAAGGCGGAGGTATGGTCCCTAAAGATTTGGATGCCAAGATTGAGCATATTCCTGCCATGATTACCAGCGGGAAATCCTAACTTGCTTTATCGACAAAACCCTTAAATTAAATTCTGATTTGCCGATAATAAAGTAAGAACTTATTTTGACGAGGCGCTGACATGGCATTGCTTGTGCAAAAATTTGGGGGAACATCGGTTGCCACGCAGGCACATATCAATCATGCCGCTGATATAGTAGCCAAGGCAAAACATGCTGGACATGATGTCGTGGTTGTTGTTTCAGCAATGAGCGGTGAAACTGATAAATTAATTGGTCTTGCTCATCAAATGAGTGAGAGCCCTGAACCACGAGAATACGCTGCTCTGATTGCTACCGGTGAACAAGTGTCTATGACCTTAATGGCAATGGCATTAATCAATCGTGGTATTTCGGCGCGCTCTTATACCGGAGGGCAAGCACGAATACAGACCTGCAGTCAATTTAAAAAAGCACGTATTCACGCCATTGATACACAACCCATACTTGAAGACCTTAAACAGGGAAGAGTGGTTGTCATTGCAGGATTTCAAGGGGTAGATAAAGAGGGCAATATTACCACATTGGGAAGAGGTGGTTCGGATACGACGGCCGTTGCCATTGCTGCTGCCCTAAAGGCGGATGAATGTCAGATTTATACAGATGTAGATGGTGTGTATACCACCGATCCGCGGGTGGTTCCCGATGCAAGACGCCTTGAACAAGTGACGTTTGAGGAAATGCTGGAATTATCCAGTTTAGGCGCCAAAGTGTTGCAAATTCGTTCTGTAGAATTTGCCGGAAAATACAATATTCCTCTACGGGTTTTATCGTCTGCGAAAGAAGGCCCAGGAACGCTAATTACCACCTATCAACAAGAACGACGCATGGAGTCTTATTCTGTGACCGGCATTGCCTTTAGTCGTAATGAGGCCAAAATTTCTCTATTGGGTGTGCCGGATTCTCCAGGAATCGCTTCTGTAATTCTTAATGAAATCAGCAGCATAGGTGTAAATGTAGATATGATTCTGCAACATTTGTCTGCGGATAACAAAACGGATTTTACGTTTACAGTGCATCGGGATGAATACCAGGTGACGTTACAGCAATTGTGTAAAATAGCAAAAAACATGAAGGCAAGAGAGGTGATTGGTGTTGAGAAACTTGCCAAATTATCTTTGGTTGGTGCTGGTTTGAAAAGTCACCCGGAAGTGGCACCCATGATGTTTAAAACATTGGCAGAGAATGGGATTAATATTCAACTGATCACGACCTCGGAAATCAAAATATCGGTGGTGATTGATGAAACTTTGCTGGATGAAGGTGTTCGGGCTTTGCATCATGCGTTTCATTTGGAAAAAGAGGTAGTCGATGAATCGCGGCAACAAGCGGTTGATGCGCAGCTACCTTCTGTAAAAGTACTATACTAAGTAATGAATAAATAGGGATATTGCCATGAACGACCTCTTGAATCTATTTGCCATCATCATTGTTTTTGGTGTTGTTTTGGGATTGATTAATGCATTTCTTCCCATGGCGCGCGCCATTAAAAGTCTATTAAATATTTTGGTTTTGATTGTATTAGTCTTATATATACTGCAATTTTTTGAAATCATTCCAACGATTATACCTATGTTCAGAGTGATTCGCTGATTTGGTGTCAAAGGGGATGTTTTGTAAAGAGCTTGACGAATCCATCTTTTTGACGAATTGGCTTACTTGCCCATTAGGATCACAACTTCCTAAGAGCTATTAAATCGTTATACTGTCACTATTTAATCAATAGACAATTGCTTTTGGTGGAATTCATGTTTTTCATAAGAGCGATTATGAAAGATTGACTATACTTAACGTAAGACACTGTTATCAGTTTATCATGTCTAACATGATGTTACTGTGATTCACATGGAAGATTTAATCATGAAACGAATTCTATGGTTGCCTTTTTTCTTTTCCTTCTCAGGCGTGCTGCAGGCTGCCGATATACCTACCATTGATATTGGCGCTGAGCAATATAACCAAGACATGTGCGTTGAACGTTATGCAAATGAATGCATCAATACCATTTGTCTGACTTCAGAAGAGCGTGATTGTCAGGATCAATGTCGGACAGATGCGGTAGATAAGTGCGAAGAACAAATGGAAGAATAAAGCTCTTTCGAAACGCTAAGAGTATGTCATATGTTGAAACTTGTGCTTTAATCAAAGTAAAGAACAAGACTTTGATAAGTTAAACCATAGCATTGACGAGCATTCAATCCCATTATAAATTGAACTAATAAAAATAAGGAGAACGTCGTGGATGATGCTTTGGCTTCAGACGGCAAAGTGGAAAAGAAAACGCAGGAAGCATTAATAAAAACTCATGCATACATGGTTAAGCGCATTGCCCATCATTTGCTGGGAAGGTTACCACCTTCAATTCAATTAGATGACTTATTGCAGGCAGGTATGTTAGGGCTTTTGGAGGCGGCGTTGCATTATGATGAAGGAAAGGGGGCGTCTTTCGAAACGTACGCAAGCATCCGTATTCGCGGTCATATGCTTGATGAAGTAAGACGTAATGACTGGGTGCCACGTTCAGTCTATCGTAATGCGCGTATGATTGCTTCTGCTGTGCGTGAGGTTGAGAACCGATTGGGTAGGGATGCTAAAGATCATGAAGTGGCCGAAGAGCTGGGAATCAGTCTGGAAGAATATCATGAAATATTGAATGATTCTGCTGGTGGTCATTTGTATACCTTTGAGGATTTGGGCGTTACCGATGATGTATTGAGGGACGAAGCAGACGGTCGTTCAACAGAACCGCATGTTAGTGCCTTACAAGCTGATAGAACGTCACAATTATCACAAATTATTGATAGCTTGCCCAAAAAGGAGCAATTGGTCTTGTCCTTATATTATGAACAAGATTTAAATTTGAAAGAAATTGGTGAAGTGCTGGGCGTTAGTGAATCACGAGTTTCGCAAATTCATTCTCAAGCCACGCACCGTATTAAATCACGTTTACCTGAACTGTAAGGAAGCGTATTGTTTTGTGCGACAAATCGCAATGTATGATTTTAAAAATTAATGATAAAACAATGGGATCAATGCGCTGCCTCTTAAGGAAAGGATTCTCTGTCTACCGGTTCTGAATTTTCCATTCATTCTCATCTTCATGAGGTATATTTTCAAAGTGTTCCTTCAACGCATTTAGCGGTTGGTTACCGGTAATATCATCCCTATAGTTTGCAATGAATTGTTTTCCGAACGCATTACTCTGATAACACAAGTCTGGGTTTTCATGTTCAATGGCTTTTGCAAAAATCTCCGCTACTTCTGCTCCCATTTGGAATGGGGTATTTGTTTGATACCATTGATAGGCCTGTTCCGTAAAATTTTTATAATACTTATTGATAATATCCGTTCTGGAGCCTTCAAATCGGGTTAATTCGGTAGCGATTGGACCTGCTTGGAAATTGATCACCTTTATATTCCATGGCGCAAGCTCTATTGCCAGAGATTCTTGCAGTCTTTCAAAAGCTGCCAACGCCGAAAAATAAACAGACACACCAGGGATACTGATTGGCATCGAAGTAAAGATTGAGGATGTGGTGGTTAATAATCCTCTGCGGCGTTCACGCATCACCGGTACAAAACCTCTGATTAAGGCTAATGGGCCAAATACTTTAGTTTGGTAAGTCGTTAAAATGTCTTCCTCAGTCGCGGCTTCCACTGGCCCAATCGCCACATTGGCTGCATTATTGACCAAGACATCAATATATTGATATTGCGATAAGACATTTTTTATAAACTGCTCAATTGAATCTTTTTGACAAAGATCTAAAACCCGGATATCTAAATTCTCAGCGTTAGGAACAGCGGATTTATTCAATTCTGAGCTTGTTGCATTCCGCACCGTGGCGATGACTTTGAATCCTCGTTTTAATAGCTCGCAAGTTAAATTGTAACCAACGCCTGATTTTTTTGAACATCCGGTAATGACCGCAATTCTATTATCCATAATCTTTTGTGCCTTTAAGAGTAAAAAATCAATTCTATGGCCAGAATAGGCCTTTCCTTGTAGAATATTGCCCTAATTAATGATCATTAAGGCTGATTACTTATGTTAGAAGTAAATCAAATTAATATTACCCTGACTGATTTGGAAAAGCGAATTGAAGCGCTTCGGGGGTATCTTTGACTTCGATAAAAAGCGTGAACGTTTGGAAGAAGTGGAACGTGAGCTGGAATCTCCGAGCATATGGGAGAATCCTGAAGAAGCGCAAGCATTAGGACGTGAGCGTGCACAGCTGGAAGGAGTAGTGCATCAATTACAAGCTTTAAGCCAAACTATTTCTGATTTATTGGAATTGTTTGAATTGGCGCGTGCTGAGGAAGATGAACAGGCCATACACGATGTCGCGGAAGAAATGACCATCATTGCGCGACAAGTGGAAACACTCGAATTTCGTCGTATGTTTTCTGGTAAAATGGATAATGCTAATGCCTTTCTTGATATTCAATCTGGTTCTGGTGGCACTGAAGCTCAGGATTGGGCCGAAATGTTACTCAGGATGTATTTACGCTGGGGAGAGCAGCACGGTTTTAACACAGAATTGGTAGAATGTTCTGCCGGCGAGGTTGCTGGCATTAAAAGCGCCACCATTCATTTTACCGGTGAATTTGCCTATGGTTGGTTGCGTACTGAAACTGGTGTGCATCGTCTTGTAAGAAAATCGCCATTCGATTCAGGTAATCGCCGCCATACCTCTTTTGCGGCGGTGTTTGTCTCACCAGAAGTGGATGATGACATTGATATTGAGATTAATCCCGCTGATTTACGTATTGACACGTATCGTGCGTCGGGCGCTGGTGGTCAGCACGTAAACCGGACAGATTCAGCTGTGCGCATTACCCACGAGCCAAGTGGCATTGTGGTGCAATGTCAGACCGATCGTAGTCAGCATAAGAATAAAGATCAAGCAATGAAGCAATTGCGTGCTAAGCTGTATGAAATGGAAATGCAAAAGAAAAATGCCGCACAACAGGCTTTAGAGGCAACCAAATCGGATATCGGCTGGGGTTCCCAGATTCGATCGTATGTGCTGGATCAATCACGTATTAAAGATTTACGTACTGGTGTAGAAACAAGTAATACTCAGGCGGTTCTCGATGGCGATCTTGATCCTTTTATCGAAGCCAGTCTGAAAGCAGGAGTAGGGGCAGTATGATAGAAGAACACATTGATGAAAGTGAAGTTTACCAAATTCGCAAGAAAAAATTAGCCGAATTACGTGAACAAGGGTTTAATTTTCCTAATCAGTTTAAACGTCAGCATTTAGCACAGGATTTAATGAGGCAATACGGTGAAATCGCCAAGGAGGAAATGGCTGAAAAAGGGATTAAAGTCGTTATTGCTGGTCGTATTGTATTGCGTCGCATTATGGGTAAAGCCAGTTTTTTTCATATACAAGATGTTTCCGGACGGCTGCAAGCTTACCTGCGGCAAAATGATTTACCGGACGTTTATGAGCAATTCAAACATTGGGATTTAGGTGATATCGTTGGGATTAGGGGCGAGTTATTTAAAACCAATACAGGCGAGTTAACGGTTCATGCTGAGCATGTTGAACTATTGACCAAATCATTGCGGCCATTGCCTGATAAGTTTCATGGTCTTGCGGATCAAGAAATGCGTTATCGTAAACGTTATGTGGATTTGATTGCCAATGAAGAGAGTCGTAACGTTTTTTTAACCCGCTCGCATTTAATCCATGTCTGTCGTCAATTCATGGATCGCCACCAATTTCTTGAAGTGGAAACACCGATGATGCATCCCATACCAGGCGGGGCTTTAGCTCGTCCTTTTATTACGCATCATAATACGTTGGCGATGCAGATGTTTTTACGTATCGCTCCAGAGTTGTATTTAAAACGATTGGTGGTTGGTGGTTTTGAGCGAGTGTATGAAATTAATCGTAATTTCCGTAATGAAGGGATTTCGACACGTCATAACCCAGAATTTACCATGATGGAATTTTATGAAGCGTATGCGACGTATCATGATCTGATGGATTTTACCGAAGAATTAATGCGTTTTCTCTGTGATGAAGTGGCTGCCAGTCGTCAGATTGATTATCAGGGGCAATTGATTGATTTTTCTAAGCCCTTTGTCCGTATGAGCATTAAGGAGGCTGTCTTAAAATTTCATCCGCAATTACATGCCGCACAACTGGAAAATATTGAAGAATGTCGGGCGTTGTTGGATGGGTTTGGTTTTGGCTATAAAAAAACGGACGGTTTAGGAAAATTGCAAATGATTTTATTCGAAGAAACCGTTGAACATCAGTTGATTCAACCAACGTTTATCACGGAATACCCCACGGAAGTATCTCCTTTAGCACGTTGCAATGAGATAAATCCCGAGGTTACTGATCGCTTTGAATTTTTTATTGCCGGCCGTGAAATTGCGAATGGTTTTTCAGAACTTAATGATCCAGATGACCAAGCGGCTCGTTTTCAAAAGCAGGTTGAGGAAAAAGAGGCGGGTGATTTGGAAGCCATGCATTATGACAGTGATTATATTGAAGCGCTGGAATATGGAATGCCACCAACCGCGGGTGAGGGCATTGGGATTGATCGTTTGGTGATGTTATTTACGGATTCACCTTCCATTCGCGACGTGATCTTGTTTCCCCATTTACGCATAAGCGTTTGATTTTTAGTAGCAACCGGGTTGTCGAAGTATTCTTCGGCTGCAAGCAGCGGGGCTACAATGGTGATTAACTCCCAGTCCGGTAGCCTGGATAGTGCGAAGCAATATCCGGGAAGAATCTCCAACAAAACCTGGTTACCGCTGGCGCGTTAACCAGGCTACAATTCATCCGATCTGTAATCTGGATAGTGTGCGAAGCAATATCCGGGGATTACCCACAACAGAGCTTAATTATCCTCGTCATCCCAGCTTAAGGTGCCACCAGCTTGATACTCGATGACTCGAGTTTCAAAGAAGTTCTTCTCTTTTTTCAAATCCATCATCTCGCTCATCCAGGGGAATGGATTTTCTGCACCGGGATACTGTTCTGGTAAGCCAATTTGATTTAAACGACGATTGGCAATGAAGTGCAAATATTCTTCAAACATGCCGGCATTCATTCCCAGGATACCATGCGGCATCGTGTCTTTGGCGTATTGATATTCCAATTCAACACCTTCTTTAATCATTTGAATCATTTCTTCTTTAAATTGCGGCGTCCATAAATGTGGATTTTCAATTTTAATTTGATTAATCACATCAATACCGAAATTCATATGCATGGATTCGTCACGCAGAATATACTGGAACTGTTCCGAGGTTCCGACCATCTTGTTGCGTCGGCCCATGGACAGAATCTGAGTGAAGCCGACGTAGAAGAAAATACCCTCAAAAACGACGTAAAAGGCAATCAAGTCCCGCAATAAGCGTTGATCGTTTTCAGGTGTACCCGTATGGAAATTCGGATCGCTTAAACTTTGGGTAAATGGTAATGCCCAAGCGGCTTTGGTCGCCACGGACGGAATTTCACGATACATATTGAATACTTCGGCTTCATCCAAACCTAAGCTTTCAATCACGTATTGATAGGCGTGTGTATGTAGTGCTTCTTCAAACGCCTGGCGCAAGAGATATTGCCGACATTCAGGATTAGTGATGTGGCGGTAAACGGCTAACACCAGGTTGTTGGCAACCAAGGAATCCGCCGTTGAGAAAAAACCCAGGTTGCGTTTCACAATGAGACGTTCATCTGCGGATAAACCATTTGGATCGTTCCATAAGGCCAGATCAGCACTCATGCTGATTTCATTGGGCATCCAATGGTTAGCACACCCCGTCAGGTATTTTTCCCAAGCCCATGTGTATTTGAACGGCACTAATTGATTTAAATCAGCCCGACAATTGATGATTTGTTTATCATCAACATGGATTCGACCAGCCCCCATTTCGAGGGTTTCCAGGCCAGTTGCACCAAGTGGTTTCGCAGCTTTTGATTGTTGTAATTGTTCGCTGGTCATCGATTTCTCCTTATTGGCAAGCTTCACAGTCAGGATCTGTAATGGAACAGGCCTTGGGCTCATTGAGTTTCACAGCATTCAATGTGCCATCTGTGACGGTTGATTTTTCAGCATTACTTGCACCTACACTTCGTAAATAGTAAGTGGTTTTTAAACCACGAATCCAAGCCAGGCGATATAATTCATCAAGTTTTTTGCCAGATGGTTTCGCCATGTAAATGTTTAATGATTGAGCCTGATCCAGCCATTTTTGTCGGCGTGAACCGGCTTCGACCAGCCAGATTGGATCGATTTCAAAAGCGGTTGCATAGCGTGCTTTTAGTTCTGTTGGCACACGACTGATTGGTTGTACGCTGCCATTGAAATATTTCAAATCATTGACCATCACTTCATCCCATAGATTCAGCGCTTTCAAGTCTGCTACCAGGTAAGGATTTACAACGGTAAATTCTCCGGACAGATTCGATTTCACATACAAGTTTTGATAAGTTGGTTCAATGGATTGTGAGACACCGCAAATATTAGAAATGGTTGCGGTTGGGGCAATGGCCATAACATTGGAATTACGCATGCCTTGTGTGCGGACTTTAATACGTAATGACTCCCAATCCAGACGTTGTGAACGGTCTTGCTTTAAATGTTGTCCGCGTGCTTGCTGCAGCAAATTAATAGAATCAATGGGGAGAATGCCTTTACTCCACAAAGACCCTTCGTAACTTGAATAGCAACCGCGCTCTTGGGCCAACTCGCAAGAAGCTTCAATAGCATAGTAGCTGATGAGTTCCATAGACGTATCAGCAAACTCAATGGCTTCCTCCGACGTATAATCCAGCTTAAGCTGATACAACGCGTCTTGAAATCCCATCAAACCTAGGCCAATTGGGCGATGCTGCAGGTTGGAATTGCGTGCTTGAGGCACGGAATAGTAGTTAATATCAATGACGTTATCCAGCATGCGAATAGCTGTTTTAATGGTTTGTTGTAATTTTGCGCCATCCAGTTTGCCCTCTTTGATATGGGCCGGCAGGTTTATACTACCTAAGTTACAAACAGCAATTTCATCTTTCGATGTATTGAGTGTGATCTCTGTACATAAATTTGAGCTGTGAATGACTCCTGCATGTTGCTGAGGAGAACGCAGATTACAGGCGTCTTTGAAGGTTAGCCAAGGATGGCCAGTTTCAAAGAGCATCGATAGCATTTTGCGCCATAATTTAACCGCCGAAAGAGTTTTTACGTTTTTAATGTTGCCAAGACGAGCGTTTGCCTCATATTCAAGGTATAAGGCCTCAAAGGCATGACCGTATTGATCATGTAATCCAGGTACTTCGTCTGGTGAAAATAAAGTCCAGTCTCCTTGTTCATAGACACGCTTCAGGAACAAGTCCGGAATCCATAAGGCTGTATTCATATCATGAGTACGGCGACGATCGTCGCCTGTGTTTTTACGCAATTCAAGAAATTCTTCTACATCGCGGTGCCAGCATTCAAGATAGGCACAAACCGCTCCCTTGCGCTTGCCTCCTTGGTTAACGGCAATGGCGGTCGCATCAGCAACATTCAAGAAAGGAACGACACCCTGTGATTTACCATTGGTACCCTTGATGTGCGATCCCATGGCTCTTACTGGCGTCCAATCATTCCCAAGTCCGCCGGCAAATTTGGATAATAAGGCGTTGTCTTTAATCGCACTGTAAATGCCATCCAGATCGTCAGGAACTGTCGTTAAATAGCAGCTGGATAATTGCGGGCGCACCGTCCCCGAATTGAATAGGGTCGGCGTTGATGCCATATAATCAAAAGAAGAGAGCAAGGTATAGAATTCAATGGCTTTCTTTTCCTTCTCTTGCTCACGAATCGCAAGCCCCATGGCAACGCGCATGAAAAAAGCTTGTGGTAATTCATAACGTACGCCATGTTCGTGAATGAAATAGCGATCATAAAGCGTTTGCAAGCTCAGATAAGTGAACTGCATATCACGCTCAGGCAACAGTGCTTTTGCGAGTTTATCTAAATCGAATTCGTTGAGCTTGGGATCAAGCATGCCTTGCTTGATGCCTTGGGCAAGATAGTGTTTAAAATAAGTTGGATAAAGAGCAGCCATTTCATCAAATGTTGCCTCGCTTTGCATTTCAAGTTTGCTTAGTGCTTCAGAACGTAAACTATCAAGTAATAAACGTGCACTCACATACGTGTAGTTAGGTTCGGTTTCAACGAGCGTGCGGGCTGCCATAATTAAGGCTTTATGGACATCCTGTAAATTGGCTTGATTGTAGAGATTTCGCAGAGCATCTTTGATAACCGGGTCGGTTTTTACATGAGTCAGATTACGGCATGCTTCAGCAACAATGGTTTTAACACGCTCCATATCTAACGGCATCAATTCGCCATTCGGCATGGTGATTAACGGGATCTTGCTATCACTGGCTTGTTGCTTTAATTCGGTGGATCGAGCTTTACGGCGCTCTTCACGATAAAGAACATAGGCGCGGGCTACCTTGTATTGGCTGTTGCGCATTAAGGCTAGCTCTACCTGATCTTGAATGTCTTCGATGTGAATGGTTCCACCGCTTGGCAAGCGTCGCTTGAATGTTTGGGTAACTTGTTGGGTTAATTCATCAATTTGCTGATGAATGCGGTTAGATGCAGCGGCATTACCACCTTCAACTGCAATAAACGCTTTGGTAATCGCTACTTTTATTTTGCTTTCGTCATAATGAACGACTTTACCATTTCGCTTAATTGTTTTTAGCAAACCAGGCGTATTTGCGGTCAATTCCAGTTGACTTTGCTGTGGTAATTTTGTTACCGGTTCAAGTATCTCAGACATGTTTTCTCCACAGTGAAGATGAATATTGTCAACAGCTTATGGCAATATCATGTATTAATAGTATAGCAAAAAAACACAATATATGGGTATCATACGGCTTGAACTAACAAGATAATGTGTTTTGATGTGAATTTCAAGAGAATAACCACAGGATATTCTGTGGATAAAATGTGGGTATAGGAGCTTGTTGGCAAATTCTACTAAGAATGAACACTAGCCGTCATTTCCTGTGCTCCGCTGCTCATGTACTAGGAAGACGTGGTTTAACGATAATTGCATCACTAATATTGGAAAAGCCATGTACATTCAATTGAAAGGAACCGATATTTGCTGTTAATTGGCTGGAACTTCCGCCATCCAGATTTAGGGCTTCTTTGCAGTTTAGCGGAGAAGATTTCATAATTTCAGCCAATGTTTTAGTGGTCATGGGCGTATTATCGGTCACAAGGATGATTACTTCATCGTTTGAGTTAATGCCAAGGGCGGTGCGTTCAGCAAGGCCAGGTTTAAGCGATGGAATTTTCCCATTGATCAGTAGACGTGGACCACTTTGCAACGCAAAACTGACGTAATGATTATTTTTAAATTGTCGTGGCGCAGATAAATAAGGTTTTTGACCTTTGATGTAAAATACGCCCCACCAGCTAATGTGTTTTATTGGATTATGTAGTTGATGGTTGCTAATACGCAAGCCTAATGAGTGATAATTTTTATCAAAAAATCCACCGTTAATAGCAATCAGGGCGTTACTATGTTGAGCAAACTCTTCGGTTGAAGCGTGTTTTCGCGATAAATGATTGGCCATCACCAGGTCGAATTGATTTTTTTGCAAATTAATGCGAAAGACATGAATGTGTGCCCAAGGATTTAATAGGCTCGAACTAAGATCGCGGTATTGAATACCTGGTGCAAGCTCTCGCCAGTTATCAGCGATACTTAAAGAAGCCATTGATAACAGTATAATCAATAAAACAATGGGTTTTACCATCCTAATGGTTTGCCTAAGCTTATTAATCTTGTATCCTTGTGTACAAACGTTCAATGCGATGGGGCCGTCATGCAAACATTACCGCAAAATAGCAATTCAGCCTTAGTTAAGTCAACCGCTGAGTTAAAGGAAATCATGCAAAACGTACTAGAATGTGCACGTCGGCAAGGTGCCAGTGACGCAGCTGTAGGCATTAATATTGATCGTGGTTTCTCGGTTGATGTGCGGATGGGAGAAGTGGAAACGGTCCAATTCAGCGAAGATAAAGGCATCAGTGTCACAGTATATATTGGGCAGCGTAAAGGTGGTGCCAGCAGTACCGATACCTCAGCAAGTGCCATTGAAGCCATGGTGTCGGCCGCTTGCGATATTGCACGGGTTAGTGCCGAAGATCCTTGCTTTGGACTTGCCGATCGTGACTTAATAAATAATGATTACCCTGATTTGGATTTGCATCACCCCTGGGGCATTAAACCACCTGAAGCCATTGAAAAAGCGCTGGCTTGCGAACAAACGGCTTTAGCGGTAGACAAACGAATTAGCAATTCGGATGGCGTTCATCTGTCGACTTATACATTTTCGCATGGTTATGCCAACAGTTATGGCTGTGAAGGCATCATTCACAGCAGTCGTCATAGTGTCAGTTGCTCCCTCATCGCTAAAGACAAGGAGGTCATGCAACGTGATTATGATTATACCACAGCAAGGCATTTTAAGGACTTGCTGCCGCTTGAGTTTTTGGCTAAAAGTGCAGCCGAACGTGCAGTTAGCCGTCTCGGCGCACGAAAAATAAAAACTCAAAAAATCCCGGTGGTTTTTTCTTCACGATTATCTCATGGGTTATTTTCAACGTTTATTAGTGCCGTCAGTGGTTCAAATCTTTATCGTAAAAATTCTTTTTTGCTGGATTCGGTCGGAAAGCAGATTTTTCCGGAAGAAATCCATGTGTATGAACAACCCCATTTACTGCGTGGTTTGGGGAGCTCGCCGTTTGATGGAGAGGGTGTGCCTACACGAAACAATGTGTTTGTCGATGAAGGTAAGCTTTGCCAATATGCTTTGGGCAGTTATTCGGCACGTCGATTAGGATTAAAAACAACCGCAAACAGTGGGGGTATATTTAATTTAACCATTGACCCGACTGCTGGAGATTTGCAAGATGTATTAAAAAAAATGGATAAGGGGTTGTTAGTCACCGAATTGATGGGACAAGGGATTAATATTCTGACCGGTGATTATTCTCGAGGAGCCAGCGGATTTTGGGTGGAAGGAGGTGAAATTCAATACCCGGTTGAAGAAATAACAATTGCAGGGAATCTGAAAACCATGTTTAGCACCATTGCCGCAGTTGGACGGGATATCAATCCAAATGTGGCAACGCGTTGTGGATCTGTGCTGATAGAGGAAATGACAGTCGCGGGCAGCTAATTTCGAATGCCCTAAAGGAAGGTTGATAACACGCTCTAGTTTTTGTCGCGAAAAATAATTCGGCCTTTGGTTAAATCGTATGGGGTGAGTTCAACCTTTACCTTATCACCTGTCAGAATTCGAATATAATTTTTACGCATACGTCCTGAAATATGCGCCGTAATGATGTGGCCATTTTCAAGCTCCACACGAAACATGGTGTTAGGCAGTGTGTCAATGACAGTCCCCTGCATCTCAATGTGATCTTCTTTTGCCATAGCTCTCCTGGAAATCAATAAATTCCGCACGGATATTATGCGGAATAGACAATAAAGTGCAAATAGTGCCCTAAAATGGAGAAAATGGCAATGAATGCCTGTTTTAACTCTAAAAAAACCAGGACGTCAGGGTCAGTTTGACCATAATCCTTGTCGTGTTGGATATTGCAAGCTGTTTTTTAACAACCCAAGAAATTGATGGCGACTAATGATTTCGGCGCCTAAACGTTGCAGATGCTTTGTTGGTAATTGGCAGTCAATAAAATCAAACTTCCAAGCCGATAGTGTTTCGCATAAATGATAAAGGGCGAGTTTCGATGCATCTCGAATGTGATGGAACATCGATTCTCCAAAAAACACATGCCCCAGACTGACCCCATATAATCCTCCAGCCAGTTGATTTTCATGCCAGATTTCAAAGGAGTGGGCATAGCCCATGGTATGTAGTTGTGTATAGGCTTCAATCATTTCCATCGTTATCCAGGTATTATTCTTCCGGCCTCTGCTGGTAGCACAGGCATTGATTACCATGGAAAAAGCGGTATCGATCGTAAAATGAAATGGTTTTTTTAAAGATTGCTTTAAGCTGCGTGATAATTTAAATGCTTGGGGCTTTAAAATAAGACGAGGATCAGGAGACCACCATAAAATTGGATAGCCTGGATTAAACCAAGGGAATATCCCCTGACGATAGGCGGCTAATAGGCGTGCTGTTGATAAATCACCGCCGACAGCTAGTAAGCCTTGCACGTCACTGGTCTCAGGATGTGGGAAGGTGAGATCGTCCTTGGTCAACAGTACGGGTTTGATGATTAACCACCCAAAGAATCAAGATATTTTTCAGCATCAAGTGCTGCCATGCAACCAAAGCCCGCAGAGGTTACTGCCTGTCGGTAGACATGATCAGCAACGTCACCGCAGGCGAATACTCCGGGAATGTTAGTGGCTGTTGCCATGCCGTTTAATCCCGAACGAATGATTAAATAGCCATCTTTCATATCGAGCTGTTCTTTAAATAATTCAGTATTCGGTGTATGCCCTATTGCAATAAATACGCCATCGATTTCCATATCTTCTTGTTGGTTCGTGATGACATTATTTACCCGAATGCCAGTTACTTTTACACCGTCTCCAAGTACTTCTTGCAACGTGTGATTCCATAATAGTTTCACATTTCCAGTATGAGATTTTTCAAATAATTTATCTTGTAAAATTTTTTCTGAGCGCAATGTATCGCGTCGGTGGATTAACGTCACGGAAGCGGCAAGATTTGACAGGTATAACGTTTCCTCCACAGCCGTGTTACCGCCTCCTACGACACAAACGTGTTTGTTGCGGTAAAAAAATCCATCACAGGTGGCACAGGCGGAAACACCGCGCCCTTGGTAAGCTTTTTCCGATTCAAGACCCAAATAGCGGGCTGATGCTCCTGTAGCAATGATCAAGGCATCGCAGGTATATTGTTCGCTGTCACCAGTTAAGACAAATGGTCGTGCGTGAAGATCAGCTTTGATAATATGATCAAAGATAATATTCGTCTGAAAGCGTTCAGCGTGTTGTTGCATGCGTTCCATTAATGCTGGTCCTTGCAGTCCTTCAACGTCGCCAGGCCAGTTATCGACATCGGTCGTCGTTGTTAGCTGTCCTCCTGGCTGCATTCCTGTAATTAACACCGGATTCAAATTCGCACGGGCAGCATAGACAGCTGCCGTATAACCTGCAGGTCCTGAGCCAAGAATGATGAGGCGATGATGATTGGTTGAGCTCATATTTTCTACCTTTGATAATCTATTTTGTTAGAGCTTGTTAATTCATTCTACTTGTTAATTCATTCTACTAAAAAGGAACACTAGCCATCATTTATTGTGCTTCGCTGCTTGTCAATAACATCTATTGCTCTATTTTTAGCGAATTTTAACAAGCTCTTATTCTGTGCAAAATTATTTATGTTAAGATGACGATAGTATGATAAATCACGTTGCTTTAAAATACCTATGACAAAACAGCGAAAGGGTAATAAGGCTGGTCCCCCTAAAACAGCTATGCCGCATTTATTCATGAAACGAATCAGTGAGGGCAGTTTTATTTTGGTGCTGACGGTGGCTTTATTTGTGTTGCTGTCTTTATTAACGTATCGCATGAATGATCCTGGATGGATGCGCCTTGCAGACTCTTCTGAAATAGCCAACGCCGGCGGTCAGGTAGGCGCTTATATAGCGGATGCACTTTATTTGGGTTTTGGATATTTTTCCTATTTTCTGCCTGTTTGTTTTGCTTACATCGCCTGGTTGATTTTAAAAGATCATCGTGCTTTACGTACGGTGAATAAAGCAATGTTGTTGTTGCGTGGTGTGGGCCTTTTATTTTTAATAAGTGGTGGCTGTGGATTGCTTGCTTTGAAGCTTCATGTGGCGCCACTTGGGATTATACCTTTTCCAGGCGGTTACCTTGGTCTTTATATTGCGATGTTCTTAACGAAAGGCTTGAATGCTCAAGGGGCTACACTTCTTCTTTTTGCCATGCTGTTGGTTGGGGTGACTTGGTTAACAGGACTTTCTTGGGTATACGTTACTGAATTTATTGGTTGTTATACTTTAGTTATCATTCGTTGGTTGACGCGTGCTGTTGTCATCAGTTTCAGCCTTTTGTCATCTGGAATTGCTCAACTTAAAAAAATCTTTACGCAAAAACGTTGCGAAAAAGCAGCTATTTTTGTTGCACCGCCGACTAAAACCATTAGGGAAGCGCCGGTTATAAAGAAAACTGTAGTCCAGGAAGAAACGGCGCCTATCAAAAAAGCGAAAGAACGGTTGACGGGTAACATAGAAACGTTTGGTACGATGCCATCCTTAAGTTTACTCAATAAAGGACAACCGGGTAAGCCTATGGCGGGATATACTCATCAAGAACTTGAAACCTTGTCGCGTGATGTTGAACAATATTTATTAGATTTTGGCATACAAGCGGATGTGGTTGCCGTGCATCCAGGGCCTGTTATTACGCGTTTTGAATTGCAACTGGCTGCCGGTGTAAAAGTAAGCAAGCTCACAGCGCTCTCTAAAGATCTTGCGCGTTCTTTATCGGTAACCAGTGTGCGGGTTGTTGAAATTATTCCTGGAAAAACGGTGGTTGGCATTGAATTGCCAAATCAAAACCGTGCTACCGTATGTTTATCTGAAGTATTATCTGCAGACGTGTATCAGAAAGCACACTCGCCATTAACGTTGGCATTAGGCGTTGATATTGCCGGCAGTCCGATGGTGGTTGATTTGGCAAAAATGCCTCATTTACTGGTGGCAGGAACGACTGGCTCAGGCAAATCTGTGGGAATTAATGCGATGATTTTAAGTTTATTATTTAAATCATCGCCACAGCAGGTGCGTTTGATTATGGTTGATCCAAAAATGTTGGAATTATCGGTTTATGATGGTATTCCGCATTTGCTCACCCCCGTCGTGACCGATATGAAAGAAGCCGCTAGTGCCTTGCGCTGGTGTGTAGGAGAGATGGAGAGACGATATCGTCTAATGGCTTTCTTTGGTGTACGCAATCTATCCGGATTTAATACAAAATTAGCCGAAGCTGCCGCGAAAGGGGAGGCGTTGACGGATCCTTTATGGAAGCCTACCCATTCTGTGGAGGAGCAAGCACCAGAATTGCAGCCGTTGCCATACATCGTGGTGATCATCGATGAGTTGGCGGATATGATGATGGTGGTTGGCAAAAAAGTAGAGCAATTAATCGCTCGAATTGCTCAGAAAGCAAGAGCTGCAGGAATTCATTTGATTTTGGCAACCCAAAGACCTTCTGTTGATGTATTGACTGGACTGATTAAATCGAATATCCCAACCCGGATTTCTTTTCAGGTGTCATCAAAAATTGATTCAAGAACCATTTTGGATCAACAGGGCGCGGAACAATTATTAGGATATGGAGACATGCTGTTTCTGGCGCCGGGCACTGGCGCGCCTCTACGTGTGCATGGGGCTTTTGTGGACGATAAGGAAGTGCATTGTGTTGCAGATGATTGGCGTGCACGTGGCGTGCCTGAATACATTGAAGAAATTACTCAGCACAGCGGCGATGGGCTTGAGGGTAGTTGGGGTGAAGACGGTGAGCAGGTAGAAGAATCGGATCCGCTTTACGATCAGGCGGTCGAATTTGTTATTCAAACTCGTAAAGCAAGTATATCCGCTGTGCAGCGGCGATTTAAAATTGGATACAATCGCGCTGCTCGTTTGGTTGAAGACATGGAAAGAGCAGGGTTGATAGGCCCTATGGAAGGTGGTTTTAGAGATGTATTAGTAGCGCCGCTTGAAAATTAAACATGAATTTTGCCTATTTTACAAACCTGGATTTTTATTTAGAGAGATATTATGAAAAAATTTGCTTTGTTTGTACTTCTGTTTTGCCTGCAAAAGGCATTTTGTGGTACAGCCAGCGATAATTTACAGGAAAAACTAAATTCAATTAAAACGATGAGCGCTGACTTTAGTCAGGTCGTTAAAGCGAAGAAAAGGAAGGTATCGAGTTCTTCTGGTACCATGGCTATGGAGCGGCCAGGACGATTTCGTTGGCAAACTAAAAGCCCGATGCCGCAATTGGTTGTGGCAGACGGCGAACGTCTTTGGGTTTATGATGTGGATCTTGAACAGGTTACAGTCAGGAAACAGGAAAAAGGCATTGGTGGAACGGCGGCTCTTTTTTTAAGTGGCTATAATGATACCGTGGCTCGGGATTTTGAAGTGACTGCGGGCAAAAAAGGGAATATGGAATATTTTGATTTGCATGCGAAATCCAATAAAGCAAATTTTCAGCAAGTCAAGCTTGTTTTTGCGGGCAAAACGCTAAATGGCATAGAATTATTTGATCAATTGGGTCAACATACCAAAGTACGTTTAAGTCGTATAAAAACAAATCAAAAGCTTGCAGCAAATTTGTTTAAATTTAAGATTCCAAAAGGCGTCGATGTGGTGAAACAATGAATGATTCATCATCTGGTTCAGTCGTAACGCCGCTGGCGGAATCTTTGCGCCCGACAACCATTGATGAGGTCATTGGGCAAGGCCATTTGCTTGGGGAGGGCAAGCCACTGCGTCTTGCCTTTGAGTCAGGAAAACCCTATTCCATGATCTTGTGGGGGCCTCCAGGCGTTGGGAAAACGACCATAGCAAGATTGACTGCCAATGCGTTTGATTGTGAATGGATTGCACTCTCTGCAGTTTTTTCCGGGGTTAAAGATATTCGCGCTGCCATCGATACTGCTAAGGCCTATGCATTAAAAGACCGCCATACGATTTTGTTTATCGATGAGATTCATCGCTTCAACAAAGCACAGCAAGATGCATTGCTGCCTTATACTGAGTCAGGTTTAGTTACATTTATTGGAGCAACCACCGAGAATCCTTCTTTTGAAGTGAATGCATCCCTTCTTTCTCGGGCGCAAGTGTATGTGTTGAAGTCCTTATCGGATAATGAACTGAAAGAATTGCTGCTGCGCGCGCAAAAAAAAGTTCTTGCGCATTTACAATTTGTACAAGAGGCAATAGACATATTGATTGCTTATGCAGATGGTGATGCAAGGCGTTTGCTTAATTTATTGGAACAAATTAATACAGCTGCAAGCACGTTAAAGGTCACTGAAGTTGATCGAGCATTTGTCCAGCAAGTACTTATATTAGGACCCAGGCGCTTTGATAAAAGCGGTGAATATTTTTATGATCAAATTTCAGCGTTGCATAAATCAGTGCGAGGCTCGCACCCTGACGCTGCTCTTTATTGGTTATGCAGGATGTTGGATGGCGGTGTGGATCCGCGCTATCTTGCCAGGCGAATCATTAGAATGGCGTGGGAAGATATTGGACTGGCCGATCCACGTGCCATGCAGTTGGCTAATGAGGCTGCTGATACTTATGAGCGCTTAGGTTCGCCAGAAGGAGAGTTGGCTTTGGCTCAAGCAGTTATTTATATGTCTGTTGCTGCAAAAAGCAATGCAGGATATAAAGCGTATCAACAGGCTGCAACGTTTGTAAAACGTGATAAATCACGTGAGGTGCCTTTGCATCTTCGTAATGCTCCAACCGCTCTAATGAAAAAATTAGATTATGGTAAGGCGTATCGTTATGCTCATGATGAACCACATGGCTATGCTGCAGGGGTACACTATTTCCCTGAAGGAATAGAAGAACCGGGCTGGTATCAGCCGGTAGATAGAGGATTGGAAAGCAAAATTGCTGAAAAAATGGATTTTTTACGGAAGCTAGATGAGCAAAAACGATAAAATCATATCCAAATGGATTAAGCGATGCTGGATGACTTGTGCCATCGTTATTATCAGTTTTGCCATTCTTTTTAGTCTTTTTCGTGCTTTAACACCGTGGGCTAGGCAATATAAAAGTGAAATTGAGCAGCATTTATCGACGTTAATTGGCCAACCCGTCAAAATCAGTAGTATGGAAACCAGTTGGTATTGGTTTGAGCCGGTGTTGAAATTAAACCAGGTCACAGTTTCAGATGCTCAACAGCCCATCTTAAAATTGAACAAATTACTCGTTGGCATTAATTTGTTAAGTTCTATTTGGCATTGGCAGATACAACCAGGAATTCTCTACATTGATAACTTACATATCTCACTGCGCGAGATCAATGACCGTTGGCAGATTGATGGTTTAGGGCTTGGACAACAACTGACGACGCTTGATTCTGATTCTTATTTGCCCTTACTTGCCTGGATTTTGGGACAGCAGAAAATTATGCTGCATCATGTTTCAGCGCTGGTTCATTTAAAAGATGGTTCTCTTTTACCCTTGAAAGAAATTAATCTCACCATTGTAAATCGTTCAGGCCGCTATCGTCTTAAAGGCAATGCCAGATTGGCCCAAACGATGGAAACCCAGTTGTCTATTCTGGCGGATATGCATATTGACACCGATGACTTAGATAAAACAAACGGCGAAATGTATATTTCAGTATCCAATTTTTTACCGGCGCAATGGCAAGGCTTCTTACCCAAATCTTCTTATTATCTGGAAGGGGGGCGCGGTGATGTTGAATTATGGTTGGATTTTTTTCATGGCCGCTTGAATAAAATTCAATCGCGATTAAATTTTCGACATCTTGCTTGGCATGACCGAGGTAGGGGAATCAGGTATTTTATTCAATCATTAGGGGCTAATCTAGCCTGGCAGCCTAACACAGATGGATGGCAAGTCAGTGCTGATCATATTAACCTGCGCCTGATGGACTTGCGTTGGCCGGAAAACAAGTTTCTTATAGAATATAGCAAGTCACAAGATGCTTATCGTCTGTTTGCCGAGACGTTATTTCTTGAACCTATTTTAAATCTGAAACTCGATTGGCCAGAAGCGATTCATCCTTTCTTAGCAGCCAACCCCTATGGAACCCTGCATAATACCCAACTTGAGCTGAAAGATCATCAGCTGTCTTATTTGTTGACTCGTTTTACCAAGGCTGGTTGGCAGGGAACGACGAATGTTCCTGCTGTGGGTAATCTTGCAGGGGTGTTGCATTGGCAGCCCACAGAAGGTCGTTTGGAACTTGATGCTGAAGCGCCATGGATTAAACCTCATGACTTACCGCCGGTGAAATTTGCACAAGTCAATGCAGCCTTTGATTGGAAGAAATTTAGTCATGGGTTACGTCTCAATATGGAGAGAATCGTCCTGGCCCGTCATGATTTAGTGCTAAGTGCCCGTGCTGCGTTGGATAAGCCTTCTTCGTCCTCTCCGGGGTATTTGCGCATGCAAGCTGAATTTTCTGCAGAGGAGGCGCAACAATGGCTTGCGTATGTTCCGTCAACTTATTTAAAACCAAAACTTAATGACTGGTTGAAGGAAGATGTAAAACGAATTGCTAAAGCCAGTGGCCGATTAAACGTCGAGGGCGTTCCAGCGAATTTTCCTTTTGATAAGAGCGAAGGTGATTTTTCCATAGATACGCATCTAAGCGGCGTTGATTTGTACATTAATAAAAATTGGCCGCTTAGCCGTGATATTGAAGCCTATTTGCGTTTCAATAAAAGAACAATGGAAGCGGATATTGTGCAGGCTGATTTACAAGGTGTTCCTGTTGACCAATTAAATTTACGTATTGATGACGTTGGATTGGATCGAGAAACGTTGCTCATGCATGGCAAGACGAATGCTTTGGCGGATAAAGTAATCGCTTTTGTGCTGGCATCGCCTTTGCGTCATCATTTATCAAAATTAAACACACTGGATTTACAAGGAAGGTTAGGTTTGGATTTGCGTTTGGAAATCCCGCTGTACCCTGAAAATGATAATGTATTAGCTCATGGTCATGTAACATTCAATAAGAATAACTTGATTTTTCATCACACGATGGATGATGTTGAATTAGAACATTTATCAGGGAATTTGCGGTTTGACGAGCATGGAATAATAGATAGCGCATTACAAGCCACTTTATTAGGCGATTCTGTAGTGATGTATATCCAATCTTTTCAACAGCCTCAACCATACACGGAAGTTCTTATTAAAGGAAATACAACGATTGATTTATTGAAAAAGAAGTTAAACCTTCCAATCTTTTCTTTGCTTCATGGTCATTTAACCATGGAAAGTCGTCTGATGTTAACGGATGATCCAAATGATTTGGATCATGTTCAGATAAGTTCTTCATTACAAGGCGTTTCAGTGGATTTACCCCCCCCTTTGGGAAAATCATCAGAGGTTTCTGCTCCATTAATGATTAATATGGATTTTAACCCCGAGAAGGCAATCCGAGTACGTCTCGATTATAATGATCGATTAAGCAGCGATTTGTGGTTTGAAAAGTCAAAGCAGTCCTTTTTATTGACAAAGGGTGAGGTACGCTTAGGAAGTGGTCATGCAATCGAACCAAAGAAAAATGATGTGTTGTTGGTTGGTTCATTGCCTTCTTTCGACTTCCAGCAATGGTTTGTCGCGTTGTCAAAAATTCCTGAAGATGCAAGAACTCCTGGCTTAGCGGATAGCATTCGTTTTATTGATATAAAATTCGGGAGAGCCAGATTTTGGACGCATGAATACGAAAATCTCATTATTAAAGCAACTAAGCGGGGTAAGAATGATTGGTTTGTGGATTTAAGACAAAAAGATGTTGCAGCGAGTTTAAGATATCAACAGGCAAAGAATATGCTAAGTGGGCATATCAAGTACATGAAGTTCGCCAAATCGTCGTTTTTAGACAAAAAAGATCAGGATTCCATTGGCCCGATTGAACCAGAAACGATCCCCAGCATGGATCTTGTTATTGATCAATTTAATCTTGGTGATGTTCATGTAGGACAAGTGAATTTAAAAACAACCAGCAATAAAAAACATTGGCAGCTTGACTCCTGTAAAATTAATTCTCCAGCTTATCAGCTTTTCTTGAAGGGTGATTGGCATTTTTCAGGTCAAAAAAGTGAAACTAATTTATGGGGGCGTTTGGAAATTAAAGATTTGGCCCAAAGCCTAAAACAATGGAATATTACACCGGTAGTGGAAGCTCATCATGGTGAAATTGAATTTAAAGGCAGTTGGCCTGCTGCTGTTTATGATGCTTCACTGGCGAAACTTAATGGCAATCTTCACATCATTTTCAAAAATGGGCGCATCACTAATTTGAGTCCTGAAACGGAAGAAAAGCTAGGGCTGGGAAAATTACTTAGTATTTTAAGCCTACAAACCATTCCTCGACGTCTTAAGCTGGATTTCAGTGATTTGTCCAAAAACGGGTATAGTTTTGATATTTTTAAAGGTAATTTTGTGCTTAAGAAGGGCATTATGACGACCGACGATAGTTATATTGATGGGCCGGTTGCTTATGCGAGCATGAAAGGTGATTTGGATTTAATCAGGCAATTGTATGATCTGGACTTAAGAGTTTCACCTCATATTACGGCCAGTTTACCGGTGGTCGCTACGATTGCCGGGGGGCCTATTGCAGGCATTGCAACTTGGGTAGCCAGTAAACTCATTCATCATGGCATGCAAAAAATCAGTGGATATACTTATAAAATTTCTGGACCATGGTCGGATCCGATTGTGCAGCAAGTGAGTATCATCAAGCACAAGCGTTTAAGCAATTAATCGAAGGACATACTTATGTGGGCTGCCTTAATAAAACAATATTGGCAGGTGAGTTTATTTAAGGAAACACCCGCCAATACACCGTATTCCCCGTTCTTATTGGCGG
>NZ_CAAAID010000001.1:292145-349861 GCF_900639915.1 Legionella nagasakiensis
CCCGCCAATACACCGTATTCCCCGTTCTTATTGGCGGTTGTGGCTGCTTTATTTTGTTTATTAATTATGGCGCAATGGCAATTGGTTGATTATGAAAAACAATTTAAATTTGATGCCAATTTATTCGGTAGTCTTTCCTTAGTCGTTTCATATGTCGTTTACACTTACTTATTATTAAAAGTATTTAATTTGGCAAGTCGTGCTGTTCAGACAATGACTTGTATTTTTGCAGGGCACATTATAATACATCTGCTTGCCTTTCCTTTAATACTAATGGCGCTACTATTGGTTAGCGGGTCGATTTCACAAGGATTGGCAACGATAATGACCATAATCTATTTACTGTTGACCCTCATTCTAACAGCGTGGCAATTCATGTTATCGGCCTATGTGTACAAAGAGGCACTGCAAGTTAATTATTTACCGGCCATATTGGCCAGTATTGGACTGCTTGCAGCCAATATTCTGGTGGTTTCTTTCTGGCGTTGAATGGTGGTTCAAAAATCAATTGGACGGCATTTACTTTGCACAGCTATAATCAATAACCTTTAACAAGATCCGTGATTACTTTCCGATCATGACTGTACAACATATTCATATCTTAGGTGTAAGCGGCACCTTTATGAGCGCGCTTGCATTATTGGCGCGGGAGGCAGGGTTCTGGGTTACTGGCAGCGATGCCAATTGTTATCCTCCAGTCAGTGATTTGCTGGCCGCACAAGGGATAGAATGGACTGAAGGCTATGAAGACAGCAGCCAGGCTTTAAAAGCGGATCTTGTTATTGTTGGAAACGCCATTAAGCGCGGTATGCCTGTGCTTGAAAACGTACTTAATGCAGGCATTCAGTACACTTCTGGACCCCAATGGTTGGCTGAGCATATTCTCTCACGCTACCGGGTAATGGCTGTTTCTGGAACCCATGGAAAAACAACCACCACCTCCATGTTGGCCCACATCCTGTATTATGCGGGAATGAACCCTGGATTTTTAATAGGGGGGATTGCGCCTAATTTTAATACCAGTGCTTGTCTTGGCACGGGTAAATGGTTTGTTATTGAAGCGGATGAATATGACAGCGCCTTTTTTGATAAACGCCCAAAATTCATGCATTATCGTCCTGACATCGCCATTTTGAATAATTTGGAATTTGATCATGCCGATATCTACGATGATCTAAAATCGATTCAACAGCAGTTTCACTATTTTTTAAGAACCATACCTGGCAAAGGGTTGGTACTCAAACCTCGGGAGGATACAGCTCTAAATGAAGTCATGGCTCTTGGCCAGTATAGCCGCCTAGAAGAGATGGCTTGTAACAGTGATGCAACGTGGCGAGCTGAGTTACTCGAGGATAGTGGCCAGTCGTTTCGTTTGTGGCATCAAGGAAAAGAGGTAGCAGAAATAAGCTGGTCATTGATTGGGCGCTTTAATGTTGAAAATGCATTGGCGGCGTTTGCCGCCAGTATTCATGCAGGTGTGGAGCCAAGCATTGCAGCGAGGGCTTTAGAAAGTTTCATACCAGTAAAAAGACGTTTGGAGGTGAAATCAAATCGTCATGGAATTACAGTGTATGATGATTTTGCCCATCATCCAACTGCAATCAAAAAAACCATCGCTGCTCTCAAGCAAAGCGGCCGACATCGGCGAATTTTAGTGGTTTTGGAATTTGCCTCTTATACCATGCGGACAGGTGTGCATGCCCAGGAAATGGCAGAGGCTTTGACAAATATTGATGCCGCTTATGTATTGAATCCAATGGATTTTTGCTTATCTGACGTGGCTAAAGATTGGCATTGTCCTTATTTTGTATTGTCTAGTGTAGACACGATTGTTGAGACCGTTGTTAAAGACGTGCAGGAAGGGGATGCTTTGTTGGTGATGAGCAATCGCGGCTTTGGCAATATTCATCAGCATCTTGTGTCACGAATTGATGAAAAATTTGTACATTGAAGCATGTTAATTGCGAAGCAGAAATCCTGGCTGCAAGCAGCCAGGCTGCCATTGAGTGAATTGTAGCCTGGTTAACGCGCCAGCGGTAACCGGGTTTTGTCGGAAATTACTCCTGGATATTGCTTCGCTTATCCAGGCTACTGGTTATGATTCAAAGTGTAGCTGTTCATTTTTCCACGACACGTTAATGGTATCTCCGGGTTTAAAAAGACCGGTCAGTAAGTCTTGCGCTAAAGGATTTTCCAGTTTTTGTTGAATGACTCGTTTTAATGGCCTGGCGCCATAGACTGGATCAAACCCGGCTTCTGCCAGATGACTGAGCGCTTGAGGTTCAACGTGCAAAGAAATGTCTTGCTGTTGCAAGCGCTCTTGCAAATAGCGAATTTGAATGATTGCAATATTGGCAATCTGCTCTTTGGTTAAAGCATGGAAGACGATACTGTCATCGATTCGATTGATAAATTCAGGCCGGAAATGCTGGCCCACTAAATCCATAACGGCTGATTTTATTTGTTCATAGGTAAGTTTGCTGCCCATATCTTGAATCAAATGTGAGCCTATGTTGGAGGTCATGACAATGACTGTATTGCGAAAATCCACGGTTCGTCCTTGGCCGTCGGTTAAACGACCATCATCCAAGACTTGCAAGAGAATATTAAATACATCGCTGTGTGCTTTCTCAATTTCATCGAGTAAAATCACTGAATAAGGACGTCGTCGAACAGCTTCAGTTAAATAACCGCCTTCTTCATAGCCAACATACCCTGGAGGAGCGCCAATTAATCGGGCTACGGAATGTTTTTCCATAAATTCGGACATATCAATGCGGACCATGGCTTCGACGGTATCAAAAAGGAAAGCAGCCAAAGCTTTACAGAGTTCTGTCTTACCGACGCCAGTCGGACCTAAAAAGAGAAACGAACCAATGGGGCGATTAGGATCAGAGAGCCCAGCTCTTGAACGGCGAATTGCATTGGATACGGTATCAACGGCTTCTTCTTGGCCAATCACCCGCTGATGAAGGGCTTCTTCCATATGTAAAAGCTTCTCTTTTTCACCTTCAAGCATTTTGGCAACTGGAATGCCAGTCCATTTTGATACCACTTCAGCGATTTCTTCTTCTGTTACCTTATTACGTACCAGCTTGGTTTCTTGAGGCTCTTTACTGCCGACTTGTGCCAATTGCTTTTCAAGCTCAGGGATTCGCCCGTATTGCAATTCAGACATACGTGCCAGATCGCCGGCGCGCTTAGCCGTGTCCATTTCAATTTTTGCTTGCTCAAGTGCTTCTTTAATATGCGTTGCGCCTTGCATGACGGCTTTCTCGGCTTTCCATACGTCTTCCAGATCGGCATATTGCTTTTCAAGATCCGTAATCGTATGCTCCAAGTCGTCCAAGCGTTTTTTTGACGCTTCGTCGCTTTCTTTTTTTAATGCTTCACGTTCAATTTTTAATTGAATCAGTCGACGGTCAAGCTTATCTAGACTTTCTGGCTTGGAGTCAATTTCCATACGAATTTGGCTGCCGGCTTCGTCTATCAAATCAATGGCTTTGTCTGGCAGTTGCCTGTCAGTAATATAGCGATGGGATAAGGTGGCTGCCGCAACGATGGCAGGGTCGGTAATCTCTACGCCGTGATGCACTTCGTAACGTTCTTTTAAACCTCTTAAAATAGCAATGGTGTCTTCTACGGATGGTTCATTAACCAATATTTTTTGAAAACGACGCTCAAGAGCTGCATCTTTTTCCACATATTGGCGATATTCATCCAGTGTTGTTGCACCGATGCAATGCAATTCACCGCGAGCGAGCGCGGGTTTTAGCATATTGCCTGCATCCATGGCACCTTCTGCTTTGCCTGCACCTACCATCGTATGTAATTCATCAATGAATAAGATGATTTGTCCTTCTTGTTTAGCCAGGTCGTTTAATACACCTTTCAAGCGCTCTTCAAATTCGCCGCGGAATTTTGCACCGGCAATTAATGCCCCCATATCTAAGGACAAAAGGCGCTTGTCTTTTAATCCTTCCGGAACTTCACCGTTAATGATGCGTTGGGCGAGTCCTTCAACAATCGCGGTTTTACCGACACCTGGCTCTCCAATAAGCACCGGATTATTTTTAGTACGACGTTGTAAAACCTGAATGGTACGGCGGATTTCATCGTCACGACCAATGACGGGATCCAATTTGCCTTGCTCGGCACGTTCAGTTAAATCAATGGTGTATTTTTCCAGTGCTTGTCGTTGTTCTTCGGCATTTGGATCAGTGACTTTCTCACCACCACGAATTTCATCGATGGCTTTTTCAACGGCTTTTTGTTCAGCACCGGCTTGTTTCAGCAATTTTGCCAGCGAGCCACCTTCTTCAAGAGCTGCCAGAATAAATAATTCGCTGGAAATGTAATTATCTTTACGTTGCTGCGATAATTTATCGGTTAGATTGAGTAGTCGTCCCAAGGCATTGGAAATATGAATTTCACCTCCGGTTCCAGACACTTTGGGAAGACGCTCAAGCGCTTGGTCGATGAGTGTTCTGAGTTGTGAAATATTGATGCCGGCTTTAGAAAGCAAAGGTCTACAACTTCCTCCTTCCTGATCCAATAAAGCTTTCATCAGATGTTCTGGCTCAATGAAGCTGTTATCTCGGCCTAATGCCAACGATTGTGCATCGGCTAAGGCCAATTGAAACTTTGATGTCAGTTTGTCCATTCTCATAAGATGGCCCTTAATATTAAAGAATGATTTTAATTACTTCCTATCTACCGTAAAATGGGGGCTTCCTTGGTAAAATCAAGTCGCAGGTATGGATAATCATTCTTCTATAGATAATTCAGATTCGCAGGCGTTATTAAATAAAATTGTGTTTGAATACATGCGTGAGCAAAAGCGCAAGCGTTTTTGGCGATGGATCATACGGGTTTTCTTTCTAGTGCTTATTATATGGGGTATTTATCAGATAATCTCATTGCGTGGCGAAGAAATAACTGCACGGACAAAACCACATGTTGGTTTAATCGATTTGAAAGGAACTATTTTTGAAAATCAATCCGCCAATAGTGACAATTTAATTAAAAGCATGGAAAAAGCTTATGAAAATAAGGGGATGAAAGCACTCATTATTCGTATCGATAGCCCTGGTGGTAGCCCTGTGCAGGCAGATTATATGTTTAATACCATTCGCTATTACCATCAAAAATACCCTGATATTAAAACCTATGCCGTTTGTGTTGATGTTTGCGCTTCTGCTGCCTATTATATCGCGGCGGCAGCGGATGAAATATACGCTAATCCTTCAAGTTTAGTTGGTTCTATTGGCGTGCTATACAATGGATTTGGTTTTGTTGATACTCTGCAAAAACTCGGAGCCACAAGGCGCTTATACACTTCAGGTCAAAATAAGGGATTCATGGACCAATTTTCTCCAGAGCAGCCAGAGCAGGTCAAGAAGTTGCAAGTGATGCTTGATTTGATTCATCGGCAGTTTATTGACAAAGTGAAGGAAGGACGAGGCAATCGTTTGAAAATCAATGATGAACTCTTTTCAGGCCTATATTGGACGGGCATTCAGGCAAAAGAATACGGTTTAATCGATGGATTTGCCAGCAGTGGCCAATTAGTACGCGAAATCATCGGTCTTGATAAGGTAGTTGATTATACTCATAAGGATACGGTATTTGAGCAAGTGGCAAAAAACATTGGTACGGCAATGATTAACGAGCTACCACAAGCGCTGGGAATAAAACCGGGATTGCAATAGTTTTTCTTTCCATCATGATGGTTGGATTGCTATCCAGCCATTCTGAATGGCTGTCGACATTGTCTTCATCGAGATGGGGTTGGGCTCAAACGTTCTTCCAAGCATTCATCGACATCGCCTTTGATTCGCTGCAATCCTTCTTTCATGCTTTGTGTTTTTCTAATGGGGTCGGGATCAGGCATTAACAGCATTTCCAGTTTTTTTTCTGTTGAACTGAGTTGCATCTCTTTTAGTTCAAGGTTTACACCAGCTTCGGAAATGGCTACTTCATAGATGCATTTACCTGATAATATCGGAGCTTTTCCAGGTCTTTGTACGTATTCAGGATTGTCAGGATCTCTTCTTGAAAGATTGCCTTGGTAAACAAAGAGTTCTTTCATTGCAAAGCCTTCGTCGGTGGGGATTAAATCAATACGTCTTTCCATGCCTCTTTTTACATTATCAAGCATCATGCCGTCATAGGTTAATGATGTTTGCAGTTCTCTTTCCAGGATAGTAGGCAGACCACCTTGATGAAGGATTTGTGCTAATTGATCATAGATTTCATCTTTATCATTGAACGTAGCAGGAATTAGAGGATCTAATAGCGTTTTGAATTGGGCCTGTACCATCGGGTCATGAGGTGCTCCAAATACTTTATCAAGATCGATACCAGCTTCTTCAGCGTGGGCCTGCAAAGATTGACCATTGATGTATAAATAATGTTTTATGCGTGGCCAGTCGATCATTAATTGAGAGATGGTGGCGTTCCTTGAAAAATTAGGATGTTCAAGTGCACGTTCAATAGCCGACTTTTCCGGTTTATAATTAGACATATATGGCAAAAAATAATTATATAATCTAATTTTAGACCATTTTTTAATAATGACGGGGGAAGTGATACTCTAATAGGTATTCCACAAGAGTGACGGCCAAATTCGTTTGGCTGAGCTATTTAGGTATTATTGTAATTGCTGCCAGGATTGGCGGCCAAAACGGCTGCTGCCAGGATTTTCAGTGACTTTTTGAATGTCGCCACTGGTGCCTGGAAGGTATTTGTATTCAATATTGCCGGCATTAAGAACAGCGGGGGTGTTAATTAAGCCAACATTGGGCTGAACACCACTGGCAGGAACGCTAACGTCTTGTCCTCCTTCGCTATGCACCACAGCGTCACCATCATTAAATAAGTTATCGTTATTCAGATCAAATACATGATAATTCAATCGTGCGCCGGTGAAGGCATTTAATTCCATCAACCAGCTTTCCCCACCAAAATCACAAGGATCATCGGTGGGAATAATGGTTGAGAAAATAATTTTTTTATTAAGGAAAATCATATTAGATATAATACGCTCGCCACGGGCCACACCGCCAACAATGAGATCCAGATACCATCCGCGATCGTTGTTTGCAAGTAAATTTTCACTGACCACACGAACGTTGCCTTCTTCCGAAAGAATGGTTTGTTGCCGTAATTCGGCACGGCCGCTAATGCTTGTGGTATGAGTGTCACGCAACGTATAAATGGTTTGAATGCTGGTATCTGTTTTATCTGAAGTTTCTAGATATTTTCCGGTTCCAATATGAATTTGTAATCCCGATGCATTGACATCCAAGCGAGAGATGGTTGGCTTGATGGTGATGGGTTGGCGATTACCATTGCTATCCATGGCGACGAAAAAGGGCAGTGGTGTATTGCCAGATTTGAAACTGAAGTCCCATTGGCTAGCGTTTGCAGCGGAAATATTGATTTTCCAGACATTGCCAAACAAGTCGCCTGCGTATACAAAATCAGCGATGCTGTTGCCATCAAGATCAACAACGACAGGCGATGACATGCCGTTTGGTCGCCCAAGACCTAAGGGATCAGCACTCATGCCTACTTTTGTGTCAAGTTTTTTAATGATTGTCCCATCGTTGATGTTAACAATATAAAGCACCGCATTCCCCGTGGTGCTTGCATTGCCATCGGTATAGGTGTTGTTATAACCGTTGCCAAAAATGGCAGCCCATTGACCTGTCGCCAGACGAACGATGACCGGTTGACTGTAGGTAAATCCTAAATCCGCATCATTGGTATCCGTAAATTCCCATTTGACGATACTAGCCGCATTATTTTCATTAAATTGCCCAGGATCAGTGACATCTAACGCATAGACACCTTGCCCACCACCATTTAAGCCTGCAACCAGCATGGTTCGCCATTGATTATTGGAAAAAACATCAATGACGGTTGGTGAACCGTCTGCATAATAATGATGTGTGTAGTTAGGCGACGTTAATTGTGGCAGATTTTGATAAACAGGTGAGGGTACATAGGCAAATAGCTCGTCGCCCGTGTCGGCATCGAATGCATGAAGCATGCCGTCATTGGCACCTACATACAGTACCGCTTTGCGATTAAGATTGCTTTGGCGGAAGCTGCTGTAGGAAACATTATTTTCAGGAGCATTCCCTGACCATACAACGGGATATTGTTGTTCAGGCATGCTGATTGCAACGGGGTTTGAATTGATGATATCACCTAGTAACGTAGAACGGTCACGAAATAGGCCGCCATTTTGTTCTTCTTGCCCTTGATCACCGCGTAGATAATTTAGACGTAAACTGCCGTCGGAATCATTAAGAGCGGTGGTTGGATTGGTATTCAAGGCATTGACTTGTACCAGATCAAGTTCGCTGTTGGTCGGAGAAGCAGGATTGCTTGGCCAGCGAAAAGGAATACCAAGATTGGCAGAAGGTTTATAAGTTAAAATTTGCCTGCCCGTATTATAATTTTGTAGATCAAGTTTTTGCGCTGCATCCCATACGGAACCCGATGGACCACCGCCTGTAGTTAAGATGTCGCCCGTGGTTTCGTCGATGGCAAATGCCAGTAATTGTCCACTCCAATCTTCCGTGCGAAATATGGCTTGATAAATCCTTGTGCCAGTACTTAAAAAACCACTGCTTAAGGCGGCGGAGGAGAAAGAACCTGTGCGTTCAATAATCGATGCAAATGCTTTCGCCAATTGCGCTTGGAGATTATTAGCATTGGTAACTAAGAAATAGTTATCTGGGTCACCTGTGCCACTGTTATCAAATTCTTCTGTTTGATCCGGTGTATTATTGTTATTAGCATCATTGAATCCACCCCATTTCGCTGCATACCATAAAGGGGATTTGAGGAGGGTGGCATTAGGCTGATTGCTTGGTGTAAATGTACGGGTGGTTACTATCGGCAGAGCCGCATTATCTTGCCATCCTTGTCCAGGTAATTGGCCTGGAGGTGTATCTAAAAAATAATCCACATCGTTATTGGCGCTTGTATCACTGTCGCGTACTTCAAGATAGACGCCGTCTGCGGTGGTGCCTGAAATGACATACCCCATGTGTTGCGTGATTGAACCCGCACTATAAATTGTTTCCAGATTAACAGTCAGCGTATTATTAGGATTGACGGTGACGGTGTATTTGACAATTGCATCCATATCAAAATCTGCGCCTTGCTGAACGTCTTCAAAATTAACGCGAAACACTGCACTCGTATCCGTTAAGGATTCAATGTAGAAGTCAACAATATTGTTGGTGGGTTGGTATTGGCCTTCTGTTGGGTTAATGCCGAAACCATTGACCGATTTGCCAAAAGGTATGAGAGAAATCGGATGGCCACCTACATTAAATGTAATTTCTGGTGAAGGAGAAGACAGCCCAACCATGAAGGATTTTATATTCTGTTTTCCTTGTGCATTGTTTACATCATTTATCCATCCGTAATAAGCCACGCTGGCGGCATAATAACTGCCTTGAGAGTTGGCATCATGCGGAGCCAGACCACGAATGTTGCCGAAACTGGTAACGGTTTTTGGTGTTGGTGCGCCGTCGCTTACCCCCGCTGATTGGCCAATAAAGGCGAGTAAACTCAAGAAACCTTCTCCCGTGAAGATTTGTTGCCCAAGCGTTGCGGCTTCCAGGGCAGGCGATAAATCACCCGAAACACTGTTGAAATAGCTTCCTGGCACGTAGTCACTGTCATAGGAGGGATAAATATCACTAATGACTAGCATGTTCGCTTTAGCGCAGCGAGGGTATTGGCTGTAAGGATCTTGCCAGGCCGGTTTGGGCAAATTAAGGCTTGCGTCTGTTCCTCCCGAATAGTCAAAAGCTGAGGTGGGAGTAGATTTGCCGGCAAAATAACGCACGGCTTCATACATCATTTCAGCAATAGGGTTTCCCCACATTTGGCATTCGCCATTATTGATGTTACGGGTGGTTATCCACCCGCAACTGTATGAGTAATCCGTTTGGAAGCCTGTCACGGTGAGCCGGTTCAATGTGGCAATGATGCCGCTTACGTTGGTGAATTGACCAGTATTTAAGTTAATTTCATCCGTAATGGAGGATATATTTTTGCGGACTACTCCACCAGAAAGATTATTATTATAGGTACCCGTTAAAAGACCAAATTGCATGGAGTCATTTTCACCAAACTCCTGTAATAAGCCAATGGGTTTATGGTGTCCTGAAGCATAAGCACGGCAATTTTCTTCTACCCCTACCGCTTGGTCGCAGACTTTTACTCGCACGACATAGTCGGTAATTCCTGCAATAAATGGCCCACTGCCGCCATTTAAAGCTCGACTTCCCGCAACGGGGCGCTCTATACTGACCCATTCCCAAATACGGTAAGGTTGATTTAATGCAACCCTTAGCAAGGGCAACCCGGACCCATTGCGAAGTGTTGTATTGGCAAATAAATGATAGGCGTTACTGGAAGGCTGACTGTAAGGTGTGTAGTGACTGATGTCATAGCCATCAATTGCAGTACTGCGATATTCTTTTCCCCAGCTATGGCCATCCTGAGGGACATAAGTACGTTGCAGTATGGTTTGATCGGTCGTGTCAATGGAACGATAGCCACCATACAGCACTTTGCGTAAGGCATCCAGGCGCGCTGTGGTAAGATAGTTAAGAAAATTGCCACTCCAATTTCCGGAGCATTGCTTATTAGCAGTAACGGAGACAGGATAAAAATATTGTTCCCCGCCGCTGTATGCATAACATTTATAGCTGTCAAAATAACCGAAGTAATCAACACTGGGTTTAAAACGGATATCAATTATTCCATCCCCATCAATATCCGTAGAGTCATTATAGGCTTCAAAATAGAGTTTATGATCACGACTAACCACCAACATGGTCAATGGAGCAACTTGATCCGTAAGAAAAAGAGGGGTCTGCGACAAATTTAAAGGCGCAGCAAAGGCGCTTCCCGAATATAAGCTGTACAAAATTAAACTAAAGAAGAGCTTATGTATCATAGGGAAGATATGGTTCATCAGAATCTCCTTCCTATGGTTGTTTGTAAGATACTGACGGCAGTATCTGATGATCCTGTACCTCTTGCCGTAATTTGATAATAAAAAGTGCCCGTACTTTTTTTAGAAGAATCACCCAGCTCGGGGGAGTCTGGGACAAATTGTAGGAACTCAACAATGTAGCGAGGTGGGCTTGCTATGTTATTTAGTTGTGAAGGATAGGCGGCGGAATTAGCTTCCCACCATGCGCTTGATTGCGCTGAAAAATTTATATTTTGATAGGTTTCTTGCGCACAAGGAAATGGAGAACAAGTTGCAAGTACCGGAGGCTCTTGACTTAAGGAAAGTACCCAGGCTTCGCCTGCGGCAAGCGCTGATTCAGCTGCATTAAATGATAATTCTTTGTCCTGAAGATTGCTCGCCATTTTTTCCTGAAATTGGGTCACTTGCATGGTACTGATGCCGAGTAAAGATACGACAAATAAAAGGAGCAATGTCACGGCTAAGGTCGCGCCTGAATGTTTTTTCATGATGGTAACCCTCTGTTACGGATGGTCACAAAACTTTGCCATTCACGGCGTAATTTACGGTCAGTTGGCGTATAAGATGCGCCATTAAATTGATACGATTGTGGGCGGCTTGCGACATTTTCAATCGTAGAAAATAGTAGGTTAATCTTAAGGCTAATGACATTATTCCAATTATTACTGCTATTGACTTCAGTCGCTGATTGATAATGATCAGCGGTCTTATCATCATTGGTGTCAACCCCATAAAGAATGCGCATTTGTTCCACGCCTTCGACAATTTCTACCTCATTGCCATTAATATCTTGTCTTATCAAAGCGTAAATGGGTTGGCCGCTGGCGTTGGTGCGGCCAGTATTTTTTATATAGAATGCATAATAAACATAACGCATGACGTGTGCACCTGCTATATAAGGTGCGCTTAGATCATTGCTGGTGTTCTCATTGACCGTATGAGTAATGGCTGTGGCATTCGTGTTACCGCCTGCAATAAAAATATCGCCAACAAGACAATTACTGATCATAACGACTTCACCGGCCTGAATTCCTAATCGATCGTAGACTAAAATCGGATTATTGGTTTGATTCATATCGTCTCTTAGCTGAACATTCGTGTTGGACGCCATTCTTATTTCCAGAACATCCGTGTCAGGAAGTACTTTGCCTGTCAAGTTACTTGGAAGTGTTGGGCTAAACGATCCACTTAAACCATCAAAACCGAGCAATGGCTTATCATAAAGCAATGTAACGGAAGGCGTTTTGACACGATTGGTAATCTGAGCAAATTCTTCACTGGCACACCCTTGATAACCTGCCATTCGAATTTCGCGAGTTAAAAAATAATTAGCATAGCGTGCATTTTCCTGTAGGCGTGCCAATCCTGTTTGAATCTGGTAGTTGGCTTTATTTGACAGATAAATCGATCCTGTAGTGGCAACTAACAGTGCGCCTAAGGTAATGGCAATCATGAATTCAATGATGGAGAAGCCGTTGCTATGCTTTTTGAAATTCATAACTGAGCCTCCACTGCAAGACAGGTCAAGTCGACTTGAGCGTTACCGCTGCAATTTAATCCAGTGGCACCAGTGCGATTATTATCCCAATAGAGGGTGATGGTATAACGATTGCCATTACCGACCACGGTTCCTTGACCAGAAGGCAGTAAAAGAGCATTTTTACTGTTCCACTGATAGGCATCAAGTTGAGCGATTTGACTTGAACTGCAGGTTGTACAACCAGGATTATCTGGAATGCCTGATAAATTATTGTAAAGCCCTGTTTTAACACCGCTGTAGTTGGCACGCATACGATCGAGCATATTGTTTGCTTGGCTTATGGCAATGGATCGCATCTGTGCAGAATGGTTATAGCGGATCATATTGAGCTGGATTGCTGCAACGCCCAACAATCCAATGGCCAATACTATCACGCTAATCAGCACTTCAATTAAACTGAACCCGTTTTGGTGTTTGGCTGATATTCTTGTGTCCATTGGTAAATATTTCCATGGTTACACTATAATAATAGTTTAAATTTTGATCTTTTTGGTTTAATTTATGGTTATTTTCGACGTAGGCTGCAAATAAGCGCTTAACGGTTCCTCCCTTTGTACTATAAAGGGAGGTTAGGAGGGATTTTTTCAAACTTTTTAGACTTTAATCACAGGCGCAAGCGTTTGTAGAAGTGATTTGAATACTTTCGGGGTGCCTGCAATAACGTCACCTTGTTTCAAATAATTTTCTCCACCTTGCGGGTCACCGACCAATCCACCTGCTTCTTTAACCAGTAAAGCGCCCGCGGCTATATCCCAAGGGCGCAAACCAAATTCCCAGAATCCATCCAGTCTGCCGCTGGCAACATAAGCCAAATCCAAAGCAGCGGAACCTGTACGGCGTAACCCTGCACATTGCCCATATAACGCTTCAAACGTTGGCAAATAGCGTCTTGCTATTTCTTTATTGCGAAACGTAAATCCTGTGCCTAATAAAGCAGAATTAAGCTGGGATTGTTTTGAAACACGAATGCGCCGATCATTTAAGCGAGCACCGCTGCCACGGCTTGCTGTGAAACATTCATGGCGTAGAGGATCATAAACCACGCCGTGTTCAATGCGCTCTTTGATTCGCACGGCAATTGAAACGGCATAAAATGGAAAACCATGCAGATAATTATTGGTTCCATCGAGCGGATCAATAATCCATACTGTTTCAGCATCATCTTGATAAACACCGCTTTCTTCCGCAATAATGCCGTGTTCCGGGTAAGCTTTATGAATGGTTTGCATGATGGTTTGTTCTGATTTTATGTCAACTTCAGAAAAATATTCTTCATGACTTTTTGTTGTAATTTTGATACGGTCAAGTTGCTCAATATGACGAATAATGATTTCACCGGCTTGGCGGGCAGCGCCGATGGCTATATTTAAAAGAGGATGCATAAGTTTACTCTTGGTTAACAAAAGCAAAAATTGTAGCATATTTTGGCCTGCTGGCTCATCTTGGAAATAAATAGACTTAATTATAGATTATGAAGTTTGATTCTATTCGTATTGTTTTGGTAGCGACGTCACATCCAGGTAATATTGGTGCTGCGGCACGTGCAATGAAAACGATGGGATTACACCGGCTTTATTTGGTTTCACCTAAATCATTTCCAGACTTGCGGGCCTATGAAATGGCGGCTGGTGCTGATGATGTATTGCATAATGCGGTGGTGACTCATTCACTCCTGGATGCCCTGGCAGATTGTCAATTGGTTTTGGCAACCAGCGCGCGGCCTCGTGATATCGCTTTACAGGGACTAACGCCAAGAATGCAAGCAGCACTTATTAGTGAAACGCCAGACCATGTGGAAATAGCCATTGTATTTGGACGTGAACATGCAGGTTTAACGAATGAGGAATTGTTATATTGCCATTACCATATACAGATTCCTAGTAATCCTGACTATGGTTCTCTTAATCTTGCCCAGGCCGTACAAATTATTGCTTACGAAATAAGAATGGCATTGATTGCGCCTAGAGCCCAAGTTGATATGGGTAATGAAAGTCAGGCAACCATGAAGGAAGTTGAGCAATTTTATGCTCATTTACAAGACGTTCTAGTAGCGATTGATTTTCTTAAGTTATCCAACCCAAAGCGTTTATTACAACGATTGCGACGGATGTTTAACCGCATCAAACTTGAACGTATGGAAGTAAATATTTTGCGTGGCATATTGACGCATATTCAATATGCTATGAATAAAGGAAAGGATCAATGAAAGAGACAGGAATTTACATGAGTAAACAACCCATTTATTTGGATTATATGGCTACTACACCCGTTGACCCCTACGTGGTTGAGCAAATGATTAAATATCTTGGACCTGATGGGCATTTTGGTAATCCTTCCTCTAAAACTCATAGTTATGGGCAGACAGCGGCCAAGGCAGTAGAACGAGCACGGATGCAAATAGCGGATGTGATCGGTGCATCGCCCGAAGAAATTGTATTCACTTCAGGTGCAACAGAGGCGGATAATTTGGCCATTTTGGGTGCAGCTCGGTTTTATCAACGGAAGGGCCGCCATGTGATAACCATGGTGACGGAACATAAAGCGGTGTTGGATAGCTTCCATCAATTAGAGCGTGAAGGATTCCAAGTGACTTATCTCAACCCTCAGGAAAATGGGTTGTTGGATATGAATATTTTGGAACAATCACTGCGTAGCGATACAATTTTAGTTTCAGTGATGCATGTTAATAATGAAATTGGAGTGATCCAGGACATAGAGGCCATTGGCACACTCTTACAGGGTAAGGGTATTATTTTTCATGTTGATGCGGCGCAAAGTGCTGGGAAACTTGAACTGAATTTACAGAATATGGCCGTTGATCTAATGTCTTTTTCTGCTCATAAGAATTATGGTCCCAAAGGAGTTGGAGCATTATATGTTAGGCACAAACCGCGAATACGATTACAACCATTGAGTTATGGCGGTGGACATGAGGGTGGCATGCGTTCTGGTACATTACCTACGCATCAAATTGTAGGAATGGGAGAAGCATTTATTTTGTCAGAGAAGCTTAGGGAAAATGAGCAGTCTCGCCTCTTGCATCTGAGAGAACAATTGTGGCAGGGGATTAAACATTTACCAGGGATTCGATTGAATGGCCACAGTCAACAACGAATTGCTGGTAATCTCAACATTAGTTTTGAGAGGATTGACAGTGAATCTCTGTTAGTGGCATTGAGTGATCTTGCTGTATCCACCACTTCTGCTTGCTCGTCTGCGAGTTCGCAACCTTCCTACGTCTTACGGGCATTGGGTCTTAGTGAAGAATTGGCTTATAGTTCTATTAGACTGTCCCTTGGTCGATTTACTACTGAAGAACACGTCAGACATGCCATCACTGTAATATGTAAAGGAATTACTGCATTACACGAAAAACATCAGTTTGAGGTATAATAACCTCTATTCGGGGTTATAATAAGTACATGAGTTGATTTTGAGAGACCGATTAATGAGTGAAGTCATTCAGCATACAAATAGTTCTAAGCAAGGCATTGATTTAACAGAAGCTGCTATGAAGCATGTGCTGTCTTATTTAACGAAACAAGACAGCAAAGGGATTCGGTTGTCTGTTAAAAAAACGGGTTGTTCCGGTTTATCTTATGTTATAGATTACATCAGCTCGCCCGTAGCAGAAGATATTGTTTTGCCGCTTGTTGATGATTATGTCGTGTGTATTGATAAGGGAAGCTATCCATATCTTAAAGGGATGCAAATTGATTATGTCAAGCAAGGCTTAAACCATAAATTTGTGTTTCATAATCCAAATCAAACAGGCCAGTGTGGTTGTGGTGAGAGTTTTACAGTAGATTAGCCATTTTTGTCATAGGATAACTTTCTGTAGATCGCTTTCGCAGCTCAATTGCATTCCATCAAAAGAGCGGTTCCATACCCTCATGGGATTTTGTGTAATATTACCATTTCTCTGTGCATTCCTCTTATCTGCTGTGATTTTTGCAAGAATCCTGCTGCATTTTGGATATTAAATATGCAATTTTAAGTAAAAAAACACTTAAGCTTCACTTAATAAATGAATATCATTAAAACAATGTTTACACTCTTTGAGACATTTGTTATTATATGAATCATGATGTTCGGTCCATGGATATTGATCGGATGCAGTAAATTATCTAATAGAACGATTGATAGAATAGATTGGAGAAAAAAATGAGTGCAGTAATGCAAGATGTTCAACAAAATGAAGCATTATCACAGCAAGTGGTTCATGCCGTGAAAGGTTATTTGAATGCGGTAACCAGTAAAGATGCCAATTTGAATTTATACCAACTTATTGTGGAAGAAGTTGAAGCGCCTCTTTTTCGCACAGTGATGGAAATGACGCGTTACAATCAATCAAAGGCAGCTCGTGTACTAGGTGTTAGTCGTGGTACGTTGCGCACGAAGCTGAAACGCTATTTTGATGATGAGTTTATTGGAACTCGTGAATTTTAATATGGCCTTGTGCTAACCACTCTGCTATTATTAATTACAAAGTCGGTCAGGCAATCGCTCTTTGCTATTGCAAAGGGAGGAAAGTCCGGGCTCCATAGGGCGGAGTGCCAGGTAACGCCTGGGAGATGTAAGTCTACGGAAAGTGCCACAGAAAATATACCGCCTGTATTTTGCAGGTAAGGGTGAAAAGGTGCGGTAAGAGCGCACCGCGCGATTGGTAACAATCGTGGCAGGGAAAACCCCACTTGGAGCAAGACCAAATAGGAATCTAGATGATCCGTGCAGATCATGACACATGGCCCGTGTGGGATTCGGGTAGGTCGCTTGAGGTAAACGGTGACGTTTATCCCAGATGAATGATTGCCCACGACAGAACCCGGCTTATCGACCGACTTTTTTTTATCTTTACTTGATTCTTGTTTTATCTCCCCTTACGATCGCGCTTTCACTTACGTAGGCTGGCATCATGATGCTTTGTATTGATGTAGGTAATTCCCATATCTATGGAGGGGTATTTGCAGGCGGGGAGATACGCTTGCGTTTTCGCCATACCTCTAAAATGAGCACCTCCGATGAACTTGGAATTTTCCTTAAAAGCGTTTTACGGGAGAATCAATGTTCTCCGGAATCAATCAGCAACATTGGAATATGTTCTGTCGTTCCTCAGTTAGATTATTCGTTGCGCGCTGCTTGTGTTAAGTATTTTGATATTGAACCATTTTTCCTGCAAGCAGGTGTAAAGACAGGCTTGAATATTCAATATCGTAATCCATTGGAAGTTGGCGCAGATAGAATTGCTAATGCCATTGCAGCCACCCATCATTTTCCGGGCAAAAATCTCATTATTATTGATTATGGAACAGCGACAACTTTTTGTGTGCTTAATGCTAAAAAGGTGTACTTAGGCGGGGCTATTTTGCCCGGTGTGCGTTTGGCCGTAGATGCTTTGGCAAATAACACCGCAAAATTGCCATCCGTAGAAATTGTAAAGACGGACCAAGTCGTTGGCCGTTCCACCATTGAAAGCATCCAGGCAGGCGTATTCTATGGTGCTTTGGGTTCTTGTCGCGAGTTAATCCACCGAATCAAACAAGAAGTATTTCCTACCCAGCAGGTACTGGTGTTAGCAACTGGAGGATTCGCTTCGTTATTTGATAAACATGAGCTTTATGATCATCTTGCGTCTGATCTGGTATTAGAAGGTGTCCGCATTGCAGTTGGAATGAATAATAATAATAGCCTGACTTAAAAATCCCTCCTAACCTCCCTTTAAATAAAGGGAGGGATATACCATGTGCCAACCATCTCTCCAAAATAAATCGCCCAAATGGCTTTTAAAGATCATAGTGAATAATATATGATCATCAAGGGATAAGTTCAGCCATTTGTTCTGACTTTTTGAAAAAAAAATAGCGTTTTTAACTTGACGCTAGCGAAAATGTATTCCTATAGTGTAGAAAAGTGGTTTAAAATAACTAAAAAGTGGAGAATTGTGGGGAGGTATTTCCTCACAAGATAAAAATCATGTTTCGTGGAATCAATGCAATCAGTATTGATACAAAAGGACGTCTTGCGGTTCCTATACGTTATCGAGAAGCGTTGGGGCAAGATCGTGCTTCGTTGGTAGTGACCATTGATACTGAAGAAACATGTTTGCTGCTGTACCCTGCAGGACAATGGCAGGTGATTGAAGACAACTTGCAGCGTCTGCCAAGTTTTAATGCAGCTGCTCGTCGGATTCAGCGCTTGTTGATTGGTCATGCAACTGATGTGGAGTTGGATAGTAACGGGCGTATTCTGTTGCCGCCTTTATTGCGAGATTACGCCCAACTAAACAAACGAGTGGTTATGATTGGTCAGGGTAATAAATTTGAAATTTGGGATGAACTAATATGGCAATCAAGGCGAGAGCAATGGTTGGCTGAAGAAGCATCCAGAGAAGATGGCTTGCCGGATGAGATGAAAACGTTTTCTCTGTAACCAAACCCCAAACGAGGGTTGTGGAGAATATTTATGGCTACACATCGATCTGTTTTGTTGCAGGAATCAATTGAAGGCCTCGCAATTAAGGCGGATGGTGTCTATGTGGATGGAACATTTGGGCGCGGTGGTCATAGTCGTCTTATTTTAACGCATTTAAATAAAACCGGAAAATTACTTGCCATTGATAAGGATCCAGAAGCAATTGCTTATGCAAAACAGCATTTTGGTCAGGATGAACGATTCAAAATTTTTAATGAATCTTTTGCAAGTTTAAGTGACATTGCCCGAAAATGCAGTGTCTATGGCCAAATTGATGGTATTTTGCTTGATTTAGGAGTCTCTTCTCCTCAGTTAGATAATGCTGAGCGTGGTTTCAGTTTTATGCAGCAGGGTCCTCTGGATATGCGTATGGATAGCAGCCAGGAGATGGATGCGACACGTTTTATAAATCAAACGGAAGAAGAAGCGATGGCCTCTGTTTTCAAACAGTATGGTGAAGAACGTTATGCGCGTCGTATTGCTCATGCCATTGTTCGTGCGCGAGAGCAAAATCCTATATTGACGACACAGACTTTAGCGGAAATTGTCAAGGAGGCAAACCCTAAATGGGAAAAACATAAACACCCTGCAACTCGAGTTTTCCAGGCGATTCGTATTTACATTAATCGGGAGTTAGCCGACTTGCAGGACTTTCTAAAACAATGCATGGACAGCCTGGCGGTGGGTGGCCGATTAGTCATTATCAGTTTTCATTCACTTGAAGATCGCATTGTTAAGCAGTTTATGCGTGATGCAGAACGTGGTGTGCAGCCCCCGCGGGGAGTTCCTTTTAAGGCTTCTGAAATAGTAACGAATTTTAGGCGTGTTGGCAAAGCAATTAAACCGAGTGATGAAGAAATCAAGAACAACGTTCGAGCCCGAAGTGCTGTACTTAGGATAGGAGAAAAAATAGCATGAACGCTGCAGCGAGAATGATTCACCAAAGCAATATATTTAGTGGACAATTTGCTGATATCCGTTTGTCCAGAATGTTTTGTTTTCAGGTTTTCTTGTTGATTTCCGTATTCGCCAGTGCGTTGGCTGTTGTCTATGTAACCAATCAGCATCGCATGACGTTTAGTCAATTACAATACGCTGAACAAAGAGAGCATGAATTGCAATTGCAATGGGGCCAATTGCTGCTTGAGCAGGCAAGTCTTGCGACACCGGCAAGAGTACAACAGCTTGCTCAGGAAAAATTTAAAATGTCGTTACCTGTAGACAGGCAAGTTATTATGCTACGGGTCAAATGAGTAACAAAAATCATCAAATAAGATTATGGATGGTGTCGTTTTTTTTTATATTTCTTCTGACGGCACTGCTTTGGCGCATGTATAATCTTACCGTCGAGAATAGACAGTTTCTGCAGAGCCAAGGAGACGCTCGCAGCTTACGGACTGTTAAAATCCCTGCCTATCGCGGCATGATTACGGATAGACAAGGTGCTCCCTTAGCAGTGAGTACCCCGGTAAAGTCATTGTGGGTGAATCCCAAAATCTTTAATCCAAGCAAACAGCAATTGGCTGATTTAGCACGTTTATTGCAATTGCCAGCTAAGTCATTGATGCCTCGTATCACGCAGACAAACAATCGTGAATTTATTTATTTAAAACGACAGCTAACTCCCATGCTGGCTAAAGAAATTGAATTGCTAGCCATCCCTGGCGTTTATTTTGAGGAGGAATTTAAACGATATTATCCACAGGCGGAAAGCACGGCGCAATTAATTGGATTTACGGACATTGATGATCAAGGCATTGAAGGGCTTGAATTAGCCTATCAGCCGTGGTTGATGGGAATCAATGGCAAGAAAAGAGTTTTGAAAGATAGGATAGGTCGTATTATTGAGGAACTGGATGTTATCAAAGAACCTCGCCCCGGCCATGAATTACGGCTTAGTATTGACCGCCGTATTCAATATTTTGCCTATCATGAATTGCAAGATACCATCACTAAGTTTTCTGCGAAATCAGGATCAATTGTTGTATTAGACACTCAGAATGGCGAAGTTCTGGCGATTGCAAATGCTCCGTCATTTAATCCCAACGTACGTGAACATTATCCGACAGAATGGTATCGCAATAAAGCGATTACTGATGTATTTGAGCCAGGGTCGGTTATGAAGCCTTTTAGTATTGCAAGTGCACTTGAAAGTGGTCATTTTACTGCCGATAGCATGATTGATACTCGACCAAGCTGGATGATGGTACACGGCCATGCCATTCGTGATATAAGAAATTACGGCCTGTTGGATGTAACCGGCATTTTGCAGCATTCCAGTAACGTTGGTGTCAGTAAAATGGTGTTAGCCAGTCCACCTGAGCAGTTAATAGGCTTGCTGACACGATGTGGCATTGGCCAGCGGACTGAAAGCGGTTATCCAGGTGAGAGTGACGGAACAATCGTTAAAGTAGCTGATGCAAATCCATTTGTACTTGCTACTTTAGGATTTGGTTATGGAATGTCGATGACAACCTTGCAGCTCGCAAAAAGCTATTTGATTTTTGCAAATCAAGGCCGACTTATGCCAGTTCGTTTATTGCATTATGAAAAGCCTAATGAAAGTGTTCAAGTGATTAATTCTACTACAGCGAATCAAGTATTAGCGATGATGGAAGCTGTCGTTGACATTGATGGTACCGGTAAAAGAGCCAAAATTCCTGGGTATCGTGTTGCTGGCAAGACTGGTACAGCACGGATTGCTGGTAAACATGGGTATGAAGCGGAACGTCATATTGCCAGTTTTGTGGGAATTGCTCCAGCTTCCCAGCCAAGATTAATTGTTGCTGTGGTCATTAATGAACCTTCTCGCGTGAGCTATTATGGGGGAGCTGTGGCCGCACCTCTTTTTGCCAAGGTCATGGGCACGGCCTTACGTATTCTGGACATACAACCCGATAAACCAATATGAGGAGAGGAATGTAATGAATCTTGCCAAGTTGCTTCATTCATGGTTTCCTGAACTCATTTCAGATTGTGACATTTCCGGGTTACACAATGACAGTCGCCAAGTAAAGCCAGGCTATTTGTTTCTGGCTTATCCGGGAGCGGCAGCGGATGGTCGCCTATTTATGCGTCAAGCTGTTGCGGCTGGTGCCGTGGCAATTATTTATGAACCTGAATTATTACCTGAGGCTTGTTTACCGATGCCCGATGTTCCCTGTCTTCCTATGCCTGGATTAGGGAAAAGGCTAGCGGCTCTTGCTAATTCTTTTTACGAATATCCTTCACGTGATTTGGCTGTGACGGGAGTGACTGGTACGAATGGTAAAACAACCATTGCTTATCAATTAGCACAAGCCTACGAGCTTTTAGAACAACGAGCGGCTTATATTGGTACACTAGGGGAGGGAACAATCCAAACATTAAATCCATTGGCAAATACAACGCCGGATGGATTATGTTTACAACAATTGCTACATCGATATAGAAGCGAGGGTCTGCATCAGGTATGCATGGAAGTTTCTTCGCATGCCCTAAGCCAGAAGCGGGTGGATCAGATTGATTTTGTGCATGCTATTTATACAAACTTAAGTCATGAGCATCTTGATTATCATCATACGATGGAAGCTTATGCGGTGGCAAAAAGTGAGTTATTTGCGTTGGCTACCCTGAAATCGGCGGTTATCAATCTGGATGATGTGTATGCATCTTATATGGCTAAAAGATTGAATGCAACCTGCCAGAAAATAACGTATGGGTTGTATTCTGATTGCGATGTACGTGCGATACATATACAAACCAGTCGAATTGGCAGTGAGTTTGAGGTCGTTTCTCCTTGGGGAACCTATCCTCTGCAAATTAATACGTTGGGACAGTTTAATATCTATAATAGTCTTGCTGTATTCACCACTTTATTGATGAATGGCTATGATCCAACTAAATTAGTGCCAATCATGGCAAAATTACAAGCAGCGCCTGGGCGCATGGAAGTTATCTGCCAAGAACCATGCATTATTGTTGATTATGCGCATACACCAGACGCGTTGGATAATGTACTTTCAACGTTAAATCAATTAAAGGCAGGGCGCTTAATGGTTGTATTTGGCTGCGGTGGCGATCGAGATAAGGCAAAGCGCCCAATCATGGGACGTATTGCAAGCCAACATGCGGATTTATCCATTGTAACCAGTGATAATCCTCGTACTGAAGATCCTCTACAGATCATTGCTGACATCAGTCAAGGATTGCTTTCGTCTCGAGCCGTTTTAAAAATAGTTGACCGCAAACAAGCCATTGAGAAAGCGATTAGCCTTGCTGATAAGGAAGATATTATTTTAATTGCGGGAAAAGGGCATGAGGCATACCAGCAAATTGGCCATGAACGATTTGATTTTTCAGATCAGAATATTGTACGGGACTTGATGGAGCATTGATAACGCTTGCTATAGCGAAGGGGCTGTATTAACTGGTTCTGTTACTAATGGCGTGTTTCCTTCAGAAAGCGCTATTGTATTCATTATTAATAGTCCTTGCTTTGCACTTTGAGGGATCCATGAGGCAGTATTTTTCTGTCCATCTATTTGTGATTTTATTAATGTTCTTAATTTTTCTACTTGATGATAAGAAGCTACTGAAGCAGGTGAAAATTGTTGATCATATATTACCCGCCTATACATTCCTGGCCCGCTTGCCTGCATGACTGATTGTTTATAAGCTTCTGTCCAAAAATCAAGGGAGCGTCCTTCTTTTATTTTTTTCTCAATTTCAGCTCTTAAAGCGATTAAAGGATTTCTTGTGGTTCGTTGCCTTTTTACATTTTTTATCATTTGATCTAATTGCTTTTCATCATCCTCCGCTCTCTTCATTTGCATATTATTTAGAATATTCTCTAATCCTTCACCACGATACATTTGTACTATTCCAGCCTGTAAGCACTTAATAAAATCAAGTTCGGCAGCTTTTACTCCAGAGGCAATAATAATGACATCATTACAATAACGACCCTTATAGCTTATTGTGGGAATAAGAACAGCAGCAGGAATGTCTTCATGACCACTTTCAGAAAGTAACGTGTTTGAAAAATCTAGAAGTACGTCAAAATCAGTGTAAATTCCTTGTTTATAACAGGGGCTTAATAGGCGTATAATGTCACTGGCTGCGGCCGGGTTTCCGCCATGACTAAAACTCCTCAATTCCAATCGGGCATATTCAAATAATTCTTGTTCATTTTCATCAAGTTTTTCAATAAAATCTGGTGAGTCAATATCGAGAAATTCAATATGGAGAGAAAGATTACAAAAATCATTTTCATGATATGAGGTTTGTAGTGTGTTTAATTTTTTTCTTCCTTCCTCATCTAAAATAGAACTGCTAAACACTAAAGTAAATTTCCTTTGGGGATTCTCTATTCCTAATGTTATAAGTTGATCAGCAATAGTTGGAGTTACGACTTCTTGAGGGTTTGTAGAAAACCAGATTTTTACCCAGTTTTTATTATTCATTTTAAATTTTTGATCAAAAAACATTTGGCATGGCACTATAAAAAATGAGGTTTATTTTGAACTTAATTGTAAAAAAGTGTTTTTATTATTCTTGCATTTTTTTCACTTGAGTGAAGCAAGAAAATAATAAAATAACTGTTCAATAAGCATTTTTTATTTTTCAATGGCAATCCGATCATCAAATACAAAGCATGTTCCTTCCCAGAGAGATTCTTTTTCTGGTATTTTGTCCAGATAATTCAAGATGCCGCCATCCAGTTGATATATTTCCTGAAATCCTAACTCTTTCAGATACGCAGTGGACTTTTCACAACGTATTCCTCCTGTGCAAAACATGGCAATTTTCTTGTCTTTTTTATCCATTAAATGCGTCTTAACGTATTCAGGAAATTCGCGAAAATTGTCTGTGCATGGATTAATTGCCTGTTTAAAGGTTCCAAGCTTGACTTCATAGTCATTACGAGTATCAATCACTAAGACGTTGGGGTCGGAAATCAGTTGATTCCATTGTTCAGGAGAGATATGAATACCGGAAGATTTAAGCGGTGAGACGCCTTCAACACCCATGGTTACAATTTCTTTACGGAACTTTACCTTGGCCTTATCAAATGGCATTAAATCGTCATGAGTTTCTTTAAACCATAAATCATGAAAGCGGCTGTCGCTTTTTAAATAATGATATAAATAGTCAATGTTATTCCGTGTTCCGGCGACACTGCCATTAATGCCTTCTTTAGCCAGAATAATGGTTCCCAGCAAGTTGTTGGCATTCATGACTTGTAAGATGGGTTTTTTCAACGATTCATATTCAACGAGTTCAACAAATTTGTAAAAGGAGGCAATAACGTATTTTTTCATGTTTCACCTAAGTTATTTTTAATTCATGATAACTTAAACCAGCAATTTTCCCGAGCTTTTCTTCCATACCCTGCGGTCTGTTCACAGGGTCCAAGTCGTCACTTCAGCGAAGATCTCAGACGAGCCGAGGAGGGTAGGGAGAGCCGTTACAATTCGCAATTATACTACATTGCTAGTACGGGTACAGGAGAAGCCAACGTTTCTTCAGGATTTATGATTCGTTGATGCTGTCTTCTGATGCGACTAAACGAATGATGAATATTATCAACCTGGTAGACTCGAGGAGGAGATGGTGCTGACTCATGAGCTGGTAAAAGGGTCTCTAAATCTTCTTTTATTTCTGAGGAAACCTGAAGAAAATTTTCTGTTATGTTCATATGTTTCTGATTAATTTGTGCTTCGTAGTCTTTTTTTAAGTCCTGTAATTCTTTTTTAATTGTTAACACTTCATCTAGTTTGCGTGCGGTATCAGTTTTAAAGATGGACGATATTTTTGCAAACAAATTGGATAACCAGACCCAAAAACCATTATGTTTGGCAACAAATGAATCAATGTAATTATTTAATGCATTTATCTCATGGAGTTTTTGTTGATTTCGATTCATCATGGCTCTTAATTCCTGGTATTCTTTTACCAAATCTTTAAGGGTGCTGGTGGAAATACGCAATTGTTTTAAGCCAGGAATACTCACAGTCTCAAGTAATAATGTGACTTCTTCTTTAGCAGGAAGTCGATGAGTTAAATGAGCAGATACTGTTTTAATATCGTTATTGATCGCTTGAAGCTGTCTATTTAATTCCAGTTGACGTGCTTGTGCTAACGCCATGAGTTCTTCTTTAAATTGACTGTCAGCAGTAGATGGAGCATATTGCTGAACGGTTCTTTTTATAAATGCTGGAGCAAAGGCACGAAATGCAATGGTGGGAAGAAAAGTAATTGTACTTACGCCATATTGAATTCCACTTTTAATTTTCCCTGCTGCATCAGGATGCTCAAGTTGCGCTTGTCTTGCCTCCCACAGCCTTCTTATTTCTGGTACGGAATTCTCTATAAGATTGTCGTAGCTTTTTCTGTGAGCTGCGACTAATTCTAATGCATATTGTCTACCAACAATTTTTTCATCATTTTCTTCAAGCGCTCTGAGTAACAGGCTTGCATGATTTAATTGTTCATTGAATCTGGTTCGATTTTCTCTAAGTGTTATTAAACGGGCGAAATTGGCTTCATCTTCCTCAAGTGCTTGATGTAGTCGCTCTAGCCTCTCTTCTTCTGGCTGCTCTTCCTGGATGAGTGCAAAGTATGAAGCATTAAAATGCCTTATCAGTGGATTTAATTCCGCCAGGATGTCTTCCTCTTGTTTCCTGATCAGTTCATCAAGGTTTGTACTGGCAGCAGCCGTTTTGTCGAGGAGTGTTTGCAAAGCAGCCCGCATTTCATCCACGTTAATATCATAACTGGTTTTAAGTATATGCTTTAGTGTATCGTCTAACGTAGCATTACGAAGTTCGGTGATTTTTAATGCGGCGTATAATGCGCGACATAAATTTTTTGCCTGGTTTTTGTTGTTGCTGTCTAGTGCGTAGCGTTCCAGCCAAAGAGAAATATTCGCAATGACTTTATCAATTCGAGTTTTTGGGTTATTGGTTGGGGTAGTATAGAGATGGCCTATATCGGCTCCTATTTCTGCAAGCAGTAATTTTTCCTCTTCGCTGATTTCTTTCTGGCGATATCCTTCAATCACCAATTTTGCATAGAGAACGGCTCCTTGTAAGCGTTTTGGGCCAAAAGAAATAAAGTGTGGCGAGCTAGCGCTCCTGAGCTCTTCTTGAATCTCAATCAGTTTTTTTCCATTAACATAATCGTTAATTAAAAGAGTGGTTGCTAGATGGTCTTCTTCCTCAGCAGCACTTGCGCTTCGCCAGGCTACAAATTGTGCGCGCAAATGTTCGTTTTTTAGAATATCTACCATAACCAAACCTCTATGCTCTTAAAGTAGAAGAGAGTTTTTTGAACTATATTGTACCACAATGATTAAGATTATACTAACATATGAATCCAAGCAGTGCTTTTTTTTGTGGGCTCAGTTGGCTGCTATCGTAATAGCAAAAGTCATGACGGTTTTGATGAGATTGACGTTGGAGTAAAAACGCCTGTTTTTTATCCGGTGCGGATTTTAAAAGGTCAGTGTCTGTAAATGGATTGTATAAAGAGAGAACACAGTCTTGCCAGTTGGTTTTATCCGATAATAGTGGCCTGGATTGTGCAGGAACGGATAGTGAAGGAAGTGGTAAACCATAGTAATGATAAAGTTGTTCACCAATTTTTTGGACAGCTGCTCGTTTTGCTTCAATACTATGTCCTGCAATATGAGGTGTGCAGAGCGTGGCAAAATCAATGAGATGTGGATTAATATCAGGTTCTTTAAGATAGACATCTGTACAGTAAGCGATTGATTTTTCATGGGTTAATAATGCATCTTCATTGACGATGCTGCCACGTGCGGCATTAATAATGGCGATGCCTGGCGGTACTTGTGAGAAAAAGTGTTTATCCAGAAGGTTTTTAGTGGGGAAGGGAAGCGATTCATGCAGATTAGCATGAATGCAAAGCAGATCACAGGATAATAAATCAGTCTTTGTTCCATAGTGATATTGATGCTCCATCATCGCTTTGGGTGGGTCGTAGGGCAATACTTCAAATCCTGCTGCGGCCAAACGTTTTATGACACGTTGTCCTACTTCCCCAGCACCGATGACACCCGCTTTACAACCTTTCAGCAGCTTGGCTTGCTGCAAAAAAGCAACGGAGGCGACCACATAATCGGCAACGGCATTGGCATTGCATCCTTTGGCATCGAATAAACGAATGCCACGTTTTGTTAAATAATTAATGTCAATATGATCCGTGCCACTGGTTGCCGTGGCAATACATTGAATGGTGCTATCTTTTAAAAGGGTTTCAGTCACTTGAATGGTAGAACGACACAGCAAAATATCATGGTGATGGATTAAATCGGCCAGTTCTTGTGGAGTTTCATAAGTAGTCAGGGTGAATGGCTCTACAAACCATTTCTGGAGATCAGGTAATGCGAAATCGGCGAGGATTCTCATAGATTGAAGAGGGATTTAATGAAATAAAGTGACCAAATAAGAAGCGGGCTAAGTAACCACCCCAATAGGCCTGTAATCAGTAAAAGAAGCATAATTAAAAAACCAAAGCGCTCCAATCTTAAATAGATGGCTGATTGTGAAGGGCTTAGGAGACTCGCTACAATTCGACTGCCATCGAGCGGTGGAATAGGGAGTAAATTTATATAGGCCAGGATCAGGTTGATTATTATCCCAGCTTGGGAGGCAAGTAGCAGAAAAAGGGCAATTGTGGAGGATTGCGGATTAAGCATCAATGCAATTTTGAAGCAAGTAGCCCAGATAACAACCATAATAAAATTGGTTACTGGCCCAGCGAGCGCTACAAAAAGCATATCACGCCGTGGATGGCGTAATTGATCCCAATTGATTGGTACTGGTTTCGCCCAACCAAACACAAAATTAAATTTTGTTAAAATGCCAATTAACAGTGGAACCAATACGGTTCCCACCAAGTCAATATGCCGCAGAGGATTAATGCTTAACCGACCAAGCATTTTAGCGGTGCTATCGCCAAACCGATTTGCCATCCAGGCATGTGCTGCTTCATGTAAGGTGATGGCAAACAAGACAGGAATTGCCCAGATTGCAATTTTTTGAATTAAGGTTAATGTTGGCATGGATTTCTCATGATGATTTCTGAAAAAACGGAGGTCAAAGCAAAAAGAAATGTTGATGAGGAGTTTAGACGAACTAAATGACTGAATCAAAATTTCTTTTTAACACAGAAAATGGCGTTTTGCGTAAGTCCTGACTCAATTTTAGGATATGAAACCATTTAATACTAGAATTTCATGCTCAGTTTTAATAGGATGCCGTTTTAATTCTGATGAGATTGCACGTTGTCAAGAATCAATCCCTATTTATTACTTGGTTTATTTTCTTTACTACTGTTTTTACCTGGCATCTCAAATTTGCCAGTCGTTGAGCGTGATGAGGCGCATTTTGCCCAGGCAACGCGACAAATGGTACAAACTGGTGAGTATTTCCAAATTCGTTTTCAGGATAAAACAAGATTTCAGAAACCACCAGGAATTAATTGGTTGCAAGCTGCTTTTGTCCAGCTGTTCAGTGATGGAGAGCAAGCAAAAATCTGGCCTTATCGTCTTCCCTCGGTTATTGGTGCTTTGCTATCCGTGTGGTTAACCTTTTTCTTTTCACGTCGTTTTGTGCATGAACGAACGGCTCTATTAGCATCCGCATTTCTTGCTTCATCGCTCTTGCTTGTGGTTGAAACCCATATGGCAGTGATTGATGCTTCCTTATTATCATCGGTTGTCCTCATGCAGGGTGCTTTATGGATCATTTATTCAAATGGAATAAACCGTAAATCTGTCCATTGGGGATGGGCTTGCATCTTTTGGCTGGCTATGGCTTATGGTTTTGTTTTGAAAGGGGTGACTCCACTGGTCGGTGTATTATCTGTAGCGGCACTTTGTTTGTTTGAACGTCGCCTCGATTGGCTACGGGGATTACGTATTTTCTTTGGTTTGTGCTTATTCCTCGTGCTAAGTCTCGCTTGGCTTTTGCTTGTGAATGCTGCTGAGCAAAGTAATTATCTTTTGCAAATGGTGCATAAAGATTTATTGCCAAAGTTGCAAGGAGGGCATGAGTCTCATGGCAAGCCGCCTTTATTTCATTTGGTTGTTTTGCCGTTTACTTTTTGGCCTGCTTCTTTATTTTTATGGCAAGGCGCTGTTTATGCTTATAAAGAACGCCATCAGAAAACGGTACGTTTTTTAATCGCTTGGATTTTGCCCACCTGGATTTTTTTCGAAATGATGCCGACCAAACTGCCTCAGTATGTTTTACCGACGTTTCCTGCCATTGCGTTACTGTTTGCACTTGTGGTGGAGCAAGTCAAAGAAAAACCTGGAAAATGGTTGCATAGCCTGCAATTTTTATGGGGGGTATTAACCGTTGGTTTGGCCGCGGGTTTATTAATTATGCCCTATCTTTTGTTGCAACCATTGACACTCATAAATGTGTTATTATTTTTAGTGATCTGTGGGATAGGGATTGCTTGTGTGTTTTTTGCCTGGAAGGGCGCCTATTTTAAAGCCAGTGTTTTTGTATTACTCACAGCATTAATGACATTTCCATTTACATTTTCGGTTTTTTTACCACAATTGAATCCTTTATGGCTGTCTTATAATGTGGCGCAGGTGGTCAATAAAGTCGATATTTCAGATGAAAGTCCTTTATTAGTCGTTGGTTTTTCCGAACCGGGACTTGTGTTTTATTTAAATACAAAAAAGGTGCTATTCACCGACGCTGAAACGGCCATGGGTAAGATGAAATGTCATGGAAATCATTTACTATTAATTAATGAGCGTGATCTTGCATCGATTGCAGAAAAGATGCCGCTCACTATTTTGCAGCACATCGATGGATACAATTACAGCAAAGGGAAGTGGGTCAAACTCTTATTGGTCAAAAAGAAATGTAAACAGACCCTAGGGCGTGTCATCAATTTATAACGAGGAGAAATCATTTTATGAAGCCGTTTGATCGTTTGTTTTCAACCTTGACAAAACCATGGATTGCTGCCGCTTATTGGGGATTTATTATTTTGTCATTTTTGTATTTTGACCAGCCAATTGCCTTCTTTTTCTATGATCTTGATCTGGATGCTCACGTCCCATTCTTGAAATGGATTACCAACCTAGGATTAGGCGGGATTTATTTTGTGTCTCTCTTTCTGCTGGCGTTTGTGTTTCGATACGTTTATCGTAAACCGCAGTGGGAGGCGCAAGCTTGGTTCTTATGGTTGTGTGTGGTGATTCCTAGTTTGGTTTGTCTTGTATTAAAGATAACACTTGGCCGTGCCCGTCCTCACCTGCTTTTTTATGATGGGTTATATGGTTTTTATGGATTAAAGACCCATGCTTCTTATTGGTCATTGCCTTCGGGCCACACCACAACCATGATGGGGTTCGTATTTGGTTTGAGTATTTTATTTCCTCGTTATGGATATGCGTTTATAATCGGCGGGTTGACCGTAGCTCTATCAAGGATTTTATTGACAAATCATTATTTGAGCGATGTTCTGGCTGCCAGCTATTTGGCGCTTGTGGAAATAGGATTGCTGCTTTGTTGGTTGCGGCATAAAAGCACATTAAGTCATTTACCAAGTTTTGTAAGGAATCGTTAAGAGCTTGTTAACAAATTCTACTAAGAATGAACACTAACCGTCATTTTCTGTGTTCCGCTGCTCATGTACTTCCATGTACACTGCGCTGCGGTGCTCATAAATAACGCTATTGTTCTATTTTTAGCGAAATTGTTAACAAGCTTTAAGACTCTATAATTCTTGCGTCCTAATTGATGAGGGTTATCGCCTAAAATCTCGCATTTTCATTGACAATGGGTATATAATGTATAAATTTTTAGCGATGTTGGGTGTTAAGGATGTCTGCCGATTTTCCCATTGATTTATCAATCATTATCCCAGTTTATAACGAAAAAGATAATGTAGAAACCTTATATCACGAGACAGTTCGTGTGTTGTCTGCAACCACTTATCGATTTGAGGTTATCTTTGTTGATGATGGAAGCACTGATGGCACAAAAGAACGCTTGCATGCATTGGCACAAAATCAGGAACATTTGCGCTTGCTTTGTCATAAGAATAATTATGGACAAAGCGCCGCTTTATTAACGGGGGCTCGTGCCGCTCGTTATCGATTATTGGTGACCATGGATGGTGATGGTCAAAATGATCCTGCAGATATTCCGCGCCTTATCGAACAGCTGCCGGATGCTCGCAGCGTTGTTTTAGGAAACCGTCAGAAGCGTGATGACAATCACTTACGTAAGTTCTCTTCACGTATTGGGAATGGTATCCGGCGCTGGTTGCTGAATGATGAATGTCCTGACACTGGCTGCAGCTTAAAGCTTTTTCCACGTGAGACCTTTTTAAATTTGCCGCATTTTAATCATATGCATCGTTTTTTGCCGGCTTTATTTAAACGTGCTGGCTTTAGATTGGTAAACGTCAAAGTCAATCATCGTCCACGCTGCCATGGGGTATCAAAATATGGGGTGATGAATCGTCTCTTTGTCGGGATACATGATTTAATCGGGATGCGATGGTTATTGAAACGGCCATGTGCTCCGGAGGTATGTGATCATGAATGTTGAATATATTTGGTTAGGCATCGGCCTATTAGGGCAAGCCATTTTTTCTGCCCGTTTCATTGTACAATGGTTGGTCAGTGAAAAGGAAAAGCGTAGTGTGATTCCTGTTGCTTTTTGGTATTTAAGTCTTCTGGGGGGTATTACGTTATTAACCTACTCCATTTATAAACGTGATCCAGTCTTTATTCTGGGTCAGTCAACCGGTGTTTTTATTTATTCCCGCAATTTACTGCTTATCCAGCGAGAGCGGCTAGCAAGAGGTGAGAAACTGCGCGAAGCATGATCTTTAAGAGCATAGAGTCTATTTTATATCAAATGGGAACAAGGATGCGCACTGCCATTAAAATATTGTTGAGCTTATTTTTTCTTCATCTATCGCTGATTCACGCTAATCCCCAATTGAGTCATTGGGTTACGGGAAGTGGAGACAAAATTCAGATACATGTGGATTTATTCTTATCCTCAACGTGTCCACACTGTCATAAAGCGGATCAATTTTTCAGCAAAATGAAAAAAGAAAAGCCTTGGCTTATTATCCACCGTTATATGATTAACCAAGATAAAGGGGCGTTAAAATTATTTCATGAGTGTTTGCAGCAGCAAAACTCAAACGATTTTTCGGTGCCTGCCATTTTTTTCTGTAATTCGCGCTGGGCAGGGTTTGCTGATGCAGAAACATCGGGTAAAACATTAATGCATGCCCTGAATTATTGCCGGAAACAAATTCGTGAGGATGGTCAGTTGAGCTCACGCACGGTGAATGTATTGCGGGAGTGGGGCGCTGCTAATCAATTCAATCTGAATGAAAATATTACTCAGTCAGCGATGCAATTTATTCCTATGGCAGCCATCATAGATGCCATTAGCCCTTGTACTTTTTTTAGTTTGGCTGCTTTCCTTGCCTTTCTGTGGTTGTATCCAAACTATAAGTCACAACTCATCACAGGTATTATCTTTCTTGCCTCGTTAGTGATGCTTCACTGGATAAGACAAGTTAATGCAGCTTATTATTATCAAACCATACCATGGCTGCGATGGCCTGCATTATTCGTGGGTCTATTATTATTGCTTTATATTTTATATTTTCATCGCAAGATAAATCATAATAAAGGGGTGAAACCCACAAGATTGCATTATGCATCGGCCTTTCTGACCGCCATCGTGGTTCAAATTTACCAACAAACATGTGCTTTAAACGTAGCCTTGATCTTTGAACAATGGTTGACCAAACAAAAGCTGACAATGACGCAGCATATTTTTTATTCTCTCATTTATCATCTATTCTACGCATTGCCTTTAGCGCTCTTTCTCGTTGTCTACCTTTATTTAAGTCGATCTGGGCGTCTTGTGCGCTATGATCAATATTTAAGAGTAGCTGCTTGCCTTATTTTGCTGATGATTGGTGGAGTATTGGTTATTTATCCAAAATTATTAGCGAGCATGTCTTTATCCACAATGGTTCTTATTATTTCTGTATTATGTGGATGGATAGTGGTGCGTCTGAAGCAACGATATGAGCGATGAATTCTTGATTCTCATGGATTGATTTGGGAACATAGGCCATTAAATCAACAGGTGTCATAATGAGTAAACTAACGGATATTCCGATTGTTATTGAAAGCGGCCGGAAATATAAAACGAAACAAGGAATTGTTGCCATAAAAGACGGTGTAAAATCAGTAAATTTGCAGCATGAGCGTTTGTCTAAACCCAAATGGCTGCGGATCGTGAACCAAACAACACCAGCCTACAATCGGGTAAAAGAGCGTGTTAAAGAACATCAATTGGCAACGGTTTGTGAGGAAGCAAAATGTCCCAATATCGCCGAATGTTGGTCTCATGGAACCGCAACGATTATGCTGATGGGGGATGTTTGTACCAGGGCTTGCCGTTTTTGTGCTGTAGATACAGGTAATCCTCATGGCTGGCTTGATATGCAGGAGCCTGAAAATACTGCAAGAACGGTCTCTTTAATGAATTTGGATTATGTTGTATTGACTTCTGTGAATCGTGATGATTTGCCGGATGGTGGTGCGAAGCATTATGCTGATTCGATCCGCGCTATCAAAAGCCGTTGTCCAAAAACAAAAGTGGAAGCACTGACCCCAGACTTTCAGGGCAATTTGAAGGATGTTGCTGTTCTGTTGGATAGTGGTGTTGACGTGTTTGCGCAGAATGTTGAAACGGTTGAGCGGCTCACCCATCCCGTACGAGACAATCGTGCCGGATATTGGCAAACAATCAACGTTCTTTCCTTTGCTAAACAATATCGCTCTGATGTCCTGACCAAAACCAGCCTAATGCTAGGATTAGGGGAAACCGATGAAGAAATCATCCAAACCATGGATGATTTACGGGCTCATCAGGTTGATATATTAACGTTGGGACAATATTTACAACCGACTAGAAATCATTTACCTGTGGTACGTTATGTAACTCCGGAAAGATTTTCTTCACTACGTGAGATTGGTTTACAAAAAGGGTTTTTTGAGGTAGCTTCCGGGCCATTGGTTCGCTCCAGTTATCGTGCTGATCGAGTCTTTAAAAGAGATAATTTGGGTCTTTAATGCAGAGATGCTCATTTTGGCCGTCGGTTTTGGGCTTATTTTCTTACCAATACCACATCAATAATATGAGTGTCTCTGTAGGGAAAGGTAAAGATTTTACTGAATAAACGCTTCAATCGCTGCAGTAGAAAATTCTTTGGCAGCATTCGAATCGACAAACTGTTCAAAAACCAAGTGCCTTCAATTCCAAAAGATACTAGTTCGTCAATATTATTTATTTCAATAGGAATACGTATTCGTTGGTGGTCTACGATCTGAAAGTGGTGCTGGGCCAGAGCACATATTAACTCATCTTCGCTTGCTGCAACCGTCGTATTTTTAACAATTGCTTTATAATAATGCCCAACAATGCGGCTAAGTATTGATTCTTGGGAAACAAAGTCAGCCAGTTGCTGCTGTGCTATAGGAAAGGATTCATAGGTTGTTGTGATTAGAGAAAAATGTCCATTTGACCGAGTGAGCAGTTTTGCTTGATTAAACAATTTGTTGATTGGTATGTAAGCATTTATAAAATGAGCAAGGATTAAGTCTTGACTATGGTGAGGCAGATAATGGCTGGCTTCAGTAGCACTGGTTTCAATAGTAGTTAACTCAAGTGCCGCCTTAGCTTGTTTCAACATCACTGGTGACACATCAATGCCTGTAAATTCAGCATTTGGCATATGCTGCCTGAGCTGTTTTAGAAAAGCACCATTTCCTACGCCAAGATCTAAGACCTTATAATGAGGCTTCATTCCCAAGTGTGCTTTAGTAATTTGTGCAATGGCACACGTATGGCTTTTACTGATTGAGCCGAAGCGATTGGCAATAGAATGGTGGTCCGCAATATTGTCATACATGGCCTTAAGGGTCATGCAATGTTCCTTTTTTTACGCATCTGCGGAGTATATCGCCAAATTTATAGTTTTGCAGCAGTTATGAAGATGAACGATCGGAGTTTAGCAACGGAAGCGCATATTTTAAAACATTTTTATTGTAAAGGAGAGATTAAAATATTACGGAATTTTGTATTTGAGATAAAAACATAAGCCTTTAAAAAAAGTCATATTTTATTTTGAAAATTTTTGAAAGAAGCTGTCTTAAATTTGACTAATTCACATAGGCTTGCTAGTATCCGGCCAGCTTTTATGTGTGGCCAATCCACAATAACAAATTGGAAGGAATGGATTTATATGTGTGGGATAGCAGGTATCTTAAGCACAAAAAAAATAAAAATAGAAAACCTCATCAATAAGCTTGGCGTAATGAACAAGTTAATTGCACATCGAGGACCGGATGATCAGGGAATATGGACTGATAAAGATAAGACAATTGGACTTGCTCATCGCAGACTTAGCATTATTGATTTGTCGAATCATGCTCATCAACCTATGGTATCATCAACTGGTGATGTAATTATATATAATGGTGAGATATATAATCATATTGAATTAAGACAAGCACTCTCAGCCCATTGGACATTTACGACACATTCTGATACGGAAGTAATTCTTGCTGCTTATCGCGTATATGGCATTGACTGCATAAAACATTTTAAGGGTATGTTTGCTTTTGCTATTTGGGACGGCGAAAAACTTTTTTGTGCGCGAGATCATTTTGGAATTAAGCCATTTTATTATACTAAGCAGGATGACAAGTTTATTTTTGCTTCAGAAAGCAAAGCATTAATGCCTTTTTTACCTGCAATTAAAACGGATCGTCAAGCGTTTGCTGAATATATTACTTTTCAATACCCCATGGGAAAGCAAACCCTATTCCAACATATATATCAATTAGAACCTGCTTCTGCCATGCTTATTACTGCAGATGGTGAGAAGATATGGCGTTATTGGGATGTTCATTATCATATTGATTATGACCACACTCCAACGTATTTTTCTAATCGACTTGAAGAAATTGTTCATGAGTCTGTTCAATTGCATTTACGTTCTGATGTTGATATTGGTGCTTATGTAAGTGGTGGTATTGATTCAAGTTTAATTGGTATTTTGGCGACAAGGGAAAAAGATCAAGCCTTGCCATTTTTTCATGGTCGTTTTCTTGAAGATAAAGCTTATGATGAAAGTGAATATGCATATGATGCAGCTAAACAATGTGGTACATCGCTACATGTAAAAGATATCACCGCACAAGAATTTGCCAAGAATTTCAGCCGTATTATTTATCATATGGATTTTCCTGTTGCAGGGCCTGGTGTCTTTCCACAATTTATGGTTTCTAAAATGGCAGCCCAACAAGTCAAGGTGGTTCTGGGCGGCCAAGGCGGTGATGAGGTCTTCGGAGGGTATGCTCGCTATGTTATTGCTTATTTTGAGCAGTGTATTAAAGCGGCAATTGAAGGCAATTATAAAAAAGGTAATTTTGTTGTAACGGCTGAATCAATTATCCCTAATCTTGAAGTTTTGAATGCTTACAAACCTTTACTTAAACGCTTTTGGAGTCAAGGGCTTTTTGAGCCGTTGGAAAAGCGTTATTTTACTCTAGTTGATCGAGGTATGGATCTGGATGGTGAAGTTACTTTAACTGCAGCTGAGCATGAACATGTTTATCAGCAATTTCTTGATGTTTATAATACTGCCAAATTTGAAAGAGCTGAGTCCTATTTTGATAGCATGACGCATTTCGATTTTAAATGCTTACTACCAAGTTTGTTGCATGTTGAGGATCGAGTGAGTATGGCGCATGGTTTGGAAGCAAGAGTTCCTTTTCTTTATTATCCATTAATTGAATTTGTAGCAACAATTCCTGCTAATATAAAATTTGCTAATGGTCGTATGAAACATCTTCTAAAGCAAACATATGCTAGCATTCTTCCTGAAAAAATAATTCAGCGAAAGGATAAAATGGGCTTTCCTGTCCCATTAAATGAATGGATGCAAGGAGAGCTTAAGGAATATGTTTATGATATTTTGCATTCAGGGTACGTAAGAGAAAATAGCTTTATTGATTATGGAAGGATCATTAATAATTTTGATAAGACAGGAAAATTTAGTCGTAAAGTATGGGGATTCTTATGTTATGAAGTCTGGCAGCAGCAGTTTCATGATCAATCCCAAAAATTTAAATCTATGTTGAATTGTAACGAAAATTTTGCCAACGAGGAGTGTAATGTATGAAAGTCTTAATTACAGGTGGTTCAGGTTTTGTTGGATCTCATTTGGTTGACAGATTATTGGCAAGAAATGATCAAGTGTTGGTTATTGATAATTTCAGTACAGGAAGACGCGATAATTTAAAGCCTCATCAAAATTTGAAAGTAGTTGAGGAAACTATTGCTAATACTGCCGCCATGGAGAAAATTTTTACTCAATTTAAACCAGATGTTGTCGTTCACGCAGCTGCATCTTACAAAGATCCTGATAATTGGATTGAAGATTGTCAAACAAATGTTCTTGGTACAGTTAATGTTATTTCCGCGACAAAAAAATCAGAATGTAAACGCTTGGTTTATTTCCAGACTGCTTTATGCTACGGATTAAATCCCAAAGAACAACCAGTTACTTTAGAACATCATTTTGATGCAAGAGGTAGTAGTTATGCTATTAGTAAAACTGCTGGTGAACATTATGTAGAATTGTCTGGGCTAAATTTTGTTTCTTTTCGTCTGGCTAATGCATACGGTCCTAGAAATATCAGTGGTCCGCTTCCTACTTTTTACCATCGTCTCACCACGGGTAAACCATGTTTTGTTATGGATACTCGACGTGATTTTATCTACATTCAAGATTTAGTTGATTGCGTCCAAAGTGCAGTTGATGGCAAAGGAAGTGGCTATTACCATATCTCTTCTGGAAGTGATTATTCAATTAAAGAATTATTTGATGCAACACTTACTGCTTTGGATATGACGTTAGATAAAGAAGTAGAAGTGCGTCCTCGTCATCCAGATGATGCTTACACAATCCTGCTTGAACCTTCTCGAACAAACGCTGATTTTTCATGGAAAGTGAGAACATCACTGACTGATGGAGTGAAGGCAGCAATTGAATATTATAAGCAATATGGAATTGAACAGACTTTTACTCACTTACGTGCAGCAGAAGTTGAAACAGCTTGAATCAAACAAGAAATAACGATTCAGTAATAGGCCTCTCTGATAAAATAACGCAGTTTATCAGAGAGGTTGATAGAGCATGATATAACTATTTGTTTTGATGAAGGAAATGAAATGGCCGATTTTTCAGGTAAGACGATATTGGTTGTCGGTGGTGCAGGATTTGTAGGTAGCAATTTAACCAATAAACTATTAGAAGGTGATCCAAAAAAAATAATAGTGATAGACAATTTATTATCTTCGGATATATCTCAGGTTGCCGAACATACACAATTAGAATTTATTCATGCGTCTATTACTGAAGATAATATTTTATACCAGTTACCTGAAAAGATGGATTATGTTTTTCATTTGGCAACCTACCATGGCAATCAAAGTTCGATTGAAGATCCATTAAAAGATCATGAGAATAATACTCTGACTAGTTTGAAATTATTTGACAGAATAAGTAAATTTAAATCACTTCAGAAAGTAGTTTATTCATCAGCTGGATGTACCGTTGCTAAAAAAACTTTTGATGATGCTGCGGCAACAGTTGAGCAAGAGGATGTGTCACTTTACCTTGATAGTCCTTATCAGATGTCCAAAATATTCGGAGAATTTTACGGTAATTATTATTTCATGCGTTATGGAATGCCTTTTGTTAAGGCACGTTTTCAAAATGTATATGGGCCTGGTGAGATTTTAGGCGCTGGTCAATGGAGAGGAAATTCCAATACAGTATGGCGGAATGTTACGCCTACTTTCATTTTTAAAGCCTTGCACCAGCAATCGTTACCTGTGGAAAATAATGGTGTTGCAACACGTGATTTTATCTATGTAGATGACATAGTCGCAGGGCTGATTGCGTGCGCATTGCGTGGTAAATCAGGCGGAGTTTATAATATCGCCTCAGGTGTTGAAACATCTATTCGTGATCTGGCAACCATGATTAACGAGATTTCTGGTAATAAGGCTGATATTGACAATAAACCTGCTCGTAATTGGGATCGTTCAGGAAAACGCCATGGCGACACTACAAAATCAGAAAATGAGTTAGGTTTTAAAGCACAGATTTCATTACCCGATGGGTTAAAGAAAACCATCGACTGGACAAAAGAAAACATGGAGACTATCAAGCGCTGCATGAGTGCTCATGCTCGCTACGTTCCTGAAATAAAACAATATTTTTGAGGAATATTATGCAATTCATTGACTTAAAAGCCCAAGCGGAGCGAATTGAAGCGCGGTTGTTTGACCGTTTTAGAGCTGTCTTGAATCATGGTTCTTACATTATGGGGCCAGAAATTACTGAGCTGGAAAAGGCTCTGGCTCAATTCGTTGGTGTAGAGCATGCTTTAGCTGTTGCCAGTGGAACGGATGCTTTGCTTATCGCTTTAATGGCCTTGGGGATTAAGGCTGGCGATGAGGTAATTACTACGCCCTTTAGTTTTTTTGCTACGGCTGAAGTCATCGCGCTTTTAGGAGCAAAACCTGTATTTGTCGATATTGATCAAGGAACGTACAACATAGATGCCGGTGCTATCGAAGCAGTCATCACTGAGAAAACAAAAGCAATCATGCCCGTGAGCTTATATGGTCAATGCGCAGATTTTGATGAAATTAGTGCTCTTGCAAAAAAATATAATCTTCCTGTTATTGAGGATGCCGCTCAAAGTTTTGGTGCAACTTACAAAGGGCAGTTATCTTGTGGATTAACAACCATTGGCTGTACAAGTTTTTTCCCTTCAAAACCGTTGGGATGTTATGGCGATGGTGGTGCCTGTTTTACCAATGATAGTGAGCTGGCAAAACGTATGGATGAGATTCGTACTCATGGGCAATCTAGGCGCTATTACCATACTCGTTTGGGCATTAATGGACGAATGGATACTATACAAGCCGCAATTTTATTAGAGAAGTTGGCAATATTTCCTGAAGAAGTTCAATTACGACAAAGAGTTGCGCAGCAATATCAACAATTATTACCAACCTTCATAAAAAAACCGCTGACAAAAAGCCATAATCTTAGTGTCTATGCTCAATACACTGTAGAGGTTGCGAATCGTGATAGGGTGCAACAAGCATTACACGAAAAAGGAATTCCTACGGCTGTCCATTATCCATTGGGGTTGCATGAACAACCTGTTTTCAAAGAACTTTATCCTGAAAAACAATCATTTCCTAATACAGAAGCAGCAGCACGACGAGTTCTGAGTATCCCTATGCATCCTTACCTATCGTTTGAAGATCAGAAACAAATTTGCAATGCATTACAAGAAGTTTTGAGTAAGGAGATGGAAGTCGCCTAAACTTAGTGACATTTATTTAGAAGGATTAAAACTGAAAGTTCACTGATCTGATGTAATGCTTTTACTTTTTTACCCTGTTGCAAGGGAAAAGTAACGCCAGAATGAATAATAATTGATAAAGAATGGACAAGGTGTAGCAATGATGTTGAATAACCTCGTGGAAAGAATAAATAACAAAGAAGCGATTATTGGCATTGTCGGGCTGGGTTATGTGGGATTGCCGTTGATGCTGCGATTTGCTGAAGTAGGTTATCGTGTTATCGGTATTGATGTGGATGAGCGTAAAAATGAGTTATTAAACCAAGGCCGTTCTTATATTCAACATATTTCTTCTGATCAAATAGCCAACGTTAAAAATCGAATTCATGCAACATCAAATTTTGCGAGAAGTTCTGAAGCCGATGCCATTATTTTATGTGTGCCAACACCACTTGATAAATATCGTGAGCCTGATCTAAGTTACGTCTTGCAAACGACGGATGCTTTAGTGCCTTATTTGCGAGCTGGACAATTAATTTCATTGGAAAGTACTACTTATCCAGGCACAACTGCAGAAGAACTGAAGCCACGAGTAGAAAGCACTGGGTTGCAGGTTGGGAAAGATGTATTTCTGGTTTACTCACCAGAAAGAGAAGATCCGGGCAACCTCCATTTTACAACAGCAACGATTCCAAAAGTATGTGGTGGGGATACAGAACATTGTTATAAGGCCGGTCAGGCGCTGTATTCTGCTGTGATCGATAGAGTAGTGTGTGTTTCTTCAACCAAAGTGGCTGAAATGACCAAGCTTCTTGAAAACATTCATCGTTCAGTCAATATTGGTTTGGTCAATGAAATGAAAGTGCTTGCTGACAAAATGGGTATTGATATCCATGAAGTGATTGATGCAGCTGCTACAAAACCTTTTGGCTTTGTGCCTTATTACCCAGGTCCTGGAATTGGTGGGCATTGCATACCGATCGATCCATTCTATCTGACTTGGAAAGCTCGTGAATATGGATTGCACACTCGTTTTATTGAGCTGGCAGGTGAGATTAACAGTAGCATGCCAAAATGGGTGGTCAATAAGATAGCTGACTCGCTTAATCAGCGAGAGCGTGCAATAAAAAATAGTAAGGTATTGATATTAGGCATTGCTTACAAAAGAGATGTAGACGATATGCGAGAATCTCCATCCATTGAAATCATGGAGTTATTGCAAGATAAAGGAGCAGAAGTTTCTTATTCTGACCCACATGTCCCAGTGTTTCCTGCCATGCGTGCGCATCATTTTGATTTGCATAGCGTTGAGTTAAATGAAGAGACATTAAGTCAATACGATTGCGTGGTATTAGCAACTGCCCATCGTGCTTTTGATTACGCAATGATTGCCCGGCATGCCGAATTAATTATTGACACGCGTGGAGCTTTTAAGCAATTTAAGCAGGATAATATTGTGAGTGCCTAACAATGAATAAATCACCCTGGTTCATACAAGATCGTAAAATTAATATTGCATTGGTAGGCTGTGGTCGAATTTCAAAAAATCATTTGCAGGCCATTCAACAGCATCAAGACCGTTTAACGCTGACTGCTGTGTGCGATACCAATGAAGAGGCAATGCTGGCAGCAAGTCAGGAGTATGGCGTTGACGGGTATAATAACATTGGTGACCTATTAAAGCATTGCAATGCAGATATCGTCTCTCTTTGTACCCCAAGTGGTATACACCCAATCCAAGCCATCAAAGTAGCTCAATCTGGTCGCCATGTTATTACTGAAAAACCAATGGCGACTCGCTGGCAGGATGGTTTACAAATGGTTCGTGCCTGTGATGAAGCTGGTGTTCGTCTGTTCGTTGTTAAACAAAACCGTTTGAACGCAACTCTGCAACTGCTTAAACACGCGATTGAGCAAGAGCGGTTTGGTAAAATATACATGGTTAACATTAATGTATTTTGGACAAGACCACAGGATTATTATGATCAAGGTGGCGGTTGGCGCGGCACTTGGGAGCTTGATGGTGGTTCATTTATGAATCAGGCCAGTCATTACATTGACTTGATTCATTGGCTGTTAGGCCCTGTTCAATCTGTGCAGGCCATGATGGGGACATTAGCAAGAAAAATTCAAGCGGAAGATTCAGGTGTGATGAATATTCGCTGGCGAAATGGTGCGATGGGATCTGTGAATGTGACGATGCTGACTTATCCTAAAAATTTGGAAGGCTCTATTACCATTCTTGGTGAAAAAGGAACGGTTCGGGTTGGCGGGCTTGCCGTGAATGAAATACAGCATTGGGAATTTGCAGACAAACGACCCGAAGATGAACAAATAAAAGAAGCCAGTTATCAAACAACGTCAGTGTATGGCTTTGGTCATCCATTGTATTATGACAATGTGATCAACAGCCTTCAGGGAACTGCCGAGCCTTTGGTTGATGGCCGGGAAGGATTGACTTCATTGGAGTTGTTGATTGCTGCTTATCGTGCCGCTCGTGATAATCAAACCGTTCATTTGCCATTGGAGTTGTGATGGTAGCTTATCAGGTGCATGAAACGGCTATCATTGATGATGGCGCACAGATTGGTAATGATACACGTATATGGCATTGGGTACATGTTAGTGGTGGTGCCCGCATTGGCGAGCGTTGCAGTCTTGGCCAGAATGTCTATATTGGCAATCGTGTTGTTATTGGTAATAACGTTAAAATTCAAAATAACGTCTCCGTTTACGATAATGTGACACTGGAAGATAATGTATTTTGTGGTCCAAGCATGGTCTTTACCAATGTCTACAATCCTCGTTCCGCTGTATCTCGCAAAGATGAATATCGCAACACGCTTATTAAACACGGAGCAACGTTAGGGGCAAATTGTACAATTGTCTGTGGTGTTACCATCGGTAAGTATGCGTTTATTGGTGCGGGTGCGGTTGTTAACCGTGATGTGCCTGATTTCGCACTGATGGTTGGAGTGCCGGCACGACAGATTGGGTGGATGAGCCGCTATGGTACGCAGTTGGAATTTAGACTTCAAGCTGATGGTACACAGTTAGCACAGTGTGAACATACAGGGGATATTTATGTGCAACAAGATAATTATGTTGCATTAAAGAATTGAATACGAGCAAAAATGGATAATCATTGATGTCAACGCTTTATCAATACTCTCATTTTCTAGCTGTTACCAATGGTTGTTACGACGGGAATCTATCTATTAAAGAGTTAAAAAAACATGGAAATATTGGTTTAGGAACATTTAATTCTTTAGATGGTGAATTAGTTGTAGTTAATAATAATTTTTATCATTGCTCTAATGGGTGCGTGCGTGTCGCATTCGATCATGAAATGCTTCCTTGGGCCGCTGTGACGAACTTTCAATCTGAAAAATTTGTTACTATAAATGATATTTCTTCAATTAGTGAACTTGAACTTAGATTATTAGCCCATTTCCCATCAAAAAATTATCCCATCGCTCTTTATATAGAGAGTGATGTAGAAAATATTGCATTGGGGAGTGTGCCAAAACAAAAAAGGCCTTATAAACCAATCTTACAGGTTATTGATGAATCCATATTTATTAATACCGGTAGAATTAATGCCAAGATAGTTGGATTTTATGCGCCTGGATTTATCTATCCTATAAAATCGAATGGTATACATTTGCACTTTATAGATAAAAATATATGTATTGGTGGTCATATTTTAGATCTTAACCTAATTTCAGCAAAAATTTATTGGCAACAAATAGATGCATTAAATGTTATTTTTCCACAATTTGATGAATATAAGCATGCAGATTTAAAATTAGACATTCATAGCTCACATTTACCAAAGTTTGAAGATAAATTAAAAAGAAATCATAAAATGGAATGATATAAATTATTAATTGAAGGTATATTCAAGGAATTGCACTGAATACCCTATAAGGTAGTAGAAATTATGAAAGTATGCACAATTGTTGGTGCTCGTCCTCAATTTGTCAAGGCAGCCACTGTTTCCAGAATAATAGCGTTAATGCCAGATGTTCATGAACTTATCATACATACTGGGCAGCATTATGATGCTAATATGTCTGAGCAGTTTTTTAAGGAATTAAATATTCCAAGACCAGGTTATAACTTGAATATTGGATCCAGTTTACATGGAAAACAGACCGGTCTGATGCTTGCAAGTATTGAAGATGTGTTATTACAGGAAAAACCTGACTGGGTGCTGGTTTATGGTGATACCAACTCAACTTTGGCTGGCACTTTGGCTGCGGTAAAATTACATATCCCTGTTGCACATGTGGAAGCTGGATTACGATCTTTCAATCGTAAAATGCCAGAAGAAATTAACCGAATTACAGCAGATCATTTAAGTACAATTTTATTTGCTCCAACTGAAAATGGTTATCAACAATTACTCAAAGAGGGGATTTCCTCTAAGCAGATATTTAATATCGGTGACGTGATGTATGATGCTACTCTCTATTATAATGAACACAATGCAGGTCGTAGAACAATTGTTGATGATTTAAGGTTGCAAGCCCAATCATATTGTCTAGCTACTATTCATCGTGCGGAAAATACAGATAATGAACAAAGACTGAATAATATTTGCAATGCATTAATTGAGCTTAGCCATTCAGTCCAAATTATTCTTCCTTTGCATCCCAGAACTAGAATGGCGCTTGAAAAACAACATTTATTGGAAAAACTAAAACATTATCTCTCACTTATTGAGCCAGTTGGATATCTTGATATGTTAGCTCTAGAAAAAACTGCTAAGTTTATTGTCACCGATTCTGGAGGTGTACAGAAAGAGGCGTATTTCAATAGAGTTCCTTGTATTACATTACGAGATGAAACTGAATGGATTGAGTTAGTTGATTCAGGTTGGAATCAATTATGTTCTCCAAATACGTCGTTTTCTTTAATTCCTTTACTTAGAGAGAGCGTGGCAAAATCATCGGTGAACAGTGAGCAGTTATATGGAGATGGAAATGCTGCAAGGAAAATCATTGAAATTTTGTGTTCATTGTATAAGGAATCAAAATTCCATATTTAGTTAAAAAAATAATGGATAATAGTAAATTTGTAGCGTGATTCATACGGTAATATAAAAAATCTATGAGTATTTTAAAGTTTTTTAAAGATCCTTTTTTTTTAATAGGAAAGCATTTGCCTCTATTAAAAGCAGTGGCTTTTTCTGAGATTAGTCAGCGTTATGCTGGATCTATTATAGGATTAGCTTGGGGATTATTATATCCAATAATTTTATTTTTTATTTATTCAACTCTATATTTGGTTATTTTTAAAATTAAGCCAATTGAGATGACTGCGAATATGTACATTATTTATATTATGAGTGGTTTATTGCCATTTTTAGGTTTTTCTGAGGCATTGAATGCGGGGACAGCCTCATTATTAAATAAAAAATCTCTTTTATTGAATACAGTGTATCCTTCTGAATTCATCCCACTGCAAACTGTATTAGCAAGTCATATAACCTTATTTATTGGTATATTTTTACTAGTTGCAGCTAATATTATTTTACTCAATAAATTACATTGGGCGATAGTTATCGTTCCATATCTAGTTATTTTACAGTTAATGTTTACTATTGGGTTGGTTTGGGTTCTTTCAATATTAAATTTGCTGCTTAAGGATATACAGCAATCATTATCATTTATTACAATGCTATTGATGATCGTGAGTCCCATAGCTTATACCCCTTCTATGGTTCCCAGAGCGTTAAAATTCATAATATATTTTAATCCTTTTTCTTATTATGTTTGGACTTACCAAGATATCTTTGTTTATGGTCGTGTGACTCAAAATATTCTAATTGCAACTATTATTAGCGCGGTTACATTTACATCTGGCTATAAATTTTATAATAAAACTAAAAAGGTTTTTTATGAGTTTGCATGAAAAAGAAGCTATTGTTTTTCAGAACATTTCAAAAATTTATCGCCTTTATAGTAACAAATGGCAAATGGTAAAAGATGCACTAGGATTTAAAGTTAAAGGTAATGTTCAAGAATTTTATGCACTTAAAAACATTAATTTAACTATAAGAAAAGGAGAGAGGGTTGGCATAATTGGTAGAAATGGAGCCGGTAAGTCAACTTTATTAAAATTAATCACTGGTAACTTTCGACAATCTAACGGCAATTTATATATTAATGGAAATGTACAAGCATTAATGAATACGGGAGTAGGTTTTCATCCAGAATTTACTGGTCTTGAAAATATTAAAGCTTCTTTATTGTATAATGGTTTATCAAATAATCAGCTTTCATCAGCTATTGAGGATATTATTGATTTTGTTGAATTAGGAGAATTTCTTGAACAACCATTCAAAACCTATTCTCTGGGGATGCAGTCGAGATTGCACTTTGCAGTAGCAACTGCTATTCGGCCAGAAATCTTGATTGTCGATGAGGTATTAGGTGCTGGCGATGCGTATTTTTCTGCTAAGTCTGCTGAGCGCATGAAAAAACTTACAAACTCAGGTTGTACTTTATTACTGGTTTCTCATGCAACAGCACAAATTTTACAATTTTGTGAAAAGGCTATATGGTTAGAATGTGGTGAGAAAATTAAAGAAGGTACGGCTCTTGAAGTTGTAAAAATATATGAAGAATATACAAAAAAATTAGAGCTAGAAGCTAAAGAGAAAAATACAAACAAAATATCATCGTCTACCTCTTCTTCAAAAATTATTCAATCTAAATGGTTACGAGAAAAAATATTACGTGATGTTTTAAGCATAGTTGATGACAGCAACCACAATAAAGAAACTGGCTGTAATGTAACTCATGGTGGATTGTCTCGTTGGAAACCAACGGCGGAAGGTCTATGTATCACATCAGTAAATGTGCTAGATCAAAACGAGCAGCCTTGCTTTGTTCTAAATCCGGGTAAAAATTTAACTTTTAATATAGAATTCGAAGCGTTGCAAAGCGATGGATATAATTGCTATTTCGTTATTATGATTTTTAATGCAGAAGGAAAAACTATAACGAGACATCGTAGTCCGCTATATCAGTTAAATTTAAATCGTGGAGAAAGATACCAAGCTAAATTAGTATATGAAAAAATTTTATTTGGGGCTGGACATTATGTGTTTAGTGCAGCTATTTTCAAACATTTTGGAGAAAATGCTGAGTATTATGATTTACTTTCTAGAAGTTTCGAATTTAATATCAGCAGTTATGATGATGATCCTTCTCTCTTTTATCATCCAGCAATATGGCATGATAAGATTATTGAATTAAGCTCTGTAGATACTAAAGATGATTTAATCACGATGATGAATTAGAAAAATTAAGATAGGATAAGAAATGTTGATTTGTCCCAACTGTAGAAAACATAGTGATTGTCATGATTTAGGGCAATGTGGTTTTTGTGACTGGAAATTGACATATAAAAATGAAATCCCTTTGTATTTTTCTAATGACGACTTAGCATCAGAGGATTTTAGTTCATACTTTAATGATTATGAACAGATGAGTATTAATAATCTTAATGCTACCGAAGAATATGGTTCTTATTTAGAAGTTCAGAATAATAAATTATATACATATTGTGGAGCATTAAGGGGGAAGAGCGTTTGTGAGGTTGGTTTTGGGCGAGGATATTTATTAAAGAAGATCTTACAGGATAATCCAGAAAAATTAATAGGTATTGATATTAGCCCTACATATACTAAAAGATTAAAAAATGAGTTGTCTCATCTTAAAAATCTAAAATTAATTATGGCAAATGCTGAAAATATTCCATATAAAAATGAATTTGATTGTATCATTGCCTCAGATATCTTAGAGCATGTTTTAAATCCAGGTAATTTTATTTTTTGTGTTAATCAAGCTCTTAATGTAGGGGGAAAATTTATAGTAAGAGTTCCTTGTAATGAAAATATTGTTAAGTATTCTAAATACTTAGGATGTCAATATAAGTATGCTCATTTAAGAAATTTTAATAAAAAAAGTCTGAAAGCAATATTACATTCTTCTGGTTTTAAAATAAAAAAAATCCACTATGATGGATACCTTGCAAGTGAAAAAAGAAGTATCTTCAAAAATAGTAAGATTTTAAATTACTTCTTCAACTTTTGCGTTGAAAGATTTATTAATCAAAAAGGAGTAATAGTTTTAAATAATTTTATTTCAAAAATCTTGATGAAACCAATTGAGATTGTATTGGTTTGTGAAAAAATCAGAGAGTTGATTTCCCCTTTCGAGAGTCCAGAAATAAAAAACTTTTATATGAAAGATAATTATTACACATTGGAATGGGAATATGAGCATTATATTCCAAATTCTGGATTTGGTTTTATTCTTAACATTTCTGATAATTCAGGTAAAGTCCACTTTAGTAAGAATATTGGAGATGCTTTAGCATATGGAGTTGATTTGTCATTTTTAAATGTAAAAAAACAATATGTAGCTAATGTATATGCTACGTATGAAGGAAGTATGCTGACAGGTCCTTCTGAAGACTATATTTTTGATTTAATTTAAATTATAACTCAATGGTGCCATAATGAATTTTTCGATGGAAAAAATTCAACATGAATTGTTTTTGATCGCTGAAAAAGTATCTCCATCATGTATTTTTATAATTGGAGCTCCTAGAACTGGTAGCACCATCTTATATCAAGCTCTTATACATGTATATAAATTGGGTTATATTGCCAACATTACGAATGATTTTTTCTTTAAATACCCCACTATTGGATTTGCTTTGCATGCTGCAAATGTGACAAATACTCAAATTTTATCTAAAAATAAGTATGGAAAAACCAAAGGTATTTTTCAACCTTCAGAGGGTTCTTTTGTATTAAAAGAATGGTTTGGGGGTGAGCATCCTTCACAAACCCGAAGTCATGAAATACTTAATGATGTAGCTGCAGAACATTTCACTAAAAGTATAAAATATGCCAATTTTGCATTTAATAATCCTTTTCTTATAAAGAATCCATGGAATTGTTTTCGCATAAAAGCCATTTCTCGTTTATTACCTAATGCTCGATTTATATGGATTAGAAGAAATATGGCGGCCAGTGCGAAATCAGATCTCGATTCACGATATATAAATCAAGGAGATCCTTGTAAATGGAATTCTGCTACGCCTCAAAAAATTTCTGAATTGCAAGACAGACCTTATTGGGAACAAGTAGTAGAAAATCAGTTTGAATTTAATATTGCCATTCAAAAGGATCTAAATAGTATAGAGAAAAACCGCTTTGTAGAGGTTTGGTACGAAGATTTTTGTAGGAATCCTGTTGAGATAATTACAAAAATTGGTAAAGAATGTCATCTAACAGAAACCGAAATTTCAGTAAACTTGTTGAATAATTTTGAAATATTGCGATCAGGCGAGAATTATCAATTAACCCGTCAAGATATTAATTATGTTGATAACTATATTAAATGTAATATAGGGCGATTTAATGCATTTGTGTATGAGAAATAATTCTTAATTTACATGTATATGGATAAGTTTTGTTATTATACATAAGTTTTTCTCTGATTTATTCTTACTTAAAACACATAATTATTTTGAAACTGCTGTAAAAAATTAATTGGGAATATTTTATGCAAAATAATGTAATTAGGTATTTTATTTTTGGTGATTCTATTTGTGTTGGACAAGGTGTCTCTATCAATAAGGGATGGGTTGTAAGGATTGCTCAAGATATTGAAATATTTAATCTTAAAAATAGTAAAAACATATTGCTGGCAAATAGTTCAAGAAATGGAAATACTACAAGACAAGCTTTAGAACGAATGCCGTATGATGTTCAAAGTCAAGGGGTCGAGATATTATCAATACAGTTTGGTTTGAATGATTGTAATTATTGGGATACAGATAATGGTTTGCCAAGAGTTAGTCCTAAATCTTTTGAAGCAAATTTAGAGGAAATTATAGCTAGAGGTGTAGTATTTGGGGCAAAAAAAATAATGATTCATACAAATCATCCCACCCTGAGAGATAGCGTAAAATCTGGTTTTTTATCACACTCTTACGATGAGAATAACCGTATATATAGCCAAATCATTCGAAAAATAGCTCATAATAACGAGTATGTTACTTTAATTGATATTGAGAAAAAGTTTAATCAATTTTGTGAAAATGAATCTGTAGAGCTAAAAAGTTTATTATTGCCAGATGGATTACATCTAAGTGTTTTAGGACATGAGCTCTATTATAAAAGTATTAGTCCTTACATTAATGAAGTTCTTAATTATATTTCTAATATAAAGGCTTCAGCCTCTTTAAATGAAGCTGATTGAATTTAATTATGAAGGCTAATTATATTATTAATACATTGTTTAAGTATTCGAAATTAATAAGTAAAAATCAATCAATAAGATCTTTGATTGATTTTATGAAAGTACGTGTTGGATTGATAAGAGAAGTTTTATTTTTTTCCAAAAAAAAAGACAATGATAGCATAAGAAAAATTAGTAGGTATAATCTCGAAATTGTTAGTGAAATTCCTTATGAACAATTAAAAATTGTTAAAGATTTGACTGCTGAGAAAATGCTTATTATAAGGGAAATGGATATAGAGCAAGCCAAATTGGCTCTTGGAATTAGTAAAGAGCAGCTCAAAATAGTTAAGTCTCTTGATTTAATTCAATTACGAGAATGTGTTAACTATGTAAATACTAAAAAATTGAAGCCAGCCATTGAACCTGAGTCTATAATGTCTATCGATATTTCTCAATATCGACACTCTGAGCTTAGTGTTGCGAACGTCTTGATTTTGGCAGATAACAATCATCCAGCAAACGTTGTGCAGGATTATATTAATGCTTTCTTGGAGCATTCTCAACATAATATAACCATCTGGAACCCATTAAATACTACTGAAGAGGACTTTAGTCTTTTTTTAAATGATTATGATGTAATAATTATTCACTATTCTGTTTGTGTTTTGTTCGAGTATTTTTTGCCAAAATATTTGATGAATAAAATTATTAAATATAATGGGCTAAAAATTCAGATTATTCAGGATGAGTTTCGATGGATAAATCGTATGGCAAATAGGTTGGAGTTGCTGGGGATTGATATCCTAATTTCATCACTTAATACGGAAAATATTAAGAAAGTATATCATCATTATGGACTAAGATATGTAAAAAAATACCATTCCTTACCTGGTTATGTACCAAATTATTTGCTTACTAGGAACTCACCTCCAATAGAAAATAGAAATAATCATCTTACTTATAGAGGGAGGCAACTCCATTATTACTACGGAGCAGTTTCTCAGGAAAAATCGACAATTGAAACTTATTTTAAGGAGATTTCAAGAAAGTATAACTTGAAGGTTAATTTGGCTTCAAAAGAGGATGAAAGACTATATGGGGAGGATTGGATTAACTTAATTCAATCTTCTAAAGCTGTTCTGGGGGTTGAAGGAGGAGCTAGTATTTTTGATTTTGATGAAACAATATCGCTTAACGTAAATAAATACCTAATGTATTATCCAGGGGTTGATTTTTCAATAGTAGCAAAAGAAGTCTTAAAGCCTTATGAAGGTAATATTATTCATAGGACAATAACACCAAGAATTTTTGAAGCTATTTGTTTACGTACAGCATTAGTCCTTTATCCAGGTAGTTACTCAAATATACTTATTCCGTGGCAACATTATATTCCAATTGAAAAAGATGGAGCAAATGTTTCAGTAGTTGTTGAACGACTTAAAGATGATAGTTATTTAGCAGAAATGACTGATAGGGCATATAGAGAAATTGCACTAAACCCTGAACTTCAATTTAAAAATTACATTTCAAAGCTAGATATATTAATTTCAAATGAACTGCGTGCAAAATAAAAGCAAATTTTATATTAAGGAATTAGGATGATGAATACTAAAAAACAAATAGTAATAGATCAGGAAAATCAGTTATTTTGGAACGAATTATGTGGAACTCAATTAGCAAAAGAATTAGGTGTGGTGGATTCAAGTCAAGATAGTTTGAGTAAATTTGATAATTTTTATATGGATTTTTATCCTTATTTAGAAAAACATCTGTTCCTTGATGAAATCAAAGAAAAAAATGTATTGGAAGTTGGATTAGGTTATGGAACCATAAGTCAGAAATTAGCTTTGACTGGTGCAAATTATTATGGTCTTGATATTGCTCCCAATGCTGTTGCGATGGCCAGGCATCGCTTAGAACAACATGGCATTACGGGCGATATTCGAACAGGAAGCATGTTAGAGTGCCCTTTTCCTGACAACTATTTTGATTATGTTTTTTCAATTGGATGTTTTCATCATACAGGTGATATGCAAGCTTGTGTTGATGAGACTTACCGTGTGCTAAAAGATGGTGGGAAGGCGGTCATCATGGTTTATAACAAATTTTCTCTGCGCTTGTGGATGAAATGGCCAAAGTGGACTGCTAAAAATTTTATGTTTCAGTTTCTTGGAAAGAATATACATGCTAATGAGGAGCATAGAAAAGCATATGATACTTCAAGTTCTAATAATGGAGCACCAGAAACTGAGTTTTTTTCTATAAGAGAAATTCGTCGTATTTTTAAACGGTATCATTCTGTAAAAACAACTCGTGAAAACTTTGATGAAGATGTGGCATTAACTGTTGGAAAATTACCCATCTATCGTTTTAAGAAACGCGCACAATGCTTGGACAACAAATGGGCTCGTTATTTCGGATTAGATTTATACATTCACGCTGTAAAGTAAAAGTTATATAAAAATCTTAAATGGTATATACCTCAATTATATATGGGATACGATGTTTTATGACCTTGAATATACTTTTTTTATGTAATAAACCCAAGTTTGGCAATGATGCAAATACGATTATTGATCATATTAATGCATTTGAAACTTATTCCAAACATAAAATATGGATTTATTCTAATCTTGGGGAGATGTCAAAGAAACTAGATTTAGAGCGTTTCGATGCTATTATAATTCACTATTCTATATGTCTTCTACATGATTATTATCTTTCGAAAAAATCTAAAGAGAGATTAAGAGAATATAAAGGATTAAAAATTGTTTTTGTTCAAGATGAATATCGACAAATCAATAAAATGATAGCGGAGTTGGCTTTTCTTCAGATAGACATATTATTTACTTGTTTCCCAACAAGTGAATATGATCGAATTTATTCAGAGGATAAATTACCTGGAGTTAAGAAATGCAATAATCTGACCGGTTATATTCCTGAGCGTTTAATGAAACTAACTGAGCAACCACTTATTGTTAAACGTTCTATTCATGTAGGTTATCGCGGAAGAAAAATCCCTTTTTGGCTAGGTGAGTTATCTTATGAAAAATATAGTATTGCCGAAAGATGGATTGAGAAGACGTCTAAAAGTGATTTAAAAACAGATATTTCTTGTGAAGAAAAAGATAGAATATATGGAGAAAAATGGATTGAGTTTCTATCTTCTTGCAAAGCTACTTTAGGTGTGGAAAGTGGTGCTAGTGTTATGGACTTTACAGGTAACTTAGAAAAGGTTATTGATTTGCATCAATTAACGCATCCCAATGATTCATTTTTTACTGTACAAAAAAAATATTTGCTTGATCATGAGGGATTATATAAGTTAAATCAAATATCTCCTCGTTGTTTTGAAGCCATTGCTTTAAAAACTGTGCTTGTGCTTTATGAAGGTGAGTATTCAGGAATTTTAATTCCTTGGCGGCATTACATTCCATTAAAAAAAGATTTTAGTAATATTGATGATATTATAATCAAGCTTCATGATGATTTATATTTACAATCTATTGCAGATAAGGCTTTTGAAGAAATTGCTCAAAACCCTAAATATAGTTACCGTTCATTTATAAAATCAGTTGATCAGACTATAGAAGATGAATTTCTAATGCGATGTAAACAAAAAGTAAATATACCTTATAAGATAGATGTGTATACGCATGATATTAAGTACATACCATTTAAAAGTAAATTGTATCAAAAAGGTTTAACCTGTTATCAAAAATTTCCTTTAACTATCCGTCTTGTTATAAAAGGAGTTCTCCGGCCCAAATTCGCTATACGATATTTATTTAAGCATTTTTTCAGTATAGTACGTCCATAATATTCTCTCGAAAGATAAAAAAGTAATTTTTTATGAACAAACCAAATGTTTTACTATTAGCAGATACGGCTCATCCAGCACAGGCAGTTATTGATCATATCAGAGCTATTACAAGTTCTGATAAAATAATATGGCATATTTTAAACCCCATAACTTTTAAGATTATTGATAAAATTGATTTTTCAATATTTGATGCTATAGGCATTCATTACTCAATAAAACCTTATAACAATTATTATCTTTCAGATTTATTGAAAAAACGTATTGCCTCATTTCAAGGGATAAAATTTTTATTTTTACAGGATGAATATCAAAAAGTAAATCAGGTTCAGGAATATATGTATACATTAGGTTTTCATTTATTATTTACATTAGTTAATTGTAATATAGTTAATAAAGCCTATCCTGATCCACGCTTATCTGGTTTAAAGCGAGTGACAGTGTTAACAGGTTATGTCCAGGATTATATGAAGTCGATTATTTCTCTTCCTGTCTCTGAGCGGCTAATTGATGTTTCTTATCGTAGTAGGCGTTGTGAATATTGGTTGGGAACACTCTCACATGACAAGGAAAGAATTGCTAGAGGGTTCACTCATTATGCTCAGGGAAAAAGGCTCAAGCTTGATATCAGTCTTGAAGAATCTGCGCGGTTATATGGAGAAAAATGGCTGCAATTACTGAAAAACTCCAAAGCAGTTCTGGGTACGGAAAGTGGTGCAAGCATCTGGGATTTTGATGACAGTATTCGTAAAAAGACTAATCGATTTCTTCGAAAAAATAAGGGCGCTAATTTTGATTCTGTTTATGAACAGGTTCTAAAACCATTTGATGGCAATATATTATATAATGCTATTTCTCCTAGAGTGTTTGAAGCTGCGGCGACAAAGACGCCGATGATTATGTTTCCAGGCGAGTATAGCGGAATATGTATACCAGATAAACACTATATTCCATTAGAAAAGAATTTTTCCAATATAGAAGAAGTGATAGACAAATTAAAAGATTTTTGTTTTTTGCAAGCGCTTGCCGATCGAACTTATAATGACTTAATTGTCTCAGATCGTTATTCGCAACATAAATTTTCTGATTTGATTGCTAATGAGTTGTTGGCCATTATTAAATGTAGAACAAAAAGTATAAATAAAATAGACTTACTATCTAAAATAGAAAATACTAGGAAAAAATACAAAAATCTGAATCGTTTTCGTTGTTTTTGTACAGAGGCTAATTTTATTTTCTGTAATTTTTTTAAGTTATTGTTTAATCCAAAATACACTTTTTTTACAAATGTAAAATTACTAGCTGCGGGGATGAAACGTTATTTGTCTTATTTAATTCCAAGATTAACTAGAAAACGTCTCTGATTTTGCACTTGTAATAATTTTAGAATATTCCCAAATATGCTCATCATCAATGAAATTATGAGAACATAGGTTTTAGATATTTAATGAAACTCTTTTTACAAACTATTTCAATATTTATTATTGTTATTAGCTCAAAAAATTATGCAAGTTCTGATAATAGTATTTCTGTTCCTGTCAAAAGTATTAGTCATTTTCAGCGAAGTCTTGATGGCAATTATGTTCTAAATAATGGTATCCCTGTTATAGGAGAGGATGAAGAGTATATATTTAATACTACTTTTTTAAATAAAAATACAGCTTTTGTCGTGATTGATCCATGGACAAATATGCCGGATAAACAATTAAATCTTATTAATGAAAAAATAATTAAAAAATATATATTACCATTAGTAGAAATTGCAGCCAAAAAAGGTTTCTCCATTTATGTTTTTACGAATGATTGTGAAAGACTTCATATATCCTATAGTTGCTTTGCTCCTTATGAGTTTTATGTATTACAGAAAAATAATGATGTGGTTTAATGGATTCGGACACACCAGTTAAGAGATAATAAACTTAACTGGAGTAAAAGATATGACAATTAGAAGAAAATTTTCACAAGAATTTAAGCTTGATGCAATTAGCCTTGTAAAAGATCAAGGCTACAGTCGGGCGGAAGCAGCTCGCAGTTTGTCGCTTAATCCGAATGTGCTTAGTCGTTGGATAAAAGAGCATGAAGCAGATGAGGGTCATGCATTC
>NZ_CAAAID010000002.1 GCF_900639915.1 Legionella nagasakiensis
CAGAATAGTTGAATGAATACCCAGGCTCCTCGCTGCTTCAGAACAGGTATATCCTTGTTCAGTGACCAGACTAATTGCATCCAGTTTAAATTCTTTTGTATATTTTCTTCTCGTAGACATATTGAACTCCAATTAAGCAAATTATCTCTTAACTGGGCTGTCCAAATCAATTAGACCACGTCAATGGTAGTGGATGATGAAACAACCAAGATAAGCAGGTATACTATTGAAAAGTAATTATTATTAATAATCTATGTGGACACATCGCCGCTCGGGGCAAACCAATCAACGTGGCAGTCAGGATCATCGTGATCCGTATGAACGCGATCGCACTCGGGTGATTCACTGTCCCGCATTCAGACGTTTGCAGCGAAAAACCCAGATTCTTGGTACCGATGAGGGCGATTTTCATCGCACCCGTTTGACGCATTCTCTTGAGGTTGCTTCCATTGGACGAAGCCTTATACGTCATCTAAGTATTAGTCAGCAACCTCATTTCTTATCAGGACTTCTTCCCAATGATGATCTTATCAGTGTTATTTGTTTATTGCATGATATTGGTCATCCACCTTTTGGTCATGGTGGTGAGGTGGCATTAAACTATATGATGCGCCATCATGGTGGTTTTGAGGGGAATGGTCAAACCTTACGGCTTCTGACTAAAGTTGAAAAAAGTTATGGCGCTTATGGACTTGATTTAACGCGCCGAGCTTTACTTGGGATTCTTAAATACCCCGTTAGTCGCGCCAGTGTGGTTGCGACCTCTTTACCAGAGGTGCAGCAATCCTTCAGTAAAACAATTCGTATCAATGATTGGTTGCCACCAAAGGCTTATTTTGACTGTGAACAGCCTGAAGTAGATTGGTTATTGTCCCCTTTTTCGGAGTCTGAGCGAGCATTGTTTCAGTCACTGGTAAAGCCACCCGGACAATATACTCATGGAAAAGCAGCTTATCATACCTTCGATTGTTCTGTGATGGATATTGCAGATGATATTGCGTATGGGGTTCATGATTTGGAGGATGCAATTCATTTACGGCTGATTGAACGTTCGCAATTTGATACGCTTACCTTAAGACAGTTACTCGCTTTGACGCCTCTCGGTCAAGCTCAGGATGTATTGCTTAATTCTTTATTTGATCCAGCCCCCTATATTCGTAAGCAGGCTATTGGTGAGATGGTGAATTATTTTATAACGGCAACGGAAGTGCGGGTCACTCACGAAGGATTTGCAAATTCTTTGCTTAAATATAATCTTATTTTATTACCTGAGGCGAAAGCACTTTTAGAGTATCTGATGCAATTCATTTATCAATATGTGATTGATTCACAAGAAGCACGTACGTTTGAATATGGTGGGCAAACGGTGGTGTTGCGCTTATTTGAGGCCATCAGTTCAAACCCCGGCAGTTTGCTGGATAATAAAAATCGTTTGTTGTTTCATGAAGCAACGGATGAACAGGCTGCGTTCAGAATTGTGTGCGATTATATTGCCAATATGACGGATGAATACGCTTATCGCATGCATGAGCGATTATTTGGGTTTAATACACGAACGATATTTGAAAGACTATAAATATGGCGTCCCCAAGGGGATTCGAACCCCTGTTACCGCCGTGAAAGGGCGATGTCCTAGGCCTCTAGACGATGGGGACCTAGAATTTTTCGGTTGCATATTAAGCACAATATGCACCAGCATGGTGATATATTTGCCATGTAATATGGCGTCCCCAAGGGGATTCGAACCCCTGTTACCGCCGTGAAAGGGCGATGTCCTAGGCCTCTAGACGATGGGGACCTAGACATTTACAACCATGATTAACAAGCGATGGTGGAGCTAGGCGGGATCGAACCGCCGACCTCTTGCATGCCATGCAAGCGCTCTCCCAGCTGAGCTATAACCCCTAAATTTCCTGTATATCAGCTCTTTAAAAGAGAATCGCAGTTTAATGAGGCCTTCATTACCTGTCAAGGAATTTTTTAAATGAAATTAGGAGTGTGCTTGTTCTGTACGTTTTCTTGAGGATTTTTGATATTGTTTCCAGTCTTTGTCTTTTGCAAAGACAAAGCTTGCTGCTTCTTCAATGAAGAAACCGATATCATCAATATTTGCCCATGCGCAATATTCATTGATTTTTGCGAATATTTCACTATTAATTTCTGCTTTAATTTTTTCTTTTTTTTGAAATCGAGTTCCATTAATAATTGGCATTGCTTTTTACCTTCGAATGAAATGGTTAATTCGGCACATACCTTAGCAAATTATTTATCATTTGAGAAGCTTTAACTATTTTCATTTTTAATGATTAAAACATAGATAAGCCATTCAAAAAATTATATTTTATTTTGAATGGCTGGATTAAAGTTTTTGCTGCAAGTCGTTTAAATGTCGCCTTTACTGCAAAGATTAATAGGATCTGACTGTAACGCCATGACTTCCTGAGTGACTATGGTTGTGTGTGGCAGCGGTCGGAGCTCCACGGTCGTGAACTGACCCATGACTGAAATGACCATGGCTACGTGCAAAGCTTACTGGACCATGACCAAAGGTTGCACTGTGGCTATGAGTATGGCCTGGAGAGAACACGCCAGAATGACTATGGTGATGAGTGCTGGGAGCCGGACGAAAATGGCTATGAGTTGTCACACGGGGCACAACAACAGGGCGAAAAGGTGATGAAAAGCCAGGGGTGACGACCACGGCAGATGGTCTGGGCCATCCAACTGGTGTTGTGGCAACGACACGACTTGGTCTTAATAAAAAAGGTAATAAACAAATGGCGCCAATCATTAGTAAAGTGGCAGCGCCTATGGCAATAGGTAAAACTATTGAAGAAGCGGCAACGGCTGTGGTTCCGGCAGCAAGCATGGCTTTTGATGCAAGGGCTGTCGTTGCGATGGCTGTGGATTTGGTTGCTGTTGCGGCAATAACGCCGGCGGTAACAACTGCTGCTGTCGTTAAGGCCGCCGTACACGCTAAGAGAAAGGTATAATTGGTTTTGTTTTTTAGTTCTTGCGATCGTTCAGTTTTTGAATTTTTCATGCCTATTACCTGTTTTCTTATCATCAAGGGCAGGGCAAGTCTACTTGAGTTTAGGGTCTGTTGACAATTATCCGATGGTGTTATTTTTCTAGCTGCTGCTGTAAAGACTGCAGCAAGTCTAAAAGATCATGTGCCTTTTCGGAAAAGAAGGTTAACTCCTGGCGGGCTTGCAGATAGAGATTTTGAATTTTGAAAAACAATTCTTGTTTGTCGTATAGGGTTGCAAAGGTTGTTTTTTGATTGGCGATATCAGATGCCCTGCCTTTGCCTAATTTGGCATTGCCATATCGGTCAAGATAATCATCTTGCATTTGAAAGACAAGGCCTAAATGTGTGGCAAATTGGCGCAACGCGCATGCTGCATCCGGAGTTGGGTTTCCTGCGGCCAAGACCATATTAATGCAGGCTGATATGAGCTTACCAGTCTTTAACCGATGAATTTCACATAATTGAGATTCGTTAATGGATGGTTTTGCTAGCTCCGAAAGATCAAGACTTTGGCCACTGACCATGCCGGATGGTCCACTGGCTTTCACCAGCTCTTGCGTGACCGTGATGACTTGCTGTAAAGAGAGCGTTTTTGGAAGAAAATTAAGTAATACATCAATGGCCAGCACCTGCATGCCATCGCCTACTAAAATGGCAGTGGCTTCGTCGAACGCTCGGTGACAACTCGGCTTGCCGCGGCGAAAATTGTCATTGTCCATAGCGGGCAAATCATCATGCACCAGGGAATAGCAATGGGTTAATTCAATCGCCGCGGCAATGATATCCAGACTATCAAGAGGCACTTTGATTAATTTACCGCACAAATACACAAGCATCGGACGTAATCGTTTTCCGCCGGGAAATAGCGTGTAAATAATAGCTTCTTTGATGCGAGGAGCCGGAATATCCAATTGATTCAGCAGTGTTTGCAACATCGCTTCATGGCGTATAAGGCAATCGCTCATTGTTTGGTTATTCATTGGGTTGCTCAGGTGCCGGAGTGTTTGCGGCAGAAAGGATCTCAATCTTTTGTTCAGCCTGATTTAAAAGGTCTTGGCATTTATGTGCCAACGTCATGCCTTTTTCGAATTGCTTTAAAGAATCTTCCAGGGATAATTCCCCTTTTTCCAGTTGGGCAACAATTTGTTCTAATTCGGCTATTGATTTTTCAAAATGGATGGTCTTAGTCATTACGGTCATCCTGCGAGCAGGCAAATCATGCAATTATACTGCCTCATTGTGTGGATTCAACAGCCATCACCGGGAAATTATTGTGATCATAATAGAAATCAACATGGCAGCCGTTGACATCAGGCCGGGTATTGTAACCATATTGGCATAATTTTGTTTAGATAAGTCATAAACTTCCATAGGCCTACTTGGTATTCTTCATTGCCGAGAGGGTCAAGTTTTAACTCGGGAAAGGCAATGCCCAAACCAAACAATCCTGGGGCAATAATCCCAACATGCGGATTATAATCCACCTGTTCGCAGTCGTTGATGACCATGTTTTTTCTGCGTTTAAAGCCGACGGCATAAATTGCTTTACTGCATTCTGGCAAAAAACGGGTAATATTCGCTTCGGTGGCCGTATAGCGGACCAGATTATGGGGGTGGACCCCATCAATGTATTGACGTGCCCATCGCGCCGTTTGCCCTTTTAAACCGGTATTGTCAAATAAAATCCAGTCATTCATGGGAATTGCGTAGCGACATGGTGAACGATAAAAATTCATGACTTTTTTAACCCCTAATTCAACCAAATATTGAATGATGATAATGGCGGAATGAGAGGAGCCAAAAACAGCATAAGTTTCATCGGTATTTATAGATTGACTGAGTCGTTCTTTATCAATAGCCAAATCAAAAGGTAACGTATCAATTCCTGGATAATTTAAGCTTTCCGGGACGGAACCGGTTGCCAAAATGACCTGTTTTGCGTGGAACGTTTGCGTATCATTGCTTAAAATCCAGGCTTGATTGGAATGTTTCATTTCATGAATAAAGGCTGGTGCTGTTTGCACGGTTTGGCTTAAGTGTTTGGTTACCCATTGCAAAGGCTCAACGATATGAGATAGGGTGCATGTATCGCCAGCCGGTAAATGATTTAATTGAAAATCGTTTGATGCTTTATCATAGGAGAAGGATTGAACTGCTGTTAAAAAATCAATAAACAGTTTTACAGAGGTATTACTGGAAACATTTTTCCAATGCTGGCCTAAATCGCCAACCTTAAAATAGGGATCTATCCATAGAATATTCGTGGGGGCTATTTTATGATCCAGTAATTTACCTACAGCAGCAATGCCAGCAGGCCCCGCTCCGATAACTGCCCATTCAAAAGTTTCATGAGTCATTTTATTTTGTTTGTGGTGTAGAACGAGGTGTAGAGTCTAAATGCCTGGAAGGCATTATACAAGCTTAACGAAGGAAGAGTTTAAGAACCTGTCTTCATAGTCTAACTACGCAGGGCTAAAAGCCTCGATTTTCTGCGCTCCGGTGCTCTAAAATCAAGGCTTTTAGCCTCAGCCTGGCGACTCTGAAGACAGGTTCTAAGAGTAACGTTAAAGAAATAGAGCATGGAGTATGAAGAGACTTATGAAACAGAAAATACAATTTGTTTGCAATCAATGTGCTGCAGTCTTTTCGCAGTGGGCAGGGCAATGCATGCAATGCGGTGCCTGGAATTCAATCACAGAAGAATCTGTAAACACGTCAGGAAAAAGTACACGTACTGGAAATTATGCAAACGAACGTTCAGAAGTCATGCTTGTTGAGGAGGTGATTCTTGATGGTCAATCACGTATGGATTGCGGTTTGTCTGAGCTTAATCGCGTATTGGGTGGGGGCTTGGTTGATGGATCGGTGGTTTTGATTGGCGGTGATCCTGGGATTGGTAAATCGACTTTGCTCATCCAAACTCTAGCGCAATTGTCGTTGCAGCAGAATGTGTTATATGTTACGGGAGAAGAATCGTTACAACAGGTTGCCTTACGGGCAAAACGATTGCAATTGCCATTAGCCGGCTTAAAGCTTTTGGCTGAAACGCATGTGGAATCCATTCTTGCCCATGCGCAGAAAGAGAGGCCGCGTATTATGGTGATTGATTCAATCCAAACCATTTTTACCGAATTAATTAATTCAGCACCTGGGGGGGTAAGTCAAGTTCGTGAGTCGGCAGCGCAATTGGTTCGTTTTGCGAAAACCACTCAAACGGCTGTTTTTCTCGTTGGTCATGTGACCAAAGAAGGGGCGCTTGCCGGCCCCAGAGTGTTGGAACATATGGTGGATTGTGTGTTGTATTTTGAAGGGCAGAGCGATAGCCGTTTTCGCGTCATTCGCGCGGTTAAAAACCGGTTTGGTGCGGTTAATGAGTTGGGTGTTTTTGCGATGACGGATAAAGGTCTTAAAGAAGTTGCTAATCCGTCGGCGATTTTTCTGTCGCGCCAACCGGAACCAACGCCTGGCAGTGCGGTGATGGTGACCTGGGAAGGTTCTCGTCCGATGTTAGTCGAAGTACAGGCGTTGGTTGATCAGTCCCATAGTCAACAAGCCAAACGAATTACTGCAGGACTTGAACAAAATCGCCTGGCGATTTTACTTGCGGTTTTGCATCGTCATGGTGGTATTGCGACCTTTGATCAGGATGTGTTTATTAATGTGGTGGGTGGGATGAAAGTTACGGAAACGGGCAGCGATTTGGCTCTGCTGGCGGCGGTTGTTTCCAGTTTACGCAATCGCGTTTTAGACAATAAAACGGTCATTTTTGGTGAAGTGGGACTTGCCGGTGAAATTAGACCAGTACAAAGTGGTCAGGAGCGCTTGAGAGAAGCGGCCAAGCACGGTTTCAAACGCGCGATCGTACCTTATGCCAATGCCCCCAAACACGATTTAGCCATCGAAGTAGAGGCTGTTAAGTACTTACATGAAGTGATGGAAAAGTTGTAGCTGCGAGCTTTGCAGCTTCTTTGGCAAAATAAGTAATCATCAAATCCGCACCAGCCCGCTTGATTGCAGTTAGGCTTTCCAGCATGGCTTGCTTCTCGTCGATTAATCCTTGCGCAGCAGCAGCTTTCAACATCGAATATTCACCACTGACTTGATAGGCACATAATGGTACTTCCGGGAAGCGCTGTTTTACCCGATAGATGATGTCTAGATAGTTCATGGCGGGTTTAACCATCAGCATATCCGCACCTTCTTTTAAGTCCAAGGCTGCTTCGCGTAGGGCTTCATGTGAATTGGCTGGGTTCATTTGATAGGTTTTGCGGTCGCCAAATTGAGGAGCGCCCTGGGCTGCTTCACGAAATGGCCCATAAAAGCTGGAGCTGTATTTCACAGCATAACTTAAAATAGCAATTTCTTGATGGCCATTGGCATCCAGTTCTTGCCGAATGGCTGCGACCATGCCATCAGTCATACTGCTGGGGGCCACCCAATCCGCACCGGCATCGGCATAACTCACGGCTTGTTGTGCTAGCAGCGCCAAGGTCGCATCATTATCGATCGTATGGCCACGTAGTACACCGCAATGGCCATGGTCTGTATACTCGCAAAAACAAACGTCGGCAATGATGAGCATCTCTGGATTTATGGTGCGAATCTTGTGTATGGCTTGTTGAATGATCCCATTTGTGCTTAAAGAAGCACGGCCTCTTGTGTCTTTATGTGCAGGAATGCCAAACAGCAAGACTGCGGGAATCCCTAACTCAGAGAGTGTGTCAATTTCTTCAGACAAGCTGTTTAATGTCCATTGATACTGGCCGGGCATGGCGCTAATTTCACGTTTAGCGTTGAGAGTTTCACTGATAAACAAAGGTGCGATGAATTGTGCTGGATGCAGATGAGTTTCCTGTATCATTGCGCGTACTGCTGGAGTTCGGCGCAGACGTTTTAGGCGAAGGGGTATGGAATACTGGTTCATATTAGTCCTTGCTATGCGTATACAATAAATCCATGCCACTGCCAGAGTCGCTGGCTGTCACCTGGATACTGAAAAATTTATTTAAGAGGTATTTCAAGGTTAATACGTTACTGTCTTCTTGGAATAAACCGATATTATAGCTTAAGTATAAACGATTGGTTATCGCTTTACCGACCACAAAAGCCGTGCTGTCAGTCACCTCATTGGTTTCTTGATGATATTGTGATGTGCTTTGTATATTAAAATCAAAACCCAGTGTTTGTTTTAACTGATCCAGTAATTGCAAGCCCTTTGTACCTGAATCGAGATTCATGGCCGAGATGGCAGTCAGTAATAATTGACCTCCCGATCTACTGGCCTGACTTGCCGGTTTTCCTAAGATAATCATGGATAATATATCGGCTTGCGAGAGATTTGCCGGAATGGAAAATAATTTAATTTCAGGGGAATCGACTCGGCCGCTGACTTCAATACCTACGGTTGTTTTATTGCCTAAATTGATGGATTGGATATTCCCAGAGCTGAAATCAAACAATTCATTAGAGCTTGCAAAATTGGCGGTTGCATTTTTAAAATAACGAACAGCGCGAAGCCGGATGCCTGGGTTGCTTATCTTACCTCCTGTAAAGATAAGCTGACCTTCTTCAATCGTTAAGTCCTGTCCATAAGCTTGGTATTTACCGTCTCTGATCGTTAATTCACCCACAGCGAATGGTTCACTTTGTGGTATTTGTCTGATTTTTAGAGCGCCGTCTAAAAAACCATGCAGGCCTTTTACATCCAAAGCAACCTGTTGCCCCATTTTAAGTTCGATATCGGCATTGATGTTAAAAGGAGACGTTTCTTGTTTATCGCTTACAAACACAGCATCATCGGTTAAATCAATGCTGCTGCTGAAATTGATGGGTTTTAAGTTAGCAGAAGGCACAAGAATCGTCCCTTTTATATCAATCAAATCTGGTTTGAAATCAAGCGATAAGGACGGAGAGACATGAACCTTGTGTTCAGAGGTTTGCACGATGGGAAATTGTTCGCCGTTTATGGTTATACTCCCGTTCATCTCTGGGGCAAACGCTCCCTTGCCCTCCATCGTCAATGTTTTGCTTTGAGCTCCGATGGAACCGGTCGCTGTCCATTGCGTACCATGGGTTAGTAATTTAGCCTGGATTGGCGATAGTGCAAGATTTAATTTAGGCAGAAACACACTGGCTTTGTTTAACGTAATATCGCCTTTGACGATGGGGTTATTTAATTTCCCTTCGGCGGACAGCTTGAGATCAAGTCTGCCATGAGGTTTTTCAATGGCAGGACTCACCCCTGCAAGAAAATCGAGAGAATCAATGTGTAGATTTAACGTTCCTTGTATGGTTTGTTTGGTGGCGTCAATGTCATCAAGACGAAATTCAGGCAGTTGCCCATTAAAATCCAATTGTTTATGGCGGTCTATCTGCATATGACCCGCTGCCTTTAATCCTGTTGCTGATAAATTGGCCGTTAATTGTCCGCCTTGAAATCTGAGTGGCGGGAGTGTTTTGTCCAAGGTTGATTGATAGATGCCGGGTGTCATAGTGAGGGTTAGTTTTCCTTGTTGGGGGCCGGTCACTTTAATATCGGAGATCAGTGTTGTTTGTAAATTGGCAAGTGCTGGGTGGAAAAGCATCGGCTGAGGCAGAGAAGCGGTTGCTTGCCATTGGTAGATGGACGTTCCATTGATCTCCAGGTGATTAGCACCAAGCGAAAGGCTGGCATGGATTTTTTGTGGTTGATAATTGATTCGAGCTTTTAATAAATTGTCCATGTACCGTGCCGACACTGCTGCTGTCGCTGAAAGTGTTTGCGGTGAATTTCCCCAAACCTGTGCGGTCAATTCAAGATTTGATAAAGGCAGATTCTTCTCGGTTAATGTGAGTGAGGTTGTTTTGATTTCACCTTTGAATCTTGGTTTGGCCTGTTCATCATACGTCAATGTGGTGACGATGTTACCTTGAGGCATGCGCACTAAACTTCGAGCATCAACTTTTTTATCATGCACATGCGCATGCAAGTCCAAATCCGCTTTTGCCGGTGCATCAAAGGTAACTTGCGCCTTAATCAGTAAATCCGATAAGGTGCCATTCATGGTGATACGACCTTGCCGGTTTTCTATAACATTTTGAGCATCAATGGGCCATTTACCGTCGTGCCATGTGATTTGCATGGACAGTGCCTGGCCGTTTTTCAAGGTGCCATGGAGCGTTCCTTTGGCAGGTTGACTGAATTGCCCTTGCCAATGATATAAGTCTAGATTGCCGCTAAGTTTAATGTCTCCCTGAATATGGTGTTGCATGCCTGTTGTTGGTTTAAACGTCAGATTGGCTGTAACGGCATAGGGAAAATAGGGTTGACCATTTCCTTCTAACAAGAGACGGTTATGACCATAATTGGCTGCAAACTGATGAATGGTCCATTGTTGGCTATTAAGCGTTGTTTGTAAATACAGCTGCTCCATTTGCCAGGCTGCGCCAGCTTGTTTAATACGTAGTTCATTAAGCGTTAATTTGTTTATGGTGAGCATGATTGGTAATTGCGGCAGGCTAAAGTCAGTATGCCCCGCTTTTTCGATAGCTTCGGGTGTATCTTTGATTTCCATTAAGAGGGTGTCGGCATGGATTTCTTTAATGCGTAGTTCTTTATGGAATAAAGCAGTCCAGTTCCATGTCAGGCGTCCATGGTCAAGATGAAGATGAAAAGTATTGTCTTCATAGTCTAATTCGGTAAAGGATATCTGCTTGATCAGTTGGCCTTGTGGTTTTTTTAAAGTGATTTTTCCCGGTAGAGCTAAATTGGCTAGTTTAACGGCAGTATAGAATCCTGGTGTGGTGACCAGAAAAAATGCTAACACGCAGGTCAGTAGGATAAAGAGGATGAAGCATGTGTAAAGAAAGGATTTTAAATAGCGCATAGTTACAGATCAGGCCCCATATTAATCACAAGCTTAGGATTGCGTCCCTCAATACGATTAAAGTGGTTGTTAATCGCCTGGGCAACGCCCACTTTAATGGGACCAACCGGCGATACCCACATTAGACCGATGCCGGCATCGTATTTAAATTCTTTTGGGTTTGGATTATATACATCACCGCCGTCGACAAATCCAATGAGATACCATTTGTTGAAGGTTTCTTTTTGAATTTCCATGCCTGCAAAACTTAAAATTTTTCCAGGTCCTATTGAATTATAGCTGTATGCTTTCAAATTTTCGGCGCCTCCCAGCAATAAGGCTAAGGATAAAGGCAGATTGTTAATCTCATTAATTTGAGTAAATCCTTGCATGGCGTGAAAGAAAAAACGGGTGCGAATCAAGTCAAATGTTATCGCTGCTTTCGCATCAATCGAGGCTTGCGCCATATTAATTTCTGAGAGAATTGCTTTACTGGCTGCAAGGCCTGTGAGCGTGACATTGTAACCGGAAGGGGAAAATAATGGATCAGATACTTTACTCCAGGTCAATGTTGCTTTGGGAAACAAAAGCGACTTGGTTGTTTTGGGTTCCCCTGTGTAATTATAACGCTCATTTAACGCATTTAGGGAGAGAATGCGTTGGTGCCGTTTTTTGACATGTTGTTGAGCAACCGACAGCAAGAGTGAATTCCCATAACCGCTGCTGTAATTCAAGTTGGATAAACTTCCTGTGATGCTGTATTTATCCGTTACAGGATTTTGGCCGGGTATAATATATTGTGCCAGCAATGCATTTTCCTTAAGGGAGCCCTGAGCAATGGCATTGAATTTATGACCGGCGCGGTTTACTGGCACGATATGAATGCCTGCGCGTCCGCGAGGGCCAGTATCGGTTCCATAACCGATGCCTAAGGAATAATTGATTCGATGCACTCTTTCCAGATGAACATCTATTGGTACATGACGTTCGGAATTAATAGTTGGTTTTACCACGACGGATTTAAAGTAACCACTGGCAGACAGATTGGTTTCCAAGGCAAGAACCTGATCCGTCGAGTAAGGTTGGCCAATTTTAAAGGGGACATAACGATGAAGCAATTCCGGTGAAATGTAGGTTGGATCAAAGCGTATCTGACCAAAATAATATTGAGGACCTGTATTGAAAATTAAGGTGATGTTTGCCGTATAACGTTGCCTATCAATTAAAATTTCGGATTTTTCAAAGAAGGCATGTAAATAACCTTGATGTTCTGCCGCATTATGCAATATATCTTTTGCTTCTTCGTAGCGACGGTTAAGCAGAGGTTGACCACTTTTGATTGGAAGATCGCGCACGGCTTGTCGAATTTCAGGGTTTTCAGCACCTTCTCCCTGGAGACGTACAGTCAGGTTGGTTATATGCATTTGCGGGCCGGCGGTGATATAGATTTGCAATCGTTTGCCTGCAGGGTGAATGGTGATGCTTGGCTTGAAAAAACCATAAGGATACATGGCTTTGGTGATTTGTTCTTTTAATGCTTCTGGTGGTTCCTGGGTTATGGGTTTATCTTGATATAATTCAGCCAGGCGGTATTGCACATTCTCTAATACATCCCCTTTAATTCCTGTAATGTCAACATTCACGGCGTTCAACGCACCTAATGGCAGGAGGCTGCATAAAATGAGCAGGATGCGTCTGGCTCGTTTATTGATCATAAAGTTGATTGCCATCCATACCAGAAAGTGATTTCATGGTACCAGAAGCTTCCAATGCTTTCAGGTGGTATATAAATTCCAGTGCCGCTCTGGGAGATAAAGTATCCACATCAATGTTAGCTAATACAGTCAATATAGGGGATGTTGAGTTAGGTAAAGGGGGGGTAAACGGTGTTGTCGATGTTTCTTGCGCCTGTTGCAGATGATGATTGGCGAGCGTTAATACTTCTTCAGGTATTCCGGCTAATGCTGCAACTTCAAGCCCATAGCTGCGGCTTGCATGGCCTTCTTCGACTTGATAAAGAAACGTAATACCGCTTTCGGTTAATGCTGCTCGTAATTGTACGTTACGGATGCAAGAAAATTCGTCAGCGAGTTTGATGAGTTCTAAATAATGGGTGGAGAACAACGTATAAGCTTTCACCTTCGATGCAAGGTGAGCACAACAAGCATAGGCCAGAGCCATGCCATCGTGCGTGCTGGTTCCCCGGCCAATTTCGTCGATTAATACCAGGCTTTGTGATGTGGCATGCCTTAGAATATAGGCCGTTTCCGTCATTTCCACCATAAAGGTAGAACGGCCTGATGCCAGATCATCGCTGGCACCGATGCGCGTGAAAATTCGGTCAATGGGGCCTAATCTTACTTGTTGGGCAGGGACATAACTGCCAATATGTGCCAGTAGAATGATCAGGGCGTTCTGGCGCATGTAGGTGGATTTACCACCCATGTTAGGGCCGGTAATGACTAGGATATGGCAAGTAGAATGAAGGGTTAAATGATTAGCGATAAATCGTTCCTGGAGAATTTGTTCGATAACGGGGTGGCGCCCGCCTTGAATTTCAATGCCTGGTTGGTCACTCAATTCCGGACAGTGCCAGTTTAATGATTGTGCACGTTCAGCAAGAGTACATAATACATCCAGCTCAGCCAGGCCTTGGGCGATTTGCATCAGGGTCTGCAAATATTGGTGAATTTCCTGCAAAAGGGTTTCATACAGCCATTTTTCACGTGTTAATGCCTTGCTTTGTGCGGACAGTACTTTTTCCTCGAATGTTTTTAACTCAGGCGTAATATAGCGCTCGACATTCTTGAGCGTTTGTTTGCGCTGATAATAAGGGGGCGCTTTTTCTGCCTGTGTACGTGGTAATTCTATGTAGTACCCATGGACTCGATTATAGCCAAACTTTAATGAGGGTAAACCTGAATGATGTTTTTCTTTCTGCTCCAGTTTTAACAGTGCTTCGCTTGCGTGTTCGCTCAGTTCACGTAATTCATCCAATTCTTCATCAAATCCAGGCGCAATAACTCCACCATCACGAATTAGCATGGGTGGATTTTCGACGAGGGCTGCCGCTAATAAGTCGTGTAATGCGGGTAAGGATGTTAATTGCTTGCTTAGTGTCAGAATCAAGTCGCTTTCATTGCTGGAAATAGCGTTGCTTATTTCAGGAAGCAAGCGTAATGTTTGACGTAATTGGATTAAATCCCGTGGACGGGCTGAGTTTAAGGCAATACGGGATGTGATTCGTTCAACGTCACATATTTGACGAAGCAACTCATGTAAATGGCTGTCTTGTTTTTTTCTTATTAATTCCTTAATGGCTTGCTGACGATGGCGAATGAGCTGATGGTGGCGTAATGGTCTGCCTAACCAACGTTTGAGCAAACGGCTTCCCATGGCTGAAGCGGTATGATCCAAGAGTGAAAAGAGACTGTGATTGTGGTGTCCATGAGAATGTTCAAATAGTTCCAAATGACGTTGAGTGGCTGCGTCCAATTGCAAATAATGCTGGTTGTGCTCAAGTGTCACCGTCTTTAAATGTGGCAACGCTTGTCTTTGAGTGATCTGCAAGTAGGCCAATAAGCAACCGGCTGCAGGAATGGCTAGAGGATATTCTTTTTCTCCAAAGGCATCTAGATTTTGTACGGCAAATTGCTGGCATAACAATTCCCGTGCGTGTTGCCGATCAAAGTCCCAGGAAGGGCGAATTTTAATCGTGTATTGCTCATTCAGTTTGTCAAAAGGCAATGGTTCCTGAATCAGAATCTCAGCGGGTTTAAGACGAGCAAGTTCACTTTGCAGCTGACTAGAATTTGCTGCCTGCAATAAATGAAAACGACCGCTGCTTAAGTCAGTCCAAGCCAGACCGAATTGTTTCTTATCTTGGTGAATTGCCAATAGTAGGTTATCGCATTTTGCTTCAAGAAGCGCTTCATCGGTAATAGTGCCTGGAGTAATGATTCGGGTCACTTGCCGCTCAACCGGACCCCTACTTTGCGACGGGTCGCCAACTTGTTCACAAATCGCGACGGATTCCCCTCTTTTAATTAAGCGCGCAAGATAATTTTCGACGGCGTGATATGGTACACCAGCCATGGGGATTGGCTTGCCTGCAGATTGCCCGCGGTGAGTTAAAGTTAAATCAAGTAATTGTGCGGCGTGTTTAGCATCGTCAAAAAACAATTCATAAAAATCACCCATACGATAAAACAGCAGCATATCAGGATAGTCTGCTTTAATTCGCAAGTATTGTTGCATCATGGGAGTGTGAGAAGATAGCATCTGAGCCACGATAAAATTACATTTGTCGAGATTCTAGCAAATGCATTAGATCAAGTCAGTAAATGCTGTGCTTGGGTTATCAATAAAAGATTTCATGTGCTTGTGATAAAGTTTGTGTTTTGTGCGGTTTTTTATGACAGGCTTGTTGGTTCAATAAAGTGGATTGTAAATCTAAAATAATATATGCTTGTGAAGATAAATAATTAATATAATTATGTAACTTCTTCACATCATGTGAATTTTTGCTAGACTTGATAAGGAAGCTTATTCAATAAAAATAAAAGGGAGATGAATATGAAACAGTTGGCTATGTTATTAACTGCTGGCGTGGTGGCTTTAATGCTATCTGCTTGTGGTGAAGATAAACCGAAGCAACCGGAGGTAAGACCTGAAAATGCAGCGACTCAGTCTGCAGACAGAACAAATGAAGCCAAGCCCATGGATGCAACGGCTACACCAGAATCAACTGGCACTGAGACTGAAGAATAATCGTTCAGATGATGGACTATAACCCCGCATAAGCGGGGTTTTTTATAGCTTAGATTTCTAAGAACCTGTCTTCAGAGTCTAACTACGCAGGGCTAAAAGCCTCGATTTTCTGCGCTCCATTGCTCACATACTACTATGTATGCTGCGCTATGGTGCTCTAAAATCAAGGCTTTTAGCCTCAGCCTAGCGACTCTGAAGACAGGTTCTAAAGGAAAATCTATAAGTTATACAAAGGATGATTGTATAAACTCATGGTTTCTAAATAGGTGGAGAGAAGTAAATGGAAACGTTGGCGAAGATAGGCTGGTTTCATCTGTTCTATGCTCTAGTACTGATTTTATTAGGGTTTGTTATTGCCCAACAAGTCAGTAAGATCGTAAATCGGTCTTTGTCCAAGCGCTTTTCCCGGCATCAGGTCTTACTTGCACAACGATTAATTTTTTATGGTTTGTTTCTTCTCTTTGTATTTTCTGCTTTGCAACAGCTTGGTTTTAAAATGACCGTGCTTCTTGGGGCAGCGGGTGTATTTACCGTTGCCTTGGGCTTTGCTTCACAAACGGCGGCTTCTAATTTCGTCAGTGGAATTTTTCTATTGTTTGAACGTCCTTTCAGAGTTGGTGATCAGATTAAGGTCAAAGACTTGATTGGCACAGTCGACTCTATTGATTTGTTATCCACCAAAATTAAAACTCCTGAGAACATGCGCATCCGTATACCTAACGAAACAATCATGAAATCGGACATTACCAATATGAGCTTTTTTAATACTCGAAGAGTTGATATCCTCATTGGAGTGGCTTATAGCAGTGATATTGATCATGTTAAATCCGTTTTAACCCAATTGGCGAATGAACATGAGACTGTGGAAAAAGAGCCTGCAGCACAAGTGAGTATTAATAATTTCGGTGATTCGGCCATTGAGTTAAAATTTATGGTATGGACACAAACGAGTCAAGCAACGCAAGTAAAGAATCAACTGCAAGAAGCGATAAAGCGCCGCTTTGATCAGGAACAAATTGAAATGCCTTTCCCACAAATAACCCTGCATCAGGGACAGTAATGGATCCAATTACACAGGGAGCATTAGGTGCCGCTTGTTCACAAGTCCTATTACACAACTATGACAAGCGCAATGCCTGGCTGGTGGGTGCTGTAGGAGGAATGATTGCAGATTTGGATCTGGTCATTCGTTCATCGCACGATCCCATGCTTTTTTTTATTTACCATCGTCAGTTTACGCACTCGCTTTTTTTTATTCCGTTTGGAGGATTGCTGACTGCCTTTGCATTCTTTCCTTTTAAACGATTTCGCAAGCATTGGCACCTCACTTTGTTCGCGGCATTGATTGGTTATGCCACGCATGCTTTACTGGACGCCTGCACCAGCTACGGCACCGTGTTGTTTTGGCCCTTTTCTGATAGGCGTATTGCCTGGGATATGGTTGCCATTATTGACCCTTTTGTCACGGTCCCGCTCTTGTTAGGCGTTGTTTGGACGATAGTGTTTGATAATAGACGGGGAGTGGCGCTTGGTTTAATGGTGGCGGGTTCATTTTTGTTTTTTAATTCTTGGCAACATCATCGTGCTCTTAAGGTAGCAACGGCCTATGTCCATCAGCAACAGTGGGCCTATAAGAGATTGCGTGCTTTTCCTGGTTTAGCCAGCTCAACTCAGTGGCGAATTGCCGGCTATGTCGATGATAAATTATTGATTGCCGATGTGATTACGCCTTTGTTTAGTTCAAGTAAGATTTACCCCCTAGCGCTCTTTCCGGCATTCAAAAAACAAGATTTGCCATCGTATATTTATGAGGCAGGACAACAATTTCGTGACTATAAGGTCTTTTCCTGGTTTACCGATGGTTATCTGATAGCAGCACATCGGCAGCCTCTTTTGCTGGTCGATGTTCGATATCTTATAGGAGATGACCCATTAATTGCGTTATGGGGTATTCAATTTAACATGAATCAACGACATGTGAATGTTGTTCGTTCAATTAATCTTAAGAAGGGCTTTAAACCTTTAAAGTCGCAACATGCACAGGAGTATGATGAACGATGAATATTGCAATTCTGGCTACGGGTGATGAAATCATTGATGGCGATACTCTGAATACCAACAGTCATGCGATTGCCCATAGTTTGTCTTCGGAGGGTTTTTTTCTGGGATTGCATCTTGCTTGTGGTGACAAAGAGAAAGACATTTATTCGTGTCTTGAATTTTTATGCCAAAGCCATGACACTATTATTGTAACCGGTGGATTGGGCCCAACTTCCGATGATCGTACACGTTTCGCTCTAGCGCGATTTCTGGATATGCCGCTCGTTGAATGTCCGGAAGCATTGAATCATATCCAGGCGCGGCTAAAACGAGCGAACCTTTCTATGAATCCAGGCAATCATCAACAATCACTTTTTCCAGCGCAAGCCATTTTGTTGCCAAATCCTTACGGTACGGCGATGGGTTGTCATTGTTCTTGGAATAATAAACAATTTATCCTGCTTCCTGGCCCACCACGGGAATGTCTTGCAATGTTCAATCATCATGTTTTACCTGCATTACGACCTAAAAAAACCGATAGCAAATCGTGGCTTAAATGGCGTCTTTTTGGCGTAGCAGAAGGAGAAATTGCTCAGATTCTTGATGATGCGTTGGCTAATATGGATTGCGAAACAGGATATCGTTTAGAAACGCCTTATGTTGAATTTAAAGTACGGTGCCGTGATGCTCAGGTTTCTGCAATAAAGGGAATGATTGACCCGATTGTTGCGCCGCATATTATTGCGCCTCCTGAGCAAAAAGCCTCCGAGGGCTTGCGTAAACGGCTAGAAACGCTGGAAGAACCCATTGTTGTCATTGATGATGCAACAGGGGGAATGCTGCAAACGCTTATTCAACACCCAAGCACTTATCCTAAAATAATATTTCATGAGAACGATAAATGCCGTGTGCATTTTCATCTTCGTGGATTGGAGGAGTATTGGTCGAAAAAGCAATCAGCAACAAGTCATTTGGTCATCAAATATCATAATGATATTGAGCATGGCAGCGAAACACATCAGATTCCTTATCGCAGTGCTTTGGTGGTTGATTATGCGGCAGAATGGTTAAGTTTCCGATTGCTTCATCTCATCGATCAATTGCATTAATGCCAGGCATAATTCCTGGGTGCCCTCGTCGCGGATTGCTGAAAGGGTAAATACTTTACCTTGCCAGTGTAGTGCTTCTAGAATGCGTTGGATGGTTTGTTGGCGTATTTCATCGTTTGGTATCAAGTCAATTTTATTCAGTACAAGCCATCTTGGTTTATTAAGCAAGGCAGGATCATAAGCCGTCAATTCTTGAATAATGGTTTGTGCCGATTGCACAGGATCACTGCCATCTAAAGGCGCAACATCAATGAGGTGCAATAACACGCAGGTTCGTGATAAATGCTTTAGAAATTGATGGCCTAATCCCGCGCCTTCAGCAGCACCTTCAATTAATCCTGGAATATCAGCCATGACAAAGCTTTTATGTGAAGCAATGCGGACAACACCAAGATTTGGATGCAAAGTTGTGAAAGGATAATCAGCTACTTTGGGCTTTGCACTGGACACTGCGCGAATCAAGGTCGATTTTCCGGCATTGGGTAAACCGAGTAATCCAACATCGGCTAATACGCGCAATTCCAGATGGAGTTGACGGCTTTCACCGGGTGTGCCAGGGGAGGTTTGTCTAGGAGCCCGATTGACGCTACTTTTATAACGAGCATTTCCCAATCCATGAAAACCACCCTGAGCAACTAGAAGCCGCTCACCAGCATGACGAATGTCACCAATAAGTTCTCCTGTTTCGACATCATGTACCAATGTTCCCACAGGCACTTGAATGATTAAATCGTTGCCTTTTTTCCCCGTGCAATTGCTGCCCATGCCACTTTGGCCATTTTCAGCTTTAAAATGACGCTGATAACGAAAGTCAACCAGTGTATTTAAATCTGGACTTGCTTGCAGATAAACACTGCCTCCATCGCCACCGTCTCCCCCATCAGGCCCGCCACGAGGGACGTATTTTTCGCGTCTGAAGCTTAGGCAACCATGGCCACCATGACCTGCCTCTACCTTAATGTTTGCCTCATCAACGAATCGCATGTTTTGGCTTAATGTTGGCCTTCTGCAGCAACAGGAGTGATGTTAACGTATCGGCGGTTTTTAGCACCTTTTGTGGTGAATTTAACCAAGCCAGCAACCAAGGCATATAGGGTATGATCACGACCAAGCCCTACACCTTCACCAGCATGGAACTGTGTCCCTCTTTGGCGCACCAGAATTTCGCCAGCATTTACCAGCTGCCCGCCGTATCGTTTTACACCAAGATATTTGGGATTCGAGTCACGGCCGTTTCTTGTACTACCACCTGCTTTTTTGTGTGCCATTGCAATATCCTCTTTAAAGAGTCAATAAGCGCTAAGGGTTTATTGACTAATACCGGTAATTTTAATTTGCGTGTAATACTGTCGATGTCCCATTTGTTTCATATGATGTTTGCGTCGGCGAAATTTAATGATTTTAATCTTTTTGTGGCGCGCATGCTCAAGTATTTCAGCATTGACCTTGGCATTTGCAATAAAAGGTGCGCCACAGGTAACATTATCACCGTCTGCTATCATCAAGACTTCAGAAAAATCAACGTTGCTGCCAATTTCGGCCGATAATTGTTCAACTTTAAGTACATCACCTTCTTTGACGCGATATTGTTTACCGCCTGTTTTGATTACCGCATACATAATAATTCTCCAACTCGCCGTGTGATTGTTGACAAAGCCTTTGACTGATTGGCTATCACTGGTTCAATAAAAGTGCCACATTTTATAAAATAACCGTTACGACTTCAAGTTGATTTTAAATTATTGTATACTTCGCGCGTTTTACTACGTGAATTTGTTAACAAATTCGCTTTTTTTCGCCCTCGAGAATCTGGTCGCAAGATGAGGGGTTTTTTTATGGAGACTTAAATCAATGTCAACAATTGTTCTAGAAGCTGAAACAAGAGCAGATAAGGGGAAAGGTGCGAGCCGCCGCCTGCGTCGTCTTGAAAATAAAGTGCCCGCCATTTTATATGGTGGTGAAAAAGAACCAAAGCCAATTCATTTATTGCATAACAAAGTACTGAAAGCATTGGAAACTGAAAGCATTTATTCCAGCGTTTTTGAATTGAAAGTGGATGGCAAAGCAGAAAAAGTGATTCTTAAGGCGATTCAGCGCCACCCTTTCAAGCCAGTCATTTTACACATGGACTTGCAGCGAGTGAGCGCCAAAGATATATTGGTCAAATTAGTACCCCTGCATTTTATGAATGAGCAGAATGCCAAAGGCGTTAAAGCCGGTGGGATGGTCAATCATACGATGATGCAGGTGGAAGTTCGCTGCCAAGCTAAAGATTTGCCGGAATACATTGAAGTCGATCTGTCTGATATGGAATTAAATGATGTGTTGCATCTATCCGATCTAAAATTGCCAAAAGGCGTTCATTTAGCGGTTGATCCCAGCGAAGGTGATCACGACCATCCAGTGGTCAGTATTCATGTGCAAAAAAGTGGCGTTACTGAAGCAGCCGCTGAAAAAACAGAAGAAAGCTCTGCTGAAGGTTCCGCTGAAGAAAGTGCAGAATAAAATAAATAATTCTGTTTTTCTCATCGTAGTTTGTGGATGATAAGAGCTTCGATTGATTCATAGTACAGTGCCATTAACGGCGATAGGAAATCCCTCCTAACCTCCCTTTAAACAGGGAGGAATATTCAAGGCATGTGGTTCCTTCTTTGTAAAGAGGAGGGGAGGGATTTTTATTATGAAGTGCGGCTTAGTGAAGACAGCTTAAACCTGAATCTTACCCATGACCATCAAGTTAATTGTCGGTTTAAAAAATCCTGGTGCTTCTTATGCCTCTACACGCCATAATGCTGGGGGTTGGTTTGTTGAACGGTTAGCCCAATATTATAAGCTAACGTTCAAAGCTGAAAAAAAACTGCATGGTGAATTAAGCGGGTTAGAATTTAATGGGAGCTCTTGCAAGCTATTACTGCCTTTGACCTATATGAATCACAGCGGCTTGTCTGTTCGGGCCGTAAGTCAGTTTTATCGTATTCATGCCAGTGAAATATTAGTGGCCCATGATGAACTGGATCTTCCTGCAGGCCGCATCAAATTGAAAACAGGTGGTGGGCATGGCGGCCATAATGGGTTGAAAGATATCATCAATCAGCTGGGATGTTTTGATTTTCATCGTTTACGGGTTGGTATTGGGCATCCTGGTCATAAAGAATTGGTACTAAATTACGTGTTAGGGAAACCAGCTCAGGCGGAACGTCAATTGATTCTGGATGCCATCGAGCGTGGAGTTGATGTGATGCCAGAGATTATAGCAGGCGATTTGGCTAAAGCGATGAATGTATTGAATGGTTAAGAACCTGTCTCCATAGCCTAACTAGGCAGTGCTAAAAGCCGCGATTTTCTGCGCTCCGCTGCTCTAAAATCAAGGCTTTTAGTCTCAGCCTGGCGACTCTGAAGACAGGTTCTAAGTGAGGTTTTCATGGGATTTAAGTGTGGAATTGTCGGTTTGCCTAATGTCGGTAAATCAACCTTGTTCAACGCGTTAACTAAGGCGGGTATTGAAGCGGCAAATTATCCATTTTGTACCATTGAACCTAATGTTGGCGTGGTTACCGTTCCTGATTCGCGCTTACAGGCATTAAGTGATATTGCTCATCCGCAGCAAACCATTCCTGCTGTGATGCAGTTTGTTGATATTGCTGGATTGGTGAAAGGTGCTGCCAGTGGAGAAGGGCTTGGTAATCAATTTTTGGCAAATATACGGGAAACCGATGCCATTGCTCATGTCGTGCGTTGTTTTGAAAATACGGATGTTGTTCATGTGGAAGGAAAAGTTGATCCATTAAGCGACATTGAAGTCATTAATACCGAACTGGCTTTAGCTGATATGGATACGGTAGAAAAAGCTTTAAATAAAGCTGGAAAAATCAGTAAAAGTGGCAATAAAGAAGCGCTTTTTGAAAAGCAAACCTTTGAAAAAATAAAAATGCATTTGGATGCGGGTAAACCTGTGCGTACGTTGCAACTGACTGCTGAGGAAAAGCAAATTAGCCAGCGCTTATTTTTATTGACAGCTAAGCCTGTGCTTTATATTGCCAATGTAGATGATCAAGGCTATGACAATAATCCTCTGCTTGATAAGGTATGTAATCTGGCTGCTGATGAAAAAGCTCGTGTGGTTGCCTTATGTGCGGCCACCGAAGCAGAATTGATTGAATTGGATGAAGTAGATCGCCAGGAATTTATGGCTGATTTAGGATTAAGTGAGCCTGGGTTAAACCGTGTGATTCGTGCGGGTTATGAGTTATTAGGTCTGCAAACTTATTTTACCGTCGGTGTTAAGGAAGTGCGTGCCTGGACGATTCATCGAGGAGCCACAGCACCGCAGGCAGCTGGAGTGATTCATACAGATTTCGAAAAAGGATTTATTCGTGCGGAAGTGATTGCTTATGATGACTTTATCGCTTGCCGGGGAGAGCAAGGTGCAAAAGAGGCAGGTAAGCTGCGCCTCGAAGGCAAGGAATATGTGGTGTGCGATGGGGACGTTATGCATTTTCGTTTTAATGTCTAGACCTTAAAAATCTAACCTCCCTTTAATAAAGGAAGGAATATGTTTGATTTGCGTCATGACATCATTTGAAAAAATCAGGACTGAAAATAGAAAGTTTCAGTCAATTGTTCTTTAAATAAGGCTCGCTATTCGTTTTGTGTTTGTTAGAATTTAAGTTAAAACAACTGGTTGTTTGTTTGCAAAACACAAAAAATCCTGGGGCTTTTTTATGCATATCATCGAAGTCAAACAGTTAAGCATTGCTTTTCAAACAGAAAAGCAGGTAATTAGTGCCGTTGATGATGTGTCTTTCCAGTTAAATCCCGGTGAAACACTGGCCTTGCTTGGCGAATCTGGTTGTGGAAAATCATTGACTTCTCTCGGTATGATGCGCTTATTACCGCCCAATGGTGTGTATGGTCGTGCAAGTGAAGTGGTTCTGGCTGAGCAAGATTTACTTAATTTGCCTGAATACCTTATGCGCAGTCTTCGTGGGCGGCGATTGGCTATGATATTTCAAGAGCCAATGACTGCATTAAATCCAGTCTTAAGCATTGGTGAACAATTATCGGAAGTGTTACACCGACATCAAACAGTGCCGCGTAAGCAAATTAAAGAGCATATGTTGGCTTTATTGGAAGAGGTTGAAATACCTCAGCCAGAAAGACGATTACAGCAATATCCACATCAATTATCGGGAGGACAAAAACAGCGTGTGGTGATTGCAATGGCTTTGGCAAGTCATCCGGACATCCTCATTGCTGATGAACCAACTACTGCGTTGGATGTAACGATTCAGGCGCAAATTCTCAAACTGTTGAAAAAATTACAACAACAGCATCAAATGAGCCTGCTTTTGATCACGCATGATCTGGGCGTCGTTAAAACGATAGCCGATCGAGTTTGTGTCATGTATGCCGGGCAAGTGGTTGAAACAGCCAGTATTGGTGATTTTTTTAAACAGCCTTTGCATCCTTATTCACAACAACTATTAGTTTCCTTGCCATCCTTTGCCAAACGCGGGCAACAATTACAGGCGATTGGTGGTGCGGTTCCCGTTCTTGATGCTATGCCGGCAGGATGTCGTTTCCATCCACGTTGTGCGCATGTATTTGCCCCTTGTGCATCGGTAGAGCCGCCATTGCAGGAGCCTCAGTCTGCTCGTTTTGTCCGATGTCATTTATATCCTGAGCATGCTTATCCACCGGATTTATCTCAGCAAGAACAATCGTGGATAATGGAACAGAAGTCAGATGAGATTATTCTCTCGGTGGAGAATTTGGCAATCTATTTTACCTCAGGAGGTGGCTGGTTTAATCGTCATCGAGAACTCCATAAAGCAGTGGATGGCTTATCCTTTGATTTGCGTAAAGGTCAAACGCTGGCCTTGGTCGGTGAGTCGGGTTGTGGCAAAACAACCACCGCGCGCGCATTATTGCGATTGCAACCAATCACCTCCGGTCAAATCGTTTATCGTGGCCAGAATGTTGCGAACATGCGAGGTCGGGCATTACGTGCGTTCAGAAAAAAAGTACAAATCATCTTTCAAGATCCATTTTCTTCCATGAATCCGCGTATGACCGTTGGTGAAATTCTGGCTGAAGGTATGTTGGCGCAGGGGTTGCGCCGTGCAGAAATCCATAAAAAACAATTGCAACTGCTAGAGCAGGTGAATTTGTCGACCAAAAGTCTGCAACGTTATCCGCACCAGTTTTCTGGCGGCCAACGTCAACGAATCTGCATTGCAAGAGCATTGGCAACGGAACCAGAGCTTTTAATTTGTGACGAACCCACCAGCGCACTGGACATTTCCGTGCAGGCGCAAATTCTTAATCTCTTGAAAGAATTGCAGCAGTCGTTTGGTTTGTCGTATTTGTTTATTACTCATAATATGGGCGTGGTTGCTTATCTTGCCGATGAAGTGCTGGTCATGCGAGCAGGAAAAGCCGTTGAGCGGGGAGACTGTGAGACGATTTTTACTCGTCCATCTCACAGCTATACCCGTCAACTGTTAGAGAGTGTGCCCCAAGTCTAGATGATCTTCATCGCGAACGTCTGAAAGAGAACGGCTTCGGCGCAGAGGTGCAGTGGCACCAAGTAAAGTTTCTCTGGATGCACCTAGAGATACATCGGATAACGAGCGAGCTCTTCTCATTGGCGCAACTGGAAGTACTTGGTCAGCAGGAGAATGCAATGGACTGGCTAACTCTTGGGATAGCCTCTGAAAGGGTACCTCAAAGGCTTGCAGTTTTTGTCGATGGTCGGCATCAGAGCGTTCTAATTTAGGATTTAACGAGTCTTTGCACCGCTGTACCTTTTCTTCGTGCAGCGTAAGTCGTTTTGCAAATTGCTTTTCATCATAGGCTATTTTAGCGCCAGCAGCTATGGTAAAGGCACCAGCGGTGGCGGTAAGGCCCATGGCTGCCGCACTGGCAAGACTGCCGGCTGCCAGGGCAATACCGAGGGGAGCGAGCACGCCTGTTAAAACCAAGGCCAAACTGACTGCAAGCAGTAAAGCCGTAGCGCCTATCAGCAGTGCTGTACGGTTTCGTTGCCAGAAGTTTGGCTTAACTGGTTTTTCTTTTTCTAGCTTAATGAGTTCTTGTTCATTATCGGTAACGATTTTTTTAATATCTTGTTGGTGTGTCTCTGCTAGGCCTACTTTTTGTTTCTTGAGTGCATCTTGCAACGTTTCAGCAACCAGAGTCGGGAAGTTTTTATCCAGCGGTGGGTTTTCGCTTAACCGTTGAATGGCAGTGGCTTGTTTCAATAATGCTTCTTTTATATTTGTTTGTTTTTCTTCAGACAAAATAGAAGCCTGTAATTCCAGTTCAATGGCGTAGAGCGCCAACTGATTTTGCAGTTTGAACCGTTTTTTGGCTTCTTCATCTTCCAGGGTATCAAGTCGTTCATTAACTTTGGCAAACATGGTTTTTAAGGCGCGTTCAAAATGATCGAGTTTGAAGAAATCAACATCATTTTGTGTTGCTTCGGCAAGTGCAGCCAAATGCTCATCCAAATCATCACCATGAGGAATAGTTTGAGCAAAGGTGATGTATTTTTGCAACAGGGTGGTGCGATAATCACGATCATCAATGTTATGATTTGATATAATGCGTTCAGCCAAACTAACAAAACGCTCATAATTAACAGAATCACCATCAATAATTCCAGACAGTAATTGGCTGATGGATGCTGAACGAAGAAATGCAAACGCTTCATCAGGAACACCTTCTTCTTCGATTTCCTCGCCAAGATCACGAGGACTGGCTAATTCAATAAAATTTGCAACGGATTGAATGAGTTCCACCTCATCATGATCGATCAGTCTAAATTGATTATCTTGCATGCTGGCTATGGACGCTTTAAGTCTGGCTAGTTGTTCCTGATTATCAGTATGTTCTGGAATGGGGGTAATCGATTGATCCATCCGGTTTACGTAATAGAGATGATCATTGTAAAGGACAACGCCATTTTTTCCTTGTAATAATCTGTCTAAATCAGGCCATGAAGCCGTGTTTGGGTCAAAGGTTACTTTAACGAGACCGCATGGAGACGTTTCGGGGACTAAGGTTGGATGGGTGAGATAGAGTACCTCACGATCACTGGGTGCTGCAGTTGTGTTTCTGATAATGGCTAAAGAAAAAGGACGTTTTATGCTTTTCTCAGGATCAGGGTCATCTCGCAAAAAAGCAATGGAAAAAGCACAGTTTCTACCATCATCGTCGATATAGCTAAAACAAATGTCATTATAATAACTGTTGATTCCTCCGGCGTGCTCATGAGCTATGAAGGAATTTTCCGGATAACCAGGTAATGTATTGATACGGGCTCTGGTAAATATACGACCATCAAAATTTCCTTGGGTATAGGCGAGAGGTTTTTTCTCATCTTTTAATGTTTCCGTCGCATCATCATAAAGATGAGAGGTGTCTTGCAGACGATGTTGTATTTCTGCAACTGGATATTGATAACTGACGTAATGGGTTCTTGGAAGATCTGCAGCAATTTGGTGGTCATACGTAGATTTTGTTGAGCCTTCAATAAGATTTGGAGTATGGCTTGGAAGATCTCGAAATAACGTAGAAGCAACCTCTATGTAATTTCCAACGTATTTTTTAAAAGCGGCCATGGGACATGCTCCAAATATATTACTTATTACTTGACCTTATAATAAAGGAAAAAACTTAAGGAAATATGATGTATTTTAGCTGAATTCTGGAATCCAACCTGGTTACCGCATTTGCGGTAACCAGGCTACAACTATAGGTTGGATCGTTTGTCAGATGGTTAAGAGAATGTTGAGCGAGGTGCTTCTACTTCGGGTGATTTTGCTGTAAGAGCCTCAGTTAATTCTTGGTTAAACGTGTTGAGTTTGGCGTGCAGGGATTTTCGATAGTCAGGACCTGATTTGGCGCGAGGTTTGAAATGCTGCAAGCCTTTCTGAATTACCGAAGATAAATCGCCGTAGGTGGCTGGATTTGTTTGATACTTAATGACAGCACTTTTTAACTCGTGAAGGTAGACTTGACGTTTTTCCGCTTCCGTCTGATAACTGAAACATCCGAGAACCAGTGCAGCGGCTCTGCTGAAGAAATCACGCCAGGAAAAAGTACTGGCTCGCTCCTTAAGATAATCGCCGAATATTCCACCCAACTGGGTGTCATGCGAGCCAAAGAATCTGGTTTTCAACGCGGTTAAACGATCATGGCGCACGCTACTTACTGTTTCTATCTCTTCATCATCATAAACACCAGTCGCTTGTCGTAATGTCCTTGCAGCAGATGAGAGACGGGGTTTTAATCCATCAATGATCTCAAGTTGGTCTGCGATAGCCCGCTTTTTGCTGCCGGATGCTTCTGCAAGTAGGGGAGAAGCATTAAGGGCAGCTAATTGTTTTTGAATGGCTTTGTGTAGTTTTATTTTATCTGGGGTCGCTAAAGACGCGGAGTCATCCGTCCGGCTTGCCAAAGCATGCATGGCATGTGCGATTTGCGTCAATTGCTGTAATTGCAAGCTTTCTTTTTTACGGATTATAGTTGCTACAAGCTGACTTAACTCATCGTATTGTTGGGATAATCGGTCGTTTTGTTCGTTTAACTGCTGTAATTGTCCGGCCAAGGTTTCTTTTTGTTCGGCTTGTTCTGCTAATAGGGTTTCTGAGTCTGGAATGCCTTCATTAAATGTTTGCCATGCTGTATTCTGGGCAGTCAACCTTCTGGCAATTTGACGCACCTGTTCTTCGCATGATCTATCCTTAAAGGTTGATATGGTAAGCAGGTTTTGCAGTTGTGAAATCATGGTTTCATGGCGGCGAATATGAGCTAATGCCTTATCAGGTGATAGACTATCCAGTTCAGTCAACAGAGAAGGCAATCCATTAGCCTGCATTTGAGCCTCATTCAATTTAAATTCCAGCTTAAGCATGCGGTGTTCCAGGACGGCATGCTCGTGTGCGAAATTATCTAGCTGTGTTTGTACTTCTAAATGTGCTAATTCTTGTTTTTGTCTCTCTCGAACTTTGCGTGGTTCAATAATTTCCTGATAGCGCTGCTGCAGTTTATAAAGATTCACTTCGGAAAGACTTTGCGATGGCGATGTGCCAGACGGTGGTTGAGTGATGTCTACTGCCAGTTCGGCAGCAATTTGTGCGCGTTTGGCCTGAATGTAATACAGTATGTCCTCCATATCAGCATCAAAATCACTATAAACAATGGAGGTGTGATGTTGAAATAAATCGAATACATAAGTGGTATTGATGCCATACCAAGCACCGGCCTGTTGTTCGCGTTTATATAGTTCATCGATGAACTGTCCTATCGCTTCATTGCATTCAAGGTATCGTTTTAAGTCTTCTTTTGGTACCTCTTGGGCAGGAATATACAGACTGGAACGATTTTCAATGGCTTGTGCAAATCTTGCTAGGGATTCATCGGCCATTCTAAGCGCTTCTCGGCGAGCTGCTTCATGATGGCGTAATTGCTCCAAGGCTTCTTCAATGCCTTCAGGCTCTATCATGCTGGCGAATGTAGCTTGTTTTTCTGCTTTTTTTGCTTCGGAGGCTTGAGCAATCTTAAGGGTTTCTTCTTCTTTTTCTTCTGCAGCATGCAGTAATTGCTCGCGGCCTTCGCGGGTTTGTTTTGCCCGTGCCTCTTCAATAGGTTGGTGTTCTTGTGTGGCAGTGGTAATCAATTGCTGAATGCGGTCTCGCTGAGTTCTTATTCTAGTGATTTCTTCGAGTAAGGTGACGTGCGTTTTTTCCAATGCCGTTCGGAAGGTTTCTTTGGCAGCGTAAGGAGCTGGCGGGGATAAGGTTGAATCCAGTTGATCATCCCGTTCCTCCAAGGCGCGTTGCTGCTCCATGAGTTGAGCACTATAGTGTTTTAAACCCGCAATTAATGCGGTATAACTCTCACTGTTTTCTGTTAAGCGCGTAAGCTCGTCTTCCGCACTGGATAAAGAAATGACATAAGCCAGTGTGCTCCCCTCACCAGTAATAAAATCTGGCGTGGTAATTTCTTTTACGGCGGTTGCTTCTTTTAATTGTTGTTTATAAACAGCAAGTTTTCGGACTTCTAGGAGTTGGGCCATCTGGGTTTCAAACAATTCAACAATGCGTGGTACTTCATGATCACATGCTGTAACTCCTTCGTTATGCAAGTGTTCCAATGCTTGTTTTGTGGCATTTTGCTCAATATGGGTGCCAGTGTTGAATAAATGTTTCCAGGCAGTTGTGATATCGCCGATGGTCGTTGTCCCAGGATTTGCTAATAAGCGATGATAGTCGGAAATGATATTGGGAAAATGGCGGTCTATGTTCTCTTTCCATCGCCTATTAAATTGGAGAAATTGAGTGGCTCGTTCTCTAATTTGGGCAAGCACGTGTTCTCGGTCTGCAATCATGGCATCGATTGCTGTTATGTCATCGGAGCCTGATGCCAAAAGTTCTTTACCCGGGCGTAACAGACGTTGAATAGATTCCTCACCAATGAGCTGTTGCAAGTCGTCATGCTGCGCTTTCCATGCTGCGGTTTGTTCTCTTGCCTGTTGCTGACGTTCTTCTTCGTGTTGAAGGTAATCGACGGTTTTGTCAATGGATTCAGGCGTATGGGTTACATAAACTAACAGACGTTTATCTAATTCCTGTTGCAGACCCTGCAGAAGGTCGGTTAATCCTTTCTCTCTAGCTTCCGGATCAGGAACAGCAAGGGCTAGAAAGCGCTGCATGGCTAATCCTGCCTGGTAGGTTTTATCATCAATGATCTTGGGTACCCAGGTTTTTTTATCCAAATATCCGAAGGATTTTCTAAATGACATGAGCTGACGTGCCAAGGAAGTATGACCTTCTGCTATTTGAGTGGTAAGGTCGGCGATATTCCATATGGCTTGTAAGACATTATCGGAATAATCGGATCGGGTAGGAGGCACAAAACCTGTGGCACCGGTACGCAAGGATTCTGGTAATAATCTTTGGGCAGCAAAAACCTGGTTTGCATCACTGGCGCTTAGTTTTTTTGTATCATAAACAAATTTTTTTCCTGCTATAGCCTCAATGTCTGCTTTAAGTTGACTAAGTGCATCAGTAAACGCGCTCATGGTTTCCCCTGTCGGTTCAACAATACCTAGGGAGTGATGACACACCCTACTATTACGATAATTTCTAATCAATCAGTATAGAAGGTAATTATTAACTTAATATTAATTCGAAAATAATGTGTTGCTCCTATCCAGGCTGCAAATAGCATGGTGATTTTATGAAGAAAATAAAGTTTTAATGAACGCATCCAATTCAATGAGCGGGATAAGAGAAGATTTATCCTGATTGCGTGCCTTATATTCTATCAGCGCTTGCTCCAGATTACGTTCACTGACCACGAAGCGATGAGGAATACCGATTAAATCGTTGTCCGCAAATAATACGCCAGGGCGTTCATTGCGGTCATCCAGTAAGACATCAATACCATAGGATTGACATTCTTGATAGAGTGCTTCGGCTTTATCTTTCACTGAATGCGACCGATGGCCATTGATGGGAATAATGGCAAGCTGAAATGGAGCGATGGCTTGTGGCCAGATGATGCCGCGGTCATCATGATGCTGCTCAATGGCTGCTGCAACAACACGAGAGATTCCTAATCCATAGCAACCCATGAACATGATTTGCAACTGGCTCTCTTCATTAAGGACGGTTGCATTCATGGTGCGTGCATATTTGTCGCCCAATTGGAACACGTGACCAACTTCGATGCCTCGACAGGCGTGTAAGTTTCCTTTGCCATCCGGACTAGGATCGCCCTCCTTGACGTTGCGTAAATCATAAGCTTCATGATAGGTTGCATCTCTACCCCAAGCCACATGAATATAGTGCTTGTCAGTCTGATTAGCGCCGCAGACAAATGCGGTCATAGCCAGTGCCTGGTGGTCCACAATGACTGGAATATCTAAATGAACCGGCCCAAGCGAGCCAATCGATGCACCCAGAGTATTGATGATTTTCTCGTCATCAGCAAAAGACACAGGGGATTTGACTAAGGGATGCTTGGCTGCCTTGATTTCATTTAACTCATCATCTCCTCGTAGAACGAGGGCAATCAAGGGTTGTTCCCGGCCTTCAACAATTAAGGTTTTAACGGTTTGTTCGGGTTTAATGTGTAAAAAATTAACCACATCAGCGATGGTTTTTTGTCCAGGGGTATCAACCAAGGTCATCAATTCTTGTGGTAAAGCCGTTGCTTTGGGAGGAACGAGAGAGACTGCCTGTTCAACATTGGCTGCATAATCACTGCCGTCACTGTAAAAAATTAAATCTTCACCGGAGTCAGCCAATACTTGAAATTCGTGAGAAGCTGAACCCCCAATGGCTCCAGTATCGGCTTCTACCGCGCGGTACTTAAGCCCAATACGGTCAAATATTCGACAATAAGTCTGATACATAGTGTTGTAGGTACGTTGTAAGCACTCCTGGCTTAGATGAAAAGAATAAGCGTCTTTCATGATAAATTCACGGGCACGCATCACGCCAAATCTTGGCCTGATTTCATCGCGAAATTTGGTTTGTATCTGATAAAAATTGACAGGAAGCTGCTTATATGAATGCAATTCATGGCGCATGAGATCGGTGATCACTTCTTCATGGGTAGGTCCAAAACAATAATCACGCCCATTGCTGTCTTGCATGGTTAGAAGTTGGCCACCAAAAGAATCCCAGCGACCGGTTTCTTGCCAAAGTTCGGCGGGTTGCACGGCAGGCATAAGCACTTCGAGGGCATGTGAACGATTCATTTCTTCACGGACAATCTGTTCAATTTTGCGTAAAACCCTTAATCCCAGTGGCAACCAGGTGTAAAGACCAGAACCAAGTTTTCTGATCATTCCGGCTCTTAGCATCAGTTGATGCGAGACAATCTCTGCATCGTTTGGTGTTTCTTTAAGAGTGGCATAGAACCATTGTGATGCACGCATGTTGACTCCTAATGTCCAGAGTTTGCTTCATGAATTAATTTATGTAATTTTTCCGTGAGCTTGTCGCTATGTTTCTTATCAAAATGAGCCACTTCCGTTGAGAAGTCTTTAAAGGTTACTTCACCGGTATTAACATCATAGATTGCACCAACCATGCCAATTTCTTCCTGATCTATCATGGAACTTAAGCGTTTGCTTTCTTGGTAAATATGCTGCAATGTATTGGCAATATTTAATTCCGTGACATGATGAACAAAATCGCTGTTGTTGCTGGTACGATTGGATGTGGTCTGAGTTTCAGCGGTGATGGCAGGCTTAATTTTAGCGAGCAATTGCGTAATATGTCCCTGCTCAACATTATCACAGGCGGCCTGGATGGCTCCACAACGTGTGTGTCCTAATACGACAATAAGTTTCGCACCCACTACATGACAGGCATACTCCATACTAGCCAGCACATCGTCATTAACAACGTTTCCTGCTACGCGCACACAAAACAAATCACCAAAACTCATATCAAAAATAGTTTCAACAGGAACTCTGGAGTCGATGCAACCCAGTACCACGGCAATAGGGTGTTGGGTGGTTGCTGTATATCTGATGTCTGTTTTTATGCTGCGATGAATGCGATTATCGTGAAGAAAACGTTGATTTCCTTCTTTCAAGATATTCAACACTTGCGATGGTTCAAGCATTGATTGCACATCATAGGTGGTGACATTAATAAAATCGATGTAATTATGGATGGCGTAATGGTCTTTAAAGCCAATCAAATTTAAAGAGATTTGTTTGTGAGGCGCTTGTTCATTTTTAAATTCCTTAAGAAATTCAACGATTTCTTTATCGATATAATCAGAATATCGGGCATCAATAATCAATTGAGAATTTCTGGGGATCGAATCAAGTTCAGCCACTAATGACGCTTTGTTCAAAAAAGTGGTTTGTTGCGGCAATATCAAACGATTAGTCACGCCATTGGGATAAAATTCCTTGATGATGTCTAAGCGCACCTGGCTATTGGATTTGAGAATATAAAAAAGACTGACCAGCAACCCTATGAGAATGCCGGCAAGCAGGTTAAAGACGACGATGCTGGTGACGGTAGCAATAAAGGGAATAAATCGATCCAAACCCTGGCGAAAAATATTTAAATAAATGGCCGGGCTTGTAAGTTTGTAACCTGTGTAAATCAGGATGGCGGCCAGTGAAGATAAAGGAATTTTATTTAAAGCCTGAGGAATCAACATGACGGCAAATAAAATAAAGAAACCATGTAAAACGGCAGAGGCCTTGGTTTTTGATCCCGCTTGAATATTGACTGAAGTACGAACAATAACGGAGGTGACTGGAATTCCTCCAGTGAGTCCCGCGATCAAATTGCCGAATCCTTGGGCGAACAGTTCTCTATCTTTGGAACAATAGCGACGTTTACGATCCAGTTTCTCTCCTGCTTTGACATTGAGCAAACTTTCCAGAGAGGCAACGACTGCCAGGATAAAAGCATACAGGTAAACTTTGGGGTTGCTCCAAGCTGACCATGTTGGGGATTGCAATTGTGATAGAAAATCAGAAAATCCATCGTTTTCTGGAATATTGACTAATTGTGGAGAATGTTGTGCCAGATATGAATCGCTTAAAATAAACAATTCATTCAGGATAATGCCGACGATAACCACAACAATAGGGCCTGGAATGACTTTAAGCCAGGTTATTTTTGTTTTACTGAAGAAAATTAAAATGGCAAAGGAGAACAATGAAATCAGCATGGCCCCGCTATTGATATGAAAAGATAATTCATATAAGGGTTTTAGCGTTAATCCTTCTGTTGTTTCCAGCAAGTGCATTTTTAGTTCAGCCAGATCAGAAGAAAGCGTGAATGCAAGAGGTAATTGTTTAATAATAAGAAGAATACCAATGGCGCATAATAAACCTTGGATGACGTTAGAGGGAATATAATCGGCGATGAAACCAGCCCGGAAGCTGCCAACGATGATTTGTAATATCCCAGCTAACGCTAAGGCTAATAGGAACGTATTGAAATCACCAAGTTGCGCGATGGCCGCGAGAACTACGGCAGCCATACCAGCAGCTGGGCCGCTGACACTGACCTGAGAGCCGCTTAAACTGCCGACAACCACGCCGCCAATAATACCACTTAAAATCCCTGAGAAAAGCGGGGCACCAGACGCCAGAGCAATCCCAAGGCATAAGGGGATAGCGACTAAAAAGACCACAATGGCGGCGATGAAATCAAATTTTAAAGCCCGCCTTTTATAAACACGCAGCTTGCGGAAATTCGTGCTTAAGACTTCAGTCATTGTGATTGGGTTCATCTGAGATAAGGTACGGGAATTCTATATCAATGCGGATGATTTGTTAACCATTTGTGTGATTTGTGTATTATTGATAATAAGCGGTAGATTTTGCAAACTAATACTCATCGGAAGCAAACGTTACCGCATCTTGTTCTGCGTTGCTGTTTACAAGTTCTTTTTCCAGCGTCTTAAAATTCCATAAATCCTGATCCATTAATTGGCTGGGTTTGATGCTCTGTAACGCATGCAGAATATTGCTTGGGACTTTCGGATTTTCTTCAGCAAGTTGATCAATGAGACGTCCAACGCGTTTACGGGCCAGATTTTCTTGGGAACCGCACAAATTGCACGGAATGATAGGAAAATTCTGCTTGCTTGCATAAGTAATAATGTCGCGTTCCTGAACATAACACATCGGTCGAATGACCATGTGTTTTTTGTTGTCACTCAGTAATTTTGGTGGCATTGAGCGTATATCGCCATTATAAAAAATGGACATCATCAGGGTGCGAATCAAGTCATCGCGGTGATGGCCCAGTGCTATTTTATTAAATCCATGTTCTTCAGCGTAGCGGTATATGATGCCACGACGCAGTCTTGAGCATAATGAACAATAGGTTTTGCCTTCCGGTATTTTTTCTTTGACAATGCTGTATGTGTCGCGGGTTAATATGTCGTGGGGAATGTCTTTTTCTTCCAGCCACTTGCGTAGAAGACCGTCATTCCATCCCGGTTGGGCTTGATCCAGGGTGAATGAAAACAATTCAAATTTATGGTTTGAACGAATACGTAATGTATGTAGAAGCGTTAATAAGGTAAATGAATCTTTACCGCCAGACAAACAAAGCATGACTCGATCGCCACGCTGAATCATATTAAAGTCAGCAATTGCTTTGCCTGTATAGTGTAATAATTTTTTTTCAATCGTGGAAAAAGAAGACGTCATCGTTAAAACCTAGTGAGTTTACCCATGTGCTTTTGTTTACGCATAATCCTGGTTTATGGCGTAAATTAAATGTTTTTTAATCATTATCTTGCAGTCATCGCCTGTTCTTGCGGTGGAAAACGGTTGACGCGAGTGGTTGCCAACCAGGAATTTATTTCGGCTAGATCGTCAACATTCAATGAACCGGCCAGGTATTTTAAATTTAAAATGGCATTAATCAAGTTATATTGATCGCGTGCCAATTGTTCTTGTGCTTCAAACAGACGTTGCTGGGCTGTCACCACGTCAACCATGGTTCGGGTACCGACCTGAAATTGGGCTTCGGTACTTTCTAAAGAATTCTGCTGGGAGATGATGGTCTGGCGATCGGCTTTGACTTTACTGATGCCATCAACAATGGTGTTAAAAGCGATTTGACTGTTAACTGCCGTGTCACGGTAAGTTTGCTCTAGCTGTTCGCTGGCGGTTTGAAAATCATATTGAGCTTGCCGGGTTTGTGCTTCAACCAATCCTCCTTGGTAGAAGGGAAAATTTACGGCTAAAGCCACATTGGATGTTTGTTGATTTTGAGGAACAAAGAAATTACTTGCGCCGCCACTATTAGAGGTACGACTGGTATTTCCTTGAATTGAAAAGACGGGCCAATTGCCGGACGTTTGTGCTTTGATATTTTCGCGGGCGGCTTGCAAGCTATATTTGGACGATAATAGTTTGTAATTTTGCTTTAAACCGGTCGCTACCCATTCATTAACGTCATCCGGATCCGGTTTAATGAGGGGAACTCGACTATCCCGTAGTGGTGATAATTGTTCATACACATAATTGGTTAATTTCCGCAGATTTTCATTTTGATTGACTTGATTATTTTTGGCAGAAATCACTTCTGCAATGGATTGATCATAAGCGGCTTTGGCTTCATAGACAGAAGTAATAGCGTCTAATCCTACATTAAAACGTTGTTGAGCTTGCTCTAACTGTCGTTTGTTTGCTCGTAATTTGGCTTCGGCAAAATCAAGGGTGTCTTTGGCAAATAAGACATCAAAATAAGCTTTCGCAGTGCGTAGAATCAAATTCTGAGCCGCATCATTAAAGGTTGCAAGCGAGGCTTTAACGGAGGCTTTCGCCTGTTGGACTTTTGCCCACGCCTGATAATTGAAGATAGCCTGTGTTGCCGACAGTTGCCATTGCTGGCTGTTATAAGTTTGTTCTGAAGATATGACACCAGCCGTGACGTTGATAACATTGCGGCTGACCTGGGCCGTGGCAGTTAATTGAGGTAAAAGCGAGGCACGAGCCTGTGGTATTGTTTCGGTGTTTGACATAAACGTGCTATAGGCTGCTTTAAACGTTGGATCGTTTTCTACTGCCTGGCGATAGACATCCATCAAATCTGCTGCTTGTATTCCAGATAGATGGCTGATGCTCAATAACAAACACGAAAGCATTTTTTTCATGTACTCTTGTCCTAGAAAACAAATTCTTTAGGTTTTAATTTGTTTATTAATGGTGGAATGTTTGTTTCAAAAATTAATTGTTCCTGCCACTGATTATCATGCCCTAAGGTATACAGTAGCCCTTGCATGATTGGTTGTTTACCAATAATGGCAAATAATCTACCTTCAGGTAACAGTTGAAGACGATGTGTTTCCGTCAGAGAATCAAGCGCGCCGGTAAATACCATAACATCATAAGGTGCTTTATCAAGCCAGCCGCGACAAGCATCGCCTGTGATTAATTCGACATTCGTACAGTGATGGTCCGCTAATTTGCGCCGGGCGCTTGCGGTGAAATCGGCAAAATAATCAAGACTAATCACTTGCTTGGCCAAACGGCTTAACAGCGCTGTTAGAAAACCTGTGCCGGTACCCACTTCCAGTACTGTCTCATTGCCATCCAGTGATAAGGCTTGTAATAATTGGGCTTCTTCCAGAGGCGTCATCATGCGTTGGCCATGAGGAAGATTAATTTGCATGTCTGAATAAGCGAAATGCTTCAATTCGTTAGGTACAAAGTCGTCCCGGGATACCGTTTCGTAAAGTTTCAGAATGGATTCATCAAGCACATCGCCCGTACGTAATTGCTGCTTGATCATGTTAATGCATTCAATTTGAGTACTCATGAAAGGTCCACCGCTCAGTTAATGATTTAGGTTAAAACGTTGGCGTGATTTTAGCAAGAATTGAAGTAAGGTGCTAACTCAATCAAACTTAAGGTATCAATTTATTTTCCATAGTGAAATTGTCTAAGATTTGTTATCATCGCCAAATTTATTCGATCTAGAGGAGGCTGTCGTGGATGATCGTTTTATTGAATTTTTGCACACCGAGTTGGACAAAATTAAGCAAGAAGGTTTATTCAAGACAGAGCGAGTCATCCGTGGCCAGCAACAAGCCGAAGTTAAAGTAAACAATGAGGAAGTCATCAATTTATGTGCCAATAATTATCTGGGACTTGCCAATCATCCCGAGTTAATTGCCGAAGGTCAGAAGGCCTTGGCTCAATATGGCTATGGGATGGCTTCAGTACGGTTTATATGTGGTACACAGACGCCTCACAAAACACTTGAAAAAAAAATTAGTTCTTTTCTCGGCAAGGAAGATGCCATCTTATATTCTTCCTGTTTCGACGCAAATACAGGTTTGTTCGAAACGTTATTAGGTCCTGAAGATGCTATCATTAGTGATGCATTAAATCATGCTAGCATTATTGATGGTGTAAGATTATGCAAGGCAAGACGATTTCGTTATGCCAATAATGATATGAAAGACTTAGAGGCGCAATTAATTGCTGCCAAAGACGCGCGTTTTCGCTTGATTGCTACCGATGGTGTGTTTTCAATGGATGGTATTTTGGCTAATTTACCCGCCATTTGTGAGTTGGCAAAAAAATATCAGGCGATGGTGATGGTTGATGATTCTCATGCCGTGGGATTTGTTGGGGAAACCGGCTGCGGCACGCCTGAGCATTTCGGCGTGGTTAATGACATTGATATTTTGACAGGTACCTTGGGGAAAGCGCTTGGTGGTGCTTCTGGCGGCTATACTGCGGCAAATGCAGTCATTGTGGAGTGGCTGCGACAGCGTTCCAGACCTTATCTTTTTTCCAATACATTGGCTCCGGTGATTGCCCATACGTCCATTGCGGTTCTTGATCTGTTGCAACGTAATAATGATTTAATAAAAAAACTGAAGCGCAACAGTCAATATTTTCGCGAAGGATTAACCAAAGCAGGTTTTACCTTGATTCCTGGTGAACATGCTATTATTCCTGTCATGCTTGGCGATGCAATTCTTGCAAATCAAATGGCAGAAAAATTATTGATGGAAGGCATTTATGTCGTTGGTTTTTCATTCCCTGTGGTGCCCAAGGGGATGGCACGGATAAGAACCCAAATGTCTGCAGCCCATGAACTTCATCATTTGGATAGAGCTTTATCTGCATTTGAAAAAGTGGGTCGGGAACTCAAAGTTATTTAGAGGAAAACAATGAAATCATTAGTCAAAGCGAAACGTGAACAAGGCATTTGGATGGAAGATATCCCAGTGCCTGACTATGGAGTGAATGATGTTTTAATAAAAATAAAAAAAACGGCCATCTGTGGCACTGATATTCATATTTACTCATGGGATGACTGGGCGCAGGCTACGATTCCTGTCCCAATGACAGTAGGTCATGAGTTTTATGGTGAAATCGTTGAGGTTGGCCGCGAGGTTAAAGGGCTTAAACCGGGTCAGCGTGTTTCAGGGGAAGGTCATATTACCTGTGGGTTATGTCGGAATTGCCGTGCGGGGAAACGTCATTTATGCCGTAATACCTTGGGTGTTGGTGTGAATCGTCCAGGCAGCTTCGCAGAATTTCTCGCCTTGCCCGCCAGCAATGTCCTGGTATTACCTGATAATATTTCAGCGGATGAGGCGGCTATTCTTGACCCTTTAGGAAATGCGACTCATTGTGCTTTAGCATTCAATGTCGTAGGGGAAGACGTATTGATCACTGGCGCAGGTCCTATTGGTATTATGGCTGCGGCCATTGTCCGCCATATCGGTGCCAGGCATGTTGTTATTACTGATGTCAATGATCATCGGTTGGAATTAGCACAAAAAATGGGGGTAAGCCGGGCCATTAACGTGAAGTACCAATCCATCCGTGAGGCTATGGAGGAATTGGGGATGACGGAAGGATTTGACATTGGCCTGGAAATGTCCGGAAATCCGATGGCCTTAAATGATATGGTAAAAGCAATGAATCATGGCGGGCGCATTGCTATGTTGGGTATTCCTCCACAGGAAACACCCATCGACTGGAATCAAGTCATTTTCAAGGGATTGATTGTTAAAGGAATTTATGGTCGTGAAATGTTTGAGACCTGGTACAAGATGATAGCAATGTTGCAAAGCGGCTTGGATATTTCACCGGTGATTACTCATCATTTCCCGGTTGCAGAGTTCCAACATGCATTTCAAATTATGGCATCTGGGCAGTCGGGTAAAGTCATTTTAGATTGGTCGTAGATTTATCAGATCATTTGCAGTCAATGAGGTTGTTATGTCGCAATATATTTTCACCATGAACCGAGTCAGTAAAATTGTTGAAAATCAACGGTTCATTCTCAAGGATATTTCCTTGAGCTTTTTGCCTGGAGCAAAGATTGGCGTATTGGGTTTAAACGGTTCTGGAAAGTCTACGTTGCTGCGCATTATGGCCGGTGTTGATAAGCAATATGAAGGAGAAGCAAGAGCACAACCAGGCATTAAAATCGGATACCTTGCCCAGGAGCCTGACATTGATTTGGAAAAAACCGTACGGCAGGTTGTGGAAGAAGCAGTGGTTGACATGAAAAATCTGCTGGCGCAATTTGATGCCATTAGCATGCGTTTTGCTGAACCAATGACCGATGATGAAATGACCACTTTGCTTGCTGAACAGGGTGACCTTCAGCATGCTATTGAAATTGGCAGCGGTTGGGATCTTGATCGCCAATTGGAAATTGCTTCTGATGCACTACGATTGCCTGATTGGGAAACGCCAATTCATGTACTTTCTGGCGGAGAACGACGCCGTGTTGCTTTATGCCGTTTGTTGTTATCCAATCCAGATATGTTATTGCTTGATGAGCCAACCAACCATTTGGATGCTGAAAGCGTTGCCTGGCTCGAACGTTATCTTGAAGAATTTCCTGGCACCGTGGTTGCAGTCACGCATGATCGCTACTTTCTCGATAATGCGGCCGAGTGGATACTGGAATTGGATCGCGGTGAGGGAATTCCTTATAAAGGGAATTATACGGCTTGGCTTGAACAAAAAACTGCACGGCTTGAAGCTGAGCAAAAGCAACAGGCATCGCATCAGCGTGCAATTAAAGCGGAGCTTGAGTGGGTTCGCACTTCTCCTAAAGGTCGCCATGCCAAGAATAAAGCAAGATTGGCCCGCTTTGAAGAATTAAATTCAAAAGAATTTCAGAAACGTAATGAAACGAATGAATTATACATTCCCCCTGGCGAGCGTTTGGGTGATTTGGTTCTAGAGGGAAATAATATCTGTAAAGCGTTTGGTGATCGGTTACTGTTTGATGATTTTAATTTCCATTTGCCAAAAGGAGGCGTATTGGGCGTCATCGGTCCTAATGGTGCTGGTAAATCGACATTTTTGAAAATGATTACCGGTCAATTAGAACCGGATACGGGTGAAATCCGTATTGGTGAGACAGTACATCTTGCTTATGTCGATCAGATGCGTGATCACTTGGATGATCACAAAACGGTCTGGGAAGAAATTACCGATGGACATGACATTATTCAGGTCGGTGCTTTTCAGATGCCTTCTCGTGCGTATGTTGGTCGCTTTAACTTTAAGGGGCCAGATCAGCAAAAGAAGATGTCGCAACTGTCAGGAGGCGAGCGCAATCGAGTGCACTTGGCCAAATTGCTCAAGTGCGGCGGTAACGTATTACTTCTTGATGAGCCTAGCAACGATTTGGATGTGGAGACACTAAGGGCATTGGAAGACGCCATTTTAAGTTTTCCGGGTTGTGCGGTCGTTGTTTCCCATGATCGCTGGTTTTTAGATAGGATCTGCACCCATCTTATTGCGTTTGAAGGTGATTCCCAGGTGATATTTATTGAAGGCGGTTATCGTGATTATGAAGAAGATAGGAAGCGACGTTTAGGGGACAAAGCGAATAGGCCGTCAAGAATTAAATACCGCAGAATAACAGTTTGAAATCCATCTTTTAGATTAGAGGTCTTTTTCTTATGAATAAGTCTTTATTGTTTGGTTTATCAATGTCCTTGGCGTTGACGGGGTGTGTTGAATTTGATGAATCAACCTATATTACTGATGATAACGGCATGGTTCATCATACCAAGCATTATTTAAGAGATTATCGCGGGAGAAATTATTTCCCTCAGGAAATAAAAGGGACTGGTAAAAAACAATTTGTCTTTGACCCGAAGGCTGCTGCTTGGGCTGCTTACGATGCAGAAGGGCATCGTGTGATGACCGGAAGTGCTTCTGGAGGGAAAGAGTTTTGTGAAGATATAAAAAAGCCCTGCCGCACCGTAACAGGCAATTTCCGAGTCTATAATAAACGCGGAATTGACTGTAAGTCTGGAGAATATCCTGTGCAAACGGAGGGTGGGGCAAAAATGCCTTATTGCATGTATTTTTATCGTGGTTTTACGATTCATGCAGCCTACGAGGTACCACCATACAATTCGAGTCATGGATGCGTCCGTGTATTACCCAGTGCGGCAAAATGGTTGAATGAGGAGTTCATTGATATAGGCACGCAGGTTACTGTTTTGTCCTATGAAGATGAGGATGGTGATAAAGATGAGGTTATCTCTAAGTCATGACGCAGCCACAAAAGCCCCTATGTGACCGGTCTCTTTCGTTACCTATGGGCCGGTCACACACAAACTCTAGATAAAAGTCCTTTGTAAAAAGGATGAAGTAATAACAAAAGCACTACTGTTGCTCAGTAGGTGATGTTGGTTTCTCATTTTCAGTCTGGGTTTGTTCTTTTGCCTGCGAGGTTTCGGGTTGTTTGCTATCTGCAGCGGCGGGTTTGTTTGCTTGATTGTTAGGTAACCTGGGTGTTGCGATCATTTGCATGATGCCAAGATCCCCAGATACTTTTCGACCAATTAAAACATCAACAGAAAGAAGTTGTGTCAGCTTTTGCTTGTCATTCTGATAGACCACCTGCAGCGGTACCGTTACTTTCCATTGATTTTCTTTAACAGGGTTGATTTTTATTTCTCCATCAACTTGACTACTAACACTCAATTTTTGTGTCTTAATGGCATTAATATTTCCTGATTGCTCGAGTGCGGTATGAAAACCTTGCCAGCCTTGTTCGGTAAAGCAAGCTTTGAGTTTTTCTAATTCTTGATCAAGCGCAGGAGAATTGAAATCAAACGATTGCACGGTCGCTTTTTCTGCCCATGATTTAATAAGTTCTGGGTCAATATCCGTTTTATCTGCAGGGATATGATACTCACAATTTATGACCGTTGATGCTTGTGGTGTGGCGGTATCCTCCGTATTTGGCAGTGTTTGTAAGGCTTGCATGCTTGAGGTCGACGTATTAGGTGCTGTGTTATCGGCATAGGCAGGGAAACCAAGGATTGCGGCCAGAGCCGAACAGAGGATGGTTTTATTCATGCGTAAGTTCCTTCATCAGTTAAATTTAATAATTCAGCCAACAGAATCGCTGCCAAACGCGCAGTTTTTTGGCCTTGATCCAGTGGTGGTGATAGTTCAGCAACATCAAGGCTTATCACTTTGCCACTTTGTTTGATATATTTCAACAGGGGCAGGGCTTGCCATGGATTTAACCCCATTGGCTGTGGCGCACTAACACCTGGGGCAAAACATTCTGCAAACACATCAAGGCAAATCGATAAATACAGGTATTCATGACGTAACATAAAATCATCAAGAAATGCCATTTGCCAAGCAACACTTTCGTTATGAATTTGTTCGGCGGTTAAATAAGACACATTCCACTCTTTGGCCCGTTCAAAAAGACTTTTGGTGTTTGCTGTCGATTGAATGCCAAGACAACAATAATCAAAAGACAGGTTGTTTTGTTGGCAATGGTCTTTAATTTGCCAGAAAGGAGTTCCTGAAGTGCCTAATCCATGTTGAGGAGGGCGCAAATCAAAATGGGCATCGAAATTAATAATACCCATTTTAGGATAATGAGAAACCAAGCCAAGAAAATGAGGCCAGGCTATTTCATGCCCTCCACCGAATGCTAGGGTTGTATGTCCTTGCTGATGACAATGATCCATTAAAGCAGCAAATTGATGTTGTGCTTTTTCAAGATTGCTATCCGGGCAGGTAATATTGCCAATATCAAAAATCTGCCGCTGATGGTGGCACGCGAGTTTGCCTAATTGCTCGCGTATGGCATTTGGTCCTGTTTTTGCACCGATTCGGCCTAAGTTGCGTTTGATTCCTTCGTCACTACAAAACCCTAAAATGACGGATTGTTTTGTAGGCGCCATTGACTCAGAGAGTAAGTTGATGCAGTGTGCTTGTTGAAAATAACGTTCACCAGAAAGACTGTCTTTTCTTCCTTGCCAAAGGGATGGTGTAGGGGGAGTGTAATCAGGAAGGTCAGGCAGCATCTTATTCTCCTTCAATTTTCCCAGTCATTTTTTGACTTTGTCAGTAATAACCAAAGTAAGCATACTCATAAGCGGCGATTCTGTCATCTCAATTTGATTGATATCAGCCGCCATCATGGTTCTAAGAATAGGGCAATGGTAAAATGGATGGCAATGTCTCCAGCAAAGTCGTGCCAAGTAGGGTGATGTCTGCTATCATCTGCGCTGTTCTAAATTTTTAATTGGAGCCGCGGTGTATATCATAACTGGAGGCGGAAGCGGAATTGGTCGGGCACTTGCGCAGGCTTTGGCAAAGCGAGGCCAGTCTGTGCTTGTTATTGGCCGTCGCGAGCAGCCTTTGCTTGAAACGGCTTCATTCGATGAGAACATTCGTTATCTTTGTGCCGATGTGTCGACTCATCAAGGGCGCCAATACATCACGGAACAAATAAAAACAGAAGTCCGAGGACTTATCCATAATGCCGGAATCATCGAGCCTATTATGCCGATTGCTGACATGAAGGAATCTGCATGGCGGCAAGTGATGGCCACCAATGTGGAAGCCCCTTTGTTTTTGACACAATCATTACGGAAAAACCTGATAAACGGTCGAGTATTACATATTGGGTCGGGTGCTGCTTATTTCCCGGTGGCTGGCTGGAGTGCTTATTGTGTGTCGAAAGCGGCTTTGTCCATGTTGACTCGGTGCAGTCAGTTAGACTATGACCATATAGCGTTTGCCAGTGTTATGCCCGGAATTATCGATACCGACATGCAAGGTGTTATCCGCGGTGCAAATCATATGGAAGAAGAGAAACTGGAGTTTTTTAAACGCTTGAAGCGATGCGGGCAATTGCTTACGCCAGAAACGGTAGCTCTTTTTTTATGCTGGTTGCTATTGGGTATGGATGACAATCGTTATGTTTCCCAGGAGTGGGATATCTATGATACGGCGCATCATACAGATTGGCTGATTCCTCCACATACAGTGCCGACCTGGGACGAATGAGTGATGACTGGATGTGATTTATTATTACAGGATGCAACCATGGTGGATAGACATGGCAGGCAGCATAAAGGACAAGCCATTGCCATAGCAAACGGCCGCATTCTTTGGTCTGGCCCATTAAGTCAATTGCCACAGCACTATCTTAAACAGGCGATAAAAACAGAGCAGTGTCAAGGGAAACTCATTACGCCAGGACTCATTGATTGTCATACCCATCTCGTTTATGCAGGTAACAGGGCTGATGAATTTAAAAAACGGCTGGAGGGGGTGACTTATGCAGAAATTGCCCAAAGCGGCGGAGGTATTTTATCCACGGTAAAACAGACGCGGGCGGTTTCCGAAGAGGTGTTGTTGCAGCAGTCACTGCCACGAATTCAGGCACTGGGTGCTGAAGGAGTGACTACCGTGGAAATAAAATCTGGATATGGGCTCGATCTGGATAGTGAATTAAAAATGCTGCGGGTTGCAAAAAAACTGGAAAAAATAACCGGGATACGAGTCTTAACGACGTTTCTGGGAGCCCATGCCATACCGCCAGAATACCATGGCAGAAGCCAGGATTATGTGGATTATTTGTGTCAAGAGGTATTACCAACTGTGGTTGAAGCAGGACTTGCTGATGCGGTGGATGTATTTTGCGAATCCATTGCTTTTTCATTAGTACAAACGGAACAACTGTTCCGTCGAGCGCAAGAATTGGGATTACGTGTCAAGTGCCACGCCGAGCAATTATCAAACATGGGTGCTACAGCACTTGCGGCCCAGTATGGTGCATTGTCTTCTGACCATTTAGAACATCTGGATGAGGCGGGTATTGCAGCCATGGCAAACGCTAATATGGTAGCCGTCTTGCTGCCAGGTGCTTACTATTTTTTACGTGAAACTCGCAAGCCTCCGGTTGAATTATTACGGCGGGCCGGAGTAGGCATGGCCATTGCGACGGATTGCAATCCCGGCTCCTCACCGACGACGTCTCTTTTGCTGATGATGAATATGGCCTGTCAATTTTTTTCACTGACAATACTTGAGGTTTGGAGTGCGGTGACTTATCAAGCAGCAAGGGCATTAGGACTGTCTGAGGAAACTGGATCATTAGAAGCAGGAAAGCGGGCAGATTTGATTCGTTGGTCAGTTTGTGAATCTGAACAATTATGTTACCAGTTTGGTTATCCATTTACGCACGATACGATGATCGCGGGTCAATGGCAGAATCCTTCGTGAAGGGATGGTTTTATTTAGAACCTGTTTGCATAGCTAAACTCTGAAGACAGATTCTTAAAACGGATGAAAGTATTTTTGTAGTCAGCCTATGAGGAATTAAACATGCAGCGGAAATTTTTTCTGGTTGGGTTGTTGTTAAGTTTAACCACGCACATAGCTTTTGCAGTGCCTCCAGAAGCACAAACGATCCAGCAGGAAACGCCCGAATACATCATGAATATCCGTTATCCTGACGAATTTTCGTCGACACAGGTGAATGAAATTGTGGCGGCATTCATTAAAAATAGAAAAAATAATTTTCTTAAGATGGTCAGCAAGGGAGACAACATTCCTGCCAGTGTTACCAGTAAAAACAGTTTATACATTGATTATAAAATACCCTATCAGAGTCATGATGCCTTAAGTGTCCTGTTTGATACTTCTATTTACCATCGAGGCGCAGCTCACCCTTCGCCTGCATTGATTACTTTTAATTTTATTCATGGGAAACAAGTTAAGCTGGAGGAAATGTTTACGCCCGGCAGTGATTATCTGAATCGCCTGGCGAAACTTTGTCGAGAAGCACTCCTGAAGAAAAAATTACCGACGTATGATTTGGTGAACGAAGGAACAAAACCTGAAAAACAAAATTTTAATACCTGGTATTTCTCTAGCAGTGGTTTGGTTATCGTCTTTAATGTTTATCAAGTGGCACCTTATTTTGTTGGCCCACAATATGTTGAGTTGCCTCGTAGCGCATTAGCTGATGCATTAAATGGCAAAGTAGCACAAGCTGTTTGGGGATCTCAATGAGTCATCCATCCCCTTTCGTTGCTGCTGAGGAAAAAATTGCGGAATTAAGCTTGCGAAGCATTGTGCTGGCTGTGCTATTAACATTATTGCTTGCCATGTCTAATGCTTATCTTGCTTTAAAGTTGGGTATTTTGACGTCTGCCTCTATTCCAGCAGCGATTATTTCCATGGGTATTTTGCGTTTATTTAAAGACGCCACCATTCTTGAAAACAATGCAGTGCAAACGGCTGCTTCCGCAGGTGAAGCGGTAGCAGGCGGTATTGTTTATACCATTCCAGCTTTAATTATCATCGGCTATTGGCATCATTTTGATTACTTGACCAATTTTTTTATAGCAGCCAGTGGTGGGGTGCTTGGTGTGTTGTTTTCTATTCCATTACGCCGAATTCTTGTGAATGAAAAGGCATTACGGTTTCCAGAAGGGCGAGCCATCGCCGAAGTATTAAAAACATCCATGGATAAGATAGGGATTCGAGATATTGTCTGGGGGGGTGTCATTGGCGGTATACTGGAACTCTTACAAGTTGGTTTTAAGATTCTGGCGAATAGCTGGAGCTATTGGTTTGTTGCTAAACGTTCAATTTTTGGATTTGGAGCAGGTTTTTCAGCAACCATGATAGGTGCCGGTTATCTAGTTGGTCATCACATGGCGCTCAGCATATTTTTAGGTGCGATTATTTCCTGGATGGTTGCCCTGCCTATCGTTAGTCAATTTTATCCGGAATTTTTAATCCATTATCCAGCGGATAAAGCGGCACAATTTCTATGGAATAGTGAAATGCGGTATATGGGAATTGGTGCCATGCTGTTTGCTGGTGTATGGACATTTATTAAATTAATAAAACCGTTGCTTCATAACATAAGAAACTCGTTGCAGTGCTTTGTAAGTAAAAATCATGCCGAATTGCAATTACCGCGGACTGATCGGGATATTCCTATACCATTTATTCTCATTGGTGTATTGATTATGGCCGCTGTATTATTTCTTTTCTTTCAGGTTGTTTTTCCTTTAGCCCAGGCTGGATTGGATGGTGATTTTTCTCCGACCTTGGTCTTTGCGATGGTTCTGTATGTCCTTATTATCGGTTTTCTTTTTTCCGTCATTACTGCTTATTTTTCTGGCATGGTAGGAGTGACGGCGAGTCCCGGAAGCTCTGTGGTGATTGCTGGAATTTTATTTGCCGCCTGGTTGCTTTTGAGTGTCCTTAAGTTAGTTGTGCCTTTTCCGCTGAGTGATGAGCAACTCATGGCAGCTGAAGCAATTACCATCATCATTGGTTCTGTAGTTACAGGAATTGCTGCGATTGCCAATGATAATACTCAGGATTTGAAAGTTGGCCAATTGGTTGGCGCAACACCTTGGAAACAACAATTGATGTTGCTGTTAGGCGTTTTGATTTCTGCGTTAATCATTCCTCCTGTGATGCAACTTTTGTTTAACGTTTATGGTATTGCTGGTGTTATTCCTCATGAGGGAATGGATATCAGTCAAACGTTGCCTGCACCAACGGCAGCACTGCTTGCAGCCGTGACAGAAGCTGTATTTCGCAATACATTGCCTTGGATGATGATGCTAATCGGTGCGGCAATTATTATTATGATTCTTGTTCTTGAGCGCCTCCTAAAATTGCAGCGATGGATTCATCTTTCGATTTTAGGGGTTGCCATTGGCATGTATCTTCCTCTCGCTTCTTCTTTTCCATTGTTTTTAGGGGGGGTGATTGCCATGATTGTCAATTGGCGCTTACATAAGAAAGGCATGGAAAAGGAAAATGAAAATAAGCGTAAGCAGGTCGGCACATTGATTGCGTGTGGTCTGGTGGCTGGATCGGCATTGATTGATGTGTTGCTGGCGATTCCTTTTTCTATTGTTCATAGTCCTGATGCTTTAAAGCTTGTTGGGTCAGGCTGGCATGCATATGGTGTGGTATTGGGAGTCTTATCAACCGTATTGCTTGCTGCTTGGATAGAACGTCGTGTGTGTCATGCGTAAAAGGCTACTGTCCAGCCTGATCGACCTCTTAAATTCCTCCCTTGCATAAAGGGAGGTTAGGATTTTAAAAAAGGGAGGAAGAGTAGCATTTACAATGCCTCTATGGTTGTCCGATGAGTTAATAATTTTTCTCGAGTAAGTTGGCATTGAGTCAGTTTTTCCTTTTCTTTGGTGATGATTTCCGGCGGTGCTTTATCTATAAATTTTGCATTACTGAGCTTACTTTCAGCAAAGGCAATCTCTTTATTCAATTTGGCAATTTCTTTTTCAAGACGGTTTAGTTCAGCCTCTTTATCAATGAGACCCGCCATTGGGATGAGTAATTCCATATCACCCACGATGGCTGATGCTGAAGCAGAGACTTGTATATCCTGTTTTATTGTATTTATTTTTGTTAATTTGGCCAGGGCTATTAAAATGGCTGAGTACTTTTTAACTCTTTTTTGTAGTTCTGGTGTCACATGCCGAAGAGTTAGTGGAATAAGTTTGGCTGGACTAATAGCCATTTCACTGCGTATCGTACGCACAGATTGGATGATTTTTTTTACCCAGTCAATTTCTTCCTCAATCGTTTCATTGATTAACTCTTCTTCCATCTGTGGATAGCGGCTTAGCATGATGGTTTCACCATTTTCACTGGTTAGTTTGGTAATACGCAGCCAGATTTCTTCAGTGATAAACGGTATAATCGGATGAAGTAATTTAAGTATTTGATCAAGCACGTGGATCAAGGTACGTCGTGTCCCACGTTTCATGGGGGCGAGTGCTTCTTCATCATAGAGAACCGGTTTTGATAATTCCAGATACCAATCACAGTATTCATGCCATACAAATTCGTAAAGTGTGTTAGCAAGTAAGTCAAAACGGTAAGTTTCAAAATAATGGTTGCAGATGGATTTGACATGCTGCAAGCGCGATAGGATCCATTGATCAGCTGGACTGTATTGAAATGCTCCATCACCAAAATCGGCTTGATCTTCACTGGCATTTAATAATACATAGCGTGAGGCATTCCATAACTTATTACAGAAATTGCGATAACCCTCTACACGATTCATATCAAAGCGTACCGTGCGTGCGGTGGATGCCAAGGAACAAAAGGTAAAGCGCAATGCATCAGTGCCGAAAGCCGCAATTCCATCAGGAAATTGCTTTCTTGTGGTTTTTGCAATTTTATCCCGAACGGAGCCAAGCATCAGATTGGCGGTTCTTTTGGCAATTAAATCATTTAAATCAATGCCATCGATAATATCGATGGGATCAAGCACATTTCCTTTGGATTTCGACATTTTTTTGCCATCACTGTCGCATACCAAGCCTGTAATAATCACGTCTTTAAAAGGAATTTTACCAGTGAATTTAAGACCCATCATAATCATGCGGGCAACCCAGAAGAAAATAATGTCAAATCCTGTGAATAAAACAGAGGTTGGGTAAAATTGTTCAAATTCAGGGGTACGTTCTGGCCATCCCAAGCTTGAAAATGGCCAAAGAGCCGATGAAAACCAGGTATCGAGTACATCTTCGTCCTGTTTTAAAGAGACGGTTGGGTCAAGCTTATGTTTAAAACGAACATCATTTTCGCTGTAACCAACATAGACATGCCCCTGATTGTCATACCAGGCTGGAATGCGATGTCCCCACCATAGTTGGCGGCTAATGCACCAGTCTTCAATGTTTTCCATCCATTGGAAATAAGTTTTAGTCCAATTTTCAGGAATAAAACGGATTTCTCCTTTTTTAACGACTTCAATGGCTGGCTGTGCCAGTGGTTTGGTTTTAACATACCATTGATCGGTCAATAAGGGTTCAATGATGACGTTGGATTTTTCACCGCGAGGCACTTTTAATTTATGGGGTTCGATTTTGACCAATAAGCCAAGTTGTTCCAGGTCGTTGATGATTTGTTCACGGGCAACAAACCGATCCATGCCTTGGTATTTGACTGGAGCATTTTTATTAATTGTTGCCTTTTTGGTTAATATATTGAGTACAGGAAGTTGGTGCCGTTTTCCTATTTCATGATCATTGAAGTCATGTGCTGGCGTTATTTTGACACAGCCACTGCCAAATTCCGGTTCGACATACTCGTCAGCAATGATTGGTATGGTGCGGTCGCATAAAGGCAGATGAACGTATTTACCAATGAGATGCTGATGTCTTGGATCATCGGGATGTACAGCAACAGCGGTGTCACCCAAAAGTGTTTCTGGGCGAGTGGTGGCAATAACCAGCGATTCGTTTGAGTCGACTAAAGGATAGCGTATATGCCACAGTAACCCATCTTCTTCTTCTGAAATAACTTCCAGGTCAGAGATGGCCGTGCCTAATTTAGGATCCCAGTTAACCAGACGGGTACCACGATAAATGAGTCCTTCATCGTAGAGTTGCACAAATACCTTTTGCACGGCAGCAGATAATCCTTCATCCATGGTGAAACGTTGTCGTGTCCAGTCTACGGATGATCCAATTCGCCTCATTTGGCGGGTAATAGTGTCGCCTGATTCTTCTTTCCATTGCCAGACACGCTGAAGAAATTGCTCACGTGACATATCTTTGCGTGATAAGCCTTGTTGGTCGAGTTGTCCTTCGACAATGAGCTGGGTGGATATTCCGGCGTGATCGGTTCCCGGTTGCCATAAAGTGCGGGCGCCCATCATACGTTGATATCGTATTAAGGTATCGATTAAGGTGTGTTGGAAACCATGTCCCATGTGTAAACTGCCAGTCACATTGGGGGGGGGTAACATGATGCAAAAATGTTTGCCTTCACCCCGTGGTGCAAAATAGTGGCGGCTTTCCCATCGTTTATAGCATGCTTGCTCTATGGTTTGTGGGGAATAAGTCTTGTCCATGGCTAAACCTGTATTACTGAAAAGCGCAAATTTTAACATATACCCCTCGCGAGTGAAAATGCGGCTTTTATTAGGTTTTGCATTTGCAGAAGTTCTCTCTTTATAAAGCTGTCTCTTGATCACATCTCTGCCAGCGGGATGTCGGAGAGTAGAGCTGGACTGGGTTTTCAGAGATGTGTAGAAGATTGAGCTTTTAAAGAGAAGTTGATGGAATGTTTTGGGATTGGTTGTTATCGGGATTTTCAAAATCATGGCGATGATCGGCGGCCAGATAGGTATACATGGTGGGAACCACAAAAAGCGTGAAACAAGTGCCAATTAATAAGCCTGCGGAAATAACCAAACCGATATCAAAACGGCTGACTGCGCCAGCGCCTGATGCGATAAGTAATGGAACGACACCAAACACCATGGCGGCCGTAGTCATTAAAATAGGTCGCAAACGAATGCCTGCAGATTCCTCAACAGCCGCTCTCTTGTCAAGATTTTTTTCTCGTTGCAGGTGATTGGCAAAATCAACAATTAAAATGCCATGTTTACTGATTAAGCCGATTAATGTGATCAAACCAACTTGAGTATAGATATTAATACTGGCTGCACCTAAATTCAGGGGTATTAATGCCCCGCAAATGGACATGGGAACACTGATTAAGATAATCAAAGGGTCACGGAAACTTTCATATTGTGCTGAAAGAACGAGAAAAATAACAATGATTGCCAAGAAGAAGGCAACAATCAAGGTGTTTCCTTCCTGAATGAATTGTCGAGATTGTCCACCATAATCATAATCAAATCCTTTGGGTAAATTTTTAGCGGCTTCTTGCTGCAAAAAATTTAATCCTTGCCCCATGGTGACTCCAGGCATCATGACCCCTTGAATAGTAGCTGAGTTCATTTGCTGGAAATGAGCCAGGGCATTTGGTTGAGTTCTTGCAAGAGGGCTGACCACGGTTGAAAGGGGCACCATGGTACCACTTGCCGTGCGAACATAAATATTACCTAATTGTTCAGTGGTTAGGCGAAATCGTCGGTCGAGTTGTGGAATGACTTGATAACTGCGGCCTTGCAAATCAAAAAAGTTAACGTACCCACCTGAAAGAGCGCTGGCTAAACTACTGCCAATGGTTTGCATGTCCAATCCCAAATCGGCCGCTTTAGATCGGTTGATTTCCAATTCAATTTCAGGCTGATTAAATCTTAGACTATTATCAAGATAGATAAACAAACCGCTGTCTTTTGCTTTATCCAGAAGTTTATTAGAGACTTCATATAAACTTTGAAAATCATTGGTTGTTTTAATAACAAACTGAATTGGCGTACCACCTCCTCCACCAGGTAAAGGTGGAGGAATGACGGCAAATGTTTTTAATCCAGCTATCTCATCCAGCTTATTTTGTAAAGGTGCTTTCATGGCAAATTGGCTTTGACGTTGATCCCATGGTTTTAATACCATTCCTGAAACAGGAGCGTTTGAATTGATATTGAAGTAATGCGCTGTTTCCGGAAAGCTTTGATAAATTTTTTCGAAGGATTTTGTAAAGGCTTCCACATAATTTAATGTAGCGTATTGAGGGGCAGTACCAACGACAAAGAAAAATCCCTGATCTTCTTCGGGGGCGGTTTCTGCGGCAGTTTTTGTGTATAAATAAGGTAACATCAATAAAACTACCGCAGCAAACAACAAGATGATTGCCCGAGTATCGAGCAGACTATGTAAGGCTTTTTGATAGCGAATTTTTAAGCGGCTAAAAAAATCATCAAGAAATCTAACAAATCGCCCGCTGTTTATTTCAGCCGAAAGTATTTTGGAACACATCATGGGTGATAAGGTAAGTGCAATAACGCCTGAAATGATAACGGCACAGGCCAACGTAAAAGCAAATTCCTTAAATAAAGCACCAGTAAGTCCTTGCATAAAGCCAATGGGTGCATAAACGGCCGCAAGGGTAATGGTCATTGCAATCACCGGGGTAGCAATTTCGCGTGCTCCGATAAGGGCGGCTTCAAAGGGCGTTTTTCCTTCTTCAATATGACGATGAATATTTTCTACGACAACGATCGCATCATCAACGACAAGACCAATGGCGAGAACAAAGGCAAGCAGCGTGAGGAGATTAATGGAATATCCTAAAAACATCATTAACGTACAAACACCAATCAACGATAAAGGAATTGTGACAATAGGAATTAATACAGAACGCACAGAACCGAGAAACAAGAAAATGACGACGATTACAATGAGTGCCGCTTCAACAATGGTAGCGACTACCTCGTGAATAGAAGCTCTGATAAATTCAGTGGCGTCGTAGACAATGGTGCCTGTTAATGAAGGAGGAAATTGTTTTTGAATGGCAGGAAATTGTTTGCGCACATCTTGTATAACGGATAATGGGTTTGCCGATGGCGTTGGGGTAATGCCAATGAACACCGCTTTTTTGCCATCGAAGGTAACGGATGAATCATAATTTTGCGACCCTAATTCAACCTTGGCAACATCTTTCAAACGAATGATTGAATTTTTGTCGCTACGGACAATCAATTGTTTAAACTCTTCTGTGTTACTCAGGTTTGTTTTTGCTCTGATATTGATTGCGACGTATTCACCTTTTGTGTTCCCGGCAGCGGTTAAAAAGTTGTTATTGGCTAGTACCTGGAAGACATCCGCCGGAGCCACTTTGAGTGCTGCCATTTTGATGGGGTCAAGAAATACTCGCATCGAGTAGGTTTGTCCTCCTAAGATTTCTGCCGTTGCTACACCATCAACGGTTTCTAATTGCGGCTGGACAACACGAATGGCATAGTCGGTAATTTGTTGAGGAGTCATATCAACGCTGTCAAGGCTAATGTAGAGCAGTGCTGTCGAGGTATCAGAGCTTTTGATAATGACAGGTTGCTGTGATTCAGGAGGCAACTGATTCAACGTTTGCTGCACCTTACTCATCACATCGGTAAAAGCGACTTGCGGATCAAAGTTCAGTTTGATGTTTAAAGTAATGGTGCTAACGCCTTGTGTGCTTGAAGACGTCATGTAATCAATGCCTTCAGCACTGGCGACGGCTGACTCGAGTGGTGTGGTAATAAAACCGGCAATTAAATTGGCATCAGCACCAGGATAGGCGGTTGTTACGGTGATCACCGTATTATCCATGCGAGGGTATTGGCGCACCTGCATGCGAGTCATAGAACTAATGCCAAAAAGGAGAATCAATAGGCTGATTACCGTAGCGAGCACAGGGCGTTTGATAAATAAATCAGTAAATTTCATTGGTTATCCTGATAAATCGGGTCGTTCAGCTACTCACCTAATGCATTAAGATCGACGGTGTCTTTTAATATCACATCATTATTGATGACAACTCGGGTGTCATTTTGCAACTTTAGCTCGCCTGAACTGACCACAATGTCGCCAGCTTTGACACCATTCTTAATGACGGTATAGTTACCTTGTTGATCTCCCGTGGTAACAAACACGCGTTTTACCCGTAGAATGTCTTTTCCATCCTGATCCTTTTTATCTTCTTTATCTTTTTCGATGATGTATACAGAGTTCCCGTAAAGACTATATGAAATGGCTGTTGTCGGTAATACAACCACCTTGGGTATTTTGGGCTGTTCGACTTCTATCGCTGCAAACATACCAGGAATAAAGTTGAATTCAACGATCTTATGATCCGTATTTATCTTGCTGTCACAAGTAATGACCAATTTATCGTTGTATTTTTGCTTTTTGGCGGTGATCAGCGAAGAATGAACAGGATTGGCAAGTTCTTTACTGGGACAGTTGGGCACCGTTGCCTGCACTAAAATGTTATGGGTATTAATATCCACTTTCGAGTTTATAGCGGTTATCTTGCCTTCAAACAGTAATCCAGGATTTTGTTCTACAGAAAAGGTAATTTTTTGATTCAGATGAAGATGTTTTAATAAATTCTCAGGCAGATAAAATTCCAGAAAAAGAGGATCCATGGATTGTAAGGTGACGATGGCTGTTTGTCCTGGCGTGATGTATTGCCCAAGATTAACTTGCCGGATCCCTAATTGTCCGGAAAATGGTGCCGCAATGTGTTTTTGGCGAATAATGGCTTGTGTTTTTTCTACGTCGGCTTGTGCTTGTACTAACTTGGCTCTGGCGGCATCAACGTTGGAACTTGGTGTAGCGCCTCGTTTGAACAAATCTTCCTGTCGCTTAAAGTTGATTTCTTGAAGTGTGAGTTCAGATTGATTAAATTTTAATGTGGCTTGATCGACTGTATCGTCAATATCAATTAATGGTTTATCCTTTTCAATAAATTGACCTGAATCAAAATGAATGGCAACCACGTTTCCGGAGGCTTCGGAATTTACGTCAACACCATTAATTGCGACGAAATTTCCTACGGCAGCCATCGTTGGCTCCCAGGCGCGTTCTGTGGCCGTAACCGATGATACGGTTACGGCAGGAGGTTCATAGTGGGCAAAAAACCGTTTCATCATATAGGCTTTAAACAGGTTGAAGCCAACAATTCCACCAAAAATAATGATTAGAGCGATGATCATTATGATCATGCGTTTTTTCATCTTATTCATTTCGCAAGTTTATCCCATTCACTTGAAGCTATAATCATCGCACGAGAACGGCGTGTTGGTGGACGATTTTAAATCATTAAAGCCATGAAAAACACGCTTAAAAACCTTAAAAAACAGGGCTGCGAGCAGTATAACATAAATAATTTTTCGGTATAGTCCGGAGGCGGGCAATAGGCAGATAAAAATCTTGTTGACTAAATTAATTACTTTGTTAACATTCAGCTTCCAATTTATGCTAAGGATCATCTATGAAACTTAAGTCATTCCTGTTTCTTTGCTTCATGAGCTTATTTGCTTCTGCGTTTGCAAACAACCAGCATGAGCATCCCAAAGCACACAGTACGGAAGTAAAGCGTACGCAAAAAAGTGTTACCTGGCCAGGTCCATGTGAGATTGAAATCATAAACCGCAGCTATGATATTGTGCAAGTTTATGGTGAATTTGATGATGGTGAATGGTTGCGATTCAATATTCCCCCCTATGATGCTCCTCATCGAATTTCTCTCTATTATTATGGTTATTGTCATTACGATATGTTTTTAAGCATTGATACCTTGAGTGGCTATCGGGTTTATACAGGTTATCCAGCCGTTAGAACAATCATCGAGGTTTTCCCTTATCTGGCTAATCAATTGAAAGCAGAAATTAAAGCGAAGTAAGACCATTAAGCTTTTTGACCCATCAAGCCTGTTGCGCAAAAACGGCAACGAGGTTTGATGGGTTTGTTATTTTGGGGCCTGTCATGTGATATTTGTATATGACTCGCTTATTACGATATGTTAGTCTTTGGATCGATTTAATAAAAAGGGAGCAATCATTTTGAGAACGTTGAGACTAATAGCCATGTCGGCTTTTGCTCTGGTCATCATTGCCTGTGCTGCGACTCCCCAACGTGAAAGTACTGGAGAGTATCTTGACAGCACAGCAGTCACAGGTAAGGTTAAAGCAAAATTGCTGGATAATCTGGGAACAAAAGGATTTGCAATTAAAGTAAAAACTTACAAAGAGGAAGTTCAATTAAGTGGTTTTGTTGATGATGTAGAGATTAAGCAGAGAGCAGGGGTGATTGCTGCAAGTGTAGGTGATGTTAAGCGAGTTCGTAATGATCTTATTATAAAATAAGATAAGCGTATCATAAACGAATATTACTCGTAAAAACTGCTCCCTGTATGATAGAAACAGGCAGGATCAGAAATAAAGTGAACAAGGGTCGACTATGTTTGATGCAAGTTACAAAATCGCAGAATTCGATGAAGCATTGTGGCAAGCGATGGAAGCAGAAAGCCGTCGGCAGGAAGAACATATTGAATTAATTGCGTCAGAAAACTATGCAAGTCCTAGAGTTATGCAGGCTCAAGGCTCGGTACTTACTAATAAATACGCTGAAGGTTATCCTGGAAAACGCTATTATGGTGGTTGTGAGTATGTGGATGCGGTAGAGGCATTAGCCATTGCGCGTGCAAAGCAGTTGTTTTTGGCCGATTTTGCTAATGTTCAACCTCATTCTGGTTCACAAGCAAATGCCGCAGCAATGATGGCGTTGTTGGAGCCTGGTGACTTGATTTTAGGCATGGCTTTGCCTCATGGCGGGCATTTGACTCATGGTTCCCAAGTCAATTTTTCCGGTAAACTTTACCGCTCTTTGCAATATGGATTGAATGCGCAAACGGGGCTAATCGATTATGACGCCATAGAGGCACTGGCAAATGAGCATCAACCTAAAATGATTATTGCAGGGTTCTCTGCTTATTCTCAAATTCTAGATTGGGCGCGTTTTCGCGCCATTGCAGATAAAGTGGGTGCTTACCTTTTGGTGGATATGGCCCATATTGCCGGATTGGTTGCGGCAGGTATTTATCCGTCACCGCTTCCTTATGCGGATGTTGTAACAACAACCACGCACAAGACATTAAGAGGTCCTCGTGGTGGGCTTATTTTGGCAAAAGCAAATGAAATCATTGAAAAGAAACTGAATTCAGCCGTATTTCCTGGTGTTCAAGGTGGTCCCTTAATGCATGTCATTGCGGCTAAAGCAATTGCTTTAGCCGAGGCTTTACAACCGGAATTTAAAACGTATCAACAACAGGTAGTGAGCAACGCCAAAACCATGGCTTCCGTCCTTATGGAGCGCGGTTATAAAATTGTATCTGGTGGAACAGAAAATCATTTAATCTTGCTGGATTTAATTGATAAAAACATCACAGGAAAGGAAGCAGACGCGGCATTGGGGCGGGCGAATATTACTGTGAATAAAAATTCAGTTCCCAATGATCCACGCTCGCCTTTTGTGACTAGTGGATTGCGGTTAGGTACGCCGGCGGTCACAACACGAGGATTTAAAGAGCAGGAAATTCGTCTTTTAACTGGATGGATCGCTGATATTCTGAATGATGTAAATGATGATGCCATGATTGCAAATGTTAAAAAACAAGCACTACACTTATGTAGTGAATTTCCAGTTTATCGTAGTTAGTGTATGTATTGTCCATTTTGCCATGCTGAAGAAACTAAAGTGGTCGATTCTCGTCTTGTCGCTGATGGTGCGCAAGTTCGCAGAAGACGGCAATGTCTGGTTTGTCATGAGCGTTTTACTACCTTTGAAACGGCTGAACTAGTCATGCCGGTTATTATTAAACGTGATGGTCGCCGTGAAGCATTTAATGTTGAAAATTTGCGTGCTGGAATGCTGCGTGCTTTGGAAAAAAGGCCAGTGAGCGTGGATGATTTAGAAAATGCAATAGCAGTTATCCTGCAAAAGATACGTCGCAGAGGCGAACGTGAGATTGAGTCTCGTCAGATTGGAGAATGGGTCATGGAGCAATTATATCGGCTGGATCATGTTGCTTATATCCGCTTTGCCTCTGTGTATAAACGATTTAAAGACGTCAGTGAATTTAGGCAAACAATTGATCAAATCAAAGATGATGCATCCTCATGAGGTAGACGTGGATAATCAAACAATTAAAGGTAAAAGAAAAGCAAGAAAACTTGCTTTACAGGCATTATATCAATGGTTAATGACCAAAAGTGAGCCCTATGAAATTGAAGCTCAATTTCATGCTATTAATGATATGACTAAGGTTGATCAGGACTATTTTCATCGTTTGTTACATGGTGTGATTACTCGTCAAAACGAAATAGAAAATGCATTCACTCCCTATCTGGATAGACCTATTCAGAGTTTAAATCCGATTGAACTGACGGTTCTGCGATTGAGTGCATTTGAATTGCTGCATTGCCATGAAATACCTTATCGCGTCGTGCTTGATGAAGCAATTTCCTTAACTAAATCCTTCGGATCCCAAGATGGATATCGTTATGTAAACGGTGTATTGAACAATTTAGCCAGGCAAGTCAGGGCAATTGAAATCCGTGGCATCCATGAATGAATTTTCATTGATACATCAATTTTTCAAATCTATTTCGCATGGGCGCGATGATGTTATGGTAGGCATTGGTGATGATGCCGCTTGTTTATTTGTGCCGCCAGGGCAGCATCTGATAGTCAGTTGCGATACGTTAGTAGCAGATGTTCATTTTCTTTCTTCGTGGAACCCCTATGACATCGCTTATAAGGCTGTTATGGTGAATGTAAGCGATCTGGCTGCTATGGCGGCCGTTCCTGCCTGGATAACACTGGCGCTTACTTTGCCAGAATGCGATGAAGAATGGTTGCAGCGATTTTCCTTAGGGCTGCAAGATGCGCTTCAACATTTTAATATCGCTTTGGTTGGTGGCGATACTACTCATGGCCCATTGAGTATCACGATAACGATTCATGGGATGGCGCTTGAGGGAAAGGAAGTACGTCGTTGTGGCGCAAGTCCGGGAGATAAAATCTGGGTTAGCGGGCAACTGGGAGCAGCAGCGCAAGCCGTTTCTTTTCTGGACCGAACAGACATCGCTGACCATGATAAAATGGAATTAATGAAGAAATTATTATATCCAAAACCTCGTATTGATTTGAGGGATTGCTTGCAAGCATACGCAACGGCCGCGATTGATATTTCGGACGGTTTAAGCGCTGATTTAAATCATATTTGTGAGGCCAGCAATACTGGGGCGTGTTTAATATTGGATAATATCCCCATACATCCTCTCGTTAAAAAATATCAACAGGAAAATGCTGTTGATTTTGCCTTAGGCGGAGGAGATGATTATGAGCTGTGTTTTACGGTTTCACCTAGCCACGAAAAGGCGATGCTCGAGCATCTTAATCGTCTTGGTTTAAGCTGTTATTTTATTGGAGAAATGGAAGCACAACCTGGTTTATGGGGAAAGCAAAAACAGGGTGACATTATGTCACTCGCTCCTAAAGGTTATCGTCATTTTTAGGAAGATAAGTACACAGAGCTGGGGCATCTCTTTGAAAATCCATCATAAAATAAATTAGGCGCTTTGTCATGTTACAATAGCTTCTTATTTTAAGCAGCCATCTGGGAGTGATAATGAACGCGATTAAACTTTCAAATCGAGTATGGCAGGATCCAGTGTATTTTATTGCGTTTGGTTTTGGTACAGGCCTCATGCCAATAGCTCCAGGAACCTGGGGAACTTTGGCCGCAATTCCTGTGTATTTATTGTTGACTAGCAGTGCCTGGAGTGTTTATTTAATCTGCACAATAGCCGCATTTCTGCTTGGTGTGTACGTTTCTGAAAAAGTGTCAACCGACCTAGGTGTACACGATTATTCAGGAATTGTGTGGGATGAAGTGGTAGGTTATTTGTTCACCATGTTTCTTGCACCTTCAGGGGTAGTCTGGATGATAATAGGTTTCTTGCTGTTTCGTATTTTTGATATCTGGAAACCTCAACCCATTCGATTGATTGATAAACAAGTGCGGGGTGGCTTAGGGATCATGCTTGATGACTTGCTCGCTGCTATTCCAGCTTGGGTTATTTTGCAATTACTTGCCTGGGGATTTGCGTGAACGAGAGTCATAAAGAATTCATCAGTATAGGGTTGACCATAAGCATTGTTGCTTTGGCTTTATTTATTATTCATCGGTTCATCCCATCGTTATTATGGGCAGCTATTATCGTTATTGCGACTTATCCAGTCTATCAACGCTGGTGCCGCTTTTTAGGTGAAAGGCATAATGTAGCTGCATTCTTGTTTACTTTAATTTTGGCATTATTGCTGATTCTTCCTGTTAGTTGGTTAGTTACGTTGGCTGTGAAAGAAATTCAATTATTCTTTAATTATCTGCAAAAAATTAATCGAGAAGGCGGTCAGGCGCCAACTTTCTTCCAGGATTTCCCGATTATTGGTAACGAATTAGTCGCTTATTGGAATGAACACGTTGGTAGTCCAGGCAATGTTAAGTATTTTCTTTCTAATTTGCATTTATCATTGACGCCTGCCAGTTATTACATTAAGCAGATCGGTGTAAATATAGCACATCGTGGGTTTCAGCTGGGTTTTACATTGCTTTGTTTGTTTTTCTTTTACCGGGATGGTCATAAATTATTTCAACAAATTAACCATATTGGTGAATTGTGCTTAGGAAAGAGATGGTTCCGGTACATGGACCGATTGCCTTTGGCGTTACGCGCTACGGTAAACGGTACCATTGTGGTAGGCATCGGCGTTGGAATCCTGATGGGTATTTGCTATGGGCTGGTCGGTTTTCCAGGCCCTACATTAACCGGTTTTATTACGGCGTTTGCTGCGATGATTCCTTTTGTGGTTCCTATTGTCTTTACGGTCGTTGCTCTTATTTTATTTGCTAATGGCAGTATGATCGCGGCCATTATTGTGATCGTATGGGGAACGGTCGTTATGTTTGTGGCTGATCATTTTGTCAAGCCTGTATTAATCGGCGGCGCAATCCAACTTCCATTTCTGGCTGTGCTGTTTGGTATTTTGGGTGGTGTAGAAACGTTAGGTCTTCTTGGATTATTTGTAGGACCCATTATTATGGTACTGTTTATTACGTTGTGGCATGAGTCCCAGGATATGATATAAGCGCTCATTATTGTTCGTTATTTATTTAATTTGAATAATATATAAACATATTGAAAAAATTATGCCAGTGTGGCATAATGAAAAGCAACTGGGAGGACTTGAATTTAGAACATTGAGACCAATTTAATGGTTTATGTTGTATTCGTGCAAAGGGGAAACACGTGGATAAAGATTGGCCTACAAAAGATAAAGACATGCATATTGCTCAACTGATTATGGAAGAGTATGCGAAGGAGCAGGACAGCAATTCTTTGGGTTTATTCGAACTGGTTGTTAATCAGGATGAAAAGCGAATGAATTTTCGCCTGGCTAACTGGGTTCTTGCTATTGCCCAGCAATTTAATTCAATGTATGGTGCAAATCGTGGTGATTACATTACAAGGCAAGTCATTAGCCGTTGCATTACACAAGGACAGACCATTCATTAGAGCTTGTTAACAAGCTCTTAGACTTCTTTATGAAACGCTACCGCAGTGGAAAATTGCCTCAAAGATAGAGTTCGAGGGGAAACCGCCATTCCACAGTGGAGGATATTTCTACAGCCTCCCAAAATAAGTTGCATAATCCGTTTCAAATTTTGGACTTTTTTGGTACTGTAACAACACTTGATTTATAGCCTGAATCAAATCAACGTTACGAGGATTTACAGCAATCCCCAAGCCAAACCCATACTCTTTGGATTCTCCAATGGTTTTTAATTGTCCTCCACTGCGAATTTCCCAGTAATAGGCAGTGGGAGTATCCAGAAATGCAAAATCAATTTTTTTTAAAGATAAGGCTTCGATCAGATCTTCTTCATAGGAAAACTCAACAATTCGAATATTTTTGATTCCTGCGCGCTTAATGACCGTAGGAAATACCGTGCCTGATTCCACGGCAATGGTTTTCCCTGTTAAACTATCTAAATTGAAAGGTTGATTAAAATATTTATCATGCGTCAAAAAAATGGCATGGCTTGGCAGGTAGGGAAGAGAAAAGTTGACTATCTTTGCCCGTTCTGGCGTGATGGCAATAGCGCCCACGGCCACGTCTACTTTATCATTAACTAATGCCTCCAATAATTGCCCAAACGGCATGCTGTCAAATTGACAGTCGCGTTGCAGCTTGCTGCATATTTCCTGCATCATAGTAATATCAAAGCCAAATAGTTGCTTGTTGCCCCCTTGCATAACATAGGGAGGTACAAAATTAGCAACAGCGACGCGTAAAGGCGGATTTTGAGCATATACTGATGACCATAAGATAAGAAGAACAATCAGGCCATAATAAATTCTTTTCATGACTCTTCCAGATGGATTAAATAGTATTGACTATGCTATTAACTTAACTTGATTTAGCGCGAACATCCAGTAAAAACTTTTAGTATAAAGAATTATAGCGCTGGGTAGCGCCATGCGGTATTTGAGAAATCAAGTCGCATAAAAACCAATATCTTCCATTCCAATGGATGTATAATTCCCCTTTTAATAAAGGGAGCTAGGGGGGGGATTTTTGATGGTCCTATTGAATCTAATCCTTTGAAAATCCCTCTCAACCTCTCTTTAAAAAGAGAGGAGTTAATGTAATTTACGCAATAATGCTCTTTTTGCAAGAGGCAATATTAAAAATCAGTGTAGGTGAAAAGGATCAAATTTTTTCTGGATAACTATGTCAATAACTCCTAATAGCTTAGTTCAAACAGATATTTTGTTTACAAAACATTTTGAATCGCTGAGTCATCCTTTATCTATGACAGTACGCCAATTGTTAGGCATCAGTGATTATGCTTGCCGCCAAATACTTCATTTAAAAGAGTTGCTAGCCGAAGAGGATTGCCAGGGCAGGCTGGCCAAAGAGGATTACCAGCAGTTAATTGCTTCAATGAGGATAGATAACCCAGTTCAGATGTTTGCGCAATCATTACGGCAGTTTCGTCATCGTCATCTGCTGAGATTATTGCTACGGGAGTTGGCACATCTTGCTGATACCCAGGAAACAATAGCGGCTTGGTCCGATTGCGCCGATGTCATTATTCTGCATACATTAGCCTATTGTAAAGCGCAATTATCCAAGCGGTATGGCGTACCTCGATCTACATCAGGTCAGGTTTGCCAATTATATGTCATTGCCATGGGTAAACTGGGAGGGCGAGAACTGAACTATTCTTCGGATGTTGATTTAATTTTTGCGTTTTCAGAGGCTGGTTTTACGGACGGGGAGGAATCCATCAGTAATCAGGAATATTACAGCAAAGTCATCCAGCAATTTATCCAGTTGCTCCAAACTGTGACAATAGATGGTTTTGTTTTTCGCATTGATTTGCGTTTGCGTCCGAATGGTGATAGCGGGCCCTTAATAAGTAATCTTGCGGCTATGGAAACTTATTATCAAGAACAAGGTCGTGATTGGGAACGTTATGCGATGGTTAAGGCCAGGCTTATCAGTGTGTCAGCTGATGTACAAAAAGATTGGTTTGAGCGATTGATTATCCCTTTTGTTTATCGCCGATATGTTGATTTCAGTGTGATTGAATCATTACGGAGTATGAAGGCGATGATTGAACGTGAAATACAATTGGATCCCATGTTGGATGATATTAAAAGAGGACGAGGCGGAATTCGTGAAATTGAATTTGTCATTCAATGCTTTCAGTTAATTCGTGGTGGGCGGTTGCCGCAGCTTAGACAGCAAAATGCTATAAGAGCATTAAATGCCCTAAAACAAGAAGACTTGCTTTCGCATACAGCCGCTTTGCAACAAGCGTACCTTTTTTTACGTAAACTAGAAAACATGTTGCAAGCCCATAATGATCGCCAAACCCATGCGTTGCCTACGGATGAGCGCATACGTGGACAAATCGCATTGGCAATGAACTTTAATCATTGGGATGAACTGGTGGAACGTTTAGAACAATATCGAAGAATCATTAGCCATGCATTTCATGCCGTTCTTGGCAAAGCAGATATCTACGAAGATGAAAAAAAGTTACTGGCCAATCAATTTGCCAGCATTTGGCAAGGGCATGTGGAAACAACAATGGCTGTTAATCTGTTGGCAAGTCTTGGTTTTCAGGAAGCGGATCGTTGTTATCAAATGCTGCATGCTTTTCGTCATGCGCCACGCTGTCGTCGCTTATCACAAGCGGCACGCCTGCGTCTTGACCGCTTTATGATTCTTTTGCTTCATAAGTTAAGACAAGTAAATAATACCGATGCTGTGCTGCTGCAAGTCTTGCATTTGTTGGAAAAAATTGTTGGGCGCAGCGCTTATTTAGCTTTATTAACAGAAAATCCAACGGTGCTTGAAGAGTTATTGCACTGGTTTGCCTATAGCCCGTTTATTACTTCTCTTTTAGTGAATCAACCGTTTCTCTTGGAAGTATTGGTGGATCAAAACCAAGCTTGGCGGCCTCTTGCGCGCTATCAATTAGATCAGTTACTGCAAGCACATTTAAGCCATGGCTGTGATGAGGAACTGCAAGATGATTTATTACGTCAATTTAAACTGACCTGTTGGCTGCTGGCTGCGCGGGCGGAACTCTATGGTCAATGTGATGCATTGCGTATTGGTCGATTTCTAGCAGATGTGGCTGAAGTCATTATTACGAACGTTGTTATTCTTGCCTGTCAACGATTGAATGGGCGTTATCCTGAAATCATGACGATTAAATCTCGTTTTGCCATTATTGCTTATGGCAAGCTGGGTGCTCGAGAAATGAATTATGATTCTGATGTGGATCTGGTTTTTCTTCATAAGGCTCAGTCTATTGAGGAAGGATTAGTGACACGTTTGACGCAAAAAATCCTGCATATGCTGACAATGCGTTCGCAGCTGGGTGTGCTTTATTCGGTTGATACGCGATTGCGCCCCTCAGGGTCAGCGGGGCTTTTAGTCAGTCATGTGGATGCATTTGTTGAATATCAGCGTGTTCATGCCTGGACTTGGGAGCATCAGGCTTTATTACGTGCTCGCACTATATTTGCAAGTAAATCGATAAAAGCGACTTTTAATCACTTAAAAGCAAATGTTTTGTCTTTACCAAGAAATAAAGCATCATTGGCAAAAGAAGTAAAAAACATGCGTGAAAAAATGAATAAATACACGGAGAAGGATGCCATTAAATACGTGCCAGGCGGCTTGATTGATCTTGAATTTTTAGTGCAATTTTTAGTGTTAGCCAATCCTGCAAAAAATCGGGTACGACGGACTAATACATTGGCTCAATTACATGATTTATTTCATCAGAATGTTCTGACTCAATTTCAATTTCAGCAATTAAGGCAAGCCTATCGTCGTTATCATGAGGCGATGCATCAGTATTTACTGCAATCAAAGACAGCAACCATTGGGGAGCAGCAGGCGAATGTGTTAGCGATTAGCAAGGAAATTTATGCTAGCCTTAGTTCGGAGTTTTGATGCAGTTTATAAAGCATAAAAACTCCGAATTGGGGTTATTCTAGGAAATCGGCGTATAAATCATAATCATCACTGCCTTTTATCTTAACTGTTGCAAAGGAGCCTGTTTTAACCTCTTCTTGTTTAGGCAAGAAAACCAGACCATCAATTTCTGGTGCATCACTCATGCTGCGGGCGATGATTTGTTTATCATTTATATTGTCAATCAAGACTGTTTGCTTAGAGCCGATTTTAGCCTGTAATTTTTTACGACTGATTTCAGCTTGGATTTGCATAAAACGGTGATAGCGTTCTTCTTTAATGTCGTCTGGTATTGGATTGGCTAAATCATTTGCTTTTGCACCAGCTACAGGAGAATATTGAAAGCAGCCTACTCGATCCAATTTGGCTGCCTGTAGAAAATCCAAGAGTTCTTCAAATTCATCGTCTGTTTCGCCAGGAAATCCGACAATAAAGGTAGAGCGAATAGTGATGTTTGGGCAAAGCTCACGCCAATAGGCAATGCGTGCCAGTGTGTTCTCACTGCTGGCTGGCCGTTTCATGGTTTTTAATACCCGGCTACTTGCGTGTTGTAAGGGAATATCCAGATAAGGCAAGATCAAACCATCTCGCATGAGAGGAATAATGTCATCAACATGCGGATAAGGATAGACGTAATGTAATCTAACCCATAGGCCTAACTGACCTAATTGTTCACATAAATCATAAAAACGCGTTTTAATGGTCTTTCCTTGCCATTCCGTATCTTGATAGCGTGTGTCTACGCCATAAGCGCTGGTATCTTGTGAAATTACAAGTAACTCTTTAACGCCTGCTTCTTTTAATTGGGTTGCTTCCTTAAGGACATGAGTCAAAGGATAACTTTGCAATTTGCCGCGCATGGTTGGAATGATGCAAAACGTACAGTTTTGGTTGCATCCTTCAGATATTTTTAAATAAGCGTAATGACGAGGAGTCAGTTTAATCCCCTGCGGTGGAATTAATTGAGTAAATGGGTCTGTTGGTGGTGGCAGATGATGGTGGACAGCACGAATGACTTCTTCATAAGCATGGGCGCCACTAATATGGAGGACATCAGGGCAAAATTCGCGAATTTTTTCAGCTTTTGCTCCCAGACAGCCAGTGACAATGACTCGACCATTCTCAGCCATGGCTTCTTGAATAGTGTCTAGCGATTCCTGGATGGCAGCGTCAATAAATCCACAGGTATTGATGACAACCACGCCGGCATCTTGGTAACTAGACACCAAATCATAACCTTGGGCACGTAGTTGCGTAATGATTCGTTCTGAATCCACCAATGCTTTAGGACAGCCCAAGCTAACAAAGCCGACTTTGTGATTCATCTTGCGTATACTTGTGTAAAAAAAACATACGAATTATACCGGCTTATACACAGTAAAGTCCAATGTTTAAACTTAACTCGCTAGCGACAAGGCCCTAGTTAATTTGTTATAAAAGGTATCAGAAGAAATTTCTCCGACGGTTCGAAGATTATTTAATTCTTTACCTTGCGTATTGAAAAATAGAAACGTTGGTGGCGCTACGACGTCGTAAAGACGTTGTAATGCCTTGCTATCCGCATTGTTGGCTGTGAGATCGATCTTTAATACAATAAAATTCCTTAAGGCAGTTTGCACTTGAGGATCTTGTAACGTTGTTGCCTCAATTATTTTACAAGCAGTACACCAGTCGGCATAAAAATCAAGTACGACTGGCTTTCCTCTTGCTTTAGCCAGTGCTTCCTTGAGCTGCTCAACGGTGTTGATGGATTCACGGTAAGCCTGGTTGGAGAGATGAGTTTGTAGAGTAGGGCGTGCAACCAAAGGCTGTAAAGGATTTGTGTTGCCTTGGCTTGCACCAATTAAAATTAAAATACCGTATACCAGGAACAAGATGCCCAGACTTTGGCAGAATTTCTCGACATGAGTAGCAGAGCGGGTTAAAGCTCCTAGAAAAATGCCTGAAAAGATCAGTAAACTTCCCCATAAAGCCATAATCAGTGTTGCAGGCAATACACGGTCAAGCAAATAAATGGCTACAGCTATTAATAATACACCAAAAAACGCTTTTACCGTATTCATCCAATGGCCGGCTTTAGGCAATAATTTTCCCGCGGATGTTCCGATTAATAACAACGGGATACCCATACCAAATCCTAAGGAAAACAAGGCGATACCACCAAAGATAATATTACCGGTCTGAGCGATATAGCCTAAAGCACCAATTAAAGGTGCAGTGACGCAAGGGGATAGAATTAAGGTAGATAAGCTTCCCATCAGAGCTGCACTAAGATAATGGCCGCCTTCATGGCTGCGAGTTACACTTGCTAATTTGTTTTGCCACGAGAGCGGCAATCGTAATTCATAAAAATTAAACATCGATAACGCTAACAGGATAAAAATAAGACTAAATACACTAATCACCCAAGGAGATTGCATGACGATTTGCAGATTATTGCCCATTAGTGCCACAATCCCGCCAACCACAGCATAGGTTGCTGACATGCTCAAGACGTAACTTAGCGACAGGAAAAAAGCCTTACGCGTAGACAAGCTTTCGCCATGGCCGACAATAATGCCAGAAAGCACAGGAACCATAGGCAGGACGCAAGGGGTGAAAGAAAGTAATAAGCCAAATCCTAAAAAACCAAGAATAATCCATACTAAATTGTCTGTGGAAAGTACCTGTTCAATATCATTATCTTCATTTTCCGTGTTATTGGTGGTAGGCGTTGTGTCGTCTTGTTCGATAGTCGCTTGCGTCAATGCCAGATCTTGATTAACCGTTAATTTGATTTGTTTTAACTGTGGAGGATAGCAGAAGCCATCATTGGCACAGCCTTGGTATCGCACGTTAAGTAATGATTCACCTGCTTGGTCGCTGAGGATGGAGACGGGTAAAGTCAGTTGTTTACGATATACCTCATAGGTCTGTCCCTGTTTATCGGTTTTTTTAAGGGATTCAGGAAAACGAATGGGGCCTAAATGAATATTGCTATTGGCCTGTGGTGTTAATAGGATGCGATTTTTATATAAAAAAAATCCTGGACGGATGTCCCAATTAAGAAGCAACGTGTTAGGATCGGATGGCGTTGCAGTGATTTGAAATACCTCTTCAGCCGGTGGTGGATTTGCAAAGCCCAAGATGGTTGTAAAAAATAAAATCAAAAATAAACCATAATATTTCATTGTCATCTGATAAAAAGAGAGTTCTGTTAAGTATTGTAAAGCATCTTATGGCTGAGTCAAAAATTGACCATCTATATTTATGGCGATTGATATGATTGGCCTCTTGCGAAACTCATTTGCCTTGAAAAGAGCGCGGGGAGAAGCGGAGTATAGAATGTCGATTGGAATAATGAGTCTTAGAGCTTGTTAACAAGCGCTAAAAAAAATCAAATTTTTTTTCATTCTGCCCTTGAAAGCCGTTAAATAATCCCCATATGGCAATCATCAGCGTTATGATGTATCGTGGCGCTAACAAATCAGAGGGGTACTCTGAAAATAAATCAAGGTAATAACCAAACCAGGAGAAAACAAAATATGAAGATTCGTCCTTTACACGATCGTGTTGTTGTTCGCCGTCTGGAAGAAGAGCTGAAAACGGCAGGCGGTATTGTAATACCTGACAGTGCCAAAGAAAAGCCAATGCAAGGGGAAGTTATTGCAGTTGGCGCAGGTAAAGTGTTAGAGAACGGTGATGTACGTGCTCTGGCTGTTAAAACCGGCGATGTTGTGCTGTTTGGCAAATATTCTGGTACGGAAGTCAAGATTAATGGGCAAGAACTTGTCGTGATGCGTGAAGATGACATCATGGGTGTGGTTGAGAAGTAATTTTATCGACTAAGGAGATAATATAATGGCTAAAGATTTACGATTTGGTGACGAAGCTCGCCAACAAATGCTTGCTGGTGTCAATGCGTTGGCAAATGCGGTGCAAGTGACTATGGGCCCAAGAGGTCGTAACGTGGTTCTGGAAAAATCCTACGGTGCTCCAACAGTAACCAAAGACGGTGTATCAGTTGCAAAAGAAATTGAGTTTGAAGATCGCTTCAAAAACATGGGCGCCCAAATGGTTCGTGAAGTGGCTTCTAAAACATCAGATGCGGCTGGTGATGGTACGACCACTGCTACCGTATTGGCTCGTTCAATTCTGGTTGAAGGCCATAAAGCAGTAGCTGCTGGCATGAATCCAATGGATTTGAAGCGTGGTATTGATAAAGCGGTTCTGGCAATTACCAAAGAATTGCATTCTATGTCCAAGCCTTGCAAAGACAGCAAAGCAATCGCACAAGTAGGAACCATTTCTGCTAACTCTGATGAAGCCATTGGCTCAATTATTGCTGAAGCCATGGAAAAAGTAGGTAAAGAAGGTGTTATTACCGTTGAAGATGGCAACAGTCTGGAAAATGAACTGGCTGTTGTTGAAGGTATGCAATTTGATCGTGGCTACATTTCTCCATACTTTGTCAACAATCAACAAAACATGTCTACGGAACTTGAAAGTCCATTCATTCTGTTGGTTGACAAGAAAATCGCCAATATCCGCGACATGTTGTCTGTATTGGAAGGGGTTGCTAAATCTGGCCGTCCATTATTGATCATCGCTGAAGACGTAGAAGGCGAAGCTTTGGCTACGTTGGTTGTTAACAACATGCGTGGTATTGTTAAAGTCTGTGCCGTTAAAGCGCCAGGATTTGGCGATCGTCGCAAAGCCATGTTGCAAGACATTGCTATTTTAACGAATGGTCAAGTCATTTCTGAAGAAATTGGCAAGAGTCTGGAAAGTGCTTCATTAGAAGATCTTGGTTCAGCAAAACGTGTTGTAGTCACCAAAGAAAATACCACCATTATTGATGGTGAAGGCAAAGCGAAAGACATCAATGATCGTATTAGCCAAATCCGTGCTCAAATGGAAGAAACTTCTTCTGACTACGATCGCGAAAAACTGCAAGAGCGCGTGGCCAAATTGGCTGGCGGTGTTGCAGTCATCAAAGTCGGTGCGGCTACTGAAGTTGAAATGAAAGAGAAAAAAGCCCGAGTAGAAGATGCTCTGCACGCAACACGTGCTGCTGTTGAAGAAGGCATCGTTGCTGGTGGCGGTGTTGCTCTGATTCGTGCACAAAAAGCGTTGCATAACCTGAAAGGTGACAACCATGATCAAACCATGGGTGTTGACATTCTTCGTCGTGCTATCGAGTCTCCATTACGTCAAATCGTAACCAATGCTGGCTATGAAGCATCTGTTATCGTCAACAAAATTGCTGAAAATAAAGGCAACTTTGGCTTTAATGCAGCAACTGGTGAATACGGTGATATGGTTGAGCTTGGTATTCTTGACCCAACCAAAGTGACTCGTACTGCCTTGCAAAATGCGGCTTCTGTAGCAAGTTTAATGCTGACCACAGAGTGTATGGTTGCTGATCTTCCTAAGAAAGAAGAAGCTGGTGCCGGTGATATGAGCGGCATGGGCGGCATGGGCGGCATGGGTGGTATGGGCGGCATGATGTAATCTTGCTGTTTATCGCACCCTTTAAAAAACCATGTTTTTTGGTCTAATGCCAGTCAGTTAAGCTGACTGGCATTAGGATATTGGGCTGACTGCGTCTCATAAAATCGGTTATCTTCCCTAATTTTTTGCTAACAAGTCAATATTATTAGCTTGCAGTGCTTCTATAATCTCCATATTCAATTCACTTGTGATCACAGGTTTTTTCTCAATATCGCTGATAACACAGCGTACATCTAAATAGAATTGGTTTGCTCCTCGATCGTGCGCTAATTCATATAATATTTCAGGTTCATACGGCGGTGTTTGAACCACTTGCTTATGTTGTGAGACGATGTTTTGAATGATGTGTTTTGCTTTGTTTAAATCATCGCTGTTTCCAATGAGAATGGGAATATTAATTTTAACGTATCGATTATTGTCGAATGTATAGCACACGATGGATTTTTCAATCAGGAGGGAGTTAGGAAAGATGACTTCAGAATTGGTTTCTGTCGTGATTTGTGTAGACAGTAGACTAATTTTTTTTACGAGCCCTTCAACCTGCTCAATAATGACATGATCTCCAACCTTAATCGGTTTTTTAATAAATAGAACAAGACCACTGATGAAACTCGTCATGATGCTACGTAAACTAAATCCAATACCCACAGAAAATCCACCGAGAATCAATCCTAAAAATCTGAGATTGATGCCAGAAATGATGAGTGCGATAAGCAAGGCGATGAGATAGGTAAAATAGGTCACCAACATAACAATCGTTGCCTGTCTATCAGGATCTTCGGCAATGGTTTTGAGGGTGCCAATTCGCCTTGCAATGATTCGACCTATTACTAAAATTAGGCAAAAGAATCCAACTGCTCTTAAAATTCTGAGAGGTGCTATTCGCATATCATTCAGCTGAAATCCGTGATGTAAATAATTAAAAAAGGATAAAATTTCTTGTTTAGGAACCCACCAAATGACCATCAATAACATACAGGTATTAATCGTTATTCCTATGAGAATAGCAATGCGTATCACCTGTAATTCCACTAATGAGCCGCGGTGATGTTTGATGATCATCGAGCTTAATTTATCTTGCAATTTGTCATGCGCATAATTTATCCATATACACAATCGCCAATAGATAAACAAAATTAAAATCGTACCTAGGACACTGGGAATGAAAAAAGTGGCAAATTGTTGATAACCAATCCAAGCCATTAAAATAGGAACAAGAAACAGGGCGATGATCGTGTTCATCATGATATGAAGAGAGCGTCGAGATAATTTGTGTCTGATGGAGTCAAGCTCAAATGCGGTCCAAAAGGTCCAAAGTGCAGCTATGCTAAGAATGGTTAGATAAACAGTCTTAATAAAATCAATATAGAGCTGGGGGATAGGCTGATTGTTGAAAAACAACAATCCTAAAATACCAAACAAAATAAGTCCAAGCAGTATCTTTGTACGTAATAAGATGGAATCAACTAAGTGATGATCAAACCAAGGTCTATTGACTAAGATAACTCTTATATAGAGTTCGTTCATGGCGTTGACTAGAAGATACAGAAAAAGTACATCAGTGAAAAATGGTCTTGCGGCTACTCCTGTCTTGTAGAATGCTATTAAGTGTATATAGAGGCTTAATACGCCCACGGGCAGTAAAATTATCGCATAACGCTTGATAATAGTAAGGCCTCGCACGTCATGCTTAACGTATTCTGGATTAAAAGACCATTTGTAGGATAAGGAAGAATAAAAAACAATCAAAATAATTAAAAAATAAATGATGGTCAGTTGGTTAGACTGGGGTGAAATAAAACCCATAAAATCAGATAATGCTTGTGCATTAAAGAAAAATTTTTCGTAGTCTCCATACTGGAATATTTTCCATGGCGGCATCCCTTTTTCCAATAAAATGTATTGTTCTTTCTTCTTTATTTGGGACAGTATGTTGATACGTAGGTCATGAAGACGGTATAGGCTCAAACTACACGAGGCTACTTGTTTTGAATACAGGTTTTTTTGCTTAATTAAGTAATTATACTGCGATTTATCTTCTTTCGCTAACGTCGGGGCGACCGTTTCATCGTCTAATAACTGATTGATACGTTTTAAGTGTTCTTTATTATCAGCCACACACTTTTCCGTTTGTTGTTGCAGATCTTTAATGGTTGATAATAGCGAGTATAGAGCGTCGATATTTAGAGCGTTTGAAGATAGGTTTTGATGAATTTGACTCAGTTTGTTTTTTATTCTATCACTATCAAAATCGACCGCATTCGATGCAGAAAACATCAAACCAGACCAACACAAAACAAGCGTGATTAATAAATTTTTAACGAGATTGTTTATAAGTGTTCTAATGTGAAATAAGGGTTCTGCCCGCCCAACACGTTTCATTTTTTATTAGTTTCTAATGGCTTATGATTACAATGTTAGTATAAATTTCGCATTCTATGGAGCGTTTGGACGATGGATTACCGGATAAGCTCTCCAGTGGATATATCTAAACAATCTCTATTGATTGAAATTATTTTTTAGTTATCAGAGCAACTATATCTGGATTCGAAGGTTTGCCATGCTCTCTATACTAAGTGCATGGCAAGAGATTTAATTAATATAATGACATTTTCCATCATGGCTCATGCACACTTGGCCTTTTTTCTTACACGCTTTTTTCTTGGCTGCTGTACATTTTGACTTTGTCAGATGCTTTGTTTGGTGAGTAGCTGCCTTGTCGTTCTTTGCTATTGTGGAAGCGGCAAATGCCACGTTCAAAGAACCAAACAAAAATAAAGCGCCAATCGTTGAATTTAAAAGAATATGTTTCATGCTATTTTCCTTACACATTTGCTTATCTTAATTATGTTGATATATTTTACAGTTTGTCAAAATTATTATCTAATTATTTCGTCTGGATGGAGATGAATTGTCACCTGTCTACCCTTGATTTTGTCTATTACGAATGTAACTGGAGCCGGCTCCCACCATAATCTTACAATGACAGTAAGTAGGCTTATAAATGAATAATTTCAATCTACCTTGTGATTAAAAATTAGAGGTATTTATCCTGCAACGAATTAGAGTTTTATTTGCAATGCAGTTAAAAATTAATATAATCATGTTTTTTTAATGTAGTTTTTTTGTGTTATTTCATGATGATGTCGGTGTTAGGTGGTTTTATCAGGATGATGTTTAGTTTACACAAAAATGCATCTTACCTGTTTGTCATTTTTATATTCACTTTCAGTTCAAAGGTATTCGCCGTTGATCCAGCAGGCGGTATCTATGCAGGTGTTATTTTAGGAGCCAGTCACACGCCTAGCCTTGATTTTACACTATCGATGCCAACCAATTTTTTTAGTTTTATCTGTCAGAATAATCCGGCTGGTTGCAGTGGTTTGTCCAATAAAGGTCAGTTAACGTATACCTATCTCGGTGGCTTGGGTTTACAATTTGGTTATCGAATTAAGCGATATCGTGCAGAATTGGAGTTTTTATATAACGACAGTCCATACAAAACGTTGCAAGTAGGGAATGTTGCTATAAATCATACTGCCACAAACTTGAACCGTTTGCGTGAGCGGAAATCCGGATCAGAATTCAGTATTGAAGGAAAAACTGCAACCGCTGTCGGGTTCCTGAATGGCTATTATGATTTATTGGCACCTGATCAATTTTCGCACTTCGTTCCTTATGTTGGTGCGGGAATCGGATATGCGCAGATCAGTAACCGAAATCGATTTTTATCCCAAGATTCTGAAATTACAAACACTTATAGCTCTGTGCAAACGCAAACGGGTGCTGCCCAAGGCATTTTTGGTATTAGTTATTTTTTTGGTGATTACACCTCTCTTAGTTTGGATTACCGATACCTCACGTCTTTGAAAGAGGTTAGGTATGCCTTTCAAGGAATTAGTCTTAACCAATTTAATGCTCGTTTTCAGGCACATACACTCAATCTAACGTTTAATGGCGTGTTGCATGGCATTTGATGTTATTACGAATCATGGTATTGACTGAGCTTATCCGCTGTCCCAAATACAGCTTTGATGTCTTGCCTATCCTGAGTGCTGTGAAAACGATGGATGTACTTTTATTGATAAGGGATGGATATGGGTTTCATTCGGATAAGCTTCATTAGCGTTCTTTCTTTTTTGCTTTTATCGTGTGCTTCTAATTATGGCGCGATTCAACTGCCTCCGGATCGCATAAGCTATAATGCATCGTTACAATATAGCGATACTCAACAAATGTTAATTAACATCGTTCGTTTGCGCTACACCGACATTCCCTATTTTTTAACGGTCAATAATGTTGTGTCTCAATTTAATTATTCCCGACATGCTGGGGCAGGATTCACCAATGATCCTGGCTCAACTTCTTTAACAGTTGGGGTTGATGGAGATGTTTCTTTAGATATCAGCGAATCCCCAACCATTACTTATACGCCTTATCAAGGTGAAAACTATGTCACGAAGTTACTAACTCCCATTGATTTAAGCGTTGCTTATATGCTATTGCGAGCAGGTTGGGGTGTGAATGCGGTATTTCGTTTAATCTTCCAAGGTTTTGGTGAATATGCAAACAGTACTATTGCTTCACGTTCTGTCACGAGACGTGTGCCTGAATACAAGGAATTTCATGAGTTAGGACTTGTTTTTTTGCGATTGCAACATAATAAACATTTAAAGGTTTCACCAGAAAAAACGGATGGAGAATTCGGCATTAGATTAACGATAGAACATTTCAATAGAATCCCCTCAAATGATCGAAACGTGTTAGCCAAACATGGGTTTACTTCTTCAACGCCCTCGGTACTGCTTGTGAGTCATCCTACAAATAGACCTGGCGAAGTATATGTGCAAACAAGACCTGTCTTGGGTGTATTTAATTATTTATCAAAAGGAGTGGATATTCCTGAAGAGGACATTATCTATAAACGCGCCCCTATGACGTATCAAAAAAATGGCGAGATTTTTGATTGGAGAAAAATCACTCGTGGACAAATGAGTGTTCACACGAGCAAGTTGAAGCCAAGTGAATCTTACGTTGCCGTAAAGTACAAGAAGAACTGGTTTTACATTGCAGAAGATGATTTTGATTCAAAAGAAACGTTAAATATGCTGTCTATCATCATGGGCATTTATCAAGGGGACGTTCAAAGCTTTTTGCCTGTACTGACGGTCAGTTAAATTAAAAGAGCTATGACCGTGTGTCAGCTACGACTTAATATATGAACTATAATTAGCGACATAAGGTCTGTTGACAAGAGATGTAAATTATTTTCTTTGTACAAGGACCTTTTTTTATTAGCTTCAGAGAGAGGAGGCGACAATGAAAAAAATAATCCTGTGTTGTTGTATTGTGTTTAGTATGGGCGTTTTTATTAATGCTAATGCTTGCCAAACTGAGAAGTGTAATAATAACGGGGATTGCAGCAAATATGGAAATGAACGATGTAAGACCGCTGGAGCAAGCTGCAAGGGGCAGTGGGATGAGGATCCTTTTAAGAGCGGTACACAAGGATGTCATGGAACCTGCTATTGTAAAGAACCATCATCAACGTCCAGTGCTACAACAGTACAAGGTTCAAGTTCAACGAAAAAAGCACCTTCCAAACCACATCATCCACGAAGCCAGGATGCCCAAAAAAGACTAAAAAGTAGATCGCAGTAACATTTGAATTTACAGAGGGAGCGTAAGATTATGAAAAAAACTATAATGATGTTGTTTGCAACACTTGCAATGGGGTTTTTTTTCAATGCACAAGCCTGTAAAACAGGATTGTGTAATAAGGATGGTGATTGCAATAGTTATGCGCCAATTTGTACATCAGGAAAAGCTTACTGTAAAGGTGAATGGGATGAGGATCCTTTTAAGAGCGGTACACAAGGATGTCATGGCAATTGTGTTTGTAAAAGCGGTTCTTCTTCATCGAGTGTAAGTTCAGGTCAAAAGAAAAAACCGGAACCAGCAAAACCAAAGCCAGCAAAACCAGCTAAACACAAAAGGCCTGCTGCATGATCAGCTGAGCCTTTTGATAGCAGCAAGAATAGCCTGGTTGCTTGCAACCGGGTGACTTAGCTAGGCTTCATCAATGATCTTCAGAATGAAAAGCGTAATCACATTCAACAAAGAAATCTAGGGTCTGCTGACATTTTCTTGTAACCAATTGAAATAAAAGAGAAAAATCGTAGGATTTAAGTTCCCACACAAGAACAAAACAAGTTTGCAATGGCTAGACGTATGCTCAGCGAAGAGCTTTGGTCAAAGCTACATAGAATAATGCGTGAACATGGGATTTATCACAAGCCCCATTTACGCAATACCGTAGAAGGAATGCTATACAGAATGCGTGTTGACTGTTCATGGCGGGATCTCCCGGAAGAGTTTGGATGTTGGAATACCGTGTTTCAAAAATTCAATCGCTGGTCATTAAAAGGTAAATTAATGGTCATTTTCAAAACGCTTGTATATGAACCTGATCTGAAATGGAAATTCATTGACAGTTCTTTGTGAAAGCTCATCAACACAGTGCTGGCGAGACTTCTGAAGAAAATCAGGCTTATAGGAAAATGCCGGGGTGGAAATACGACAAAGATAGATATGGCGGTTGATGCACATGGCTTGCCCATTGATTTTGAGATAACCGAAGGTGAAGTACATGACTGCAAAATTGCACCAGAATTCATTGAAAAGTTACCCGATGCAGATTTTACGATTGCAGACAAAGGCTATGACAGTGAGGAGATTCGACATGTCATTCGCAACAAATCATTGGTTCCAGTGATTCCCAGAAAAAATAATTCCAGAATTGGTAATGCAGACATGGATTGGTATTTGTATAAATATCGACATTTAGTTGAAAATTTATTCGCAAGAATCAAGCATTTTCGTGCTCTTTCTACCAGATTTGATAAATTAAAGCGCAATTATACATCGGTAGTTGCTATGGCATGTGCGTTTTTATGGTTGCCTATGTGGAATGTCAAGAGACCTTGTTAATGTCCTTTTTTCTTTGTTTCAGAGCCTTTACGTACTGGCTTTACTCGGAACAACTTGGCCTTAATTTTTGAAAATAGAGAACGAATCCATTCTCCAATTACTTCTACTACCAGCCATATAACGAAGTCTATAATCATATCTGCATTCCCAAATATTTTGATCATTATAATCACATATTGAATTTATTTTGTCAAAATATGCTTATACTGTCTCAAGCTAGAGAAATGTCAACAGAACCTAGTCATTTCAGAAAAATCCCGGTTGCTACGCTTGCTACCAGGCAGATCACAAAACTGTTTTTATGGCATACTTCTTGGGTAGTATAAGAGGCAATCATATGCTGATGAGTGAATTGAAACCACCTAGGCAGGCGAGGAAATGAAGTGTTTTTCTTTTTCCCATTGTTTCAAAGGTGATAAGGCAGGATTGGCCATGGCTTTAACCGGTAGATAAAATGTTTGCTCAAGAAGATATTGTCCACTTAATGCAGCATGGGATACTTGGTCGGTAAAAACAAGCCAGGTACTGTGTGGAGGAAAATCAACACGATGTTTATGAACCGTTTGTTGATAGATATCGTCGAGCTTCATATAGTCATGAAGATGAAGCATGTAATGATCATAAGGTGAACGTAACGTTTTTGTTGCTTTAATGAGCTTCAGAAGTTTTGCATGAGCCGGATTAAAAGAAGGAATTTTAGGCGAAAATCTTGCCAGAACTTGATGAAAAGCTTCACCCAAATGCCAAACACGAGGTTCGCCATAAGAATTGATGTTACAAAATACCCGCAAAATTCGTAAGCCATTCACCGGTGTTGAGGGAAAAGAATCGACATGCAGACGAGTGTCGTCCTTGCGTTTTGAGCTTTTTCGGCCTTTTATTTCAGCGGGTCGATAACTGGTTCTGCCCCAACGAAGGTCTTGACGGTATTGTGGCAATAATTCATCAACAAGTTGCCTGGCGTAGTTAGCGAAGCGATGCATAAACGCTTGCATAACAGGAAGAAGAGCGGATGATTGGTTGGTGATTGCAAGGCCACCAAGACGTTGTTGCTTATAATCGTAACTGATGTTTTTATGTTTTCGGTCAAGGATCGATTCAGATAAGATAAATTGTTCATTTTCCCCTGGCATAAAAGAATAGAGGGGAAAAAAAATCACTTTTCCGGATTCTAATGCCGTTAACGCTTGCTGTTTATGTTTTTCCTGGAGGTTATGTAGGTTTTCCACTTCCAAAGTATACAATCGGTCGTCCATTATTATCTCATGTTGCAAAAACCATTCTATTCTAGCAAAAAAATAGGGTGATTTAAAAATAACAATTTTTAGGGTCGGTTGACAATTGGTTTCACGGCTGCAAATTCATCTGATTTGCGCAAATCATAAGAATTTTCGCATCGCAAAACCAATTGTCAACAGACCCTAATAGAGATCAAAATATTTCAATTATCCTGGTTTTCAACTATTCTTAGGCTCACCTATGAATAAAAAGGAGCTTGCAATGAGTGAATTAGTGAATAAATTGTCTATCCTCTTAGCCGATACGTATGCTTTATATCTAAAAACTCAGAATTATCACTGGCACGTGAAAGGACCGCAATTTAAATCGTTGCATGAATTATTTGAAGCACAATACCGTGAGCTTGCGGAAGCCGTGGATCAAGTGGCAGAACGAATTTTAATCAAGGGTCACAAAGCGCCAGCTTCTTTTAAAGAATTTGAAACATTAAAAACGATTAAGGATGGTGATTCTAAATCCAGTTCCAATGATATGGTCACAGAACTTGCCAAGGATCATGGAACCTTGGTGAAAGACTTGAATGTTGCTATGGCAATGGCACAAAAAATGAACGATGAAGGAACGGCTAACTTGTTAGCAAATCGAATTGAAGCGCATGAAAAAGCCCGTTGGATGCTGGAGGCTTCACGAATGGGCGCTTAATTTCTTTATACAGAGTCTGCCCCATTCTTGAATTTACTTAGAATCACATACAAGGAGGTATCGTATGGCAAATCGGCCTAATAATGTTGTTATGGTGGTGGTCATCGTTGTTATCGTTCTTTTGGCGGCAATCATATTGCATCATATCTTTGGCGGGCCTCGGCCGGTTATTGTTCCAGTAAAGCCGCTTGAACCGGAAACGGAGACACGGGTCGAATTGCCGCCAGTCATTGGCACACAACCCGGTCAGCCTGCTAACACGACGGGTGTTGGTGCAAGACAGAATTCAGAAGCGGGCAAAAGCCAGCCGTCACGATGAGTCGTAATTAGAATTCTTTCAGTTTGGTGACGCTGAAGACAGATTCTTACAGGACTTAAGTCCTGTCTTATTGTCCATAGACTGGTTTACTGCTGCTATGTTCTGCTGGCTGCTGACGTAACTTTCGGGCTTCCTTATACCATGGAGTATGTTTTATCTTTTTCTTGGTGAGTTGCGGTGCAAGTTTTGCAAACATGGTTTCCGCGTTTTTAATGGCCTCATTTCCAGCATCGAGAGAACAGCCTGTTACTTCTGAATGAGTTATTTCAAGCTTTACGGTGTGTTTTAAATGGTCAATATATTGTTCAGCAATTTTGGCAATGAATGGGTTTGTTGTAGTTACTTTTACTACGGTGCCTTTACTTAAAACATTGTCTATCATATTGATGACTGTAATAGCCAGGCGTTGTTGTTCCGCTTCTGGTGATTCAGACTTCTCGGATAAGGCACTTTTTACCATCAAAATGGCTCTAGGGATATTATCTTTGTAACTGAAAGAATATTGATGCCCGGAAGGGGATGTTATATTTAAACCGGTCTCTGTAAGAAATTCTTCAACTTCTTTTACCGTTAATTTTTTGGCAGAAAAATTAATGGTAATCAGAGAAGAATGATTGGTTCTATGCAATAATATTTTTTTAGTGTCGGACTGATTAAGTAGGGCGTAAATCATCATGGAAGATAAAGAACTGGTGTCTTCCTGTGCGGTAGGTCGTGCATGAGATGACGGTTTATTTTTTAGCACATCCGCACGATAAGGCCTTGTTTGTAATTTGGCTGGGCAGCTTCTTTTATGGACTTTAATATAAACGGCTTGCAAACGATGAAAAAGTGCTTCCCAGGCGATGGTTAAATCATCGAACTCTTCCTGATGTTGCGAGGAAATTGCTTGAATGATGACCCATTGGTGTTTGAATACATCTACTTGATCATCATATTGCCTGATATGATGCGCTAGGTCACGTGCTGCGAGTGATTTTGATTGTTTTAGCAGTTTTATCCCTGTTTCGATTTGTTCCTTAAATTGAACTAATATCGTGCGTGAGACTTCTTGATGCTTGCGCTCCATGTCCGTTGGTAATTCTTCAGGTATTCCTGCGATGGCAGCCGGTAAGGGATTTTCTTGATGATTAATCGGCATCCTTAATGCGATACATACGTCGCTAAGATTAATCGATAATCGATGCTCAACGTCAACGATTAAGTCGCGAATCGTTTGTCCTGCTGTATTTTGATATTGACTTAAGTGTTCTATGATTTTGGATTGACTTAATTCTGGCAGCTTCTTACGCAAAAAATCGAGGAAGTCCTGATAATATGGGTGCTCTGCACGTAAATTCTTTTCTGCAATAATGCATTCATACTCCCTTCGGATTAATTCAAAAATACCCATATGAATCAATTGTTGGCATTGATCTTTTAAAGCTTCATTTTCTGTGCATTCATAAGTCATCGTAGCTTGCTCAAGCATATCTTGGATGGTGCTGGTGGATAGTGGATGGAATAGAGGTTCCTGCTCTGTTTTATCGAATCTAGATAAGAGTTCAAGATAGAAATTAGTTTGCAATGCTTTAATATAAACAGGGGCATCCGCTAATGCGTCAGCAAGATGAGAGATATTGTGGAAATGGCTGACAAATTCTGTAATATACTGATAATCAGGATTTGATTCTTGCAGTAAATCCACATGATCGTCGGCTGCTTGTGCTTCAATTTCAGTTAATTGTGTGAGCAGAGATAGGAGCGTTTTATTTTGTTTCGCCTTATATAAGAGTAGTTGTTTGTCCGTCATTGGACTGCTGTTTATTGCGTCAGGAAAGTCCGCAAGTTTTATCGTCAGTTGTTTGTATTGATTCTCCAGTTCATGATAAGCGTTGATCATTAAAGCTTGACGTAGTGTTGCCGCGGAGGGTAATGAAAAAAAATCCTTGATGTTTTCAATCAATTTCTTACGATGTGCCATTTATTATCTTCTCCACATAAGAAGATTTATAGTCTGACTTAATTAATAATAGATTAAAAATTGAAAACTATTTAATTTTTAATTGATAATCGCCTTTCATGGAGCGAAATGATTGTGAGCTTACTTACTCTAGCTCAGGTTTTTGCCCGGTTTTGGCGCTATTTTTTGTTTTTTAGGATGACTATTTTTTTCTGCTTTTTGGATAATATCGCATATATTTTTAATATCCTCTATTTCAGGATGCTCTTTTATCTTTTTTGTTTTATTTTTTTTCATCGTTTTTCTCCAATTGGCCCATTATTTTAGGTATAGCAAACTTACCGCAATTTGCTTGTAATATTGACTTCTTTTGCTGAGAGCAGCAACATGGCATTAAAAAATATTGGATCGTGTGGGTGCAAACATTTCTTTTTCCTCTCAGTCTGTTTTTAAGCGCGAGCTTACTGTTTGTTATTCAGCCGATGGTAGCCAAGGTATTATTGCCGGTGTATGGTGGAACTCCAGCCGTATGGACGGTATGTATGCTCTTTTTCCAACTGTTGTTATTACTTGCCTATGCTTATGCCTGGTTTTTAAGCCGATTAAAAGGCACTTCGTGGCGGTTTGTTCATTTGACGGTTTGCTTATTAAGCCTTATTTTTTTACCGCTTTTGGTTGTTCCTCCTACTGATGGAGGAATGCCAGAAATGGCAATTCTGAAAACGCTGCTGTTGCAGCTTGGCGTGCCTTTATTAGTGATTGGGGCATCAGCACCCTTGTTGCAATACGCTTTTAGTCAGACTAAACAGAACACAGGAAGAGATCCTTATTACCTGTATGTGGCCAGTAACGCAGGAAGCTTATTGGCATTGCTGAGTTATCCATGGCTAATTGAGCGCTTTTCAAGAGTCGGTGAACAATTTTACGGCTGGAATATTCTTTATTTCGTTTATCTTTTCTTGATGACAGGGTTGTTGTTAATCCCTCATTATCAGTCACTAACCCTTACACTGGACACATTGGCTAAGATAACTTGGAGAAAGAAAGCTCATTGGCTTTTTTTGAGTTTTGTGCCCTGTAGCTTGATGTTGGGTGTTACTTTTTATATTACGACCGATATAGCAGCCACGCCTTTATTTTGGGTTTTACCTTTAGCGCTTTATCTGTTTTCTTTTGTGTTAACGTTTGCCAGAAAACCGTTGATTTCTCATGATTGGGTAGTGAAGCATATCCTGTATTTTTTAATATTCCCCATGCTTGCTTTTATTGTTGGCGTACAGCATATTTCGGTGGGCCAACTCATTATTGCCCATTTAACAGGTTTTTTTATGCTGGCGTTATTTTGCCATGGTGAATTGGCTCGCTTGCGCCCACCTGCATTTCAATTGACCACCTTTTATTTTTGTTTGGCATTAGGCGGCGTTTTGGCTGGTTTGTTTAATGGCTTGTTGGCGCCGCAACTATTTGCGGACTCCTACGAATATCCTTTAGTGATATTACTGGCTTTATTATGTATTCCAATCCATCGAACCAAACGCCGTTGGCCGAGTGCCATGGTTGTATTGTTGATGTTGCTTATTAATTCTTACATACCAGAGAAAAGCATATTTGGATGGATAAAGATATATCATACAGCTGAAATATTAGCATTAATTATTATTTTACTGACGTACAGAGCCAAATGGGATCTTTTTTTTAGTATGTTGATTTTATTCGTTTTTATTTTCATACCAGCGTTTAAATCGACTGAAATACTTAGTCAACAACGCAATTTTTATGGAATAAAACAAGTGTTTTCTCATGCAGGAGCGCATGTGTTAATGAGTCAAAGTACAATCCATGGTTTTCAAGTTTATGATAACCAGCCAAATGCCGGTACAAGGGCTTATTATGGGGCAATATTTCCTGTGGTTCAGCGAATGCAGGCTGCATCACCATCATTGAATGCCATGATCATTGGCTTAGGCACAGGGATTATGACTTGCCAATTTCGTAAACAAGATAAGGTTACGATGGTCGAAATTGATAAACAAGTGATTGATATTGCGAAAAATCCTAATTTTTTTACTTATTTGCGTGATTGTCTGCCCCAGGTATCATTGATTCAGGCCGATGGTCGTATTGCAGCGGCTCAGGCTAAGGATGCGTCGTATGAATTGTTAGTCATAGACGCATTTAATTCAGATTCTATACCGGTACATTTGTTGACCAGAGAGGCGTTTGCTATTTACCAGAAAAAGATTAAAGACGATGGTGTTATCTTGATTAACATCAGTAATCGTCACTTAAACTTATTACCCGTGTTGATTGCGGTTGGGCAAGCGTTTGATATGGTGGTATTACATAAGCAGCAGGCAGGTAATCCACACCTTGGACAATTGGCATCAGAATGGGTGTTACTGACTCAAAATGAAACATTGGCCAATCAGTTAATGGGGACAGATAAGTGGCGCTTTATGGCAGGAGCTAAACGTGTTTTGTGGACCGATGATTATACTAATATTGTGCCTCTGTTAAGATTTAGATGGTAATGTTGTGTTAATATTGTATTAATGTTTGCCATATATAATGTTGGTATTTAATAAAAAATAGCCAAATTGGTATGTCATCGCTTATTGAGACACTGCAATCCTTCATAGATAGTATACAAAAGAACGACGTGACTATTTTTAGTGAACGCATGAAGTTTTATAGTAAAAAAATGGCTGTGTTCAATCATGACTTTTATCAGACAAATATCAATGAAAATGAAGAGATTCAGGCTTGCATTCAACAACTATTACTCGCTTTAGGGATTCCTAAAATTAAATGGGGACGGTATCTTCATGCTTCCTTGACTGTTTATGATTTTTTTCTGGAGTTACAGGAATTAACCAACCGCGAAAATAAAAAAATTAATGAATTTTTAAGATTAATCACAGAAAAGAGTAAGCATAAAAAAAGGAAAATTCTCATCGGTGGCGCCATACTGCTTTTTGCGCTTTCTTTTATACCGCCATTTCTTATTACTGGAGGGCTGACTGCCATTCAAAGCCTTTTAGCGGTGAGTGCGTTCTTTCCTGTGATTGGCCTAATTTATACACTTGGTGTTGGAATATACAGTTTTTATCAGAGTGCTTCGGAACCAAATGTTTCCCTTCTGCACCGATTTCGTGAAAATTTTTCTTTGTTTGCTTCTTCAGCATTAAATTTAGCGGCTTATGGTGTGTTAATTGCTGCAGCAACCACCATGAATCCAGTAGCGGCTATATTATTTGTGGCTGCATCACTGGTTTCAGTATGCAATGAGGTATTTCATTTAGTGCAGGTCTGGAACGAAAATCGCAAGAAAGGTCCTATGACCGATGAGGATCTTCTCGAGGTTCGCCAGGAAAAAATCCGAATTGCTAATGACTATGCAAGACGCAGAAATAACGTAGTCATTGCATTGGCCGCTTCCATCGTTCTTGCCGGGATTATAACCGTGTGGAGTTTTGTGCCGGGTGGTATTTTTGTGAGCATTGTCATATTGGCAGCCATTGCTGTTGTTTATGGACTGAAAAAACTGTGTTCCTTCTATAATGATAAGCGGATGAAAGCACACCTGGTTCAGGAATTTGAAGCGTTAGAACATGCAGAGGAGGCTAGGTTGCAGGCTGAAGCGCATCCTGAGATGGCATCATCTCTAACGGAAGCAGCAAGAACAAATTCAGCTGAGTTAAGCTCAGTGTTTTCCCAAGAAAGAGCCATGAAACCTGGCTTTGCCAGTCGAGATGGTTTATTTTCTTCTGCCAGCAGACGACAGGTAAGAGAGGAGCAAGAATTACAGCCTTTACTGCGGCTGGCAGCGGTAGAGGTAGGTATAGATAAGTCGTCGTCTCCTTGCGCGCAATCTATGGAAGATGCTCATGAGATGGATTTGGATGCTGCGCAAGTATATGTCCTAGGCGCTCCTCAGTCACTTATATGAGACGATACTTCAGCCAGATTTCCCTTATTTTCAAGCCATGTCTTGCGATCGTTTGCTCGCTTTTTGGCAAGCATCATATCCATCATCGCCATGGTTTCAGGTTCATCATCAAGGGTCAATTGCACTAATCTTCGGGTATTAGGATCCATCGTCGTTTCCCGTAATTGCATGGGGTTCATTTCACCTAACCCCTTGAACCGTTGTACATTGATTTTGGTTTTTTGATTTTTGGAAAGCTCGGTGATGATTTTTTCTTTTTCCTCATCGTCTAACGCATAATGTACGGCTTTGCCGACATCTATGCGATAAAGAGGTGGCATGGCAACGAAGACATGGCCAGCCTTAACCAATGGTTTAAAATGACGCAGAAAAAGTGCACAAAGCAACGTGGCAATATGAGCACCATCTGAATCGGCATCAGCAAGAATGCATAGCTTGCCATATCTTAAGCCGTCAAGATCGTCACTGCCCGGATCGATGCCAATGGCCACCGAAATATCATGTATTTCCTGGGAAGCCAGCACTTGTGATGAATCCACTTCCCAAGCGTTTAGAATTTTACCCCGTAATGGCAAAATGGCTTGAAATTCCTTATTGCGTGCCTGTTTGGCGGATCCTCCGGCTGAATCACCTTCCACCAGAAATAATTCCGCTTGATTTAAATCTTGCTGCAGGCAATCCGCCAGTTTTCCTGGTAAGGCAGGTCCTTGGTGGACGCGCTTGCGGGCAACCTGTTTTGCCTGACGCAGTCTTTTTTGAGCGCGTTCAATGGCAAGATTAGCAATCATTTCACCAGCAGTTCGATGTTGGTTCAACCAAAGCGCAAATGCGTCTTTGATGACGCTGCTGACCAAGCCTGCTGTTTGGCGGGAACTGAGACGCTCTTTGGTTTGTCCAGCAAACTGCGGTTCTTTCATTTTTACCGATAATATGTATTGACAGGGTTCCCAGAGATCTTCCGCAGCGAGTTTTACGCCACGCGGCAGGAGATTACGCAATTCACAAAAAGAAGATAAGGCATCGAACAATCCTGACCGCAGCCCATTAACATGCGTGCCACCCTGTATGGTAGGGATCAAATTCACATAACTTTCATTAACACTCGTTACTGGTGAGGACGACCAGACCAAGGCCCAATCCACGGTGGCTTCTTCACTATGATATTCACCACTGAAAGGTTCCTGTGGGATGAATTCGGCAGCCAGAGATTGGCAAAGATAGTCGCTTAGTCCTTGTTCATAACACCAGTGCATTTCTTCATTGGTGATCTTGTTGATAAACGTCATGGATAAACCCGGGCAAAGTACGGCTTTAGCCCGTAGAACATGAATCAATTGTTTGCTGGAAAGACGGGTTGTATCAAAATAGCTGGCATTTGGCCAAAAGCGAATGATGGTCCCAGTATCACGTTTTTTAGTAACGCCAATTTCATTCAGTTCTGCTTCTTTTTCTCCATTAATAAAAGACATGCTGTAGACAATGCCGTTGCGTTTGATGTTGACTTCAAGTCGCTCTGACAAGGCATTAACCACGGAAACTCCAACCCCATGCAAGCCACCTGAAAAACGATAAGTTTTATGAGAAAACTTGCCGCCAGCGTGCAGGCGGGTCATGATGACTTCAACACCACTTAATCCTAATTGGGGATGAATATCCACTGGCATGCCGCGGCCATTATCTTCAACTTCTACGGAACCATCTTCATGCAAGGTAACAAGGATATGGCTGGCAAAGCCTGCAAGCACTTCATCGACGCTGTTATCGATCACTTCTTGCGCCAGATGATTTGGACGGCTGGTGTCGGTATACATACCTGGGCGACGTTGCACCGGTTCAAGACCGCTTAACACTTCGATGGCTTCAGCAGTGTAATTTTCAGACATGTTGCTAGAACTCAATCAAAAAATATCGTTTAAGTTTAACATGAATAAAGAAATAACGTCACAGGCAGGTGAAAGACTGGCTGAATTTATTTCCTGGTAATAGGTTACAATACTACCCTTATGAGATTATTCAACAATGATCGGTGGGAATTTATCGGCGTAATTCAGTGGTTTTCTGGCGATCTCAATGGTTGTTTGCATGGCTGCTTTAACAAAAGCCATCGCTAATTCATCGTCATCATGAGTTGCAGTAGGAATCCCTCGATCGCATTCTTCTCTAATGCGGCGGTCTAAAGGAAGTTGGCCAAGCAAGTTACAGCGGTAGGTTTTGCAGAGTTGTTGAGCGCCGCCATGACCAAAAATACTGTCTTGATGGCCGCATTGACTGCAACGATAAAAAGACATGTTTTCAATGATGCCTAAGACATCGATATTGGTTCTGGCAAACATTTTCAATGCTTTTTGTGCATCAAGAGTCGCAACGGTTTGCGGGGTTGTAACAATCACAGCGCCAGTTAATGGAATTTTTTGCACCAGGCTTAGTTGGATATCGCCTGTGCCTGGAGGCAAATCAAGCAACAAATAATCCAGTGCGTCCCATGCGGTGATGTCTAGCATTTGAATCAGGGATTTGGCAAGCATTGGGCCGCGCCAGATTAACGCAGGTTCGTCTTCGGTCAGATAACCGATGGACATGGCTTGTACTCCATGAACAAGGACTGGCAGGTAACGATCATCGCGGATTTCTACTGGTGCAGACTTACCCAGCATCAACGGGATGCTTGGCCCATAAATATCTGCATCAAGGAGTCCGACGCGGGCACCGGCACGTGCTAGGGCTGTGGCCAAATTGACAGCAACGGTAGATTTTCCTACTCCGCCTTTCCCTGATGCAATGGCAATGATGTTTTTTACGTCACGTAGCGTTTTACCTGGCAATTGTGTGCGATGAGCTTTAATAGAATGCTCCAGGGTAATATTTATTTGATAGGTGGGAAGTGCTTGCTCCAGTGTTGATGCTAAAGAAGGAAGAAGTGTTTTTTGTAAGAATGCACTGGGAAAACTGGCGCATAAATGCAGATTGAGTTGGGTGTCTTTCAGAGAAACATGCGGTTTAATGGGGAGCTCACGCAAACTCATGCCCAAGAAGGATTCTGTGGTATGGTTTAACAGCTTAACAACAGTATTTTCCGGCGTCATGAGTTTATGCCAGTGATTGCTATGTGCGCATGATACCTCGTACTGGTGTATTTTGCGAGGGTTAGAGCAAATCGTCCTCATAGTTCCATGCGAGCCAATGGGCATTTGCCAGATAATATAATCCGCAATGAATGGGCTCAGGGTAAAGATTGGCTAAGAGACGTGCATAATGTTGAACTTGTTGGCGGTGTTGGTGCTCTGCGTGTTCCTCTTCTTGTCCTGTTTTGAAATCAATAACCCATCGAATACCTTGCTCGCAGAAAGTCCGGTCAATAATTTTAGTTCCTATTTCAGAGTCATTATAGGCCAGAAGTTCTAATTCGTTATGTTCTTCACTCTGTCTTTTGATTAGCCATTGACCGATTGGATCTGAAAATAATTGCTTTATTTGTGTTTGGATTTGGGATTGTGCTGTGATGAGGTGTTGTCCAGTTAAACCCATGGTTTTAAATTGATGATGCACCAAGTTCCACGGAATTTCAAAAAACGTCGCTGGATGGTGGTCACAAATCCATTGCAGTAATTCATGGGTCACAATGCCAATGAGACGTGAATGGTGATGATTAAGAGGAAAGGATAGATTGCTAACGACTGGATGAAGACATGGTGGTGGGTTCTGATAAAAGTCAAGAGGAAGACAATAGAGCTTTGGCTCTTTGGTTGTTTCTTTGTCGATTTGAGAAGACACTGAATTGACTGAAATAAACGACAAATTTTTGAGCAGACTTCGGAACGACCCATAACTGCCTTTATCGTTTTTATCATAGAAATAAAGACGCTTTTTCGCTCGCGTTGCAGCCACATACAGCAGGCGTTGCACTTCATAATGGTTTTTATATTCTTCCAGCATTTCCAGATAATTATATAATAAACAATGCTCCTCATGAGCCGCTTTTACGGGTGAAACCAGCAGCAGGTTGTCTTGCTGCGTTGGCAGTTTAAGCCAACGAAGTAAAGGTTTATCGAATTGAGTGGGGCGCGCACTCAAGCCAGGAATAATCACGCAATCAAATTCTAGTCCCTTTGATTTGTGGATGGTCATGATATGCAATCGAGCGGGTGTGATTCGTTGGGAATAGAGTTTTTTTAATTCCGTCTCGAATTGTTCCAGGTCAGCAATTTGGCCATGTTCTTCGAATTGTTCTAGTAAAAGCCAAAATTGGTCCAGATCATCCTGTTCACTGGTACTAAGTACCTGGTCAAGGTGCAGTGTTCGGAGGGTATTTATTACCCAATCCACAAGAGGCTGTTGATGGCGGGTTAGTAGAGCCTGTTGCATGATTTGATAAAAAAATTGGCTGCGTGCCTGTCCTTCATCACTTAACCCTTGAATATCATTAAGCTGTGACAAAGCAAAATAAATGGATTTGTCTTGTGAAAAATTTGCAATGCAGTGCATATCGACCAATGACAAACCGCACCATGGGCTGCGAAGTACGGCGAGCCAGGCTAGCCGATTGGCAGGCATGAGCAAGGCTTGCGTGAGTGACCATACGTCTTGTAAATGAGGTAAATGAGCCAAAAGGTCGATGTCTATTCCCTGGAAAGGAATCTGATTTTTTCTTAACAAGCGCATGATGTCACGCAGTTGTGTACGCGAACGTACAAGGATGGCAATTTCATCGTTAGGATGAGTTTGCAACTCTTGAATCACAAGGTTTATGATAGCATGTGCTTCTTCCTGGCTATCTTTAGCTTCAAATAACTGCACAAAGTTTGTTTGACTGGATGGTTGTGTTCCTTTTGAATGATGAAAGGCAATCGCTCCTAATTCCATATCATTGGTGGCAGGAAAAATAGCGCTGAAATGGTGATTAATCCAATCCACAATGACGCTCGCGGAGCGGAAGTTACAGCTCAGCTCCAAGGGAATAAGCTGGATTGGACCAATACCTTGTTGCTTGGCTCGTAAGAAAAGACCGACTTCCGCGGCACGGAAGCGGTATATGGATTGCATTGGATCGCCAACGACAAACAGCGTTTTGCCCTCATTCGTTTGCCATCCTTGCACAAGTCGTTCCAATAATTGAAATTGTTGAATGGATGTATCTTGAAATTCATCAACCAGTAAGTGATGGATTTGATGATCAAGATAAAGTGCTAAATCCGTTGGAGAGTCTTCATCTCCTAATGCTTGCAAAGCCTGTTGAGAAATAGCGGTAAAATCAACTTCATTGCAGTCGCTGAATATTAACTGCAGGTGTGCTGCTAATAAAGGCAGTAACGTCAATAAGGCTTGCAGTACTTCCCATTGGTTTGGGTCATAGGATGGCGCAGGCAATTCTTTAACTCTTAGCAAGGATTCGAGAAAATCGGGTGACTCGTTTAGGGTCGCTAAGAGTCTTTTGCTGGCTTCTTTTAATTGCTGATATTCTTCCTTGCTGCAGGCATCACGTTTTAAGCCTACATGGTGATCAAAGGATTTGCGCAAGGAATCGTTTGTTGTCAGTAATAAAGCACCCAAGCTGCGAATGAGTTCGCGATTTAATTCTTTAAAATGATGCCAATTTTTTAGAGGATGTCGAGCTGATTCAGGGTTGTTTTCCAGGCAGGCTATTTGGCGGGACAGTGTGATTAATTCCTCATGGCAATTTTGGGGAATGCTTTGGCAGAAGCGGCCTATTTCATGTTGTTCAATCCATGCTAATGCTTGTTCAAAGGTTTGCTTTTTTTGAGTTCTAGCCTCATAGATTGGTGCTAACCATTGGTCTCTGTTTGCGAGCAGGTTACTGAATAAGAGTAATAACTTATCTTGGCGGTTGTCCAGATGACGCAATAACCTTTGCAAAGATTGATGATAATCCGCATGCTGAATGGCATAGTCAAGGCAGGCACGTGCCGCAGCTTTATAGTGTTTGGCTGGATTGTCACTGATTTGGGCAAAAGGGATTTGTTTTTCTTGCAGGGGTATAGCCTGGTTGATTCTTTGACACAGCGAGTCAATGGTAAAAATACATAGGCGATTTGGTTGTGAGAGTAGTTGCCAATGGCATGCTTGGTCTTTGATAAGTGCTTTTGTTGCATAAATGGAAGTTTGGTGGTGATGGGGTGAGGCGAGGCGTTCACCTTGAGCGGCTCTATGCAATGCCTGTAAAATGCGTTCGCGCATTTCGCTGGCTGCCTTACGGGTAAACGTTAAGGCGATGATCTGTTCCGGGACTTCAACCGTGGCTAATAATCTTAAGTATCGTTGAGTCAGAAGTTCCGTTTTTCCGGATCCTGCTGGTGCCTGAACAATAAAAGAGCGTGCTGGATCAGTCGCCTGTTCCCGTTGATTATAATCGCTTGGCAGCATCATGCGTGTCCAGAATCACTTCCGTTGCAGGTGGCCTTAAATTATAGGAAGAACTCATGCAATGGCCATAGGCTCCTGTATTGGCAATTAACATAAAATCATTTTCCTTGGTATCTGGCAGTAAACGATCATAGCCAAGTGTGTCTCCGGTTTCGCAAATAGGTCCGACGACGTGAGCAAAACTGGTCTTATTATCTTCTAGACGACTTAAATTAACAATCTCATGATAGGAGCCATATAGTGCTGGCCTGAGTAAAGAATTCATACCCGTTTCAATACCGATGAATCGAACTTTGCCTTTCTCTTTGCATTGGGTTACCTTGGCAAGGATAACACCGCTTTCAGCCACAAAAAATCGTCCAGGTTCAAGCCAGAATGACAAATGGGGATAGCGCGATTTCACGGCAAGTAATGAGGCATCCAAGGCACTGAGATCCAGGGGTTGCTGTCCTGGTTTTTCAACGATGCCTAGTCCACCACCTAGATTAATGATTTTGGCATGAGGGAAGCGGGATACTTCACTGGCCAACATTAATGCGGTTTGTTGCCATAGATCAGCGGATAAAATACCACTGCCTGAATGAGCGTGCAGGCCGATGACGTTAATACGATGTTGATGTACTAGCTCAGCGACCTCTTTAAGCTGTTCTCTGGGAATGCCAAATTTCGATTCGCTACCACCTGTACATACATATTTATGATGACCTGCACCACAACCTGGATCAATGCGTAACAGAATGGATTTATTTTTAAAGAGTTCGGGCCAATGTTCTAGAGGATATAAATTATCTATGGTGACGTGGCAACCAAGGGATAAAGCATCTTCATATTCTTCTCTTGGCGAAAAATTCGGAGTAAACAGCAGACGATTTCTATCCATATCTGGAAAAAGAGATAAAACATGTCGCAATTCATCCATTGAAACGCATTCAAAACCAATATTTTTTTGCAAAAGGGTAGTCAGTATTGCTGGATGAGGATTGGCTTTAATCGCGTAGAAAAGAGTATCTACCGATTGTAATTGCAATAATTCATCTGCTTTTTCTGTCAGAGTTGCAAGATGATAAACATAGCATGGAGCATGTTGAGTACCAAGGTCTAGCAGTGCATCACGCTTGCTTTCCCACCAAGGGATTCGATGTTTTTCTGGCTTACCGAATTCTTCCTGCCAGCTTTTGGAATAATAAAAACTTTGTGGGTTATTTTCAATCAATAACGCATGGAGTTTTTGACACAGTTTATCCGCTTGTGATTCATCAACCACAAACGTCAAGTTTAGATCGTTAGATGCAAGGGACATGAGGTAGATTTGCTGAGCTTCAAATACCTCCAAGGTTGGTCCTAATTGCGGAAGAACGGTACGAATATGATGGCCAACGAGGCTGACTGCACTGCAAGGCTCAATCACTCTGGCGCGGCCAAAACGATTTAAATCGGTTATTAATGCGTCTAAAGCGGTTCTATCGCGTAATTTTGCACTGACATCCAGTGACAAAGTGACATTAAATTCAGAGGAAGACAGTAAATCAACTGAAAAATCATGTTGTTTAAACGTGGTAAAGACGTCAGCAAGAAAACCAACTTGCTGCCACATGTTTAATGTGTCAATGGAAATGAGGGTAATACTGTGTTTGACTTGAATGGATTTAATCGGAGGTGCTTGCTCATCCCTATCCTGAGAAATCCAGGTTCCTGAATGCTCAGGCATACGAGTGTATTTTACGGCCATGGGAATACCGGCTCGCCGTACAGGTGGTAAACAATTGGGGTGCAACACTTTGGCGCCCATGGAAGCAATTTCCTGTGCTTCGTCATAGTTAAGTTGTTTTAATAAACGTGCGTGCGGTAATTGGTGGGGGTTTGCCGTATAAATACCAGGAACATCCGTCCAGATCTCGCAACTCTGCGCTTTGAGTGTTGCGGCAAGGAGTGCTGCGGAAGTATCAGAGCCGCCTCTTCCTAGTAAAACCGTTTCCCCTCGCGGATTGGCGGCAATGAATCCTTGGGTAATAATGGCCTGAGCTCCGCTTTTAACCAGTTTTTCTTGTAATGGGGGATTGGGTTCACTGGCGCACCGGGCTGCAAGATAATTGATAGTATCACCACCGGCGATAGGTGTGGTGATTAAGGCTTCGCGGACATCAAACCAGAGGCAATGAATTCCTTTTTTCTGTAAAAAAGCGTGCCCTAGTCGGGTCATCATCAATTCGCCAAGGCTTAAAATTTGTGCGCGGGTTTTAGCGGGTGCTTCTTTTAGTAAAGCAATTCCAGTTAGCCATTGCTCCAGTTGTTGTAGTTCATGATGAAGCAGTTCGGGAGAGACTTCTAAATCTTTAGCAAGTTGCGTGTATCCTTGACAAACCTCTGCCTGGATAGAATGATGCTCATTCAACAAGGCAGTTTCAATCATCTTTTCCAGTTGATTAGATGCTTGTGATAATGCAGAGCAAACAATGACAGGCTGAGTACCGCTGACGAGGTGTTTTTGGGTTATTGCTGCAATATATTCCCAATTTTCTCGAGAAGAAACACTGGTGCCTCCAAATTTGGTAATGACTTGCTGCATGATGAATCCGTGCAAAAATAAGGCACATTAGCATGGAGAATAGACGGTTACAAGCCTTTTGAAAGCCATAATTATGCTCATGCTGGAAGATAAAATGACAAAAGAAAACCGGATACTTGTTATTTTTTTATGAATGGTTTGAAAATGAAATACATTCATTTATCATCAATTTGTTCTGCAATCGTTTGGAATTACCTAAGGAGTATGGAGTGAAAAGAATGCAAACACCGGTACGAACCGCCATAAGTGCGGCAATTGGAGCGATGCTGACAAGCAGCGCAGTAAACGCAGGCGCTTTTTCCCTGTATACGGAAGGAAGTACCACGGCGATTGGAAATTATGCGGCAGGCATTGCCGCGGAAGTGGCCGATGCCTCAACGGGTTGGTATAATCCAGCCGGTCTCGTCTTTCTGGGTAAGCAACAGGTACTTTTGAGTGGTGTGGGGGTATTTCCAAGCACAAAATTGTCTGGTAGCAGCACATTTACAACCATAGGTCTGCCTAGCTATACTCAAACGTTTAATAATTTACAAGCGTCCAAAGACGCATTTGTTCCCGCGTTTCACTATGCTTTACCTTTAGCGGATCGCGCAGCGTTTGGGTTAAGCATTGTTTCTCCTTTCGGTCTTTCTACAGAGTATTCAAATTCTTCACCTGTACGTTATGCAGCGACCTTTACTGAGCTTCTTTCAGTGACGGTTTCTCCGGAACTGGCCGGCAAGCTGACGGACAATTTTGCAATTGGTGCCGGTCTTGATTTGCAATGGGCACAGGTAAAATTCAATCGTATGCTGGGCGCACCAACCTTATTACAACCCTTTGGAATGCCGCCAACTGCGTTAGATTCATTAAGCTATAATAAAGGCTATTCGTTTGGCGTTGGCTTTCATGCGGGCGTTCTTGCCATGTTTAATGATCAGCACACGCGCGTCGGTTTGAATTATCAATCCAGAATGAATCATACCTTCGATGGATATAGTCAGCTCACGGGACCTCTTGCTGATGTTCCTTTCTTTGCGGATGGTTCAGCGACGTTTCGCAGTGACAATTTATACAGTAATGACATTCAATTTCCTGAAGTTGTGACGTTAAGTGCTTACCAGGATGTCAATGAGCGTCTGGCCTTATTAGGCTCTGTTGTATATACGGGCTGGAATGTCTTTAAGACCATTCAATTAAATAACGTGGCGGCTTCGTCTCCGCTTACCGGTCCGGTCATCGTCACGTCTACCTCAACTCAAAATTACCGCGATGCCTGGCGTTTTGCCGTGGGAGCCAATTATCGTGTCAATGAACAATGGATGATGCGGGTAGGTGGCGGTTATGATCAGACGCCGACGATTGATGCAGAGCGTGATGTGCGTTTGCCGGATGCTGATCGTTGGGCTTTATCGGTTGGTGCACATTACCAAATGCGTCCTTGCTTGGGCTTTGATGTGGGTTACACGCATTTATTCGCCAGCGGCGACACCACGATTAATAAGACCGAGCCACTTGGGACAACGTCTGCCTATAATGTAACGGCAAGAGGCAAGCCACACGCTAATTTGGTGGGCATACAGGCTGTATGGACCATTGATAAAGAAGAAGTACCTACCAAGTAAGCAAAAAAATTCCGCTGCCCAGATGAAAGGGCAGCGGGTAAATAATCTTTTTTACAGTACTAATCTTGAGTAATTCTGGTTTCGCCTGGTCCAATAACGGTTACGGTAAAGCCATTGGCTTTCATGGATTTTGGTGTTATGTCGCCTGTATCAAGATTTAAAGTAACTTGCCCTACAGTAACAGGGCTTGCAGTATCCGTCTTCATTTTGATTAAGGCATTGCAAAATCCAGTTCTTTTGCCACATATCACTTGAACCACGCCCCAAAAAACACGGTTGGTGCTATGCGCCTTGGTGGGATGAGGAGAAGCGATGTCAAGGCTTGGGCCCACATAGGCGTTGGATTGAAACGCCGTATCATTATGAGTGATCAATTGAGCGGGAGCTGCAAAGACAGTGGTTGCTGTTACGCTTAAGGTAGCAATGGCAAGGGTTTTTAATAATCGATTCATGAATATTCTCTCCATTTTTGTTAAAATTAGGACACAACCCAACATAGGGTAATCAGTATTTTGTAAAATGAAAAGACAAGATTTTAATTTTGAATTACCACAAGAATTAATTGCGCAGTATCCGTTGGCAAACCGCAGTGATTCACGGCTTTTAATGTATTCACGTAAATCAGAAAGCTATGGCCATCATCAATTTAAGTCTCTGGTTGATTTTCTTGAGCCGGGAGATTTATTGGTGATGAATGATAGCAAAGTGATTCCAGCAAGATTATACGGGCGTAAAGTCAGTGGCGGTAAAGTCGAATGTTTAATAGAGCGGTTAAGCAGTCGTGAATGCTTTTGGGCTCATATTAAAGCCAGCAAAGCGCCTAAAATTGGTGGTTTAATCCTTTTAGAGAAAGGATGGTTTCTTGAAATTATTGGCCGCGATGATGATTTATTTCACTGTAGAGCCAATGGTGATGTGGATACGATGCTGGAAGACATTGGGCATATTCCTTTGCCGCCTTATATTCAGCGCTCTGATGAGTCTTTGGATTTAAGTCGATATCAGACGGTGTATGCTCGCTACAAAGGATCGGTTGCCGCTCCCACCGCAGGACTGCATTTCGATGAGTCATTATTGGCTGCATTACAACAAAAAGGGATAAACATTGCTTATTCCACATTACATGTGGGGGCTGGCACATTTCGCCCTCTACGTTGTGAAGATATTAAAGATCATAAAATGCACAGCGAATTTTTTACAGTCAGTGATGCTTTATGCGCTGCTGTAAACATGGTGCGTGCTGCTGGGAAACGGGTGATTGCTGTAGGAACGACTGCTCTTCGTAGTTTGGAAAGTGCAGCACGGCAAGGTAAACTTGAACCTTGTAGTCGAGATACAGATATTTTTATTTACCCAGGGTATCAGTTTCAGATTTGCGACGGCTTGATTACAAATTTTCACTTGCCTGAATCGACATTATTGATGTTGGTTGCGGCTTTTATTGGCTATGAACAAGCAATGAAACTTTATCAGGTAGCCATTGCACATCGTTATCGTTTTTTCAGTTATGGCGATGCAAGTTTACTGTTATAGGGAGTGAAGGATTAATACGATGGATGCAAGAACTCTTTTAAGGAAGGCGGGAGAAACAGGTTGTGGATAAAAGCGATAAAGAGAGCTGTGTTGCCGGAGTAGTGCCTAATCTAACGACTTCAGCTGGAAGCTGTTTGACTGCAGAAAATTGGCAGGAGGCTGGCGTGACGACTGTTTCTTGCTCTTTGGTATCGCTCTTGATGAAGCCGGGCTATGATGTTTTAAAACAATTACCTAATCTGGCTTTTTACATCGGTTGGGCAGGCCGGATTGTGTTGAATGCTTCTCTCCCTGAAGCGGACAAAAATGGCATTTACACATTACGTTCGTCCTACGATGGCAGTTATATCCGTCATTCTATGGATGATATTTTGGCGCTGATTGCCCAGCTGCGACCACACTGTGTTATCTTGCCGCAAGACGTAATGCAAAAAAAGCCATCGGCATGGCAATCATTGCCTGACGATGTATTTCCCTTTTTGCCGGTGAATACTCTTCCCAATAGGGAAGCATCAAAGTCCTATGGTTTTTATTTGGATTATGATAAGGCAGAGGATGCAAAGCAGAAAAAAAAGGAAAGGGGAAATTTGAGGCCTTATTATGCGGCAGGAAGTTTATCTTTAATGCAGATGCAGGCATTAATAGCAGATGGCGTTTGCTACCTGGAATCAGATAAGCCTGCCAGGGATGGTTTACAAGGATACGTTTATGCCCATGAAGGTGATTTTTCATTGGCGGAACCCACAGAGGCGACCCGATTTGAGGTCATTGACAGGAGATGTCAATGTCCTGTTTGCCGACAACGGTTGAGCCGGGCTTATCTTCATCATTTATTAGTGCAGACCCCATTGCTTTGTCAACGGTTTTTGATTCAGCATAACCTCTTTTATTGTCAAAAGACTTTGGCAGGCTTGGGCGGATGAATTGTTTTTCGCAGCTTGAAATTCAATACTTCATTTACGCCAGCTTGAAATCTCGATATTATGTCACGCAAATTTCCGATGTTGTCATACTTCATCATCATAAGTAATACTGAATTAAGGAGAAAAAGATGAGTTTTTTTATCAGTAATGCAATGGCAGCTGCTCCTGCGGCGCAACCTGCGCAAGCGGATGGGACGTTTTCTTTGATTATGATTGTCGCTATTTTCGTGTTGTTTTATTTTATGTTGATTCGACCACAAAGCAAGCGTGCCAAAGAGCATCGAGAATTAATCGGTAAACTGAAAAAAGGTGATGAAATTGTTACTTCTGGCGGGTTGCTTGCCAAAGTCACGGCCATCGATGAGCAATACATCAAGGTTAGCATTGCTGAAGGAATTGAAATCAGTTTACAACGAAATGCTGTCAGTGCTGTTTTGCCTAAAGGAACACTTAAATCACTCTAATGATCGTCATAGAGACCACTTAAATGCAAAATAAATACCCACTCTGGAAAAACCTGATGTTGATTGTTATTACCATCATTGGGTTAATCTATGCCATTCCTAATTTATACAGTGAAGATCCGGTGGTTCAGATTTCTTCACAATCGCCGGTTGATATGCAACAGTTGGAGCAAACAGTAACCGGTTTGCTTGACTCAGCAAAGATTAAATATCTCTCGACAAGGGTTGAGAATGACAATTTGGAAGTACGTTTTGCTTCCACGGATACTCAATTATTGGCAAGAGATGTCATACGAAATAGTTTGGATAAAAATTACACCGTAGCTTTGAATCTTGCTTCATCAACCCCTCCTTGGTTAATGATGATAGGTGCTGAACCCATGAAACAAGGTTTGGACTTGCGAGGAGGTGTGCATTTTCTTTTAGAAGTGGATATTGATAGTGTCATCAATCGTCGCTATGAAGGCATTATGAAAAGCATCAGCCAGGATTTGCGTGAAGCAGGAATTCGTTACACTGGCATCCGTTATGTCGCAGATAAAGGGGTCAATATTCGATTTCGCTCTGCCCAAATTATGGAAGATGCGTTGGCAGAACTGAAACAAAAAATGCCTGGCCTAAGTTTTATTAAATCAAAAATCATCTTTGAATTGACGGCTTCTCTCTCTCCAGCTGAACTTAATACCATTCGTCAGAATACGATTGACCAAACCATGAGTATTTTGCGCAATCGTGTGAATGAGTTGGGTGTAGGCGAAGCGGTGGTGCAGCAGCAGGGAGCGACACGTGTCGCGGTAGATTTGCCTGGTATTCAGGATGCTGCACGTGCTAAACAGATTCTTGGAGGAACGGCAACCTTGCAGTTTCATCTGGTTGATCAAGACAATGATCCGCAAATTGCTAAGCAAACCGGTGCGGTTCCTATTAACAGCAAACTATACATGATGGATGGCCAGCCGATTTTATTAAAAAGACAAGTGGTGTTGAGCGGTGATTCCATCACCAGTGCCGTATCAAGTTTCGATCAGCAAACGGCAACGCCAGCAGTGCAGGTGCAATTGGGCGGAGGCGGAGAATCATTTTTTACCAAGATTACTCGCGAAAATATTGGTAAACGCATGGCCATTGTCTTTGTAGAAAGTAAAACTCGTATGGAGAAATCGGGTGATGGCAGCAAGCGAGTGACTTATCGCGAAGAGCGCGTTATCAGTGCCCCTGTGATTCAAAACGCCTTGGGAAATAATTTTCAAATTACTGGCCTGCAAGATAATAAGGAGGCGAGTAATTTAGCATTATTGCTGCGCGCTGGTGCCTTGCCAGCAGCGATTTATCCCATTGAAGAACGTACCGTTGGGCCGACGCTGGGCAAGGAAAATATCCGTCGTGGTATTATTTCTTTAGAGGTTGGCATGGCATTAATCCTCGTGACCATGCTCTTGTACTATCGCTTTTTTGGATTGGTTGCAAACATCGCTTTGTTGCTTAATTTAATCCTCTTGTGTGCACTTTTATCGATGATTGGTGCGACTTTAACCTTGCCAGGTATTGCAGGAATTGTGTTAACGGTGGGTATGGCGGTGGACGCAAACGTCCTTATATACGAGCGTATTCGTGAGGAATTGCGTAATGGCTTATCACCGCAGGCCGCCATTTTTGCTGGCTATGAACGGGCTTTTGCAACCATCCTCGATGCGAATATCACGACATTTATTGTTGGTGTTGTATTGTTTTCGATTGGTACAGGGCCTGTACGTGGATTTGCCATCACCTTGTCCCTGGGATTGCTTACTTCCATGTTAACTGGCGTTACGTTCACCAGAGCGATCGTTAATTGGTTTTATGGTGGGCGACCTGTTAAAAAATTATCAATTGGTATTTAGCGAGCTAAGTTGAGAGGTCTAGATGGAATTTTTCAATCCGAATTCAAACATCGATTTTATGGGGGCTCGAAAATGGACCGCCATATTCTCTATATTAATATTCATTGTTTCAATTTCTGCGTTATTGATAAATGGGTTGCAATGGGGATTGGATTTTACTGGTGGTACGCAAATTGAAGTATCGTATCCTCAGTCTGCTGATTTGCCTGCCATTCGTGATAGTTTATATAAAATAGGCTTTAAGGAAGCACAAGTCGTCAGTTACGGTACCTCAAAAGATGTACTGATCAGCATAGCACCGCGTTCTGATCTTGATCAAACGTTGCTGGTTGAACGAATTATGGAGCAGTTACCGGGGGCGGTAAAACAGCGTGTTGATTTTGTCGGTCCACAGGTCGGCCAAGAGCTGGCAACAAAAGGTGCGCTTGCTATTATAATCTCCTTATTAGCCACCATGGTTTACATCGCCATGCGTTTTGAATATCGATTGGCGTTTAGTTCAGCGGTTGCTCTTGTTCATGATCCCATATTAATTCTCGGCGTATTCGCCATGTTCGGTATCGAATTTGATTTGAAAGCGTTAGCCGGATTATTGGCTGTCATTGGGTATTCACTGAATGATACGATCGTCGTATTTGACCGAGTGCGAGAAAATTTTGTCAAGATTCGTCGTGCCAGTGCCGTAGAAATCATGAATACTTCTATTAATCAAACGTTGTCCCGTACCATTATGACCTCGGTATTGACGTTATTTGTCGTTGTTGCATTATTTGTGTATGGTGGAGAAACGATTCACGGTTTTGCTTTGGCGTTGATCATCGGTATTGTGATAGGTACTTATTCATCCATCTATGTGGCTGGAGCACTCGCTGTGGTGATGGGGCTTGATAGAAAAGATTTTCTGCCAATGCAGCGCAAGGAAATTGATGAACGACCTTAAACCGCTGTAAAAAATTTCTTTTTTTACAGCGTTATTATAAGCACTATTCCTCCTTTAAAAAGGGAGGAATAGGTAGCACAAACCTTTTAAGCTTCTAGCAATTTGTCAGTTTTTGCAGCGCAAATAAAATCGTTTAGCGACAAACCTTTTAATGCATGCGTTGTGAAATGAACATGGCAATAATTGTATCCCACTTTGAGATCCGGATGATGGTTTTCAAGATTGGCTATCCATGCTAAAGCATTCACAAAGGCCATGGTTTCGTAAAAATTCTTGAATGCAAAGGCGCGGCTAATTTCTTTATGATCATCAGAGACTTGCCAGGCATCGGCAAGTTGTGGCATTAACTGCTGGATTTGTTCAGGCGTAAGCGCTGCACCAATGCCTTCACAGGCTTCACAATGTTTGCTGCTGAGATCGCTGTTCATTTATTATCCTTTTATATTGTTATGTTGATAAGCATGTTGAAAGTGTATCAAGAAAACGATGGTTTTGTTGCTCCGTGCCAACGGTTACCCGTAAATAATGATTGAGGCCGTACGGATGAAGAGGGCGTACAATGATGCCGTGACGTTGCAATGCCTCATAAAGCGGACCCGCGTCGGTTTTGCAATCCATGGTAATAAAATTTCCTGCGGTTGGTAAATACCCAATGCCTAAGTTATCTAATCCATGTTTTAAGTCGTTTAAGCCGTCTTGATTCATACTCACACTTTTTTTAATAAATTCATCGTCGTCTAGAGCGGCGATTGCTGCCACGAGTGCCGCCTGATTTACGGTAAATGGCGGATTTGCACGCTGTAAAATGGCAGTGATTTCTTTATTGGCTATGGCATAGCCTAAGCGTAAACCCGCCATTCCATAGGCTTTGGAGAAAGTGCGGGTAATGATGAGATTCGGATGCTCAGAGAGCAATGTTGTGGAATTTTGATATTCCGGATGGCTGACGTATTCATAATACGCTTCATCAAGCACGAGTATGGTCGAATCAGGGATATGATTTAAAAGTTTCTTGATTTCTGCTGGCTCCAGCAGCAAACCGGTTGGATTATTGGGGTTTGGAATAAAAATTAAAGCTGTTTTTTCATGACATGCATGAATCATGGCATCGATATCCACTTCCCAATTTGGCTTAAGTGGGGTGCTGATGACTGGAATACCTAGTGTCTTTGCAAAAACACGGTAAGCAATGAACGACTGATCATGAACCAGTATTTCTTTATTGCGGTGCAATGCAAAACAAGTCATCATCAGCGAGAACAATACGTCGGAGCCATTACCTAAGGTAATCATTTCAGAATCTATGGATAATTTCTCTGCAAGTTTATGTCGTAATGGATGATTGGCTGCCGCAGGATAAGTCGCGATTCTTGTTCCAGAAATATTACTCAGCACCTCAAGGACGCGGGGACTACATCCTAACGGATTTTCATTGCTGGCTAACTTGATGATGTCTTTGATGCCTTGTTCTTGCGCCAATTCTTCTGCTGATTTGCCCGGTATATAAGGAGCCAGAGTTTGAATTCCTGGATGAGGTAATAAATGATAGTCGCAAGACATACTGGAATCTCTCAGATATGGTGTTTCATTATCTTATCGAACCTATTTATGAAAGAAAATGTTTTATGGCCAGGATAATGTTCACATTACTTGCTTTTAGTCACCAGTTGGACGTAATATTTTCCTGACCAACCTCAGGAAATGGATGATGACTATGGAATATGGGTTCTCGTTGACCGAAGTATTGGTTTCATTATTGCTCATGACCGCTACTTCTCTGGCATTATTAAAACAACAATGGTTAAGCATTCAATTATTTAATCAAATTCACCTGCAAACGCAAGCCTTAACTCAACTGGATAGTGCTACAGAACAAATGATGGCAGGGTTGAGGGTTTCTTTAATGGATGATCGGTTTAAGTTTACGCAAAAATGGACTGATCATGTGGCTCATCTCCATGTCACCTGGAATTGCATATCACAACAAAACCAGACATGCGAATTACATCGTGCACTAATTGCCAAATGACTGATAAAGAACAAGGGTTTGGATTACCCGAACTATTGATCAGTTTGCTGCTTGCAAGCTTTATTATTCTGGCACTCGTGAATCAATATGTTGGCGCGAAACGTCATGATCGTTTTACTCAATATGCTATAGAGCAGGCATTGGAGTTGCAATTGGTGACTGATTTGATGCGTGACAGCATCAGACGTGCTGGTTTTACGCCTTGTCTGAATATCAATCATTTAATAACGATTGACCGGCGCAATGGCCACAAAAACCTGCAGGCGATTGAAATTAAACATGCCCAACAAGATTCCATCCATATTCAACGTATGGATGAAGCGTTTGATTTAATGATTCACATCAATAATCCTACAGAATTTATGATCCGTAAATCAATGTTTAAATCTTCACAGGTGGTGTTGATTTCAGATTGTATGCATGCAGAAATTCATCAAATAAAAGCAGTCAAATCACATCAGAATGGACAGAGGATTACTTTATCTGAGCCTTTGTTGTTTAATTATCAGAAACCGATTTTTGTCGGGGAATGGTTGCAAGAACGTTTTTACATTCATCCTAAGAAAGGCGAAGCGGCTTTATTTTATCGTCTTAATCGTGCCGATGAACTGGCTTCTTTCATAAAGTCGATGCGCGTCCATTTAAAACAATCCGGCAGATACCTGGTACTTGCTGTGATTTTAGGACTCTCTCATGGCCAAGAAATACAATTTGAAACGTCAGTACGTTCATAAAAACGGTTTTATATTGTTAACAACCATCGTGATGGTTAGTCTACTCGCATTCTTGGTTTTGTCATTGATGCAGGGTGTATTTCTATATTCCAAAACAAGTGCACAGTTAGTATCCAATCATCAGGAATTTTATCAGATGGAGACGGTAGCCTATCAATTGGCATTCAGACAAGAGTGGTTCTCTGTGCCTGATTGTATTGTAGAAAATAGCGGCTGGAATCGGATGGAGAATGCATTAGAAAAATCTCATTGTAGGATTGTATTAGAGGGAAAAGATTATCATTATCTAATAGAAGACTTAGGTGAATATCCTGCTTTTTGTATACTTACTGGCAGTAAGATGGCTGGCAGCCATCATTGGCTGCTGAATGTGATAAATCACCAAGGTGATTTGTTGCAATTGCGTATTGCCAAGACTTCCGTCAGTCAACTATGTGATTCATCATCCGAACAAACGATTGAGGAAGGGGTTATCAGCTGGAGATATTTGCGTCACTCCTGAATACCCTCTAAATAAGCATTGCTGGTGCGGCTGAGGGAGCATTTTCTTCTACTGTTGTTCTCTCCCCTGCACTCGCTTGACTATCATGTGGGCTAACATGAGGAAAAATGATGGCTGGCGGGCGTGATGGGGGCGTGAACAGAGTTCTTGCAACTCCTCTCGGTGAGTGACTTGAATGTTTTGGGCTGCCAAACAGGCTGTTTCTGGTAGCCAGTGTTGAGGACCATGAAAAGAGTGGGTCTGAAACTCCTTCCCGTTCTTCGCGGGCTGGCGTATCTTTAGGACTTGGCCAAGCATGGGTGGTGGCTCGTCTGGCACTGGACTCCATAGGCATTTCACCATTTCTCAAGTTGATGACGCCTTGATAACTTTGCCCATGATGGCCACGTACGAGAACGCCTGGATAGGTGATTAAATGGTCAAAGCAGGTTCGGCAGCATAATTTGGAAATCCCAAATATAAAAGATTCATCATGAGGATGTTCGCATTCAACAAACAGGTATCGTGCGATTAACTGCTCGGCATGAATATTCTTAACGCTTGTCGTCACTGGTATGGGAGGCAAATCAAATTCACTGTCCAGCCATCCTTTTGCCGTTATATATCGTGTCTGCATTTTAAGTACAGCATCATGCATGGTAGGTAATAAAATGATGGCCGGTGCATCCATGCCAAAGGCTTGTTTTTCTTCGGCCGTAAACGTCATATCATCAATACAGACGGCGTGAATGAGTTTTATGGCCGCCTGTAACAGTACTTGAGTCTGTGTGTCAGGATCATCTCCGATCGTTCGTTCCGGGAATAATGCTTTGATGAGTGTTTTAGCATGGACTTCAAGTTCACTCAACGGACAGGAAGAAGTTAATTTTTCCGCATTTTTTTGCATGAAACGCTGAATGATTCGCAATTTTTTTGCAATAACTGCCATGATGATTTCTTGGTCACCATGTTTGCCGACATTAGCACCAATCACCAGTCGAGGAACTTCTGAAGTATCCAGAGTGACTGCTGTGCATGCCGACAAAGAAGAATTCAGTGTTAGAAGACGGGCAAGACTATCCATGCGGCGGATGCGTCTTGCATCGCATGCTGCTACCCGTTCATCAACGGGGGAATATTCATCGGCTACCCAGTTCCTAATATTTTCCTGCATCGCAAGGATTTCTTCAGACGTCCTGGGAGATAAACGCAGGACCAGTTGGTTCGATTCTGGTGAAGGTCCAAGTACTTTGATCCGCTCAGATAATTGGTCGAGGATGTTTTGAATGTCTGGAATTTCATTAAAACGCCGAATGGCAGCATCCAATTGCGAACGACTAATCTTTTGTTTTTCAAGTTCGGTTAAAAAGCTATAAAATGCAATCTTAAAGATAGAATCTTCTTGAGAATTCACCGCGACTGCAGTTTTGGCAAGTTCAAAATAAGATGATTTGACTGGCCAGGATAATTCCGTATTTTTTGCATAGGGTTGTTTTAATGCCCTAACCAAATGGAGCATTATGGTTGACCAATGTATTTCTGCAGATGTTGGCATGGTTTTGGTGTTTATCCGGTCTAAAATCAAAAACGGGGAATTCTAGTATGAAGAGTGTATGGGCGGCAATGAATTATTTAGATTATCGTTGTTTAATGCCTAAAATGGCGGTGACTGGTGAATATCATAACCATTCCCAAAGTGTTGGCTGCCTCGATAATGTCTTTGTCTCGAATTGAGCCACCAGGTTGAATCACTGCGGCAATACCATGTTGGGCTGCCATGTGGATGCTGTCGGCAAAAGGAATAAAGGCATCGGATGCCATCACGGCCTGATGGGTTGAAAAACCAGCGGATTCTGCTTGCCATAGACCAATGCGGGTGCTCATGATTCGGCTTGTCTGGCCTGCGCCAATACCAATGGTGGCTTCTTCCTTGGCAAACACAATGGCATTGGACTTAACGTGTTTGACTGCACGCCAGGCAAATAATAAGTCCCTCATTTGTTGTGGATTAGGTTTTCTAGTTGTGACGGTTTTAAATTGTTCTGCATGAATAGACCATTCATCCCGTTCTTGAACCAATAAGCCGCCATCAATACTTCTTACATCAATTTGGGGCAGTGCGAATGGCTTAGAGTCTCCAGTTATTAATACTCGAATGGTTTCCTTTTTAGCTAAGATAACTTGAGCTTCTTTGCTGGTGTCAGGCGCAATGATGACTTCAATAAATTGTCTAGCAAGCATGGTTTTGACCGTGTCTGCTTGTAAACATCGGTTAAACGCTAAAATGCCACCATAACTGGAAACAGAATCGCTTTCATAGGCACGTTCATAAGCTTCCACTTGTGTTTTGCGTGCCGCAATGCCGCAGGGGTTTCCATGTTTGACGATAACGCACACCTGTTCATAGTCAGGAAATGATTTCAGGCAATTCCAGGCGGCATCTGCATCGAGCAGGTTATTGTAAGAGAGAGGTTTGCCTTGCAGACACAAGGCATGAGCAAGTGAATTTATCATGGGAGGCGTATTAACATAGAGTGCGGCTTGTTGCTGTGGGTTTTCACCATAGCGCAAATCGTTCTGTTTTTTATGTTGAGCGATGAAATTATCCGGAAATGTGGCAAATTTTCCTTCTTCATCATTAAAGCGATTTAGATAATTGGCAATGATGGCATCATATCTTGCGGTGTGGGCAAATGCTTTTTTTGCCAACGTAAATGCCCAGTTTTTAGGCTTTTGTTTTGCATCTAGATACTGAATAAGTGTTGGATAGTCGTCTGGTGTAACAACAACGGCTATGTTGGCATGATTTTTAGCCGCAGCACGGATCATGGCAGGCCCACCTATATCGATATGATCCAGAGCGTCTTGTAGCCTACAGTCTGCCTGGCGAATCATGTCTTCAAATGGATATAAATTGACTATCAGCAAATCAAAAGGGCGAATGGCAAAGGGTCGCAAAGCTTTTTCATCGTCTGTGCCATTGGCCAGTAAGCCGGCGTGAATGGCTGGGTGAAGTGTTTTTACCCGTCCATCGAGTAATTCGGGAAAACCGGTATAGTGTTCTACTTTAGTAATGGGAAATCCGTGCTCTTGGAGTAAGGTAGCAGTCTTGCCGGTAGCAACAAGTTCAATGTTTTGTTGATGCAGTTTGGCGGCAAGCAATACAAGATCGCGTTTGTCAGAGACACTGATCAGAGCCCGGCGTGGATTAAAAAAAGAAGTGGTCATGGTTTATCTCACCTGGTTTAGAGGGCGTGGCGTTTTTGCAAACAATCCAACACCTCGTATAAATCAATTTGACGAAGGTGTAACAGGACAAGGAGGTGGAATATCAGATCAGCCGCTTCATTGATTAATTTGTCAGAATGGTCACCAAGCGCTGCAATCACAGTTTCTACGGCTTCTTCACCTACTTTTTGCGCGCAGCGGTTGACCCCACTGGTTAATAAGGCAGAAACATAGCTGCCTGGTAGTTGAGTTTGTGCTCGCTCGGCAATGACATCGCTTAAGGTATTTAAAAAACTGAATGTGGATGAAGCCGCCGGTTGAAAGCAGGTCTTAAAGCCTAAGTGACAGGCTGGACCGGATGCCAGGACTTGAATCAGAAGACTGTCGCCATCACAGTCGGTCACTATCTGCTGGACCGTCATGGTATTGCCCGAGGTTTCTCCTTTACGCCATAAACGTTGTTTACTACGACTGTACAGAATTAATGCTTTGGTCGTTAACGTTTGCGCAAGTGCATCTTGGTTCATATAAGCCAGCATCAATACTTCGCCGGAGCGTGCGTCTTGAATGATGGCGGGTAATAATCCATTCATTTTTTGCCAATCTAATTGTTCTATATTTAATGGATTCATAATCTTACCTCGATCTGGCTGGTGGCGAGTGTTTGCTTAACGTCCTGAATACTTAATAGTCGTTCATGAAAAACGCTGGCAGCTAAGGCTCCGTCTACATGAGCTTCCCGAAACACACGGACAAAATCGTCGGCAATACCGGCACCTCCCGAGGCAATCAGTGGAACATGGGTCAATGCGCGCATTTTTTGTAATTGATCAATATCATACCCTTGACGAACCCCATCGGATTGCATGCAATTAAGAACAATCTCCCCAGCGCCACGAGCCTGAACTTCAAGAATCCAATCGATGGTTTTACGTTTTGCAGGTTTGCATTTGAGTGGATCACCCGTATATTGATACACATAAAAATCATCCTCTATCCATTGACTGTCAATGCCAATGACCACGCACTGACTGCCGAAAGCTTCACTGAATTGATTAATGAGCTCTGGTCTTTCCAGGGCAGGACTGTTGAGTGAGATTTTATCAGCGCCGGCGTTTAAAATGGCCTGTGCTTTTTCAAGCGTACGAATACCTCCTGCGACTGTAAATGGAATAGGAAGAACGCTGGCGACTTTATGGATCCATTGAGGACATACACAACGGTGTTCAGGGCTTGCGCTAATGTCATAAAAAACCAATTCATCGGCCCCTTCGGCTGCATACAAAGAGGTAAGTGGAATGATTTCACCCACGATGCGATGATGACGGAATTGAATGCCTTTAACGACTCGGTTGTTGTAAACGTCCAGACAGGGGATGATGCGTTTGCTTAACATGGTGCAACCTCTTGAATGCAAGCGGATAAGTTGAGATCACTTTCGTACAAGGTACGACCTAGAATGACGGCTGCAATGCCTATCGTGGCAAGTTTGCGCATGTCTTCAAGATGGCGAATTCCGCCAGAGGCTTGCCAGGCAATGTCGGGAAAACGGCTAAGGGCTTCCTCATAAAGACGCACGTTAGGACCATTCATCATGCCATCACAGGCAATATCGGTGCATAGCACGTGTTTAATACCTAATGCTTCGTAAAAGGCCACGATGTGCCAAAGATTATAGGTGGTTGTTGTTTGCCAGCCGTGAATCGCAGGTGCGGGAGTGCCTTGGAGCATATGCACATCGAATGCCAACACGATGTTTTCGGCGCCAGCTAACGTTATTATTTGCATGGTCAGTTCTGGATCATTAATGGCGATGCTGCCAATGACGAGCTTCGTAATACCTGCAGCGAGGCAGGTTTTTGCACTGGCAAGACTGCGAATGCCGCCACCGACTTGAAGGGTGATGTTATCCATTTTTATGGTTTTTATCAGAGCCAATTGTTGAATTTCTCCCAAGCGAGCACCATCCAGATCAACGACATGCAAATGCGTCGCACCCTGCTTTGTATACTTCATGGCAAGCGCTTGGGGCGTTGATTCGTAAAAAGAAACACGATCAAATTGACCTTGTTGCAAACGAACGCATCGACCTTGTTGCAAATCAATGGCCGGAATAATCAACATGTTTTCTCCCATGCTTGTGTTAAAAAGTTATTTAATAATTTAAGGCCAGTATTAGCTGATTTTTCCGGATGAAATTGCATGCCAAAAACATTATTTTTTTGCACGATGGCTGTAAATTCATGGCTGTATTGGCAACGGGCCAAGGCATGATTATTGTTTAAGGCCGCGTAACTATGGACAAAATAAACCTGTTCATGGTCATTTATTCCTTGCTTTAATAAAGAGTCGCTATGCCAGTGCAAGTGATTCCAACCCATGTGCGGAACTGGATAATGTTCTTTGTAAGATAGACGTTGAATATGACCCGGAATGAGTCCCAAACAATCCACATGGCCTTCGTCGCTTTGTTCATATAACAATTGCATGCCAAGACATATTCCAAGCAAGGGTTGCGTCAATTGCGTCAATACGGGTACCAAACGATAGGCATGCAGCGATTGCATGGCAGGAGCAGCCGCCCCTACACCGGGAAGAATGACGTGACTTGCCTGTTTTATATCGTTTTCACAATGCGTTAATACAGGACTAAATCCCAGGCGCTTGATGGCATTCATCAGCGAGGTTAGATTGTTTCCAACCACATCAATGACGGCAATCATAAAACCCCCTTGGTGGATGGCAAGTGATTGTTTACCCGCTGCATGGCTTGTTGCAAGGCGCGTCCTAAGGCTTTGAAGCAGGCTTCAATCATGTGATGATGATTTTGTCCACGCACGCTAACATGCATGGTTGCCCCAAGACTGCTTGCCAGAGAATTGAAAAAATGAGGAACCATTTCTGTTGCCATGCCGCCAACAAATTCACGAGTAAATGGCGCATCAAAGGCACAAAAACTGCGGCCACAAAGGTCAAGGGAGACGGTTGCTAATGCTTCATCCATCGGTAGAGTAAATCCATAACGATTAATACCCCATTTATCATCCAGGGCTGTCCTTAATGCATTGCCAAGCGCAAGCGCTGTGTCTTCAATTAAATGATGTTCATCCACGTGAACATCTCCTTCGGCCGTTATTTGTAAGTGAAAACCGCCATGCTTGGCGATTTGTTCCAGCATGTGGTTAAAAAAACCAATGGGGGTGTTAATAGCACAGGGCTCATCGGAATCAAGGACGACGGTTAAAGCAATGGCTGTTTCCTTGGTGTTACGGGTGATGGTAGCGCGGCGTTTTTGATTTAAAATCGTATCGACCACGTTTAACCAGTTGTGTTGATTGGTCATGGGCAGATAAGCAACGCCTAAGTTGTCGGCTAATTGTTTATCCGTCTCGCGGTCACCAATGACCCAGCAACGAGTTGGGTTTATTTTATTGTTTTGCAAAAAACTATTGAGTAAACCGGTTTTGGGTTTACGACAAGCGCAACCATCAAATAAAGTATGCGGGCAAATAAATACGTCGCGAAAAGTAATGCCCTGAGAGGAAAACAGGTCGATGATATAATCATGGCAACGCTGAAAATCCGCTTGCGGAAAACGAGTGGTTCCCAAACCGTCTTGATTGCTGACCATCACCAGTTGAAATCCAGCATCCAGTAAACGAAGTAATGCCGGGATAACATGAGGGCAAAGACGGATTTTGGCCAAATCATCAATTTGATTGTCATGGGGTTCCTCGATTAATGTGCCATCGCGGTCAATAAATAGAATGTCTTGCATTACCGCTCTCCAGAAAACAAGGTTAAGGTGGACAATAATTGTGCGTTTTGATGTTCGCTTCCTACAGTAATTCGCAAGTGATGCGGCAAGAGGCCATGATCGGCAAAAAAGCGAACGGCAATGCCGTGTTGTTTAAACCATTGGGCCAGTGTCTTGGCATAAAGGGTTTTAATTAGGACGAAATTAGTGACAGTCGGATAAATCTTGTCTATCCAGGGCGATGATTGCAAGCCCGCGATAAGTTCGGTGCGCAGGAACGCGATGCGTTGTTTGGTTTGGATAAGCCAATCTTTGTCTTTTAACACCCATGAACTTAAATTAATGACTGTGGTGGATAAAGTAAAAGGAGCCATAATTGTTTGCAGTGCTTGAATAACCTGAGATTGCGCAAGAACAGCACCAAGCCGTAATCCAGCTAAACCATAAGCCTTGGACAGTGTGCGTAGGACGATGAGATTATCAAAGCCAGAGATGAGTGTTGCTGCACTTGGTGCATCGCTAAATTCAATATAAGCTTCATCGACAACAATCATGGCTTTGTTATTAAATTGCCGACATAGGTTGGCTATGGCGGCTAATTCAATGAGGTTCCCAGTAGGGTTATTAGGGCGACAAAGCATAATCAGTTTACAATTGGGCCGCCATGACTCCTGGATTGCCTCATACGACGGTTGAAAGTCAGTGTCATTTTCCTGTAAGGGACAATCAATGACCCCGGCTTGCTGTAAGCCAGCATAAAAGGCATACATGGAAAAGGTTGGTGGGCATTGGAGAATGCTGTCTAAACCGGCTCTTAAAAAAAACCGCATCAATAAGTCAATGCCGTCATCACTGCCTCTCGTTAACAAGAGTTCTTCAGGATTCACTTGATAACAATGAGCCCATTGCCTTTGTAACTCCTGTTGTGCTGCACGGGTTGGATAATAGTTCAATGCCATATCGGTGGATGTGATAGGCGACCAGGGCAATTCATTTGCATCCAATTTGTGCTTACAGGATTCATGATTCATGGAATACGTTTGAATAAGGGCCAGATCGGGGCGCATTAATTTAAGGACGCTCACAGCAATTCTCCCAATTGATTTAAACGTTGTTTCACCGCCTGGGCATGGGCATCAAGGCCTTCCAGCATCGCTAAGGTATAAGCTGTTTCGCCGATTTGCTGGAGGCCTTCCTCAGTAATGGACTGGACACTGATGGCTTTTAAAAAATCCATGGTGGACAATCCACTATGACTGCGGGCAAAGCCATTGGTTGGCAAGACATGGTTGCTCCCGGTTGCATAATCGCCTAAGGTTTCCGCAGCCCATGGGCCTAAAAAAATGGTGCCTGCATTTTCTATTCCTGACACCCAATCGGGAGCATCTGTGCGATTAATGATTAAATGTTCCGGCGCATATTGATTAATGATTGTCAGTGTTTCAGCGCGTTCAAGACAGGTAAAGATCCTGCTTTGTGCCAGTGATTGCAGAATAATGGCTTGTCTTGATAACGTTTGTAGCTGTTGTTTAAGGGCCACATTGACTCTTTCGGCAAAAGATGGACTTTCACAGATTAATAAAACTTGCGAGTCTATCCCATGCTCTGCCTGCGCCAGTAAATCCGCTGCTACATAGGCTGGATTGGCATTATCATCGGCAATAATCATCACTTCGGATGGGCCTGCCGGCATGTCAATGGCGGCACCGCACGGATCAATGGATACTTGAGTTTTTGCTTCTGTTACATAGCGATTGCCTGGGCCGAAAATTTTATCCACTTTGGGAATCGTATTGGTTCCAAACGCCATGGCGGCGATGGCTTGGGCGCCACCCACGGTATAAATAGTCTCAATTTGACATAAGCGTGCGGCAACCAATAAGTTTGGATCGAGTTGTCCCATGCTATTTGGTGGGGTACATAATACCCGTACTGGACATCCGGCAATCAAGGCCGGGATGGCCTGCATCAGCAGCGAGGAAATCAATGGCGTATGATTTCCTCCTGGTACGTATAATCCGACTTTGTTTAAGGGGCGGTACAAACGCTTGATATGAACGCCTTTTGTTGTGTTCACTTGCAGAGATTTTGGCATGGTTGCTTGATGAAAGGCCGTAATAGTCTGTATGGCAGTTTTCATGGCGGCAAGTGCGCAGGAAGATATCTCGGCCTCGGCAATTTGTTCTTTTGCAACGGTCAGGGAAGATAAACTCACTCCGTCAAATTCACGAGTAAAGCGCAGCAATGATTGATCGCCTTCTTCTTTAACGGCGGTCAGAATGGCGCGTACACTGTTTTTAGGACTATGACGTTGCTGTGGTCTTGCTAATCGCTGGCGTTTGCTTTCCAACGTCAAATCTTGCCAATGTTCAATGGTTAGCATCATTTATTCCAGCATTTTTTCAATCGGTAAAACCAAAATGGAACTGGCACCTAATGATTGAATGGTTTCCAAGGTATTCCAGAAAATCCTTTCACTGGAGACAACATGAACAGCGACTTTGTCAGGAGTGGCCGGCAGTGGCACGATCGTCGGCGATTCTGCCCCTGGCAAATGGTTGCAAATTTTTTCAAGAGCCATGGTTGGTGCATGAAAAACAATGTATTTACGTTCAGAGGCTTGCTGAACGGCTTTGATGCGGCGTGCCAGCATATCAAACAGAGCTTGTTGCTCCGCGGTGATGGCATGTGTGGATTGAATAAAGGTGGCTTGGCTTTTGAGAACCGTTTCCACTTCAATAAGTTTATTATCTTCCAGGGTTTGACCGCTTGATACCAAATCACAGATGGCGTCGGCCATGCCCATTCGGGGTGCGACTTCCACAGAGCCTGATAACACTAGCCTTTCGGCACGAATTTTTCTTTCATTTAAATATTGGGCCAGCAAATAGGGATAACTCGTGGCAATGCGTTTTCCTTCAAGACTCCCGGGGCCACGATAATCAAAAGATTCGGGAACCGCAATGGCTAGGCGGCAATAACAATGACCCAAAGGTAAAACCGTACGATATTGCTTATGTGGGGAATGCAAGGCGGCTTCAAACAGCACATTTTCACCGACAATGCCGCCATCGCATAATCCGTCAAAGACTAAAGTCGGGATGTCATCATCACGAACAAACAATAAGTCAATGGGGAAATTTTCGACATGGGTGACTAGAGCATTTTCCTTGATGCGAAACGTTAAACCGCAGCGTTGTAATAAATTGATGGATTCTTGGGATAATCGGCCTTTTTTCTGAAGAACCAAACGAAGTCTTTTGTTCACATGTTTTCCTGGCGCTCATAAATTAGGTTATAGCCACCGCTGCCTAGTGATAAACAGCGTGCGACGCGGGTAATAGTGGTTACACTAACGCCAGTTTCATCATGAATGGTGCGATAGGGCATGCCTTTGCGCAGCAAAGGAACGACTTGCCAGCGATCGGCCATCGCTTCCAATTCTGCCGGAGTGCATAAATCCGTAAAAAAAGCAGTGGCTTCTTCGGTTGATTTCAGCAAGCTGATGGCATGCATGAGGTGTTGCAGTGATTCTTGTTTGGTTATAGGATGTGATTTCATATTAATGTATTATTGTAATATAACATTAATGCATTATATAGAATACATAAGTGGCAATCAAGATAATTTTTATTATCCAAGCAACAAGAAGCAGAGAAAGCCTATTATCCTGCTTATAAAACCACATCCGCTCATGGCAGTATCTTCCACCTGGTCTCATGCATTCGTATGTAGATGATAACTACCAATGCTGCCAAGAATGGTTGAGCTGCGGAAATGATAAGAGGGTCAGTGTCGTCGCTTACGGTGGTGTACTTTTTACTGCATCCAGTAATATATTGATATAATGATCAGCAAAATGACCTGCCCATTCTGGTTTAATTAATGGCTCAGTATAAGTAAAACAACAGAAGGTTTGATGATGCATTGAAGTGACCGATAAATTGATAATTAAATCTCCCGCTTGTCGTGAAGAAGACGTAAAATAAGAGATTAATTCTAGTGGGCCATATCGTTTGGGAAAGGGAAGATAGCCTTTATTAGTCACGCAAAATCCCGAAGTGAATTGATGTCGCATCCGTGCCGACTCAATCTCTAATAAAGTAGATAATTGACTCGTATTGGCTGTATTAAATTCCATGGGAAGCAAAGCCAATTTTGGGATTTGAGCATTTAGCTGTTGTTCATATTGTTGTGCTAACTTCCAAAAAGAATCATCTGAAATGAGTGCAAACTGTGTGCCTACACAAGAGATATAACAACCAAAGTGCTCCAGGCCAATCGGTGGGTTGCAATAAGGTCTTAAATTGACTGGTGTCACTAATGCTGTATGCAATGGCTGTTGATCCATGCTTTGGGCGGTTAAGAGCATGGCGGCGTTAAACGCAGAATTGACTTTGATCTTGCGTTGACGACAGCACATCATTAATTGGGTACAATCAGCTTGCCGTATAATACGATAAACCTGTTTAGTCACGCGCTGTCCTAAAGGTTTATAATCTTGATAAAACACGGGCGTTTGTGCAATGGATTTTGGCGTAGTGTCCTGTGTAGATTTAGCCATTTTTACCAATATTTGCCGTGAGAGAAGTGTCTCTACTGCATTAAGCAATGGCAGTGGTGTAATGGTTATGGTTTTTTTACTGCTAATTTGCTTGTAATAAGTTAGTAATTCATTCATCAAATACACACATGACAAACCATCGGCAATCGCATGATGCACGCAAAAAATGATGTGATAGTCATTGGCTGATAACGAGTTAGTTTGTAGTAAAGTGACTCGCCATAAGTATTGTTCCGTAGGGAATAACTCGCTTAACTGTTGCTCTACGATGGTTTCCCAGTGTCTTGGGTCGGGATGCGATATGCATTGAATCGGAATGGCAGCAAACTTAGCATTCTCTTTAAAATAATAACCATCAGAGCGTTGCTCAATTGTGACGCGTAATAATGGATGACGCTGAAACAGCAAATCCCACGCCTGTTTAAAATGCGTAAAGTCCATTTGTCCACGGACATGCGTGGCGCTAAATACAGTGCCGGTCCCTTCTAACTGATCATGTAATAAACATAACGCTGTTTCCCAGTAACCCAATTTGCGCATTTGCATCAGTGCTCTCCGCAGGAAGATACATGCTATATACTTAGCATATACAATAAATATACTATAGTTATGCAAAGGTGTCTGACCCCATTGATGTTGATGTTGCAAACGGCAGTAATACAGCAAGAAGGGGCGGGATGGCGTGTTACTGATCGAGGATTCAATTGATGGTTTAATGATTCTCTAACCAACGTTTTATTTCTTGCATGCTTTCTTCAATCGTGCCCACAGCTTGCTGATACAGTTTTTCAAATAAGTCACGTTGGCCTGATTTCCAGTAGCGCTCAAGAAACTGACAAGCCATTTTGATTTTAACGGTGCCGACGTATACAGCACCTCCTTTGATTTTATGAGCAAGTTGTTGTGTTTTGTCCCAATCATGGGATTCATAAGCGGCTTTCATCAGAGCTAAATCCTTTGGCAATGAATCATTAATCATGAAGGTTAACATGTCAGCTAATATGGATTTGTTGCCAGTGGCCTTCATTCCTTCTTCAATGTCCAAGGTTGGAAACTTGGATAAATTAAACAATTCTTCCTCTTGTTCTGGTAAATCAGATAAATAACGTTCATCATTTTGTGATGTTTCTTCTTTGTGTCGTCCTGGAATAAAGGCATCGACGATGTCCGTACAGCTTTTTATGGTAAGTGGTTTAGTAAGTACCGCGTTCATGCCCGCATCAATGCAGCGTTTTTTATTTTCATCACCGGCATGAGCGGTGAGCGCTATGATTGGGACATGTGTGTTTTTTGCTAATTCTTGCATACGAATCAGGCGAGTCACTTCATAACCGTCTATGTCGGGCAGGCCAATGTCCATGAACATTAAGTTATAATGGCCCTGTTTCCATAGCTCAACCGCTTTTTTACCTGTTTCAGCGATGTCGGTGTCACAATGTAATTGAGCTAGAATTGTTTTGGCTACTGTTTGTGCAATAACATTGTCTTCTACTACAAGCACATGAGGTTGTTTTTGTTCTGGGTTGCGTCGGATGCATTTAATTTCATCAGCATAGGTGGTTTCATAAGGATGGTCGGTCATTTTTTCCAACTCCTCATCGATACCAAAATCATCATTAAGCAGTGATTCTTGCAGGGGTATAATACAAGTGAAACGTGTCCCTTTCTTAGGCTTACTTTCTACATAAATTTCGCCATCCAATTCATCAATAAACTGTTTGACGACTGAAAGGCCGAGTCCCGCACCTTTATAGATTCCTTGGTAAGAAGGTGTGAGTCGTTTAAACTGCACATAAATTTCTTGTTGCTTATCTTTGGGAATGCCTATACCTGAATCTTCTACTACTAATTTAAGAATCAATTCCCGATGATGGCGTTTTGCAAGCTTCACTGATAGTTTAACAAATCCAATATCAGTAAAATTTAGTGCATTGGCGATGAGTTCTAGCGCAATCCTGTGAAAACGCACTTTATCTCCAAGCACATAGGTTGGAATAGCGGCATCAACATCTAGTGAGAGCATCAATTTTTTTTGCGCGGCTTTTGCGCGATTCAATTCAATGATGTGTTGTAACGATTTTTTCAGATTAAATTTTTTCTTAAGTTTTGGAATTTCGCCGGAGCTGACACGAATGGCTTCAAGCACTTCGTCCAGTAAATCAAGAAGGGCATGGCTTGAGGCAACTAAATTATCTGCATACTCCTTCAGTTGAAGGCTCTTGGCTTCTGTCTTGATAATGTCTGCAAAACCAACAATACCCGTTAAGGGAGTTCGAATATCATGGCGCATGTTTTCAAGAAATTCAGTTTTTGCACGGTTTGCGATTTCTGCAGCATCTTTTGCAATATGTAATTCTTCTTCCATTTTTTTTCGTTCGGTAATGTCGACTGACACGCCTAGCATACCAATTATTTCTCCCTGTAAATTGTGGAGAGGGACTTTTTTGGATAAATAAATCTCTTTTGTACCATCAGGATAATATAATGGCTCTTCTAAAGTTAAAGGGATTCCTTTTTCCATCACAGTCTTATCAGCTTTCTTATAATAAGAGGCTGATTTTTCGTCGTAGAGGTCAGTATAAGTTTTCCCAACAATCGAATGCCTTGATTCAAGTTGTAATAATTGGGCCATGCTGTTGGTGCAACCAAGATACACAAAATCTTTATTCATCCAATAAACGCTCACTGGTATTTGAGCCAGTATATTTTCTATGTAGCGGTAAATCGTGTTTATATCTATAGGCGTCGTTTTGTTCTTATCAAGAAATTGTCCGGTCAGCATTTGATAGGCTATTTCATTATAAGTGAATTCATTTTTATCTCCTTGGGAGCTTTTGTTTTTTAATGATTTCTTTTTTTTATTCATAAAAGCTCCTGTCATCATAGGATGACTTAATTCAATGTTAATTAACGAGAATTCTATTAAATAATAGGACAAGGAATAATGAGAGACAAATCAAGAACTCAACAAGGATAGAGACATGAGATTACATGGATTCTAATAAAAAATCGCCTGTCTCATTATTAAGCATACTTAATTCAAAGAAGTGTTTATTTAAGGCTCTGTTCATTTTAGCTGCCAAAACTTGGATATTAGGCTCTGAGAATATACTTTCGTGATTTCCTGGGACTATATGAAGATCAATAGGCTTTGTTGAATAATTATCCCACCAATTCAAATCAGCTGCATACTGAAATATCTCGGTGAGTTCTTTTGCCTTAAACAAAATGAATTTTGTTTGAATCATGGGTAATTTATATTGAGTTAGCATTTGTTCTCTGTGCCATTGCAATTCCAGTAAGAATTGAGCATTAGCAATACGATGTTGTATGTAATTTTTTAATAGCCTTGTGTTTTGTTCCTTCATGATGTTTTGGAAATACACTTCATCATTTTGCAGCGAGGGATAAAACGCCCATCCATCAAGCGATAGGATGGCGGTTACAGTTTCACCTTGTTGTTGTAATTGTTTTGCCATTTCAACGGCAACGGTGCTGCCAAATGACGCTCCACCTAATAAATAAGGACCAGTGGATTGAATGGTTTGCATCGCATCGATGTAGTAACTTGCCATTTCTTCTAAACTCTTGAAGAGGAAATTATGCTTGTCTAGTCCTGGATCTTGTATTCCATATAAAGGGCGCTCTTTATCAAGATACAGGCCAAGATTTTTATACCAAAATACGCTGCCACCAATAGGATGAATCAAAAAAAGAGGTATTTTACTGCCTTCTTCTTTAATGGGGACAATAGGGGAATGAGTTTGATAATAATCGGACAACTCGACGGTAATAGTACCTTGAAGTCTTTCTATTGCTTTAGCTAAGGTATGAATAGTGGGATACTCAAAGAGCGTTCTAATTGTTACATGCACACAAAGCTTATCCTTAATAAACGAGATGATTTTCATTGCTGATAACGAATTACCACCTAAATCAAAAAAATCGTCATCAATTCCGATACAATCTATTTTTAAAGAAGAACACCATAAGTTTTTGAGTTCGTATTCAAGCACATTATGGGGTTCTCTACTTTGTTGTTTTAAACCCAGTTGTCTTACGGGTGTGGGAATATTTTTTCTATCAAGTTTGCCTCCAGGGGTCATTAATAAGTGGTCTACTACAAAAAATCGGCTCGGGATCATATAGTCAGGAAGCACTTTATTTAATTGAATACGAATGTCTGAAGCTGTGATGTGTGTTTTTTTATTCAAAACGAGGTATGCTGATAACGACAACGCCCCATTTGGACTGGATTCAGGGACTACAATGCATTGACGAATGGATGGAATCTTATCTATAGAGTATTCTACCTCATTTAACTCGATTCTATAGCCTCGAATTTTGACTTGGTTATCACAGCGACCATGGTACTCTAAAATACCTTTGGCGTTCCATTTCACTAAATCGCCTGTTTTGTACAATCTATTCTGTGAGTTGCTGCTAAAAGGATTTGTGACGAATTTTTCCTCTGTCGCTTGGAGATTATTTAAATAGCCTTGTGCCAATCCTTCTCCAGCAATGTAGAGCTCACCTGTGATTCCTGTAGGAACTAGTTGTCTGCGGTTATCTAAGACATAGACTTGAGTGTTCCTAATCGGTTGACCAATAAGACTGACATCCTTTGCTCCATCGTTTTCGGTGCACGTTAAGGTAACGGCATCAATAGTCGTTTCGGTTGGCCCATAGAGATTATGTAATTTAGCACCAGAGAGATTGTGTTTAAAAAAAATATTTATGGTTTCAGGGGTTAGGGCTTCACCACCACAAAATACATGATGTAGGGAAGTGCATGAATGAAAACCTTCCGTTGTGACTAATTCTTTTAAGAGGGAAGGAACTAACTGCAGCACGCTGACTCGATGTTTTTGCACTAACTTAATTAACTGTTTTGGGCTTGCATGGGTGTTATTAGGCGCGATAATGAGCTTGCCACCTACAAAAAGCGGCATAAAAAACTCCCAAACCGAGGCGTCAAAAGAAAAAGGGGTCTTTTGTAAAAATACATCAGACTCTTGAAAAACATAATTGTCTTGCATCCAGAGCATGTGATTGCAAATCGCTTTATGTGGGATAGCAACTCCTTTGGGATTTCCTGTGGTTCCTGATGTATAAATCACATACGCTAAATCTGAAGGTTTGTTGAGGCATTCCAGATTTTCTTGAAAAAACACGTTCTGATTTAAGATGGCGCTGATTTCAAGTATGGTTGTGTTGTATCCTTGTGATTTATTCCTGTTGGATTCTTTATCCATGAGTAACCAGCGACATTGACTGTCCTGGATCATATAGGTAATACGATCATCGGGATAATTGGGATCTAATGGAAGATAAGCTCCTCCTGATTTTAATATCCCTAAGATGCTTACGATCATTTCTAAGCTGCGGTTTAAACAAATCCCTACCAAATGATTGGGCTGTATTCCTTGATTTCTCAAATAATGAGCGAGAATATTTGCTTTTTGATTCAACTCATTGTAAGTCAATGAGTTTTCCTCAAAGACAGCAGCAATGGCATGTGGAGTTTTTAGGACTTGTTCTTCAAAATAGTGATGTAAAGGTTTTCTTGTATCAAATGTAGCCTGCGTATTATTCCATCTGACTAACAGATTATTTTTTTCTTCTGGGCCTAAGACAGATAATTCGAACAATTTCTTATCAGGATTGTTAATGGCGTCGTCTAATAGAGTCAAAAGATGGCCATTCATCTGCTCCAAAAAAGCATAGGATAGGACATAAGACGAATCCTGGGCGGTATGATGAATATAAAAGCCAGAACAATCTTCAAAACAATAGAGAGTTAATGGCGTATCAGCGCAGCACATGGTGGGATGTGCTTTATCCATAAATACGACACTCACATCCATTGCATGAACTGAGTTGCTTAATTCGGGGTAACGAATAAAGAGGTCTTTAGTAAAGGTTTTATGTTGATGTAATCTGGCATGGATGTCAGAGACTACTTGCAAAGCCTGTCTAAATGTCATGTTACTATCAAAATGGGTAGTTAATGGCACATGATCGGACAAAAATTGACTTAATTTAGGACTCGTTGCTCTTAATGCTTCGTGACTGAATGCTACGGATAAGTTTTTATAATTATTTAACCGATAAAAATACGCGAGGGCTGCTGTTAATAGAGCATTTTTTGCAACACTGGGCTTTTTGGAAAATTTGTTTATTTGTTTGAGCAATGTTTTAGGGATGGGGGTTGTTGGTTGGTGATTGCGTGGAGAATTGCCTAATTTAGGCAGTCGAGATAAAAAATTTGTCTTGGGAACACAATTTAAAAATTCATTAACCCAAAACTTCTCAATTTTAGGGCTGTGAGCTGGACTCTTGCCCAACTCAACAATGAAATCGCCGTTAATGGGATCCAATGGTGTATTAATTGTAAGTCCAAATCTATGAACTAAGGCATTCATTGGATGATATATTCCATTAAGATCAGTCAATTTTAATAAAGCAATATCATTTGTTGTTGTGGCAATTTGTAAACATTCGTTGGAACTTGCCACAATTCTTCCTGGTTTTAATCCTGAGGACGTATTTAATTTTTTATGGGATTTAACGACAAAAATCTCGCCATGGATGATGATTTTTGGCGTTACAAGTTGGTTGATGTACGGACCGAAGGTTAATGCTTTGCACAATCGATCAATCTGTTCTGCTGGCTGTTCCCATGAGATAAATCCAAAATGTTGCGGTTTGTTTTTCAATCCGTAATAGGAGCGAGCGCTTAAATTTTGTGGGGTAAGAACAATGGTACTGGCTGCTAGTTCATCAACAAGCTCACGAAAGGAGGAAACGGCATGTTCGTAGCATTTTAGGTTCAAAGTCAGTGCTGTATCTTCATCTTCTATTGGAAACGACGGTTGTTTTAAAATAGAACCTGCGTCAACGATTTCCTCCATTTTATGCCAGCTAATTGCATGGTGTGTTTCTCCATTAAGAATCGCCCAGGAAGTAGCATATAGCCCTGCATATCGAGGTAATGGTGAATTATGATAGTTGATTGCATAACAACGTGGGAGTTTTAAAATATTTGACGACAAGATTTGGCCGTTGACTATACTGAAAAGAAAATCAAAGGGTTGGTCTTTATAATGAGTCTCAAACTCTTTAATGTGGTTGATGTAAGGAATGGAATGGGTAGCACACCATAATTTAATGTGTTTTGATGGAGAGATTAACCCTAGTACTTGATGGTTTGCTGCCAATGTTATTTCTGCACATTGCAGTGTTAGATTATCATCTCCCACAATAAAGCAGCTAAATAAGTTTTTTTTAACCACGAAACTTCCTGTAGATACAGAATACTCAAAAAGTGGTTTTATTGTAATTTAAATAAATCAATTTGGTCAATCTTGGTTCATTGGTTGAGTGAAGCAAATGGCCCATGCATCAAGCTGATTTAATGGAATATTTATGATTTTTCTTCTGTATTCTTTTTATGGCGCGCACTATGAAGGATGAAAATGATAAGAATATTACTTTGTTTGAGTCTTTTTTTAGGCAGCAATTTACTCATTGCGAATCCATTGTGGCACTCTGGTTCCAGCTTAACGCCATGTTTTAACATGAATGAAGTAGAACGGATTGGAAAGCAAATCAGTGAGCTCTTTGCGCATGAATTTTGCGAAGAAAAAATTGATCAAAAAAAAATTGCTTCTATTAGTCAAAATATCCTGCCAATCATCATGAATGAATCCTTTCTAGGGGTAGCTCCGCCAGAACATTGGCAGCAATTAACCGATGATATTATAAAAAACTGTCTTGAAAATAATGATCTGTGTAAAAGAGAAGCACGAAAAGAGTTTGAGACGTGTATCAAGCCTAGAATTCCTTTGATCCTGGTGCAATTTGGTCCCTGGCTTGCTGAACATTGTTCACAATTGAATAAGTCATTCATTCAACAATGGTCAAATAAGAAAGCAATCCTTGAAAAGGCAATTAATGAAAACAAAGCACAGAATAATCCAGTTTTGCCTTGATATTTGCCGTTAACTCAGAAGTCTAAAAAATACGTTATAGAGTACTTACAGCTGTATTTTTTCTTCCTCTTTCATCTGTCAGACAGCTTATGCCTGAATACAATTGGAAGATCTTTCTTCAAGTATTGTCCCGCACAGAGTTTGTGATTTTTTTATTGGTTTTTGTTAACTTTTTGTTAATAATCACTTGTTATAATGCAAAAATTGTCCTTTTAAGTGATTTTTTAATCATGCTGAATATAAAAAGAATGGATGATGCCCGTCTTATATGGCATAAATTTAATTTAAAATATAAAGATTTATCTCCTGGTATTAGTCTTGAACGACAGGCTCTCTACACCAAGAAAGACGTATCCACTGATTTTTTACGTGACGTTTCAGCCAGAGAAACTGAATACACCGAGGCTGCGCAACGATTGCAAGCTTTTTGGAAAAGGTTGAGAAGCAAAGACACGTTAATCCAAGTGAACCCTAAGGGTAATCACAGTGGAGATTTCCACCATTTACTGAATTACCACCCCAAGAAAAATAATGGGATTAAAAAATCAATCAACAAGCGTAAGCTGGATGCGCTTTCGATGGCCATTGATGCAGGAAACTGGGGAGATGTTATTTTCAAGGATGCAACATTGCCTCAGCTTGCCTTGTCGTTGTTTGGTTCCGGAAAAATCAGCCAACAGCAGATTTATACCATTTTAGAGCGTCATCAAACCCTAAAAGACTATCCTTTAATGGCGGATTTTGAAATTTTAAATCCGGATGGCTCATTTAGTCATGCCGCAAAAGAATTACTTCTGCCTCGACTTAGGCAACGTTCTTATGTAAATGGTTTGTCCTCTGCGCAATTGGAAGAATTTCGTTTAATGATTGCTGCATTGCCCAAGTCTGAACAATACTTTTACGTCACTGAAAAAGGGAAACTTAAAGAGCATAGAGAGTATCGCCAGTTAGGTAATACTCTGACCCAGCTGGATGGGATTTTGAATGCTGGAGGCGCACTTTTTCATTTATCCGCGGGAGCTCGTGATGCTTTTGGGTTGGCAACGTTTGGTTTAAAAGAATACGTAAGACCCATGCCGCGGTTGGGTCAGCAAATGCTGGCTGATATTGAACACGGTGTGGCACATCGAGCAAGATACGCTGCCTTGAATTATCCAGACACAAAACCCTATGAAAACATTCATAATTATGAAGGGGTTAATGATCTGGAAGCCACCAGCCATGATGTTTATCATGGAAATGTCATGTCAACCATCCCTGAAAATTTTCTTAAGGCATTAAAACGGTTTGTGGACATATCCAGAACTCACACGGGTTGTCAATGGTCAAAAGAAATTTGGGATTGGGTGGATAACGATTATATTTATTTTTTTCATCGATATGGTCGCACGCCAAACACCGATGATATTGGTCGGTCAACTGAGCTTTTATGCGACATGTTGGCGTATGGTAACGGTACGACAGTTCGGAGCGTAAGCGCAGGCGGTTCATTGCTGAGAAGAGGTAGGCCTACTCCGCTCGGTATTTTGATCTTCCTTGACATGATTAAAAATCGTCTCGATTGGTTTGAATTAAATATCAATCCGGATCGATTAACCGGTCGTTTTGGATTTTATTATTCGCTTATCGACAAATTGTACGACGACTATCTGAAAGATGAAGAAGATGTTCGGATACAAGTCTTGAAAATTCAAGCTTATCTGGAGCTGCGGGATCAAGATCAGGTGCAATCTTTTAAAGCCGTGAATGAAATTATTGACGCTGAAAAACAAACTCTTTTAAGCAAGCTTGAGTTTAAGAAAAGGCCGAAAGCCGATGTGGATAAATTAAGCAATACCATTGAATTTAGGCTGGATAATGAACTGATTAAAATAAGCAGCTTACGAGAGATGGTAAAAAACCATTATCGCCATACTCACAAGGATACTTCACCTACCGCCGAAGGATATTATGCAAAAGCGATTCTTGAACTGGGCTATGAAAGGGTACCACAGGCTTCGGTCTATGCTCATTTAAGACAACAAGGTGCAACCGATCGTCATGCACAGTTTTTAGTAAAACCGACGTTGTCTAATTGGATGGCTGATAATCCATGGAAGGTAGTATTATGGTCGCTAACTCTGGTTGCAATTCCTTTTCTATTCATTTACGGTGCCATTCAGGTTTATTACGCTCAACAAAACTACGTTAATTTGAGCAAAAAAGTTACTCCTGTGGTAAGTCCTGCTCAAAGTGAAAGGGCTGGAGAGGAAGAGAGAGAGGCTGAGATATCCGGCGTGCAGTTAGGGGCATGGCGGAAAAATACACCCTCTAAGGGAGCGCTGGTACATGGCTCAACATTTCAGCAAGTTTTAGGGGAGAGGCCTGAACCACTGCCGGTGCATGCATCGTCCATAAGCCTGGGTGGAACAGCTAGCCAATAATTATGTTATTCTAAATAGTCATAATCAGTTAAATTTACAGACGGTAAGTTACCCTATGTTTGTAAGTTACAAAGTAGCATAGAGGATTATAATGAAAAAATGGATTTTTGCATGTTGTTGTCTGGTATCCATGCTGTCTTACGGAGCACCACTGCTCATCGGGACATTGTCTGATAATCCTCCTTTTGAGGAGGAGTCTTATAAAAAAAACAATCAGAATAATTATTTTGGTTTTGATATTGCGATCATGACTGAGATTTGTACCCACATCCAATCTCAATGTGATTTCAAGTCCTTTGACTTTCATCAGTTTCCTAATCTAATTAATAGTGGAAAAATAGATCTTGGCATTGCGATGATTATTATAACGCCAGAAAGAGAAAAGCAATTTGCCATTAGTCTTCCTTATCTAGATAGTTACCAGCAATTTATGACACTTGCTCATTCAAACTATCGCTCCATTGGGGAATTAACTGGAAAGCGCATTGGCGTTTATAAAGGATCTCCGACAAAAGCATGGGCGCTTAATTTTTTTAAAGGTCAGATAAAAATAGTGTCTTATCCTCACTCAACAGCGCTTTTGAATGCTTTGGATAAAAAGGAAGTGGATGCAATTATTACTGGACATTATTCCGCAGTTTTTTGGCAAGGCAATGCTGGCGGTAAATATAAATTCATTGGCGGAAAAACTCCAATAGGTGAGGGTTACGGTATTATTGCGAAACCAGGGCAGCGAGCGCTCATTAATAAAATTAATAGAGCATTATTAGAAATGGAAAATGATGGAACTTACCTGAAAATTTATACTCGATATTTCAGTAATTGATTTCTAAATAGGTAAATACAAGCCTATTGTAAGAGACTTCCTCAAGTGGACCGGTGTTTAATTATAATAGTTTATTGTGCATCCAGGATTTTATTAATTTATTTCTTAGGGGCGATTTATAATAAATCGCCCCTAACTTAATCATTAAGCGCTTTCATATAAAGGCATGCTGCCTTCTTCTTGATACTCAAGAATATCACCAGGCTGACACTTTAAATGGGTGCAAATCGCATCCAATGTCGCAAAACGCACGGCTTTTGCTTTACCATTTTTTAAAATGGATAAATTAGCTTCCGTGATACCAATGGCTTCCGCTAACTCTTTTGAGCGACATTTGCGCTTTGCCATCATGACATCCAAATTAACAATAATGGGCATCATTCATCTCCTTAGATTGTTAATTGGGCATCGGATTGCAGCTGTTGAGCCTCTTTGATAATCCATGAGGCGACTAGAATAATAAAGGCGGTAATAAGCGTTGACAGATTCGTTGATCCTAAAGAAATACTGACCATACGTTCTCCAATGGGGTTATTAAAGGTGAGGCTTAATGTAATAAGTGGTTGATAGATTAATTGGATGAGTTCACCAATTATCATGTAAATACTAATGTTTTTAATTAGAATAATATTTTTTTCTTCAAATAAATAACCCTGCCCATACAGATGAAATAAGCTGGCTAATTGACGACAAATTAAAACGGTGATGGATAATGGCAGGGCTTCGATGGCTAAGATAAGCAAACGATGAAGGAGAGAAAAATGATCTAAATCCTCAAGGTGATTTGGCAAGGTAAGATGCATCCATGCTCCTAATTTCACCATGCCTTGCAAGTTAAATAAAACAAGATAGGCAGTTACTAGAGGAATAGCCCAGCAAAGAGTACGAAAGAAAAGAAAAAGCAGGTGGCTCGTGAATTTTATTTTTTGCATGATAATTCCTTAGAATGATAAAAAATCGTATTATAATAAAAAATTATCGTTTTTCAATAAAAAATTATAGTTTTAAATGTTAAGATTGCATAAAACCCCAAGCCAGGCAGGAAGGAAAAATAAGGAAGGCATTGCCTGCTATGAACTCTTAATCCCAATATAAAGCGCAAAATCTTTTGTACCACGGTATACTTCAAAATCAGCGTTAAAATTTCGCTGATGTGCATTTTGTGATGCAAAATAATTCCAAACATATTGCCAGGTTTCAACCACAGCTTGAGGAACCACGCTGTTATTTTCAAAGACAAGGTAATAACCTGATGGAATATGGATGGTACTCCATTCAGTGCTTTCTTTTTCTTTATCTACGGTGACTCCGGCAGTCACTGTATAATATCCAGTTGCATCGGATTCGTAGTCAGAATACACCCCAAAAATCGGTGAATGAGGCACGCGATTAATCACCTTATCGGCAATATTTTTTGAGGAAAACTCTTCCCACAGCGTTGGTAATTTGGCTGTTTTTTGATTAAATTCGTCACGGTTTATGGTTCTTACGCTTAAACCCATGACGGTAAAGCCGTTAATATGCGTTACTTTTGGTGTTATAGGCATGGGATAACTCCTTTCGCTTTAATTCGTTATATGGCACCTAAGTCATCAAGTATACGTGTTATGAATGCTTTGCTTCATAGATGCCATTGGCAGTCAATCTTTCATTATGATTGGTTTAGAGAGTACACTCGCAATCGATGCCCATCTGGGTCAAGCGCCACAAAGGTGTAGCCAAAATCCATTTTAGTGGGCGATTGGGTGATGGTTAATTTCTTGTGTTTCCAGCGGGTATAAAGTTCGTCAACCACGCTGGTATGGTCAACGGAAAAGGCTAGCTCTCCTCCACCGCCTGTCATATCTGCCATCGGTTCAACGGTATGTTTGGACCATAAACCCAGCTTAATGCCATTTCCCAAGACAAATAAGGCAAATGTAGGTGATGACTCGCTTGGTTGTTGGTCTAATAAGTTGGCGTAGAATGCTGCACTGATGGCTGGGGAATCCACATAAAGAATGATTGTATTAGGGTAAATCATTATATTTCTCCAATAGTTTTAAGAGCAAGGGTAAACGCATGCTACCCATTGTTTCGCAAAAACCAGGTCATTTGAATGATAGGCTGGTCTCCTTTGCTATCTATTCCAATGGTTTGGTTTCTGCGAATAAAATAAAGCTTAAAAGATGAGACTGACAGTTTCTGTCAGTGGTCGTAAGACTATGGTTGTTCCTGGATGGAATGAATGGCTCGCCACTGCTTTAACAATTTTTGACGATGGTGTGGGTAACGGGTTTCTATTAATGTGAGTTGAGTGATTCTATCGGTACGAAAATGGCGAAAATCCTGCCGCAATTCACACCAGGCGATCATAATACGCACATGATCAAAAAAACCCAGTGCCAAAGGCCAAATGAGTCGCTGTGATGCGTTATGATTCAGATCCGTATAAGTCATGTCAAGTTTTTGTTCTTTGCGAATGGCTTGTCGAATCAGGGCAAGCTCATCATCACCAGCGGCAATGACTTGCCCAGGACCAATTAAAAGCCCAGAAGCTTCGAGTTGATTGCGAAGATGCAGAGGAAGAACGGCGGCAATTTTGGCTAAAGCATTTGAAGCTGAAATCTTTAATTGACTGTCCGCTTTCTTGGCTACCCAGCGTGAACCAAGCACGAGCGCTTCAATTTCCTCTTCCAGAAACATGAGAGGCGGAAGCATAAAACCGGGACGCAGAATATAGCCAATCCCTGGTTCGCCTTCTATTTGTGCTCCTTGAGCTTGTAAGCTGGCTATATCACGATAAAGCGTGCGCAGACTAATCCCCAATTCATGAGCTAATGTTGCGCCACTAACAGGATAACGGTGCCTGCGTAATAATTGGATTAAATCAAAAAGACGTTCGGCGCGAGACAAATTAACAATTCCTATTCACAGATTGGCCGGTTTAAGCGATTGATTGTGCAGCCTGTTGTGACAAACGGGCTCGTTTTGCACTTTCCACACCGGGTTGATCAAAGGCATTTATATCCCAAATAATGCTTTGGGTAAAAATTTTATGCTCGTAAAGCGCAATGAGCGCTCCTATGGTGAAAGGCGAGCAATCCTCAATGCAAAGATGATTGAGAGGTAAATTGCCGGGAATAAAAGCGTTGGGATCCTTATCATGCACGCCATGAGCAAGTACTTTGATTTTAGCGGCTGCCATATCATTGATGATTTGTCCTTCAAAGCTTTTTAAGGTGATGATATCGGCAGCAACTTTATGGGTTCCTTGACATAACAATTGATAATAACTATGTTGAGCTTGATTACCGGGTCCACCCCAAATCAATGGACTCGTTGCATAATGAACAGGGTTGCCTTGATTGTCGATGGATTTGCCATTGCTTTCCATATCCAGTTGTTGAATGTAAGGCATAAGTTGTTCAAATTGTTGGGCATAAGTAAGAATCAGCAGATTATGAATGGATAAAAAATTATTATTCCAAATCCCTAATAAGCCCAAGAGTACTGGTAAATTACAAGCGAATTCACGTTCACAAAAGTGTTGATCCATGCTGTTTGCACCAGCAAGAATTTGACTGAATTGCTCAAACCCTATAGCAATGGCGCCAATAAGATTAATGGCTGAGCAAAATGAGTAGCGACCACCAATCCAATCCCAAATAGGAAGTACAGTGGAGATGCCAAATTGATGTGCTTTTTCAACCTGAGCCGTTACGGCTATAAAATGCTGATGGTGACGTTTGGGATGACCTATCCAAGCCATTGCTTTGCGGGCGTTGTACAGTGTTTCTTGTGTTGTAAAAGATTTTGATGAGACAATAAACAATGTTGTTTCTGGGTTAAGTTTTGCGATGGTGTTGTTAACGCTGTTGGGATCGACATCAGATATAAAATGATAGCCAAAATCGGGTGAAGTGTACTCAGCCAGTGCTTTGATGCAAAATCTTGGCCCCAAGTCTGATCCCCCCATCCCAATATTGACGATGTCGCGAATTGGTTGGCCGGAAAAACCAAGCCATTGTTTGTTTCTAATCTGTTCAACCAATAGACGCATTTCATTGCGGGTTGCAATGACTTCTTCCATGATGTTGTGGCCATCCACCCAAATTGGTGTATTTCCTGATGCACGTAATGCCGTATGAAGTGCTGGCCGGTCTTCGCTGCGATTTACTTTATTACCATTCATTAATCCTTGGATTTTTTCTTCCAAAGAACAATGTTGAGCTAAAGAAAATAATAGTTCGAGCGTATGATCGGTGATGTGCTGATTAGAATAATCAAGGTGGATATGACAGGCTGTATGTTGACGTGTTGGATGGAGCGACCCTGGCTTGCTGCGATTTAGCGTTTGAGAGCGCAAGATTTGGGCGTGCTCGTCCAATGATTTCCATAGATTTTTTTTTGTCAACTGCTTCATGAGAATTCGCCATTTTTGATGTTAAAATACCATTAACTGATAAAATGATAAAGTTTCATTAAAAAAGAAAGACGCTTATCGGGTAGATTTTTATTAATACAACACCCTGAAAGAAGAGAGGCGGATGTTTTATTTAATTTTTATAATTTTTACTGTTTTTTTGTTGTCCTTTATACTGACTGGGCTGGTAAGACAGTATGCGTTGTCTAAAAAGATTTTAGACGTTCCTAACCAACGCAGTTCACATACTTTGCCTACACCACGAGGCGGAGGAATGGCCTTCCTCATTGGATTTTTAATGGCTGTTTTCATTCTGGCTTATATTGAGTTGATTTCCTATTCTGAAGCCGTCGCATTGATAGGTTCAGGTCTGTGGATTGCTTTGTTAGGTTTTTTGGATGACCATGGGCATATTCCCGCACGCTGGCGATTGGTTGGTCATTTTATTGCGGTAGGTTTTGCTGTGCATTGGCTTGGCGGCATGCCGGCATTTGCTTTGGGACCATGGAGTTTATCTTCTGGCTTGTTGCTGAATTTCTTGGCTGTTATTTGTTTTGTATGGCTTGTTAATCTTTATAATTTCATGGACGGTATTAATGGATTAGCCGGTATGGAAGCCGTGTGTGTATGTCTTGGTGGGGCACTACTGTATTTGTTAGCTGGCTATCCTGGTCAGGCGATATTGCCGGTAGTTCTTGCTACCGCGGTGGCTGGATTTTTGCCTTGGAATTTTCCTGTCGCTCGAATTTTTATGGGGGATGCCGGCAGCGGATTTTTAGGATTGATGATTGGGATTTTATCCATAGAGGCGGCGACGGTTGATTCCTTGTTTTTATGGTGCTGGCTTATCCTGCTTGGGGTTTTTATTGTGGATGCTACGTTGACTTTGTTGCGTCGCATGATGCAAGGTGATAAGCTCTATGAGGCTCATCGCAGTCATGCCTATCAGCAAGCCACCCATCGTTATCATAGTCACGTACTGGTAACATGTACGGTTTTAATGCTTAATGTATTTTGGTTACTGCCAATAGCCATCGCGGTTGTAAAAGGATACGTTAGTGGCTTTATTGGATTATCCATTGCCTATTTACCGCTAATCTTGCTAGCCTCCAGGCTTGGCGCCGGTAAAAAGAATTTACCTGACTGTTATCCAAAAAATAATCAAATTTTATAATTCTTAATATTATGTTAAGAATCATTCGGTAGAATAACAATCGTACAGTAAATTAATTGTTATTTTATTCAAACTGATATCACCTGGCGTACCATGGAAGCGTTCTATGGAAGATAAAGGTGATGACTGTTAGGGAGATTTAATTATGTTGATTTTGACTCGCCGTATTGGTGAAACATTAATTATTGGGGACGATGTAAATATTACTGTCTTGGGAGTGAAAGGAAATCAGGTACGCCTGGGTATTAATGCACCCAAAGATGTTTCTGTACATCGTGAAGAGATTTATCTGCGAATCCAGCAGGAAAAACAAGGCAGTGATGCTGAAGAAGTTGTTTAATACCGAATTCCATTCACAGTCTTCCCGTCCCGAGCAACAAAGATGTTCGGGACGTTATTCCACTCCATGCAAAGACGTATCCCCAGATGACAAATAATGTGCTTTGCCGTCTTTATCCACTAAAATAAGCTGACCTGCCTCATTGACTCCTTGTGCTTGACCGCATAAAAAACCCAACGGATAATTGACACGGATCACTTGATTCTTCAGGTAGTCCACTCGCTGCCATTGCTCTTGAAAAAAAGAAAAGCCATGAAGAAGGAATTGTTGGAGGGTGTCATAAAGCTGCATGATAAGTTGAACAATTAAGAGATTACGATCCCATGGTTGTCCCGTGATGTCATATAAAGAACACCATGGCCTATCCAGCGGAAGCTGATGGTTCGTGGCTGAATTAACATTCAATCCAATGCCAATGACCACTTCGGTTATACCATGGCTTTCAGCGTTAATTTCGATAAGACTCCCGCATAATTTTTTCCCATTCCACAGAAGGTCGTTTGGCCATTTGACACGAATGCCTTCATGAATATTTAATTTTTCCAGAGCGGATAGTATAGCCAGGCTAACGACCAGACTCATACCCGATAACTGGGATAGATCGCAATTAAAAGACCAACGAGAAGAAAGATAAATATTTTCTCCAAAGGGAGAATGCCAATGTCTGCCAAAACGGCCGCGTCCTTCCGTTTGCCTTTCCGCACAGCAAATATCCATGGACATGCTTTGCGGCAATTCTTTTAAGAAACGATTTGTGGAGTCGATGGAGGCAAAAAGATGAACATGCAGAGGCAGAGGAAAATCGTTGCCTATTAACGCTTGATGAATGGTGATTTCATCAAGAAACTTTATTGGGCTTGCCAGGCGATATCCTTGTTGTGGAATTGTAAGAATGGGTACGCTTAAGTCAACCAGCTGTTTGATCTGTTTCCAGACGGCCGTGCGTGATATCCCCAGGAGAATTCCTAACTGATTACCACTATGGCATAAGCCGTCTGCAAGTGCGTTAAGAATTTTTATTTGAGTAGCGCTAAATGTTTTCATCATGCAATACGCTTAATTCATTGAGCGCCAGGTAGCGAATTTCTTGAATGCCTGGATTATAACAAAGTGCTGCACAGCTGGCGATTTTAGGTGCAAACGATGTAATTCGCCAAGCTTGTTGATGCAAGGAATCATAAATCATTTGTTTTTCTGATGGCAAAATGGGAAGGGTGATTTGTTTTGTTGGATAACTTAATCCTAATCCGCAGGCTTTGATCAAGGCTTCTTTTTGTGCCCAGATATGAAAAAAACCAAATGGTTTCAATGAGCTAGGTAGAGCAAGTAACGCTTCATACTCTTCCTCTGAAAAAAGATGATTGGCGATGCCCTCATAAGGGCGTGCGGAAAAAAATTCAATATCAACACCTAAAGGATAGTCTTTGCCTACAGCAAGTAATGCCGTATCTTGAGAATGGCTTATATTAAATTGAATAGGAGGGGTGTTAAGAAGCATTGGTTTTCCATGAGGACTGTATGCAAACTTAAGTTGATGAGGAAGAAGACGAAGGTATCGGGCAAGAATAAGACGTAGTACAGCGCGAGCTATCGTAAAACGTCGGCGATGGCGAGCAAAATAATAACGCTTAGCCCGTTCCTGCTCGTCTGTAATGAGTAAGGATTTGGCACCAGCAAATTCTGCCTCAAGAGAAAATTGCCAGACATCAATGCGCTCCTGATGCAAGTTGCAATCTTGAAGAGGAAGGGCTTTAAATGAAGGCATATGGCATCCGATTACAGATGAGGTTATACTTCGCATATTTATTCCAAAGGCAATGCAATAGAATAAAATGCCTAAGTCTGATTACATTAAACTTTAATGTATGTGACGATAATAACGTATAACGAAAAATTCACCAATGAGTAACGAATGAGTCGACAATTTTTGGATTTTGAGCAACCGATTGAAGAGTTGAATCAGAAAATTGAAGCGCTGCGCATGGTAGGAAGCGATAGCGATATTAATCTGAGCGAAGAGATTTCTCGTCTTGAAGCAAAATGCCAGGAATTAACTGCTCATGTTTTTGCGCATCTTGAACCTTGGCAAGTAGCGCAAATGGCAAGACATCCCTTGCGCCCGCAAACGACGGATTATATCGAGCATTTGTTTACTGACTTTCAGGAATTGCATGGTGATCGTCATTATTCATCAGCACCGGCTATCATTGGTGGTCTGGCGCGTTTTCACGGTGAACCTGTTATGATTTTAGGGCATCAAAAAGGAAAACGTACCAAAGAAAAGGTTTATCGTAATTTTGGTATGGCACGTCCGGAGGAATACCGTAAAGCATTGCGCTTGATGAACATGGCGGAAAAATTTGAATTACCGTTGTTTACCTTTATTGATACCGCTGGCGCTTATCCGGGCATTGGCGCTGAAGAACGTAATCAGTCAGAAGCAATCGCCCGAAATCTTTTTGAAATGTCAAAGCTTAAAACCCAGATTATTTGTGTGATTACAGGAGAGGCTGGCTCAGGGGGGGCTTTGGCTATTGGCGTTGGTGACCGTGTCATCATGTTGCAATACGCTATTTATTCAGTTATTTCTCCGGAAGGTTGTGCTTCCATTCTCTGGAAAGACCCTGCTAAAGCCAGTGAAGCGGCAAGAGCCATGGGTATTACCGCCGATAAAATTTTTGAAAACAACTTGATTGATCGTGTTGTGGATGAGCCATTAGGCGGCGCTCACCGCAATGTTGCAGAGATGATGACTCGTTTGAATTCTATTTTAATGGAAGAATTACGCGCGCTCAAAGCGCTTTCCTTGGATGACTTATTGGCACAGCGTTATAAGAAATTCATGGCAATGGGGGCTTGTGACTGAATTCTCGTTATTAAGCAACGATTGGCTTAAACGGTTGTCCACTTACCACCGGTTATTTGTTGGGTTTAGCGGCGGGCTTGATTCGACCGTATTATTGCATAGCCTGGTTCTCCAACCTAATTTACGTGATAAAATACATGCCGTTCACATTCATCATGGTCTCAGCACCAATGCGGATGTCTGGCAGACTCATTGCCAGTGCTGGTGTGATGTACGTTCAATTCCCTTTATTGCCCGACAAGTTAAAGTTAACGACTATTCAAATATTGAAGAAAAGGCAAGAATCGCTCGTTATAACCAGTTTTCTTCATTACTGTCAGAAAAAGATTGTCTTTTATTAGCGCACCATGCGGATGACCAGGCTGAAACGGTGTTGTTGCAGTTATTGCGAGGCGCGGGTGTTGACGGATTGGCTGCTATGGCTGCAGAGGCATCGATGGCAAAGGGAAGATTGGCAAGACCATTATTGGCGTTTACCCGACAGACATTAGAAGCGTATGCTCGCCATTATGGGCTTGATTGGATTGAGGATGAAAGTAATCAGAACACTGCTTTCTCTCGTAATTACCTGCGCCATCATGTGATGCCTTTGTTGCGTGCCAAGTGGCCCAGTGTGGCTATGAGTTTGGCCCGTAGTGCAAGCCATTGCCAACAAGCTAAAATAAATCTTGAAACATTGGCTGCTCTGGATTGTGAGCACCTGACTGAACAGGCCAATTGCTTATCTTTATCGTTTCTTTTGCCACTAAGTCGTGCTCGCCTGGAGAATGTCTTGCGAGTTTGGTTGAAAAGAAACCAAGTTCGTCTACCGTCTACCATTATGCTGCAACGATTGATTGATGAGTTAATTTTTGCTAATCAGGATGCCAATCCTTGTGTGCAATGGGACATGGTCGAAGTAAGACGGTATCAGCAAACGCTTCATTTGCTGAAAAATCAAGAAGTAACCGATCTTAAAGAAAGACGAGAATGGTTCACATTTCCTCAACCATTATCGCTTGATGCCTTGGGATATTTACATGCTGAGCCAGCAAAGAAAGGATTACAAGTGCCACCCGGCAGTCGTATAGAGATTCGCTTTCGCCAAGGAGGGGAAACAATGTGTTGGCATGGACAAACAAAGCAACTTAAAAAATTGCTGCAACAGTGGCGAATACCTCCCTGGCAACGTGATTCTGTTCCACTCATTTATCTCGATGGTCGCCTTGCCTCCGTCGTAGGATTTGCAGTGAGTGATCATTTTTATGGTTTGGGTTCTGCTTATCATGTCCAATTAAAAAATCATTCTGTTGAGTGTTTTGCTTTATAATTGCTTACGAGTAATGGTTGTTGGGGCTTTGATTTAAACGGATATGATAATCATTGATCCATCTGCCGCAGCAGGTCTGTTGTTCTTCTTTATTAAAAAAATTCTCCCTGCTCGAAGTATTTTTGCTCCAACTTGTTAACTTGTGTTTATTACTTTATGGAACTGACATAAAAATCGATAAGGAGGAAAATGGTGGATTATCAAAAAATATCTGAGAAAACAGTAAAATATATATATACAGCGCATGCTAGTTTATCAGAGTCGCCTCTAAATCCACAGTTGCGCGTTTTAGTTGAGCTTAGAGCTTCACAAATCAATGGCTGCGCCTATTGTTGCTTAATTCACTCTGATGAAGCTAGAAAATTAGGGATAGAACAGAAAAAATTGGATCAGCTACCTGCTTGGACAGAAGCGACATGCTTTGACTCAAAAGAGAAACTAGCTTTAACTTGGTGTGAAACAGTGACATTACTAAGATCGGATAAACAAAAAATACGGACACAATTGTCTGATTTTTTTAGTGCCAGGGAAATTGTAGACTTAACTTTGTCCATTTCACTGATGAATGCTCTAAATCGTATCGCTGTGAGTTTAATGTAAATATTTAACTGATTATTTGTGTAAATAGCAGAATTAAGTCGTCAAACACATGAAACTGATGAAAATATTTTATTTTCACATTGGCTAAATAGGAACTGCCATTTAAAGATCTAAAAACATGTCAAATAATGATAAAAGTTATATCGACTAGACAAAAAACATTCTCTATTGCAGAATGTAAGATTGATTTCAAAATTATCTTTTTGTTCGATTAATAACTCATGTTACCCAGCACAGTAAAGATGGTGTTGCGTAATATGAGTTTATAAGAGTCACTTATGGTAGAGCCTTTAATCAACATTACTCGGCGACATGCGTTCGTGTTTGCCGGGTTTTTGGTGCTTTATGAATTTTTGACCTACGTTGCGAATGACATGATCATGCCGGGCATGGTTGATGTAGTCAAAACATTTCATGGGTCAGAATCTGCTATAGCGACTTCATTAACTGCGTATGTGATGGGCGGGGCTAGTCTGCAATTATTTCTTGGGCCAATTTCCGATCGCTACGGCCGACGGCCAGTAATGATTTTTGGGGCTTCACTTTTCTTTTTGTGCACGGTGTTTATTGCAAGTTCCCAATCGATTGAGCAGTTTTTGATCGCCCGTTTTTTTCAAGGGATGGGATTATGTTTTATTGGGGTGATTGGCTATGCAACGTTACAGGAAATCTTTGCCGAAATGGATGCCATAAAATTAATTGCGATCATGGCCAATATTTCTATATTAGCGCCTTTATTAGGGCCATTGGCAGGGGCATTTTTTATTCATTATTACAGCTGGCGTTTGATTTTTATCCTCATTGGTGGTTTGTCTTTATTGGCTTTGTGGGGATTATGGCGGTTTATGCCTGAACCTGTGGGGCAAATCAAAAGAGATGGAGAAGAAATCAAACGCATCTCCCTGACACCACGTGTTATTGCTGCTAATTACAAGCATCTGCTTTTAAATCGAACGATGTTATTGGGCTCCATTGCTTTGGGTTTATTAGGCCTGCCTTGTATTATCTGGATTGCGCTGGCACCGGTTATCCTGATTGCGGATGCAAAACTTTCGGTGATTCAATATGGTCTATGGCAACTTCCTGTCTTTGGCGCAGCCATATTAGGCAATTGGTTTTTACGACAGTTAACGCGATATTATTCATCTCAAAAAATTTTATGGATAGGTTCTCTTATTGTCAGTCTTGGTTTGCTGATGGTTTTTATTTTTCCTTCTTTGATGGACCATTCATTTGTCTGGATGATGCCAGGAATGATTATCTATTTTTTTGGATTAGGGGTGACCAATGCACCTTTAGATCGTTTGATTTTATTTTCTACACCAATTGCTAAAGGTACATCTTCCGCATTGATGACTATGATTTCTATGTGCATGCAAGCGTTCGGTATTGAAATTGGCAATTACATCTACACAACGCACAACAATATCCTTTTGGGTTTTTATTGCGCGTTAGCCGGGTTAATTTACCTGATTTTTCTTGGTGGTGCTTTTTGCTTCTTAAAACGAAGTGTTAACACCTAAGTTTTGTCGACATTCATCTTAACCAAAGGGCAGTTGCAACGATATAAAAGAAAGACAAAAAGGACTGCGCAAACTTGTCATATCGTGTTGCAGCTCTTCTGAACTGCTTGAGTAAAATCTGAAGCCTGTGACGCGGTCAAAAGCTGCCCAGGCGTCAGGATAAACTTAAGCGGCCTGCCCAGCGATCACACAGAGCATGTATCTTTGTAGAAAAACTGCCTTTAGAACGGCCTAATTCCTGATTTTCTTGTTCCTTTTGCCCCCGGAAGCATGCTGGTGAGCACGAACAATAGTCGAATTCCTGTAAATACTGATCCAATGAACTATACTAATGATTGTAATTTTCGATAAAAGATTAATGCTTGGGGGAGAATCATGCCTGATATTAAACAACCATTAGCAAAGAATCATTATGAATATTTAAATGAATTGCTAGGAAAAGAAGGTGACCGAGCATTATCAGCAAAAAAGGAAATGGAGGATGCTGAGGCTAGAGCCCTTGCAGAAAAAGTGCGGGTTAAGCTAATAGAAATGGAAGCAAGACTAGTAAGTGAATCTACAAATCAAGACCTAAAAGACAACATCACAAAAATGAAACGAGTGCTTGAGTTTCTGCAGAGTGAGGAAAAAAGAAGTTCATATAATGCTGCCATATCAACAAGTGTGTCGAGTGCTACTGTACAAACTAAAGTGGAGGGGCAAGCAAAAAGTATGGCGATTGTGCCTTTGGTGCCTATAAAAGAGATAATAGATGAATTTGATGACATTAAAAAGCAAATGAATGGACAGGATAAACCCGGTGGTGGAGGTAAGTATAAAGAGACTGATTTTTCTTATAGAACGGAGGAGGGCCCACCAAAAGTTCATGTTTTTATTTTTCCTGATGAAGCTTCTGCTAATGCCTTTATTGAAAGACTGTTTAATAAAAATATGGCTATGTTACCAAATGGTTCGCAAGATATGAAAGACGTAAAAAAAGGATGGCAACAACAGGCTACCGCACAGCAAACAACAGGGATGAAGGGAGCGCTTGGCGCTATAAAACAGGAAGCTGAGAGAGGTGCATTGGAGGCAGCCTCAGATTCACCAGACGTCACGTCAACGACACCAAGACTCGGCAGAAGCACATAATCAAAATTAAGTAAGGACTGAAAGGCCCAGAAAACCATCTTGAATATTACTCAAAAACCGATTATAAAAACTAAAATGGAATTATAAACAATAGCTTTGTGGTGTAATCCCTAGAAAAAACAAGGATCATAATAAAATAAGAGAGAAAATCGTTATCTATTGAAAAAATATTAACGTAACTGGGGGTAAGGAATGCAAAAATTGTAGAATCACATAAAACTGTATTGAATTACCAATTAATGCCCCTGTTTTGGTTAAGATGAATATCGGTAGAACTTAGTCTTTTTTCTCTTTTTTACAACAACATCCAGAAAAGAAATTATATAACCAGGCCACGATAACGCCACCAATGAAGGCATCAATAAATCCTATGATCCCACCAATGATGCTCCCTACAATGGTGGCGTCGTATCCCACATACACTGTGCCAACGGACGTTACAAAAATCTCACCGTAAGAAAAAAAATAAGCACTTAAACCCATAAGAAAGAGCGATATGCCCCATACAATACCTAAGGATAATCCCAGTGCTAATGGACTCCATCTGCAGTTAGTCATCACAATCTCCTTGTTATAACTATATACTTAATTATAGACTTTTTATTGCCAATTTTATTGGACAGGATTTAAGTTCTGTTGGATTAATCTATTTTCTATCGAATATCAAATCATGAAAAAGTTAAGAAGCTGGTAAATGTTTTAATAATCCGTATGATCCTATCTTTATTTCATGATGACTGAGGTATGGAAATGTATATCGCTGGTGTGGATGAAGTTGGACGAGGTCCGTTGGCAGGGCCTGTTGTTGCCGCCGCTGTTATTCTGGATGCTCCTATCGCAGGGGTAACGGATTCCAAACTGTTGACTGCATCACGCAGAAAAGAATTAGCGGTTGAAATTAAAGAAAGAGCAATCTGCTATGCTTACGGACGAGCTGAAGTCGATGAAATTAATCAATTAAATATTCATCATGCCACGCTGCTGGCTATGAAAAGAGCCATTGAAACATTAGCCATTGCCCCGGAAAAGATTTTGGTGGACGGTCTTCATGTGCCGAATGTTGCCGTTCCTTGTTATTCGATTGTGAAAGGCGATCTACTCATTGCAGAAATAAGTGCTGCCTCGATCATTGCTAAAGTTTATCGTGATGAAGAAATGGAACGAATGGATAATGATTATCCTGGTTATGGCTTTGCCGCCCATAAAGGTTATTCTACAGCAGTCCACCAACGAGCATTGGAACGATTAGGCCCGTGCGCCATTCACAGAAAATATTTCAGCCGCGTTGCCGCTCTATCGGTTAATCAAGAATAGGAGGCTTGAAGCATCAAGAAGATGGGTTGATATTCATGGGTCATCCATTAAGATTATCAAATAAAATTCGATGTGAACTGATGGACATGAGAATGCCAAAAGCCGCAAGAAACGTCACCATTGCTGTGCCGCCATAGCTAATCAAAGGTAAAGGAATGCCTACAACAGGTAAAATACCCATCACCATGCCGATGTTTACAAAGGCTGAAATAAAAAAAGTCATCGCCAGGCTTGCAGCCAACAAGCGTGTGTAGCTGGTCTGAGCATGTCTTGCAATATGTAAACCTCGTAGTGATATGAGAGCAACCAGGATGATCAAAATAATACTGCCAATAAAACCAAATTCTTCGCCGCTGACTGCAAAAATAAAATCGGTTGCATGTTCAGGTAAAAAATTAAGATGTGACTGACTGCCTGCTAACCATCCTTTACCAAAAGCGCCTCCTGAGCCTATGGCGATTTTCGATTGAATGATATGATAACCGGCATCCAACGGATCGTTTTCAGGATTTAGAAACGTAATAATTCGCTGTTTCTGATAATCATGTAAAACATGCCATAATAAAGGCATTGTTAACCCTAGGGCAATTGCCAGAAACAATATGACGCGCATTTGAATGCCAGCAAGAAAGATGACGGACAAGCCGGCGGCAATAACCATAAGACCCGTACCCAAATCAGGTTGTTTTGCAATCAAGAGAGCGGGTATAAAAATGATGATTGCTGCAAGAAACAATGATTTGACGTTAATGGGTAAAGAGGTACGGTCGAAATACCAAGCCGCCATCATTGGAACAGCAAGCTTCATAATTTCAGAGGGTTGAAAGCGAAATAGACCTAAATCGAGCCAACGCTGCGCGCCTTTACCAATTTTCCCCATAACCATCACCGCAATCAATAAGGTCAGGCCAATGCCATAAATCCATGGTGTCCATAATTTATACTTGTGAGGGGGGATAAACGCAAACACCATCATGACAGCGGCGGCTAGGCCTAAACGTAATAATTGCCTTATGACCATTCCCATGTTTTGGTTTGACGCACTGTATAAAATAAGCAAGCCTAAGGCTACTAATAAGAGCAACAAACCCAATAAAGGATAATCAACATGCAATGATTTTGGGGTAAACCGATAAATAGGACGAGTTTGATTTATGTTCATGTTACGTTATTCTTTTGATTCAAATCAAAGTAAGCATCCATGATCTTGCGAGCGACGATGGATGCAATAAAATCATTTTCTACCAGCACGGAGATGGCAATCTCAGGCTTTTCGACGGGGGAAAAAGCAATGAACAGAGAATGATCTCGCAGTGCTTCTGGAATGTCCTGATAGCTTTTTTTCTCATATTGATTACCGCTAAATACTTGAGCCGTTCCTGTTTTTCCTGCAACGCTATAGGCGGAATTACGGCCAAAGCGATGCCCCGTTCCTTCTTGACTGCTGATGACATTTTGCATGGCCTCGATGACAATTGTCCAATGAACATTGTCTTTTAATTGGACTGGATATTCCTCTAAAGGCTTATACAGATGTGTTTTACCATTGTCTTCAACCGAACGGCTGAACAGATGGGGACGAAACCGACGACCATGTGAACTTAATGCCGCGGTTGCATTAGCCAGCTGTAAAGGAGAAGCCAGCATAAAGCCTTGGCCTATAGAAGTGATTAATGTATCACCTGGATACCAAGACATTCCTCGACTTCTTCGTTTCCAAGTTGGGCCGGGAACGATGCCTGGTGCTTCTTCCAATAAATCGACATGAGACAGTTGCCCAAAGCCAAATTGCATTAAAATGTCTTCAATGGCTGAAATACCCAGTTTATTCCCCAGTTGATAAAAATAAGTATCACATGAAACAGTAATAGCTCGTTTAAGATTAATGATGCCATGACCTCTGCGTTTCCAGTCACGGTATTTATGACTCACGCCGGGAAGACCATACCATCCCGGGTCATAAATTTTAGTGGTTGGCGTAATGGTTCCTTTTTCAAGCCCCGCCAAAGCGATAAAAGGCTTAACGGTTGATGCGGGTGGATAAAGGCCACGAACAGCGCGATTATATAAAGGTTTGTCCTGAGCATTGGTCAATTGCTGATAATCTTTGCTACTGATGCCATTCACAAAAAGATTTGGATCGAAACTCGGCGTGCTTACCATGGCCAAAATATCACCGTCCTTGACATTCATGACCACGGCCGCTCCCCGTTTTCCCTCCAATGCTTTGTATACGGCTTCTTGCAAGCGAGCATCAATGGTAAGATAAATTTTTGCTCCTGATATGGGTGCTTGCTTGCTTAAAACACGTAATGTTCGCCCACTTACATCGGTTTCTATTTGCTGGTAGCCTACTCGACCATGCAGGGTCTTTTCATAGTAACGTTCAATGCCTGATTTGCCGATAAAATTAGTGGCGCGATAGTTGGTGTTATCGACTTGCTGTAGTTCCTGCACATTAATCCGCCCGACATAGCCAAGCAAGTGCGCCATGACTGGTCCTCTGGGATAATAACGCATCAGCCTTGCTTTAATGCTGACGCCAGGAAACAAATACTGATTGCTGGCAAAAATGGCCACTTCTTCCTCGGTTAACTTGAGTTTTAAAGGGATAGGAACGTAGGAACGATTTTGGCGACGGGCGTGTTTAAAATTATCAATGTCATCATCGGTAATGGATGGTATCAACTCTTTTAATTTTGCCAGTGTTTCGTGCAGATTTGCTACTCGTTCAGGAATCACTTCAAGCACGTAAACAGGAATGTTGTCGGCAAGAATTATCCCATTCTTATCAAGAATAATACCGCGGGGAGGAGCAATAGGGATAATGCTCATTTGATTTTTCAAGGATAATGTGGCGTAGCGTTTAAATTGAGAAAATTGCAAATAGGCTAAGCGTAAAATCAAAATAAAGGACAATATGACCAGTAATGCCACCAGCAAGCTTAAACGAAAGCGATGTACTTGCAATTCTTGGCGGTCATTTTTAACGGAGTCATTCAAACGCATCTTAAATACAGCATAGTTTGGTGGTGATTTGTAAAGTTATGTAAAGAAATATTAAAGATCACGGTGTTTAATATTATCTTAATGTTTTATGCATATTGTCTATAATTAATCTATTAAAATTTTATTTTAGAGACAGTGATGACCATTTTATATCTAGATGACAATGATAAGGATTCAGCAGAAGCCTTGGCGGCTGTACACCGCGATCGGGCTTTAAGACTTGATGACGTGAGGGAAAGAACGCTGCGTGATCATGATATTACATTATGTGCCCATACGGATGATGAGCGTACTACCATTGGTGGTAAAACACCCCGTGAACTGGCAAGAGATCTAGCCCGCAAATATGGTGATAATAAAGCAAATCTTCAGGATGTTTATCTTATTTCTTGCGAGGCTGGCATGGGGCAGCCATCGCTTGCCCAGCAATTGGCTATCGAAATGAGAAACACTGGATTTGCAGCAGGAATTCGTATCCATGCAGCCAATCCAGTGAATGCGGATGAACTTCATGGCATGCGCGTTGAAGTAGTAACCAGACCAGGGGCATGGACCCTGGGTGCTCGCGGAGATGTTCGGGCATTTTTTTATGGTAATGAGCATAGTTATGAAGTTGATAGTCAGATTGAAGATGCTGAAGAGAGTGGTAACCGAAGGGAAGCCACTCGTTTATTTAGAGCAAGAAGCACCGATAGCCGCTACGTAAAAACAGACATTTTCGATACCCATGATTACAAAGAGGAATTGAATCGGGCGCATCATACGTTTACTACGGCAGGGCCGGGGCCAAAGCCTAATCGTGCCGTGTTAAAAGCCATAGAAATACTACAAACGGTTATCGCTGTACCGGCTGCAAGACATGGCTTTTCTGAGGAAGAAAAAGAAAGATTAATCCCTAAATTGATGGCTGCCATCCATGGCTGGGAAAGAAAGGATGGCGAGATTAAAGTGGGTGGGGAAGTAATTAAACGTAAGAGCGGTCCTGATGCCCGATTTATTGGTTTAAAAGACATGCCCAATGCGTCAGTGGATGAGATCATTGCCAAACTTAATGAGGTTCGGGACGTTTTAGGCAGAAGAAGTGTATTCGGAAGCTCGAATTTTCAAACCATAATTGGGGTTGTTAGCAGACAGTTGCATGAATTGGAGGAGCCTATGCGACCTTACCATCAACGAATGGTGGGTAGCCGACCCTCAACACCACCGGTTGTCCATCCGGCTTTAGCCCAGTTAAATCATGTGTCAGAGCCAAGTCGTAAGCATGGAACAGCCCGAGTGGTGCCAGCACCGGACAGCACCTCTCTGGTTAGAGGAGAAGCTTTGTTCCGCCAAGCATTGCAAGGCTATATTGTGGACCGCCAAAGAACGAATACCGACTATTTTTATGGGGGATGGACGACATTTTGGAATTGGATTGCGAATGGTTTCCGGGCCTTATGCGGCATGGACCAGATTCCTATTGAAGCCAAAAGTAGAGACGTAAAAATAGCAGCCGCTGAGCGATTAAGTCGTGGTGAAGCCTTGTCCGAGCAAGAGGTAGCAGCGACTAAAGAAGGACGATTAGGAGAATTGGTTCGTGCTCGTGATGATGCAGCTTCACTAGCCAAAATCGCCACCAGGCATGGATTTTTACCAGAAGCTCCGGATAGGAGGTCTGACGAAACAGAACGGCCAAGAAGTGGAGGAAGTGGGATGGCTCCAGGTTTTAAATGAGGTGTTTGTTGCTTCATTATGCATGAGAAAATCATACTTTGGTTATATACTTTATTTATGGTAAGGATGGTTTTTTAGAATAGACCAGGCTCGGTAAATTGCTTCAATAAAAATGATTCGTACTAAGGGGTGCGGCAACGTTAGTTTCGATAAAGACCAGCACTCATCACATCGCGCTACCAATTCACGGGAAAGTCCTTCCGGCCCACCAATCAGGAAGCATAAATGGCTGTTGATATGTTGTAATTGTTCGAGTTTACGTGCTAATTGCTCACTACTGAAGGATTCGCCAGTCATATCTAGGGCAATGATTCGAGCTCCTTGTGGAATGGCTGCTGCCATCAGAGTTGCTTCTTTTTCTAAAATGCGGGTTAAATCCGCTGATTTTCCTCGGCGTAATAGTGGAATTTCAATCAGCGTCAGGGCAATGCCATCCTGCAATCGTTTTTTATAGTCACTGACCGCTTCATTAACCCAGGAAGGCATTTTATTACCTAGCGTAATTAAAGTAATTTTTAACATAAACCTTGTATGACCCAGGCTCCCTTTAAAAAAGGAAAGAGCTTAAGATGTTAATCTATACAATAATGTGCTTAAAAAAGAAGAGGTTGGGAGAAATCTTAAGACGTTTGCTGCCACAATCCTTCAAGATTATAAAATGCACGGTTTTCGGGTTGCATGACATGGACAACAAAATCACCAAAATCAATTAAAGCCCATTCACCATATTCAAGACCATGATGACTTAAAGCAGGAAGCCCCGCTGCTTTCATTTGCTCCATGACATGTTCAGCAATCGATTTTACGTGACGGGACGAACGGCCATTGCATATGACCATATAATCAGTCACACTGGTTTGGTCACGAACATCTAAAACAGTAATCTCATTGGCTTGAATGTCTTCTAAAGAAGCAATGAGCGTTTCTAATAGGGGATGTTTATCTGGCATAGAAGAGTATCAATTCATTAAATCGGCCGCGCGAAGTATAACAGCAATTCAGATAAGCAACCACTTATTTTTGCGATGCCATGAGATATTTGATGATGCGGTTAAGAATAATGCACACAACGGCTGCTGCCAGTAAGATATAGAGCAAGTGACTAAATGTCATGGCATAGTGGGTTTTTAATCCGCTGATCGACATATGGTCTAGCTTCTCTTTCGGGATAGCCGTGATTGCCGCAAGTTTCCCAGATAAAAATCCCCCCAGTCCAAGAGAGACAAAGAAAACCCCCATCATGGTACTTACTTTTTTGTGACTTGATAAAAGGGTAATGGCAGATAAGCCTACGGGTGATAATAGTAATTCCGCGAATGAAATCATCAGATAGGCAGGAATGAAAAACCAAGGAGAGATGAGTGCTATCCCCGCATCAAAACGACAAACCAATGCAATGGATACATAAGCAGAAACCATAAAAAATATTGACAGCAAGAATTTGTTGCCCGTTCGAATCGCATGTTGTGCCGAACTCAATTGTTTCTTATTACGGCCAAGGAAAAGACCGAACATAATCATCCCTAAGCTTTGCACTGCAACATAATAAGGAGGGGGAAATGGAATGCCTAAAAGTGTCGGCTGTACCACACGTTTCAATAACAATGTCAAAGATAAGAACATTTGGAAATAAAAAGACCAGAAAATAATAGAAATCAGACACAATAGCCCTATGACCAGAGTTTGACGCGCCTGTATGCCGCTTTCTTGCATTAATGAATTCAGTAAATAAATCAGTGAAAATAGACCAATGACTGTGAATAAAGCATCAGCAAGAGTCGATTGATGCAAAATATAAAAGGCGCCGAACCACATCAGAACGATGAGGAGAATCGCAAAGAATATATCTTTTAACTTGTGCTGGTAAGGAACGTAATCAGCGATGCGATAGCGATGAATGCCAAATGAAAAAACAGCGATGGCGATAATCATCCCGATTGTGGCACTCAGGAAGGAAAGAGGCCAACCATACAATGATTGAAGGTAACTGGGCAGTGTTGTGCCTAGAATAATGCCTGTGGTGATGCCCATGTAAAATATGGTGAAACCACGTTCACGGTTCGGTGAGCCGATGGGATATTCATTGCCTAACAAAGATGAGATATTCGGTTTAAGTAACCCTGTACCCACAGCGATTCCTGCCAGTGAAATCGTAAGTCCATGATCGGATTTCAGTAATCCTAATGAAAGATAACTGAAAAATAATATGATTGCACCAGCAAGGATACTGCGCTTTTGTCCTAATAATTGATCGGCAATCCAGCCACCAATCACCGGTGACAGGTAGGTTAAGGCAGTAAAAGCACCCACCAAAGGGTAAACACGGTGGTCATTCCATTGAAAATACATGACCAGATAAAGGGCAAGCAGTGTTTGTACGACATAAAATCCATAACGTTCCCACATCTCGGTCGCAAAGAATATTTTTAGTGAGGGGGGATGGGTTATTTGATTTGCTTGCACACTGCTTCTTGAAAAAGATGAAATGCGTGGATTCTACCATATTGAGAAATAATTTCACATCATACTTCCGGACTCGCTTTCATGACACTTTTTCTCTAGTATATGACCATTGAATTTCTATAATTAGAGCCTGCATCGTGATGCGCAGAGAGCATTTACGTCTAGCTGTTTTGGGTATCGCTGCGTTAGCGACAAGAGGGCTTTCTGGAGAAATGAACCATGGATCAGCACTATACAAAACATCCTATTCATGCTCGTCGTGGAATGGATAAAGAGGCTAAAAGCTGGTTAACTGAAGCGGCTTTACGTATGATTTGTAATAATCTTGACCCGGAAGTGGCTGAATCACCGGATTCTTTAATTGTGTATGGCGGATTAGGGCGAGCAGCAAGAAATTGGGAGTGTTTTTATAAAATCTGTGATGTTCTCAAAGGTCTGAACGACGATCAGACGCTTTTGATTCAATCAGGCAAGCCTGTAGGAGTTTTTAAGACGCATGAAGATGCACCACGCGTTTTGATTGCCAATTCGAATATTGTTCCCCACTGGGCAACCTGGGAGCATTTTAACGAGCTCGATAAAAAAGGCCTGATGATGTATGGCCAAATGACGGCAGGCAGCTGGATCTATATTGGTTCTCAGGGCATTGTTCAGGGAACTTATGAAACTTTTGTGGCGGCTGGTAAAAAGCATTACGCTGGAGACTTGTCTGGGCGCTGGATTCTAACGGCTGGTTTAGGCGGCATGGGTGGTGCACAACCATTAGCTGCGGTCATGGCAGGTGCAAGCATGTTGGCCATTGAGTGTGATCCAGGTCGGATTGAGAAACGACTAAAAACACGTTATCTCGATCGTGCTACTGAGCGCCTAGAGGAGGCATTGGGATGGATTGAAGATTCGTGCCGGAAAAAAGAGCCGATATCGGTAGGTTTACTAGGGAATGCCGCTGATCTTTATTCTGAACTGATTCAACGTAATGTAATGCCGGCGCTGGTGACGGATCAAACCAGTGCACATGACCCTCTTAACGGTTATTTGCCAAGTGGTTGGTCTTTAGCCAAAGCAGAACGATTAAGAAAAGAAGCTCCGGAAGAAGTTGTTTCTGCTGCCAAGGCATCGATGGCAAAACAGGTCAAAGCCATGCTGGCTTTTCGCGAGCGAGGTATTCCTGTGTTTGATTATGGCAATAATATTCGTCAAATGGCCTTTGAAGCGGGGGTTAAAGAAGCATTTGCTTTTCCTGGATTTGTGCCCGCATACATTCGCCCCCTATTTTGCGAGGGGATTGGGCCATTTCGCTGGGTAGCATTGTCTGGGGAGCCGGAGGATATTTACGCAACGGACGACAAGGTTAAACAACTGATTCCAGAGGATAAGCATTTGCATCGATGGTTGGATATGGCGCGCGAAAAGATTGCTTTTCAAGGGTTGCCGGCGCGAATTTGCTGGGTAGGTTTGGAGAACCGCGCTCGTCTTGCCTTGGCATTTAACGAGATGGTGAAGACCGGCGAAGTAAAAGCACCGATTGTGATTGGTCGTGACCACCTGGACTCAGGCTCAGTGGCGAGCCCTAATCGAGAAACGGAAGGCATGCTTGATGGCAGTGATACGGTGTCTGATTGGCCATTTCTCAACGCCTTACTGAATTGCGCAAGTGGTGCAACCTGGGTTAGCATTCATCACGGCGGCGGTGTTGGCATGGGGTTTTCTCAGCATGCCGGGGTGGTGATTGTTGCGGATGGCAGCGACAAAGCAGCCACACGACTTGCACGGGTATTGCATAATGATCCGGCAACAGGGGTCATGCGTCATGCGGATGCAGGTTATGAACTTGCCAGACAATGTGCAAAGAAAAATCACTTGTGGCTGCCTATGGAGGGATTGGGAGAAACACCATGAATCATGAATTTATTCTTTCGCCAGGCCAACTCAATTTATCCTTATTAAAACAGGTTCTTTACGAAAAAAAGCGCTGTGTTTTAGACAAGTCGTGTTATCAAGCCATTCATGCTTCAGAACACATGATTCAGCAGATTATTGGAGAAAAAAAAACCGTCTATGGCATTAATACCGGTTTTGGTTCGCTTGCCAATGAAATTATTTCTGCCGATAAACTCAAGACATTACAAAGAAATATCGTTTTGTCGCATGCTTGTGGCAGTGGCGAACTATTATCAGATGACATTGTTTCTCTCATTCTATTATTAAAAATCAATAACTTATCTCAAGGTTTTTCTGGGGTTCGCCAAAAGCTCATTGATGCTTTATGCGCGCTTTATAACGCAGAAGTATACCCTTGTATTCCCAGCAAAGGCTCAGTGGGAGCGTCGGGTGATCTTGCACCATTAGCGCATCTTGCATTGCCTTTACTGGGTGAGGGAGACGTGCGCTATCAAGGACAAATCATCAAGGCAGCCGAAGGGCTTACCATCGCCGGACTTACTCCGCTGGATTTGGCTCCTAAAGAAGGTTTGGCTTTATTAAATGGATTGCAGGTCTCTACAGCGCTTTGTATGCATGCTTTCTTTCGCAGTGAATGGTTGTTTGAAACCGCTGTTTTGGCTGGCAGTTTGTCAGTTGATGCAGCCAGTGGCAGTGATGTGCCTTTTGATGATCGTATCCATGCCGTTCGTGGTCATCAAGCACAAAGACAAGTGGCTGCCATGTATCGTGAGTTATTAGTCGACAGTGAGATTCGTGAAGCGCATCGTCAATGCACACGCATCCAAGATCCTTATTCACTTCGCTGCCAGCCGCAAATCATGGGGGCGGTGCTTCATCAGATGCAATTTGTCGGCGAAACATTGCAAGTTGAAGCCAATGCGGTGTCGGATAATCCTTTGGTATTTGCCGAGCAAGGCGATGTTTTGTCGGGCGGTAATTTTCATGGTGAAATACTGGCTATGGCGGCTGATAATCTTGCCTTGGCCATTGCTGAAATGGGTGCGAATGCCGAGCGGCGTATCGCTTTGTTAATTGATAAGAATTTCAGTGGCTTGCCCGCGTTTTTGGTCAAGGAAAGCGGATTAAATTCAGGATTTATGATTGCCCATGTGACCGCTGCGGCATGTGCCAGCGATAATAAGGCTTTGGCGCATCCTCATTCGGTTGACAGTTTGCCGACTTCAGCCAATCAGGAAGACATTGTTTCGATGGCAACCAATGCTGCCCGGCGATTGCAACCCATGATTGACAATACGGCGACGATTCTGGCGATTGAATTATTGGCTGCTTGTCAGGGCCTTGACTTTTACAAGCCATTAAAGACATCGCCAAAATTGCAGAATCTCTACCATAAAATAAGAGAATACGTTGCCCCTTATGAGGTAGATCGTTATTTTGCACCTGATATAGAAATCATTAAGCGACAGATATTAAATGGTAAGTTTAGCCTTAATTAACGAAATCTAAGAACAGGTTTTTTATGTCCATTGAAATTTATACGGATGGTGCTTGCAAAGGAAATCCAGGTCCTGGTGGATGGGGTGTTTTGTTACGTTATCAAGGGCAGGAAAAAACACTGCATGGTGCAGAATCACACACCACCAACAATCGTATGGAATTAACGGCAGCGGTCAAAGCACTGGAAGCACTAAAACGCCCTTGCCAGGTTGAACTTTACACGGATTCGCAGTATTTGCGTCAAGGCATGACAAACTGGATGGTGCAATGGAAAAAAAATGGTTGGCGTAATGCAAAAAAAGAACCCGTCAAAAATGTCGATCTGTGGCAACGATTGGATGAGCTGGCTAAAATACATCAAATTCGCTGGCATTGGGTTAAAGGACACGCAGGGCATCCTGAAAATGAACAAGCGGATAGCTTGGCAAATCAAGCCATTGAACAATTGTTGCAGGCAGATTAGGTGCAGCCTATACACTAATTTCTCTTTTTTACAGGTAAGAATATGCGCCAAATCGTGCTAGATACGGAAACAACAGGCATTGGTCCAGAAAAAGGCCATCGAATCATTGAAATTGGATGCGTTGAGTTACTTGATAGAAAACTGACGGGTAATCATTTTCATGTTTATTTGAATCCTCAACGAGAGGTGGAGGAAGGAGCCTTTCGGGTTCATGGCATCAGTACGGAGTTTTTGCAAGATAAACCATTATTTCAAGATATTGTTTCTGAATTTATACAATTTATTGAAGGAAGCGAGCTCATCATTCATAACGCTCCCTTTGATGTTGGTTTTTTAAATGCCGAATTAACACAAATCAAGTGGCCAAAATCTTTGGAAGCGCACTGTGGTATTGTAGATACTTTGATTCTAGCCCGCGAAAAGCATCCCGGGCAGCGTAATAGCTTGGATGCGTTATGCAAGCGCTATGAAATCGACAACTCAAACCGCCAATTGCATGGGGCTTTGCTGGATGCTGAAATATTAGCATTCGTTTATTTGGCGATGACCGGCGGGCAGGCCAGTTTGTTTGATGGTGATATTCAGTTAAAAGAAGAAACAAAGGTAAAAAGCAGTATCTCCTATGAAGCATTATCAAGTCATTCCCCAATTATATTGGCTGATCCTGTCGAAACGGCCAGACACAATGAATTCATTGAATTTATTATAAAAAAATCAGGAATCAATCATTGGCAGAGTTAGGGCATGCGCCACTATTTTTTAGTCGATCAGCCGCCTAAGGATTGGCTGGGCTTTTCGGTTGGTTCATCGTCATCAGATTTAATAATTGCTTGATAGGCTTTCTGAAAATTCTTCACTTTTTCCATGGAATCGGTGTCAGGCGTAGAAAAGAATGTGTCTGAATAACCACGTTTTGAAAAAGCGGCAACGGCCGCAGCAGGAATTCCAGCGGTTGCTATGGTTCCTATGATGGCAATAACCCCGATAATTCCGCGAATAATTGGTGATAGTTGATACCATACCCCGCGATGCTTTTCTAACTCTGTTGTGGCAGTCTTAATGGACTGGTCGCATTGTGTTTTAAATGTTTTAGCATCAATTTTATCTTGGGTGAAATACTGCTCGCTATTAGTGCTTAGTGCTTTAAGTAAGGCATCGGATGCTTCAGCGGCTTTCTTATAATTCTTCGGATCATGTTTCGCTTTTTCTTGTAATTCGACATTTTTTGCTGCCAATAAAGCCAGGGCATGATTAAATGCAATATGCTGCTTTACTTTTTCATGCTGTTCATTGACGCGGGAAGTAAGGTCATCGAGACTTGCTCTGTAATCTTCAGCCGTTGTATCCCCACGATGGTACGCTGTGGCAGCTTCGTCTAATTCGTGAAGTAGTTTTTCTTGTTTTTGTTGAGGCACATCATACTCTTTTAACTCTAGACGAATTAGGTTTTTGGTGTCTGCTAAAACTTGACGGATTTTAAGATAGTCAGCGTCAGCCTGCATACGCATGCGTGCTTCATGCGTGTGAGCGACGGCTACTAGGTCGGCAAGAACCTCGCTATGACGTGCTGTTGAGCTATGGATGAGTTGTTTGGCGGTGAGTTCGGATGAGTGTTGCGTAAAATGGCGAACGTCAAGAAGTCCATAAGCATCACGAAGTGTTCCAGTTCGTGATAACTCCCTATCTTTGCCAAACCAGCCGTCCAGATTCCGGTGGCTGGGCAGCGGGGTGGTGCCGTGTTGCAGAATTTCTCCATCACCAATATGGCCGTGCACAAAGCTGACTTTAAAGCCACCGCGGGGTTCTGTGCGTAATTCATCGCCGATGGCACGGTTCCACACAAGGCGCATCAGTGGTTTAGTTGGTGGAACCGGATCCTTGGGGTCAGAATGCCCTTCTTGGTCTATGAGACTCGCCAATGTTTTTTCAGTAAATAAGGTATATATACGTTCATTGATGGCATTGATGGTGGTAATTAATGCTGTTGGACTGTCTTCATGGTAAGGAATGCTAAATTTATTTGCCAACGCTTCAATGGTTTCAAGTCCAATAGGGGCATGAGAAAATAAAGTGATTTCCCCCTCGGGAGAAACCGTATAACCAATGGCTTTTACCATCGGTTTATAGCAATCATCAACGATTTGGCGTACTTCTCCTTCATCGACTAAACCGCGGGCAATCAAACGTTGCATGTTGGTCAATGATTGTCCCTGATTTCCGAATAATTGATGTATTCCTGTAAATCGCCGGTGTTCGTAATCTCTGATAAATTCCGCGCTATGATTGGACACCATGATGTCCACATCAAGGTTTGCATCATGCAATTTTTTTAAGACTAAGAGCGTAAAATAATCATTATTGCCTCGATCGGCTAATTCATCGCCAATCAGCGTGAGGGAACGGTCGGTGTTAATGACGGCGCTATCGATGATCGCTCGAAACGTCTCTAGGTCGTCGGCAGTAAGAGAGCTGGTTCGTGTATAATAGATATCATGTAAGTCTTTGTATTGCTCAGGAGTAACTTTCAAAAAGCCTTCTTCAATCAGAGTATAAATCAACTTCAGAGCATTACCATGCAAATCTCCGACGCTGACATGAGTATGTTCAGCCGCAGAGGCAAGCACGTCAGGACACTTATCTAAATCGGCCGTCGTTCGGACTTTTATTTCTTTTGACATGGGCTGTTCCCGTTTAGGAGGTCTTTAATAACTATAGCAAATGAATGTTAGCTCAAGATTAACTCACCTAAACGCATCAATAAAAAATAATGGTTATTTTTATATCAAAAAGAATAATTATTGCTTGATATGATTTATTAATGATCTATATTTAAACAATAATTGTAAAAAAAAGGACGAATCATGGATGAGAATCGAGCGTGTTATCGTCATAATCTGGCAAGATGTTTTTATCAATGTTTGATCATCGGCAGTGTGGCTTTTCTTTTTTTATTACCGGTTATTTCCTTTGCCGCACCTGGTCCTATAGAGGATGCTCATCAATCTATGACCCAGCAAATGCATGCCGTCAATACTTTTATATATAATCCCAAAACGTTGCGTTGGAAGGCGGTTAAAAATGATAAAGTGATTCGGACTGGGAAAGGGTCAGGTGGTAGTCATTATTGCCGCGACATTAAACGCTCTTGCCGAACGCCTTCTGGTACTTACCGTATCATCAGCAAACGAGGCGCCAGCTGTCGTTCCAGTCGTTACCCTGTGGGTAAAGGCGGAGCACCCATGCCCTATTGTATGTTTTTTAGTAAATATTATGCCATTCATGGCTCACCGGATGTGCCAAATCATAATGCAAGTCATGGTTGTATCCGTGTTAAACCAAGCGATGCCCGTTGGCTGAATCAAAATTTCATGAATATTGGCTCAAAAGTCATTGTGAAGCCTTATTAAAGCCTAATCTTCATCATCAATACTAAATGATGAACCGCAACCGCAAGTGGTTTTTGCGTTGGGGTTGCGAATAATAAACTGTTCCCCCTGGATGCCTTGCGTATAATCAATTTCTGCATTTTGCAGGTATTGATAGCTCATGGAATCAATTAATAGTTTTACGGAACCTGAATCATTCGAGCAACGTTGCTCTATGACGGTATCGTCTTCTTGTATTGTTTCATCGAAAGTAAAGCCATATTGAAAACCAGAGCATCCACCGCCTGTAATATAGACTCGCAGATTTAGCTTGGGATTTTCTTCCTCAGCAATTAATGAGGCCACTTTATCTGCGGCGCTGACGGAAAAATGAATGCCAGTTGGTTCAGGTGATGCATTAATAGCTGCCATGGTTACTCCAGAGACTGATTTTTTTTAATTATATACGATTAGCGGATAATTTGTTCAATGGTTGCACCGCCCAGGCATTGATTTTTATCGTAGAAAACAATGTATTGCCCAGGCGTTACTGCACGCTGTGGGCTAGAAAATAAAACACAATGTTGGTGATTGTTTGCCGGTGATATCACACAGGCCTGCTCCTGTTGGCGATAGCGGATTTTGGCATAACAGGTTAAGGGTAGGGAAGGCGGATGCGCAGTCAACCAATGGATAGAGCTTGCGAGAAGCCCCTGGGCATAAAGCATGGGGTGATGGCTGCCTTGTGCGACAACGAGGGTATTGGTTGTTAACTCTTTATCGACGACATACCATGGATCTTCACTGCCATGGCGCATTCCACCAATGCCTAAGCCCTGGCGCTGCCCCAATGTATAGAACATCAGGCCGTCGTGGCGTCCTATCGTTTCACCCAGAGAAGTTTTGATATCACCCGGCTTGGCTAATATAAATTCATTCAGAAAGGATTTGAACCGCTTTTCGCCAATGAAGCAAATTCCAGTGGAATCTTTTTTAGCATGAGTTGCCAGACCAAGCTCTTTTGCCAACACTCGGACTTGTGATTTAAGATAATCGCCTACTGGAAATAAGGTTTTGGCCAAGGCAGAGGGTTCTACGGCATGGAGAAAGTAGGTTTGATCTTTATCCCGGTCTTTTGCTTTGCATAAGGTTGCTGCGCCGTTGTTGACTTGAATTCTTGCATAATGGCCTGTTGCGATGAAATCGGCGCCTAAAGATAAAGCATGGTTTAAAAAAGCATTGAATTTGATTTCTTTATTACATAGGACATCCGGGTTTGGTGTTCGACCCTGTTCGTATTCTGTAAGAAAATGATCAAATACTCGTTGCAGATATTGTTCCGAGAAATTGATGCTATGTAATGGGATGCCTAATTGTTTACATACAGCCTGTGCATCCGCTAAATCCTCGGCGGCAGCACAATAGCCATCTTTATCATCCTGCTCCCAGTTCTTCATAAACAGGCCTTCGACCTGATAGCCTTGCTCCATTAATAACCATGCGGCAACCGATGAATCCACGCCGCCTGACATGCCCACGATGACTTTAGCACCCATAATCAAGTTCAATATGTATAAAAATTGAATATTTTACGCTATACTTCCTGGCGACACAATTTTGTAGTTATTATCATGAAAATTTCTTTAGCAAAATTGGCAAAGGAAAAAGAAGTGCGGCACGCTGATTTGACCATTGAGGAACGACTCCCCGCTCATCTTTCCATGGCTTGCCATTTATCTTGCGATTACTGGGTGGAGGCAACTGCAGATAATTATATTTTATTGCGGATGAGCACAAAAGGGAGCATTGAGATCGTTTGTCAACGCTGCTTGCATGTATTTCCCTGCGACTATCATCATGAGACACAATTAGCGGTATGTCTGAACGATGCCATTGCGGAAAAATTAATGGAACAGTATGAATGTATGGTTTCAGATAACTATACGATCAATTTGGCCGAATTAATAACGGATGAATTGCATTTGAACACCCCTGAAAAACATCTCGATCCTGCCACGTGCGATAGCGATGTCAAACGATATATCCATGATATAATCTAATTTCTCACAACAAGACTTGGATTGCAAATAAAAAATCGGTAATATTCCGGCCCTACGAAAACAAATTGTTTAGGAGTAATACAATGGCTGTACAACAAAATAAAAAATCACGTTCGAGACGTGATATGCGTCGTTCTCATGATGCATTAACCAAACCGACTCTTTCGGTTGACCCAACGACTGGTGAAACGCATCGGCGGCATCATCTTACGGAAGATGGCTATTATCGTGGACGCAAGGTTCTGGACACAGATAACGTTTACGAAGAAGAGTAATGTCCTTGAATACCATTACCATTGCCATTGATACGATGGGCGGGGATCATGGTTTGGACATTGTGATTCCGGCTTGTGTGCGCGCAATACGTAATAATCCTGATTTAAAATTGTTGTTGGTGGGTGATCAGCAGCAAGTGGCCAACCATTTGAAGAAGCATGGAGCTCTATCAAATGCTCAATTTACAATTGTTCATGCCTCTGAAGTGGTGGCTATGGATGAATTGCCTTCCCATGCATTGCGTAATAAAAAAGATTCGTCGATGCGGGTAGCCATTAATCAGGTGAAAGAAAAAAAAGCTCAGGCTTGTGTCAGTGCCGGCAATACAGGAGCCTTGATGGCTACGGCACGGTTTGTTTTAAAAACCCTCCCTGGGATTGACAGGCCAGCCATTATTGCTGAATTGCCCACCATGAAAGGTAAAACCCGGGTGATTGATTTGGGGGCCAATGTTGATTCTTGTGCCGAACATTTATTTCAATTCGCTATCATGGGTTCTGCGCTCATTCAAGCATTGGATAATAAATCCATGCCTAAGATTGGATTGCTTAATATTGGTGTCGAAGAAATAAAGGGAAATGATCAGGTTAAACGTACGGCGCATATGCTGTCTGAATGCAGCGTTATGAATTATGTGGGTTATGTCGAAGGCGATCAATTTTATTCTGGTGAAGTTGATTTGGTTGTTTGTGATGGATTTGTAGGTAATGCCACGTTAAAAGCAAGTGAAGGATTGGCTAAGCTCATCCTGTCTATCTTAAAAGAATCATTTACTCGCAACTGGCTAGCAAAAATGGCCGGTTTTGTTGCCTTGCCTGCCCTATCCTATATGAAAAAACGCATCGATCCTGCCCGTTATAATGGCGCAAGTCTGTTAGGATTAAATGGCATCGTGGTTAAAAGCCATGGTGGTGCCAGTGAGATGGCTTTTCAATGTGCCATTGAAGAAGCGGTTTTGCAAGTTAAAAATAACGTGGTTGATTTGGTTCGTGACCAAATCACTAACTTCATCAATCAAGGTTTGTTGTTATGAAAAATGCGGTGATTCGTGGAACCGGAAGTTATTTGCCTGAGCGTGAACTGACCAACAAAGAATTGGAAAGGATATTAGACACCACGGATGAATGGATCATGACTCGAACGGGCATTCGCAGCCGGCGGGTTGCTGCTCCTCATGAAACAACGTCATTTATGGCAAGTGAAGCTGCAAAAAAAGCTTTAAGTTCCTCCGGTATACAAGCCGATGACATTGATCTGATTATTGTTGCAACCTGCACGCCAGATCATTTTTTTCCAAGCGTAGCTTGTCATGTCCAGCAAGCATTGGACATTAAGCGTCCAATTCCCGCTTTTGATATTAGTGCCGCTTGCAGTGGCTTTATTTATGCACTCGATATTGCCAAGCAATACTTGGCTGCTGGCACGGCGAAACATATCTTGCTCGTTGGTAGTGAAAGCATGTCGCGTGCTGTGGATTGGACTGATCGTGCAACTTGTGTCTTATTTGGAGACGGCGCCGGGGCCGTCGTATTGAGTGCGGATAATCAACCAGGAATTCTTGGCAGTGTACTGCATGCTGCTTATGATGAAGGAAAATTATTAACGTATGCTGCTTATACAGAAAATGGTAAAAAGTCTTTTATTGGCATGCGCGGCAATGAAGTGTTTAAAATCGCGGTCAATATTATGGGTGATATTGTTGATGAAGTGCTGACGATCAGTGGCTTGCAGAAATCGGATATTAAATGGCTGGTTCCTCATCAGGCGAATATTCGCATTATTAACGCAATCGCTAAAAAATTATCCCTTCCTATGTCGCAAGTTATTGTGACGATTGAGCATCAGGGCAATACGTCGGCTGCTTCTATTCCTCTGGCTTTGGATATTTCTATAAGAGAAAAGCGTATTCAACGAGGTGATTTGTTGTTACTGGAGTCGTTTGGTGGCGGTATGACCTGGGGTGCTATGGCTATACGCTATTAAGGTTCATGTATGCCAACAGACCCTGGATTTATTTTATTTGGTTAGACTCTTTAGAGATTATTATGGTGATGAGCGCATTTGTGTTTCCTGGTCAAGGCTCCCAATTCGTTGGGATGTTAAATGAATTGGCAGGTCACTATCCTGTTATTCCTGAATTATTTGCTGAAGTGTCTGAACAGATTGGGTATGATGTTTGGCATTTGGTTCAGCATGGACCCGAAGATCGTCTGAATCAGACGGAACATACTCAGGTCGCGATGTTGACTGCTGACGTAGCCGTTTATCGAGTATTACAGCAAAGGATGGAAATCCGTGCCAGTATGATGGCTGGTCATAGTCTAGGTGAGTATGCAGCACTGGTATGTGCTGAAGCCATTTCTTTGACAGATGCCGCGCAACTCGTTGCTACACGGGGAAGGTTAATGCAGGAAACTGTGCCATTAGGCGAGGGCGCAATGGCGGCCATTGTTGGATTGAGCGATGAGCAGGTAGGCGCTCTTTGTCAGAAAGCCAGTCATGAAGAACAGCAAGTGGCTCCAGCCAATTATAATGCTATAGGACAAGTTGTTGTTGCAGGGCATGCGCCGGCGGTTGAGCGTGCTATGTCTCTGGCGAATGCCATGGGGGCTCGTCTGGCGATGGTAATTCCCGTTAGTGTTCCCTGCCATTGTCCATTGTTAACTAAAGCGGCTGAATTATTTTCTGAACATCTGGCACAAACAACATTTAATACACCCGTCACTTCAGTCATCAGTAATGTGGATCTTAGTGTTTATCAATCGGCCGAACAGATAAGAACCTTATTAAAGGAACAATTATATCGTCCTGTTCGTTGGGTGGAAACGATTCAAATGATGAAACAAAGCGGGATTGAACAGATGATTGAATGTGGTCCAGGTAAAGTCTTGGCTGGATTGGTGAAGCGCATTGATAAATCATTGCAAACCGTCAGTATCAATGATTTATCCAGCCTGAATCAGGCGGTCAATGTCATCCATTAGAGGATTTCTATATGATTAACTTACAGGAGAAAATTGCGCTGGTAACCGGTGCAAGTCGCGGCATAGGTAAAGCGGTTGCTTTAACGTTGGCACAAAAGGGTGCTTATGTCGTGGGAACCGCAACGACTGACCAAGGCGCTGCCGCGATTAGTAGAGCATTTCAACAGGAATCTCTTGCCGGTCACGGTGTTGTGCTTGATGTAACCAATAAAGAGAGCGTTGAGCAGATGATGACCCAGTTGTCTGATCAAAACCAGTTACCAAATATTCTGGTCAATAATGCGGGAATTACATGTGATAATTTATTATTACGTATGGAAGATGAAGAGTGGTATCGCGTCATTGAAACCAATCTGAATTCTGTGTTTCGCCTAACCAAAGCGTGTTTGAAACCTATGTTTCGTGCTCGATGGGGACGAATTATTAGTATTGGTTCAGTGGTTGGTATCAGTGGCAATTCAGGTCAAACTAATTATACTGCCGCGAAAGCCGGTTTAATTGGTTTTTCCAAATCATTAGCTCAAGAAATTGGCAGTCGTGGAATCACGGTCAATGTCGTGGCTCCAGGATTTATTGATACCGATATGACTGCGGCATTGCCAGATATGGTTAAAGAAGAAATGTTAAAACGAATTCCTTTAAGGCGTTTAGGTAAGGTAGAAGATATTGCTGAAGTGGTTGCATTTCTTGCATCCGATCATGGTAATTATATTACTGGTGAAACCATTCATGTGAATGGTGGTATGTATATGAGTTAAGGAGGCGTATTTTTTTATTTGGGAAAAGAAGCTGGTCAAGAAACTTGCGTTATCTGAAGAATAGAATAAACTACCCAACATTAATTTTATCGTTTCAAATTTCATGCTTTTGAAGTTTGAAACAATGCATTTTTATAACGGAAAGAGGAAAAACAAGTTATGAGCACAGTAGAAGAACGAGTTCGCAAAATTGTAGTAGAGCAATTAGGTGTTAAAGAAGATGAATTAAAGAATGACGCTTCATTTGTTGATGATTTAGGTGCGGACTCTCTCGATACCGTTGAATTGGTAATGGCATTGGAAGAAGAATTTGAAACGGAAATTCCTGATGAAAAAGCAGAAAAAATTACCACGATTCAAGAAGCCATTGATTACATAGAGGCTAATCTTAATAAAGAAGAAGCATAAAATTGAGAGAGGAACCTCATAGAGCTTGTTAAAAAATCTAAGAAGAAGATCTATTGGCAATTCGTTTGGTCTAAGTCATCGGCATTCCCGCTTCACAAAACAAATTGTCAACGGACCCTAGAATAATAGACGTTATTTGTGAGGAGTGCAGTAATGGCGTCCAGTGTTCATTTTTAGTATAATTTGTTAATAAGCTTGTAGATTTGGTTCCTTTATACTTACGCATATAATCTGGCTAACGCTAAGAGGATAGCCAGGATTTAATGGATTTATGGTTCCGGGGTATCCTTTTGTGCTATCCCGGTTCAGTTTTGTCTTGTATAAAAACGATTTTTTTAATGTAAAGGCCTGATATTAGGAGTTATTCATTGAACAAACGGCGTGTTGTTGTGACCGGCATGGGCATGCTAACCCCTGTTGGCTTAAATGTAGAAAGTTCCTGGCGGAATATTCTGGCGGGTAAAAGCGGTGTGGGTTTCGTTGAGGATTTTGATACTAGTGAATACCCAACAAAAATTTGGGCTAAGGTCAAGGATTTTGACGCTGAAAAATATATGTCGCTCAAAGAAGCGCGTAAAATGGATTTATTTACTCAATATGGCATGGTGGCAGCAGATGAAGCATTGGCGGATGCTGGATTAAAAATTAATGCAGAACTTTCTTACCGAGCTGGCGTTGCGGTGGGAGCGGGCATTGGTGGTATACAGACAATTACGAACAATCAGGAAAAGCTTCTTAAAGGTGGCCCACGTAAAGTATCACCATTTTTTATCCCCGCGGGTATTATCAATATGGTCGCCGGTCAAATCTCAATTAAGCATGCCCTAAAAGGCCCTAATATTTCAGTGGTTACTGCTTGCACGACAGGAACTCATAATATTGGTCTTGCTGCAAGAATGATTGCCTATGGGGATGCTGATGTGATGGTCTGTGGCGGCGCTGAAATGACAACAACCCCACTATGTCTTGCTGGTTTCTCCGCGGTGCGTTCCTTATCGAAACGAAATGATGAACCAGAAAAAGCATCACGTCCTTGGGATAAGGATAGGGATGGTTTTGTGATGGGTGAAGGGGCAGGAATTTTGGTGCTTGAAGAGTATGAGCATGCACAAGCTCGTGGCGCAAAAATTTATGCTGAATTGGTTGGTTTTGGTATGTCTGCTGATGCTTATCATATTACTGCACCGGATGAAGATGCCGATGGAGCAGCGCGTTCCATGGAAATTACTATTAAAGATGCGGGAATTTCACCAAATCAGGTGGATTACATCAATGCTCATGGTACGTCTACGTCCCTAAACGATCTCAATGAAACCCGAGCAATTAAACGAGTGTTTGGTGAGCACGCTTATCAGTTAGCGGTGAGTTCGACAAAATCGATGACTGGACATTTATTGGGCGCAGCTGGAGCGGTCGAGGCGATATTTAGTATCCTGGCGATTCGTGATCAGGTGGCTCCCCCAACGATTAATCTTGATAATCCGGACGAAGGGTTTGATTTAAATTATGTCGCCCATGAACCGCAAAATCGAACGATTCACTTCGCGTTGAGTAATTCATTAGGATTTGGGGGTACTAACGGTAGTTTGTTATTTAAGAAAATGGATCATTCTTAAGGGTTTTTGCGTCAATTTTAACCTTTTACTGGTTAAAAGCGGAATGCTCGCAACTCTGGTTATCGTTTACGATATTCAGTGTCTGATGCAGGGCCAGGCGCATAAATGATTAAATTATTGACAATCAAGTCAATAGAACGCTAAATAAGTTCTACTTTTCTACGTCCTGCGGCTTGTCCACAGGATCCAGGAATCTAGTGAGGCATCTGGCCCCCGCGCATAAAGCGCGGGAGGTCGATATTTGAGTGAAATTATAACCACTCATGATCTTTCCCTGGGATTTGACGGACTTATGATACATCTTCCGTTATCTATGCTAGCATGTTTATTCCATACAAAATGTCGGTAAAAACATGCGGTTTTTTCAGCATTCTTTTGTTGTCATTCATGCTGTATCATCTTACTTGAGCAAGCTGAGATATTCATGAAGCGTCGTTGGTTGAAGTATTTTCTTGTTTATTGTCTGGCATTATTTGCAATTGGCCTGGCAATGATGTTAGGTTTTGATTTATATCGGCTCATGTATCGCCCCATGCTGTCAGAGCAGCATGAACCAATCACCATGAATTTGGACAAATCAACCTCTGCTTCTTCTTTTGTCCATAGCCTTAAAGCGCGGCATTTGATTGAGTCTGAACGCCTTTTTCTGTTATTAATACGAATGCAGGGATTGACAAAACAGCTTAAGGCAGGAATTTATCAAATTCAAACGGGTGAATCTGCCCAACAGTTTTTGTTTCGGGTAGTCGCTGGCGACGTGTTGCAAGAGTCTTTTCGTATTATTGAAGGTACAACACAAAATCAGGTGGCAATGAATCTTAAACAAGCTGCCTATTTAACTTATTCCGACAAGGATTGGCAGGCCATTACGGATACTTTTACAAGTGCAGAAGGTTTATTGCTTGCTGATACGTATTATTACGATGCTGGCAGTGGTAGTCGACAAGTATTGGCGCAGGCATACGCTAATTTACAACAGCAACTTGAGCAAAGTTGGCAGCAGCGCAGTCCTGACTTGCCTTATAAATCTCCCTATGAATTATTAACGGTTGCCTCAATTCTTGAAAAAGAAACCTCTATTCCCAGTGAGAAGCGTTTAATCGCAGGGGTTATTGTTAATCGATTGCGAAAAAACATGCCTTTGCAGGTCGATCCGACCGTCATTTATGCGTTAGGTTCACGGTACAAGGGAAAATTAACACGAAAAGCATTACAGATTGATTCACCTTACAATACTTATCGTTATCGAGGGTTACCGCCAACCCCAATTGCGATGGTTGGCAAAGATGCGATCGATGCAGCAGCACATCCTAAAGTAACGAATTATTTGTATTTTGTTGCTAAAGGAGATGGCACGCATCAGTTTTCTGTGACCTATGAACAACAAAAACAGGCGATTAAACACTATTTAAGGAAAAATTGATGAACTCATCATGTAGAGGCCGTTTTATCGTTGTTGAAGGGCTTGAAGGTGCTGGTAAATCAACGGCAATCAATACCATTAAGCATTTTTTGACGGATAAAATTGATGAAATCATTCTGACTCGCGAACCGGGGGGAACACGGGTTGGTGAGTCTGTGAGACATTTGATTAAAGACATCATTCCGAATGAGCCATTGGATTCACGAGCAGAGCTTCTTTTGCTGTATGCTGCAAGAGTCCAATTGCTTGAGCAAATCATTAAACCGGCTCTAGATAGAGGATGCTGGGTTTTGGCCGATCGGTTTGAATTATCGACGCATGCCTACCAAGGAGGAGGACGAAAACTGGATCAGAATATGATTGCCAGTTTATCTTCTTTTTGCCTTGCTGGATTTCAGCCGGATTTAATTATCTTTCTCGATGTTTCTCCCCAAAAAGGCTTACGGCGCGCTTATAAACGTGGTAAAACAGATAGAATAGAGCAAGAAGCGCTTTCATTTTTTAATGATGTGTACAAACGTTATCATGAGCAAATAAATACTATGGGTAATGTCATGGTCATTGATGCCTGTCAACCTCTTAAGATTGTTCAGGCTGAAATTCGCGCAGTTCTTGATAAATACCTCGTGAATCATGCAATCTCAATATCCAATTAACTTATTATCGGCGCACGCATCTTTGTGGCAACGATTGCAGCCACTGCTGGACAAACAGCAACTGCCTCAGGCACTACTTTTTATTGGCCCGCAACATGGATTAATACCGCAACTTGTCAACCGGCTTATCGCCATGCTTATTTGTCAGCAAGGCAATGCCTGTGGCTCCTGCAGCGCTTGCCATTTGCTGATTCAAGGGTATCATCCCGATATTCATCGTATCAGCATGGAGGCACAAGATAAGGCGATAAAGATTGAACAGATTCGAGAATTGCAGCTCATTGCTTATCAAACACCCCAGCGCGGTATCCATCGATTTATCGTGGTGGAGCCGGCGGAAAAAATGAACGTTTCCGCTGCAAATGCTTTGTTAAAAATTCTTGAGGAACCACCTCAGCATGTGGTTTTTATTCTAATTGCCGAACAAATAGGCAATATGTTGCCCACGATAATCAGTCGCTGCCAAAGATACATAGTGTCTGATTATGAGTTGTTTGATTTTAAAGGGTATTCTGGCTATTTGACTCTTGGTCAATTATATCCTGAGGAAACAACGCGTGCGCAATTGTACAAACAGCGTGAAGTTATTATCGCATCACTTTGCGATTTACTCGAACATAAAACATCTCTGTGTTCTGTTGCTTCTCTTTGGTCGGCCTATGCATTTGATGATTTATTATGGTTTTTGTATCTTGTTCATGCCGATGTGATCCATGCGCAGCTTACTGAAAATCAAATGCTGCTGCACCCAGAAAAACTGGTTTGTTTAGCGACTTGTACGCATCCTCTGCAATTATTTAGCCAGATGGATAAGATTAAAGCGCTTATGCAAAAAATCAACCATAATATAAATATTAACCAGACATTGGCCATCGAAGATTTATTGATAGGTTATTTGAGGGAAACCGGATGAATGATGAGTTACCATTACTTGGTTGCGTTTATAAAGATGAAACAGCACTCTATCAAGCCTATATGTCTTTTGTTCAAGGAGGGGGGCTTTTTATACGAACGACTCAGGATTTTCAATTGGGAAACAAGGTCAATTTATCCATACAATTACCGAATGAAGAAGAAAATTATTTGGTTGAAGGAAAAGTAGTCTGGTTGACGCCGAAAGGCGCCGGGGGGAATAAACCAATTGGCATTGGTATTCAATTCACCAGTGAAAATGGACGCCTTCTCAGTAATAAAATAGAAACGTACTTAGCTGGCATGTTAAAATCCACGCAAATGACGGATACAATATAGAATGCCCTTTTTTTAAAAACGTTATGAATGTTTCAACACCAAAACCATTAATTGATTCCCATTGTCATCTTCAAAGTATTGATTTAAGTGATTTTGCAGATGGTATGGACGAAATCATTAGGCAAGCTCAAAACAATGGGGTACAGAGTCTGCTCTGTGTTTGTGTGGAGAGTGACGATTTGCCATTGCTCTACAAGTTAGCTGACCGATATCCAACGATTAAAATTTCAGTGGGTATCCATCCTAACGCCCAAGTATCTGATGAACCGAAAGCAAATCAATTAGTTGCCATGGCAAATCATCCAGCGTGCATTGCGATTGGTGAAACTGGTCTTGATTATTACCGGACAGTTGATGAAACAATCAAACGGATGCAGCGTCTGAGATTTCGCGAGCATATACAAGCAGCACTGCTCTCTAAAAAACCTTTGATCATTCATACGCGTGAGGCTTCTGACGATACCTTATATCTGTTAGCTGAAGAACATGCCGCAGAGATTGGCGGTGTTATGCATTGTTTTACTGAAACATGGGATGTCGCCTGTCGTGCTCTGGATCTTGGATTTTATATTTCATTTTCAGGCATTGTTACCTTTAAGAATGCAACACAATTGCATGAAGTTGCTAAAAAAGTGCCCTCTGACCGCTTATTAATTGAAACCGATTCTCCCTACCTTGCACCTGTCCCTTTTCGCGGAAAGCAAAATCATCCAGCATTGGTCAAGTATGTGGCACAAGCCTTGAGCGAACTGCGTCAGACTAATTATGAAACCATCGCACAACAAACAACAGAGAATTTTTATCGATGTTTCAAGCTCCCTATCCCGATGACACTAGAGCAATGATGAAGTTATATATTGGATTAATGTCGGGTACAAGCATGGATGGGATTGATGCTGCCTTGGTTGATCTAACGACCAATACCCTTGTTACTGGTATAACGTGTTCCTATAGTGAGGAAACTCGAACATTCTTACGGGCTGTTTTATCAGGAGAAATAACTGGCATGGCGGCCCTATGCCAGTTAAACCATTTGATTGGTAAAGAGTTTGCGTTTGCTGTACAGCAATTGTTGGAAACAGCAATGATTACCCCGCAACAAGTGATTGCTATAGGCAGCCATGGTCAAACGATTGCGCATGATGCTACCGCCAACATTCCTTATACGTTGCAATTAGGTTGCGCGCATACGATTGCTGAGTTAACTGGCATAACGGTGGTTGCCGATTTTAGAACACGTGATTTGGTAGTAGGGGGACGGGGTGCACCATTTGCTCCGATTTATCATCAAGTTTTATTTGGGCAGATGGATTACCCCTGTGTAATCGTGAATATTGGCGGCATTGCCAACGTTACCTTTCTTAACGCGGGAGGAAGCTGCGGCTATGATACTGGTCCAGGTAATTGTTTGATGGATATGTGGGTGCAGAGGCATCTTGGATATTCCTACGATGAGGCAGGGCGTTGGGGAGCAACGGGGCAAGTTGTGAAGCCTTTATTGACGGCATTATTAGCCGATCCCTATTTTAAACGTTTGCCACCAAAAAGTATTGGCAAAGAATATTTTTCGGATTCATGGTTATTGAACTATCTTGGGTCCGATTACACAAAACAGGATGTACAAGCGACCTTACTGATGCTAACTGCAACAACGATCAGTCAAGCGGTAAAGGCTGCTGATAAGCAACCTAAACGACTTATGATTTGTGGGGGTGGTGCTCATAATACTGCTTTATGTTTGGAATTAGCCCGATTATTGCCAGACTTGATTGTTGATAGCACACAATCGGTGGGTATCGATCCCGATTTTATTGAAGCCATGATGTTTGCTTGGTTGGCAGAAAAAACATTAAGTCAGATCTCTTTGGATTTAAGCGGCATAACCGGTGCAAATAAACCAGTTATATTAGGTGCAGTGTATTACTCTTCTCAGGCTAAAGGATGATGATGGCGGCTTGCAATGTTCATATCGGCCATTGACAAATACCCCTCCCATTGGGTTTAATGACTTTTTTTCATAAATTATGATATTAACTTGAGCACCTATCATCTGCCATCCTCACAACATAGCCTGTTGAAAGCGTATGCTATATTTTTCTTGGCGGCATCGTTTTATCTGTATGAGTTTATTCTGCAAGTAGCACCCAGTGTCATGGCCAATTCCATGATGAAAACGTTTCATGTCACTGCTGAAGGATTTGGTGTGATCTCGGCTTTTTATTTTTATGCTTACGCGCCAATGCAGCTGCCTGCTGGTGTGTTATTTGACCGTTATGGACCAAGAAAATTAATGACGTTTGCATTGATGTTGTGTGCGTTTGGATCTTTTTTCTTTGCTTCTACCGACAGTGTTTTTACAGCTTCCATAGGGCGTTTTCTCATTGGCATTGGATCGGCCTTTTCCTTTATTGGAGTACTGGTTTTATTATCACGGTGGTTTCCTCCGCAATATTTTGCCATTTTAGCAGGGATCGCTCAGTTAATGAGCTCGGTGGGGGCTATGTTTGGCGAAGTGCCATTGGCCTCGTTGATAGAACAAGTTGGCTGGCGGCAGGCAAGCTTTATTCTTGCCATTGTCGGTTTTGTTCTAGCTTTATTGCTTTGGTTGTTTATTCGTGATTATCCTCACCAACCAACACAATCATTACCTACGCAGCGTTTCCGCGATGAATGGAAGCGTCTAAGAGAAGTGTGTCGATGCTCTTATACCTGGTTGACTGGAGCGTATGCTTTCTCTATTTGGACACCGATTGCTGTGTTTGCTGCCCTTTGGGGCGTGCCTTACTTGCAGGAAAAATATCAAGTCAGTGTGGTGGTTGCTTCTGGCATGTGCAGTATGATTTGGTTAGGTATAGGGATAGGCAGTCCGTTATTAGGTTGGATCAGTGATCGTTTTAACAGCAGGCGTTTAGCTCTAAGCATCAGTGCAATTTTTGGCTTATCGGCCACATTAATTATATTGTATGTTCCTTATGTGTCGGTTAGCTGGGTTTATGCAGTATTGTTTATGCTTGGTTTAGGGGCTGGAGGACAGACGGTTAGTTTTGCCGTGGTGAAAGATAATAATCCAGCCCATTTGGTTGGAACAGCCTGTGGTTTTAATAACTTGTCTGTATTACTGGGGGGAGCTATTTTTCAACCATTGGTAGGTGTTATTTTACATCGTAGCGAGAGCTTGCGAGTAGTCCATGATATATCAGTCTATACGATTGGCAGTTACCAAAAAGCGTTAATGGTTATGCCATGCTGTTACCTTGCCAGTCTAATTCTTGCATTATTCTTAATCAAAGAATCACACCCCGGTCGAAAGATGAGATAAATCAGAGGGTGTTAACAGGTTCTTAGAGCGCGTTGTCACGAGACTGTTTGGCTGCAAATTGAGCTAACTGATGTTGTTGTTTAATCATATTCAACCGTTGCAGAGCGAAAGGGTATTTGTAACTGTCTTTTGTAGGTAGCTTTGCCAAATCTTTGCCGCCTGCTTGTGCGTGGTTATGTAAAATTTGCGGCAGTGAAGTGTGTTTGCCATTTTTAAAAATATCATATAAAACTATAAAGGTGCTTGTACGTCCTGAGCCACCACGACAATGGAAATAAACCCAGGTATTCGCAGGAATCGTTTGCACGAATTGTCTGAATGCTTTTATTTGAGCAGTGCTTGGTGAGGCATGATCTGGAATGTAAAAGCGTTTATACCCTAGATTTAATTCCTTGGCTAATTGCTGTTCGTCATAGATTGTTTCAGGTGTATATAAAATGGTCTGAGTTTTTTCTATAACGTCCTCTAAATTTTTACGTAAGATCTTATGCAGTGTGACGTTGGTTTGCTTGGCAAGAGTCGTCAGAAGACGAGATTGCTGCGATTGAATCAAGAGCGCGGATTTGCCTTTATTACCCCAATTTTTCACTCCATACCAGCTTATAGGCAGGTCATCCACAAAGCCATGCGATTCTTGACGCAAATCGACAATAATGATGGGGGCATTGATCTGCTTTTTAATGTTAATTAATTGCGAGCGAGTAAACTGACCACTGCCAATGACCTGTATGCCTTCTGTATTTATAATACGAAACCGTTTCGGCATAGGTGCTGAGATATCTTGATCAATCACAAGATATGGGCTGGAATCAGCGGCAAAACCCATTGCGGGAAAAAACAACAGAGCAATCAGGGCGGATAAATACGTTTTCAAATCAGCACTCGGGTAAATTGACTGCCAATCCACCCATCGATGTTTCTTTATAGATACTTTGCATGTCCATGCCAGTTTGTTTCATGGTTTTGATGACTTTATCCAATGAGATTTGATGTTGGCCATCACCGATTAATGCCATACGAGAGGCGTTAACTGCTTTTACAGCACCCATGGCATTTCGTTCAATACAAGGAATTTGCACAAGTCCTAAGACCGGATCGCAAGTCATACCTAAGTGATGTTCCATGGCAATTTCGGCCGCATTCTCAATTTGCTCAATGCTGCCGCCTAACACAGCCGTAAGCCCTGCAGCTGCCATGGAGGAAGCAACACCAACTTCTCCTTGACAGCCAACTTCAGCGCCCGAAATAGAAGCCCCTTTTTTATATAAGATGCCGATTGCAGCAGCAGTAAGAAAATAAGTAAAAATATCCTCCTTGGATAATTTGCTGTGTGCTTCCTGGCAATATTTTAAGACAGCAGGGATAATTCCGGCAGCGCCATTTGTTGGTGCGGTAACAATTCGTCCGCCGGCAGCATTTTCTTCATTGACCGCCATGGCATAGAGGTTTAGGCGATTCATAATATCAGATTGTTCGTAAATACTACGGACGCCTTTTTCAGCATGCAGTTTTTTATATAAGTCCGGTGCCCTTCGTTTCAAATGCAATCCACCTGGTAACATTCCATTATGATGGCAGCCATTTTCAATGCATTCATTCATCACCTTAGCAATATCAAGAATACCGGCATGAATCGACTGATCATCACGCCAGGTTCGCTCGTTAGCCATCATTAATTCAGCAATAGTCAGTTGATTTTTTTTGCAGTGTTCTAGTAATTGCTTGGCTGTGTCAAACGAATAAGGTAATGGGTGTTCTTTATGGACGGCTTGTGCAAATGATTCTTCTGTTGCAATAAAACCGCCGCCAATAGAATAATAAATTTGCTCCAGTAATAACTGGCCATTTTTATCGTATGCACTAAATCGCATGCCATTACTGTGCCTGGGCAAGAGTTCTTTTTGATAAAAAATAAAATCATCGGTTTCATGAAAAGGAAGCGATTTTTTGCCGGCCAAGCAAAGGCGATTGGATTTTAGGATTTCCTGCATGCGAGGTACCATGGTATCAGGAATGACGGTATCTGGCGATTTGCCTTCTAAGCCATTTAAAATCGCTTTATCCGTGCCATGACCTTTGCCAGTTAGGGCTAGAGAGCCATAGAGTTCAATTTTAATGCGTTCTGTTTTCTCAAATAACCGAGTCGTTTCCAGTTGCTTTAGAAATTCATTGGCGGCCAGCATCGGACCTACTGTGTGAGAGCTAGAAGGACCAATGCCAATAGAGAATAAATCAAACAGGCTGATGTTCATAACACTAAACTCAACGATTGAATTTGTTGTACATATATATTGTTATCTTAGCATACCTCCCACACTCCAAAGTAGCTCTATTGTTCATTATTTTTTGTCAAATAGGGTTTGCTGTCCGACTGATCTGTTCTGTCCTTTTTCTTGCTTATCCCTGGTACAGGAGTAAATTTGTCATTTATCCTAATTTTATCGATAATGCATGCATTTGTGCTCTGAGAAAAATATGATTATATCGGTGTATGGTGCTGGTTATGTGGGCTTAGTGTCGGCTGCTTGCTTTGCTAAACTTGGGCACGAAGTGATTTGTGCCGACATTAGTAAACAACGAATTGAGGAACTTAAAGCAGGCAAATGTCCTATCTATGAGGCTCAGCTTCCAGCGTTATTGGTGGCAGAGATGCAGGCAGGCCGTTTGCATTTTACCTGGGATTTGGCTTACGCTGCCCAGCAAGGCAGTATCCATGTGATTGCAACGGGAACCCCTGGTTTGCCGGATGGGAGGGCTGATTTGTCGCAAGTGTTTGATGTTGTCAGTTTACTGGCACGTGAAACAAACAAAGACCTTGTTGTTGTCACAAAATCCACCGTTCCAGTAGGCACGGGAGATGAAATTGAGTCCCGGCTGCAACGAGAATTGTTAACGTTTCAAAAGCCTTATCGCAGTGAGGTCATATCCAATCCAGAATTTTTACGGGAAGGAACAGCCGTGCATGATTTTTTGCACGCTGATCGCATTATAATTGGCGGTGATGCTGCGGCGTTGCTGCCTGTACAAGCCATTTATCAACCATTAATTGAACAGGGTATTCCTCTGGTTTGCATGTCCCGCCATTCTGCGGAACTAACGAAATACGCTGCCAATACAATGCTGGCTTGTAAAATCAGTTTTATTAATCAAATAAGTCGTATTGCTGAAAAGGTCGGTGCAGACATTGATGAAGTCCGTGAAGGCATGGGGTTGGATCATCGTATAGGTCCTCATTTTCTACAAGCAGGTATTGGGTATGGAGGATCTTGCTTTCCTAAGGATGGGCGTGCGTTAATGCAAACAGCGGAGTCTCTTGGAGTAGATGTCCCGTTGCTTGCCGCAATAGAAGACATCAATTACCAACAAAAAAATTGGGTCATTGAACAGCTAAATCATCATTTTCGACATGCATTGCAAAACCGCGTGATCAGCATTTGGGGATTGTCGTTTAAGCCTGGAACGGACGATATACGCGAAGCCAGCAGTTTGGTTATCATTAAGCACTTATTGCAGGCAGGGGCACGATTGAGAGTGTATGATCCGGTGGCAATTCCATCGGTATGGGCGTTGTTTTCAGATAATCCAGCCATAACCTGGTGTGATTCAATTGAAGAAACGCTGCTGAACGGTGTGGATGCATTGATTATTGCCACTGAGTGGCAAGTATTCAAAACCTATCCCTTGGCAAGGCTTGCCGCGGTTCTTAAAGAGGCCCCTCTTATTGATGGCCGCAATTGTTTTGCGTTGTCACAAGTAGAAACAGCAAAAATAGCTTATTATTATTCAGTTGGCAGGCCATCTATTAAATCAGGTAAAAAATGGAAGGGTATTCACGATGCAGGTTAAAAAAGCCGTTTTTCCTGTTGCAGGCTTAGGTTCACGATTTTTGCCCGCAACAAAGGCCAATCCAAAAGAAATGTTGCCTATCGTTGATAAACCGCTTATTCAGTACGCGGTTGAAGAGGCAGTACGAGCCGGAATATCGCACATGATTTTTATCACCAGCTCTAGCAAACGTGCGATTGAGGATCACTTTGACAATCATTTTGAGTTGGAAATGCGCTTACAGGAACAGGGTAAAGATGAATTACTTGCGTTGGTAAAAAGTATTTCCCCGCCGGGCATACAATTTACTTATGTCAGACAACATCAGCCTCTAGGTCTTGGTCATGCGGTGCTTTGTGCAGAACATGTGGTTGGCAGTGAACCTTTTGCCGTTTTACTTGCAGATGATTTGATTGATGATTCGCAAGCACCTTGCCTGGTCGCCATGGCTGAAAATTTCAGGCAAGATGGTGACTCGGTTCTTGCTGTTCAACCAGTGCCATGGCAGGATATTCATCAATATGGCGTAGTTCGTGTTGCCGATGCTTCGCAAAATTACTCAGTTATCCAAGCCATGGTTGAAAAACCTGCAAGAGAGCACGCGCCATCCAATCTTGCTTCAGTGGGTCGTTATATTTTTACCTCAGCGATATTCTCATGCCTTAAACAGACAAACGTCGATCATCGTGGTGAAATTCAGTTAACCGATGGTATACAGAGACTACTTACTCAGGAGAAAGTGCACGCGTATCAATTTCATGGCAAACGTTACGATTGTGGTTCAAAATTAGGTTATTTACAGGCGACCGTTGCGTTTGGCAGGTACCATGCTGAGGTAGGTGAAGCATTTAGCAATTATTTACAGCAAATTCAGTATGAAAAAGTAGTTGGAAGTGCTCTTTGACCTTAGGTTAACAGGTTGAGCCAGCGAATAATTCCATTTTATGAACATCTCTGGCAAAATCCAATCTAACTTGAATAGTCCAGCGAGGCGTTATGAAAATTCTAGTTGCAGTGAAGCGTGTGATTGATCCGTACGTCAAGATACGGGTTAAATCGGATCACAGTGGGGTTGAAAACCAAAACATCAAAATGTCAATGAATCCCTTTGACGAGATTGCTGTGGAAGAAGCACTGCGGCTACGAGAAAAAAATCTAGCGTCAGAAGTCATTCTGGTAACGGTTGGGAACGATGCCAGTCAGGAGACTTTACGCCATGGTTTAGCGCTCGGTGCTGACCGTGCCATCCTTGTGCGGACGGATGCATCCTTTGTTAGTTTAAATATTGCCAAAATTCTGCAAAAAATTGTCCTGGATACCCAACCTGAATTGGTTATGATGGGTAAGCAATCCATTGATGGTGATAATAATCAAACACCGCAAATGCTTGCCGCTTTACTTGGCTGGCCACAGGCAACTTATGCCTCAGAACTATCGTGCAAGTCAAACCAGTTGCAAGTGACTAGAGAAATTGATGGTGGATTGGAGACGCTTCAGTTGCAACTGCCAGCAGTTGTCAGCACGGATCTTCGCTTGAATGAGCCGCGTTATGCTAGTTTACCCAATATTATGAAGGCTAAGCAAAAGCCGCTGGAAATGATTGACCTTGATGCATTGAATCTAAGTTTAAAGATTCATACTCAAGTGTTAAGTGTCACCCCTCCACCGGCAAGAAGAAGTGGAATCAAAGTAAGTTCTGTAGAGGAATTGATTGATAAACTACAACATGAAGCCAAAGTGCTTTAAGGGAGGATAAGACGGTGAGTGCTTTAATTCTTGTTGAACACGATAATCAACTAATTCATCCTTCCACCCGCCATGTATTGGCAGCGGCGTTGCAATTAACTGAAAAACCAGTGTTGCTGGTGGTTGGCTATCATTGTCAATCCGTGGTGGAACAAGCCGCAATACTGAACGGCGTGAGTGGAGTTTGGCAGGTCGATCATGCATGTTATGAGCATCCCTTGGCTGAGAACGTCGGAACATTGGTGGCAGAACTGGCTTCTTCATTCACTTATATTTTATCTGCATCCTCAACGTATGGTAAAAATATATTGCCTCGTGTTGCAGCCTTGTTGGATGTTGCTCAGGTGTCCGATGTTACTCGTATTGTAAGTCCTGATACATTTGAACATCCGATTTACGCGGGAAATACTATAGAGACCGTGAAACTATTAGATGAGAAAAAAGTTTTAACCATTCGAACAACGGCGTTTGATGCAGTGATTGATGAGCAGACCGCTTGTTGTGTTGAAACGATTGAAAAAGTATATCAACCAATGAATTCTGTGTTTATTAGTCATGAGTTAAGTCAATCTTCTAGGCCAGAATTAAGCGGTGCTAAGGTCATCGTTTCTGGTGGGCGTGGTTTGCAAAGTGCAGAAAAGTTCAAACTAATTGAGGAATTAGCCGATGTTCTAGGGGCGGCGGTTGGCGCATCAAGAGCTGCGGTAGATGCCGGTTTTGTGCCTAATGATTATCAAGTTGGCCAAACAGGAAAAGTGGTGGCACCAATGCTTTATATTGCGGTGGGAATTTCTGGTGCCGTACAGCACTTGGCTGGCATGAAAGACTCCAAGGTCATTGTTGCTATTAATAAAGATGAAGATGCCCCTATTTTTCAAGTCGCTGATTATGGCTTGGTGGGCGATCTATTTGAAGTCGTGCCTCAGCTGATCGCTCAATTAAAGTGAGATGGCTTGACTTATTTATTTGTGTCTCTATAAAAAGCGTCGTGTAAATTCTTCCTTTATTAAAGGAAATGGGAGGGATCACCTATGTTGTGTAAATTCCTCTCTTGTAATCATTAATGTATTTTTTAAAAAATAGGAGTATGTAATGTTAGTTGGCGTGCCAAAAGAAATTAAACCACAAGAGAACCGGGTTGGACTTGTTCCTGCGAGCGTTCGCGAGGTTGTCCGAGTTGGCGGCCAGGTTTTAGTAGAAAAAAATGCTGGAATAGGCATCGGTATTACAGATGAACAATACCAGATGGCGGGCGCTGAAATTGTCGACACCGCAGATGAATTATTTTCCAGAGCAGATTTAATTGTCAAAGTAAAAGAGCCACAGCCGGTGGAGTGTCGACGTTTACATGAAGGCCAGACGTTATTTACTTATTTGCATTTGGCGCCGGATCCTCAACAGGCTCGCTTGCTTAAAGAATCGGGAGTAACTGCCATTGCCTATGAAACGGTGACTCAAAATGATGGTGGTTTACCTTTGTTGACCCCTATGTCGCAAGTAGCAGGACGTATGTCCATTCAAGCCGGAGCCCATTGCCTAGAGATGGCTCAAGGGGGTAGTGGGGTATTATTAGGTGGCGTGCCAGGTGTGTCACCTGCCGATGTTGTCGTGATTGGTGGTGGCGTGGTTGGAACAAATGCAGTGCGTATGGCCATGGGTATGGAAGCACATGTAACGGTCATTGATAAATCATTACAGCGCTTGCGCGAGCTTGATTTTCAATTTGGTTCTAAATTAAATACGATTTATGCAACCGCTGAAGCACTTGAGCAGTATGTCACTTCTGCCGATTTGGTGATTGGAGCCGTCTTGGTGCCGGGAGCCGCTGCTCCTAAACTCGTGACTCGTATGATGTTGCAAGCCATGCGGCCTGGTTCTGTGGTTGTGGATGTAGCCATTGATCAAGGCGGATGTTTTGAAACCAGTCGACCTACTACACATCATGAACCAACTTATGTAGAAGAAGATGTTGTGCATTACTGTGTAGCCAATATGCCAGGTGCTGTACCCAGAACTTCGACGTTTGCTTTAAATAATGCCACGTTGCCCTTTGTTTTGAGTTTGGTGAGTAAAGGAGTAAAGTTGGCTTTATTGAGCGATGGCCATTTACTGAATGGCTTAAATGTTCATAAAGGCATGATTACCCATGAGGCAGTAGCGCGTGAATTGGGCTATGACTACATTACCGCAACGGATGCGCTCGCCAGTTAGATAAGAGCTACATTGTAGCCCGGATAGTGCAAAGGCACTTAAAGCACCCATTCAAGCCTGGTTAACAGATGGGTGTTAACCAGGCTACAGTGTCGAGCGATATCCAGGAATTGGTGTTATCCAGGTATTATTTAAAACAAATGTTCCTGGCTTCCCTCTCCTTGCGTATTTGCTGTCTCAGTTGAGCTATCATCCGTGCCAGGGACTTCTTCTTTACGAAAATATTCAATAATGCCATGGTCTTGATTTGCTTGCGCAACAAGACCTGTCGAGGGATTAATACGCACAGCAACAATGTTTTCCGGCTGTTTGAGTTCTTGTTCGGGTTTGTCTTGTAATGCGACTTTCATAAAATCAATCCATAAAGGCAAGGCTAAGCCAGCTGCGTATTCATGGAGAGAGCGTGGGGTGTCAAAACCGACCCAGGTTGTTACGACAAGATCAGGATGGTAACCTGCAAACCAGGCATCGACTTGATCATTGGTTGTCCCAGTCTTACCAGCTAAATCCTGACGATTCAATACTTTTGCAGCTCGTGCAGTACCTTCTTGGATGACTCCTTTTAACGCTGTACTCATTAGAAAGGCAATATCTTCCGGTACGACACGTGGTGCCATCATATCCGGATCGATGTTTTTATCAGCGCATGGCTCGTTGCAAGCAATTAAGGGCTTTGCCTGTAATAGAATTTTACCTTCATCATCGGTAATGCGGTCAATTAGAAAAGGTTCGACCTTGAATCCACCATTAGCAAATATGGCATACGCTGCGGTCAGATCCATGGGGCTGACAGACAAACTGCCTAATGCCAAGGATAGAGCATGTGGTAGGTTTTCTTTATGAAAACCAAAATGAGTAATAAAATCAATAGCATAATCAATACCAATATCATCCAGAATACGGATAGATACCATATTACGAGAACGAATTAAGCCTTCTTTTAAGCGTGTTGGGCCATTAAACTTACGATTATCATTATGAGGGCGCCATAGATTTGCCTGACTAGGGTCATCAATAACAATAGGGGCATCATTCACGAGGGTTGCCAATGTATAGCCTTTATTCAAAGCGGCAGCGTAAATAAAAGGTTTAAAGCTGGAACCCGGTTGCCTGCCTGATTGGGTGGCGCGATTGAATTTGCTTCTTTCAAAATTGAATCCGCCTACGAGTGCTTCAATAGCCCCATTTTTGGGATTCATGGCAACAAGAGCGCTTTCAACGAGTGGAATCTGACATAGTTGCCACTGCTCATTGTGATAGCGAACATACACAATGTCACCTTCAGAAACCACTTGTTTTGCTCGTGTTGGTGCCTTTCCTACCCATCCTTTTTTAAGGGCTGGTCTTGCCCAGGAAAGGCCATCCCAGAACATTGTGAATGGCTGACGACGACGGGAAATGGCAGTGGCTTCTTGTTCACCGACCGTCAAAATAATAGCAGGTTCTAAATCGTTAATCACAGGATATTGAGTGAGTAGCTCGTGAAGTTGATCGACGGAAGATGGATCAATGTCTCCAACATTGGCAATGGGACCCCGATAACCATGCCGACGATCATAAGCAAGCAAATTTTTCTCAATGACTTGGTTTGCAGCGATTTGCAGCGGTCCTTTAATGGTTGTATAGACTTTGTATCCTTTTGTATAGGCGTCAGATCCAAAATGGTCATAGAGTGACTGTCGAATCATTTCAGCAACGTAAGGAGCATTTACCTCAAGAGTGGCACCATGATATTTAGCAGTAATTGGTTGATTGATAGCGTCATGATACTGTTCTTCGGTAATGTATTTTTCTTCAAGTAATCGTTCAAGAACATGATCCCGACGTTTTTTGGCCGCTAGAGGATTGACGATAGGATTTTGTGTTGATGGTGCTTGAGGTAAGCCGGCAATCATGGCCAATTGAGCAAGATTCAGATCTTTTAAAGGTTTGCCATAATACACTTGGGCTGCAGCGCCTACGCCATAAGCCCGATTACCTAAATAAATTTTGTTTAGATAGAGTTCAAGAATTTTTTCCTTACTTAATTCTTTATCGATTTTGATGGCGAGAAGAATTTCATTAAATTTTCGTAAAAAAGTCTTTTTGCGATTCAAGAAAAAATTCCTTGCAACCTGCATTGTAATGGTGCTGCCACCTTGCGATTTGGTGCCTGTCTGAATCATACGTATTGCTGCACGTCCTAGTCCTAAAACATCAACACCAGGATGGTCAAAAAAACGCTGATCTTCAGTAGCAAGTACTGCATAAACCAGGGTTTTAGGTATTTCATTGTAACTGAGTGGAATTCGCCTTTTCTCACCATATTCCTGGATTAATAAACCATCCTGAGTATAAATTCGTAAGGGAACTTGCAATTGAACCGTTTTTAAGGAATCCACATTAGGCAGTTGGCTTTCCAGATAAAGATAAAGCAAGCTTATACATACCAGAAGCAAAAAGGATAAGCTAAGCAATGCCCAAAGGCCTTTACGCCAAAAATACGCGGTTTTTTTCATTTAGATTGAGGTCACTTTAAAAATATTCATTATCCAGGAAAAACCACGCCATGGCTATCCTGTAGTCATGGCGTGGTTTAAGATTTTTTCTATGCGTAGAGGATTATTCAAAAAATGTCCACTTGCGTCAACTATATCACTTTTTTATCCCTTATTACTCTTATAAGTCAGGTTTATGTTGAGCTTGGGGAGGTTCTGCTCCTTCAGTTTCTGTTTTAGGCACTCTGGGGAACCTATGATCTGGGAAAGCAAGTGCGGCAGCCAAACCCCATGGCCCAAAGAAAGTTCCGCGATGCATCAATAATGGCGTGCGTCCGATGGTGAGTCTGCTAGTTGGAGCCGGTATTGTGGGGGAATCATCACCGCCTTTTCTAACAGGCGAAGCACCGTCCATTAATGGGTCAGTTTCCAAAATAGCGGGTAATTCAGAGGGTTGTTTTTCAGCTAATTCACGTTCTAATTGGGCATTTTTTTTCCTACTTTGTTGCAGTTCAATATCTTTGGTACGGATGATTTGTTCTAATGCAGCAATTTTAGCGGCTTGAACAAAAGCAGTTACTTTTAAGTCGACAAGGGTTGGGTTGTCTGTGTAGGAAATGTCTACTATCGGTAATAATAACTCGTTTATAACAGCCCCTGAGACGCTCCAGCTGGCAACAGGCCAGATGCCTGTGATAAGACCATAATGTTGTGATGTTGTGGCACCATAGTTTATGGGGATTTGCGAACTTTGGCGTGTATTAAGTAAAAGCACTACATCCTTATAAAATTGAATTAATTGCGTTCTTAAAGCATCGGCATGTTCTCCCTCAAGCGAGATTTTCCCATCCACAATCGGTTTAATGGATTGAATGATATGCAATAAATAGTTAAGTAACGGTCGGCGGGTGGCATCAGACGCTGTTGATTCAGTAATCAGGACACTAAGGCGGGAGTCTATATCCTCACATGCCAATAGATCATGCACGGTTGTTTCTTCCGGTGTTTCGCTCGCTGAAGTTTTCCTAGCATGATAGCGGACAATAGCAGTAACCAGTGATTTTAGTAGATCAGGTAACGTGGACATAATGGCTCCTTGTTTTTGTTCCTTAATGTACGAGTGAAGGTTACGCTCGTATTTTCTCACTATATTTTAAGTAATATGATAATTGCAAGGATAGTTTGAGCAGTATCGAGTCAAAAATAACAGCTTGATGTAACCACTAATCTTTTTTGCTATAACCTTTGGAAGTCCTAAGCATGTATGTTTATGAGAACTTACTAAAAAATTTCAATTTATTATAAGTTAAGATAAGATAAGCCATGTGAAAGTTGCTTGCTTGGGTCATAAAAAATCTTGACATCAGTCCTTACCGTCAGAGATTTGCAACATTTGCAGTCGTAGAATGGATTGGGGATATGCCTAAGGATATGAATGGCAATACAGGGAGAAAATGCACGTGCTTAAATGGTTTAAATCTAGGCAGCGTAAAATACTTGGTATAGATATTAGCGCAACTTCCGTAAAAATTCTTGAAATTTCTGTCTCGGGCGATCGATATTGCATTGAAGGATATGGCTGTATGATGTTGCCGGAAACAGCAATGGAAGGTAGCGTGATCAAAGATGTTGATGCTGTGGCTGATTGCATTAGACGGTTACTGTCCAGCGAACATTTAACCTGTAAGCAAGCAGCGCTTGCTGTTCCTGATTCGTCCACCATCAGTAAGGTCATTCAAATTAATGAAGGCTTAAAAGAAGAAGAAATGGAAGAAGTTGTGGTTATGGAAGCCGATAAACTGATTCCTTATCCAATTGATGAAATCAATCTTGATTTTGATGTCTTGGGACCCTCCAGCAAAAATACAGCGATGGTGGATGTACTTATCGTCGCATCTAGGGCGGAAAATGTAAGCAATCGTGTGGAAGCAGTAACTCGCGCAGGTCTTGAAGCTAAAATTGTAGACATTGAGTCTTATGTTGTTGAACGCGCAGCCCAGCTTCTTGTATCGGATTTACCAGCAGAAGGCACGAATAAAATCATTGCAATCATTGATATTGGCGCTGCCTATACCCATTTTTTTGTGTTACATGGCCTTAAAATTATTTTTGCCCGCGAAGAGGAATTCGGTGGTCAGCAATTGATAGAAACCATTATGCAACGATACGGAATGAAAGCCGAAGAAGCAGAGATTGCTATGGAACAAGGAACGTTGCCTGAAGATTATGAAAGAGAGGTTTTACAGCCATTTCAAGAATTAATTTTGCTGCAGGCAAAGCGTGGCTTACAATTCTTTTTTTCTACCAGTGATCATACTTATGTTGATTATATTTTATTGGCAGGTGGTGTTGCAAAACAACCAGGCATTGCACAATTGCTGCAGGAACATGTCAATATTCCAACCGGCATCGCTAATCCCTTAAAACATATGGACGTTGCAAATAACATTAATCAAGAGCGAGTGATATCTGATTCTCCAAGATTACTGATAGCCTGTGGATTGGCATTACGTGCTTAATTAAACCGCCTTTATTTTCCGCGGTGAAAAGAGAGTATATAGAACCTTAAAGTAAAGGATGCTGAGGACAGATTGAATGACAGAAATTAATTTACTGCCATGGCGCGAATTAAAACGAGAACGCGAAAAAAAACAATTTACTATTTATCTTTTTTTGGCGTTGATTAGCGCAGCAGCGGTGGTGTTTTTGATTAATATTTATGCAAAACAATTGATTGAGCATCAATCTTCTCGCAATCAATTGTTGGAAAATGAAATTACAAGACTGAAGCAACAGATAAAAGAAATTGAAGAAATTAAAGCAATACGTGAAGCATTGATTGCCAGAATGATCATCATTCAGAATTTACAAGCGACACGCAGTCTTACTGTACGTCTCTTTGATGAATTAATTAAAATAATGCCCGATGGTGTCTTTTTAACGTATGTTGAACGAAAAGAAGATAAGATAACGATTTTGGGTTATGCTGAGTCAAACAGTAATATTTCTCAGCTGATGCGTAATATTGAAAACAATAACTGGATTAAGGAACCCTATCTTACGGAAATCAAAAAAACGCAGGAGGAATCTTCTTCGCGTGTCGAAAATGAATTTAAGCTAAGTTTTATTCTTAGTCCAAAATTTGATGGTCAGAATCATGAATAATTTCAATTTAAATGAACTGACGTTGGAAAATGTAGGGCAGTGGCCAAAAAGCATTAAAATTGGAGTCATTGCTTTTTTATCAATTCTGGTCATATTTATGGGCTATTGGTTCATTGTTAAAGGTAATTTTGAACAATATGATACTTTGAAAGCTAAAGAAGCTTCTCTGAAAACGGAGTTTGAGTTAAAACAGCATCAAGCATCCAATTTGCAGGCTTATCGTAATCAGATGCAAATCATGCAAGAACGTTTTGGCAAGATGCTTAGACAACTACCAACTCAAAATGAAATGCCTGGTTTATTGGAAGACATCTCAAAAACTGGAATTGCAAGTGGTTTGACGTTTGAATTGTTTGCACCAATGCCAGAAGTTCAGCATGATTTTTATATTGAATTGCCCATTAAAATCACGGTGATGGGGAATTATCATCAATTCGCGGTATTTTTAAGTCGGGTTGCTGGCATGGGTCGAATTGTGACGGTGCATGATTTTGTAATAGAAGGCGCTGCTACCGATAAACAAAAGAAAGGCAGTGCCGGCGATCAGTTGATTATGAAAATGACGGCTAAAATTTACCGGTATCGTACACTATGATGCTCTTAAATAGACATTTGTTGATATTATTCTCTTTATTCATGCTAAGTGCTTGTGGGATGGATGAAAACAGTGAGCTTCGCCGTTACATGCATGAAGTCAAAACAAGACCTGCAAAGCCAATTGAACCCATTCCTGTCTTTGAATCATTGCCAAAGTTCGTATACCCTGAGGAAGAAAAACGGCGCAGTCCATTTAAACCTATTATCGCTGAGCAGCAGGAAGATAGGCTCGCACCGAATATTGATCGACCGAAACAGCCTTTGGAGGCATTTCCACTGGACGCATTAAAATTTGTTGGTATTTTAAAAGAAGGTACGACGGTATGGGGGTTAATAAGCCAACCAGGCGGATTGATATCTCGAGTCAGGCCAGGTGATTATATGGGTAAGAATTATGGACAAATTGTTCGTATTTCCGAGACTGCTATCGAATTGGAAGAAACCATAAAAGTGGCAGGAAAGTGGGAGAAAAAACGGATCACATTAACGCTTCATCAGCCTTGACTGCACAGAGCCTAATGTTGGTATCATTTCAAATAGGAGACGGACTTGCATAGAATTATCAGCGTATTTTTATTGTGTCTAATAACTTGTGCCACTCTCTATGCTAAAGATAATGCTTTAACGGCGGTAAAAGTGACTCCTATGCCGGATAATCGAGTTCGTCTTGATTTTCAGTTCGCCCAGCCGCTTGCTCAGTTGCCTGCCAGTTTCATGACGCAAAAACCATCTCGTTTGGTGCTTGATTTTATTGACAGTAAGAATCAGCTCAATGCATCTCAGACATCAAAAAAAGTTGAGATTGCTTCTTTAACGAAGTATAGAATTGTATCCGTTGGCGATCGAGTCAGAGCCATTCTGGATTTATCGGATTCCGTGTCTTATTCAGGCCATATGGTCGACAATGTGTATACCCTCATATTACGAGGGAAAGGGAATGAGCTTATCTCAAAACATAAAGAAGTGTTTATAACGAATCAGCGAGTTAATGCACGTCATGGCATTACCAACATTGATTTTCGTGGTAGTGAAAATCAGGGAGGTCGGCTTATTGTCAATGTATCTGATGCCGGCATTCCAATTGAGGTTAGTCAATCGGGAAAAAAAGTAATCGTTGAGTTTAACAGTACACGTTTGCCACAACGTTTACAGAAACGTTTTGATGTGATCGATTTTCATAGCCCAGCTCAGGTCATTACAGCCGAGCAAAATGGCAAAAATGCAATCATTACCCTGTTAAACAAAGGGGACTACGGCCATTTTGCCTATCAGGTCAATAAACAGTTTATCGTTGATGTATTTCCTCTGACCGCAGAGGAAATACAGGAAGCAAAATTAAAGAAAAAAGTATTTACTGGAAAACGGATTTCTTTGAATTTTCAGGATATTCAAGTGCGGGCAGTGTTGCAATTACTGGCAGAATTTACTGGAGTAAATATTGTTGTTAGCAATCGGGTGGATGGCAATATTACATTACGATTAAATGACGTGCCTTGGGATCAGGCTTTGGATATTATTTTGACCACTCAGGGGCTTGATAAACGCCAGGTGGGCAATGTGATATTAATTGATAAGGCAGAGGCATTTGCTGCTCGGGAAAATGAGGAATTGCAAGCTCAGCAGGCCGCAAAAAAATTAGCACCTATACGTTCGGAGTTATTACAAATTAATTATGCTAAAGCGGCCGATATTGCAACCATGCTGAAAGACAAAGACAATTCATTATTATCTGATCGTGGTACATTAAGTGTAGACACCAGAACCAATACCATTTGGTTGCAGGATACAGGTGCGCAAATTGATGAAATTAGAGAACTGGTTAAACAATTAGATATTCCAGTTAAGCAAGTCTTGATTGAAGCGCGCATCGTCAATGTGACGAAGAATTGTGCAGAAGACATTGGTGTTCGTTTTGGTGTTTCAAGACCAACTCATTTAAGTGGGACACTGGAAGGTGCAAATGCCTTGGCTGGAGGAACGCCTGCGGCGGAAGTGCCTATTCCTGATCGGCTAAATGTTGATCTTGGTGCGTTTCCAGTCGATGCTTCTCCAGCGTCAATTGGCATTGCCCTGGCAAAATTAGGCAATGGGGTGCTGCTTGATTTGGAGTTATCTGCTTTAGAAAGTGAAGGGCGTGCCGAGATTATTGCTAGCCCACGCTTGATGACAACGAATCAACAGGCTGCGGTGATTGAATCTGGGGAAGACATTCCATATCAGGAGGCAACATCAAGCGGAGCAACTGCCGTGGCTTTTAAAAAAGCGGTATTAAGCCTGAAAGTGACACCGCAAATAACACCGGATGGCAAGTTGTTAATGGATTTACAAATTAACCAGGATTCAGATTCTGGAAGACGAGTGCAGGGTGTGCCTATTATTTTAACCAAATCCATTGAAACGAATGTCTTGGTTAATAACGGTCAAACAATTGTTTTAGGAGGAATTTATAAACAGGATAAAAATAATTCCATTACACGTGTGCCGTTTTTAGGGGAGTTGCCATTAGTAGGTAATTTATTCAGTCGCAGTCAGGCAAGAACCAGTAATGAGGAGTTGCTCATTTTCATTACTCCTAGGATAATAACCAACAATTTGTCGATTACAACCATTGAAGGACCACGACAGCGTTTTGCCCATGGTGTGGAACTGGATAAATTTGGCAAGCCGATCGCACCGATGCACCCTATGGGGCAGCCACTTCCAGCAAAGGTAGTTGTGCCGGTAAGACCATGGAAACCTTGAGTTGCATAGAAAATTTATGCAATTTTATGATTAATAGATTCATCTCCGATAAAAATGCTATATTTTAGACGAGCCCCATCTTGGGTAAAAAGTGTTTGATAATAAGCTCCATAATGAGTTTTTTATCGACACATGGGTGGAAAAAGCAATAAAATAAAGCCGCATTTTGATTCGCAATGAGTAATAGATAAAAAGGGGTATGTGATTAAAAATGAGCATAGTTAAAGTACGTAATATATTTCTAATAGGGCCTATGGGGGCTGGAAAGAGTACAATAGGCCGTACTTTGGCAAAAGAGCTCAAGCTTGAGTTCTATGATACGGACGAAGTCATTGAGGAACGTTCGGGGGCAGATATTTCCTGGATATTTGATGTTGAAGGAGAGGAAGGTTTTCGTCGGCGCGAACAAAAAATCGTTGAAGAATTGACACAAAAAAATAACATTGTTTTGGCTACGGGAGGTGGGGTTGTCATGACACCAGAAAACCGTAATGCATTGGCTGCACGTGGAACAGTGATTTATCTTAAAACATCGTTGCAGCAGCAATTTGAGCGTACCAAGCGAGATACTAAACGTCCTCTGCTGCAGACCGATGATCTGGAAAGCCGCTTGGAAATGTTGCGTGATGAGCGTGAACCATTCTACGAAGAATTAGCAGACATCAGTTTTGAAACGGATAAGTTAACTGTAAAAGCGGTGGCAAATAATATTATCAAATATATTTATGGCGAAATCTGATGTTTATCGGCAGTTGAGAATTCAACTTGCCAGCCACGATTATCCTATTTATATCGGTTGCCATTGTCTGACTGATTTGGAATTGTTGCGTCGACATGTAAAAAGCAGCCAAGTCTTGATTGTTAGCAACGAGACTGTTGCCCCACTCTACCTTAAACCACTGGAACAAGCTTTTGCGTCCATGCAATGTGATACGGTTCTTCTTAAGGATGGGGAAGCTTATAAAAATCAGCAAAGCTTGAATAAAATTTATGATGCTTTGGTTCAGTATCGTCATCATCGTGATACGACGCTGATTGCACTGGGAGGTGGAGTTATTGGTGATTTAGCGGGTTTTGCAGCGGCAACGTATCATCGAGGGGTAAGGTTTCTCCAGTTACCCACGACGTTACTTGCACAGGTTGATGCTTCCGTTGGTGGTAAAACGGCTATAAACCATCCGCTTGCCAAAAATATGATTGGGAGTTTTTATCAGCCTCATGCCGTCATTATGGATGTTGATGCGTTATCCACTTTACCAAAACGGGAATTACGCTCAGGATGTGCGGAAATGATAAAATATGGATTTATTGCAGGTGGTGAATTTTTACAACTCCTTTGCCGTTTCCTAACGGAGGGAATGGATTCTCTGACCATGGAACAATGGGCGCAGCTTATCGCGGGATGTTGCCAGATAAAGGCTCGAATTGTAGAAGAGGATGAACGGGAAACAGGTCGGCGCGCTTTGTTAAATCTTGGCCATACGTTTGCACATGCATTAGAAGCGTATACTCATTACCAGCGGTGGCGACATGGAGAAGCGGTGGCGATTGGGTTATACTGTGCCGCAGTCTTATCCTATCAGTTAGGCCACTTGGATCGTGCCAGTGTTGTGTTACTCGATTCACTATTAAGCAAGGTAAACTTACCCCGAAGAATACCGAAAGACATTGATTTATTAACATTGCATTGTTTAATGTTTAACGATAAAAAAGTATCAAACAAGTGTTTACGTTTTGTGTTGATGCGGGCACCAGGGCAGTGTTATTTGGATGATACGGTTACAGAGGACTGCCTGCGCCACGCATTAATCAGTGCTGTTGAAGGAGATATAGAATGAATGAGGGAACGGTTCGGCATGCCAAAGAATCGCCAGAGGCTCACACACACCTATTTAAGCCGTTATCTTGGGTTACAAAAATAGATTTCATAAATCAATTGATTTTGGGCACGAATGTAATGATTTCTGTGCTGGGTGAACCAGGGGGTGGAAAATCTTCTTTTATTGAGCTTTTGCAAGCAAGTCTTGATAAGCGTATTCGCACGTTCTCCATCGCCGCAACGGCTTTATTTGATCAGGCGATACTTTTATCGTATCTACAACAATCCCTGGGGGTTCAAGAAGGGACAACCTTAAGTGAACTGATAGAAAAAAACAAGAAAAATCAAGTTCATACTTTAGTCATTATTGATGATGCTCAATATTTATCTGAATCTTTTGTTGACGAGTTATTGAATGCCTTGCAGCAGCAAGGTCCTCAAGGTTATCTCCATTTTTGCCTCGTAGCCGATCGTTCGGTGACCCTATTGCTGAACAAGCTGGAGAGCAAATACAAAGACATGATTCACAGCATCGAATTGGGTCCATTGAGTGAATGTGAAACGAAGGCTTATGTGAAACACCGTTTATTATCTCACCCCGAGTTTATTACTGATGAATTGGTTAAGCAATTTCATCAATTAACGGAAGGTAAAATTGTTGGCATTAATACCCAAATGCCAAGCTTTTTCAATGTGATAAAATCTATAAACAGTAAGAAGATGTATAATAATAAGTCTTATACGCGCCTGACAATGGTTGCCGGTGCAGTATTTATAGCATTAGGCATTGCTTTTGTATTGCAGTCTAATCGTACTGCCTTGACTTCATCGCCTGAGTCTATGACTGAAGTGGTTTTGCCACTACAAGCTCAGAAATCTGTTCAGCTGGAAGAAATATTAGCAAGCAAAATACTGCCTTATGACGTGGCGGCATCCAGGCAATTTTTGCAGCCAGCCCAATTGCGTCGTGCTGAATTAATTATATCTAATGAAGAAGAAACATCTCCTACGGATAATTTTGTTGTCATGGATAAGGTGGTTGTTATTCCCAAAGTTATCCAGGCAAAGGCTGAGCGAGCAAAAACCATTGAGGCCAAAGCGCATCGGGTTCAGCAGCTTGAAGCTCCTGCGAAACAAGAAAAGCCCGCATTAGAAAATATGGCGTCTGTGCAGGAGCATTACACCATCCAATTGATTGCCAGCCATGACAGAACGAAACTGGAGCATTTTGCCCGCCTGCATCATATTACAAAGCAATCCAGAATCCTTCGTGCTCAAAAGTCTAGTGGTGTATGGTACGTTCTAACGTTTGGTGATTATAACCAGCGCGAGGTGGCCAAGCAGGCCATAGCGAAATTACCGCAAGAATTGGCAAAACTTAAACCTTGGGTACGTCCATTGTCTGACCTTCGGAATATCGGATAAGCCAGACAATATAACCAACGATAGCCAATCCTGTGTAGGTAATCATAAGCAAAGCATGAAAAGGCAATTCTTTTTGCCAATACATGAAAGCATATAATGCATCGGCTAGAAACCAAAGGAACCAAGTTGCAATCACTTTATGGCACATGAGCCATTGAGCAATGAGACTCAGTGAAGTAGTGAGTGCATCGAGTCTGGCAACAGTGGAATGTGAATGGTTGATTAACAAATAGAAAATGACTGCATAAAGTATGCTTCCTGCTGTAAGTAAATGCAGCCATTGCCTGCTGGTAAGAAACGTTAATGATTTTGGATTCTCATAAGATTTTGGAGACGTTGTCCAGTGGTACCAGCCGTAACCCGCGCTGAGGAAATAAAAGGATTCGAGGCACATATCAGCATAAATTCCTTTTTGCCAATAGAGCCATCCATTCATACTGGTTGCTAACAAAGCAATCATCCAGGCTTTGTTATTTTGGCGAATAAAATAATAGGTTGATAGTAAAGAGGCGATCGCGCCTATTAAATCATACATCATAAAGCTATTCCTTCGACGGCATTATCCGTACAGGTTCGATGGGTTTGATCTCAGCCAAGATTTCAAGGTTTTGCTAAGAGCTTGTTAACAAGCTCTAAAAAACACAATCAAATCAAAAGCACCCCAGATAATAGATTGTTAATCATGCTATTTTACTGTATTGTCATGCATCTGGGAAATTTCATCTTTTTCTGCTAGTCTTTCATCCATAAGCCTTTTCAAGGAGAGTAACATGTATAAAAAGGTATTATTTGCAACCGATTTTGATGAAATTGGAATCAATGCGGCCCATAAAGCTAAAAAAATTGCCGATGAAAATAAAGCAGAGTTAATCCTTGTTCATGTGGTTGAACCAATACCGGCTTATGCTTACCCTGGTTTTGCTGGTTTTGCCGAGGTAGAAGTTTCTATACGTGAACAGGCGGAAAAAGAACTTAATCACTTGGCTGACCGTTTAAAGATTGATGAAAAAAATCGATTTCTTGAATTTGGCTCCACAAAAAATGAAGTATTGCGTGTTGCTGAAGAAAACAAGGTGGATCTGATTGTTACAGGAAGCCATGGCAAACATGGGTTGGCATTATTACTTGGTTCGACGGCTAACGCCATTTTACACGGCGCACAATGTGATGTGTTAATTGTACGACCACCCAAAGAATAGGCTTTTGGAGTCTATTCTAATGTTCATTATGTTTCGTAATTAGAAACATACTCGGTATAATTGGTTCTTTTTTTGTTGTTCGTTAGGATGAAATTACTGCGAGGTATACAGAACATACCAGAGTTTGCTGCTGGAACGGTTGCAACCATAGGAAATTTTGATGGTGTACACCTTGGCCATCAGGCTTTGCTGCAACAATTACGTGCCCAGGCAGATTTCATGCAACTGCCTTTGCTGGTAGTATTGTTTGAACCGCAGCCGAATGAGTATTTTCACGGGGATAAGGCACCTGTTCGTCTTTCTAGTTTGCGGGAGAAGTTACATCGTTTGCGCCACTTTGGCGTAGATTTTGTTATCTGCCTTAAGTTTAACCAAACATTATCGTTGATGTCTCCTGTTGAATTTGCTGAGCGCATTATATTTTCCCTTCTTAACGTTAAATTATTGTTGATCGGCCATGATTTTCATTTTGGCAGTAATCGTGAAGGTGATGTAAATCTACTCAAGCAATTGGCAAGCCACCAAGCGTGTAACGTGCAGATTTTTTCTGATTTTACGCTGGAGAATGAGCGTGTAAGTTCAACAAGAATAAGGCAGGCATTACAGTTTAATCATCTAAAGCATGCTGCCGAATTATTGGGACGACCCTATAGTCTATGTGGTCGTGTGATAAAAGGAGATGGTCGAGGTCGGCAATGGAACATTCCAACGGCAAATTTGAGCATGCACCGGCCGAGCTTGCCTTTTAAAGGTGTTTTCTGCGTGCAAGTAAAAAGGCCAGGAAAATCCTTGTTATTTGGCGTGGCAAATCTTGGTTGTAGACCGACGGTGGACGGAAGTAAAAATATACTGGAAGTTCATTTGCTAAACTTCGATGAATCACTGTATGGTGAGGTATTGGACGTCTTTTTTTTGTATAAGTTGCGAGAGGAAATCAAATTTTCCTCATTGGATGCTTTGTTAGCACAAATTCGCAAGGATATTGCGGCAGCAAAAAAATATTTTAGTGAACACAATGAACATTTGACTTTTACAGAGTAGAACTTGATGGCTGATTATAAAGACACATTAAATTTACCGCATACTTCTTTTCCAATGAAAGCAAATCTTGCTCAGCGGGAACCGCAAATGTTGATTGAATGGGATGAGCAAGCCATTTATGAGAAAATTCGGATGGCTAGGCAGGGTGGAAAGCGTTTTATACTTCACGATGGGCCACCTTATGCAAATGGGCATTTGCACTGTGGCCATGCCTTAAATAAAATTCTTAAAGACATCATCATCAAATCAAAATCATTGAGTGGTTATGATGCACCCTTTAAGCCAGGATGGGATTGCCATGGCTTACCGATTGAACTGAATGTTGAAAAAAAAGAAGGTAAAGCTGGGGTTAAAATAAGTGCTGGCGAATTTCGCTATAAATGTCGTGAATATGCGGCGGGGCAAATTGATATTCAAAAGAAAGAATTTAAACGTCTTGGTGTATTTGGAGATTGGGATCATCCTTATGCGACCATGGATTATGCTTACGAAGCTAATATAGTTCGTGCATTGTCTAAAATCATTGAAAATGGTCATCTTCAACAGGGCTTTAAACCAGTGCACTGGTGTATTGACTGTGGTTCAGCACTGGCAGAAGCGGAAGTAGACTATGAAGAAAAAACCTCACCATCGATTGATGTTGCTTTTTTCGCGTTGGAATCAGAGCACTTTCTTGCAAAAGTGGCTCGTGGTTTACCGCGGAAACCATTTATTGTTCCAATATGGACAACAACGCCATGGACGCTGCCAGCCAATGAAGCCGTTTGCTTGCATCCTGAATTAGACTACGCTGTGGTTGATGATGGTCATCGCTATTTCTTGGTTGCCCTTGAACTGGTTGAAATGGTCATGGGGCGATATGGAATTGAGAAATTTACCATATTAGGTCGCGGGAAGGGGACAACGTTTGAACAAATGATGCTGAAGCATCCATTTGATGCCCGTCAAGTGCCTATCGTTCTTGGTGAACATGTGACTACTGATTCTGGAACGGGTTGTGTGCATACTGCTCCTGCACATGGTCCGGATGATTATCTTGTGGGCAAACGTTACGATTTACCGCTTATTAATCCAGTGATGGGAAATGGTTGCTATGCGGAGGATGTGTCGAGGTTTGCTGGCTTGCACGTCTTTAAAGTAAACAATCAGATAGTGGATTTGTTAAGAGAACGAGAGGTACTGCTTCATGAGGAAATGACGCGCCATAGTTATCCTCATTGTTGGCGGCATAAAACTCCAGTCATATTTCGGGCAACGCCGCAATGGTTTATTGCAATGGATAAAGCTGGTTTGCGTCACCATCTCCTTGAACAGATTGAAAAAGTCAATTGGGTTCCTGACTGGGGGAAGGCTCGCATACGTTTGATGGTTGAAAATAGACCTGATTGGTGTATTTCAAGACAGCGAGCGTGGGGTACTCCCATTCCATTATTCGTTCATAAATCAACTCGGGACTTGCATCCTGATACAACCGTCCTGTTGGAGAGGATTGCTAAACGTATTGAGCAACATGGGATCGATGCCTGGTTCGACTTAGATACGACTGAATTTCTAGGCGAGGACGCTGCTCATTATGAGAAGATAAACGACACGCTTGATGTGTGGTTTGACTCCGGCGTATCGCATTTTTGTGTGCTCAAGCATGAACTGGGTTTTCCGGCTGACGTTTATTTTGAAGGATCTGATCAGCATCGTGGCTGGTTTAACTCATCACTGACAACGGCGGTTGCGATGTATGGTGCACCACCTTATAAAACCGTGTTAACGCATGGTTATACGGTCGATGCTGAGGGCAAAAAACTTTCAAAATCAAAGGGAAATTACGTTGCTCTGGATAAACTGATCGAGCAGCATGGTGCCGACATTCTACGTCTTTGGGTTTCATCAACGGATTATCGCAATGAAGTCAGCATTTCAGATGAGATCATCAAACGCAATGCAGATGCGTATCGACGCATTCGTAATACGGCACGGTTTTTGTTGGCCAATTTATTTGATTTTGAACCACAGCATGATTGTGTGTCTGCCGATAATTTGGTTGAGCTGGATCAATGGGCCATCGCTAAATGTCGTCAATTGCAAGAAGAAATTATTGTGGCTTATGAACAGTATCACTTTCATGTGATCTATCAAAAAATTCATAATTTTTGTGCTGTTGACATGGGAAGTTTTTATCTTGATATCATCAAAGATCGGCAATACACAGCGCCGGTAAATAGCAACGCTCGGCGTTCTTGCCAGACGGCCATGTATCACATTATCCAGGCTTTAACACGTTGGTTGGCGCCAATTTTGTCATTTACCGCTGAAGAAATCTGGAAAGTTGTTCCAGGCGAACAAGGTGAATCTGTTTTTATTGAAGAATGGTATGCTGATTGGCCATTGCTCTCGGGTTTGTCAATGAATGAGTGGCAACGGTTGCAGGCCATTCGTGATGAAGTCAATAAGGCGTTAGAAAATAAGCGTAAAGAAGGTGTGATCGGTTCAGCGCTGGAGGCTGAAGTCATTTTGTTTGCTGATGAGGCTACCTATCCACTCTTGGCGCGCCTGGGTGATGAGTTACGATTTTTGTTGATTACTTCCGCGGCTGAAGTGCATGATTTTAAATCGCGTGCTGCGGATACTGTATTAAACGAAGAACTGGGTGTAGCAATTCAAGTGCAAGGTAGTACTCATGCTAAATGCACTCGCTGTTGGCATCGTCGTCCAGAAGTAGGTGAAGATATAAAACATCCCGAATTATGCCAACGCTGTATAGGTAATATTAGTGGTGATGCTGAATTGAGGCAATTTGCATGAGAAAATGGCCTTGGTTTTTATTAAGTCTTTCGGTGATTTTGCTCGATCAGGGAAGTAAATATTGGGCATTACATAATTTGTCTTTTTATCAACCGTTGCCTGTTATGCCGATGCTGAATTTGACATTAGCCTATAATACTGGGGCGGCATTCAGTTTTTTAAGCGGTGCTGGTGAGTGGCACCGTTGGTTTTTTGCTGGATTTAGTCTTTTAATGAGTATAGCGTTGACGATTTGGATTCTGCGAAGTGCTTCTTCGGCTTTGTTGCAATTGATGGCTTTAAGCCTGATTCTTGGTGGTGCATTGAGTAATTTGATTGATAGAGCTACTCTTGGACATGTGATTGATTTTATTGATGTTTATTATAAAAATCATCACTGGCCAATTTTTAATATTGCAGACAGTGCCATTTGCCTTGGTGCAGGCTTGCTGTTTATCGATTTATTTAAAAATCGCTAGGTTCTGTAAAATTTTTGTTCAAAAATCTCTGAGCGTTAAACGGTTTCCAAAGTAGGTAATTGTTTACTTTCAGGATTTAGAATGCTGACCGCTGCAACTGCTGGGAGATTAAAAAAATGCTCTGCTTCTTCCCATTCAATTTCTGCAGGAAATAAACGTAATAATGGCAAGCATTTATTTAATAAAGTACAAAATGTTAAGCTTGCAGGATATGGCCTGACGTGGTGGCATCCGAGGGACATGGCATGCATGGCTTCCGAAAGGGTAGCAACACCGGGCAGATAGTTGATTGAATAAACATTAGCGGTTTGCGCGATGGCTGGCATAAATCCTGGGCTGGTAACAAAATCCACCCCAGCTTGATGGCAATTTTCCAATTGTTGCGTGTCGATGATATTTCCTGCACCAATACGAAGATTAGGAAAATCATGCAGAACGGTGGTTAACAGAGCAGAATCAACGCTATTGATTTCAACGACGGAAAATCCGGCTTCTGTAATATGGCGAAGTTTATCATATAGAAGGCCATCGACATCAAGCGTAATAATAATTGATTGGTTGCCAGCCAGTTTATCGATTATCATGGTCTGTTCACTAACATGCTGCAATGTTCTGACATGTTAGAAGACTTGCTATAACTTGGCAAGTCTTCTATAAAGTTTTCTTGATTGTCTCCTGGCTGCAGGTAGCGCTGGGTAGTGCGAAGCAATATCCGTTGAATCATGCAAAAAAACCTGGTTACCGTTTGCGCGTTAACCAGGCTACGATTTCTACTGAGGTAACCTGGAGATCGCACGAAGTGATATCCGGGTCATCATGTTGCTTTCTTTATCGACCACTGAACGGATTGGTGGATAAAGGATCAGGCCTCGGTGCAGCGGTGTGCTCTTTGTCAGCGTCTAATATTGGTTTGCCAAGACCTGCTGCAAATCGTTCCATGGTCGTTTGCAAAGTGCTCAGTATTCCTCGAGGCACGGGTACCTTCATCAATGCTTGCCAGGTTTGATCTGGGATTGGTTCACCAGCCTTTAGTTTCGCTAATTGAAGTTGCATCTTGTGATTTGGCACTTTCTGTAACACATCGATGACTTCTTGTGGCAGAGCATGTCTTACAGGCTGCAGCACTTTTGTCACTTGAGCATGAGCGGGACTCGCTGCAGTTTTTGCCGACGTGGTTGGCAATGGCGTCATTCTGGGAGGAGTTGGTGACATGGGTGAGGATGATAAACCTCTTGAAGGTTGTGGTTGTTGACCCGGCGTTGCCTGTGCCTGTTGCTCTAGAGTCGCTTGATTTGCGCGTTCTGCCTGAATTTTTGCCACGGCATTGGCAAACTCCATGACTTTTTGCACTTGGAGTTGTTGTTTTTGCAAAACAACATCTTTGTGGCGGTTATTTTCTTGATGTTCCAGTCTGCTATTATGTTGGATGAGGTGTTTCACGGTGACACGCTCTTCTGGACGTAAACGTTTACAGGCTTCATGGGCTGTCTGTTTTTCATCTGTTGATAAATCCCTTATATCCTGTCCTTGCTTGATAAGATAAAATTTTCCTTCATGCTCAACGAGTTGTTCTTTTTTCTTTCGCAGATCTTCAGCCATGTCTTTAGGAAGAACCAGTTCGGCTTTATCCACCGACGATACGAGCTCACCATCGCGCGCGCAAAAGACTTTTTCGCCATTAAGCACCGATTTTAAGTCTTTTAAAGCGGCAATATGCAAGTTATCGGCGGTACTTTCTTCAATCTTTGCTCGAGCCGCTTCAAGTAAAGGTCTTCCTAAAAACTCTTTCTCGACCAGTCCCTCGTCAATATGTCTTTGCTCTACAAATCCGTCATGCATGCTTTCATCTACAAGTCTTTGTATTTGTAAGGCATTGGTTTCCATTTTCTGAGTAAAAGCGGCAATTTGCCGATCAATGTCTGCATGAAGAGATGGCTTTTCTTCATCTTTTAGAGCATGGAGGTCTCTGCCGTTTAATAAAGTATGGATCTCTTCTTCTGCACTGGTGACTCTTGTTGCATAATTCAAATATTTTGAGACAATTTGTTCAGTCTTTGCTTCAAGGACATTCATTTCCTCATCTAATGTTTCCAATTCTTTTAATGAATTGGCCAATTGAGCTCTATATGGTGCAAGTCTCGCCTCGTAATCAGCGGCGGTAGGAGTAGGTGAAGCAGTACTGGCTTTTTCAATTGTTCTTTCCTCTTGCAGGAGCTTATCGATTTCTTCCTGAATTCGTTCTTTTAGTTCTTGTGCTTTTGCATCACGTTTACTCAGAAAATACAGCAGAAGAAAAGCCATTAATCGATGCCGCCTGATTTCTTCATCACGTAATTGTTGTTGTAATTCTTGTTGCAAGGCAATTGTTTCTGCTATTTGAGCACCAATGACTTCTTTTGTTGTTTCACCAGCGGGTGATTTTAAAAAGGCAACAAGCTGTTCCGGATTTTTAAAACCATATTGGCTTGCATAACGGGCGATTAAACCAGGGGAAGTCCTTTCGGCTTTCAATCGCTCAGATTTGTTAGCGGCTGCATCTTCGCGGATTCCGGCTTCCACTTTAGCAAACCATTGCTCAAGATGTGTTGCTGTAAGTTCAACTTTACGTCCATTTTTAGTTTCCAGCCATACTCCTTCCGATGGGGCGTGTCGATGCGTTGCGGCACTTGTGGACGTTGGATGTGTTGGTGACCGTTTGACCATGAATAGACCCCTTTGAAAATATTATTATTAAGTATACATGAAAAAATTGTATATATAAAAATCATGTTGTTTTAAATGTGTTGCCACCAAAGGGACTCACTCATTTACCAACATTGAGCGGCATTGCCTGTTGGTGTGCCTGCAGGACCAGTTGTGATGCCTTTGACACCTAATTGGTTTAGGGTTAATGTTTGGCAGAGCGTATCCAACGTTGCCTGTGTGCTTACAGGGATGGCTTGCAAAGTGTAGGTACTGCCGGTTGCACTGCTTATCGATAAAGAATACCAGCCTTCCGGAGACGTGTTGGAACTGAGTACATCCGTCGCATTACCTGTGCCAATGGTTGCGGTTTGATAGGTATGATGTTCGGAATAATAACGTTCCATGCGACTTGCTAAATCTAATAAAGCAGATTGCCCATCACTACGCCGCGCGCGGGTAACATAATCTTGATAGGTTGGATAAGCAATGCTGGCAAGAATGCCAACAATTGCCATGACGATCAACAATTCAATTAGCGAAAATCCTTTCTTCACTCTATATGTCCTCAAGCTTCATTCTGTCTTTATATTATGAGTTGCTTGCATGGTTTGCAATGAAATAACAGTTTCAGAGGGACGACGCATGAAAAAATACTTGGTTTCTACGTCTGCAGTTTATCGGCGTAATCCAATATAGAAACACAACGCATTTCGTCCCAGCCTAGCGACTCTGAAGACAGGTTCTGATAAAATGAGCCATAAAATGGCTACAAATTTTACGACACAATCAAGTATTTGGTGAATGTAAAATTTTAAGATAACAATGTTTTAAATCAACTGGATTATTATTGATGAGATCGTATTGCGGGTATATTGCCTTGGTTGGACGGCCGAATGTGGGTAAATCTACCCTTCTTAATCGAATTTTACAGCAAAAAATAAGTATTACGTCACGTAAACCGCAAACAACAAGACACAGCATTCTAGGAATTCGTACGGAAGGAGAGAGTCAATTCATCTATGTTGACACGCCTGGAATCCACCAAGGTGTAAAGAAGACCATAAATCGACTGATGAATAAAACGGCAGTTAGTGTGTTACGTGATGTGGATGCCATTGTTTTTCTCATCGATGGCTTGCATTGGAAAGAGGAAGATGAATACGTATTGGAGCTGGTAAAAAAGGTGAATGTACCTTGTTTTTTAGTGGTCAATAAAGTAGATAAGATTGCGGATAAGAAGACGTTATTGCCAAAACTGCAAGAACTAAGCCAACTTTATAAGTTTACTGCAATTATTCCTCTATCTGCAAAAACAGGCACTGGCGTAGATTCATTGCAGCAACAGTTGAAAACTGTTTTACCAGAAGGGCCCCATTTATTTAGTGGCGATCAATTGACGGATCGTTCCACTCGTTTTTTGTGCGCAGAATTAATTCGCGAAAAAATTTTCCGTCTTTGCGGCCAGGAACTGCCTTATTCCACAACGGTAGATATTGAGGCGTTTCAAGACGAAGGTTCTCTTGTACGTATCCATGCCCTGATCTGGGTGGATAAAGAAAACCACAAGCGCATGATTATTGGTGATAGAGGGAGTAAACTAAAAGAAATTGCCAGTAGTGCTCGCCTGGACATAGAAAAACTATTGAATAAAAAAGTGTTTCTGCGTTGTTGGTGCAAGGTCAAATCAGGGTGGTTGGATGACGAACGTTTATTAAAGCAATTAGGTTATGATCATTGAGGCGCTGCATGCTTGGGTGTTACATAAGCGATGGATAGGCGATACGAGCGCTCAGGCTACGTTTTTTACATTCGAACAGGGGATTATTACCTGTCTATATCGAGGAGGACGCACGCCCAAAAAACAATCCTTGTTGCAAGAATTTACACCTTTATGGGTGGCTGTTAACCAGCGCGGCGATCGCTACTACATTCGGCAGATTGAAATTGTGGCAGCGACGATACAGTTTACAGGGCACAATCTCTTTGCAGCCCTGTACATGAATGAATTGCTTTATTATTTTTTGTGCCCAAATGATGAATATCCGGAACTTTATAAAGCTTATGAATCTGTATTAAAGACACTGACTGCCGTGAATAGTCGTTTTGGCGTAGAGACAGTTTTAAGACGTTTTGAATGGCAGCTGCTTGTTTCTTGTGGCTATCAGATGTCTTTAACCCATGACGTGGATGGTCGGCCTATCTTGGCGGATAGACAATATCAACTGTTGGATGGTCATGGTTTTATGGCAGTGGGAAAAGGAATTTTGGGACAGCATATTCTTGCTTTTTCGCAGGATAGATTTACTGATGTGGCGACGTTAAAGGCGGTAAAATGGATAATGCGTCGAGCGATTGACTTTGCTTTGGACGGGAGAGCAATTAAAGCGCGAGAGCTGTATAAAAATAATTTAAGGAATGTGAGCATAGAATAATGGTGAATGATGAAAAAAGAGATACTACTAGGGGTTAATATTGATCATATTGCAACCGTGCGTCAGGCGCGTGGTACTCGTTATCCTGACCCCGTGCAAGCGGCAATAGAAGCCGAAGAAGCAGGCGCTGATGGCATTACCATACATTTACGCGAAGACAGGCGTCATATACAAGACCGAGATGTACGCTTAATCAAAGACGTATTACAGACAAGGATGAATCTTGAAATGGCAGTGACGAAATCTATGCTGGATTTTGCTGAGGAAGTGCTGCCTGCCCATGTTTGCTTTGTGCCAGAAAAACGACAAGAGCTGACGACGGAAGGTGGTCTTGATGTGATGAGTCATTATGAAATGGTGGCAGAGGCTGTAAAAAGAATGAAAGCTACATGCAGTGAAGTCTCTTTGTTTATTGACCCTGATATCAAACAGATTGATGCGTCTCTAGCTACAGGCGCTCAAGCCATTGAACTTCACACGGGTTGTTATGCAGAGGCTCTAACAAATGAAGCGCAAAGGGAAGAATTGCAGCGGATTAGACAAGCGGCTGAGTATGCTGCTAAGCTGGGATTAATTGTCAATGCGGGCCATGGCTTGCATTATCATAATGTTAAACCCATTGCCAGTATTAATGAATTGAATGAATTGAATATTGGTCATGCGATCATTGCCAGGGCATTGTTCTGTGGCTTAAAAGAAGCCATAAGAGTGATGCGGCAGCTGATGCAGGAAGCAAGATAGAAACACCACTTATACGAGATTATGTCAATGACTGATGCGATTGTTATCCGCTTTACGGGTGATTCTGGCGATGGTGTGCAATTAGTTGGCGAGCAGCTGACCATCACTGCAGCGCTGGCGGGGCATGATGTGCGTACGTTGCCTGATTTTCCCGCGGAAATTCGTGCACCTGCTGGAACAGTCGCTGGCGTATCGGGTTTTCAGCTGGCCATGGCGGAGCAGGCTGTATTTACTGCTGGAGAAACGTTAGATGTCTTGGTGGCACTGAATCCTGCCGCATTAAAAAACTCTTTGCAATACCTGGAGCACGATGGATTATTGATTGTTAATGAAGACAGCCTGCAAACAAAAGACTGGGAAAAAGCAGGACTTAGCCCGGCGTTTTTGCAGGATGTTCAACAGCAATACCAAGTGCTCTGCTTACCCTTGATCACCAATACCTTACAGGCTGTGGAAGCATTGGGTTTAAGCCACGCCCAGGCAAAAAAAACAAAAAACTTTTATGTACTGGGGCTGGTTTTATGGTTATTTGATTTGCCTTTTGAACATTGTCTTGCTTTTATTGCCAAAAAATTCAAATCAACACCACAGATAGCCAAAGCGAATGAGCTGACTTTACTTGCTGGTTATAATTATGCGATGACTCTGGAGTTAAGTCGTCGTCAGTATATGTTAGGGCAGGTGAATCGGCAGCCCGGGGATTATCGTCAAATCACCGGGGTTGAAGCGGTCGCTTTGGCGGTTGCCACGGTGGCAGTAAGCACGCATACGCCGATATTGGTTGCAGGATATCCCATCACGCCAGCATCGGCAATTTTACAAGAATGTGCACAATTGGCAGAGTTTGGCGTGAATCTTTTGCAAGCGGAAGATGAAATTGCAGCCATTTGTGCCTGTATTGGAGCAGCTTTTGGTGGACGTTTGGCTTTAACCTGTACCTCGGGTCCTGGTATGGATTTGAAGAGTGAAAGTCTTGGATTGGCAGTGATGACCGAGTTGCCATTGGTATTGGTTGATGTACAGCGTGCTGGACCATCCACAGGCATGCCGACTAAAACGGAGCAAAGTGATCTGCGTCAGGCGATGTATGGTCGGCATGGCGAGGCGCCTTTACCAGTGTTGGCGGCAGTTTCTCCAGCGGATTGTTTTGTAACGATCATTGAGGCGTTTAATATCGCCATTAAGTATATGACGCCTGTGATTGTTTTATTGGACGCTTTGCTCGCAAACGCGGCAGAACCATGGCAAATTCCTAATTTGCGGTCATTAAATTTACCGGTTCTTGATTTTAATCGGTTTCCTAAACCTTATCAAAGAGATGATTCTTTAAGTCGAAGCTGGAATATTCCTGGTACACCTGGATTCATCCACCAATTGGGTGGATTAGAAAAAGAAGGCGAGGACGGGCATGTTAGTTATGATGCGAGCAACCATCAAAACATGGTGGCATTGCGAGCAAAAAAAATAACAACGATTGCTCATGAATATGCACCAGTGTGTGTTGAAGGTGATTCGAATGCATCTACCCTGCTCATCGGCTGGGGTAGCACGTATGGAAGCCTTAAATCTGCTTGCAGGCAATGTCACCAGGAAGGTATACCGGTAGCATTGATGCAATTGCGTCACTTGTATCCTCTGCCGAGCGAACTGGGTGATGTTATGAAAAGCTATCAACGTATCCTCGTTGCTGAGCTCAACACAGGCCAGTTATGTGATGTGCTACGGGCGACGTATTTGGTGAATATACAGCCTATTCTTCAATGCAATGGGCAGCCATTTACCACGAGCTATCTTGTGGATGCCATTAAGGCACATATTGGAATAGCTAACCATGAATAAAATGAATTACACGCGTAACGACTTTGCCAATACAAATGAAGTTCGCTGGTGCCCAGGATGTGGCGATTATGCCATTTTGGCGGCATTGCAACGTGTTTTACCCGAGCTTGGTTTACCGCCGGAAAAACATGTATTCGTATCTGGAATTGGTTGTGCCGGCCGGCTTCCTTACTACATGAATACTTATGGGCTCCATACGATTCATGGCAGGGCAACGGCTATAGCGACGGGGTTGAAAGCACTGCGCGATGATTTATGCGTATGGGTCATCACAGGGGATGGAGATGCTTTAAGCATCGGCGGTAATCATTTGATTCATTGCTTACGTCGTAATGTCGATATCAATATTTTATTGATTAATAATCAGGTCTATGGATTAACAAAAGGTCAATTTTCACCAACCTCTCAACAAGGACAAGTGACAAAAACATCACCGATGGGCGTTGCCGTCCAGCCTATGAATCCACTGGCTTTGGCATTGTCAGCCGGAGCCGGTTTTGTGGCTCGTGCGGTCGATAAAGATCCTAGCCATTTGGCGGACGTTCTTAAAAGAGCCTATGAACATAAGGGATGTGCATTCATTGAAATTTATCAGGATTGCAATATTTTTAATCGCGGGGCATTTGATGAGTTTGCATTAAAAGCCAATCGCTCGCAAAATACATTAGTGCTGAAGGAAGGATTTCCTTTGTTGTTTGGCGAAGAGCATGAATGTGGATTAGCATTAGTGAATGACATGTTGCAGCGAGTTGATGCCCGGGAAGCAAGTAACTATCAACATGATTCTTCCAATTTTCTTGCAGCCATGCGTCTTGCCTGCCTGACTTATCCTGAGTACCCAGTGCCTTTAGGGGTTTATTATCAGACGCAAAGGTCGTTGTTTAGCCTAAATGGTGCGTTTAAAAAATCTGAAAAGGATTTAGAAGCGCTCTTTCGCACAAAGGCAAGTTGGCAACAACAGTAAGTATTCAGGTTGATTTACCTGCTGAAATGAAATGTCAACAGGCCCTAATATTTTATGAGAAAAAATGACACGTTGTCTTTTAAAAAAGACAACGTGTCATGGCACTCAATCGCGGCCAGAAAAGGCACTTAACAGGTTCAATAAACTGATGAACAAATTGTATATTGAAACAAATAGCGTGACCGTCGCTGAAATGTAATTTGTCTCGCCGCCATGAATGATTGCACTGGTTTGCAAGAGAATCACACCTGACGAAATTAATACAAATGCGGCGGAAATTCCAAGATACAAGGCTGGAATTTGCAGAAATAGGTTAGCAATCATTGCCAGTAGAGCAACCATAACGGCAACAAAGAGGAACCCTCCTAGGTAGCTGAAGTCCTTACGCGTGGTTAAGGCGTATCCTGATAAGGCAAAAAAGATTAAGCCAGTACCGCCCAGTGCAGTTGCAACAATTTGCGGACCATTTGAAAAATTTGCAATGTAAAAATTCAAAATAGGCCCTATTGCATAACCCATAAACCCCGTAAAGGCAAAGACACTTACAAGCCCAAGAGCACTATTTCTGAGCGCATTGGTGAGAAACATCAAACCATAAGCACCAACAATAAAAAGTAAAGGGTTAAGCGGTCGTGCGTTTATTGCAAACGAAGTATAAGCAGTCAATGCGCTGAAAAGAAAGGTCATGCCCAGTAATAGGTAGGTATTGCGTAATACCTTATTTGTGGCAAGAACGGATTCTGTTCTGCGGCTTAACACGGAAACGTCATTTCTGTTCATGTGTAACTCCAGATGATTTATAGTCTATTTTAGCATAGATAAGGGCATTTTGTTACGATATCAAGTCTAGCGGGATGAGTTCATGTTGACAAGTATGTTTTAACCCAGAAAACTTTATGTTGAATACATGGCGTATTGCAGTTACCTGATAGAAGTGCCAAGTTTTGATTATTAAAAAATCAAGTGTAAACAAACCCTAAAACCGACTAATTAAATTAGAGGATTATCATGTCTCGTGTTGCGGTGATTCAAATGACCTCATCGGCCAATGTAAAAAACAATCTGAATCAACTGTCTGAATTGTCTGCCAATGCTTGCGATAAAGGAGCTCAATTATTGGTTTTACCTGAAAATTTTGCTTTTATGGGTATGAAGGAAAGCGATAAATTTCGGGTTGCTGAAGACTATGGCCAAGGTGAGATCCAACAAACCATCAGCGAGCTTGCCAAACGCTACCAACTATGGATTATTGCGGGTACTCTTTTATTGAAGAGTGGTGGTGATCGTTTGAAAGCGGCTTGCCTGGTTTATGATGATCAAGGTGCTGTGGTTGCGCGTTATGATAAAATTCATTTGTTTGATGTGCGTGTGTCTGAACGGGAGGCACATCAGGAATCTTTAACCATTGAACCAGGCAATGATGTCGTTGTTGTAGCTACGCCGATAGGGCGAGTTGGTTTGAGTGTCTGTTATGACTTGCGTTTTCCGGAATTATATCAACAATTAGTAGTAAAAGGGGCTGAATTGTTCACTGTGCCATCGGCGTTTACCGCATTGACTGGTAAGGCGCATTGGGAAGTGTTATTACGGGCACGAGCCATTGAGAATTTGTGTTATGTTCTTGCAGCGAACCAAGGTGGGAACCATGAAAATGGCAGGCATACTTATGGCCATAGTATGATTATTGAGCCTTGGGGAAGTGTTTTAAGTAAACAACAAGAGGGTATTGGGGTCATCGTGGCGGATATTGACTTACAGCGATTGCATCAGGTACGTCAAGCGTTTCCCTGCCTTGATCATCGTGTATTATAAGATACATTTACATAGGTAGATTTTATGAAGTTAACTGCATTGGCTATTGCCAAAGATATTTTGTTAAAACCTGCTGCCTTAGATGAGTCTGGAATAGAGAAGTTGATTCATTCTATGATGAAGCATCCTATTGATGACGCTGATCTTTATTTTCAAAGTTGCAGTTATGAATCCTGGTATCTGGAAGATTCACAGGTAAAAAGTGGCAGTTACTCCATTGATCGTGGTGTTGGGATTCGTGCCGTCAGTGGTGAAAAGACAGGATATGCTTATTGCGATGATATTTTGTTGCCGGCGATGGAGCGGGCAGCGGATGCTGCGCGTTCCATCGCTTTTACGGGTGGAAGAACAATGCCTGCTATCAAAGTGGCTACAGCCCCTGTGATTCGCTATGCTGGAGTAAACCCTATTGATGGCATGAGCAAACAGGAAAAAATCGCTTTGCTTGAATCGATTGATAAGGAAGCAAGAAGCCTTGATCCCAGAGTGATTCAGGTTAATGCCTCACTCAGTGGATGTTATGAAGTGGTTATGGTTGCTGGTATGCATAGTCCAATGATTGCCGATATCAGACCGTTGGTAAGCATTAATGTCAGTGTAATTGTTGAGCAAAATGGACGCCGAGAGTCCGCTCGTTCTGGTGGCGGTGGTCGGGTGGGCTATTCGTTTTTTCTGGAACAGGAAAGAGCACTGGAATATGCACGGGAGGCAGTGCGGGAAGCATTAGTAAACCTTGAAGCAGAGGATGCTCCGGCTGGAATGATGCCGGTGGTATTAGGTCCAGGTTGGCCTGGCGTTCTGCTTCATGAAGCGGTAGGGCATGGATTGGAAGGCGATTTTAACCGTAAAGGCCTGTCTGCCTTTTCTGGACGATTGGGGGAGCGTGTGGCTGCCTCTGGCGTTACGGTTGTTGATGATGGTACGCTTGAAAATCGTCGTGGTTCACTCACTATGGATGATGAGGGTACTCCCACGCAATGTACCACTTTAATTGAGAATGGTGTGTTGGTGAATTATATGCAAGACAAACTAAACGCGAGATTAATGGGCATGCAACCCACTGGTAATTGTCGTCGGGAATCCTACGCCCATGTGCCCATGCCAAGGATGACGAATACTTATATGTTGGCAGGCCCGCATGATCCAGAGGAAATCATACGTTCCGTACAGAATGGTTTATATGCGGTTAATTTTGGTGGAGGGCAAGTTGATATTACTTCTGGACAATTTGTATTTTCAGCCAGTGAAGCTTATCTTATCGAGAATGGTCGTGTAACAAAGCCAGTGAAGGGGGCAACCCTAATTGGCAACGGCCCTGATGTGATGAAAAAAATAAGTATGGTAGGGAATGATTTGAAGCTTGATGGTGGAATTGGTGTATGTGGCAAGGATGGTCAGTCAGTGCCGGTTGGTGTCGGACAACCGACGTTGAAGATTGATGCGTTAACGGTTGGGGGAACCCGATAGTATTTGGATATTTTCCCTAAAATGAACTTTTTATGGAAACAGAAGGCCGGCCTTGATTGAGGAGAAAACGGATGGCATCAGGTTCATTAGCACATTCAATTTGTCATGTATTATTAAAGCATGAACAACAAGATGGCAAACGCATTTATTTACGACAACCCAAGGGAGGAGTTTGGCATGAATTCACATGGGCTGAGGTCATGCGTCAGGCACGCCAGGTTGCACGGTTTTTGCAGACGTTAGGGCTTAAAAAAGGCGCGCACGTAGCTATTTTTTCTAAAAACTGCGCTGAGTGGTTTATCGCAGATTTTGGTATTAGTTTGGCTGGAATGGTCAATGTACCGTTATTTTCTAATCAGCATGAAAATAGTATTGAATACGTGCTTGAACATGCGGAAGTGAAGCTGGTATTTGTTGGCAAATTAGATAAACCTCTTGAAACGCGCCGTTATATTCCCGAACGTCTAACGACGATTAGCTTTGATTATCATACTAATTTACATACGACTTATCGTTGGTCGGATGTGCTGGCCAGTGAGCCGCGGGAAGACATTGTTTTTCCAGAAGCTGGTGATGTTTACACAATTATTTATTCTTCTGGAACCTCTGGTACTCCGAAAGGCGCAGTATACACGCATGAAGCGATTGCGAATTATTTGGCTATTTTCCCTGCCGATATAAGGCGGATGACCGATTTGGAGCATCATCATCTCCTGTCGTACTTGCCGCTTGCGCATGTGTATGAACGTTCGGCAATTGAACTGGGAAGCCTTGCGATTGCCTGCGATGTTTCTTTCGTTGAAAGTCTGGAAATATTTGCCGAGAACTTGCGGGAGGTGAAGCCGACTCTTTTTGCGGCGGTTCCCAGAATTTGGGGTGTGTTTCAACATAAAATTGAGCAAAAACTGCCGCCAATACTTTTAAGAAGCCTGTTGAAGATTCCCTTTCTTTCCGGGTTTATCAAAAACAAAATTAAACATCAGTTGGGTTTGCAATGTTCAAGAGGGAATATCTCCGGAGCATCACATCTGCCAACCGGTATCAGTGACTTTTTTGACAAACTGGGGATTCCTATTCAGGAAGGGTATGGACAGACGGAAAATTTTGCTTATGCAACGCTGTCGTTATTGCAAGAGCGAAGACTGGGCTATGTGGGTACGCCGCGACTTCAAGTCGAGATAAAGCTTGATGACAATCATGAACTGTTGATGAAATGTCCTTGTCTTATGGTTTGTTATTATAAAGATAAAGAAGCCACAAAGAAGGCATTTACGGAAGACGGCTGGCTGCGCACAGGCGATATTGTGGATATTGATGCTAGACAGCGAGTTAAAATATTGGGTCGCCTATCAGAAAATTTCAAGAATCAGAAAGGTGAATTTATTGCGCCCACACCGATAGAAAAAAATTTTTCAACCAATCCAATGATCGAGCATTTGTGTTTGGTGGGGCAGGAGCTTGAAAGCAATGTTCTTTTAGTGTCATTGAATCAACAAGCCCGCAAACAGCCAAAACAGGAGGTCATAGAAAGCCTGCAAAAAATGTTGCGTACCGTCAATACTGAATTAAAGAGTTATGAAAAAATCAGCCATATTTTGCTGGTTCTGGAGGAATGGACCACGGAAAATGATTTGCTGACGCCTACCCTGAAAGTGAAACGACGTGTCGTGGAAGAGCGATATCAGAATTTTATTCACAGGGCGATCGAACAATCCGAGCCGATTGTATGGGAATAATTACCCTTGCTTCATCAACTTAGCTAATAAGGTGCTAATCTCCTGAATTCGTTCTTCATGAGTTGTGCCGTCTAATATAAATTTCAGCCGGGTTGGTCCTTCCATTTGATAACGTTTGGCATGAAGCTGAATCAAATGAATTAAGGTGCCTGTATCGATATTAGGGGATTCGAGAAATTCTATTTTGCCGCTTTGTGCTGAAGCATGAAGGCGGGCTATGCCTAATTTGGCCGCCAATAATTTAAGCTCGGTTATTAATAGCAAGTGCTTGACGGATGAGGGCAGCAGTCCAAAGCGATCAATCATTTCAACTTGTAAGTCGCGTAATTGCAATGTATCTTTGGCATTGGCAATTCGTTTATACATAATTAATCTTGTATGAATATCAGCTATATAATCTTCAGGAATAATGGTACTTAAACGAAGGTCAATGTCTGGACCTGGATGCATCGGTGCAGACAATTCAGGGGTTTTGCCTTCTTTTAAATCATGAACAGCTTTATCCAGCATTTCCATGAATAAATTAAAGCCAATGGCATGAATATTGCCGCTTTGTTCTTCACCCAGCAATTCGCCTGCACCACGTATTTCAAGATCATGGGTGGCTAAAGTGAATCCTGCCCCTAAGTCTTCTAAAGACACAATCGCTTCCAGACGTTTGATGGCGTCCGGTGTTAACAGTTTTTCATCCGGTGTCAGTAAATAGGCATAGGCTTGATGATGAGAACGGCCAACCCGGCCGCGCAGCTGATGTAACTGTGCCAGTCCAAATTTATCCGCTCGATCAATAATAATGGTATTGGCCGTTGGTATGTCGATGCCTGTTTCAATGATGGTGGTGCAGACCAGGACGTTAAAGCGATGATGATAGAAATCCGACATAATACGCTCAAGCTCGCGTTCCCGCATTTGGCCATGGGCACTGCGAATGTTGGCTTCAGGTACCAGAGTTTGGATGTCCTGACAGACACGCTCAATGGTTTGTACGTTGTTGTGTAAAAAAAACACTTGTCCGCCGCGAAGGATTTCTCGCAGGATAGCCTCACGCAGTACTAAATCATTTCTTTCCTGCCAAAAGGTTTTAATGGCCAATCGTTTGGCGGGTGGTGTGGAGATTAGGGAAATGTCACGAATACCGGCCATGGCCATATTTAAGGTGCGTGGGATGGGGGTTGCTGTCATGGACAGGATATCTACATGGGTACGTAAGGATTTAATATGTTCTTTTTGTTTTACGCCAAAACGATGTTCTTCATCGATGATTAATAAACCAAGATCACGGAATTGGATGTCACGCTGAAACAGCTTATGAGTGCCAATGACGATGTCGGTTCGTCCATTTTTTAGGGTCTCAATGACCTGTTCTGTTTCTTTCCCACTACGGAAACGGGATAATAATTCAATATGAACAGGAAATTCGGCAAAACGATCGCGAAAGGTTGTAAAATGCTGAGCAGCAAGAAGTGTTGTAGGGACTAGCACGCAGACTTGCTTACCATTTTGCACAGCAATGAAAGCGGCTCTCATGGCTACTTCAGTCTTACCAAATCCAACATCACCGCAAATTAACCGATCCATGGGGCGAGAGGAATGCATGTCTTCGATGATTTGCTGAATGGCCTGCTGTTGATCGGTGGTTTCTACAAAAGGAAAACCACTGACAAAACGCTGGTAGTCCTTTTTAGGTAATTGATAAACATGGCCAGGTTTTGCTTCTCTTTTCGCATAGATATCTAATAATTCAATGGCGACATCATGAATTTTTTCCGCAGCTTTTTTCTTTTCTTTTTGCCACTGTTCTGTTCCTAGGCGATGCAGCGGGGCATGCTCGGCGTCTGTGCCTGTATAACGGCTGATGAGATTCAGTGAGGTGACAGGAACATAAATTTTATCGTCTCCGGCATAGGCAAGCACTAAAAACTCGTTGGTATTGCCGCCACTTTCAATCGTTTGTAAGCCTTGATATCGTCCCACACCAAACTGTAAATGAACAACCGGTGCACCAATTCTAAGCTCTGCCAGATCACGAATGATAAGATCGGGGTCGATGTTTTTTTGCGAGCCCCGTCGCTGAGGAATACTTTGTTCACCGAATAGTTGCGATTCGACAATAATGGAAATGGCAGAATCTATCAACTCGGCGCCATAGATCAGTGGCCCAGTTATCAAATTAATTGATGCGTCATCTTGAATGAAGTTAGACCATGAGGTTTGTATTTTAGGCGAAATATTGCTTTGTTTAAGCAAATCCAGCAAGACTTCCCGGCGGCCGGCGCTTTCTACGACGAGTAAATAACGACGCCCATGGTTTGAAATAAAATCAGCGAGGCGATTCAACGGCTCTTCGCTTTGTCGTTCTATCGGCAAGGAGGGTCCTTGACTTACATTAAAATTAAATGCCCCTTTTTTTTCAGTGGGCTTATGTTGAATTCTTAACGATTGGTGGCGTTTTACTCGGGCGAGTAGTTCGGTTGGATTTAAAAAACAATCGGTTGGTCTGAGAATGGGGCGAATAATATCATGGCGGCGTTGCTCGTATCGAGCATTTACTTCCTGCCAGAATTGTTCGGCTTGCTCAGCAACGGTCTCAATCAAACAGATTGTGGCATCCTGAGGTAAATAATCAAAAAATGTGACGGTTTCTTCAAAAAAAAGAGGCAGGTAATATTCAATGCCGCTGGGATATTGATGATTACTGATCGCTTCATACACGGGACATTGACTGGGATTTCCTGTGAATTGCTCGCGAAAGGCGCGGCGAAAATGGGTAATGCTTTGTTCGTTTAAAGGAAATTCGCGTGCTGGTAACACCTGAATTTGGTTTATTTTGGCGATGGTTCGCTGCGTTTCAGGATCAAATTGACGCAAGCTGTCAATGACATCATCAAATAATTCAATGCGAAAAGGAGTTTGACTGCCCATCGGATAAAGATCAATCATAGCTCCGCGTATGGCAAATTCGCCATGCTCTAATACCTTATTGACACAATGATAGCCTGCCTGTTGTAGTTGCTGTCTGAATAACTCAACATTTAAAGTTTGGTTTTCTTGGAGAGCTAGCGCATATCGATTTAAAAATTGTGGAGGGCATAATCGATGCATTAAGGTGCTGGCAGCACTGATGATGATCGCATTGGCGGTATGTTGTAGACGGCTTAAACAGTATAGGCGTTCGGAAATGATGTCCTGATGTGGTGAAAATTGATCGTAGGGAAGTGTTTCCCAATCAGGAAACATTAATATCTCTGGTGCCTGTTTTTTTGCTTCAAGAAAAAAACCAAGCTCTGCCTGAAGCTGGGCCGCACTAAAATTGTCCGGGGTAATAAGCAGCTTTATTCCAGAATGGTATTGACTGTGTTCAGCCAATACCAAAGAGAGGCTGCTGCCGTACAGTTGCCCCCAGACTTGCCTTGAATGGGGATTTTCAGGAAGTAAGGTTGTTTTAATCATGACTAGTAGTAACTCATTTTTAGGGGGAGAGTATATCGGTTAAATGATGTATCTTGTAGTCTGCATGATGCAGATGTGTTATTTATAGTTTATTTTTTATGCACAATGCGTAATATTTGCATTTCTATGATAGAATGATGACCGTGATAGAGTATCATTTGATGGTTTTAGTTTTTGTATGGACATGATGATATGGGTAAAGAGATTATAGAGCGAATATATTTCCCTAAGAAAGCAGGATTAACTGGAGCTGACAAACCGCTTGCTGTGATTTTAAGTTCTCCTTATGACAGGGTAGGTGATCCTGCGGTACGGTTTGCTATTGGATGTAGGACATTTGATGGATTTGGCTATCGGATTTTAAATAAAAATCAGCTGTATTTTAACATGGATACAGAGACAAGTGATTTCGCCAGAAATTTTAGACCCATTTTCCCAAAAGACCAAAAAAAAGGAATCACCGTTTGGATAGACGCACATGGCAGCCCAGGTTGGTTATTTGCGGAAGAACCTTCTTTGAGCGTTGAGAGCGAAGCCGTCAAACACTTTGCTGACTTTATTAAAAAACTGGAAGCTAAACTTAAAACCCCAGTTATTAATATTGTATTAAGCACTTGTCATTCAGCAACGGAATATTGGGATGTTGAAACTGGTCGAAGAATTATTTCACCCGCTCGTCAATTAAGTCAGTTATTGCCCAGTACGAATGTCATAGGATTTATTGGTGCAAATCATGGCAGTGTAAAAACGGAGGTTTATAAAAAAAATTCAGATGGCTCATTGAAACTCAGCATATTGCCATTACAGGAAGGCGCTGTTTTATTTACGAATGGTTGTATTATCAATGCCCCAACCCCTAGTACCCCATTATTTTTTGATGCAGAAGCGATTCATCCTGCTATCGCTGAAACCTGTGGTGTCGTACGTGAAGGTGTATTACCGTTTTCTTTTATTGACGAAACAATTCATGAATCGCTTGTTTCTGAATGCGTTAAAAGTGAATGCGAAGAGACATCAGATGGTGTAGATGTGGGCTTAGGCGAAAGACATCGATTTTTCTCAGCACCAATACCGCTTGTCAAGAAGGCCCCTGTATCGGATGTAGAGCGAGCTCCTGTTGCCTTTAGTCCAGCATAAAATAATAGAATATATTTTAATAAGGGATGGGTCGGATTTGCAGTAAATAGCTGGCAGCAAACCCAGTTAATAAACCAAATAAATGCCCTTCCCAGGAAACGCCTTTTTTACTTGGAAAGATGCCTAAGAAAATTCCTGCAAAATAATAAGCACTGATGATTCCTAAAAGGATAGCAGTGAGCGTTCCTTGTTGATAAATATCACTCACCAACAGGGCCCAATAGCCGGTGATAAGCGCACTGGCCCCTATGTGTAATCCAGAATGCCCAAAACACCAAAGTAATAATCCGCTGCCAACAGTAATGAGGAGGGTAGCCTCGATATAAAAACTTAAGCCGTTAACCAGCAAGAAGTTACTTAATACCACGAGAGGAATGGAGTTAAAAAAAAGATGATTAAAATTGGCATGCAACAAAGGAGCCAAAAAGATTCCCGGAATGCCACGCACGCGTCTTGGCAATACACCGAGATATAATAGACGGTAGTCAAGCCGACTTAAAAAAAACATAAGCCAGAGTATCAAAAGAATAATGCCTAAAATTTTTAAATTCATCTGAGTTTGGCTGATGATTAGGTCCAGGCTGTCATTTAGCCGGTCAAGCATTTGGCATCATCCTTCTTTCGTTTGCTTTAATTCTTTCGGTATCGAAAGAATTGTTCGTGCCGGTACAAAGAGCAATGGGTCCACGTACGTTTGATTCATCACCATGGACCAATGAAGATGAGGGCCTGTAACCCGACCAGTCATGCCGACAAGTCCCACTTGTTGTCCTTGTTTTATTACTTCTCCCTTTTGCACATCCATTTTCTTCAGATGAGCATATAAAGAAAACACGCCCATGCCGTGATCGACAATCACTGTATTTCCCGTAAAAAAATAATCTCCGGCGTCAACGACTTTGCCCGCACTGATAGCGATGACTGGCGTATTTTCTGGGGCGGCAATATCTAAGCCTGAATGAGGGGCGCGGGGTTGTTTGTTATACACCCGCTTTAAGCCAAAATGGCTGCTGATTGGTCCATGAGCAGGCGCTTTGAACGCTTGGGCGAAAGGATTCTCTTGGCTGTATTGTGAAAACATGGCAGCTAATTTGCCATTTTCATCTTCAATACGTTGTTTGTCTTCCTCATAAGGGTCTACCTTGCGTTTATTATCAATCGTCAAATACTGCGTTTTATAATATTTATCGCTGATATGAAATGGGATGGCTGCCTGCCAGGGCTTAGTCATGCTCAGTGTCTGGATGGGCTGTATGTTATCTAGAGGCACCCCCACAACAAGTAACCATTGATTTTTATTTGGACTTTTAGTCACTGCAATACGGCAATTGTTGTAGTAGGCTTCAGGTTTTTGCTTCAGGTCGATGGGGATAATGGTTACACCGCCGTTTACCGCATGATTCTCCGGCAAATAGTCGGCATGGCTGAGTGTTATTGGCATGAAAAAAATAAAGATCATGACGGTCATATTTTTATAATAATGCATCGAGTTATTCTCCTTTATCGATGATTTTGCCTTTCAGTTTTCCTTTGGCCAGTTGAATACTTACGACATCGCCTTCATGAATTGCCTGAGCATCAAATACTATTTTATGACGATAAGTGACAATGGCATAACCTCTCTCGAGTGTAGCTAAAGGGCTGACTGCCTGCAATGTGGCCATGAAAGTAATCAATCGTCGTTTATGCTGATTCATGATGATGGTTATTTGATAATTCAGACGATGTTGCAGATGGTGTAACTGCTTCCTTGCTTGTTGCAGCAGCAGGGTTGGATTAATCGCTTTTAAGCGGGTCGTTGCCAGATGAAGTCGATGATATTTCTGCGTCAGTAGAGAACGCAAAACATGATGTAACTGGTTTTGCAAATAATCCAATGTTTGCCAGTAAGAGCGTATCATTTGATCCGGTGAAGTTATTATTTGCAGTGCATGCTCAAGCAGCATTTGCTTATGTCGCACATAGCGCTTGATTGCTGCACTCATCCGAATTTCTAGCATGGATAAGAGAGCAAGCAAGTCTTTTTTGTCCGGAGTTACCGCTTCCGCTGCGGCAGTAGGTGTGGGGGCTCTTAAATCGGCAACAAAATCAGCAATGGTAAAATCGATTTCGTGTCCAACTCCGGCCACAACAGGGATATGACTGCTTGCGATGGCATATGCAAGATATTCATCATTAAAAGCCCAAAGATCCTCCATGCTGCCTCCCCCGCGGGCGAGAATAAGTACGTCACAGCGTTTTTCATGGTTGGCTTGATGAAGGGCTGCTATGAGTTGTTTTGATGCTTGTTTGCCTTGTACCTCGCTTGCATAGACAATCACATTGGCTACGGGAAAGCGTCGAGCCAGTGTGGTTCTTATATCCTGTAGAGCCGCCCCGTGGGGGGAAGTAATAATCCCGATGACTTGCGGAAAACGCTGGATGGTTCTTTTGCGTGTGGATTCAAATAAACCAAGGGCCGCCAGCTTGGTTTTTAAACGTTCAAACTGCTGATGTAAGTCGCCTTGACCTGTTTCCCATAGTTCATCAACGATGAGTTGAAAATCACCACGTGCTTCATAAAGACTTAATTTCCCTTTAACCAGGATGTGTTGACCATTTTGTAGTGAAACAAGCTCGCAAGTGTGGCGATTACGAAAATAAACGCAGCGCAACTGAGATATTGCGTCTTTCAAGGAAAAATAGAGGTGGCCAGAAGAGGGTTTACTCAAATTGGACACTTCGCCTTCTACCGATACATCATTCATTTCATGTTCGAGTAGGGAACGGACATGGCGGTTTAGTTGGGTGACGGTAAGAATGGGTGTTTGATTGGCCATACATTCACTTAAGATACCTACAAGGCATCCTATGTTATCAGATGGTTTCTCGTCATTAAACTGCAGTCATTTATCTTGTTTCTTAAAAATGACAATGCTAATGTGCAAGGTTTTGTGTGGAGTTAGACCAAATTATGGTCACAATGACTTCTTAATATTTATTTAAGAAAAACTATCTATACTTGCATGTATCAAAATCTATCTCAAGGCGGTGCCTAATGTACGCAGAAACCTATAAAAAGCTCAAAGAAAAATACAATTTTGATAATTTTGAAATCGCAGCGGAGGTGATTGAGAAATATTTCGGTGATTTATTTCGTTTGAGTGTGGTTGAAAGCGAGTTAGAAAAAGGCCGTACCGACAGCAGTTACATGCGTTTATTTGACCGATGCATGCGCGAATTGAAAGACTTGTATACGGCTGGTGAAGTGGTGGAAAAGCTGTATGACGTATTAAACCATCCTGACATGAAAGCTCTCATGTTACACCAATTTGTATTTGTGCCTGAGGCGGGATCGCAACGCTCGGCACAAGCCGGTTTTTTGGAAAAATTGGCCGTTGGTGATTTAAAAGAAGTGGGTGAGTCATTGACGTTCCTGGATATGAAGCGCTTGGTGAAGGGGTTGGAGCATTTGAAGAGCGGCCGATACTTCTTTGGTCCTTCTGCTGCACGTGTATCCGTTGCGCATGCCTATCATTTGGCTGCGATGTCTCCTGCAACCATCGCACAACTTAAAAGAGACAATCAAGCGTTGCTGGTTAATTTTAATCTTAATCCTAAGGGAACGCCTAAATGGGGTGTCGTGGATTTGGCAGGCAATCGTATTTTTTGTGAAACCCCGTTAACAGAACCGGAAAAACGTGCCCTGAAAGACCATCTTCGCCTGGATGATCCTGAGTTTGTTGGAGGACGTGCCGATGGTTTAGCTTCTACCGGTTACACAGCATTAGCCTGGCTTGATAAAGAAATCACCCATGCCTGGAATTTTGATGTGGATGCAGATTTTACCGCAACCCTCAAGGATTTCCTGTTTACGTTATTTGGAGGGGATTCTACAAGCATCACCTATTGTCTTACAGCTGGGGAGGCAGCACGGTTTTCTACGGAGGCGTTTCGTCATTTACTGCATATGGCAGGATACCACGATGACGAAACATTATTAACAGGCGGTACGATATTTACCCGTAGTGGGCATATTTCGACGTTGGGCAAACTTCGAGGCAAAGAATATACACCAGGAGACTTAACCGCGGTGCTTCAGGCCTACCAGGAGAATCGTTTGAGGTTGTATGATATCGACAGGGACTACTATTCTTCCATGCGCACCCTGGTGGTTGGTTTTGATAATACGCTGACACAACTTGGTCATATTGTTCAGGACAAAGATTCATCCACGCTGACTGTTCCGCCAGTAATTGATTTTGATCGATTGGATAGAGATCATGAGAGTTATTGTCGCCCCACTAATACTAATCCGGCTCATCTGCGGGCTCGTTCATCCACCGATGAATACAACCCGACCGGCATAAGAACCCGAGAAGAGAATGTGGCGGTGATGATGGTGTTTGCGTTTATTCGTGCCAAATCGAAAAAACGGTTGCTTACCATTGATTTACCCGAGCGTTTTCAATTGACTGAAGAGGAGCAGCAGTTTGTTACCCGCACGTTATTGCAAAACCCTTTTGTCACAGAGCTTGAGGTTGGTGCCAACCGTTCGTTGCAAGCGGTTAAAGAAGCGTTGATTCCAACCCTTGCCCGTAACCGCTGGCTGGCCGCTTGTGGTTATCGACCGCCATTGATTGATAATTTCTGGAAGCAGGCAGCCAAACATTGGCTCATTCATTTGCATGAACAGCCAACCATTTTAGAAGCAAAAACAGAACATGAATCATTCAAGCGTTGCGTGCTGGAAATGGGGGTACAAGGATTAGATCATGCCTTGAAATTCTTGGCCGATCCCTTGCAGCGTGATTTTCTTGACAGCATTTATGGTGCTGATAAAAGAGTGTTTTATGCGGCTTGTCCTGCCACAGACTACCCGGCTTATTTAGGCATGTTGCTGGATCATTTGCGTGCACGCGCCTATTTCCCTTTTAATGAATTAGGGATTGCCTATCAACCCGGTAACGATCGTCCCTTAATTGAGTTATTGGGGGAAATTAATCGTCTTGAACAGTTTGAACAAGTCACCTTAACCGAGTGTTTAAAAGATAAAAGAGCGTGCAGAGATTTTCTTACCCAGTTGATAGAGATTGCCGATAGAGAGAAATGGGTTGGTTTGGTGGTGATTCCTGAATTGCAAGATCAGGACAATGTGGATGAAGACACGCGGCAATTACGCGTCTTATACACGTTGTTAAATGATGTGATTTTGCGTAATCGCCATCAACATGCTTCAGACCAACTATTGGAGCGCATTAATGGCATCGTAGCGGATTATGGACGTCTGGGACCCCGGGCCGAGGCCATGCCGCATGAAACCCCGAGTGAAGTGGCGGATGCAGGTGACTTGCACGACGTGATTCACGGCGCTATTGGCCGTTTACCACATGATTTTCAATTGCCAATAAGAAAAAGCGGTGCGGTGCAATTGCAAATGCAAATGCAGCAACAAATCGAACAAGTGCGTCAAGTTCAACAAGAAAAGCAACGTGTGGTTCTGACCACCATCGAGCAGCCGATTGCCGGGGATTTGATCGACCATCATAACATCGATCGTTTATTAGGCGGTTTTTGGGAAGAATACAGCCGTGAAAACCCGATAGAGGCCAGAGCCGCTACGTTACGCAGTGGGGGAGAATCACTCTTACAAGGGTTTTTCCATACCTGGATTAATGCAAATCCTGCGGTTGAAGCCTCCGAAGTCATTCGCAAAATGACGCCCGATGCGGCTAAAGCCTTGTTACGCAAACACACGCGTTTGCCATCCGGACTTAATCCTGAAAATTTACCAAAGGGATTTTATACCCAGCGTTCTGAAGATGGCTATCTCATCCTTTGTTATAGTCCTGAGCTTGCCTATATTAATCCGCCCAATGCCTTAACCATTGATCTGGATGTACGCCCCCCCATGGCGGAAGCCTGGGAAGGGGATTTTCGTCAATTTAATCTCGAAAAATATCGGGCTGGCGGTGGCCGGCTGGATGGAGAGGATTGGCTAAATATTGCCTTATTTGCCCAGTTGCAACCGCCCAGAGATTATATGGCTGATTTTGAAGCATTTTATCGTAAGAATAGTGCGCTTTTCCCCAGTACGGGCGGCTTTTTTGGTCGTAGCGGTCTTTCTTCGTCTCATCGCGACAAGATCATTCGTCACTGGCTTGTGTTTTTACAAGTGTGGCAATACGCAGGCCCCGAAGGGATAGGAGAGTTTTTGGCCAAAGATGAACGGGATTTCCATCTGGCGATTCCCCATGCGTTTGATATTTTATTACAACGTCAGCCAGGAGAGTTGCGTGAATGGGCTTCTGAGCGATTCCGAGAGAATGAGCATTTCTTACGAGCCTTAGGACAAATTTATTATCAATATGGGGATGCAGGAGTCAATAATTTTTTAAGCATGTTGCGTCATGCTGAGACGAACTTAGGCTCGGAGTTTTTAAGGGTATTTGCCCGTTCGGTATTAAGTGCTAGCCCGAATTTTAACTGTTTTATTTCCGAGCGTTTTTTTACGGCCATGGGTGATATGATGGAAAAACTTAAACCCGTGAGCGCTCGTGGTCAATTACACGCCTGGCAAACCATCCTTGAGCTTCATATGACAGCGGTTGGTTGGGAAACTGTTGAAAAGCTTTGGCGTGGTTTTGAGCATTTTACGGCTGAATTGACGGACATGGGAATAGAACTTCACGGCGATGAATTTGATGGATTGCGTCCGGAAAATATGTTGGTGAGCATGGATAGGATTCTTGCAAGTTTAAAGCAAATCCCAAGCCAGGATGACAAGATTCGATTTATTCAGCAATTGCATGAACTGGATTTGACTCATGGTGGGGTGCATTATGCTCTGCAACATGAAGGCTTTAAACATTTTGACCGTGAATTGGAATTGTATGATTTCGAAAAAGGAACGCCGACGTATGCATCGGATTTAACGGATCTTTATCGATGGATGGGTACTACGGCAGCGTTGAATATGAAGCGCGCCTTGGCGTCTAAGCCTCAGTTTGGCCATCATGATTTCCGGGTACTGACCGAGCGTTTGGGCAATGACAGAGTCACTTCGAAAGATAGTTTAATGTGGTTGTTGCATACGCAATACCCAATTGGCGATATTGCAGGCGTTCTCGATGCAGTAGAAGAGCTTCCTTCTGAATTTCAGGCGCGGATTGCTCGTCATTTGCATCATGCAGTGTATCGTTTGGGGAATTCAAATCTGGCGATTCGGCTGGAATCCATGCAAGCGTTAGCCGCGCAAGGATTTGATCCCGAATTGCTGGTTCGCCATCCCAACGGCACGTTTCTTGAAGCAGCGACTATTTTACATCAAGCGCGTCGCTGGCAAAGTCCTGATGTTGAGCGAATGATGGCTTTGTTTGCCGAAGATATCCACAAGGAAGCCGCGTATCCAGATTATCTTTATACCCAGGGATATAAGCTCGCAACGCTGTTTGGGGTTTATCGCAGTGTGCAATTGCAGCAATTTTATCAGGCAACGGCCGATTTAAAACCGGTGGTGCGCCAGGAGTTGAACTTATTAATCACCCAGTTGCTTTCCATCGATTATACAACAACGGGTGAACATTTACCGGAGTTGGTACAGCCAGAGAATTGGGAAGCCTTATTGGTTTGCGTTCAGGAAATGCAAGGTGATCTGGCGCATACGGCCGAACATCGTATTGCCTTCATTGAGCGCTTAAATGCTCAAGGCATCCAGTTTAAATATTCGAAAAGCGGTGCGTTCCGAACGCTTAATAGTCGTGCCGAAGAAGGTCCTGGCGATCTTGGCTTTTTCGTTGACCATGATGCCCGATTGTGGGAGTTCATGCAAAATCATCTGGTGGTTCCATCTGCCTATGATGCAGCTGGTGCAAAAGAAGCGTTATTACCGACTATACGCTTCTTAAAGCGTTTGCAACTTAACCGCACCTATTTAAATGAAATTGAGCCACTGCTTGCCTCGCTTGAAACGACGAAAGGTGGTGGTTATTGGAGCGTTGATTATTTTTATGGTTTGTTGCGTGCCTTGCAGCCTGAAAATGATCAGACCTCATTTCCGATTTCACTGTTAAAAGTGATGCTGCAAGAACCAGCTATTGCAGCGAAGCCCATTGATAGCGTAGAAAAAGAATTTCCCACCGTTTTGATCCCTCATATCAAGACCATCTTGCAAAACACCGAGTTTGATCGTAATCAACAAGCTACGTTGTGCCAGATTGCGCTTCGTGAATACGCCTGGAATGGCAGTGTGGCTAAGTTACCGCAGATCATGGCGACGTTATCATCGCCGCTTTATAAAGACAGCCGCGGTTATGCTTTGGAGATATTAGCCAAATCAACGCATTTCAGCGAGTTGGAATCGCGCTTTGAAAAATGCTGTCGTCTATTGCAACATCCCTATGCGACGGAGGAAGGGTTTGTCGGCCAATGGACAGACATCAGTGCTCTATGGCTTAAGGCACTCAGTACAAGAAAAAATGAAGAAGATTTATATGACCGGATTGCTTCAGATTTTGTTGATGATGAGGAACGTCAGGCCTTAATTCTTAAAATCATTGCTTACAGCAGTTTACGTCCGGGGTTACGAGATACGGACACCTATCAATATCAATTAAATAAAAAAGCACCTAAACTTGCTCAGCGTTTGGGGGATATGAGTCTGGAAGATCTCAAGCTCTTGGCGCAATGTTATCCACAGGAGCCTGCACCCAGTGCCGAGGATATTTTACATTTAATTAAAAAGCACGAACGGGACGGTCTGGAATGGGCTGCTTGTCTGGATGGGTTTTTACGCACTCCATACCCTGAACCGCGTGCAGACTATGGATTTGTTGCCAGTCTTCGTGATTATGATCTGCAGCGCATGATAGCAGAAACCAAGGTGAGTGGTGCTGACGCTCGCCAGGGATTATCGGCAAAAGATGCCGCACGGTTGACGCTGATATTTTCGTATTTGAAACAGTTTGAAAGCGGTGCTCAGAGAATCGAGGGTGTTGGTAAACCTATTGGTAAAATGAGCCAGGAAGAATTGGCGACTGCCTATAGAAGGCTGTCAGAAGCGTCTAAACGAGAGCCTGACAACGATGCTTTACGTGCTCAGGTTTGGGCCGTGTTGTTTGAAGTATTAGGCCGAACCACGCGTAAATACCCTCATTTGGCGCAACAGTTTGCATTAATTGCCAATGACGTCTGTGTGAACGCTGATACACGTGTGTTGCAACTCGCAACCGGGGAAGGAAAAAGCCACTTTGTGGCCATGCGCGCTGCCCGTAACGCGGGATTGGGCAAAATGGTCGATGTTTGTACGGCAAAACGAACGCTGGCTGAGCGCGATCTGAAAGATTATCAAAGCTTCTTTGATTATCTTGGATTAACGACGTCCTACATTCACCCGAAATCATTGCGTGAAACGTATATGCGCAGCCAAATTCACTACACCACCACCGGGGATTTATCACTCTTTTTGGATGAGCAAAGTTATCGTGGCATGCCGATTGTTATTCCACGGGATCAACGGGTGGGTCTGTTTGATGAGTTTGATTTTATTCGCTTTGAAGAAGGTAGAAAGACAGAATACAACTACGCGCAACCAACCGGTAAAACGCCCAAGCAAATGACGTGGTTTTATCAAGCGGTTAACGCGTTTTACAAGGCAAATCAGGAGGAGCTGGTTGAAGGTATTGACATAGATATACTGCAGCAATTTGCCGATTTTCTTTTGCGTGAGGCTCATGAAAATGAAGAGCGGCAAAATCTGGTGCGCCAAATGGCACGTGATCCATTGCAATTGGCGCAATGGCTGCAGTCGGCGCATGAGGCGCATGAGCTTGTCTGGGGTATTGGATTTACCGTGCGCGATGTCACCATTGAAATTGGAGATGAATCTTATCCAATGCGGGAAATCATTCCATTGTCTGCCGATAATCAGCCGATGGTTGGTTCTACCTTTAGTGCGGGTGTTCATCAATTGCTGGCGGTGCGCTTAAATACAGAAGCAAAAGCCTTGCCGGCAGATACCGATCCAAGAAAGAAAGCGCAAAACTTCCATATTCATGCGGAAAGTCATATTGTCAGCTCGCAAGTCGCGGCCGAGCGCATGCGGCAATTGTGGGGAAGCTGGGAGGGTTTTTCAGGAACGATTTCCGCCGCACAGGCAACAACGTTATATAGGGAACGTAGGACGCAGGTACTGCATGTGCCGACTAATCAGCGCGATTTGCGTTTCTGGCATAAGCCTGAATTTTTTACCAGTGATTTACCAAGAGAGGCAGAAACAAGAGCGCAAGCCGAAGAAAAACGCATGGAAGCGGTGGTCAAACAAATACGACTATGCCTTAAAAATAAACAGTCAATGTTGTTTTCTTGCCGCAATGATGCGCATGTTAAAGAGCTGGAAGCGTTATTGCGAGCTCGTTTAACACCGGATGAGCTTGAGCAGTTCCTGTTTTATACCAATGAAGATGAACGAACGCCTGCGCAAGTACTGGAAGAAAAACAAACTCAGGAAGCCTGGCGTGGCGGTAAAAAACAAAGAGCCATGGCCCTGGTGGCGTCAGGGTTTGGACGCGGTGATAACGTCGGCGTTGAAGCGGTCTTTTTATTCGATGTCAACGATAACAATGACAAATTGCAAAAAGGTGGACGTACGGCTCGCAATGGAGAGGAAGGCGAGGTCTTTCAATTTTATCTGGCACGTGATCTGGAGGCAGAAGAAGCACATCTTTGGGACATTATTGATGCAGTTGCCCCAGATGTTCTCGAGGAAATCAGAGGTAAATTTATCGCTGGCGGGTTACTGGAACATGAGGCAGATGCTGAAATAACGCTTAGCCCGGAAGAGCAACAGTTTGAACGAGTGATGCATTTACGTGAATACATCTTCAGTTTGCAAAATGCTCCAAATCAAGGTTATCGCAGTGCGATTGCGCAGTTATCGTCTTGGGCGATGACGCTGTTAGGTCAGGTAGACGATGCGGATGTACGGCAAGAATTGACGACGTTTTTCAGTTTTCATCTTAAAGAATTGGAAAAGATCTGGATTGAGATCTCAGGATCTGCTCAGTCCATTGATGACAAAATTATTACCATAAAACGCATCATCAAAGAACGCACCATTCCTGAGTTTGTTGAACGCTATCGTGAAAAAACCGAACGAGACGTTGAGCCCTATCGATTTGAACCGCATACACCAGTGCAAATTGATCTGGTGGTTTCTCCCCCACCGGCAAAACCTACGGAAAAAGATAAGCTGATTGCAGCGATTTGCAGCGTTATGACCCGTTTACAAGGCTGGGATCTAACAGATGCAAAAACCGCTGAAATTCCTGAAAAAATTCAATCATTGGCAGAACATGGGGATGAAAGGCATTTGCGTAAATTTGCACAGGATGTTGCAGCTTGCCGTTCTGCAAAAGAATTTATAAACATCTTACGGATTAATCACCGGCAGATGCAGCATCCATCTCCTGCCTGGGTAGAGGCTTTGGAGGCCTCTGAATTAAGCATCGAGGCAGATGAGTTTCTGGAAGGGGTTGAAGAACGCCTTAAGCTTGAATTTGCCGGGCTTCTGGGTAAATTGCTGCCAGAGTTGCAAGAGGGCATCATCAACACGTTAAGCAAAAGTTCTCTTGAGGAACGCGACACTCGCATTCAACAAGCCTTGCCCATATTACGCTATCTTGCCTGCTTCAGTGAAGAAGAGCAGGATAACTGGGGCATGGAATACATTGAGTATTTGGCCAATATTCAGCGCGAGATTCCGGAGGAAGTATTAAAGGCTTATCTTGGTGAAAGTCGTCCGATGAGTTATCGCGATTTTATTGCCCTGTGGGGATTGGCAAAATCGGTGGATTATGAGGGCTGTCCTTTACCGGCAGTGTTAAGCCAATTGGAACACTCTCTGAAAGGCGATTCTGAACATCGTCTGCGCACGTTGCTGGATTGGCAGCTGTTATCCTCTGGTATGAAAGAGCAAGACGCTGCAGCATTTTTGATGGATTTTAGTCGTGCAATGCAGCAATTTACGGAAGGAAAAGATTGGGATATTTTTGCTTCGCTCGTTAAAAAAACAAAAGCCTGGTGGAATGTAACGGAAGGCGAACATCAACCGGCTTTAAAAACTCTTTGGCAGCATCTCAGCGCTTATGGGGATCATTTGCCTGACATCAATGATTTTATGCGTTGGAGCATGGGATTGGGTGGCAAATCCTGGTACCAGATTTTAAATGTCGGTTTGCAATCATCACTTACTGCTTCGCAATTGAATGAGCATGCTGAACAGTTCCGCCAGTTCTGGCAGCATCTGGATTTATTCGACATAAAGAAAACAGAAAAAACAGCGCAGTTTGGCAAGTGTTGTCAGGGAATAGCAAACGCTTATCAGCTAATTACCAAAACTGAAGCAGACCAAGAACGGTTAAGAGCGCAGCTGTTAAGCTTGGATGGTGCGCGAATCAGGCTGTTGACGCAATTCATCAATAAAAATCTTGAAAATTTACAAGAGTTTCCGCAAGTGTTCGCAACGTTGCTTGATCATTTTGCCGATGAGGCAATTTCAGTAGAGCGCTTGCAGCCGTTTGCTGAGATATTGGAAACAGCCATGGAGTATCAAGGGGACTATCCTGATACGCTCAATGATTTGCTGGCGAACTTTGCTCGTGTCCGCCCTGCCTTATTTGGCCTCGATGATGAACGGTTTGAACGTATAATGAGGTTAACCCAAGAGAACCTCGAGTGGTTCTTACAATATCCACAAGCACATGCTGCATTGTTAAGAGATATAACCAATCCGGACTTACCTTTGCCACGCTTTGACCGCTTAAGTTCCTTAATCGTAAACCATGCCTTGCCTTTGCAAGAGGCGCACCCTGATACCATTCAGGCGCTCTTGACAAGACTTGAGCGTGCGATGCCACAACTGATTACACTTGATGATGAGACATTTAACTTGGTGATGGATTCCAGTGAACGTCGCATGGCTTCTTTTTTAGATTATCCAACCGTGCATGATGCATTGTTAAACTATGCGTTTGATGAAGATCGAGCGTTAGAATCCATGAGGACGCTGGAATTTATTTTAAATCATGCTGTGAAGTTAAAAAGAGCGCATGCAGAAATTAGCATGGAGCACTTGCTTGCCGGTGTAGAGCGTTTCCGAAATAAAGACGAATCGGTATTGAAGGAGGAGCTGCGGTTGCTGCAAGCATCCGATGGCTCGCCGCATCCTTTATTTGATAACGCGGCAGAAACACTGACGCATGCCATTCCGATAGCATCGAAAGACCAGGTGCGGGAAGTCGTGGTGTCGTTTTATCAGGCAGCCAAAGATACGGAAGGCCAGGCGGGTGCGATGCTAAATCATCCTGATGTTCGTGAACTCTTTACGTTTTCCCCTTATGAGTCGGATACGATACGCGATAAACGTATTATTTGGATGCATTTGCTGCATAACCAAGTGTTTGTCACAGAAGGCGTTGGTCCAGCCGATGGGCATCCTTACGTTTGGAATCGTGCGCATAATAACGCATTAACACAGGCGGGGTTTGAGCAATATACTCGCCATATGAGAACAGTGATGGAGGAAGGGCGAGTTGCAACGGATGTGAATCATACGCGCGATCTGACGGTTACACAGCAGCGACGATTATTGCAACTCACCAGTGAATTTGAAATTATTGGGACAAGATTGCCTGAAGCTCGAAGAGCGCCTGATACTCAATGGGGTGACTTGTCAGCCAAATTACATCATCTGGTTGGGCAATATCAGGCCACTTGGTTTAAATCCATTGATCGTCGAGTCATTGCTAGTCAATTGACGGAACAAGTTGACCGTATCATGGAGGATTCTGAGGGCAGTGGCTTGCCAGTGAGTCGTTATCAGCTGGTCTTGGCGGCGATTCATCAGGCCAAGATGCAAATCGTTGAGTACGATACGGAGCGAAATAAATCACGCTGGAGTTGGTTTAAATTCAATCGCAGTGGTCAGAGCCGATTGTATAATACCATCAATCAGATGCAGGATGAGGTATTACGTTGCTGGAGCCAGGATATTGGTGATGTGCGCGCTTTGCAAAGTTATGAAGCGTTCAATCGGCAGGAATTTATTGATTTGACCAAATGCTTGCAAAAATCAGTCAAAGCGCATTGGGAAGAAACGCGTTATGTGTCTTATGATGACCGATACAATGGTTTCTCAAGACGCATTGGCAATTTCTTTACCAGACAAGAGACCAAGAATGCGTTCGACCGATTGATGCAAGCCGTTGATGCTTTTGTTGCCGATCATCCTAGTGATGGTGGTTTTCCACCTCATGTCAGCGAAATATCTGCCGATGAAGTTGAAAAATTATTGGAAGAACTGCACCGGGATTTGCCGAGAATGCCTGGACATATTGCTACCCTGGTAAAAGAGGTTCTGGCACGCGGTGATTCTTTGGCAACTCATTTGCGGCAACAAGGAAGCTATGATGAGGTAAGGTCAACGGCAATACTACGAGGCCCAGCAGTTGGTTTTGGTGCTGAGGAATAAAAAGCGTTCTTATCCTTATTTCAAATATCGCGTAGCCCGGCTGTTTACAGCCGGGTTTTACGGAGTTATTGCATTATTTTGAAAGTCTCCTCATTTCCTTTTCTCTGTACATGAGAAAAAAATCTGTCATGTACAAGGTTTCCTGTTGCACATCACTGGCAATTCCAGATGAATTTAGGCACAATAGTCAGGCGTTTATGGTTCATAGAGCTTAGTTGCTCTTACGGAAGACAAAGGGGATAACTTATGAAAATGAAATTGGTCGCTGCAGCGGTCATGGGACTGGCGATGTCAACGACAATGGCTGCAACGGATGCTTCATCCTTAAACACAGAGGTAGACAAGCTGTCTTACAGTATTGGTATTGATCTTGGTAAGAATTTCAAACGGCAAGGCATTGATATTAGTCCCGAAGCCATGGTGCAAGGGCTACAAGATGGGATGAGCGGTAATAAGCAGTTATTGACTGAACAGCAGATGAAAGATGTTCTCACGAAATTCCAGCGTGATTTAATGGCCAAGAGAACGGCTGAATACAATAAAAAAGCAGAAGACAATAAAAAAAAAGGTGAGGAGTTTCTAGAACAGAACAAATCAAAAGAAGGGGTAGTGTCATTACCAAGTGGCTTACAATATAAAATCATTAAGTCTGGCGATGGCCAAAAGCCTGGAAAAGAAGATACGGTAACCGTGGAATATACCGGTCGTCTAATTAATGGTGAAGTATTTGACAGTACCGAAAAAACTGGAAAGCCTGCCAGTTTTAAATTGTCTCAAGTCATTCCTGGTTGGACCGAGGCACTGCAATTGATGCCGGCCGGCTCTGTCTGGGAGGTGTATGTCCCTGCTGATTTAGCTTATGGCTCCCGCAGTGTTGGTGGACCTATTGGGCCAAATGAAACCTTAATTTTCAAGATTCATTTGCTTTCTGTGAAAAAAAGTAATGCTTAAGTCATAAGCACTCCTCCTTTTTATAAAGGGCGGTTGGGGTGGATTTCCTAATCTTCCCGATCTCCCTTTTTACATAAAAAGGGATTTATATTATTTTCATATGAGCAAGCGCCTCTTCATCGTTTTTATTCTGGGGTTTTCTTCAGGACTTCCCTTGTCGTTGCTTAGCAGCACGTTACAAGCGTGGTTTGCCGAAGCAGGTATGTCCGTGTTGGCTACCGGTATGCTCAGTTTGCTTGGTCTTCCTTATGTGTATCGGGTCCTTTGGGGGCCTGTTTTAGATCGATATTCCCTCTTTTCTTTAGGCAAACGGCGAAGTTGGATATTGAGCATGCAAGTGGTGTTATTAATCGGATTTAATCTCATGGCGTGGCTTTCTCCTACCAGCTCGCCAACGCTCATGGCTTTCCTGGCTTTTCTCATGGCTTGCAGTTCTGCAACGCAAGACATGGCCATTGAAGCGCATCGGACGGAATACCTACCGGTAGAAGAACATGGTTTGGGAGCTTCTTTTGCGGTGTTTGGCTATCGACTTGCTTTATTACTCTCTGGGGGGTTGGCCCTTATCATTGCGCATTTTGCCGGTTGGGCGACAACGTATCGTTTGATGGGCTTTCTTATGGTTCTTGGCATATTGGCAACGCTATATAGTCCCGAACCATCCATCCCTGACAATCGACAACCACATGTTGTAGATTCTTTTATCGCACCGGTGAAAGAATTGATGGGAAGACCTGGGGTGCTTGCGTTGTTTTTGTTTATTGTATTTTACAAACTGGGTGAAGCATTTACGACGACCACGAGTGGGATCGTCATGCCTTTTTTAATTCAAGGCGTAGGATTTTCACTGGATACCATCGGTTACGTCAATAAAATCGCGGGTGTTGTCGCAATTTTATTGGGCGGATTGGCTGCAGGTCTTTTCTTGATGCGTTGGCCGCTATACCAGGCATTATTAATATTTGGCTTATTGCAAGCTGTAACAAATGCGTTATTCGTATGGCTGGCTGTGGTCGGGAAAAGTATCTCTTTATTTGTTATTGCGGTGGTTTTTGACAATTTTGCAGCAGGTATGGGCTCGACTGCGTTAGTTGCGTTATTTATGCGTGTTGTTGATCGCCGTTTTACGGCGACACAATTTTCAATTTTAGCCGCTCTATCGACCATTCCAAGGATTTTCTCAGGGCCGTTCGCAGCTTCCTTACAATCGTGGTTAGGATGGGTTGGTTTGTACCAAATGTCGGTGGTTTTAGCATTAGGTTTTCTGCCGTTTCTTTTTAGGGTGCGCGATCATCTTACTTTAAATCCAGATAAGGGCAGCCAAGAATATGAGGTAAATGATGCTTATGCTTCCCGGCTGCAAGCAACCAGGCTACGTAGGTGAGAAAATACTGAATTAAAGCTGGTACCGAGGGTGGGAGTCGAACCCACACGGTGTCACCACCACCGGATTTTGAATCCGGCGCGTCTACCAATTCCGCCACCCCGGCACAGGCGGTCATTATAGCAAAGAACGCCTGTGAAACAATGGGCTTTAAGAAAATTATTTGCATTGTTTTATGGCCTATTAGTGAATTGCGCATTGTTAATGGGCATTTTGAAAGTCATTTTTGGCTCGAATAATTAAATTGTTACTTTGAACTTTTATAATCTATAAATATTCTTTGAATGTTACGGATAAATTGGTGTAAAAAATTGTAGTAGTGCCTTCATAGCCTGAGTCTGTTCCCAGAACTAACCAAGCCTCGCCTTTATTGTTTGTGGTAACCGTATAATTGGTAAGCTTGGCTTGCATTTCTTCATTGGGTAAGTAGGGTAAAGTTTTTAATCTGTAAATAGAATTTTCAGTATCGACCCCAAAGGTTCCAATTAAGATCATATCCTTGCCGTCAAGTTTTTGGTTTCCCTTGTCTAAATCAATTTGGTAATTATTGAAATTGTCTGTATACCGTTGTGGTTCATGAGCTACAGCACCAATTTTTACATAAACTGAATCGCCGGGAGAACCTCCTATCCCCCAAGATCCTGCGGTTGCATCAGAGGCAAATTCCAAGGAAAAGCTGACATGATAGGTTGTGTTGGGTTTTAAACCACTTACCTTTTTATAGGCATACATAAATAAATCATCACTATGATTGTTGCCTGATATTTTTAATCCATGCAGGTGGGTATTAATTTCCCCGGGCAGGACAGTACCATTTTTGAATTGAAGTTCAAAGAATGTTTCTTGGCCTTTAGGGTAATCAGCAAAAGAGACTTTAAAGTGTTCTCTTTTGGAAAAAGTATATTTATAGGTTTTTATATCAGGTGTGTTCGAAGCGAATGCCGAAAGAGTACCTACCAGAAAAAAAATAAATAAGAAGGGTCTCTTCATCTTTTTACCTGTTTATTGGTCAATAAACGTGCATTTTAGAGTTAAAGTAGCAATAGAGCAAGGAGGATCTCTTGCTCTGATTAAGGCCGGTCTACAGTAGAATTAACTTGAATTTGCAGATCCTTAATGTGTTATAGTAATGCTTATGGAATTATTATTGAGATCATTATGAAACCTGGAATAGTGAAACTGACTGCCATGATGTTTGTTTTGACCGCAACGCTGTCTTATGCGGCTGTTTGTCCAAATCCGCAAACCAGTTCATTGCGTTGGGGTGAAATTCCCTCTCCTTGGACAGTGAATCCATTTTCACCTCATACACCGCAAGGTGAAGAAGGAACCCGGTTTGTGCGTGCCAATATTCTCGTTGCTGGTATAGGAAGAGGGGTCGTGTGTACGTATCGAAATTCGCTTGGTGACTATTCAATATGGTGGCAAGTCGGAGTAAAAATTCCCGCTATGGTTGATTATCGCTGGCGCAGAAGCTTAAATAATGGTTTTGAATGCACAGATTCTATCGATGTTTGTGAATTTTATACCGCTGAAGGATAAGCCATGTAGCAACCGGGAATAGCATCATTCTTTCTTTTGGGCAATTGCAATTATTCCTGGCTGCAAGCAGCCAGGCTATGAGAGCGCGTTTTAAATTCTATCTTCGGTGATATCAATCATCATCTGCAATGCTTTTTTTGCATTGATAATGACCCATTCCTGTTCGGCAGTATTCAGCCGATTACGTGTTCCTGAAAATTCATTGACGACATCGCCGGCTTTGACTTCATTATACGCTATGGTTTTCCCTTGGCGCAGCAAATCAACCAAAGCAACCAGATGTGGTGGATCGTTTCTTGACATGGTGGCACAGCCGCAACCCATTCCTTTCATATCTCCTTGTTTTGGTGCTTCGGCCAGATTCACGACTTCAATGCCTAATAATTTACAATGCTGTCTTAGATTTTCCACCATATGATTTTCTGTGCCAATTGCATAACGTTTTGTGCCGGCACGATCATGGACTACATAATCCCAGATAAAAGCCGTGGATCCAGCGTGTTGGGCGACGCGAATCACGTCATTACGGCATTCAGGATGAACAATTGTTGTATAGCCGTGTGTTTGCCAATAATCACACATGTAGGGCTGGTAATGAGTATGTACGGCGCATTCACTGGAAAAAAGAATCAGTTCGGCGCGGTCGAACTGCGCAAGAGTATCAGGGCTTTGTTCTCCTAATGAATAGCGCGCACCTTCAGAACCCCCCGGCCAATAAGCGACGTCGTTAATGCCAAGCCACCAGGCGATGTTTTCCCCCATATGTTTATCCGGGATAAACAGGATTTTTTTATTTTGCTTTCTTGCCCATTGAAAGATTTTTTTCACATTAGAACTGGTACAAACGGCACCGCCTTGGGCGCCAGTCATGGCTTTTACTCGCCCAGAAGTATTCATATAACACACCGGCAGAATATTTTCTGGTCCATAACGCTCATTAAGATCAAGAAAGGCTGGTTCGACCATAAAGTCTTTTGCCAGCATCTCCATCGTACAACCCGATTTGGGATTAGTAATGTAAACCTGCTGATTAGGATTGGCAAGAATGCTGATGGATTCAGCCATGAAATGAACAGCGGATTCAATGATGACTGATTTTTCAGGATGATTGGCGGCCATTAATGCCAATTGATAAGAATCTCCGATTTTTCCACCAAATTGCTCTACGAGACGAACGATGTCGCCTCCCATATAATAATGTGCGAGCAATAACAGTTTTTCACCAAAGTGCTCACGAGCTTTTTGCATGTAAGGAGCCATCCAATTAAGGACGGTAGTTAACTTGCGATCAGGCAAGGCCTGGTATTCCTGAGCATAGGGAATAAACTCTTCTTGATACCAGTCTAATGGATAATCACTTTGACAAATGCTCATGTCATTGTGGATATGCATGAGTGTCTTTTCAGGTTGATAAACAGCATCAGTTTTAAACATCGATCCTACCTATTATATAAATGGATTTTGTGGTGAATTAAGACGTGCAATACTTTCCTGGGCTTTCGTATTTTTTTGGGGAAAATCCTCACGAAAGTGACCGCCTCTGGATTCTCTTCTGGACAGTGCGGCTCGTACAATCAGTTCCGCATTAAGAATAATATTGCGTAACTCAATAAAATCACGAGTGATGCAATGTTTCCAGTAATAGTCCTCAATAATTTTTTTACGTTTCATGATTAATTGTAGTATATCTTCGAGCCCCGCTTCTGTTCGTACAATGCCTGAATAGGACGTCATTTCACCACGCAGGCTACGCCAATGAGCATTGATCTGGCTGGCGCGCCGAGTGTTTACTACACTGGGTGAGCTCCAGGCAGGAATTGGATCGGATAATTTCCATGATGTTTTGATGTCTTGCAAACTGCGGCGTGCTGCATTGGCTGCCATGACTACCGCTTCGAGTAAAGAATTGCTGGCCAGACGATTAGCACCGTGTAATCCGGTAAAAGCAACTTCACCAATGGCATATAGGCGCTTTAGATCAGTACAGCCGTTTACATCGGTTAATATACCACCACACTGATAATGGGCAGCAGGAACAACCGGTATCATATCCTGGCTCATTTCCAGACCAATCGACAGCAGTGTGTGATATATTTGTGGAAAACGCTTTTTTAAAAATGATTTTGATTGATGTGTAATATCCAGATAAACGAAACTGCTTTGGCTTTGCTCGATTTCATTAAAAATGGCACGAGATACCACGTCGCGTGTGGCTAACTCTAATTGCTCAGGGGCATAGCGTCGCATAAAACGCTCACCCGTATCTGCATTTTTTAGTAAAGCACCTTCCCCTCGGACCGCTTCTGAAATCAGGAAGTTATTGACGCTGGGATGATGCAAAAGGGTTGGGTGAAATTGATAAAACTCCATATTTCCAACGCGGGCACCAGCACGGTAAGCCATGGCCACGCCATCACCAGTAGCTACCATAGGATTGGATGTGTAACGGAATGTTTTGCCAGCACCTCCTGTGGCTAATAAGATACAGCGAGATAAAAAGGTATGAATACGATTTTGCTGACAATCTAAAATATACGCGCCAAGCACTTCCCCCTGGTTTTCAGTGCGATGGGGGTAATAATGGGTGATTAAATTAATGGCGATATGGTGTTCAAAAAAATGAATTTGTTGCTGCAAGTGAGTGGTGTTGAGCAATGCTTTGATCGAGTTTAAACCCGTTTGATCGCCGCAATTAAAAATTCGTCGATGAGAATGGCCTCCTTCTTTAGCTAAAGCGAATTGGCCATTTGGCGTTTTATTAAAATGAATCGAATAACGTTGCAATTGTTTAATGGCTTCCGGGCCTTGACAAATAATGCGTTTAACGGCAGGTTCATAGCAAAGGCCGTCGCCAGCTTGCAACGTGTCTTGAATGTGCGATTCTATTGAATCTTCAGGTAGGAATACTGCAGCGATGCCACCTTGAGCATAACGGCTGTTGCATTCACTTGCTTCTGCTTTGCTGATTAATGCAATTTTGATTTGTGGTTGTAATTCTACTAACTGCATGCAGTAGTGAAGTCCAGCAAGCCCCGTGCCGATGACAAGCACGTCAAATTCATACGTTTGACCCTGTTGTGATAGTGAGTTATTCATGAAAATGCTTTGACCAGTTGGGCAGCAAGACCCGTGTATGTTTCAGGCGTCATAGCCAGCAAAGAATCTTTTGCTTCCGGCGGAATATCCAGGGAATGGATAAACTGCTTCAGATGATTGCCGTCAACGCGTTGGCCCCTTGTCAAGTCGCGTAACTGCTCATAAGCATTGGGAACCTGATAGCGTCTCATGACGGTTTGAATCGCTTCTGCCAGCACATCCCAATTGGCATTTAGATCGTGTTTAAGTGCTGATTGATTAATTTGTAATTTCTCATTGCCTTTGGTAATGGACTGATAAGCGATTAAGGTGTAGGCAAAAGCAATGCCTAGATTGCGTAAAACTGTAGAATCGGATAGATCACGTTGCAATCTGGACTGCGTTAATTTATTGGCAAAATGATCAAATAAGGCATTGGCAAGACCGAGATTCCCTTCGGCATTTTCAAAATCAATGGGGTTGATTTTGTGAGGCATCGTTGAGGAACCTACTTCGGTTGCAATGGACTTTTGTTTAAAATAGCCCATGGCAATGTAACTCCAGACATCGCGCGTGTAATCAAGCAAAATATTATTAATTCGAATCATTAGATGGGAGACTTCTGCAATGCCATCATGGGGTTCAATCTGAGTGGTGTAGGGATTAAACGATAACCCTAGAGAGGTGACGAATTTTGCGCAATGGCGGCGCCAATCCACGTCGGGATAAGCCGCGAAATGCGCATTGTAATTACCAACGGCTCCATTGCATTTCGCAGGAATTAAAACTTCGGCTAATTGCTGTTGCGGACGCTTGAGACGGGCAACAAAATTGATTAATTCTTTGCCGATGGTGGTTGGTGTGGCTGGTTGGCCATGGGTTCTGCCCAACATGGCGATATCGCCATGCTGTTTGCCAAGTAATGTGATGCTGCCACTTATTTCTGCCAAGGTTGGTAATATCACATGAGCAATCGCTTCCTTCATCATCAGCGCATAGGCAAGATTGTTGATGTCTTCGGAGGTACAGGCGAAATGAATGAAGCCGGTGATTTTTTTTAAAACTTCAGACTGTTCCAGTTTTTCTCTCAGATAATATTCAATGGCTTTGACATCATGATTAATTTGTTTTTCAAATCCTTTGACTTTTTCTGCTTCTTGTTCATTAAACTGTGTGAGTAATTCTTTAAGCCTTGTTTTGGCCTGCGAATCCAGTTTTGGAACTTCATGAATCTTGGGGTTATCTGCAAGAGATTCCAACCAGCGAATTTCGACCATCAATCGATAATATATTAAAGCAAACTCGCTAAAATAAGGACTTAGCGAGCGGGTTTTTTTCAGATACCGACCATCAATAGGAGATATGGCATTTAAAGCAGATAATGTCATGAGGATTCGCCACCGTGATAAAGTGCATATGATATTAGATGCGGCTCCAGATGTGAATAAAGAGTTGACTTGCTTTTATGGTAAACCTGTGCTTTTTCATTCACATCATGCAGCAATTTAAGTAGAATGTTGAACATTTACGGGGGTTAGGGGTATTTATGGCAAGCAATGTGCATACGATTGATTTTCAACACGTAAGCCTTAAGGATTTAGAACAAGTGGGTGGGAAAAATGCATCTCTAGGTGAAATGATTCATCATCTGTCTGCGGCAGGGATTACGGTTCCTGCCGGATTTGCTACCACAGCGGATGCGTTTCGTGATTTTTTAACCACAAATGGTTTGGAGAAAAAAATTCATGAGATGCTGGTGTCATTGGATATTGAAGACGTTGGTCAATTGGCTAGAACGGGCAAAAAAATTCGCGAGATGATCCAAAACGCTTCTTTTTCAGGAGCCTTTGAAGACGATGTGCGTACGGCATACTTGAATCTTATAAAATCAATAGGGCATGAAGAGTTTAGTGTGGCGGTTCGCTCTTCGGCAACGGCTGAAGATTTGCCAGACGCCTCTTTTGCCGGTCAACAGGAAACCCTGTTAAATGTCAAAGGGATTGATGCCATCTTAGCAGCTATTAAGCAGGTATTTGCGTCCTTATATAATGATCGCGCCATTGCTTATCGGGTTCATCATGGTTTTAAACATCAAGACGTTGCTTTATCAGTGGGTATCCAGCAAATGATCCGCAGCGATCTGGCAGCGAGTGGTGTTTTATTTACCATGGACACGGAATCTGGTTTTGATCAAGTCGTTTTCATTACGGCTTCTTATGGATTAGGAGAAATGGTTGTACAAGGGGCAGTGAACCCTGATGAATTTTATGTGCACAAGCCGGCACTTCGTGCAGGAAAGTCAGCCATTATTCGACGAAATTTGGGATCAAAAGCAATTAAAATGGTTTATTGCGAAAACGCAGAAGCAGGGCGTACCGTGCAAACCATAGAAGTAGATGCAGCTATGCAGCGTCTGTTTTCATTAACAGCAAGTGAAGTGGAAGAGCTAGCAAAACAGGCATTAATCATTGAGGAACATTATGGCCGACCCATGGATATTGAATGGGCCAAAGATGGTGTGGATGGCAAACTTTACATTTTGCAGGCACGTCCTGAAACAGTAAAAAGCCGCGCTAATAAGCATGTCCTTGAACGTTACAAGCTGAAGCAATCAGGTACCATATTAAGTGAAGGCCGCAGTATCGGCCAACGTATCGGACAGGGGCGCGCCAGAGTCATTAAAGATGTCAGCGAAATGCATCGGGTTCAACCAGGTGACATTTTGATTTCAGATATGACGGATCCGGATTGGGAACCGGTGATGAAACGCGCAGCCGCGATTGTGACCAATCGCGGAGGCCGTACCTGTCATGCTGCCATTATTGCTCGAGAATTAGGTATCCCGGCCGTCGTAGGATGCGGTGATGCGACAAAAGTGATTCAGGATGGTGATGAAGTGACGGTGTCCTGTGCAGAAGGGGATGCAGGCTTTGTGTATGCGGGCATACTGCCTTTTGAGCGGGTACAACTGGATGTTGACACGATGCCAGAGCTGCCGGTTAAAGTGATGTTGAACGTTGGTAATCCGGAACGTGCCTTTGCGTTTCAATCGATCCCTAATGCGGGTGTCGGCTTGGCCAGATTGGAGTTTCTAATTTCAAACACCATTGGGATTCATCCAAAGGCATTGCTGCAGTATGAAACATTAAAGGATAAAAAACTAAAACAATGGATTGCAGAAAAAACAGCCGCTTATCGCTCTCCAGTGGACTATTATGTTGAGCGACTTAAAGAAGGAATTGCCACCATTGCCGCAGCTTTTTACCCCAAATCGGTCATTGTTCGTCTTTCTGATTTTAAATCCAATGAGTATGCGAATCTTGCTGGCGGGACGCTTTATGAACCTCATGAAGAAAATCCCATGCTGGGATTCCGCGGGGCCGCTCGCTATGTATCACCTGAATTTGCCGATTGTTTTGCGCTGGAGTGTCAAGCGGTGAAACAAGTACGTGAAGACATGGGATTGACGAATGTGGAAGTCATGATTCCTTTTGTCAGAACCGTATTCGAAGCAGAGCAAGTGATTACTATTCTTAAACAACATGGTTTAGAGCGTGGTAAACAAGGATTGCGGATTATCATGATGTGTGAGTTGCCTGCAAACGCATTGCTGGCCAACGAGTTTCTGAACCATTTCGATGGTTTTTCCATCGGCTCAAATGATTTAACGCAATTGACGCTTGGGTTGGATCGTGATTCAGGACTGGTTGCGTCGCAATTTGATGAGCGCGATCCTGCCGTCAAAGCTTTGCTGCATATGGCAATTACTGCTTGTAAACAACAAAATAAATACGTTGGAATCTGTGGACAGGGACCTTCTGATCATCAAGATTTTGCCGAATGGCTCATGCAGGAAGGCATTGATAGTCTATCATTAAACCCTGATTCCGTATTAGAAACTTGTCTTTTCTTGGCCCAGAAATCTTAAGGATGCGAGCATGCATCGTTTAAAATACTGGCTTTTTTTTATGGTGGTTTGTCCTGCAGTGGGGCATGCCGGCATGGAACAAATGCACTTTGAACCCATTGCATCGGTTATTTTATGGGTTACGCTCATTTTTCTCTTCGGGGTTACGGGGCGATACCTTGCTGAACGGCTGCATCAACCCGGGGTGCTTGGTGAGTTATTGATGGGCGTGCTCCTTGGGAACGTATGTTATTATTTCGGCATGCCATTGGCGATTATTCTACGGGAAGGTCCGGCTGTTTTTAGTATTATGTCGGATATGTTGAGCAGTGTTCCACTGATGAAAGCCGTGAAAACCAGTATCCATGATCCTCATTATGCAGGACAGGTAATCAATGCTTTGAGCGGCAGCAGTGGTATTAACTGGATTAAAGTTGCCTATGTGGTTGATATTTTTTCTCGCTATGGCGTTATTTTCTTGCTATTCATGGTGGGATTGGAAACATCTGTCGAAGATCTCAAACACACCGGGCGTGAATCGTTGCAAGTTGCAATGATTGGCGTCATAGCTCCCATCGTACTCAGTTTTTTAATCATGTATTTGTTGGTGCCGGAATCTTCATTCAAGGCTAATTTGTTTGTTGCGGCAACCTTATCAGCGACCAGCATCGGCATTACGGCGCGTGTACTTAAGGAAATGGAAAAATTGCATACGCGCGAGGCAAAAACCATTCTTGGGGCAGCCATGATGGATGATATCCTGGGTTTGGTTATCCTGGCGATTGTCAGCAGCATCGTCATCACGGACGTGGTCAGCATGATGCAAGTGAGTCAAATCATCGTGTCGGCCATCTTGTTTTTTGTATGTGCGTTATCAATCGGTCCTTGGGTATTAAAAAAAGCGGTAAGATTTTTTCGTTTCCTTGCACTGTGGGAGGCGAAACTTTTTATTTCCTTTGTCTTTGTTATGTTTCTGGCTTGGTTGGCAACGTTGGTGCAATTAGCAACCATTATAGGCGCTTTCGCGGCAGGTATTATTATTCATGATGGATTTTTTAACCGAGAAGGCAACCACCAGAATGCTTTGACCATTAGAGAGCTGGTAGCCCCCTTGGAGTTTATTTTAGTGCCGTTATTTTTTATGCTGATTGGTATGCAAGTCAAGATTGAATTATTTATGAATTGGCATGTGTTGTTAATGGCAAGTGGGTTAATCATCGCGGCTGTTGTTGGAAAATTGTTGAGTGGTTTTGGTGGCTATCGTTGGGATGATCGCATTCTAATTGGAATTGGCATGATTCCCCGTGGTGAGGTCGGTTTGGTGTTTGCATCCATTGGCAGAAAATTGGGTGTGATGTCTGATCAATTATTTTCAGCGATTATTTTAATGGTCATTGTCACTACATTACTTGCTCCTCCCTTGTTAAAGTTTCGTTATACTAAACAGAAGGCATCAAACCATGCTCCCTAAACAAACAGATATTTTAACAGATGTAAGGCGAGCATTAGCGGAAGATGTTGGGACAGGCGATGTTACAGCAGCGCTTTTGCCAGAAAAGCTTAGGATAAGTGCGCGAATTATTTCACGAGAGCCAATGTTGATGTGCGGTCGTCCTTGGGTTGAATGTGTTTTTGCGGAAATTAATCCAGAAGTTGAAATTCATTGGTTGGTTAAAGAAGGCGCCTGGCTCGATGAGCCAACGACTCTTTGTCATTTACATGGTCCAGCACGTGATGTATTAACAGGTGAACGTAGTGCACTGAATTTTATGCAAACTCTGGCAGCAACAGCGACACAGACGCGGCAATGTCTTTTGCAACTAGAAGGCTATTCAACCCGTTTATTGGATACTCGTAAAACATTGCCTGGATTACGCCGTGCTCAGAAATATGCGGTTGCCTGCGCCGGAGGTGTTAATCACCGCTTCGGCTTATATGATGCTTTTTTAATTAAAGAAAATCATATTAAGGCGTGTGGTTCCATTAAGGCGGCAATTGCGCTGGCAAGAAAAACCGGGAAGGGATTATTGGTTGAGATTGAAGTAGAAACGATCGCAGAATTTCAGGAAGCGCTTGCCGCAGGCCCTGACCGGATTCTTCTTGATAATTTCACACCGGAAATGCTCATGGAAGCGGTGGCTATCAATAAGCCGAAGCGGTGTGAATTAGAAGCGTCTGGTGGCATTGAATTATCCACACTGGCGCGTATTGCTGAAACCGGTGTAGATTATATTTCAATAGGAGCAATTACCAAATCAATACGAGCGATTGATTTAAGCTTGTTGATTAATGAATCTTAGAGCATAGGATATAATGAATCATAGAATTATATTGACAGGCGGTGGGACGGCTGGACATGTGACGCCAAATATAGCACTGATTGAAGCATTGCAGGCTAATGGCTGGGACATTCATTATATCGGCTCGCCGCGTGGCGTTGAGAAAGAGATAATATCGGCGGTTTCCATTCCTTATCATCAGGTAAACAGCGGTAAATTACGCCGATATTTTAGTTGGAAAAATTTTATTGACCCTCTAAAAATTATAGCGGGTATTATCCAATCTTATTTCCTCATTCGCAGGTTAAAACCAGAGGTTGTTTTTTCCAAAGGCGGTTTTGTTGCATTTCCCGTTGTCGTGGGAGCTTGGCTGAATCGTATTCCTGTGATTGCTCATGAGTCTGATATGACTCCAGGGCTTGCCAATCGCTTAAGTTTTCCCTTCGTTAACAAAATATGCGTGACGTTTGCCGCAGCAAAAAAGCATTTTAAACATCCTGATAAAGTTGAAGTAACAGGCACACCGATTCGTAAGGCATTATTTCATGGCAGTAAAACGAAAGGATTAGCATTATGTGGTTTTAATGAAGATAAACCTTGCTTATTAGTAATGGGTGGCAGCCAAGGCTCGAACGCAATGAATGCCTGTGTAAGAAAGGCACTTGATTTTTTAGGTGAGCGATTTCAAGTGATTCATTTATGTGGGAAAGGCAAAATTGAACCGTTGCTTTTGGATAAAAAAGGATATTGTCAATTAGAATATGCAAAAGAAGAGCTGGCAGATTTATTTGCCGCGAGTCAATTGATCATCTCCCGTTCAGGTGCTAATTCATTATATGAAATCTTGGCTTTGGCTAAACCGCATGTCCTTATTCCATTATCACGGCGTGCCAGTCGTGGTGATCAGATACAAAATGCGCGCTATTTTCAACAGCAGGACATCAGTGTTGTGATTGATGAGGAAGTACTTACCCCTGAAACTTTATTGGCTGCAGTTGATAAAGTAAGCACACGCGAGAAGGAAATCATTGAGAAAATAAACGCGTTGAATATTCACTCGGCAACCGATCATCTCATGACAATCATTCAGGAGATAGGACATGTTGAATCCGCAAGAACTGTTTGAGTATGTTGAAAAACAATGGCAGGAAAACATTCTTACCAGTCTTTGTGATTACATCAAGATTCCCAATAAATCACCGCATTTTGATGCAAAATGGCAAGAAAATGGCTACATGGAAGAAGCCGTAGCTCATGTTGCAGAATGGTGTGAGGTTCATGCGCCAAAACAAATGAAATTGAAGGTACTGCGCCTTGATGGCCGCACACCCTTATTATTTATCGAAGTTCCTGGGCAGAGCGAAGACACTGTTTTACTGTATGGTCATTTGGATAAGCAACCGGAAATGACTGGCTGGAAGGAAGGTTTTGGGCCTTGGCAGCCTGTGTTACGAGAAGGACGGTTATATGGCCGAGGCAGTGCAGATGATGGTTATGCCGTGTATGCTGCCCTTACAGCGATTCGTGCTCTGCAAGAACAGAATTTGTCTCATGCCCGTTGCGTCATTCTCATTGAGGCCTGTGAAGAAAGTGGCAGCTATGATTTGCCTTATTACATTGAGGTAGTCAAAGAACAAATAGGATATCCAAAACTGGTTATTTGTTTGGATTCAGGAGCCGGGAATTATGAACAATTATGGATGACCACATCTCTACGTGGCAATGTGGTTGGGGAATTAGCGGTTGAAGTACTGTCCGAAGGCGTTCATTCCGGCAATGCCAGCGGCATTGTGGCAGATAGTTTCCGTATTGCCCGTGGTTTAATGAGTCGCATCGAAGATGAAATCAGCGGTGAGATCAAATTGCGGGAATTACATTGCGATATACCTCCTGCAAGAATTAATGAAGCAGCAGATTGTGCTGCCGTTTTAGGTAAACAGGTCTATGATGTTTTTCCTTTCCTTCACGACGTCAAACCTGTTCTTTCAGATGCACAGCAATTGATTTTAAATCGTACCTGGAGACCAGCGCTGTCGGTCACTGGCGCAGAAGGATTACCCACCGCCGCCAGAGCAGGAAATGTTCTGCGACCTAAGACTTCCTTGAAATTATCCATGCGCCTTCCTCCCTTGGTGGATGCAAAAAAAGCGGCGCAATCCATGGAAAAAATTTTGACGGAAAATCCGCCCTATCAGACAAAAACATCATTTAGTGTTCATGACCATGCGATGGGGTGGCATGCACCGCTTATGGCTGATTGGTTAACCCATGCTGTTTATGAGGCTTCGATGCAGTTTTTTCAAAAACCCGCCATTTACATGGGGGAAGGAGGCACCATTCCTTTTATGGCCATGTTGGGTGAAGTTTTTCCAGAAGCACAGTTTATGATAACGGGCGTATTAGGTCCAAATTCAAATGCTCATGGCCCCAATGAATTTTTACATCTTGATATGGTGAAGAAAGTAACTGCCTGCGTGGCTTATGTTTTGCACAAGCAATTTGACTTAACTGATTGAGGAGCATTCTCGACAGTTAATAAAAATCTTGCAATACTAAATCTCTCTTGTCAGAGAAGAAACAAGAGTAAAGTCCAATCAAACAAGGAGATTGTTATGAAAGCAATTCTGAGCGCTGCTGTACTATTTTTTATGGCTGCATCGATTTCTGCTGCGTTGTCAGCAAACCCAACATCCTCTGTTCTTGCAGGAATGACCATTCAACCCGTTAAAATTAATTTGAATCAAGCGGATATTAAGACCTTAATTCATTCAATGAAAGGCATTGGCCCCAAAAGAGCAGAAGCTATTGTTCGCTATCGTGAAGAACATGGGATGTTTAAATCCATTGAGGATCTTGCTCGGGTACGCGGGATTGGCCGCACGTTTGTTAAACATCATCTGGCACAATTGCAGGAAATATTTTCTGTAGAATAAAAAGCTGGAGTGTTCTACCCTTTTGCACAGGACTTACGAAAAACCTCGATCTCTGTGTTAAAAAGATATTTTGATTCGGTCATTTAGTTTGTCTAAACTTCTTCATCAAAATTTCTTTTTGCCTTGACCTTGAAGTTTTTTGTAAGTCCTGTTGCAGTAAGGTCGGCCCTAAAATCTTTTACAAAGATCAGTCGATTTTTATCCAAATTTGAGTTAAAGTGCTCACAAAAACCGATCGAGGTAGTAGAGATCATGTTCAGGAAATTAAGGGGGGTGTTCTCCAATGATTTGTCCATTGATTTGGGAACAGCAAATACACTGATATACGTCAGGGATAAGGGTATTGTTTTAAATGAGCCATCGGTTGTTGCCCTGCGTAATGAATCAGGGCAAAAAAGGGTGGCAGCGGTTGGGCTTGAAGCCAAACGCATGCTTGGTAGAACGCCAGGAAATATCAATGCAATAAGGCCAATGAAAGATGGTGTGATTGCCGATTTTTTTGTAACAGAAAAAATGTTACAGCATTTTATTCATAAGGTTCATGAAAATCGATTTTTACGTCCCAGTCCCCGCGTTTTGGTTTGTGTGCCTTGCGGTTCCACCCAAGTGGAACGAAGAGCCATTCGTGAATCGGCTATGGGAGCTGGTGCTCGAGAAGTATTTCTCATTGAGGAACCAATGGCCGCAGCATTAGGCTCTGGTATGCCCGTTGAAGAAGCCAGTGGCTCCATGGTCGTTGACATTGGTGGCGGTACAACTGAAGTGGCCATTATCTCACTGAGCGGCATTGTCTATCATCAATCCGTCCGTATTGGTGGCGATAAATTTGATGACGCGATTGTTTCCTATGTACGTCGTAATTACGGTACATTAATTGGTGAAACCACTGCAGAGCGTATCAAACATGAAATCGGTTCTGCATTTCCAAGTCGTGATTTATTTGAAATTGAAGTACGGGGCAGAAATTTAGCGGAAGGAGTGCCGCGTAGTTTTACTCTGACAAGTGCCGAAATCCTTGAAGCATTACAAGAACCTTTATCAGGTATTGTTGGGGCGGTTCGTGCAGCACTTGAACTAGCTCCGCCTGAATTAGCCGCCGATATTGCAGAACGTGGTATGGTTCTAACAGGCGGTGGGGCATTGTTAAAAAATATGGATACGTTATTGATGGAAGAAACCGGCCTTCCTGTGCTGGTTGCAGAAGATCCACTCACTTGTGTTGCTCGTGGTGGTGGTAAGGCATTGGAAACCATGGATCTGCGCGGCGGTGATTTTCTTTCAACAGAATAATGCTTCTCAAAATCCTCTTTTTGGCCAAGGCAGACGATCAACCTTGAGTTTTGCGTTTGCCTTGTTGCTTTCTTTTATTCTTATGATTGCTGATTTTCATTATCGGACCCTTGACAATCTACGTAGTGGATTTTCTTTTTTTGTTGCACCATTGCAATATGCGGTTGATTATCCAGTACGCATCATCGGTTGGGCAAAATCGGTCGTCAGTTCCAAAAAGGCGTTGATTGATGAAAATATTCAGTTGCGCTATCAGCAAACGATGCTGGAAGCACAATTGCAGAAATTACTTGTGATTCGTAATGAGAATTCTCAACTAAAAGAATTATTGTTAACGTCCACGAATACTAAAACTCGAGCAATGGCCGCGCAGATTCTTGCTGTGGATACGAGTAATTCGCGACAATTATTAGTATTAAATAAGGGCAAGCGCGATGGTGTTTTTTCTGGCCAACCCGTATTAGATGCCAAGGGAGTGATGGGGCAAATTATTGACGTTGGTTCGATGACGAGTACTGTTTTGTTAATTTCAGATGCCAAAAGTGCTGTGCCCGTTCAGAATAATCGTACAGGAGAACGTGCTATCCTTGTGGGCACCAACCATATGAGTCAATTATCTTTGATTAATTTACCTAAATCTTCTTCTATCATGAAAGGTGATTTATTAGTAACATCAGGGCTTGGGCGACGTTATCCTGAAGGGTATCCTGTGGGTCGAGTGGAAGAGGTGAAACACATGCCCGGGGAAGAATTCATTAAAGTGAGCGTGAGTCCAATGGCATTATTAAACCGCAATCAGTTAGTGTTACTCATCTGGCCTGGGAAAGAGCATGCGGAATTAACTGCCCAGATCGTTGAGCGAATGAATGTATTTGACGATTCCAGGCAACATGCCTAGAGCTTATGCTCCTGGATATCGCAAGCGCTATTCAGGCTACCCAAGCCGTAGTTTAATGCGTTTCGTTTTCTGGATATGTTCTACGTTAAGTGTTGAATATGATTTATTTTAAAGTTCGATTTTTACTGCTTTTGCTGCTTGTATTGGCGTTGACTATTATCCCCTTACCCGTCTGGTTGAGTGAATTTCGACCATCATGGGCTTTGCTGTTGATTCTCTATATCCAATTTTTTCTTCCTCGTTTCTTTAACGTCATTTTTATTTTTGTAATCGGTCTTTGTTTGGATGTATTGCTCTCTACGATTATTGGTGAACATGTTTTTGCTTTGCTGTTGACCACATGGGTTATTTCAGGCAAAGCACGGCGTTTTAATTTTTTTCCTATTAGTCAACAAATGATATTGATTTTGTTATCTTGCGCTATATATCAATTCGTTATACTTCTTATTGATGCAGTAGCTGGTTATCAATATACACCATTGAATGTTGTTTGTGGTTCGATCGTTGCCATGATGATGTGGCCATGGATAAGGATATTAGCAGACAGTGTGTTGTTGACCAAAATTGCGTATCGATAAAGCTCTTGCGTTCTTTCGCCATGGATAAATATTGGTCCTGGCTGAAATAATGTTTTTCACATGCTATGATGACCGTCTTTAATTAGACGGAGATATTCATGTCATTTGAAAAAATTAATGTACCTGCCCAAGGTGAAACCATTCATGTCAAAGAAGATTTAAGCTTGCAGGTCCCTAACCATCCAATTATTCCTTTTATTGAAGGAGATGGTATTGGGGTGGATGTTACTCCAGCCATGCTGAACGTGGTTGATGCGGCCGTACAAAGAGCCTATGGCGATAAAAAGAAAATTGCCTGGATGGAAATTTATGCTGGTGAAAAAGCAACAGAAGTATATGGTCATGATCAATGGTTGCCAAAAGAAACATTGGAAGCAATCAAGCAATTTTCCGTATCGATCAAGGGTCCCTTGACGACCCCAGTTGGGGGCGGCATCCGTTCATTAAATGTTACGATTCGTCAGGAACTGGATCTTTATACCTGTCTTCGTCCAGTTCGTTATTTTTCAGGAACACCAAGCCCAGTCAAAGAGCCATGGAATACCAACATGGTGATTTTCCGTGAAAATTCTGAAGATATTTATGCTGGAATCGAGTGGCAGGCTGATTCAGAAGAAGCAAAGAAAATCATTCGATTTCTTCGTGAGGACATGGGGGTCAAAAAAATCCGTTTCCCAGAACATTGTGGTATTGGAATTAAACCAGTTTCCAAAGAAGGAACGTCGCGTCTTGTAAAAGCAGCTATTCAGTATGCCGTTGATAATCAACGTGATTCTGTTACTTTAGTCCATAAAGGCAATATTATGAAATTTACTGAAGGTGCCTTTAAGGATTGGGGATATCAAGTTGCCAAAGATCATTTTGGCGCCAAAGAATATCAAGGTGGCCCATGGCTGGAAATTAAAAATCCTAAAAATGGTCAACCCATTATTATTAAAGACGTCATTGCTGATGCTTTTTTACAACAGATTTTATTGAGACCAGAAGAATACAGCGTAGTCGCGACTTTAAATTTAAATGGTGATTATATTTCGGATGCATTGGCAGCGCAGGTTGGTGGGATTGGTATCGCTCCAGGCGCCAACATAGGTGAGCGTGTTGCCGTGTTCGAAGCAACGCATGGTACTGCACCTAAATATGCTGGTCAGGACAAGGTCAATCCAGGTTCAATCATTTTGTCTGCGGAAATGATGCTTCGTCATTTAGGATGGGTAGAAGCGGCTGATTTGATTGTTGCTGGCATAGAAGGAGCAATAGAAGCTAAAACAGTGACTTACGATTTTGCGCGATTGATGGAGGGTGCTACATGCGTTAGCTGTTCTGGCTTTGCACAAGCTATAATAAAACATATGTAAAATTGATCGATTTTACTGGCCAAATGAGCCATGTAAGTCTATAAAATTAGTAAAGGGTGTATTAAATGAGTGGGTGGTATTTAGAGGATATCGCGGAGCAAAAAACGGCAGAATCGAAAGCATTGCCGCAGCTTAAAGAGCCTCGAAAATATAAAGTTGTACTGCTCAATGATGATTACACGCCGATGGAATTTGTTGTAGAGGTCCTGAAGCGATTTTTTCGGCTAAATGAAGAAGTAGCCGTACAAATCATGCTTCAGGTCCATTACCAGGGACGGGGTGTGTGTGGGGTTTTCACACGTGATATAGCAGAAACGAAGGTTGTCCTGGTTAATGATTATGCCAGGAGTAATGAACATCCATTGCTGTGTAGAATGGAGCCGGAATAATGAGCAGTGCTGGATAGGAGGAGCAGCGATCATGTTAAATAAAGAGCTTGAATTCACCCTAAATCTGGCTTTCAAAGAAGCAAAAGAAAAACGTCATGAATTTATGACCGTGGAGCATTTGCTTTTGTCGCTGCTTGATAATCCTGCTGCAGGCAATGTTTTGCAGGCCTGCGATGCAAATATTGAATCATTGCGACATGATTTAACCGAATTCATCGATGAAACAACACCAAAAATTCCCGAAGATGAATCAGAGCGTGAAACGCAACCGACGCTTGGTTTCCAGCGAGTTTTACAACGGGCTGTTTTCCATGTGCAGTCTGCTGGCAAAACGGAAGTCAGTGGAGCAAATGTGCTTGCGGCTATTTTTAGTGAGCAAGAAAGCCAGGCTGTTTATTTTTTGCGTCGCGAAAATATTACGCGATTGGATGTCATTAATTATATTTCACATGGGGTATCTAAGTATCAAAATAATGATTTACAAGATAATATGAATTCATCCATGGATGAGGATATGATGGTTTCTGAAGGAAATGAATCGCCTTTAGAAAGTTATTGTATGAATCTCAACAAACGTGCTCGATTAGGCAAAATTGATCCATTGATTGGTCGTCATGAAGAAATTCAACGTACCGTTCAAGTTTTGTGCCGGCGGCGTAAAAATAATCCTTTGTTGGTAGGGGAAGCCGGGGTTGGAAAAACGGCCATTGCCGAAGGATTAGCACGTCGGATTGTGGACGGAGAAGTTCCTGAGGCGATAAAAAATTGCGTCGTTTACTCATTAGATTTGGGCGCTTTGTTAGCTGGTACTAAATATCGTGGTGATTTTGAAAAACGTTTAAAAGCAGTTTTAAAGCAATTGGGCGATCAAGAAGGCGGTATACTGTTTATTGATGAAATCCACACCATTATTGGTGCAGGGGCTGCATCAGGAGGTGTGATGGATGCCTCAAACTTGATTAAGCCACTGTTAGCGAATGGTGAGTTGAAATGCATTGGTTCAACAACTTATCAGGAATATCGTGGCATCTTTGAAAAAGATCGTGCGCTTGCCAGACGATTTCAGAAAATCGATATTTCTGAACCAACCATTGACGAGACATTTGAAATCCTGAAGGGATTAAAGGCGAGGTTAGAGGCCCATCATGGGGTAAAATTCTCAATTCCAGCTTTGAAAGCGGCCGCAGAATTATCTGCCAAATACATCAATGATCGTTTTCTACCTGATAAGGCAATCGATGTGGTGGATGAGGCAGGTGCTTATCAAAATCTCTTAACAGCAAGTAAGCGCAAGAAACTTATCAGTGTTACTGAAATTGAAAGCGTTGTGGCAAAAATTGCAAGAATTCCACTTAAAAAAGTATCAGCACGAGATAAAGATACGCTGCGAAATCTTGAACGTGATTTGAAACTATTGGTCTACGGTCAAGATGATGCCATAACAGCGCTTGCTTCAGCCATCAAATTGGCTCGTTCCGGATTGCGTGAACCAGAAAAACCAGTAGGTTGCTTTCTTTTTGCCGGTCCAACTGGGGTTGGTAAGACCGAAGTGACTCGACAGCTTGCGAATGTATTGGGAATCGAGTTGTTACGCTTTGATATGTCTGAGTACATGGAAAAGCACACGGTATCCCGTTTAATTGGCGCGCCTCCGGGATATGTTGGTTATGATCAAGGCGGGCTTTTGACGGAAGCAGTCACAAAAAATCCGCATTCCGTGGTGTTGCTTGATGAAATTGAAAAAGCACATCCTGATGTATTTAACCTGCTGTTGCAAATTATGGATCATGGCACACTGACGGATACAAATGGACGCCAAGCTGACTTTCGTCATGTCATATTAGTGATGACCAGTAATGCGGGTGCAAGTGAAATCAGCCGTAATTCCATTGGGTTTTCTTTCCAAGATAACAGCAACGACGGCATGGAAGTGATTAAGCGTCAATTCAGTCCTGAATTTAGAAACCGTCTTGATGCCATTATTAACTTTACGGCACTCGATGTGAAAACCATTGGTTTGGTTGTAGACAAATTCATCATGGAGCTTGAAGAACAATTAAGCAATAAAGCGGTTACCTTTAAGGTTGAAAAGCCAGCACGTGAATGGTTAATAGAGCACGGATATAATAAAACGATGGGAGCGCGGCCTATGGCGCGATTGATTCAAGAAAATATTAAAAAACCGCTGGCTGATGAGTTACTGTTTGGTAAGTTGGCTAATGGTGGACATGTAACCTTGAAAGTGAAAGATGGAAAATTGCATTTTGATTGTCATGATTATCGGGAAGGCGTTTGTTAAAGCACCTGGCAAAACGGGTGCTTCCTCTCTGGATAGCGTGAGAGGATAATGCCGATCCAGAGACAAGGTTACGCATGGCCTCTTACAATTCTTTAGGGGTTTGGTTAAAATGCTGAAAAGCCTCGCTGAATACCAATTCTATGCTTAGCGTGATTATCATAGCAAAAAATGAAGAAAAAAGAATAAGATCTTGCCTGGAATCGATCAAGTGGGCTGATGAGATTATTGTGCTGGATTCCGGAAGTACGGATAAGACAACAACCATCGCTTTGGAATACACTGAGAATGTTTATGAAACTGATTGGAAAGGCTATGGCATTCAAAAAGATCGTGCATTATCTCTTGCGACTGGCGATTGGGTATTTAACCTTGATGCAGATGAATCGGTTGATGAAGATTTAAAGCAAGAGATCATAGAAGCTATGGCGTCCGATAAAGCCGATGCTTATCAGATTCCGATTCGTATGTGTTTTTACGGTAAAGAACAGCGTTATTCCGGAAGTCCTTCGCGGCATATTCGACTGTTTAAAAGAAAAGATGCTCATTACAGCCATGACATCGTTCATGAGAAAATTATTTTACCTTCTGCAGCAAAAATTGGAAAAATCAAGAATGCAATCCGACATCATTCTTATTATGATATTTCGCATGCAATCTACAAAATGAATCGTTATTCTTCTTACAGTGCTAAGGTTCGTATTGCCCAAAAGAAGAAAACCGATATCATCAGGGTAATCATTGCTACCGGCTGGATGTTTTTTCGTTGTTTTATTTTGCAACGAGGTTTTCTGGATGGGCGAGATGGTCTTGTGTTGGCATTGCTCAATGCGCAAGGCACCTTTATACGAGGTCTAAAACAGCTGTATCCAGATCAAAACATGCAGCGTTTGCCTGAAATTAAAAAGGATGAGGGAGAGGCTTGAAAAAGTTTGGCAAGAGATCTATTTAAAAAGAAAGTTTTAATTGTTCCCAATACTGATTGTATAAAGCGATGGTGTCATCGCCAACATCTCGTTGCACATATCCACGCTTGAGTGTTTCTTGAGAAGGGTAAATCATACGATTGTTACGTAAGGTTTCCGGCAGTCGAGCTTTTCCTTTAGTATTTGTAATGGCGTGACCTTCCTGCCTGGCAATTTGTTCAGCACTACTTGGCTTAAGCATAAAGTTGATAAATGCATAGGCTTCTTCTGGATGAGGAGGATGCGTTGGGATAGCAAGACAATCAACCCAGATAACAAATCCTTCTTGGGGATAAATAAAATGAATGTGTTCATTTTCTGAATGTGCTTTATAAGCATCGCCATTCCAGGCTGAACCTGCAATGGCGTCTTCATCAATAATGATTGCTTGTACACTGTCACTGGCAAAGAGTTTAATATTAGGAACCAAGGCGAGCAATTTCTCATAAGCTTGCTGGATATGTACGGGGTTTTTATCATTAGGATGATAGCCTAAGCCCATTAAAGCGATTGAAAAGACTTCACGAGCATCATCAAGCAATAATAGTTGGCGATGCCAGCGTTTTTCCCATAGGTCACGCCATTTTTTAGGCGTGTCATGCACCCACTGGGCATTATAAAAAATACCAGTGGCTCCCCAAGTGAGTGGCACGCTGTAATGATTGCCAGCGTCATATTGGCTTTTTGTAAACAGTGGGTCGATGTTGTCCGAATTAGGTAGTTTATTGCGATTGAGCTTAGTTAGCATGCCTTGTTTTTTCATCCGTTCTACATAATAACCAGAAGGCATGATGACATCATACACGGATTGTCGGCTTGCTTTTAATTTGGCATACATGGTTTCATTGCTGTCATAGGTGGAGAAATTTACCTTGATTCCCGTTTCCTGTTCAAACTGATGAATGACAGATTTGGGTATTTCTCCTCCCCATACATACACATTAACTACTTTGTTAGCATGAATCGGAGCAGTGAATAAGACAATGAGCGATAAAAAAAGAGTACGTGCGTTTTGTTTCATGTCGATTTCCGTGCTAATCGATGAGCGATGATTACTAAAATCATTGAAATAAAAAACGTGATTGAGCATAAAGCATTTAATTCAGGAGTGACTCCTGTTCTAACTAAAGAATAAATAGTTAAAGGCAAAATATTAAAATCAGGTCCTGCAACAAAATAACTGATAATGACGTCATCAAATGACAGTGTGAAACAAAGCAATAATGCACTTAGAACCGCAGGCCATAACAAGGGTAATAAAATTTTCGCAAGTGCTCTTGCGTGGCTGGCGCCTAAATCCAATGCGCTGTAATAAATATTGGCATCCAGGGTGTGAATTCGGCTGTTGATGGTAAGTATTACAAAAGGAATGCAGAAGGTGATATGGGCAATCAGCAGACTGAAAAAACCAAGTGATAATGAAATGAGGTTAAACAGTATCAGTAAGGCGACCCCTAATACCAGATCAGGGATAATGACTAATAATAACAACATGGCAAATAATGAGCGGCGACGACGATTGTTGCGGTGTAGAAAGAAATGGACGCATGTAAATAAGCCCACCAGGGTTGCTATGGTGGCAGCGCTAAGCCCTAGGATGACTGAGTGTAAAAAGGCAGACCAGAGCTCACGATCGTGGAAAAGTTCAATGTACCAATACGTAGAAAACCCATGCCATTGCAATGAAAATTTTGCTTGATTAACCGAATACAAGATTAAAATCATAATCGGGAAATACAGAAAAATATAGATAAGAAAGAGATAGGATTTTTGCAGCAGCGTCTTCAATGGATAACCTCCCGCCCATGTCGACGATAAAAAAACAGTAAAAGCAACAAAAGTGCTGTTAAAATAGTGCTGGTCGCGGCTCCCTGCGGCCAGTTTTCCAAAACGAGAAATTGATTTTGAATCATATTACCCAGCAGAATAGAACGTGCTCCACCTAAAACATTGGGTATATAAAATAAGGTCATTGCCGGCAGCAATACCAGCAGACAACCGGAAATGATTCCTCCGGCCGTATTTGGTAAAAAAACCCGGAAAAAAATAGCCCATCGGTTGGCTCCCAAATCCTTTGCTGCTTCAATTAATCTAAAATCAAAACGTTCCATGTTGGTAAAAATAGGCAGTACCATAAAGGGAAACAAGTTATAAACCAATCCACTGATCACTGCAAAATTGGTATAAAGCAACGACAGTGGCTGGTCAATAAGATGCAATTTCAGCAGAATGGCGTTTAAGATTCCGTGAAATTTCAATATAGCAACAAGAGAATAGGTTCGGATTAATGAGCTGGTCCAAAAGGGGATGATGATCAACAACAGCAAAACGGATTGGTGTTTGGATTTGATTAATAAATAACTGAAAGGATAAGCAAGAATAAGACAACAAAGCGTTGTTACAAGTGCAATAATAAATGATCGCAAAAATACTTTGGCAAATAATGGGGAAAATAATTCGGCATAATGACTTAGGGTAAATGGCAGTGAAACTAAATGCCCGCTGTCTTTTGAGAGAAAACTGGTAATAAAGATTAACCCCAGCGGCACAAAGCCGAATGCTATTAACCAGAAATATAGGAAATAAAGCGAATAAGGTTTAGCTTTCATAAGGCAGCAGTACTTCCCATCCAGGCAGCCAGTGCACCCAAACGTCTTCATTCAATGAATATTCAAGTTTGTCATCGTCTTCATCGAAAAATTCGGAAGCATTGATGATCTTGCCTGAGCGTAATTTCACCTTAAGATCGACCGTTGAACCTTTATAAACAATATCTACGATTTTTCCCGGCAACATGTCTGCACTTTCACTCACTTCCGTTTGACCCCAGACACGGATATCTTCGGGTCGGATAATCAAGTGAACTTTTTCGCCTGGTTGAAAGCCTCCCGTATTTTTACATTGAAGACCAATGGATTCAATTTCAGTCTGCAAATACCCTTCATTTAGTGCATGGACTTCAATATCAAAAATATTGGCTTCACCGATAAATTTGGCAACGTGCAGATTGCTTGGTGTTTCATAGACTTCTCTTGGTGTGCCAATTTGTTCAATGTGACCATGATTAAAAATGACAATGCGATCCGACATGGATAAGGCTTCTTCCTGATCATGGGTGACAAAAATAAAGGTCATATTTAAGGCTTTTTGCAATTGTTTCAGTTCATACTGCATGGCTTTGCGTAAACGATAATCAAGAGAACTCAACGGCTCATCAAGAAGTAGTACTTGCGGGCGGTTGACAATAGCGCGGGCGATGGCAACTCGCTGCTGCTGACCGCCACTTAACTGGCGGATACTTCGTTTGGCAAATAATTCCAGATGAACAAGTTTTAAAGCCTCATCGACTCGCTCTGTGATTTCATGTTGTTTAACTTGTCGGCAACGCAGAGCAAAGGCCACATTTTCAAAGACGGATAAATGTGGAAATAGAGCGTAACTTTGAAAAACGGTGTGTACGTTTCGTTTCTGTGGAGGAAGGTGATTAACACAAGCATCATTAATGAAAATTTCACCAGAAGATGGGGCTTCAAATCCTGATATCAAACGCAACAGCGTCGTTTTGCCACAACCGGATGGACCAAGTAATGTCAAAAATTCGCCTGGATAAACTGACAATGAGATATTATTTAAAACATCAGTGGCTCCATAGGATTTATGGATTTGTTTAAGTTCAATCAATGGATTTGGCATGGCATTATAAAAAAGTTACTTTCATTCGTTCGGTACTGACTTTATCATCTTAAAAATGATTTAAAAGGATTGAGATTATGAGGCTTGGCATATTATTTGTCCAGCCTGATTGAGTGTGTTTCAAAACAGGTATACCAAAGAAATTACTTATTTAAATTTACCTTGTTTTTGCCATGCATTATAAATTCTACTATCTTACTTTTATTAGGGCCTGTAACAATAGAACAAGACAAGGAAATAAAATGCCTGAAAAAGCAAACAATCAATCCATAAAACGATACTGGCCTCTAATGTCTCTAATTATTGTATCGTTTTTAGCAGCGTTAGCCATTAACTGGAATGTGAATGGTGAAATGCCTGTCGTAATGCATTACTTTATGGGTATTTTTCTTGTTATTTTTGGTCTGTTGAAACTCTTTCATCCCAGTGATTTTGCTGATGGATTTAAAATGTATGATATACTTGCCAAACGTTCACGACTCTATGCCTATTTCTACCCATTCTTGGAATTAGGTTTAGGATTGGCCTATCTCTCGTTTTTTTTACCCATCCTTACCTATCTTATAACTATTATTATACTGACCATTGGTGCGGTTGGGGTCATTAAAGCTTTACGTCAAGGTTTGGATATTAATTGTCCGTGTATGGGTACTGCGCTTGATGTGCCATTGTCAACCGTCACTTTAACGGAAGATATTGGAATGGTTATTATGGTTTTTATTTTGCTGGTTTATAAAATTTTTTAGTGTGATTGCAATTAGGCGGTAACTGATTACTGAAAGCGATAATCGGATTTAATGAATGTAAAAAATGACTTATAGTCACCAGGAAATTTTATCCATCGCATTTTGCGTGCTGCAGACTTCCGATACTCCGCCATTATTACAAACAACCAGCCCTTGCTCGTCTGTGGACATGACACCGCCTTGCCATAAACAACAACCCTTGAGTTTTTGCAAATCCATGACGGCATGTCGTGAGCAGTAACAGGATGAATAATAGCCATTTCTACACACAAAACGACCCGCTGATGAATCACAGTAACTGACTCCTCCCATATTTTCACAACAGCTAGGACAGGGAGAGTAACAGGTTCCACCTGGTTTTGGGCAAGGATTGGCGCAATAATTCTCAGCGATAGCCGTTGAAAATATGGATAGCATGGGGATTATAAGAAGCAAACGTAATGAGCGCATTACTAATTCCAGTCAATGATATAAAAATAGCATAACATATACGGCCTGCAAATCAATTTGCATTCACATCGAATCATTTTAAATTTACAATGCCTATAAAGTTTAACTCAATAAACAAGGATGATGATGACTGATTTTTGGAGGCACGCAGGGTTTAGGTCTTATACATCTTCAAGATGCCATCGCAATACGCAACGGGGAAATGCTGGTGTAGAAGTTGGAAATATGGCTCTGCAAAATCTTAATCCATCGGCCATGATACCAGGAAAATGTGTGCAGTCTCTTCTTTCTTTTCACGCATTATTTAGACGGGGCACGCATACGTCAGAAAAAGGTATTCATGCGTTACAAACAACGATTTCTACCTTACAACTTGTACTTACAACGGTACAGTTCTTTCAAGATGCAAAGTGTGATGAGGTAAATTCAACGCTTTGTAAGCTTAGTTTTATGTTGGCTCTGTTATATCAAGGAACATTATTCGTGGGCTGGGTTCCTGGTGAATGTTCAAAAGATCCCTATTTAAACCCTGATGAGCTGGAATCGTCTGTTAACATACCTCAAAATGAGGGTGCTGATCATGTGAATCCACCGCCTGCAGAAGAGGGTCAGGATCAGCGCGTCATTGAGATTGGTACGTCAACTGAAGAGCATGTTATTGATATTGATAGGCAGGTGCAAGATGAGCCGCATGAAGTAACTGATGAGCCTGTCAGTTTGGTTCCGTGAGGGCCATGAGATTATTATTCCCCGACTTCTTCAATCTGCATTGCCTCATGTTTTTCTAACTCAACGGCTTCTATTTTTTGGAACCGTTGTGTGATTTTTTTGGCAGAAGTATTCACGTCATTGACGTCCTGATGCGCTAGGTCAATGTGTTTTGATAATTTGTCCATGCGCTTTTCAAAACGCTGAAAATCATCGGCCAATGCCTGCAAGTGTTTTTGAATAATATGAACTTGTTTACGTGTTAAGTCATCTTTTAGCACCGCTTTTGCGGTCGTTAATACGGCCATTAAAGTACTGGGTGAAACGAGCCAGACTTTCAGGCGCTGAGAGAGCGAGATGATTTCAGGGTAATTGGCATGAATTTCTGCAAAAATAGCTTCTGCCGGTATAAACATGACTGCGCCATCGGCTGTTTCATGAGGAATGATGTATTTTTCAGCAATGTCTTTGATGTGTTTTTGTAAATCCTGACGAAATTGCTGCTGCAAGGATTTTTTTTCTACGGAGCCCGCTTGTATATTGATTAATTTTTGATAAGTTTCCAAGGGAAATTTAGCATCGATGACCACATTACCCGTTGGTTCAGGTAAAAATAAAATGCAATCCGCTCGTTTTTGATTACTTAGCGTGTACTGCATGCTGTAATGTTGGCTGGGGATCATATTGGCAATAAGCGTGGATAATTGCACTTCGCCGAAAGCGCCTCTGGAGCGTTTGTCGACTAGAACATCCTGAAGACTAACCACATGGGTGGATAATTCAGTGATTTTCTTTTGGGCTTCATCAATGATGGTTAGTCGTTTGATAACATCCGTAAATGTGGATGATGTTTTTTCAAAGCCTTCTGTTAAACGATGATTAACTTGCTGAGTTAAACCGTGTAAGTGATTGCGAATCTCTTCAGTCAAGGTTTGTAAATGGGCGCTTAAAGAACCGGCATGCTGTTTAAAACTATGATTCATCTGTTCACGCACATCCGTCATATGCCTCTGAACGGTTTCGGTGATTATTTGCTGGTTGGTTAATTGGCCTTGAGTGATTTTTTCATAAATAGTCTGTTGATTCATTTGCTGTGCTTGCTGCAAATCCATATGCAATTGCTGAAATTGCGTGGTCAAGGTTTGTTGTAGCCGTTCATAGCGACGCAGCAAAAAAAGAAGCAGCACCATTTGCAGGGCAATCCCTAGACCATAAATAATGGAAAGTATGACTGAATCAATCATTTTGAACCTGTTGGTTGGTCATTATGGCTCACAGTATAACGTTAAGTTGATCGTATGTGGTAAACATGTAACTATTCAATCATTTAACATGCATTTTATTGGTTACTGTGACATGAGCGGCCATTCGATATTAGAACAAATGAACACCTTGCGTGAGCGTATTCGGCTTTATGATTACCATTATTATGTGTTAGATGAGCCATTGGTTCCAGATGCTGAATATGACCGCTGTTTTAAGTCCTTACAGTCTCTTGAGGAGCGTTACCCGCAATACATGAGTCCAGAATCGCCGACTCAACGAGTAGGCGTTGCGCCAGCAACAGAGTTGGAGCCCATCGCTCACCGGCAACCGATGCTTTCCTTGTCGAATGTTTTTTCTCTGGAAGAATTGCAAGCGTTTGTCAAGCGGGTGGCTGATAGATTGGATATGGAGCAATATGATTTGATGTTTGCTTGCGAACCTAAATTAGATGGTTTGGCCGTTAATTTAACGTATGAAAAAGGGCGATTAAAATCTGCAGCAACCCGTGGTGATGGAGCAGTCGGTGAAAACATTACCAATAATATAAAAACGATAGCGGCGGTCCCCCTGAAATTGATGACGGATGACGTGCCGGATTTATTGGAAGTTCGCGGTGAAGTGTATATGCCTAAGGCTGGCTTTGAAGCCTACAATGAAGAAGCACGGAAGCGCGGGGAAAAAACGTTTGCTAATCCACGCAATGCGGCTGCCGGCAGTTTGCGGCAATTGAATCCGGCGGTAACCGCAAGCAGGCCTTTGGCCATTTATTGTTATGGCATTGGAGCAAGCAGCAACGACTATCATTTCCCCGATAGTCATATGCAGCAATTAGAGTGTTTGCGAACGATGGGATTTAGAGTGGCAAATGATATTCAACTTGTGCAAGGACTACAAGGCTGCCTGACTTATTATGAACGCATGTTAACGAGCCGGACGGATTTGCCTTATGAAATCGATGGTGTCGTTTATAAGATTGATAGTATGGCTTTACAGGATAAGTTAGGATTTGTTGCACGTGCACCACGTTTTGCTTGCGCCCATAAGTTTCCTGCCAGCGAAGAAATAACCATCTTATTGGCGGTTGATTTCCAGGTAGGGCGGACAGGGGCATTAACCCCCGTGGCTCGTTTAAAACCAGTCCATGTTGCTGGTGTAACGGTCAGTAATGCGACATTGCATAATATGGATGAAATTGAGCGCAAGGATATTCGCATCGGTGATGTTGTGGTTATCCGCCGAGCTGGCGATGTTATCCCGGAAGTGGTTTCTGTTGTCATGGAAAAAAGACCCAAAGACACACAAAGCATTCAATTGCCAGAACATTGCCCAGTATGTGGCGCTGATGTTATCCGCGAAGAAGAGGAAGCCGTTGCGCGTTGTACCGGTGGTTTATTCTGTAAAGCACAATTGAAGCGTATGGTGTGGCACTATGCTTCACGAAAAGCAATGGCTATCGATGGGTTGGGCGAGGTATTGATTGAACAATTGGTCGATAAGGGTCGGCTGAATGATGTGTCTGATCTCTACACATTGACTCTCGAGGAGTTGGCCAATTTGCCAAGGATGGGGAAAAAATCCGCTGAAAACCTGGTGAATGCTATTGAAAAAAGTAAAAAAACAACGTTTCAACGCTTTCTGTATGCATTAGGCATTCGTGAAATTGGTGAAGCCAGCGCTCATATTCTTGCGATAAATTTTACAGATATAGAGGCGCTTAAAAAGACAACGATTGAAGAATTAATGGAATTAAAGGATATTGGACCGGTTGCTGCCTCACATGTGGTTCACTTCCTGGCACAGCCGCACAATATGGTCGTGATCAACAGGCTTCTGGAGTATGGCGTGCATTGGCCGCGTGCAACCGTCAAAGAGACTGATATCCAGCATCCGCTTTATGATAAAACGGTGGTATTGACGGGAACATTAACCAGCATGAGTCGTGATGAAGCAAAAGAAAAGCTTCTAAAGGTTGGCGCCCGGGTGACGGGAAGTGTTTCGGCAAAAACAGATTATGTCATCGCTGGAGAAGATCCCGGTTCGAAGTTCAGTAAAGCGGCAACACTTGGTGTGCGTGTATTGAGTGAAGATGAATTTTTTAACATGTTGTCTCAGTAAGAGCTTGTTAACAAGCCTAAGAACAGGAGGTGATTTTTTGCTTTTGGCAACGACATTAAGAGTGTGGTTTATTCTGCTGTTATTACCCTCTGGGGTATACGCAGGCAATTGGATATTAAATAATCCTTATCCAGCGAGTGAATCGCTGCAAAGAATTTATTACACGTCTTTTAGCGAACAACCTAAAACGTTGGATCCTGCTAAATCTTATTCCAGTAACGAATATCAATTTATTGCCCAAATTTATGAACCAATATTGCAATATGATTATTTGCAACGTCCCTATCAATTAATTCCGCTCACGGCTGTAAAACTGCCTGAGGTTCATTATTATGATGAGCAAGGCAAGGTATTGACGCAACCACAATCAGGGCAGGTTGCATATTCCATTTATACGATTCATATAACGCCTGGAATTTATTATCAGCCGCACCCAGCGTTTGCTCAAGATGAGCATGGTCATTATTTTTATCATCAGTTGTCTGCTGAATTTCTTGATGATCATGATATTAATCAATTGTCCGATTTTGAGCATGTGGGTACAAGAGAATTAATCGCTGACGATTATATCTATGAAATAAAGCGTATAGCTAATCCGGCGGTGAACTCGCCTATTTATGGGTTGATGAGTGAATATATTAAAGGTTTTCGTGATTATGGCGCTACTTTGCCAGGCAATGGCTCTGGGAAAGGGTATATTGATTTACGTCAATATCCTTTATCAGGCGTGCGAAAAATAGATGATTATGCGTTTGAAATCACCATTAATGGTCAGTACACTCAATTTCTCTTTTGGTTGGCCATGCCGTTTTTTTCTCCCATTCCTTGGGAAGCAGAGCGTTTTTATGCACAACCGGACATGGATGATAGAAATTTAGGACTTGGCTGGTATCCAGTTGGAACTGGGCCGTTCATGCTTAGTGAGAATAATCCAAATAGCCGTATGGTGTTAGACAAAAATCCGAATTATCGGGATACCTATTTTCCAACCTCAACCAATCAAGAGGACAAGCAAAAAGGTTACTTGCATCATCAAGGAGAACGCTTGCCCCTCATTGAAAAGGCAGTGTATACGCTTGAAAAAGAAGCCATTCCTCGCTGGAGTAAATTTTTGCAAGGTTATTATGACTTGTCAGGCATTAGTGCTGACAGTTTTGACCAGGCGATTCAAATAACACGGTCAGGGGATGCAAAACTGACGCCTGCCATGCATGCAAAAGGGATGCGTTTGACTCAGGTTATTGATGCTTCCATTTTTTATCTTGGTTTTAATATGCTGGATAATGTGGTCGGTGGTAACAGTGAACGAGCAAGAAAGCTGCGACAAGCTATCTCTATTGCCATTAATTATGACGAAAACATTGCCATCTTTTTTAATGGACGAGGCGAGCCGGCTCAGGGACCAATCCCGCCTGGAATCTTTGGTTATCGAGATGGAAAAGAAGGTATTAATCCTTATGTGTATGCTTGGGATGGAAACACGGCAAAACGGCGTCCCATTGAGGACGCCAAAGCGTTGATGAAAGACGCCGGCTATCCTGACGGACTTGATCCAGCTACTGGTAAGCCACTCATTTTACATTATGATGTGCCTGCTACTGGTGGCCCTGATGATAAAGAGAGATTAAACTGGATGCGTAAGCAGTTTGCTCGTATAGGTATTTCGCTTAATATTCGTGCCACCCAATACAATCGTTTTCAGGAAAAAATGCGCAGCGGCAATGCTCAGATATTTAGTTGGGGGTGGAATGCCGATTATCCAGATCCAGAGAATTTCTTGTTTTTGTTGTATGGACCCAATGGAAAAGTCAGGTATGGGGGAGAAAATGCATCCAATTATCAAAATGCAACGTATGATCGTTTGTTTAATGTAATGAAAAATCATGATAATGATGAAAAACGACAGCAACTGATCGATCAAATGGTGTCTATTGTACGCAAAGACGCTCCATGGGTATGGGGAATTAACAGTGAAAGCCTTGTCTTGACTCAACAATGGGTCTCGCCACTAAAACCAAATACTATTTCCTCAAATACCTTGAAATACATGGCTATCGATGTGCCTTTGCGCAATGCACTAAGGGCCGCCTGGAATAAACCTGTCTTATGGCCTATTGGTTTGCTTTTGGGCTTGTGTTTATTGTTTTTGTTGCCGTTTGCCGTTGCTTATCGTCGCAAGCAACAACGCTGTGCACCTAGGGTTGATTTATGACTGGATACTTGATTCGTCGTGTTTTTTACGCAATTCCTATTCTGTTGGGAATAAACATCCTAACCTTCGCCCTTTTTTTTATGGTCAATACACCGGATGACATGGCACGTATGCAATTAGGTGAAAAACATGTGACCCCAGTAGCCATTAAGCAGTGGAAAGCACAGCGCGGCTATGATTTGCCGCTTTTTTATAATCAGGATGAAACGGGTTTAAAGACCTTGACGCATACCCTGTTTTTTCAAAAATCATTTTTGTTATTTGTTTTTGATTTTGGTGTTTCGGATGCGGGAAGAGATATCAGTTATGATATTTCACAACGGATGTGGCCGAGTCTTGCGATTGCTGTTCCCGTTTTATTATTAGGCATGTTGGTCAATATTTTATTTGCGATGACCATGGCTTTTTTCCGCTCAAGTTATCTTGATCTGACAGGGGTGATTTTTTGCATCATTCTGATGTCGATTTCGGCCATGTTTTATATTATTGGTGGTCAGTATCTATTCGGTAAAGTATTGCGTCTGGTACCTATTTCTGGTTATGACGATGGATTAAATAGCATTAAATTTGTTGCTTTGCCGATTCTGGTTGCGGTAATAGGGGGACTGGGAGCCGGAAGTCGCTGGTATCGAACCTTATTTTTAGAAGAAATGGATAAAGATTATGTAAAAACCGCACGTGCCAAAGGGTTGTCTGAATTGGCTGTCCTTTTTCGCCATGTTTTGAAAAATGCCATGTTACCTATTTTAACCGGTATCGTGGTGATTATTCCCTCCTTATTTATGGGGAGTCTGGTGCTCGAATCATTTTTTGGAGTTCCAGGCTTGGGTAGCTATATTATTGATGCGATTCAGCAGCAGGATTTTGCCATTGTCCGTGCAATGGTATTTTTGGGTTCTGTTCTTTATATTGTTGGATTAATTTTGACGGATATTTCCTACACATTGGTTGACCCCAGGGTGAGATTGAAATGAAGCTGGAATTATTATGGACGGATCAATGTTTTTTGCTGGTTTTACTTCTGAGTGCTGTAATATTCATTCAAGGTATGCGCAAAGCGCATATCCGTAGAGCGTTTCTCCAGATTTCTAAAAAACCCATTGCCGTGAGTTCAGCCATCATTTTGTTGTTTTTTCTCATCATTGCCATCCTTGATTCTATTCATTACAAAACAGTAAAGGAATATAAGCCTAAGTCATTACTGGATAGACTGTTTGCACCATTGGGAGATGAGTATGAAAAAACGTATTCTGCTCCTATGTCTCTAACGCTGTATACCACAGAGGCAAGCATTGTCGATGGCGAGATTCAACAAATCTATCCGCGTCTGAAATATCCACCGGAATGGATTAAAGACGACAAGGATATGCAGCAGTTTGTCTGGCGTGTTTTGTCCATGACGGTGGTGATTGCTCTGTTCATTATCATTTTTTTCTGGTTGGCAATGGTTGGTATCAGAAGCGTGTATTCTGGCATGACTTCATTTACCTTTAGTCGAGCGAGCATCAGTGCATTTATGACCTTATTTATCTGTTTGATTCTGATGATCGCAAGCTATTGGTTATCGCGTTATTTGCATGTGCTTGGAACAGGAAAAATTGGCCAGGATATTTTCTTCTATGCTGTAAAAAGTATCCGCACAGGCCTGGTCATTGGTGTTTTAACAACGTTATTTATGATGCCGCTTGCGTTGATGTTAGGTATTGCCGCGGGTTATTTTGGCGGTGTTATTGATGATATTATTCAATACGTATACACCACATTGAGTTCTATTCCAGGCGTATTGCTTATTACTGCTTCAATTCTATCCATGCAGACCTACATTGCTAATCATCCTGAGCAATTTACCACTCTGGCGCAAAGTGCCGATGCGAGGTTACTTGCCTTGTGTTTTATTTTAGGTGTAACCAGTTGGACTAGTCTCTGTCGACTATTGCGTGCCGAGACTTTGAAATTGCGGGAAATTGATTTTGTGTTGGCGGCCCAGGCTTTGGGGAGTCGGTCACACAAGATTATCTTTAAGCATTTATTGCCGAATGTCATGCATATTGTATTAATTACGCTGGTTCTGGATTTTAGTTTTCTAGTATTGGCAGAAGCCGTATTATCCTATGTTGGTGTCGGCGTATCACCACTGACCATCAGTTGGGGAAATATGATTAATGCTGCTCGTTTAGAGTTGGCACGAGAGCCTATTGTCTGGTGGCCCATGCTGGCGGCTTTTCTCTTCATGTTTGTTTTGGTTTTAGCCAGTAACTTGCTTGCTGATGCGGTACGGGATGCGTTTGATCCACGGCGAGCTGGTTTATGATAGGAAGATAGGTTTTCTTCAAACTTGTTGCAGTGTGCTGAGCACCGTATTGGCTACTGTAATAGAGTTGGAAAAGAAGTTTTCTCATAAAACATGTTGGGTTAATTGGGCACGCTACTTGCTGTGACGCGGCGAGTTCGGTACATTGCTGCCATGAAATTAAGGATTATGGCCTTTTATGCAATCACGTTTTGTTCATCTTCGGGTGCATACTGAATATTCATTAGTGGATGGATTGGTACGTATTAAACCTTTGATGCAATCCCTTCCTGAAAAAGGTATGAATGCGGTTGCCATCACAGACTATTGTAATTTGTTTGCCGCTGTCAAAGTGTTTCAAACGGCTGTGGCGGCAGGTGTAAAACCGATTCTAGGGTGTGATTTACCCTGCCACGATCCGGAAAAACCGGATGTTGTTTATTGCATGGTTTTACTGTGTCAAAATGAACTTGGTTATCGCAATTTAACCCGCTTAGTCTCTAAAGCGTATCAAGAGGGTCAATATCAAGGTGAGCCTCGCATACAGACTCAATGGATACGAGAGCATGCAGAAGGCTTGATTGCCCTGTCAGGAGGGCGATTAGGGGAGATAGGCCAGGCCTTGCTGGCAGGTGATGATAAGACCGCTTATGCACTTGCTAAATCATGGGCGCAAGTCTTTCCGGATAGATTTTATTTAGAAATTCAGCGCACCAATCGAGTGGATGAAGCGGTTTATAATGAAAAAATTGTTCAAATGGCTGAAAAATTGCAACTACCACTAGTTGCGACCAATGATGTGCGTTTTTTAAATGAAGAAGATCATGATGCACATGAAGCACGAGTATGTATTCATGAGGGATACACACTGGCCGATCCACGCCGTACGTTAAGATATCATGCAAAACAATATTTACGTTCAGCAGATGAGATGGTTGAGTTATTCAGCGATCTACCGCAGGCAGTACAAAATACCGTGGAAATCAGCCAGCGATGTACAGTAAAGCTTGATTTGGGGAAAAATTATTTACCAAATTTTCCGGTTCCTCCTAAATCAACGGTTGAGGATTATTTATCGCATCTATCCAGAGAAGGGCTGGAAAAACGTTTACAGCAGATTTTTCGTGACAATAGCGATAAGTTAAGTGCATCGCGCCACCTCTATGATAAACGTTTGCAAATCGAATTAGATGTAATCAATTCGATGGGGTTTGCCGGCTATTTTTTGATTGTGGCTGATTTCATTAAATGGGCAAAATTAAACGATGTTCCGGTTGGTCCTGGTCGTGGTTCAGGGGCCGGCTCATTGGTTGCTTATGCGTTGGAAATCACGGATCTTGACCCGCTTCAGTATGATCTGCTTTTTGAACGTTTTCTGAATCCGGAACGCGTTTCCATGCCTGATTTTGATATTGATTTTTGTATGGAAGGACGTGATCGTGTGATTGAATACGTGGCTGAGAAATATGGCCGGCAAAGCGTATCACAAATCATCACGTTTGGTACGATGGCGGCAAAGGCGGTCGTTAGAGATGTAGGACGTGTGTTGGGTCATCCTTATGGTTTTGTTGATAAACTTGCCAAGTTAATTCCTTTTGAACTTGGTATTACCTTAAAAAAAGCGCTTGAGCAGGAAGATGAATTACGTCGTCGTTACGAACACGAAGAAGAAGTTAAAGAGCTTATCGATCTGGCATTAAAACTGGAGGGGATTACTCGCAATGCCGGCAAACATGCGGGTGGCGTGGTGATTGCTCCATCTGAGTTAACCGATTTTACAGCAATCTATTGCGAGGAAGGTTCCACGCAGCTCGTCAGTCAATTTGACAAAGATGATGTGGAAGCAGCAGGACTGGTCAAGTTCGATTTTTTGGGATTGCGTACTTTAACCATCATTGATTGGGCATTAAAAATCATCAATCATCAGCAAAAGATGGCGGGTTTGCCATCGGTGAACATTAATGAAATTGCGATGGATGATAAAGCTGCCTTTGATTTGCTCAAGGCTTGCCAGACAACGGCGGTATTTCAGCTTGAATCCAGGGGCATGAAAGAATTAATACATCGTTTGCAGCCTGATTGTTTTGAGGAAATTATCGCTTTGGTTGCCTTGTTTCGTCCTGGTCCATTGCAATCAGGCATGGTAGATGACTTTATTGACCGAAAACATGGGCGAGCTAAGGTTGAATATCCTCATCCTGATCTAGAGCCGATTTTAAAGCCAACGTATGGGGTTATTCTTTATCAGGAACAAGTCATGCAAATCGCTCAGGTTTTAGCAAATTACACCTTAGGTGCTGCTGATTTGTTACGGCGGGCGATGGGTAAGAAAAAACCTGAAGAAATGGCAAAACAGCGTGCTATTTTTACAGAAGGTGCAACCAAACGTGGGGTTGCTGCTGAAATAGCTGAAAATATATTTGATTTAATGGAAAAATTTGCCGGGTACGGATTTAACAAATCGCACTCGGCGGCTTATGCATTAGTCGCTTATCAAACCGCTTGGTTAAAAGCTCATTATCCTGCTGCGTTTATGGCCGCGGTTATGTCTTCAGATATGGATAATACGGATAAAGTGGTGAATTTTATTCATGAATGTAAGCGTATGAATATTGACGTATTGCCACCATCCCTCAATCATTCGCAGTATCATTTTTCAGTGATTAATGATCATAGGATTATTTATGGACTTGGAGCAATTAAAGGCGTAGGAGAAGCAGCGATTCAAAGCATCGTGAGTGCTCGCGAAAAAGAAGGTCACTACACAGGCTTATTCAGCCTTTGTCAACGTCAGGATTTGCGTAAGGTGAATCGTCGAGTCTTAGAAGCTCTGATAAAAAGTGGTGCGATGGACGATTGGCAGATAGAACGTGCCGTTTTATTTGAATCTTTAGAGAAAGCCATGCAGGCTGGTATCCGCTTTCTTCAGAACCAAAGCAGTGGCCAAACAGATTTGTTTGGATTGCTGGATGAGGCTAATAATCAGGAAGAAGACTATGCGCCATGTAACCCATGGAATGAAAAACTGCGCTTGGATGGCGAAAAAGAAACATTAGGATTTTACTTAACAGGGCATCCCGCCTCGGTCTATTTGCAGGAGTTTAAGGATTATACAGTCCCCATTGCTAAACTTAATCCTGCGTCTTCTAGAAAAGTCACGATATGTGGACTGGTAAAGAGTATTCGTCGTTTGCTGACTAAACGAGGAAAAAAACTAATTATTCTTGGATTTGAAGACGTTTCTGGCAACCTTGATGTTGTTGTTTTTGAAGAAGTATTTGCAGCGCAATCTACTGCTGTTCAGACAGGGCAAATACTCGTCATTGAAGGTGAAATTTCCCAGGATGATTACACCGGCGGATTTAAAATGACTGCTACTGCGCTCTATCAACTCAGTGAGGCTCGAGTACGTTTCGCCAAATGCTTGGTTTTAAAACTGACTTCAGAAGACCGGAAGGTTTTGCCACAATTGCAATCGGTATTAAAAACTCATCGGGGAGAGTGTGCCGTGCAAATCCATTATTCAAATGGACAGGCTCAGGCTGTATTAAATCTAGAAGTTTCATGGCGGGTGAATCCAAGCGATGATGTTTTGAGACTATTGAGCGATTTACTGGGTAATCAACGTGTTGAGTTATGTTATTAACAAACCAGATGCGATAAGCTAACATGAGTCATAACCGTACAGAGCCTGAGAATATGCTCTTGTCGGCGTGGGGTATTGCGATGCATCTTGCCTTAATGTTGCCATTTGTATATACAGGATAAAGGATTATTTAATGATTATTTTTCGTAACGTTCTCATCCTATTCATTGTGCTTAATCTCACTATTGGCAAGGTCAATGCGGAGGGGAAAAGTCAAAATTATTATCGGAATTTTTGGAGTCCCACGTTTCATATTCAGCGTTTGAATTATTGCACGCTAGGTGGTAAAGAATGCGGAATGCCCGTGGCACGTCGTTATTGTCAGATGATGGGATATAAAGAGGCTGATAAACAGATCATTGATTATAATGTTGGTTTAACAAATTACATTTTTTCCAAAGCCCAGTGTAAAGGATGGCGTTGTAATGGGTTCAAGCTTATCCGTTGTGTAGGAAATATTTCGCATAAACCTCCGCAAATTTATTATTATCGTTATCGCCGGTTTGCTCTTCCACGCATGGATCATTATCGTGTTGACTGGTGCTATGAGAGTGGTAAAGGTTGTGGTCGTCAGGCGGCGCATTCTTTTTGTCGCCGGATGGGCTATTTACGTACTGAAGGATATAAGAAACAAGAACGTGTTCCCGCGACCAAGGCCATAGGTAATCAGAAATTATGTTTTGGTAATCAATGCACTGGATTTAGTGAAATTATTTGTTATCGGTGAATGCAGAAAAATTTGCAAAAAAAGTTGATGAGCAAAAAATCCTGCTTAGCCTTCTGTTAACAGGATTTTGTTGCATAATCAAAAAAGGATTCCTCCCTTTCTTTTTAAAGGGAGGTGTATAAACAGACCCTATTCCTTCTCCGTTTTATTTTCTTCTTTTTTAGCTTCAACAGGTGCCTCTTCTGGTGTTTCGGTTTCTGCCGGTGGCGTGTCTTCGACAGCTGGTTTAGCAGCTTCAGGTACAGTTTCTTCAATCGGTTTTTCTTCTGAAACTTCTGCACTAGGTTCTGGTTCTGGTTTTGCTTTTGTCTCAGGTTTCTTGGTTTCTTCTGTGGGTTGTGTGGCAGCGGGTTTTGTTTCTGTTGCCTTTACAGACTGTTCTTCTGCTTGTGCCGTTTCTTCACGTTTTTTTTTGTAATCAGTAATGATTTCAGTAACACTGGTTTTAATGTCTTTAAATAATTTACCTGTCATTGAGCCCAATTCTTTCAGATCAGGTAATTTGGATTTGAAATCACTCATTGTGCGCTCCGTCGTTGAATGGGAATTCTATTATAAGTATATACATCTATTACGATTTTTGCGAAATGTTGTCCGGTAGATTCTCATGCCCATGGATGCAATAGCTTAACCGCTGGTTTTAACAGTTTTGCCGCCAGTGATTGCTTGCCGTGCATGGTGATTTTAAAACAGTTAAAAGAGGCCATTTTCTCACCTAGGTATTCATCACTTGTTTTTAGGGTATCTACCAGGCGTAAGTCATAGGCATCCTGAGCAAGCCAATGTTCGCCCGTTGCTACTTTATCGATGTCTAATTGTTGACGATTCGCTAGCACATAGTCGCGAAATGACTTATGTATTTGTTCTAGATCCTCTTTGAATTTTTTACGGCCTTTCTCGGTATTTTCGGCAAACAATGTAAGAGTGCGTTTATATTCACCAGCGGTTAATAGTTCAATGTCAATGTCATTTTTTTTTAGCCAGCGATGAAAGTTAGGTAATTGGGCAACGACCCCAATGGAGCCAATAATAGCGAATGGTGCGGCGACGATGCGGTTGGCGACACAAGCCATTAAATAGCCGCCACTGGCAGCAATTTTATCAATGCAAACGGTTAACGGTATGTTCTTATCGCGGATGCGCTGTAACTGGGAGGCGGCTAATCCATAGGCATTTACTGCACCACCAGGGCTTTCCAGGCGAACAACAATTTCATCGTCCTCTTTTGTTACGGCAAGGATGGCTGAAATTTCATCGCGGAATTGCTCGACTTGTGAAGCTTTTATATCACCGCTGAAGTCAAGTACATAAAGAGAAGGTTTTGATTGCTTTTCTTTTTTCTGTTTGGTTTTTTCTTTTTCTGGTTTTTTATTTAATACTTCTTTTTGCATGCGCTGCTTCATATCATCCCAATGTTTATTCAGTGAGGTGATCTCCAATTTAGGCTTGGGTTTTCGGCCTAAGGATAAAATTCCGGCAACCAACAGCAAGACTGCGATAACCAGCGTAAATGTTTTTAGTGCAAACAGACCGTATTCGGCGAGAAATTCCATCATTAACCTTGTAATAATTTAAAGTCCCAATTATCGCTATCATCCTGGCTGCATGCAAGTAAGGAGCTTGCCATAATTTAGAATTGGATATAGTCTGCCTTCTTTAAATCTATCGCTTAATGCTATGCTCAATGTCGTCGATTTGGATTATGATTATCCGGACAAGCCTGTTTTAAAGAAGGTTTGTCTCACTTTGAGTGCTGGAAATCTTTTACATTTACGTGGGGTAAATGGTTCTGGTAAAACGACTTTATTGAAATTGCTGGCAGGTTTATTCCGTCCGGATGGTGGTCAGATTCATTACAATGGTTGTCCGATTGATGATGATCTTGCTACTTATCAACAAAATCTTTGCTACATTGGCCATAAGATAGGCATCAGCCTTTTGCTGACGGTGGAAGAAAATTGTTCTTTTGGCTTACCTTCCACGCGACATTCGACTCAGCTAGATAATATTATGAAACGATTGGCTTTGAATGGCTTGGAACAGGTTCCTTGTCATTTGTTATCCATGGGACAACGTCGTCGTGTTGGTTTGGCACGCTTGTTGTTGTCAGATGCTTTATTGTGGTTGTTGGATGAGCCACTTGTTGGGCTTGATAAAGAAGGCATGAATGTGTTGATGGGTTGTCTTGAAGAGCATTTGGCGCAAAATGGCCAAATTGTTATGACATCACATCAACCTTTGGCATTAAGCCGGGAACATTATCAGGAGTATTCTTTGTGATAAGCTTGGGCGCACTTTTTAAGCGGCAATTATGGCGAGAAACTTTGCTGCTGACCAGACAGTTGCGTTTTGTTATCAATGCCAGTCTCTTTTTTTTAATGGTCTTAATTTTTTTCCCGTTGACTATGCCTGCTGATCATATGTTGCTGCGCATGATTGCCCCAGGCCTTATTTGGATTGCTTTATTACTTGCTTTGATCATGTCTGCTGAGCGATTGTTCCAACAAGATTACGAAGATGGAGTGATTGAACAATGGTTGGTATCCGGTTATCCAGTGAGCTTAATGGTGCTTGCTAAAATTTTAATGCACTGGCTATTTAATTTGCTGCCATTGGTTGTTATTTGCCCAGTTTTTGCGGTTATTTTCGCACTGAATGGACATGAAACAATGATTTTGATTGGAAGCTTGATTTGTGGGTCGCCTGCGCTTTTATTTCTTTGTGCGTTGGCGGCTGTATTTAGTGGTGGATTAAAGCAAAAAGGGATCTTCATGGCTTTAATTTTGTTACCATTGACGGTTCCTGTCATGATCTTTGGTAGTGGTGCGGTGACTGTAGCAATGCAAGGGATGGCGGTGAGGGGATATCTGGCGTTATTGTTGGCGATGTCTTTGGTTGCGGCGTGTCTCTTACCGGTTGCAATTGCTGCCATGATGCGTATTAGCATGGCAGATTAACTCTGGTAAAAATCAGGAGTTGCAGACATCTCTCCAAAGGCATGTTAGAATTCTTATCTTTTTTCTGTTGCAAATATTTCCTATGTGGAAACTGTTTTATCAATTAGCATCACCCAAACAATTTTATCAGTTATCCGGCCAATGGATGCCGTGGCTGGCTATAAGTACCTTATTCTTTCTGATTTCTGGCGTTGTTTGGGGGCTGGTTTTTGCGCCATCAGATTACCAACAAGGGGATGCGTTCCGTATTATTTATGTGCATGTTCCTAGCGCCTTTCTATCAATGGCATTATATGCATGGATGGGTTTTTTAGCTTTATTGCTGCTGGTTTGGCGTATCAAAATGGCTGGCCTTATGTTATCCATGTGTGCGCAGATTGGCGCTTGCATGGCCTTCTTGGCGCTGGTGACCGGCAGCATTTGGGGAAAGCCGATGTGGGGTACCTGGTGGATATGGGATGCGCGTCTGACTTCTGAGTTAATTTTGTTATTTTTATATGGTGCGATCCTTGCTACTGGCAGTGCATTTCAAAATAAAGAACAAGGTGATCGTGTGGTTGCCATTTTGACTTTGGTGGGACTTGTCGATTTACCAGTGATCCATTATTCCGTGTATTGGTGGAACACGCTTCATCAGGGCGCCACTCTATCAATATTTGCCAAACCTAAAATTCATGCGAGTATGCTCTATCCATTATTGTTGATGTTAATAGGGCTTTCGTTTTATTGTTTTTGGGTGATTTTAATGAAAGCCCGTAACGAATTGTTACTGCGTGAACGTCGACAAAGTTGGGTCAGGGCTTTGATTGAAGGAGAGGATCAATGAATCAGTTTTTCGAGTGGTTGGCCATGGGTGGTTATTCCATCTACATTTGGCCTGCCTATGGATTAGTTTGTGTTGTTCTGGTGATGAATTTACTTGGTATCAAGTGGCAGCGCACGCGCACTCGAAAAAAATTGCAACAATGGTTTAAACGATAGTGAGTATGAAACCTGCCAGAAAACATAAGTTATTGATGGTATTATTAGTGGTTTCTATTTTATCGCTTGCTACCGCATTGGTTCTTTATGCATTACGCCAAAACATCAGTTTATTTTATACGCCTAGCCAGATTGCACAAGGCGAGACTCCTTTTAATCATCCAGTGCGTGTTGGTGGTATGGTGGTTAAAGGCAGTGTCATCAGAAAGTCCAACGATTTGTCAGTACAATTTAAAATAACGGATTTTCAGCATACTGTAGACGTTGTTTATCGTGGTATTTTGCCGGATTTGTTTCGTGAAGGGCAGGGGGTTGTGGTGCAGGGGCAGTTGACTGCAAATGGCCGTTTTCAAGCCAAGGAAGTGTTGGCAAAACATGATGAAAATTATATGCCACCAGAAGTAAAAGAAGCATTAGCAAACAGTGGAAAGGGGCCGCAACCTTGATGAGGCGGGGGTAATGAACATTCGATTCAATGGGAACCTTCACACAGAGATTTATGATGCCAGACCCTGAGGAGATGTTTAGACACTATGGTTGCTGAAATTGGGTTGTTTTGTTTGGTATTGGCGTTATTGTTTGCTGTATTTCTTGCAGTGATCCCGGCGTTGGGTGTCTGGCGGAATAATGCAAACTGGCAGGCCTCAGCACCGCTATATGCTTGCGGGCAGTTTGCTTTTGTTGCTCTGGCATATGGGTGCTTGACGATTTGTTTTCTTCATAATGATTTTACGGTGTTGTATGTGCTCACCAACTCAAGTCTTAAGCTGCCTTGGTTTTATAAACTTTGTGCCGTGTGGGGCGGACATGAAGGATCCATGCTTTTATGGGTCTCCATTCTCAGTGTGTGGATGCTTGCGGTTGCGTTTTTAAGCTCACCGCTGGATTTGGCCATGCGTGCCCGTGTCTTATCGGTTCTGGGTTGGCTGAGTATTGGCTTTATTTTGTTCCTATTGATGACCTCTAATCCTTTTGCCCGCCAGTTTCAGTTATTAAACAGTCAAGGACGGGATTTAAATCCATTATTGCAAGATCCTGGTTTTTTATTTCATCCGCCCATGTTGTATATGGGCTATGTTGGTTTTTCGGTGGCATTTGCTTTTGCCATCGCGGCCTTATGGGCCGGGCGAATCGAAGCGTCATGGGCTAAATGGACTAGGCCCTGGACTTTGGCGGCTTGGTGTTGTTTAACGGCAGGTATTACGCTAGGGAGCTGGTGGGCTTATCGCGAATTGGGATGGGGTGGTTGGTGGTTTTGGGATCCCGTTGAAAATGCCTCGTTTATGCCCTGGTTGGTCGGGACGGCGTTGTTACATTCATTGGCAGTCAGCGAACAACGTCAGCAATTTAAAGCATGGACGTTGTTATTGTCTATTAGTGCTTTTTCCTTAAGTTTGGTAGGAACGTTTCTTGTTCGTTCGGGTGTTTTAACGTCCGTTCATGCGTTTGCGGTTGACCCTCAACGCGGCCTTTATATTTTATTCTTTTTGTTATTGGTTATTGGCGGTTCGTTATTGTTATTTGCAGTGCGTGCTCAAGCATTGCAAAATCCCCTGAAACCAAATCCAGTGTCTCGTGAAAGCGCCTTGTTATTGAACAATGTTTTTCTTGCAGTGACCATGTTAACGGTATTAATGGGGACGGTGTACCCATTGCTGATTGACGGTTTGGGCTTAGGCAAATTATCCGTGGGAGCGCCTTATTTTAATGCGGTCTTTGTCCCTTTAATGATACCGTTATTGTTGTTGATGGGCATCGGTGTGCATTTACGCTGGCAGCGGGACCGGCTTGGGAGTCTGCTGTTTCGACTGCGAAGCATTGCCTTGCTTAGTTTGCTTTTGCCTTTCCTTCTTTTATTTGGCTTAACAAAAACCATCCACGTTTCCGTATGGCTTGGCCTCGTTTTGGCGTCTTGGATTATTTTAAGTACGTTAAAATTATTGGTTGTTAAAATCAAAGCACGCGGAATGGGTCAGTTGACTCAGGCATTTTGGGGGATGATCATTGCCCATTGCGGGGTTGCGGCAACGGTCATAGGGATTGCTGTATCTTCCGGATATGGTTTGCAAGATGATGTCAAACTAGCACCAGGGGAAAGTACGATGCTTGCTGGCTACCGCATTCAGTTTGATGAAGAAGCATCATTAGTTGGTCCTAACTATCGTGGTACAAGAGCACGTTTTAGCATCATAAGTAATCATCGCGAGGCCATAATTTATCCTGAAAAGCGTGTTTATGAGGTGGGAAATATGCCTATGACGGAATCGGCGATTGATGTAACGCCATTTCGTGACTTGTATGTTGCCTTAGGCGAACCATTAGGTGAGCAGGCTTGGTCAGTGCGTTTGTATTACAAGCCCTTTGTCCGCTGGATATGGGGTGGGGGATTTTTAATCCTGGCAGGTGGTTTGTTAGCCTTGTCTGATCGTCGATATTACAGTCAGCGTCAAAAGCGTGATGTCTTACAGGAGGCAAATGCATGAAATTGTATTGGCCACTGTTTCCTTTATTAGTTTTTATCTTGTTGGTGTGTTTTTTTTGGCGTGGCTTGTCGCTTGACCCGCAAGATTTGCCTTCCGCTCAAATTGGCAAAGCTGTGCCATACTTTCAATTACCCAGTCTGGATGGCCATCATAAGCCATTTACCCCTGAATCTTTACAAGGCAAAGTCGTTCTATTGAATGTATGGGCAAGTTGGTGTTCTGCTTGCAGCGAAGAACAAGTTTTCTTACTGCGCCTGGCTCGTGAAGGAGTTCCCTTATATGGGTTAAATTATAAAGACAACCCGAAAGATGCTGCCCAATGGCTATCAGAATGGGGAAATCCCTATAAGAAGATTGGCAGTGATCTTGATGGAAAAGTCGCTATTAATTTGGGTGTTTACGGCGCACCAGAAACATTTTTGATCGATTCTGGCGGTGTGATTCGTTATCGTCACGCCGGTCCACTGAATGCCAGGGTATGGGAACAGGAATTTTTGCCACGTATAAACGCCCTGGAGGCAGCGGCATGAGAGTCAATGGGATGCGCATAGGCCTTAAAATTTTGATGGGATTATTGCTAAACGGCATGGTGGGCATGTTATTTGCCAGTTCTTTATACCCTTTGCCTACTCCACGGCAAGAGGCGCAATTCAATCATCTTTTAAAAGAATTGCGTTGCCTTGTCTGTCAAAATCAGGATTTGGCCGATTCAAATGCCGAATTGGCTAAAGATTTGCGTGCAGAGGTGTATCATTTGGTAAAAGAAGGGAAAACGGATGGTGACATTACAAATTATTTGACTGCACGTTATGGCGATTTTATTTTATTTAAACCGCCGGTCAAATCCGTTACTGCGTTTCTTTGGTTTGGACCCCTCTTGTTTATGGTATTAGGGATGTGGATTTTTTGGCGTACTTGTATGAAACGGCACCGTGATGAATGAATGGTGGTTATCTATTATTTTTATTGGTTTATTAATCATTGCGTTAGGGATGGCGTTGTATCCTTTGCGTAAGCACAGACTACCCTTGTTGGTGCTGGCTCCGATCCTGATGATGATGGTTGCTGCAGCTTATTGGCGGTGGGGTGGATGGTCTGGTTGGCAAGAATATTCTCATAGGGAAGCAAGGCAACACCAAGTCCAGCAGATGATGAAATCCCTTCAAGGACCACAGGAATTAATTAATAAGCTACAAGCACAATTAACTAAAAAACCTGATAGTGCACGCGGATGGTATTTGTTAGGCAGGTTGTATGCGAGTCAAGGTGAATGGCAACTTGCTTATGAGGCTTTTACCAAGGCTCATCGGTTAATGCCAGAAGATGATCAAATAACAATTAATTATGCACAAAGTCGCTGGCAAATCAAGCACCGCCAATTTGATGACACTACTCGCGGCTTATTTAAATCCGTATTGGACAATAATGCAAATCAGCCTGATGCATTGGCAATGCTTGCCATGGACGCTTTCATGAGCCATGATTATCAACTCGCCATCGATTACTGGCAGCGTTTATTGGATATAGTGCCGCTGGAGTCAGACGATGCGAATGCGATACGTAAAGCGATTGCCAAAGCTCAGCAGAGCATGTCGCAATAATTGTAGCCTGGTTAACGCATAGCGGTAACCGGGTTATTTAAGGAGTTTAAGGAGAAAAACATGGTAGAAAAAGTATATCAGGTTATAGAATTGGTAGGGACGTCAACGGACGGCATTGAAGAAGCCATCAACAATGCGATTTCGCAGGCTGCAAAATCGCATGGTAAGTTAGATTGGTATGAAGTGCTGGAAACCCGTGGGTTTATTGAGGGCAATAAAAGCAAATATTATCAAGTACGATTGAAAATCGGTTGCCATGCTCATTAAGTTACGTTATCAGGGATGGTGTCTTCTATAGCACTTAAAAATTGCAAGCCATAGAGGCTTAGCTTGTGCTGTCCGACTCCCGAAACGGTAAGCAGCTCTTCGAGTGTTTTCGGTTTGCGTTGCGCCATCTCATGCAAGGTGGCGTCGCTGAATATCATAAAGGGCGGTTTGTTTTCTTCATCTGCCAGTTTTCGTCGCAAAACACGCAAAACCTCAAACAGCGGATTCTTGCCTAGTGTAGGCGTGCGGTATTCTTTTTTCTTGTGATTTTTTTCCAGTTTCTGCGATAAAATGGTTAATTCTACTTTACTTTCTCCGCGCAATATCGGTATGGCTTTTTCTGTTAAACGCAGAACATTATGATGTTCCATGTCTTGAAAACAATAGCCGCGGTGAATTAATTGCCAAGCTAAATGTTTCCAATAAAATAGTGGTTTATCCTGACCTATGGCAAATGTTGATAACCGATGATGGCCTGACTGCTTAATTTTCTCAGACGCGCTGCCACGTAAAACATCAATCAGGTAAGTTACCCCGTAATTCTGACGCAGCCGATAAATGCAGGATAAAAATTTTTGGGCGTCAACAGTGGCGTCGATTGTTTCCGGTGGATGATCACATACGTCGCATTGTTTGCACGCAACTTCATAAGACTCATCAAAATAACGCAGCAAAATTTGCCTGCGGCAATAAGCGGCTTCGGCAAAGGCTAACATATGATTCAGTTTGTTGTATTCAACTTGTTGCTGAGCTTCATTAGGGCTCGTTGCAATGAGGCCACGTAAACGCGCACTATCAGCAGGGTCATACAATAATAAGGCTTGTGCTGCTAAGCCGTCACGTCCCGCTCTGCCGGTTTCCTGATAATAGCTTTCAATGGTTTTAGGTAAATCATAATGCACAACAAAACGTACATTGGATTTATCAATTCCCATTCCAAAAGCAATAGTAGCAACCACAATATCAATGCGATCATAACGAAATAAAGAGTGTACTTCACGTCGTTCTTGATGTGAAAGACCTGCATGATATGCTCGAGTACGATGGCCTTGTTCCTGAAGTTTGCTGGCAAGTCGTTCAACGTTTGCCCGTGTTCCACAGTAGATAATGCCAGATTGCTGAGTTTTTGTTTGTAGGAAATGATTTAATTGTTTGAGGGGGTTGTCTTTAATCAGAACACGATAATGAATGTTGGGGCGATTAAACGAGGCAATATATTCTTTTGGCTGATAGTTTAATCGATGAACGATATCTTGGCGAGTCTGCTTATCTGCCGTGGCTGTGAGTGCGATAACAGGAACTTGGGGAAATTGTGATTTAAGCACACCTAAAGCGGCATATTCCGGCCGAAAATCATGTCCCCATTGGGATATACAGTGGGCTTCATCAATTGCAAAAAGAGCAATGGGACACTCTTGCAGACGTTCTAGAAACGCCTGGCCCAGTAGGCGTTCTGGTGCAATATAAAGTAAATCCAGTTCTTGTCTGTGCAGCTGAGTAAGTACTGTTCTTGCCTCCATGCTGTTTAAAGAAGAATTATAGTAAGCTGCACGCACACCTTGTAATTTTAACGAAGCAACTTGGTCTTCCATAAGTGCAATGAGCGGTGAAACCACAATACCAGTGCCCGGACGTAATAGAGCGGGGATTTGATAACATAAGGATTTTCCCCCGCCTGTGGGCATGAGCACTAATAAATCCAGGCCGGCTGTTAAGTCTTGTATGATTTGCTCTTGTGGTGGACGAAACGCATCGAAACCATAGTAATCTTTCAAAATCTGAGAGGCTTTAGACTGAGATCGCTCTAGAATTTCCATATCATTATTCTTTTTTTTTCTTTCATGGGCGATAAAAATTGGCAATAATAACATTTTTCAGCATGGACAGTGAATTAGAGGAGTATGGATTATGCAATTTCAACTTGGCGAAGAACATCTTGCCTTTCGTGATATGGCGGCTGAATTTGCACGCAATAAGCTTTTTCCCCATGCAGACCGTTGGGATGAGGACAGTTACTTTCCCATTGATGTTTTGCGAGAAGCTGCACAACTTGGTATGGCTGGCATGGTCGTACGTGAAGACTTAGGTGGCGCTCAGTTAAGTCGTTTGGATGCGGCGCTTATTTTTGAACAACTTGCGGCCGGTTGCATTAGTACCAGTGCCTATCTTTCTATTCATAATATGGTTGCTTCTCTGGTGGATCGGTATGCAGATGAGACGCTTCGGGCAAAGTGGGGACCGAAGCTGACTTCCATGGACGTATTGGCCAGCTATTGTTTGACCGAGCCTGAATCTGGTTCGGATGCCGCTTCTTTAAAAACCCGTGCGGTGCGTGCCGGTGAAGATTATGTCATCAATGGTTGCAAGGCGTTTATTTCTGGCGGCAGTGAAAGTGATGTTTATCTATGTATGGTAAGAACGGGAGATGATTCTTATCAAGGCATCAGCTGTATATTAATTGAAAAAGACAGGCCGGGGTTAAGTTTTGGTAAGTTGGAAAAGAAGATGGGATGGCGCAGCCAGCCTACCTCAATGGTTTATTTCGAAAACTGCCGCGTTCCCATGACCAATCGGGTAGGGAAAGAAGGGATGGGTTTTAAAATTGCTTTAAATGCTTTAAATGGCGGTCGGGTCAATATTGCTGCGTGTTCATTAGGTGGTGCGCTGGCTTGTTTACGGCTGACCCAGGCGTATATGAAAGAACGGAAACAGTTTGGCAAATCATTGGCAGCGATGCAGGCATTGCGGTTTTATTTCGCAGACATGCTCACGGATTTTGAAGCAGCGCGTTTAATGGTTTATCGGGCAGCAGACTCCCTTGATAAAGAGGATGCAAAAGCACCCATAAATTGTGCAATGGCAAAGCGCTTGGCGACCGACGTTGCGTTTAAAATCAGTGATAAAGCGATGCAACTTCATGGTGGTTATGGTTACTTACGTGATTACCAAATTGAGCGTATCTTCAGAGATTTGCGGGTTCATCAGATCTTGGAAGGTACGAACGAGATTATGCGGGAGATCATTGCAAAAGCGACATTGGATGAGGACTATTTAATCGATTAGGGAGCAAAGTATGAGTTTAATTGAACAAAATTTGGATGATAATGGCATTTTTACCCTGACTCTGAATCGGCCTGATAAATTAAATGCCATGAGTACGGATGTTCTCCATACGCTATCTGAGCTGTTTGCCTCAGCAAAGGACAATAAGAAAGTCAAGGCTATATTGTTAACTGGTGCGGGCAAGGCTTTTTGCGCAGGTGCCGATATTAACCGTCTTGCGGAGTGTGATGCCCAAAGCGGGTATCAATTTGCATGTTTTGGTCAAGATGTTTTTCGACAGCTGGAAACGTTGGGTAAGCCTTCTCTAGCGGCAGTAAATGGGTATGCTTTTGGTGGAGGATGTGAATTGGCGATGGCGGCAACATTGCGCATTGCGGCAAGAGAAGCCCAGTTTGGTCAGCCCGAGGTGAAGCTCGGTGTCATTCCTGGGTATGGCGGCACACAAAGACTTGCACGTTTGGTGGGGAAAGGAAGAGCACTTGATCTGTGTCTCACTGGTCGATTTATTGATGCACAAACCGCATTAAACTGGGGATTGGTCAATGATGTGGTGAACTCCGAGCAATTAATAGAAGAAGGTAGGCGTCTTTTAAAGGGCATTTTATCGATGGCTCCATTAGCGATTGCGGGGGTGATGGAAGTGATTGATCGCGGGTATGATTTATCGTTGCCGGATGCGTTGCATTTAGAAGCGGTGCATTTTGCTAACGTGTGTGCGAGTGAAGATAAAACGGAAGGTGTTCGTGCTTTTCTGGAAAAGCGTAAACCTGCCTTTAAAGCCCGTTAATGCGTTTAGGAGTTTATCATGGTCGATGAGGTGTTATTTACTCGGGAAAAACATATTGGGATCATTACCTTAAATCGTAGCCCAGCATTAAATGCGCTAACGTTGCCTATGATTCTTGCACTACAAGAGCAATTATTGGCTTGGCAAGAAGATAAGGGGATTCATGCCGTGGTGGTGTGTGCCGCTCCTGGTAAAGCATTTTGTGCTGGCGGTGATGTGCGTTGGTTATACGAACGCGGGCGTCAGCGTGATCCTCAGCAAATGCAGTTTTTCTACCATGAATATCGCTTAAACCACTTTATTCACCATTTCAATAAACCTTATATTGCTTTCATGAATGGCATCACCATGGGGGGAGGTGTCGGTATTTCTTTGCATGGTTCTCACCCGATTGCGTCTGAACAGTTTGTTTTTGCCATGCCGGAAACAGCCATTGGATTTTTTCCGGATATTGGTGCGAGTCACTTGCTATCTCGTTGTCCCGGGCAATTTGGCAGGTATTTGGGATTGACGGGCAATCGTTTGAATGCTTTTGAGGCACATAAACTTGGTTTGATCAAACAGGTGATTTCTTCTGAGCTATGGGAGGCCGCGTTCAATCATCTTCTTGATGCAGATTTGTCAACCGCTCCTCACGAGACGGTTAATGCTTGTTTGCAGCGCTTTGCCGCACCAGTCTCTTCTGCACCACTCCTGGAATCAGAATCGTTGGTTAATTCTGTCTTTGACCAGGAAAACGTCGAGGCGATTCTAGAAGCACTTGGACAGGGAGAAACGGATTGGCATCGTGAGACGCTGGCAGTCTTAAAGCAAAAATCGCCCTTGAGTCTTAAGGTTACTTATGCACAATTAAAAAAAGCGATGGGCATGACGATGGCTGATTGCATCAAGATGGATTATCGCCTGGTTAGGCATTTTATGCGAGGTGAGGATTTTTATGAGGGCGTGCGCGCCTTGTTAGTAGATAAAGATAAATCACCGCACTGGCAGCCGCAAACACTGGCCGAGGTAAATGATCGCATGGTTGAACAGTATTTCGCAGAAGATAAGGATGAGTTGCCATTATTAAGTTCTAAGTAGAATTATTTTCTCCTTGTCAGGAAAATTGCATATGAAACAAATTAATACTATAATTTCATATGAAATAGGGAGGGTTTATGAAAACATCCTTAAATAAGTTTCATGAAAAAGAGCTGGTACTGACCAAGGCCATTGTTAATCTGACTCATTTTTATGATTTAACTGGCAAGGATTTAAGTGATTTGATTGGCATCAGCCCGGCAGGTGCCACGCGGTTACATCAGGGTAAGAAATGTATTTCACCATACACCAAAGAAGGAGAAATGGCTTTACTCTTATTAAGAATTTATCGCAGTTTAAATTCACTTGTAGGAAATAATCATGATAAAGCGAAACAATGGTTAAACAGTCAAAATGATTATTTTGGCAGGAAACCTATTGATCAAATGAAAACGATCTCCGGGTTGGTAGACGTCGTTTATTATCTGGATGCCATGCGTGGGAAATTATGAGTCTATGGGAAGACTGTGAAGGCCGGCAATATATAAAAACCATTCGTGCCGAACCATGGCGAGTGGTTGAGGCACAACACTTATTGAGTTCTCGGGATTTGGTTGATACTCGTGAGGAACATGATCTTTTAGAAGAATTATTAGAAGAATCCAAACCCGACATTAAAAAAGACAAGCATTACTTGATTTTCACGCCTTTTCGTTATCCGCCCTTGAAATATGGTTCACGTTTTAGCCATGTCTTTGAACCCTCACTTTGGTACGGCTCTCTGGAATTAGAAACTGCGTTTGCCGAAGTGGCTTATTATCGACTGCAGTTTTTAAACAGCACAGCAGGTGATTTAGGCTACATTGAAATCCCAATGACGGCTTTTAAAGCATGTTTGCATACCAAGAAAGGCATTGATTTGACGCTTAAGCCGTTTATGGACTATCAAGAAAACATTTCCAACAAAAAAACTTACGAGGTTAGCCAGCCGTTAGGAGCTGCCATGCGCCAGGAAGGCATTGAAGCGTTTATTTTTTATTCGGCAAGAACTAAGGCAAGCGCAAAAAATATTGCCGCCTATACACCGGATGTGTTCCAAAAGAAAAATAACCATTATGTGAATAATCAACAGACCTGGGTTTGTCTTGCCAGCAAACATGTGATTGAATTTACCCGCCTTGATGTGTTCGGAAAAGAGTGTTTGTCTTTTCCGGAACATTTTTTCTGGTAAAGGCGTTATTTTCTTATCTTAAGATTTTAAGACCCGTTCACTGGTGGCACTTGGGACAGAAGGTTCGTCGCGGCCCAGAAGTAAACGTATCGTAGCGTCAGAAGTCAGAGAAAATCCGTCTTTTTTCATTTCATTATAGAGTTTTTGCACGTCTGCGCTTCTGCCGCTGCCAAAGAGACCAAATTTCTTATTTTGCAGCCAGGCGCTGTCAGCTCTATCGTCTGCTATTTTATGCATGTGCTTTGCGGTGGCTTCAAATTTTTCTTTCTCCGTATGACTATCATCATTCTTTATTTTTTCCATAAATTTAATCATGCTCTTGATGCCATCGCTGTTTGTTTTTGGAAATCTTGCTTTAAATTGGTCACAAAAATCCGCAAAACTTGTTATCTCTGCATGAGCTTCTTCAGTAGGTCCGTCTCTCATCGTTCGCAAGGCTGCTCTGGCAGTACTGGCAGTATCTCTGATTAAAGGGGAAGGGAGTGTTTCTCTTTGTCGTAGTTCAGCCAATTGGGCACGCAGTGTTTCTATTTCTGCTCTTGCTTCGCTTAATGTTGTTTCTTTACCCCTGAGTTCTACCCTAAGCCCACGGCTTTCTTCTTGTGCCATGGATGCTGTTTCTCTTGCAACACGCAATTCTTCATCACGGGCAGCTAATTGGCGCTCTAATTCCTCAACACGCGTTTGCAGCGGTGCAATTTGCTCGCGTAAAGTACCATTTTCAGAAGCTAAACGCTCAGAACGTTGCGTTAATTCACGATGTGTTTCCCGCAATAAAATCAGAGCTGCATTAGCTTCCTCGAACTGACGCGTGGCTTCTGCAGTGGCTTCTTTTTGACCGCGCAATTGTACCCCTAACTCCTCATGAGTTTCGGTTAATGCATCAAATCGCTGTTGTAATTGTTGTTGAGCACGTTCTTGTTGTCTAAGTGTATCGCGTAAACGCGCCAACTCAGTTGCACGTTCTTCGAGAGTATGGCTTTTTGTAGCTAATTGCTCTGTCAAAGAGTCTCTATTTTCTTCCGAACGTTGCAATTGAGTACGCAACTCTTTTAGTTGGGCAGTGTGTTCTTCTACCAATTGTCTTTGGGTTGCTGTATTTTTCCGGTCGATTGTTTCAAGTTCTGCAGCATGGCTTACGGTTAATTCTTCGATTTTTCCTCTCAAGCGAGCGGATTCCTCGCTTGCTGTACCTAAAGAAGAACGAATACCGATTAGGTCCTTTTGCGCACGGCTCAAAGCTTCCCGTTCACTGCGCAACGTGCTGGTGGTTTCGGCAAGTTGTTCTTTAAGCTCTTTTTTTTCTGCTTCCAGCGCTAGCACTGTTTCGATGGTGGCCAATGTGGTGTTGAGTGATTTTTTCTCGCTCGCCAACGCGGTTGCTTCTTGTGATAGAGCTTGATGGGTGGCTTGTAAGTCGACCAGCTCAGCGTTAACTGCTATAAGTTTTTCTTGTAATAAGCCTATTGCTGCTTTTTGTTCGCTTAAGGCTCTTGTGAGTGTGTCATTGGTCGAGCCTACGGTGGTCAGTGTTGCTTCTGCTGTTGCGCAGCGCTCTTTCAATTCACGAAGCAAAGTTTCCAATCGTGCCACTTCTTCTCTTTTCGCAGCAGCGCGTTGTTCAACAGAGCGTAATTGCGATTGTACTCTGCCATGATCATAAGCTGTTGTCAGGGCATTGCTTATTCTTGCATGTTCTCTTGCAAGAGCCGTTCTATCAGCATCTGGCGTTCTTAAGCGGGTTTGTAAAGCACTGGTGGCTTTTTTTAAATCATCCATCGATTTTTTAGCGGGACTTAGTGTTTTCAGGTCTATCTTCATCAGTTCCTGATGGAGGCTTTGGGTATCCTCAGGTTCAGTTGTTAGTTTTGGAGTGACTTCATCGAGTTTTTCCTGGATAGCTTCTTTTTGTGCAGCAATCGCTGTTTCAACTTTGCTTATTTTTGCCGCCTGAATATCCGCGATGGAAACTGATTCTAGTTCACTGCGATGTTCCCTGATTTTACCATCGATGTATCTTCCAAGCTCGCTCTCCGGACCAAAAGCGGCTGTAAAAGCGGGCAACACATCATGTTCTTTTGCGATTTCAAAAGCGGCTTTTTGCAAATTCAGTGCCGCGATGTATTTATCGGTGCCGCCAAGTTGTCCTAAAACGGCGGCGTCAGCGAGTGCTTGGTAGGTTTGAATTTTCTGCTCTGCGGTAAACGTTTCGCTGACCGGCATGGTGCTTTTTAAAACGAGCCATAATAGATTTTTATCTCCCCGAAGTTCATCATCGCCGCTATACAGTCTATCCAGTGCTGCTGTATTAAATCGCGCTGGATCAAGTTGCAGTTCCGTTTCTCTTACAGCAGCTGCGTGTAGCAACGGTTGGCTATCTAGATCTAAACCAAACGCTTTACATATGGCTTTATATTTGATGGCTGAAGGATCTCTTGGATCCATTTTAACGGCCAGTTTTTCACTGGCGTCCAAATAAAAAATATCTGGATAGACTCGAGTTAATACTGTTTTTAAATAAGGGGGAAGATATTTTCCTTCTGGGTGGGCGGTATTATTTTGCAGAGGACTATTTAAATTAATTTCTAAAATTTTTCGTAACATAAATGCTTGAGCTGCGCGAGGGGCTTCTTTCATTTGAGCTTCAGCGATTGCAATACTGTCTTTATTGCCCATCTCTAAATTAAAACTATCTCCTATTCTCTTTGCCCGATGAAGTGCGCTTTCGGCACTTGAGCGTGAACTATCGGAAGCAATAGAGCTGTCTGATACGCTACTGCGTGGAGACTCCCGGCCATCACTGATGGCTGTGCTCTCAACAGCTTTGGCTTTGGCGACGATGTCGTCCAATCCTTTAGTAATGGTTGTCCATTGCAAAGGATATCTTGCAACATGTTGTGGAGCGCGAATGGTAAAAGAACCTAGGAATTCCCCGGGTTTTATTGCATTTGCTCTTTCAGTGGTTGTTCGTTTGAACGTTTCATTTTCTGCGGCAATGGTATCAATTGCTATCTGATTATGTGCTAATGTTTTGATTATCTCAGTGTATTAAGTAAATGCCTCTGTTTGAAAGATACCATCTATGTTTTGGATTACCTCTTCTGGGGTGGTATTTGCATCGGCAATTGGCCCATGAAAGCGTAGTCTTTGATAAGCTTCTAGTAAGTGGTCAATGTCGTTTAAATAAGTGGTAATGCTTGCACGCTGAGCAGTGGTTAATTTTCTTAGATTACCCTCTTCACGATAAGGACTTAAAATGGTTCTAAGTTTTAACATATTTGCAATAAATTCATTTTCATTGGCAAAGAGTTCTTCCAGGTTTTTAATGGTATCTCGTTCGCTTGATGCCAATTTACTTTGCGCTATTTCACTTTTTGATTCTGCTATAAGGCTTGAGAGTTCGTCATTATCCCCGAGCGAGAGTTGATGTTCTGATAAAGCAATAAGTTGTTGCAGCTCTTCTCGTGCTGTACCAATTAATCCTGCCCATCGGTTTTTTGCTATCATTAATTCTTGTTGGGTACGAGCGCTCGCTAGTTGCCTTTGAGCATCCTCAAACTGTCGCAGTTTTTCCTCTTCTGATGGACCTTCTGATAAGGTTTTAGGTAAGGATTCAGCTGGTAATTTGCTTTTAAATTGGTCTGCTAACACTTTCTTTCTTTGCATAAAGAGCATCAGTTTTGCATCAGCAGGAGAAATTTGTAATCCGATCCAGTTCTGTAGATTTTCTTTCTGTTCGTCCAGAAGTCTTTGAATTTCTGCGTCAGTTGGCATAACACACCTCATGGATGTTGTTTGTGCTTGATATAGTCAAATTATAGATTAAAAATTCATAATGATTAAAAAATGATTATATGTTCCGTTTCTTTCTTTGGGTGATGTATCTTTCATATTCATCTGCAAAGACAAAAACAGCTAAATTTTGGTATAATGTCCAATAGACTCTTAGCATGGTTGATATTTAATCATTGCGCTCTAGTTTCAGTGTAACGAAACAACATTAACGAATTGTTAAGACAAAAGATGCATGAGGATTTTTTCTTTGTACGGGACAATTTTGTATTCACTTGAATAATTGTCATCTCCACGCAGGCGAGATCCTTACTGGTGGTGGTATTGTGCCATATCAGGAATGGTTTCCTGCCTTCGCGGGAATGACAAATTCAATTTTTGTCCGGTATAAAGGGATTTTTTGCAAAAAAGTTGTAGCCTGGATAGCGCAAAGCGATATCCAGGACATCATCGGCCCATCAAAACCTGGTTACCACTTATGTGTTAACCAGACTACGATTTTTTGTCAGCTTGACAGCGGGTTTCGAAAATCCCTCCTAATCTCCCTTTAAAAAAAGAGGAACATTCAAGAGGTTGGTTTTACAACAACGCTTTTGTGAAAGGGGGTGAGAATGAAGGGCAATATTAAAGAGTCGTTGTAGTACAGAGGAAATATTTGTATTACCGTATTTTTTGCAAAAAAATACTGCGATATGAATTAGATGAATTGTTTGTTTAAAATATTTTTCTTAAGATAAGTGCTTTTCTAAACATAAACACGAATATTTTTATAAGGTTTTCATGTCTGATATGTATCAAGATTTTAGCAAACGTCGAACGTTTGCGATTATTTCTCACCCCGATGCCGGTAAAACCACGGTGACGGAAAAATTGCTATTGTTCGGTGGTGCAATTCAGCTTGCCGGTACGGTGAAAGGCCGAAAAGCCTCACGCCATGCAACGTCAGACTGGATGGAGATGGAAAAAGAGCGAGGGATTTCAATCACCACTTCTGTGATGCAATTTATCCATAATGACCACATTATGAACTTACTTGATACGCCAGGGCATGAGGATTTTTCTGAGGATACGTATCGCACATTGACTGCGGTAGATTCTGCCCTGATGGTGATTGATGTCGCCAAAGGCGTGGAAGAGCGCACCGTTAAATTGATGGAAGTATGCCGGTTACGCGACACACCCATCATGACGTTTATCAATAAGCTGGATAGGGAGGGACGAGAACCCATTGAGTTATTGGATGAAGTAGAAACGGTTTTAGGCATTCAATGTGCACCAATCACTTGGCCTGTGGGTATGGGTAAACGCTTTAAAGGCATCTATCATTTATATCAGGATACGGTATATTTATATCAACCCGGTAAAAATACGCAAAAGCAAGACGCTCTGGCAATAAAAAGCTTAAATAATCCCCAGTTGGATGAGTTATTGGGCGATAGTGCCCAGGAATTACGCGATGAAATTGAGTTGGTGCAAGGGGCTTCTCATGCATTTGACCTGAACGCTTATCTGGCAGGGAAAATGACTCCTGTCTATTTTGGCTCGGCCATTAATAATTTTGGTATCAAGGAATTATTGGATGATTACGCCCAATACGCTCCGGGACCGATGCCAAGAGCGGCACAAGAGCGGGTTGTTGCACCGCAAGAGCCGGCTTTTTCAGGATTTGTATTCAAAATACAGGCGAATATGGATCCCAAGCATCGCGACCGTATCGCTTTCATGCGTATTTGCTCAGGCACTTATAAAAAAGGTATGAAACTAACTCATCTGCGTCTGGAGAAAGAAGTACAGATTGCCAATGCCTTGACGTTTATGGCGGGCGATCGCAGCCATACGGAGATAGCGTTGGCTGGTGACATTATTGGCCTGCATAATCATGGCACGATCCGTATTGGAGACACTTTTACCCAGGGAGAAACCTTAAAGTTTACTGGTATTCCGAATTTTGCACCGGAATTGTTCCGTCTGGTTCGTCTGGTGGATCCCTTGAAAAGCAAGGCTTTAATAAAAGGATTGATTGAGTTATCAGAAGAAGGGGCAACTCAGGTTTTTCGGCCATTGAACAGTAATCATTTAATTCTTGGTGCGGTGGGCATATTACAATTTGATGTGGTTGCTCATCGACTGAAACATGAATATAAGGTTGATTGTGTTTACGAAGCAGTCAATATTTCTTGTGCTCGCTGGGTTTATTCTGAGGACGAAAAAGCAATGGCAGAATTCCGTACGAAGGCCTTTGATTACTTGGCGTTAGACGGCAGTGATACATTGACTTATTTGGCACCCACTCGAGTCAATCTCTCCATGGCTGAAGAGCGTTATTCTAAAGTACAGTTTTCTGCAACACGGGAACATTAAGAATCTGTCTTCACAGTCTACTATGCTGGCTGAAATGCGCCGATTTTCTGCGGTCCGTTGCTCACATACTTCTATGTATGCTGCGCTACGGTCCTCTAAAACCAGCACATTTCATCTCAGCCTAGCGACTGTGAAGACAGGTTCTAATTTTTTTTATACTCATTCAAGATAATTAGACGGTGGAGCATCTGGCAACGATGTTTTTCTCACCTTGATTGGTTAACTCAACTTTTGCTCCTGAAGTAGCAGAGATCGTGAACTTGTCACCATTTCTGACTGCAATGCTTACTGTTTGCCCGGCTGATAAATGAATATCATTGACGGAACCGGTCTTACTTAATGCCTTGATGAGAATGGTGCTTTCAGGCATGTCTGTGATGATGGTGCAGCTGGCTTTGACGGTCCAGAAAAAAACATTGCTGAATATTTGTGGGTCATTAGAAGGTAAGTCATAATCCACTGAAACGCCTTGAACAAGAGGATGGATGGTGGTTGCAAGGGATGTTTTAGCCATAAACAAAACAGCCATACAAAGCATCATCGTACCAATTTTACGAATCATATCTTTCTCCTTAATGATCATATAACGTCCTAAGATACCGCCCAATTGCATCTATGGCAAATAAAAAAACATTATATAATGTAATACTTGTGTCATTCCTGCAGGCGGGAATCTATCTTTCTAAGATAGAACAACCCTTTCTGTGAAATTAGGTTCTCGCCTGCAGGAATGACGCAAATATGATTGAATTGGGTATTATAACAATCTATTGTCTATCCCTATGGTATAATTTTGCTGAGTATTATAGTTCTTCAATGGATTTGGTAATAGACTCGATCATGTCCTTGGCATCACCAAATAACATGTAAGTGTTGTCGCGATGAAATAAATCATTTTCAACACCAGCATAGCCTGGTGCAAGACTGCGTTTAACAAACAAGACTGTTTTGGCCTGTTCAACATCCAGCACGGGCATGCCATAAATAGGGGAGCTTGGGTTGGTTTTGGCGGCGGGGTTGGTGATGTCATTGGCACCCACCACCAGAGCAATATCAGCGGTGGTAAAATCACGGTTAATCTCGCTTTGTTCAAAAACCCGATCGTAAGGGATATCGGCTTCAGCTAATAACACATTCATATGTCCAGGCATGCGGCCAGCCACAGGATGAATGGCAAAGCGCACTTTGATAGCACGCTCTTCCAGTGCTTCAACCAAGTCTTTAACAGCGTGTTGTGCCCGGGCAACGGCCATCCCGTATCCAGGAACAATAATCACATCTTTCGCTTGATTTAAGAGAAAAGCCGCATCTTCACCATTGGCTTGATGGATTTGTAAGGCTTCTCCATCACTGGTTTGCGTGGCATTGTTATGGCTTTGCAATCCGCCAAAAATAACGTTAATGATGGAGCGATTCATGCCAACGCACATGATATAACTTAAAATAGCCCCACTCGCGCCGACCAGCGCCCCGGTAATCACGAGCAAATGATTGCTCAAGGTAAAGCCAATGCCGGCTGCAGCCCAGCCTGAGTAGGAGTTCAACATGGAAATCACAACCGGCATGTCCGCTCCGCCAATGGGTACAATTAATAGCACGCCAATAAAAAAGGACAGCAGTGCAAGTACCACAAAAAAATGCAAGGATTGGGTCATTATGAAAAGAACCAATACAGCCAGTATGATCAAGGCAATGAGTAAATTCACCAGTGCCTGTCCACTGAAACGTAAAGGTTTACCTGACAATAGTCCCTGCAGTTTCAAGAAAGCAATAACGGAGCCTGAAAACGTAATCGCTCCAATGACTAAACCAAGACTCATTTCGATGAGGCTAGTAGGGGCTATTGCGCCTGGTACACCAATGCCAAATGAATTCGGCGTTAAAAAAGCACAAAATGCAACCAATACCGCGGCCATACCAACCAATGAATGAAAACCGGCCACCAGTTGCGGGATGGCGGTCATATTGATTTTTAACGCAATGAAGGTACCAACGCTACCGCCAGCGAGGATTAGGACCAGCAACAGGAGATGATGATGGATAAAAGGCATCATCATGGTTGAACCAACGGCAATGGCCATGCCAAAAATACCTAACCAGTTGCCTCTTCTGGCTGTGGCAGGGCTGGCTAATCCTTTAAGTGCCAATATAAAGCAGATGGCAGCGAGTAAATAAAGAAATGAAATAAGCGTTGTCATGATAGCGGCACCTGTCTTGCTGTTATTTTTTGTACATGCGTAACATACGATGAGTGACGACAAAGCCACCGAAAATGTTGATGGCCGTTATAAAAATCGCAATACTGCCGAGAATCGTTAGATGACCAAGCATATGACTGCCGGTGGCGATTAAGGCACCAAGAATGATGATGCTGGATATGGCGTTGGTGACTGACATCAATGGCGTGTGCAGCGCAGGCGTTACTTTCCAGACCACGTAATAACCAACAAAACAGGCCAGTACGAAAATGGTGACAATCGCAATATAGGGATTGGCAAGTGTATTAATAGAAGTCATGTTAATGCTCCTTAACGAAGTGAAAAGGAAGGTATTGGCCATCATGACATAACAAGCCTTGGCGAATAATTTCATCCTCTTCATTAAAGGAAAGCGTGGCATCGGATACAGGAAAAGTCTGTATCAAATGCACCAAATTGTTTGCGTATAATTCACTGGCCGTGGCAGGTATGAGGCTTGCCATATTGCTGTAGCCGACGATGGTTATGTTCGCATGACGGATGATTGCATCGCGCTCACTAAGCTCACAGTTGCCTCCGCGCGATGTTGCCAAATCCACAATAACGGAACCTGGTTTCATATGTTCTACCGTTTCTGTTTTCAGTAAGACAGGTGCCTTTTTACCGGGGATAAGTGCGGTACAAATGGTGATGTCGGCAAGGCGTGCATATTGATCGATGAGTTCTGCTTGCAGACGCCGATATTCATCACTGATTTCGCCAGCGTAACCCGAAGATGTTTCAGCGTCCTGCTCCTGACTGACCTCGATGAATTCAGCGCCCAGACTTTCAACTTGTTCTTTTGCGGCTGTCCGTACATCAAATGCATAGACAACAGCACCCAGACGTTTTGCGGTTGCAATGGCTTGAAGACCGGCAACGCCTGCGCCCAAGACTAACACTTTAGCCGGTTGAATCATGCCGGCCGCCGTCATCATCATAGGTAAAGCTCGATTAAAATGGGCGGCGCCTTCCAGTACGGCGCGATATCCGGCCAAATTGGCTTGTGATGAAAGACTATCCATGCTTTGAGCACGGCTAATGCGGGGAATATGATTCATAGAAAACACATGGATGCGATGTTTCAAACACCAGGCGATCAGGGGGCTTTGCGTATCGCCGTCAATGGGTGCTATCAATAATGACTCGGACGTTAAGCCTTTTAATTCTTGTAGCGAAGGCTCATTCACGCATAAAAGAATGGCGGCATGTTGCAAAAGGGTTTTTTTATCATGAATAATTTCCGCACCGGCGGCTTCATACTCTTGGTTGCTGAAACCGGATGCTTTGCCAGCGTTTTGTTCACAAAGAACTTCAAAACCAAGCTTAATATAACGTTTTACAGCCGCTGGTGTTATGGCAACGCGAGTTTCATTGCCGCCTTCATGCATTGCTGCAATAATCATGGCTAAGGTCCTTTTTACCATTGTTCATATATCCTATTGTAATCAAGTGATTTTTACTAGGGTTTGTTGACATTTCATTTCACGGCTGCAAATGGCGCCAATCATCCACTTTTTCGCTTCATAAAATGAAATATCAACAGACCACCCTAGAGGTCTGAGCGTTCTATTCCCTTTATCCAAAGAGAAGTTAGGAAGACCTAGTGCGGCATTTGAGCTTGAGTGACATTTGCTGTAAAGTTTTTCTCTAGCGATTCGTCCAACCTGAATGAATATGGAAATCCTCTGTTTCTTTGCAGGGATAGCATTTTTTTATACAAAACATGGCTTCCTGCTTTTTTTTTTATTGGCTGTTTTCTATTTCAGGCCCCGCCTGATCTTGGTTGGCTGGTTTCTTGTTGCTTTAGGGTGGGGCGTTGTCCATCAGTGGTGGGTGGTTGACTATGGCATGCCAGATGAGAAGGTGATCAAAAAGGCATTATTACAAGGTTATATTGCTTCAATTCCAACGCATACTAAGACAAAAACACAGTTTCAATTTTATGCTGATCATTTCAATAGTAAGCCAGTCAAGGCCAGGTTGCTGTTAACGTGTTATGATCATTGCCCTGAGTTACATGTGGGACAATATTGGCAGTTAACTGCCAAACTGAAAAGACCACAAAACATTGGCAATCCAGGCGCGTTTGATTATTTAGGTTGGTTAAGTACGCGCCATATTGCCTGGACAGGCTATACACAACGTGGCTCTTTTCAGCCATTAGCAACAAGATCGAATGCTTTTCCTTTGCTGGCATTGCGCGAACGCTTGGCAGCGATACTTGAGCGAGTGGGTTTGGATGAGAAACCTCTTGGCGTATTACAAGCATTGACCATAGGAGTGACCACTCATATTGATAAAGATGAATGGGATTTGTTTCGGCGAACGGGCACTGTTCATCTGATGGTTATCTCCGGAGCGCATATCGGACTTGTTGCGGGCATGATGTATGGATTGACGAAATGGCTTTGGAGTCGCTGCAGTTGGCTTTGTGTTTGTTTCGCTGCACAAAAAGCAGCAAGCCTCGTGGCGCTGTTGATGGCGTTTGCTTATGCTTTATTGGCAGGATGGGGTGTGCCTGCTCAGCGTGCGTGGATTGTTTGTTTTTTCATGCTGTTACGGTATTTTTGCAACCAGCGTTTCAGCGCATGGCAGGCATGGCGATATTCACTGTTTACTGTATTGATTTGTGAACCTCATTCCGTATTAATGCCTGGGTTTTATTTGTCCTTTTTGGCAGTGGCGATTTTATTGCTTGTAAATCAACGCTTAAGCTGTACCGGTCTTAAAAAAATGGTTGTAATGCAGGCGGCGTGTTTGTTTGGATTAATGCCATTGACGCTCTTTTGGTTTTCTTATGGAGCAGTGAATGGCCTTATTGCCAATTTACTGGCTGTCCCCTGGGTTAGTTTTGTGATTATTCCTCTCTCGTTAATAACGCTTTTATTAGGGAAATGGCTGGTTTTTTCCGGGTTGATCCTCTGTCTTAAAATGGCAATAAGCGGTCTATTGTATTTTTTGCAGTGGATTGATTCTTTTGCGACGGTTAATTTGAATTTTCCTTTTACTCAGATTTATTCACCATTAGCATTGATGGCAGCAATGGTTCTTTTATTCTGTTTCCCATTGAGTCGTTTATTACCGGCCATACTGACATTAGTCATCACTGGACTATTTCCCGTTTATGAAAAAGTAAATGCAGGGGAAGCTCAGATTGATGTTTTGGATGTAGGGCAGGGTTTGGCCGTGTTAGTTCGGACTGCCAGTCACGTATTACTTTATGATACTGGCGTTAAATTTTATCAGGGAACTGATATGGGCAAACTGGCCATCATCCCTTATCTGGATACCCTAGGGATTCAACGTTTGGATAAAATCGTCATCAGTCATCCTGATCTTGATCATCGCGGCGGTTTACCTTCCCTGGAAGAAAAATACAACGTAGACGAATTGATTGTGGATAATCCTGCTTATTACGGACGCGGTAGCGCCTGTCATGAGTATCCTGATTGGAATTGGGATGGAGTTTCTTTCCGATTTTTTGCAATTAAAAATAATTTAAAAGGGAAAAATAACCATTCATGTGTTTTACAACTATATTCCCAAGGAGGCCAGATTTTATTAACTGGAGACATTGAAACATTGGCTGAACGCTATTTAATGCAAACTTATGGGCAGGAATTGGCTTCGACGGTGCTTTTAATTCCTCACCATGGCAGTAAAACGTCTTCTTCCCCGTCGTTTATAAAGCAAGTTGCTCCTCGTTATGCCATTGCTTCCTATGGATTTGATAATCGTTACCATTTTCCGCATGTGCAGGCGATGGCTGTGTATGAGAGGCAACGAGTTGCTGTTTTTAACACGGTGGAATGTGGGATGACCAGTGTAACGCTTGGGAAAAAGACTGTATCTCCGCCCTCTTGTTTTAATTCATAGTATTTTACTTGCAAAACAAGTTTCTGCTAGAATTGTCTCTCTACGAGAGCTTTATAGGTGTTGCCGTGAGAAAAATTGTCGTCGTTTGAAAAAGCATAATCATTGACAGACTCTTTAATACGTTAAGGAGCCCTTGGTTTTTGCTTGAATTTTATACGACGAGGTTTTTATGTCACAGCTTATTCTGCCATCTGTATGGCTTATTTTATTGATTGTGGGATTGCCGCAATTATCTGAAACAATATATACACCTGCTTTGCCTGCGATTGCTCATGCGTTGCAGGTCTCCGAACCAAGCGTTGAGTACACGCTGACCATTTATTTGTTTGGTTTTGCTATTGGCACTCTTTTTTGGGGGAAACTCTCTGATCACTATGGCCGCAAGCCATGCATTATTGCGGGTCTTCTGGTCTTTATTTTGGGATGCATTGGCTGTTATGAAACTCATTCTATTGAATGGTTGCTGGCCAGCCGGTTGATTCAAGCTTTTGGCGGCAGCATTGGTTCTGTATTAGGACAGGCCGTTTGTCGAGATGCTTTTCATGGCTCTGCGTTGGGGAAAGTTTATGCAACCGTGGGCAGTGCTTTGGCTGTATTTCCAGCCATTGGTCCGGTGATTGGTGGGGTGATTGCAGAGCATTTTGGTTGGCCTGTTATTTTTTTATTTTTAATTCTCGTTGGTGTACTATTGTGTGGGCTGGTGGCATGGCGTTTGCCAGAAACACATCTTACGAACCATCGACAACCTGTTTCTTTGGGGAATGTGGTTTTAAATTTGCTGAAAAATAAAAAAGTGATTGGCTTTGGCATCATCGTTGCAGGATGCAATGGCATCAATTTCAGCTACTTTGCCGAGGGTTCATTTTTTCTGATTAAACTTCTGGGAATCTCGCCCAGCCAATATGGCTTAAGTTTTATTGCCATTGCAGCTAGCACGATTGCTGGTGGCATGATGGCTAAAAGATTGCATGATCGTTATGAAGCACGCAGGATTATTAGTTATGGTCTTGCCATCATGCTTCTGGGAAGTGCTTTATTCACATTATTTATCATTGCTTCGCAAGTGATCCATGTACCTGTTGCCTGGTTAGTTGCCGTGACGATTGGTGCACAAATGATTATGATGTTTGGCAGTTGCATGGCGGTAAGTAATGCTTTAGCCCTGGCGTTAGTCGACTATAAATGGTGCATTGGCACGGCATCCAGCTTGTTTGGCTTTTTTTATTATTGCATTATCTCGTTATTAACGTTCGGAATGGCTCTGTTGCATAATGGAACGCTTTTGCCTATGCCGTTGTATTTTTTAGGGATTAGCGTATTTATGGTGCTCGTGCGAAAAAGTTTGCTCTGACACCATCACTAACTTTACAAGCCAAAAGAAGATGCACTTTTGCCTATCAGATATAAATAGGCAAAAGTGAAAAAGGTCTTATTTTTGTCAGCTTTTTCTGTTTAAAATTAGTTTCCCAATCCGTGAGAGTAGTCAGCAATAAAATTAAGTTGAACATTATCACCTTTTTTGATGGATTGGGTGGCGGCATGATCTTCAGGGTGCACCATGCATCTGACTTCTTTACCATCCTGCGTTTTAAGGGTAATCCACTTATCTTTCTCTTCGATGTCGGCAGCAAATGCAAGGGAGCTAAGGCTAAGTGTCAACAGTATTGGTACCAGTAATCTAATCTTCATGGATTTCTCCTAAATTGAAATTTACACACCAATTTTCTCTTAAAGTATAGTTTATAATCAAATTTGTGGATTTTTAAGACAGCTTGCTAATGGTTAGCAATGAAGAGCCATGACATTTCATTGTTTACATAGTGTGTCATTATCATAGAAGGTGATGTTTGCTGGCTTTTTATAATCGATACGCATCGCGTATTCATCTAATAACGAGGTGCCAATAATCATTTGCGGCATAGTGCCCACTGTTTTATGTCGATGATGGTTACGTGCAGCGGTAGGGTGATTTGGTACCAGCCCTGCCATGAAAACCAGGCGGACGTATCCTTCACCACATCCGGCTTGGTTGATGTAAGTGGTTGGCGGGAGTGATAGATAATAGACATCCTTGTTTTTTTCATCGAACTTCTGGAAACCGATTTGTATGGTTGGAAACGCGCTAAAATCAATGTCTTTTTGCAGAATGCAGTAATTTTCATGCCAGAATTTTGCATCTAATGTTTTATTTTTCTTACCAGCATGAGCGTAAATGTAAGCAAACAGGGGTTTGTATAAGTTCTCGGTCAGTATGATGAAACCGCCTGTACCTGTGTCAAGAATCGCGCTACTATAGGTGTTGCTGGGCGTTGCAATAGGTTTTTTATCTTGAGTAAAAAAACCGGCGGTATTGATTTCATAAAACTGACTGGGAAGAAGTTTGCTGTGCAAAGAAGATTCGGGTAGTTTCATCGGCCCTAGATGATAGTAGCTTTTTCCCTTATCAGCGCATAAGACAAAAGTCAGTTCTGAATATTTGTTGAAATTTTCAGTCAATTTTACGAGAAAAGGGGTAAACTGTGCTTTCTGCAAATCATGATGAATCATGCCAATAATGCTGGACGGTTGGTTACTGTCTTTTAGAACAAAGACTTTCATGGTTAGCGCATGGTTTTTACTGTCACTGTATTGTAATGGCGCGATGTAAACAGATGCAGTATCTTTTGCAGAACCATACTGTAAGGGAAAAGTTTCATGGGTGGCGTCAACCTCTATTTTTTGAGGATTAATTGCGCCTTTAGTCAATGCTTTTTTACAGCTGGGACAATAGGACTCATCCGCAATAAATACCATACTTGAACTTCCTGTATCTATAATTGCCTCTATTTCCTGTGGGTTTTTTGTACCAACCTTGAGCGTTGCTGTATAAATGCCATATTGTGGGTAATATTGCAAAGGGATGGTTATACCAGAATCATTGCTTGCAAAAACTGAAGATAGTAGGCTGAAGAATAAAAATGATACGTTGATGAAGCCAGGCTTCATGTGACCTCCCTGTGTTTCGTACTCGATGTTTTTAGATTGTATTCCTCTAAGAGCTTGTAATATATTTTTGCTGGATGACTTGAGATATTATACGGCAAAAAAATTTCCCATATTATGTCTTAAATATTTCCAGGTTGAAAGACGCCTTTATTAGTGTTTATTAAGTATAAAACACTTGAGTTAAAAATAGACTTTTGGGTATCATCTTCCAACATTGTGTTGGATCCTCCATTTTACTATTGATTGCCTGCCATTCTAAATCGCATGTGATATACAGACTCAATGCAATAATTGACAAAATAATAAACACAATGTACTATCTGTGCGAATTTTTGTGACGGGATAATGTATGGTGCGCATGTTTGTATTATTGATTTTGTTATTGTCTTTCATTGGCAACATGCAGGCTTACAGCCTTCAAAATCAGTCATGTCAGCAGCGTCACTGCGTTGCTGTCGTTGATGGTGGCAGTACAGGCGCGCGATTACATATCTATGCTTACGATTTAAACGACACCAATAACGCCATTAATATCAATGAAGTGTGGTCAAAGAAAATCAAGCCTGGTTTTGCAACCCTTGATATAAATCAAGACGTTATTAATAACTATTTAAATGCATTATTTGGTGATGCTCCTGAACAAAATCTTCCCGTGTATTTTTACGCTACAGCTGGCATGAGACTGCTTTCTGAACCTAAGCAAGCATTATATTATCAAAAATTACGTCATTGGTTTAGCAATAATCCTCAATGGCAATTAATGGAATCTAAAACGATCACAGGTAGTGAAGAGGGGTTGTTTGGCTGGTTGGCAGTCAACTATCAATTGGGTGCATTAACGGATAAAAGCAAACCATTGGCCGGTGTTATGGATATGGGAGGCGCGTCGGTCCAGGTAGCTTTTCCTATAGAAAATGTGGCAAATGTTGACAAAAGTAATATAGTAGACGTTGATGTATATGGACGCCATATGAAATTATTTATTCATAGTTTCTTAGGGCTAGGGCAAACCGTATTTTCTTATCAATTTCTTGATTCACCGAGTTGTTTTTCCAATGATTACCAATTGCCGAGCGGTTCTTCTGCAGAGGGTGATGCAACTTCTTGCCAGGCTGGCGTTTCTAAATTAATTAATCATGTTCATGATGTGAGTCAAGTGGTTAAACCTGCGATTACTGAAAATTCAATCGATGGTTGGTACGCTTTAGGTGGTCTGAATGCCTTGGTAGAAGACAAGCCATTTCATTTTGAAAACAATCAATTTACCAATCAAGGGCTTTTGGAGCAAGCTGATAATGAAGTTTGTCATAAACCATGGAAAGAATTGCTCAACGAATTTCCAGATAACGATTTTCTATACGGATATTGTTTATTCCCTTCTTACTATTATGCATTAATGGTTAACGGATATGGCATTCAACCTCAACAGCCAATAAATTACCTGTCAAGCGCAAAAAACTCTGACTGGACCTTAGGTGTGGTGTTGCATCAATCCTAGTCTCGAGTATATACTTCGCGTACTTGCCGTTGTAGCTCAGTCGGTAGAGCAATTGATTCGTAATCAATAGGTCGGGCGTTCGATTCGCCCCAACGGCACCAGTAGAATCAATAGGTTACAAAATTTTATGGCTCTTTCCCATTTAAGGGGGCAGCTATTAATCACCCGCAGAGCACCTTAACACGCACTCTATAATTTGGCTCTTTCCCATTTAAGGGGGCAGCTATTAATCACCCGCAGAGCACCTTAACACGCACTCTATAATTTTCAAAATTTCTAAACCCATAAGCTCTTCGCTGAATGAGTTTCATTTTGCGATGAAACCCTTCTGTGATTCCATTTGATTTACTAAACCGCCACATTCTGGCGACTTCATCTTTCCAAGCTCCCAGTGTCTTACCCAGTGAAGCTAAGGCTTTAAAAG
>NZ_CAAAID010000003.1 GCF_900639915.1 Legionella nagasakiensis
GAATGCATGACCCTCATCTGCTTCATGCTCTTTTATCCAACGACTAAGCACATTCGGATTAAGCGACAAACTGCGAGCTGCTTCCGCCCGACTGTAGCCTTGATCTTTTACAAGGCTAATTGCATCAAGCTTAAATTCTTGTGAAAATTTTCTTCTAATTGTCATATCTTTTACTCCAGTTAAGTTTATTATCTCTTAACTGGTGTGTCCGAATCCATTAAACCACATCACTCCAGTGAAATAAAAAGCAATAGAGGTATCTTAGCCTTATTGAGAACCAGGCCTGATAACCTGAGTGAAGAAAAGAGGGCTAAAAGAGACGCATTTTTAATTCAAAATCCGGCTATCGATGCAATCTATCGATTCCAACAACAACTTCATTCTCTTTTAATGAAAAGAGCTTTAACTCAAAAGGCATGTCGTAAAGTAATACCTACCTTCTTAGACATGCTTACTGAATTAAAACAAAGTGCTTTTAAAGCCTTAGCTTCACTGGGTAAGACACTGGGAGCTTGGAAAGATGAAGTCGCCAGAATGTGGCGGTTTAGTAAATCAAATGGAATCACAGAAGGGTTTCATCGCAAAATGAAACTCATTCAGCGAAGAGCTTATGGGTTTAGAAATTTTGAAAATTATAGAGTGCGTGTTAAGGTGCTCTGCGGGTGATTAATAGCTGCCCCCTTAAATGGGAAAGAGCCAACAGATCATAGAGAAGGCCAAGACCTTGGCAGCAGAATCAGGCTCAGATTTAATTGTATTAGACACCTTAAAGCCTAGCTTAAATCGATTATATGAAAAACACGGTGCAGAAGTAGCTTGTGAAGGTAGATTATTCTCTCATCCGACTGATGTGTTAACTATGCGCATTTAAGAATAAAGATTCTCGTTTTAAAGCAAAACATTTAAACGGCTCTCCCCCAACAAAGGGGGCATTTGGCTCTACACTAATTAAGGGGGCATTTTAATCTTCCTTTTGACCGTCAAATCAAAGGGTTAGTCTAGATTAACTCGATTAAAATGCCCCCTTTGTTGGGGATGAGCCCCAAGGTTTTGTGTTCTTGATTAGTGCCCCCGGATTTGGGGATGAGCCAAGTTTGCTATTTAAAATGGCGCGCCCGGAAGGATTCGAACCTCCGACCCCCTGGTTCGTAGCCAGATACTCTATCCAACTGAGCTACGGGCGCGTGTTTTGTGGCGGAGAGAGAGGGATTCGAACCCTCGATGGGATTTTGTCCCATACTCCCTTAGCAGGGGAGCGCCTTCGACCACTCGGCCATCTCTCCAATCAATGGAGGGGAAGTATATCAGGTATTCAGATGTCGTCAACTCCAGCTGAAAATTTCCCAATGAATTTATTTGCTGAGTGGTTAATCAACCATAATTAAGTGGAATGACAGTATTTCCAAAAAATGGCGATTGCTGCTATCTTTAGTCTGACATTTATAACGCATTATTCAGAACTTATCATTTTTAATATCAATCGGTTTGTTCATCAAGAATGGATACTGAATATTGCAAATTGATATGACATTGCCAGCTATCATGGCAAATATCAGGAGGAGCAATGAAACATAAGTCAAATTTGAGTGGCAAAGATGTCTATGTGATTGATGGAAGCCGTACCCCTTTTTTAAAAGCCAAGACGGTGGGACCTTTTAGTGGATCGGATTTGGCTGTAGCAGCCGGTATTCCTTTGTTGAATCGCCAGCCTTTTTCCCCTAAAGAGTTGGACGAAGTCATTATCGGGTCTGCGATGCCGGGTCCGGACGAAGCAAATATCGCTCGAGTAACAGCATTAAGACTTGGCTGTGGTGAGAAAGTGCCGGCTTTTACTGTCATGCGAAATTGTGCATCTGGTATGCAAGCTCTGGATAATGCTGCCATGCAAATTGCTGCTGGGCGCAGTCATTTAGTGTTGGCGGGAGGGACGGATGCTATGAGCCATGCTCCTTTATTGTTTAATCAAAAAATGGCTGCATGGCTTGCTAAATGGTCCACTGCCAAAACGTTTAGACAACGGACTGGTTTAGTTGCAGAATTCAGGCCTTCTTATTTTGCTCCGGTCATTGCCTTGCTTCGTGGTTTAACGGATCCGATTGTTGGCTTAAACATGGGGCAAACCGCTGAAAAACTGGCATTTAGGTTTCATATTACACGAGAACAAATGGATGAATATTCCTGTGAAAGTCATCATAGACTGGCAAAAGCATTTAATGAAGGCAGAATGCATGAAGTGGTTCCTATGATTGACACACGAGGAGAATTGTATTTTAAAGACGATGGTATTCGAGAAGATTCAACCGTTGAAAAACTGGCAAAATTAAAACCGTTTTTTGATAAAAAATATGGCATGGTAACGGCAGGGAATAGTTCACAAATCACGGATGGCGCTTGTTTACTACTCTTAGCAAGTGCTGATGCTGTCAAAAAATATAAATTGCCCGTGATGGGAAAAATCGTTGATTCCCAATGGGCAGCATTAGATCCTGCTCAAATGGGACTTGGACCAGTACATGCAGCTACCCCCATCATGGAACGTCATCATTTAACACCACAGGATTTTGATTGTTGGGAAATTAATGAAGCCTTTGCCGCGCAAGTGCTTGCATGTCTTGCCGCTTGGGATGATGATGAGTATTGCCGCACTCACCTGGGGCTAAAACAAGCAATGGGAGCTCCATCTCGTGATATTTTAAACAAAGATGGTGGCGCAATTGCCGCTGGGCATCCAATTGGTGCAAGTGGTGCACGCATTGTATTGCATGTATTACAAGATCTACAACAACGAAATGGAACACGTGGCATGGCAGCGATCTGTATTGGTGGTGGCCAGGGCGGAGCGATGTTTCTGGAGCGAACAACAGAGGTAAAAGGACATGAGTAATTATAAACATTGGACAATGAAAAAAGACTCAGAGCACATTGTTTGGCTCGGTTTGAATCGTCAAGATACATCCGTTAATGTCATTAATGACGAAGTGCTTGATGAACTCAATGGTCTCTTACAGGAGATAGCACCAGAAAAGGATGTGAAAGGTTTAATTATTCATTCGCTTAAACCAAAAGGGTTTATTGCCGGAGCTGATGTTAACGAATTTTCTAAATTTGATAATCCAGCACGTGCTGTGGATTTCTTACGAAAAGGCCAGGCTGTATTTAACCGTTTGGAAGTTATGTCTATTCCAACCGTTGCAATGATTGATGGTTTTTGTATGGGAGGAGGATTGGAATTGGCTTTAGCGTGTGATTATCGTATAGCAACAGATGATAAGAGCACGCGGTTAGGGTTGCCTGAGGTTTTACTTGGCATTCATCCAGGATGGGGTGGAACAGTACGTTTGCCTAGATTGATTGGTGGGTTTCATGCTTTATCAGAAGTTATTTTAACTGGCTCAGCCTTGTCGGCCCATAAGGCAAAAAAATTAGGTTTTGTAGATGATGTCATGCCATTTCGTCAACTTGAGCGTGCTGCAATCTATTATGTGAAAAATAAGCCGCCAAAACACAAGCCAACCTTTTTACAATCTTTAAGCAACCATGCATGGGCTAGAATCTTATTGGCTAAGGCATTTCGTAAGCAAGTTGCTAAAAAAGTCCGGAAAGAACATTACCCAGCCCCTTTTTCTGTGATTGATTTATGGGAGAAAGAGAGCAGTTATGATGAAAGAGCATATTTGAAAGAAGTTGATTCCATAGAGCAGCTTATTACGAAAAATGAAACCGCGACGAATTTGATTCGAGTTTTTCAGTTGCGTGAACGTTTAAAAGGTTTTGCTAAAAAAAGTAAGTTTAAAGCTGAACATGTTCATGTTATCGGTGCAGGGGTCATGGGTGGTGACATTGCAGCATGGTGTGCTTTAAAAGGATTGCGTGTAACGTTAGAAGATAGATCCTATGAACATATTGCTCCGGCTATTGGAAGAGCGCATAAGTTGTTTAAGAAAAAACTGCGAACAACAAGAGACATTCAGGCAGCAACCGATCGCTTAATCGCCGACCCGCAAGGATACGGTATTTCTCGTGCTGACGTTATTATTGAAGCCGTATATGAAAATCTGGATGTAAAACAATCCATTATGAAAACGGTTGAAGAGCGAGCAAAACCCAATGCCATTATCGCTACGAATACTTCAAGCATTCCGCTTGATGAAATCAGTATGGTCATGAATCATCCACAAAAACTGGTGGGCATTCACTTTTTTAATCCTGTGGCAAAAATGGATTTGGTCGAAGTAGTCAGTAGTTCTAAGACATCAAAAGAAGTTGCACAAGCTGCCTGTTCTTTTGTCGATCAAATTAGTCGTTTACCGCTGCCCGTTAAATCCAGTCCGGGATTTTTAGTGAATCGTGTCCTGATGCCCTATTTAATGGAATGTGTGCAATTGCTTGATGAGGGCTATCGTGCCGAACTTATTGATAAAGCCGCAAAATCCTTTGGTATGGTTATGGGACCTGTAGAGCTGGCTGATACGGTAGGAATGGATGTATGCCTCGCCGTTGCAGAGAATTTAACGGGTCATTTTGGCGGTAAAGTTCCGCAAAAATTACAAGACATGGTTAAAGCAGGCAAATTAGGCCGTAAATCAGGAGAAGGTTTTTATCGATACAAAAATGGGAAACCTGTAAAACATGAAGTAACCAGTCAAGGTAATGAAAAGGAAATTGCAAACCGCCTGATTTTGCGTATGGTGAATGAGGCTGCTGCCTGTTTGCGTGAAGAGGTCGTTACTGATGCTGATTTACTGGATGCGGGAATGGTGTTTGGCACAGGGTTTGCACCATTTCGCGGCGGTCCTATGCATTACGCCAAGCATTTTGGCCGAGATAAACTCAATGAGTTGTTTTCACAGCTGGAAACGCAATATGGAGAACGGTTTAGAGCGGATGCTGGTTTGTAATATTTTTTAAAATCCTTAATCATAATGTATTAAATCCCTCCCAGCCTTTCTTTAAAAGGAGGTAACGCAACACCCTTTTTGAAAAGAGAGGTTAGGAGGAATTGTTCTGAATCAGGAAATCATTATGATACACAAGCTTTTAAAGAGTTTTCTTTTTTTGCTGTATGCGAACCATTTGACTGCTGCCATCTATGCACTCCCTGCGGAAGGCGATGTGGTTGGCCAGTTATTTTTTGCTCATCCCCACCCGGGTGAAACATTAAGTGAGGTTGGCATACGTTTTGATATTGGTTTTGAAGAAATGCGGCGAGCGAATCCTCACGCTGACGAAGAGCAACCATTATCCCCCCAAATAACACTTTTAATTCCGTCACAATTTGTCTTGCCTGCAGTACCTCGACGTGGAATAGTGATTAACTTGCCAGAATATCGGCTTTATTATTTTCCAGAACATGATAATGTAGTTATTACCCAGCCGGTAGGGATTGGGCGTCAAGGATGGAATACACCAATTGGTGTAACCCACATTATTGCAAAACAAAAAGATCCGATATGGCGACCAACAGTAAATCTGAAAGCTTATGCAACTAAGCAGGGGCAATTGTTGCCAGAAGAATTCCCTCCTGGTCCAGCAAACCCTCTTGGGCGTTATGTGTTGCGTCTAGGTTGGTCAACTTATCTTATTCATGGCTCGAATCATGCAGATGGTGTTGGGATGCGGGCCAGTGCAGGCTGCATTCGTATGTTGCCTGATGACATAGAATATTTATATGAACTAGTCAATGTTGGCACTCAGGTTAAGATCATTAATGAACCATTGAAATTTGGCCAACTGGATGACATTGTTTACATGGAAGCTCATCCTATGTTGCAAGAAAAGCGCGGCACTCATATTCAAACGTTGGTAGAGCCTCTTCTAAAGCATTTAGGTGCAACTGCTTCTTTAATCAATCAGAAAGCCATGCAGCAAGAGCTTAACCTCCTAAGTGGTGTCCCTCGAAAAATATCAATCTGATGCGTTGATATGCATGAGTGAGGTCGCTTTTGTGCGTAAAGGCCGCTGACAAAATGAATACAATTTATGAACAATAAGGACAATAACAACGCTGGCAACTAGATCAATGGGGTAATGCCAACCTAAAAGGATACAAGAAGCAAATAATAACAGGTTAACAATAAGTAAAAGTCCAAATGCAATAGGCCATGGCCGTAGCAAATATAGACAAAACCAAGCCCAGATTGCATGGAACGAAGGCGTTGCAATCATGCCTCCTTCCAAGGTTGTGGGCTGTATGTAACTGTGAATTTGATGAAATTTTAGTCCAGTGGCTCTTTGAGCTTCAAAAAATAATGGACTATCAATGACACTGGCTGGAGCAGTTGTCGGGAAAAAATAGTAAAAGGTGTACCCAATAAGTGCACTTGAGAACAATAAAAAATAATACTCACGCATTAATTGAAAACGCTTTGCTGCGATCACCAACAAGGGGATAAAGTTTAACTGGTAGTCGAGTGTTCGATAGGAATACACCAATAACGTGTTAATGACAGGGTGAGCGCGAGTCCAACGCACGATGCCTTCCATATTAATGTACAGTGATGATTCAAATCTCATAATGTATTTGTCAATAGGCGGGAAAGGCGTGTATTGAATTGCATTGCAAGCAAAAAGCAGGATCATGACGACGGTATAATAATAAATGGCCTCTTTTATCATTAATGTTAAGTTACCAGAGCGACCATATTGCAAGATTGCTCCCGAATACGTTAATAGTAAAAAGAGAGCAATGGTTACAAAAATTGGTGGAATGTAATTATTACCAGGGTATTGGTAATAAAAATAATTGATTGCCATGACAATAATGGAAAAGCCACTCAATCCTGCACCTGTAGAAATGATGCATGGTGTTTTCAGAGTATGCATGATTTTGTCGTATTAATTATTCAGTGGCTGCTTGCTCTTTCTGCTTGATTGCATGATAGATTTCTTCCCGGTGGACATTAATTGAGCGAGGAGCATTGATGCCAAATTTGATGTTGCCATGTTCTTGAGTTTTAAAGGCAACTATCTGAACCAGTTCGCCGTTAATATCAATAATTAATGGTTCTTCAAAAGGGACAGTTATGATATACATGAAAAAACCTTTTTATTTTTTAATATGTTATAACTTATTTGTTCGATAAATGCAATCTGACAAAAAACATCAATAAAAAATAAATACGATTTTGTTTTGCTTAAAAATGGAAGGAAGCCAGGGTATCCAATCTGTCTAAATAATTAAAGCAATCATGGTATGCATGACTCTAGGGCGTAAAGTATCTTCCCTTTGTCTCACCTGAAAATCAAAGCAAAAAATTGCTCAATACATTCAAATCGGTTATGATTAAGCGCTTTTTAAAACCTTGTCTTACCACGAATTAATTCGGGAAGACTGTAATCCAAAAGGAGAATTCATGAGACATTACGAAATTGTCTTTCTAGTGCACCCTGATCAAAGCGAACAAGTTCCTGCTATGGTTGAGCGCTATGAAAGTTTGATTACCAAACACGAAGGAACCATTCATCGTAAAGAAGATTGGGGACGCAGGCAGTTAGCTTATCCAATTAATGATGTTCATAAAGCTCATTACATTTTGATGAATATTGAGTGTAATCAAGTTGCGCTGGACGAGTTAAAAACCGCATTTAAATTTAATGATGCAATACTAAGATATTTAGTAGTTAAGCAAAAGCATGCTATTACTACAGAATCCGTCATGATGAGAAAAGAAAAAGAAACTCGCGCAGCTTAAGAGGAGAATTGTTATGTCAGCTTATTTTCGTCGCAAAAAAATGAATCGATTTGCCGCAGAAGGTGCAGAAGATATCGATTACAAAGATATTAATTTATTGAAAAATTACATTACTGAAACAGGTAAAATTGTACCTAGCCGAATCACTGGCGTACAAACCCGTTTTCAACGGCAATTGGCCAAGGCTATAAAACATGCACGGTTTCTTGCCTTGCTGCCTTATTGTGATCGACATCAGTAAAAAATGACCAGGTTGAGCATGTTTATGCGTAATCAGGCTAAGTTTTTGTTAGAAAATCCATGGCATGCAGCATTATGTGCAGTGGTATTGGCATTGCTTCCTTACACATCGTGGTTGTCTGTGGCATTAATTGCTTTAGTCACGTTGCGAAAGGGTAGTCGAGAAGGTGGTTTGATGTATATGGCTGTCCTTCTGGCTCATTGTTCTCTCTCGCTGACAACATTGACAGCAAAACTTGCTCTCATCAACACGTTGCTTATCTTTACGCCGTGTTACCTTGCTGCCATTCTGTTGCGTACGACCGCCAGTTGGCGGGCAGTGGCCGGAGGTTTTTTTCTACAAGTACTTATCGTTATGATGTTACTGCAGACCATGTTGCCAGATTTTAGTATGGCCCAGTTTCTTTATTTCAAAGCTGCTTTACGAGATTTACACTACGATAATGCTTTATTGGAATTTGTAAATAGCAGTCATGGTGCCAAGGATTTGATGCTGGCGAATTATTTGCTTGGTATCCAAGCTGCAGGGATTGTTCTTTCTGCGACTTTGTCGTTGATGCTTGCGCGTTCCTTGCAATCCCAGCTTTATTATCCTGGTGGCTTTAGAAAAGAGATGCTTGATTTTCGCAGTGAAAAATTAGGATTATTCTTGCTGGTCATTATGATGTTTGCTGCAAGTCATAATAATATTCTTGCTATAAATATTTTGCCAGTATTAATAGCCTATTTTTTACTTTCAGGATTAAGCTTAGGCTTTAATCTGTTTGCGAAAAAACGACTGTTAGGTTCATTTTTATTGTTGATAACGCCATTGTTGTTAATGCCATTGGTGATGCTGCCTATCTATGTGGTGCTAGGTTCATTAGATAGTTTATTTAATTTTAGATTATATCTGCCCAGATCGTATTCTTAATTTTAAGAAGAACGATGAAGCTGCGGATGAAAATATGAAGGGGTTTATGATGGAAGTTATTTTATTAGAGAAAGTGAGAAATCTGGGAAATTTAGGCGATAAAGTTTCTGTCAAGGCTGGATATGGTAGAAATTTTTTGATTCCGCAAAATAAAGCTGTTTTCGCAACGGCAAAAAATATTGAATTGTTTGAGCAACGACGTGCTGAGTTAGAGAAAAAAGCACAACAATCTTTAGCTGCAGCAGAGCAACGTGCCGCTAAATTAAATGATATTACTGTGGTTATATCAGCTCAGGCAAGTGACGAAGGCAAATTGTATGGTTCAGTCGGTGTGAATGAAGTTAAAGATGCTTTATCTGAGCGTTCTATTGAAGTTCATAAACGTGAAATTGTCATGCCAGAAGGTTCTTTGCATTCAGTGGGTGATTACATAGTTGAAATTCATCTACACAGTGATGTCATAGCAAACTTAAAAGTGGAAGTTGTTCAAGCTAAATAATCTCTTAAAACCTGGTTGCTATTTAGAAGTAACCAGGTTTTAACATACGTTCAGTCCTAATTTATTTCTTTTTACATCAAGTAATTTGCAGCAATTGCTCCAGCAGCTACAGCAATATGAGTTTTATTTTCCCAAAGAAAATGACCGATACCGCCTAATAATTGGGCAATTTCAGCCGTATAGGTATAGGTGGATGATTCCGGTGTTACTACGGGTGCACTGCTTTCTTTTCGACGATGTGCAAGAAAAGGACAACCTTTCATAAAATCCTGTGTGGAGAGTCGTCTATGCATATTTTCTAGTGTGGCCGCAGGAACACTGGCTTTAGGTCGAAGACTCATGATTCCATGCAGTTCTGGGATGAGTGATGGGCATAAATGTTCAATCAGGGGAATAATTCCTGTATTAATACCATGAGCATGTTCTGCTTCAACAGACGTAGAGGGGGAGCTTTGTAAGTGATTTCCTATCTTATATAATGCTTTCAACATTTTTTGAAGTTTCTCTTGATCGCCTTGACTCATTTCGTCCATCACTTCTTGAGTTGATTTCCCCGGGAAGCCAAATAAACAGCTTATTCTTGCTAGTTGCTCAAGTCCCAAACCTTCACGCAATAAAGTAACTAAATCCTGACAGTAACTGTATTGCAAGCCTAAAGCTAATTTTGGCGCGTCAGGATTTTTACCGTAAACCACAATTGTTCTGGCTAACTCCATGAGTTGAGTAACCAATGTTCTTGCTTTTTCTTCATCCTCTAAAACATCGATGCATAATTTATATAAATCGCTGGATTCTATCGGAGCTTCAGACTCCAACGATCTGGCTAAGAGTTGTTCCAGTATCATCTGCTCAGCGACTAAATCGGCTGTGGATAGTACAGCACTTACATGCATTCCCGTGTTAAAAGAAGGGGTTGCTAATTCACCATTAAGTTTTACATCAATCATTGTGGGTGATGGTTCAACCAGGGGCGTGTCATCATAAGCCTTAAATAAGATTGCTCCTTCGCAATCTTTTAAGTCAAATGCATAGGCAATCGCTTTAAGATTATTGCAGCAGATATGACTTGAATTTGTGAATCGGATAGGTAATGTTTCTCGCTCACTTCGAGAACGGGTGACGTGTAAGGGCTCGACTAATTCATTCAGTAAAGCACCTGTTAGTAGGTCATCAATCACATCAGGCTCCCTTTCAAGTCTTTCTTTTAGCCGGTTTTTCATGGCGGACAAAGTACCGTCTAGCATAGGACGTGGATCAAAATCATATTTTTGTAAATGATCAAAAATATGATACATAGCATTAAAGGCTTGATTTTGAATAAATAATCCTAATCCGGATGTATTACTCAAACGACCTGCCTGCAAAATGGCCTGCTGGGCTTTGGTGCGTTTATAGAATTCGCCCTTTGATATGGCCGTTACTCGTATGATGTCTTCAGTGATATCTTGGGGTAAAATTTCACCAGTTGCTTCATGAATAATCCAACCTAATGGAGCAGGATCCATTGGGGCACCACTGAACTTGACTCGAATGGCCAGTCCATTACTTTCAGAAGTATACGTTTTTTTATCATCGGTGATGATATCAAGAGTTGGAATGTCTGCTGTAAAAAGTTCTGAGTGATCGTCTAGGCGTAAGGTAGTGCCATCAAGTTGATGATACGTACGAATTGCATGGTCAAGCAGCGCTCGTTGTTCTGGTGTTGTCCCTACTGGACAAGCGACGTATTTAAAACCTTGGTTTTTTAGCTCAAATTGCATACTGCGACCAACATTCCACACAGGCGAATGAATAATATCCCAGATGCCTTGTTCTCCATAATATCCTCTTGAATTCACATGAATTAAAGGTTGGGCTCTGGTATTTAATACTTTACTTTGTCCTAAAGTACAATGCGCATTGTGTTCGTATGTTTGTGTTGCAGTGACAGAAGCATGCATTGGCCGACCACCCATTTTTTCACGGAAAAACAAACCGGTTTCATCTCGCCCTTCGGCAGGTCTTTCAACGGGGTTCGTTGTATAGTCAATTCGCGCAATCTGTTGGAGTAGCCCTGCACGCTTGCCATGAGATAAATGGTTGCGAATCACAAGAGCGCCAAGGTTGCTAAAACGCTCAACAAACGCTTGGAATGGCGACAAAGAGGTATCCGGATCAATATACTTTTTATCAAGAGTAAATAAATCATCGGTGAATCGTAGGCCAGTATATTGTAATACGTAACCAGTATCGGTTAAAGGCATGGGGACTCCTAAGAAAGATCAGCATTCCCTCGCCCAAAATTTTGCTTAATAATAAATCTTGTGGTTTATTTTATTTTTATTTTGAATAAAAATCAATTTATTTGGTTAATAAATAACATGAATCAGCCTTCATTATGAATTAAAAATCAGTAGGACTCTAAGTGGATGACTGCATAAGCAGGCTCTTCGTAAGGATGGATTTCTTTTAGTTTTTTTACGACTAAATGAATTAATTCGGCAGAACAAAGCATTTCAACTTTATATTCATTGACAAAAGTTAACTCTCCTGATTCACCAATGGTTGGATTAGCTCCTGCAAGCGGCCGAAATTGGCCTTGCCCTAATGTTTGCCAGCATGTTTCACTATAAGCGCCTTGTTTTCCTGCTCCAAGAGCAAATAAGGCCTGTTTAACTTCATCAACATGGCTTTCCGGTACGTAAAATATAAGCTGATATTCCATTACTTTTTCCATTTAATATTGCAGCCAATACTGGGTTTTTGATTTTCAGGCACAGGGCTTTCTTGGATAAGACAATCCAGTGCCGTTCGTATGGAATATCCATCAGGCTCTATGTCATTTCCAGGACGGGAGTCATCTAATTGTCCTCGATAAACCAAAACAAGATTTTTATCAAACACAAAAAAGTCCGGAGTGCACGCAGCATGGTAAGCTTTGGCAACTTCTTGCGTTTCATCATAGAGATAAGGAAACGGATAATGATGTTTCTGGGCAGTTTTTATCATATTATCAGGCGAGTCATCAGGATAATTTTCAACGTCATTGGAATTAATTGCAATAAAACGAACATTCTTTGATAGATAGTCCCTAGCCAACCGAGTCAACTCATGATTAATATGTTTTACATAAGGACAATGATTACAAATAAACATAATCACCGTTGCAACGATGTTCTGGGAGGCAGTGAGACTAACAGGTTTATCACTAACAACATCCAGTAATGAAAAATCAGGTGCGTGTGTCCCAAGAGGTAACATCGTTGATGGTGTTTTAGCCATACATTCCTCCTATCTACAATAAAATAGCCAAAGCCATAGCAAAGGCAAAAAATAAATTTAAGACGGCCCATAATAAGGCTACATATTTGCCACGATAAACATTATCCAGTGCATAGAGTCCCACAGCCAAGCTTCCAAATAAAAAAATCCAATTGTTTTTAAAAGAAAATCCTATTGAAAGCAAGGCAATACCTATGACACCAAACAAGCGAAAGACATTCTTAAGCTGACCGCTTAACAGATAATAAACCAACATTTGTAAAGTTAACAAACTTGGAAGTACAATCTGTAAAATAGGCCCTATCCCTAAAAGTTCGGCACCATAACCAGAAAGGAGAATGATTTCAAGTGCAATAAAATAAGTTAATTTGTAATAAATAGCTGTAAGAAGAAGTAAAGAGGCGCCTGAGACGTAATAAATTTGAGATTTTGTTTGAATAAAACCGAGTAAAACAATCAATGCGCCAATTATACCAGCGAAAAGAATGCATAATGAAATAATTTTTTTACCTACGGAACTACCAACGAAGTAAAATTCCTTTAGCGATGGCATCTTTAATTACCTGAGCTTGTGGCTTATTTGTTGATACCCAATAATTACCCATATTACTCAATGCGAATTTAACACGAGGATATTGGCAGACTTCAAGAACGTCACTACAATTCACCATCGCAGTAGTGTTATCTGTATGAGTAAAACATTTAAAATGGAGATTTTCAACATCTGATGCAAAGGCTGCCCAACGTAATGGATCTAATTTGCTTTTTAATGTGGGGCTCATGAAAACTTCACGTGTTTCATAACGCTCAAGCTCAATTTGGGTATTGGAGCGATTTTGAATGAGGTAGAATGTTTGTTCGCCTTTTTCATTCACAATAAGATAATTATCACTATAACCAAAACCTGATACTTCGCACCCTCGAGGGAAACTACCTGCCTTGCTTGTCCCAACGTAAATTGCCATACATGTAAAAATAATGATAACTTTGTTAAGTGTCATGAACAGTCTCAGAAGCAATCTTAGTGGTCTTATTTTAATTTAAAAAAAATCAAAGTCCAATATTAGGGTGAGTTGACATTTCAGTTCATAGTTTTAATTAATGTTTACCAATTGTCATTTTTGCGATGATCATAGGTGAGTAAGTACGGTAGATACTTAACATTAAATACATCGCCACATACCCCAAAGAAATGCTCAGCAAGATTGGATTACTTTGCGGATAGTTCCATAATAATAGAACAGAGCTTATCCCATAAATAATTGAACAAGTATGCATAAGTATTTTTAGCGTGGTCGATTGAGTAAGATAATCAAGCCGTGATGGGTAAACATATTTTATAGGGACAAAAATTAAAAAGCATAAAATACCTATAATCCAAGCATTGGTTGTCATGGATGTGTCAAAAATAAACATGTAAAAAACAGCAAAATTCCAATAGCAAGGGAAGCCTTTAAAAAAATGATCGGGTGTCTTGGCATCGTCTTGGCAGAATTGATAGGCTGAAGCAAGCGTAAGTGCGAAAATAAGCCATAATGCATAATCAGAAGGAAGCATATCTGGCTTAACGAGTAGAAAAAAAGAAGGCGTTACCACATAATTTAGATAGTCCACCATATTATCAAGCAACGTGCCATCTATTTTGGGCAAAACTTCTTTTACACGAACCAATCGTGCCAGGGAGCCATCTACAGAGTCAATAACAACCGTTAATGCCATTAACCAGAGTGCAAGAACGTATTGGTGCTGGTATATTTTAACCAGACTTAATAAGCCTACAAAAACAGCACTAGCAGTGAATATATGAACGGCCCAGGCGAATGTGTATGGAGCAAAGCGACAGCCATTTTTATCTTTCATTAATTATCCTACTTGAATGGATATTTTCTATACTAACGAATAAATCAATACGTTAAAATTTTCCTACGCGATGGTATCAATAATTAAAACTTATCTGCAAGAATTCTATTTAATCCGCTACACTTTAGAATAAAATACAAGCAAGGAACTACATAATGCAAATTAAAACAATCAATCCTGCCACTGAAGAAGTGCTGCAATCTTATCCTTTATTTAAAGAAGAGCAAGTGTATGCCTTTATCGATGCAGCGCATCTATGTTATCAAGCTTGGCGTAAAACAAATTTTTTACAGCGACGGCAACGAATGAAAAAGATGGCAGAACTGCTGCGAAAAAAACAGGAAGAATATGCTTCCCTTATGGCGAAAGAGATGGGAAAACCACTGACGGCTGGTAAAGGCGAGATCGAAAAATGTGCCTGGGTTTGCGAACATTTTGCGGAGCAGGCTGAAACTTATCTTGCGCCGAGATTAATCCCTACAGAAATGACCAAAACAAAGGTATGTTATCAACCTTTGGGTGTCGTGTTTGCTATCATGCCCTGGAATTTTCCTTTCTGGCAAGTGTTTCGTTTTGCTGCTCCAACCATTATGGCAGGAAATGCAGCCATTTTAAAACACGCTCCTATTTCTACAGGAAGTGGGAATGCCATTGCTGAATTGTTTCTTGAGGCAGGATTTCCGGAACATTTATTTCAACATTTTATACTGGACAATGAGCTGGCAGCGATGGTGATTGCTCATGAAAAAATTATCGGTGTTAGTCTGACGGGCAGTGAACAAGCAGGTCGTATTGTAGCAAGTAATGCGGCAAGCCATTTAAAAAAATCTGTGCTGGAGTTGGGAGGAAATGATCCTTATGTTGTTCTTGCGGATGCTGATCTTGAACTTGCTGCCAATTGCATTGTAACGTCGCGCATGAACAATACTGGACAAGTCTGTATCGCAGCAAAAAGAATTATTGTAGTCCATGAGGTCATGGATGAGTTGATCGATAAGATCATAAAATTAATCGAAAAATTTCAGATGGGAGATCCTCTTGACCCTTCGACTAATTTTGGCCCCATGGCACGTAAAGATTTACGTGATACACTGCATCAACAAGTACTGGATAGCGAAAAAAAAGGCGCTAAAATATTGCGAGGAGGAGAAATTCCTCACCGAAAGGGTTTTTATTATCCACCGACCGTATTGATCAATGTCTGTCCCGGCATGCCCGCTTTTGATGACGAATTATTTGGCCCAGTTATTGCTGTCGTGAGAGCAGATGATGAAGCACATGCTATCCGCCTTGCGAATCAAAGCAAATATGGTTTGGGAGGGGCAGTATTTACCCGCAATCTGGAGCATGGTGAAAAAATTGCAACGGAAGAAATTGAGGTAGGCAGTTGCTTTGTCAACTCTCATGTTGCCTCTGACCCTCGTGTTCCTTTTGGAGGAATTAAACATTCAGGATTTGGGCGAGAGATATCAAGAGAAGGCATCCTTGAGTTTGTAAATGTTAAAACAATTAGCATCAAATAGTATGAGAACCAATCAATTAATCGTTGTTTTTGCCCAATATCAGCAAATGCACTGTTATGAAGGGGATAAACTTCTCAAAACTTATCCTGTGTCTACAGGTAAAAACGGACTTGGTGAGCAACAAAATAGTGAATGTACGCCACGTGGTTGGCATAGAGTTCACAGCATTATTGGTATTAAAAATGAAATCAATAGTGTTTTTGTTGCGCGACGTTGGACGGGGGAAATCTATTGTCCAGAGCTAGCGAAACAATATCCTGAGCGTGACTGGATTTTGACTCGTATATTACAATTGGATGGTTTGGAGCCAGGACGTAATAAAGGAGGTAAGGTAGATAGTCTGGAACGATATATTTATATTCATGGCACACCTGATACTACGGTGCTAGGCACCCCAGGATCTCGAGGCTGCATACGCATGGGCAATCGAGATATTATAGAGCTGAGCAATTGGGTAAACGTAGATGCTCGTGTATACATAGAATAATTGATTCTTGCGAAATCTTCCTGTACTGGAAAATTGCATTAAAGGTGCATCGCAATGATGATCGTTTTCAGAAATCAATAAAGAAGATTTTACTGATTGACCTGCTTTAATTTATGCAAATATTGCATTATCTCTTTCTTCCATATATCGCAAACTACCCTACATGGGTATATAATTTGGTTCAATTCATTATCATCATAATTCCATGCCAGATGGGGTGCTTGAATGTCTTACAAATTTGAAGCGGGTAAAGATCAAATCATTGAAACCATTGTTGACAAGATAAGGCAAAAAATAAGTGGGGAACAAGCTGTTTTTTGCGCAGAGTTTGTACGTCAGTTTTTTGGTACCGTGGCATTGGACGATCTGTTAGAGTGGGAAATAGATGATCTATACGGCGCTGCCATCAATTTCTGGTCTCTTATATATCGTCGTGCACCCGATGAAACTAAAATTAGAATCTACAATCCTGATTTTGAGCGACACGGTTGGCAGACCACTCATACCGTAGTCGAAATCATATGTAAAGATATGCCATTTTTGGTGGACTCCATTCGTATGGTTGTCAACCGTATGGGCTTATCTTCCCATCTCATCATTCATATGGGGGGCGTGCGTTTATTACGTGGAAAAGATAATGAAGTAACGGGCGTATTACCACAATACGATCAAACACATTCAGAAGCAGAAACCGATGCTCCTATTTTTATGGAAATTGATCGACAAACCGACCCTCGCATACTGGATGAATTATACCGAAATTTTGAACGTGTATTAGAAGATAATCGTGTTGTTGTCGAAGATTGGCATCCTATGCGAGAAAAAGTCAGACTGATTATTCATGAACTGGATATTGCTTCTCCTACTTTGGATCCAAATGAAGTTGCAGAAACTAAAGCCTTTTTAAATTGGATTGAAGATCACCACTTTACTTTTCTTGGCATTAGAGATTATGAAATCGTTCATAAAGGTAAAGAAACCATTTTACAAGCTATCCCTGAAACTGGATTAGGCGTGCTTAAGCAAGGGTTAAGTAAATCAAAAGCACGAAGCATTTCTGCTATGACGCCTGAAGCGAGGGAATTAACCTTATCTTCTCGTATTCTAGTGATGTCTAAAACGAACACACTCGCTACGGTCCATCGTGATGCTTATACCGATTATATCGGTGTAAAACGGTTTAATAAAAAGGGACAGGTAATTGGTGAATGTCGCATTATTGGTTTATATACTTCAGCAGCCTATAATACCAACCCCAAGCATATCCCATTCTTGCGTCATAAAGTGGCGCAAATTATGAAGAATTCGTTATTGAGTCCACGCAGTCATGCCGGGAAAATCTTACTCAATATTTTAGAAACATTGCCTCGTGATGACTTAATTCAAGCATCAGAAGATGAATTGCTTGAAATTGCAATGGGAATTTTCCATATGCAAGAGCGGCGACGTATCAGAATGTTTGCCCGCGTAGATGTTTATCGCCGATTTATATCTTGTCTGGTCTATGTCCCCAGAGAGCGCTTTAATACAGAGCTTCGGCAGGAAATGCAGGAAGTGTTACGTGAAAGCTTTAATGCGCAAGAAATTACTTTTTCCACTCGTTTTTCTGAATCTGTTTTAGCTCGGATTCATTTTATTATCCGAATTAATCCACAAGAAAGCATTGAATTCAACTTTAAGGAAGTTGAGAAGAAATTAATTGAGATAGGACGCTCCTGGATCGATGATTTACAACAACACTTAGCCGAAGCGTTTGGTGAAGAAAGGGCTAATCGTTTATATATGCAATATAAGGATGTTTTCCCGGCGGTTTATATGACCAATTTCCCTCCTCGAACGGCAGTATTTGATATTAAACATATCGAGCAACTTTCCAGGGAAAATGTGTTAAGTATGAATTTTTACCGTCCTTTAGATGAATTTTCAGATACATTTAGACTTAAAATATATCAAAACGATACAACCATTCCTTTATCGGACGTTTTGCCCATTATTGAAAATCTTGGGATGAAGGCACTCACGGAACGTCCATATTCGCTTAAGTTTGCTGATGAAAAAGTAACCTGGATCAATGACTTTGCCATGCAATATACGCGTGGTAATATCTTTAATTTTGATGATATCAGAGACTTATTTCAAAATGCATTTACCAATATTTGGTTTGGTAATGCAGAAAACGATGGTTTTAATCAACTCGTGTTAGCAGCTGGCCTAGATTGGCGGCAAGTCTCTGTTTTAAGAACTTACGCTAAATATTTTAAACAAATTGGTATAACATTTAGTCAGGATTATATCATTTCCGCATTAAATAATAATGCATTACTTGCAAAAAAATTAGTGCAACTATTTGAACTGCATTTCAATCCAATAAAAATAAAAAATCGTGAAAATCGGATTCATAGTTTGGTCTCAGAAATATTAACGGATTTGGATGCAGTGGAAAACTTGGACGAAGATAAAATTATTCGTCAGTACATCCAAGCCATAACGTCAACATTACGTACTAACTTTTATCAACTTGATGAGGATGGTGAATATAAAAATTATATTTCCATAAAATTAAACAGTAAAACCATTGCCGGTGTTCCTAGACCTTATCCAATGTTTGAAATTTTTGTTTATTCACCTAAATTAGAAGGGGTTCATTTAAGGTGTGGCAAAGTTGCAAGAGGAGGGATCCGTTGGTCTGATCGCAAGGAAGATTTTCGCACAGAAATATTAGGATTAATGAAAGCCCAACAAGTCAAAAATGCGGTCATTGTGCCCAGCGGAGCCAAGGGTGGATTTGTTGCCAAACAATTACCAGTGAGTGGTAGTCGTGAAGAAATGCTTGCTGAAGGAATTAATTGTTATAAATTATTTATCCGCGGTTTGTTAGATATTACGGATAACTACAAAGAGGGGCTTATTGCCAAACCAGTCAATGTTATTTGCTATGATGAAGATGATCCTTATCTGGTTGTTGCCGCCGATAAAGGTACAGCCACTTTTTCAGACATTGCCAATGAAATTTCCGTAAAATACGGTTATTGGTTAGGAGATGCTTTTGCATCTGGTGGCTCAGTTGGATATGACCACAAAAAAATGGGTATTACTGCCAAAGGTGCCTGGGAGTCAGTCAAACGCCATTTTTATGAAATGGGGATGGATATCCAAACAACCGACTTTACTGTTGTGGGAATTGGCGATATGGCAGGCGATGTTTTCGGCAATGGTATGTTGTTGTCTAAGCGCATCAAATTAGTTGCTGCCTTTAATCACATGCATATTTTTATCGATCCCGATCCTGACCCTGAAATAAGTTTTAAAGAACGGCAGCGTTTATTTAATTTACCACGCTCATCTTGGGCAGATTATGATAAAAAACTAATTTCTAAAGGTGGTGGTGTTTTTAATCGTAGCGCCAAATCGATTGTAGTCAGCAAAGAAATGAAACAATTTCTTGGAATTAAACCAGCTTCTGTCGAACCGAATGAATTAATACGCATTATTTTGCAGGCTAAGGTTGATCTACTTTGGAGTGCAGGCATTGGCACCTTTATTAAAGCAAAATCAGAAACCAATGCTGAAGTTGGTGATCGAACCAATGACATGATACGTGTTAATGCAAAACAATTGTGCTGTAAAGTGATTGGTGAGGGCGGTAATCTAGGTCTTACTCAGTTGGCACGGGTTGAATACGCTTTAAATGGCGGTTTTATTTATACAGATTTTATTGATAATTCTGCAGGAGTTAGCTGTTCGGATAAAGAAGTTAATATCAAAATTCTGCTTGATATGATTGTCGCTGCTGGTGATTTAACCATCAAGCAGCGTAATGAATTATTACTTGAAATGACTGACGAAGTTTCGCGACTGGTCTTGCGTGAAAATTATTTACAAACTCGTGCTATCAGTTTAATGGCTGATCAATCATTACGTTCGTTGGAATTACATTCCCGTTATATTAATGAATTGGAACGTAGTGGAAAACTGGATAGACGTCTTGAGTTTTTACCTGATGAAAAAACATTGTTAGAGCGCAAACTGGCTGGAAAAGGTCTAAGCAGGCCAAGTATGTCCGTCTTGTTTTGTTACAGTAAAATCTTATTGAAAGAAGCAATTTTATCATCCGATGTCCCTGAGGATGCTTATCTTGAGCAATTTTTAATTCGGTCATTTCCTGAACCATTACAGGTTCGCTTTAGGGATGAGATGCAACGTCATCCTCTGAAGCGGGAAATCATTGCAACTAAACTCAGTAACATTATTATTAACGAGATGGGTTTTTCATTTGTATTCCGCATGCAGGATGAGACCGGAGCGCCAGTTTCTGCGATCGTACGAGCCTACATGATTACACGCAGTATTCTTGATATGGATACCATTTGGAAACAAATTGATGCTTTAGGCAACCAGATTAGCGCAGAGAGTCAGATAGAAATTATGATGATGTATGTGCGCCTTCTCAGACGACTGGTTCGCTGGTTTTTACGCAGTCAACGTAAACGTTTAGACATCTCCAAAGCAGTTAAATTGTATGCCGCCGGCGTAGAAGAATTAAAAAAATCTCTACCAGGAATTTTGGGGGATAATAATCGTGCTAAATACGATGAGCATCATAGAAAATATCAAGAAATGGGATTAACGAAACATTTAGCTCATGAATTAACAATCACTCGAGCATTGTTCGCTGTATTGGATATTATTGAGGTGGCTCATCAATTGAATGTTAAAATAAGCAAAGCAGCTGAAGTTTACTTTAATATTGGCGAGTTTCTTGAATTGGCATGGATTCGTACACAAGTCATCATTCAACCTACTGATAATCATTGGGAAGCCTTATCAAGAGAAGCTTTACGGGATGATTTAGACTGGCAGCAACGACAATTAACTGCTGGGATTATTCTTTTTGATGAAAAGAAAAAAGATTTTATGAAATGCTTTAATATATGGGCAGAAAAACATGCCAATCTTATTGAAAGATGGCGTCATGTATTAAATAACTTACGATCAACCAACACCTTGAACTACACCATGTTTTTTGTGGCGACCCGTGAATTACTTGATTTAACTCAAACAACCATGCAAATGCATGAAAACAAAAATCGCAAGGAATTGGTGGAAGCATGAAGCTTGATGTATTGAGGTGAAACATAACGAGGATTTTTAATTCATAATAACAAGGAGTATGTGTGAAACGCGCTGTAGTTACTTACTCAATGGGCTCTAAAGTCATTCACTGGTTAAGTGCTGTAATTGTCATTACGATGTTGTCACTTAGCTTTTTTTTGGGAGATTTGCCAGAAAAATACCAACCTTTGGGCTATCTTATTCATAAGTCATTTGGATTAACTGTCCTTTTTTTATTTTTTTTACGTATACTTTGGATTATCTGTCGAGGTAAACCCTCCTTGCCTACAACTGTTCCAGGTTGGCAGAAAATAATGGCAAGAAGCGTGCAATATAGCTTATATGTCTTTTTGTTTGCTATGCCAATGAGTGGTTGGATTATGTCGGTTTCGGCAAATAGAATCCCTGTTTTTTTTGGCTTATTTCCAGTTCCTTTGCCAATTGAGCCTAATAAAGGACTAGCAAAATTGATGGCTGATGCTCATGGAGTCATTGCATGGATTTTAATTGTCCTTATCGTTTTGCATGTTGCTGGTGCGATGAAGCACTATTTCATCGATAAAGATCGGGTTTTGCAAAGCATGCTATCCGATTCTAGGCAAGATTGATCATCTGCTGATGTCCTTCAATCAGGCACTGAGATGGATGATTGAGTAAGATACTGGCGGCAATAATGAACTGTTCATCATCTATAGGACAAAAATCGATAAGCTCGCCAATCTCGGTCTGGCTATTGTCGGCATACAATTTTTTCCCTGATAGTAAGGGTTCTTTTGTTTGAATAACAAATGATTTTAGTTCATGTTTTAATGTTGCGCGAAAATGCGTTCGCGCAATAATTTCCTGGCCTCTATAGCATCCTTTAGCAAAATTCAAATAACCTGAATGATGTAAACTCAAGCGATGAGGGAGAAATAAACCGCGTGATTCAGGATAAATATCAATCCGATGATTTTTTAATTGCAATGCATGCCATGCAAGAGATCCACGCCATTGATTTTTTTGTAAATAAGGGGTTACAAACGCAGTTTGCTCGGCAGAAACAAGAAAAATAAAAAAATGATTCCCTAAGTGATAACAGCAATACTCATCATTGTTAAACACACTCAATTCATCCATTGGGGGTTCAAGATCAAAAGGAATTAAATCTTCTTGATTTTGCAGATAGAATCCAAATAATTGGTAGGAAGAAGAAGCCCGTAAATGCACCTTAGAAAACATCGCAGCTTTCATTAAGGATTGCTGGGTATCCTCCATCAAATCATTTGGAAGAATAAGATGAAGTCCTTGCCACTCCAATACATCAAGTAACGCCATGACACGGCCTTTTAAATTACACAGCGCCCCTTGACGCATTTGCCAGGGATGAACTTCTCGAACATCACAACTTAATTGTCCTTGTAAAAATTCCCTGCCCTGTTCTCCTTGGACATTCATGATTCCCAGATAAGATAAATCAAAGAGATAATTCTTATGCGGTTCAAAAATTAATTCCAAATTCAGAGGCGAAAAAACGGTGAATGAACGGTTATTAATAAGATAATGTGTTTCGGTCATCGATGTTTTGGATTGCTGTTCTATAGAGTCATAGTGTACCATTATAGTGTGTTAAAATCTTTTAGTTTGACAGCGCATGGTATCTTCCGAAAAAAAAGCCAAAATAATCTGGCATTGCCGGCGGGGCATGCTCGAACTGGATTTAATCCTGAGTCACTTCATGGAAAAACAATTTGATTTGCTATCTGATAAACAAATCCACGCGTTTGAAAAGCTATTGAATTGTCAGGATCCCGATATTCATGCCTGGTTAATGGGTTATGAGCAACCAGATGACAAGGAGCTAGCCAATATTGTTGCCATTATCAAACTTTACAATAACCATTAAACCATCAAAAGACTATTTAAAACTGGCTATCCTTAGCCATGGCTTAGCAATGTTTGCCTTATTACAATCTGCCTTACCTCTTAGCATAATAATGATTATGGCTATTGTCTTATTATTTTCACTGCATTCTATTTTTCATATCAGCAAAGACCCGCCTACTTATAATGGATTATCTTTCCAGTCTGGCGCATGGTTTTTACATCGCTATAATGGACAGCAAATTAAATATGAGCACTTATCGATTTTTTTTGATGCTGGCTTCTTTTTCATTGTAGCATTAACCAACCATGATGTTCGAAAAACGTTAACCATTTTTACGGATCAAATCACATCATCCCAAAAAAGAATTTTTATGTATTATGGGAAAATAAAGAAAAAATAAGAGGTTGTTAATGAATGCCTCATTGCATGTAACGCTGTTGTGATGTCCATCGATGAAGATTACGTTTGGTTGAAAGCCGATTGGGTCAATGTTTTTTGCTTTGCAACAAGCCACAAAACGCCTAGCCATAATCCTGTGTAACTAAGTGCATACAAAAAGGAAGACATTGGAGAAGACACCCAACCAAATAGCCATTGGGTAATAAGCTGTTTTACATTACTTGTTGAACCATCGGCACCTTGAAAAATAATCATTGCCTGTACTTTTAAGAAAAAAACATGCAAAACATACGCGAGCATGGCATTGGTGCCAAAAATTTTAAAAGGCTCTATCCAATGCTCCCAGTTCTTAACTTCAATTAACCAATAGCATATAGCCAAAACAAACAAAGCGAGTCCTCCGGTCCATAAAACATAAGAGCTTGTCCAGAGTGCTTTATTAAGTGGAAATTCCATGCCCCATAGCCATCCAAAAATTGCAAGAAGTGTGCCAGCACAACACAAACCTGTTAATTTTTGTTTTTTTGAACGGATAGACAATAGCCAAAACCCAGTCAAGTTTCCCAATAATGCGGTCGCAATTGCTGGAAGAGTACTTAACAATCCCTCTGGATCGTATACTTTTCCATATAAATGAAGTGAAGAAAAAAGAAGGCGATCCAAAAAAGCAGCAAGGTTTTCTGATGGAGTCAAATGATTTGCACCATAAAAAGGAACAGGAATTTTGGTTAAAAGAAACCAATAGATAATTAAAATGGCAAATAGGATAAAAGCTTGTGTTTGAGGTCGTGTGGTTAAAAAAATCAGTGAAGCAAAAAAATAACAAATGGCAATACGTTGCAATACACCAAAGAAACGAAGGGTAGTGAAATCAAAATGGGGAAATAAATTTAAAGCCAACCCAATCAAAAATAATAAAATAGAGCGTCTAAAGATTTTTTGTAACAAATTCTGAAATGATACGTGTTGTGCACGCGCTTTAGTCAAGGTAAAGGTCAAGGATACGCCAACAATGAAAATAAAAAATGGAAAAACAAGATCAGCCAAGGTGCATCCATGCCATGAGGAATGCGTTAACCAAGAATAGGTAATTTTATCACCAGGACTATTAACCAAAATCATCAAAGCGACCGTTAAACCTCGGAAGACATCTAAGGCTAAGAGGCGAGGATGTTTTTTATTCATAATGAATGAACTATTTTAAGGAAATGAATTCTATTGTTAAGAATCATTTATTCATTTTTTATACATATTAACAAATTTAATATCATATACAAAATCATTTGATGTAACATTTTTTTAAAAATTGGCGAACTTCTCACAAGCCTTGTCATAAAACCTATGTTAAAATTTCCATACTTCTTAATTAACCTAAGTTCTATTTCCATGCTGGAAAGTGACCGTTTAATCAGTTCGCAGGCCACCTCTGACGACGCCATTGACAGGGCAATTAGACCGTTAAGTCTTGAGGAATATATTGGTCAGGATGAAGTGAGAGCGCAAATGAGGATCTTCATTGATGCTGCTCTGAAACGTCACGATGCCTTGGATCATGTCCTTGTTTTTGGTCCACCAGGCTTAGGTAAAACAACGTTGGCAAATATCATTGCTCATGAAATGGGGGTTAACTTACGCCAGACTTCTGGCCCTGTTCTGGAGCGAGCAGGGGATATCGCGGCTATCTTGACGAATTTGCAGGAAAATGATGTTTTATTTATTGATGAAATTCATCGGTTAAGTCCTGTGATTGAAGAAATATTATATCCAGCCATGGAAGATTATAAGCTGGATATTATGATAGGCGAGGGACCGGCAGCACGTTCTATTAAACTGGAATTACCTCCATTTACCTTAATCGGTGCAACAACCCGCGCCGGTTCTTTAACGTCGCCCTTGCGTGATCGTTTTGGAATTGTCCAACGATTGGAATTTTATTCCGTTGAGGCTTTAACGCATATAGTAAATCGTTCGGCCCGATTACTAAATGTTGTTGCTGATGATGAAGGAGCCAGTGAAATTGCTTTACGTTCTCGTGGGACGCCACGCATTGCCAATCGTTTATTGAGGCGAGTACGAGATTATGCAGAAGTCAAAGGGGATGGTGTTATTAATCGAATAACAGCACAGCTTGCATTGGATATGCTGCATGTGGATCAACATGGCTTCGATGTGATGGATAGAAAACTATTGCTTGCTATCATCGAGCGTTTTGCTGGGGGACCAGTGGGAATTGATAGTATTGCTGCCGCCATTGGTGAAGAAAAAGGAACCATTGAAGACGTCCTTGAGCCTTACCTGATCCAACAGGGATTTCTAATGCGGACCCCTAGAGGAAGAATGGCAACTCAATCGGCCTATGAGCATTTTGGCATCGCAATAACAGAACATAATTAATGCGTATGAATACAGAGAAAGAATACAGAGAACAATTTACAGTTTATGCTGAAGACGTGGATCATATGGGCATTGTCTATCATGCGAATTACCTGTATTTTTTTGAGCGTGCCCGAACAGAAATGCTACGTAACCTTGGATTATCTTTGACTGCAATGGCAAAATATGGTACACATTTCGCCATTCATGACATACATATACGTTACCTTCATCCAGCCAGATTAGATGATGTTCTAACCATTAAAACAAGATGTGTGCGTCTTAGAATAAGCACGTTGGAGTTTAAACAGCGTATGTATAATCAATTGAATCATTTGTTGAGTGAAATTACCGTCTTTGTCGTCTGTGTGAACGACCATCTAAAACCGAAACGTCTACCAGATAATATATTGAAGGAGTAGAACATGGTCAATCATGCCAATGTGTTGAGTTATTTTTTTCAGGCAGGATTTGTTGTAAAAACGGTGATGCTGATTTTGCTGATTGCCTCTATTGCCTCATGGACTCTTATTTTACAGAGAGCGTGGTTTTTTAGGCGAATAAAGTATCAGTATGAGACATTTAGTCAACGCTTTTGGGAAGCAAATGATTTAAGTAAACTCTACATGGAAGTTGATTCCAATACCGATACGAGGCATGGATTAGCCGCTATTTTTCATTCTGGATTTAAAGAGTTTTTGCGTGTCCGTAAAGTGGGGCAGATTGCATTGGAACCCATACAAAGAGTCATGCAAATAAACCATGCCAAAGAAGCAGCGCGGCTTGAGCAACATTTACCTTTATTTGCTTCTATTGGCTCCATCGCACCCTACATTGGCTTATTTGGCACGGTTTGGGGAATTATGACTTCATTTCAAGCGTTGGGACATGCCCAGCAAGCCACGATTGCTATGGTAGCTCCAGGAATTTCAGAAGCCTTAGTGGCTACCGCACTTGGATTATTCACTGCCATACCAGCCGTGATTGCATTTAATCGTTATACTGCACGTTCAAACGCGTTGTTGGATAAGTACGATCTTTTTCAGGAAGAACTTATTGCATTAATTACACAACAAACATCATCACCTGTAAGAGGATGAACCGAATAATGAAGAAGAAAACGACACGTGCTCGCCCGATTGCTGAAATTAATGTCGTTCCTTACATTGATGTCATGTTGGTTCTTTTGGTTATTTTTATGATTACCGCGCCTATGCTGACTCAAGGAGTAACCGTCGACTTACCAAAAGCTGCCAGCGACACCATGAAGGCATCTGAACGCGAACCCATTATTGTTTCGGTGAACCGACAAGGTGATTATTTCCTAAACGTAAGCACAACACCTGATATGCCTATCACGTCTCAAGCATTGATGGTACGTGTTGCTGCCGAATTGGAATTGGCACGTCAATCAGGTAAGCCAATCCATGTTTTGGTTAAAGGCGACCAAGGGGTTTCTTACGGTAAAGTGGTCGTTGCAATGAGTCTATTAAAACAAGCCGGTGCTGAACAAGTTGGGTTAATGACCGATTCTTCTGAAGTCATTCAGGGGGACATGGCATGATGGAAGAGAAAAGTTATCGTGTGGCATTTGCAGCGGCCATTATGCTGCATGTTTTGATTGTCATTTTTTTAATCTCAGACCCCAGCAATAATAAGCATCCTGTTTTAACGCTTGAGGCTAAAAATGAACATTATCAAATACAGCAAATTGAACCACAGTCTCAAGAGCAGGCTATTAAAGCGGTGAGTGTCGATAGCCAGGAAGTTATGGAAACGGTTAACCGTTTGAAATCTGAACGTTTGCGCGAAAAACAAGCCGAAGAAAAAAGACAACAAGCTTTAGCACAACAAGCAGAAGCAGCTCGTAAACGTCGTATTAAAGAACAGCAACGACTGGAAACATTAAAAAATGAAGCAGCCAAATTGGCGAAAGCGCGTCAACAGCAATTAGTTGAAGAACAAAGACGGTTAAAACAGTTAGCAAAACAAAAACAAGAAGAAGAGCAACGTCTGGTTGATATAAGAAAAAAACAGCTTCAGCTGCAAAAACAGCAGGAAGAAGAGGCTGCAAAATTAGCGGAATTAAAAAAGAAAAAGGCAGAAGAAGAGGCCAGAGAACAAAAAGCGCATGAAGCACAAGCCAAAGCAGAGGAGCAAAGAAAAAGGCAAGCTGCAATAGAACAAGCCGCCAGAGATGCAGAAAAAAATGCCCGCATTGCTGGAGAAGTGGACAAGTATAAAGCATTAATCATCAATGCCATTAGCCGCCAATGGATATTGCCTGATAATGTTGATAATCAATTATCCAGCAAGTTTCGTATTCGTCTTGCTCCAAATGGTGCAGTGCTCGAAGTTAATCTAGTTCGTAGCAGTGGAGATCCTATTCTCGATCGTTCAGCTCAATCAGCAATCTATAAAGCCTCTCCGCTGCCAGTACCAAGTGATCCAGATGCATTCAATATCTTTCGTGATATCAGTTTAACCGTACGACCCGAAAACGTGAGGGGGTAATTTGTGATGAATCGTTTTTTGGCCATTCTATTCTTATTGGTTACTAAAATGGCTTTCTCGCTCGATCTTGAATTAACACAAGGTATTAATGCCGCACTGCCTATTGGTATTAATACTTTCAGTGGTGGACAGGCTGGACAAACGTTGAATGGAATCATTGAACATGATCTGCGTTTATCCGGCCAATTTAAAATTATTCCTGAAATCCAGTCTGGTACTGATACTAATACTTGGCGTCAGGCCGGCGCTGATAGTGTATTATCAGGACAAGTAACACCAAGCGGATTCAATCGCTATGATGTTCATTTTGAATTATTGGATGCGGCAGCTCACGGCCGTTTGTTGTTGGCAAAGGATTTTCAGATCAATGCCAATGAATTAAGAGCCCTGGCTCATCATATCAGCGATGAGGTTTATCAAAAACTAACAGGCGAGCGCGGTGTGTTTTCTACACGAATTGCCTATATTTTGGTTCAACATGAACATGGAAAGCGAAAATACTCTCTGGAAGTTGCAGATGTTGATGGACATAATCCACAAAGTCTACTTATTTCAACCGAGCCTATTATGTCACCGGCTTGGTCTCCGGATGGGAAACAGATTGCCTATGTGTCGTTTGAAAAAAAACGCGCGCAAATTTTTACTGTCAATGTTGAAACTGGAAACCGCCGTTTAGTAACCAATTTCCCGGGCATTAATGGTGCTCCGGCGTGGTCTCCTGATGGCCGGGAATTAGCCGTCGTTCTCTCAAAAGAGGGCACCCCTAAAATATACAGTGTCAATTTAACCAATGGTGCCATGAAGCAACTTACATTTGGTGATGCGATTGATACTGAGCCTCATTATGCGCCAGATGGTCGTTTTCTGTTATTTACTTCCGGCAGGGGGGGGGCGCCACAAGTTTATCGGCTCTCATTAAGCGATGGTAAGGTAAGTCGAGTCACCTTTGAAGGCAATTATAACGCTCGTGCTTCCTACACCCCTAATCAGAAAAATATTGTTTTACTGCATCGTGAAGAGAAGCAATTTAACATTGGTGTACAAAATACGGATACAGGACGAATCACGCAATTAACCTATTCACCGATGGATGAATCACCTTCTGTTTCCCCTAATGGACGATTAATCCTTTATGCCACGCATTATCAAGATAAAGGGGTATTAGCAATGGTATCAATTGATGGACGTATTCGCATGCGCTTGCCATCACGCCAGGGGGATGTGCAAGAACCATCTTGGTCTCCTTATTTAGGATGAACTGTCATTGCTCTTTCCCTACTTTGTCGACGGATTTGAATCTTGCGGACAAGATTGCAAGGCAAAGATGAGGGAGAGGAGTTACTATATAAGCCATGGTCATCATGAAAAACAGTGTATTGGTATTTATCTTATCATGTCTTTTACAACCACAGGCATTAGGCTGGAATGCATTAGGTCATCGTTTGGTTGCCCAAATTGCTTATGATCACCTAACACCACATGCACGCAGCACATTCAATCATTATAACCATGCTTTGGATAAAGAATATCCACCTCAAAGCCTTGTTAATGCCGCCGTATGGCTGGATAGCATGAGATATCATGATGTGAACTGGTTTAACAGCATGCATTATATAAACTGGTACTTTTCCGAAGATGCTAGTCCCATACCGTTGACGCAAATGATTAATGCACTCTGGGCAATCCGGGAAGCATCTCATGTTTTAGAAAGTAGCAAAGCTAATGAATTTGAAAAAGGCATTGGTTTACGTATTCTTTTACATGTGGTTGGAGACATTCACCAACCATTGCATGCGGCATCGCGAGTCAGTAAGCAGCTACCGGAAGGTGATCAAGGTGGCAATCTTGTTCATCTTGGCAATAATCCAGTTGCCGATAATCTCCATGCCTACTGGGATAAAGGGGGTGGATTACTCCTGGGAAAGCGTCATTACAGTCGTCACTACGTCATTAAATGGACGTCAGCTATTGAGAAGCAATATCCATGTAAACCAGCTTCCATAGATATTGAACCAAACCATTGGGCAGAAGAATCTCATAAGCTCGCAGTAAAATATGCTTACACCATAAAAAATAATGAAATACCCACCGTTCAGTATCAACGAAACGCCCAGAAAATTGTTAAGCAACGTCTCGCTTTGGCGGGTTGCCGTTTAGCCGCTGTATTAAATCAAATTGATAGCAACCTATCAAAGAAGAACAGTGGCGTTTCGTAATTATGGTAGGGGAGTGCATTGCAGGATATTTTCAGCATCCATGATGCATCCTATGAATATAACCTGTTTTTATATACCACGATGAATTTTTAACTATAATAAAAATCTTACATACATACATAGGAAACCGACTAATGAAACAAATTACTTCTCACCTGTTATGGATATTGGCCTTAATATTTACAATGGTGGCACAGGCATCAGATGAGTTGCCGGTTTCCAAAGCAATGACAGAAAAAAAACAAAGCACACTGACACCACAACGGGCAGTAGAAATTCTAAAGGAAGGGAATAAGCGATTTTTACAAGATAAAGTACGTTCATATGATTACCGCAAAGAAATGAAAGTCACCGCAAAGCGTGGACAATTTCCAGTGGCGATTGTCTTGAATTGTATTGACTCCCGAAGCATCGCGGATATATTGTTTGATCAGGGACTGGGAAATTTATTTGTCTCCAGGGTAGCGGGGAATGTGGTGGATACTAATATTCTGGGTGGAATGGAATTTGCCACGGAATACGCAGGAGTTCCCTTGATTATAGTGATGGGACACACACATTGTGGGGCAGTGCATGGCGCATGTGCTGGTGGCGCTTCGGGGAATTTGAAACATGTACTGGATCATATCCAACCTGCAGTGAATACAATTATTCATGAGGATAATACCTCTAAAAATTGTAACAGTCCTGCGATAGTGGATAGTATCGCAAAACAAAATGTCATTAATCAGATTGATTTGATTTTAAAGAATAGTCGTGCCATAGCAAAATTAGTAAAAGAAAAAAAAGTTATGGTGATTGGAGCAATGCATAATATAAAAACAGGCGAAGTCGTATTTTTTGACATAAACGAAAAAGCGTTATAGTGATGTACTGCATCGTTTAAAATGCAGTGTTCGTTAGACGCAATACGATGAATGTTGTATCTAGTTACAGCTAGGGAGCAGCATGGAAGGTTTAAAAATTAGTCATTTTACAAATCGGGAAGATGGTACTGGCGCATCTGTCTTTTTATTTGAGCAAGGAGCGGTTGGTTCTTATGTTATTGCAGGAGCGGCATCTGCATCCCATGAAATTGCTGTACTTGATCCAGAACATAGCGTACCTTGCGTACATGGATTAATGTTAACCGGTGGCAGCACGTTCGGATTATATGCCGCCGAAGGCGTTGTGCGCTACCTTGCTGAAAAAAACATAGGCTTTCAGTTACCGCATGCAACAATTCCCCTGGTTCCAGCTTCGGCGCTCTATGATCTGAGTTATCGTAAACCTGTAGCACCGTCCGCAAGCGCAATCTACGAAATTTGCTCTGCTGCAACAGAAAACAACACAGAAAGTGGTGTCATTGGGGCAGGAACTGGTGCAACCGTTGGAAAACTTGTTTCATCTGCCTATGAAATGAAAAGTGGTCTTGGTCGCTCTGCAATACAGCTTATGTCAGGTCTGGAAGTGATTGTTTACGCTGCTGTTAATGCCGTAGGAGATGTATATGATAACGGAAAATTATTAGCCGGAGCACGTTTTAAAGATGGTCGCTGGGCTAATAGCCAGGACCTGTTATTATCAGGGCAATCCGAAAAAAATTTATTTGCAGGGACTAATACAACGTTGGTAGCAATATTTACCAACGCCAAAGGAGATAAAGCATTCCTTAAGAGAATTGCAAAAATGGCAGTCGCAGGGTGCGCGCGTGCTATATCCCCTGTTTTTTCTCCTTATGATGGTGATACTATTTTTTGTTTTTCCCTTGGGGATTGGGACGTTGGCGAGCTTATACTAGGAACAATCGTGGCAGAACAGGTAAGACTTGCCATTATTGATGCGGTTAAATGTGCTGAAGTTATAAAAGAGTCGTAACACAATGACAAGATATTTAATTTATAGGAAGTAAACATGCTGTGTAGTCCACAGCATGTTATTTACTCAGGTTTTTGTAATGATTCAATAACAGCCCCTAGAAAGCGAGTTGCCTCTCCCCCTGTTACCGCGCGATGGTCAAAACTTAATGAAAGCGGCAACAGATGATGCGCTTCAATGTTTCCATCGACGCTGACGGCACCCTGATATAACCGACCTACAGCCAGGATAGCAACCATGGGAGGAACGATGATTGGGCTTGCAAAACGGCCAGCAAACTTGCCAAAGTTGGATAAGGTAATGGTCGCGCCTTTTAATTTTTCCGCCGGTACATCACGTTCACGTACAGAATGTTTATATTCGTTGATGATTTCGCGTAATTCTTTAGCTGAGCACTGATCTGCATTATGAATGACAGGTACAAATAAGCCATCTTCAGTATCCATCGCAAGGCCTAGATGAACCTCATCAAAACAGCAGCGTGCTCCATGCTCTGTATCAAACCAAGCATTTAATGCTGGTTCCTTTTGACAGGCATCAACGATAGCATGAATGAGACGAACCGTAATATCATCACCTGGTTTCCAACGTTCAATATCCGCTTCATCAAAAATACTAACCGGCACAACCTCTTGATGTGATTGCACCATGCTATTAAGCATCGCTCGTCGAACGCCGCGTAGAGGTTCAAATCCTTCCTTAAGTTGTGATTTTTTCTCGGCTGCGCGCTGCACGTCTTCACGGGTTATAACGCCATGCTCACCACTGCCTTTTAGTGTATTTAACTCAATACCTAATTTTTTAGCCAGCATACGCACGGTTGGGGTGGTTTTAATGCGTTTATGAGTACTTACTGCTGAACCAACAATGAAACGATCTTCACTGATTTCAGTACTTTCTTCAAGATTGCCAACAACCGTGCCCTTGTCTTTGACAACGGTTCCTTCCGCTTCAAAAGCAACCAATGGATCGCCTGTTTTGATGACATCACCGGATTGACCAAAAAGCTTTACAATCGTTCCATCCTGTGGACAAGGAACATCAACCACCGCTTTTGCTGTTTCCATAGAAACCAGCGGTTGATCAGCTTTCACTTTGTCTCCTACCTTAACAAACCACTCATGAATCTCGGCATCAGGTAGACCTTCACCTAAATCAGGTAAATTAAAAATAGTCATGATTACTCCATTATACTCAAAACACTTTCTTTAATCCGATATACGCTGGGAAGATAGTGTTTTTCTAATTGAAAATAGGGCATGACAATGTCATACCCTGTTACTCGCTGCACAGGAGCAAGCAATTCTGCCATGCAATTTTCCATGATTTGTGCTGAAATCTCAGCACCAACACCACCTGTTTTTGCACCTTCATGGACAATAACACAGCGTCCTGTTTTTTCAACGGAAGCTAAAATAGTTTCAATATCCAGTGGTTTGATGGTGGCCACATCAATCACTTCACAAGATATTCCTTCTTCTGCTAGTTGTTTGGCCGTCTGTAAAGTTTCGTGCATGCTTGCCCCCCAACTGAGCAAGGTCACGTCTTCTCCCTCCTGCAAAGTAAAACATTTTCCCAAGGGTAAAGCCTTCCCATCATCTTCAACCGGTTGTTTAACCAATCGATAAATACGCTTAGGCTCAAGAAAAATAACTGGATCAGGATTACGGATGGCTGCGAGTAATAATCCATAAGCTCGTTTTGGTGAGGAAGGAATCACCACTTGTAGGCCTGGGATATGAGCAAACAAAGCTTCTGTGCTTTCAGAATGATGTTCCGGCGCTCGAATCCCGCCACCAAATGGTGCACGAAACACCAAAGGACAGTGAAGTCGGCCACGGGTACGATTACGCATACGGGCTGCATGGGATATGATTTGGTTCATTGCCGGATAAATAAAACCCATGAATTGGAATTCGGCTACAGGCTTTAATCCCTGTGTGGACATACCTACGGCAAGACCTGCAATCATAGATTCAGCTAAAGGTGAGTCAAAAACGCGTGCTTCACCAAATTGCTCTTGCAAGCCAGCGGTTGCACGGAAAACACCACCGTTTTTACCAACATCTTCTCCAAAAACCACCACGTTTTCATCATGAGCCAATTCATAAGCTAATGCTTGGGTTACCGCTTCTACCAGAGTAATATCAGCCATTTGCTGCTTCCTCCATGGCAATTGCACGTTGTTCAACAAGGTAATCCGGAAGGGTTTCAAAATGATAATCAAAAGCACTACTGATTGGTTGTGGCTTTTTATTTAGATAGTCATCAACCGCTTTTTGCACTTCATCTGCACAAGACTCAATCAATGCGACTTCTTGTTTTTCGTTCCATAACCCTTGTTTTTCAAGATAAACTCTAAACCGTTTGATTGGTTCATTTAATAAAGCGTGTTCAACTTCCTCTCTCGGCTGGTAACGTGTCGCATCATCAGCCGTCGTATGATCACAAAGGCGGTAAGTTAATGTTTCAATCAGAGTAGGACCTTCTCCACGTCTTGCTTTTTCAATGGCTTCACCGACAGCTTCTCGTGTTGCCAAGATATCATTGCCATCCACTTGTAACCCATTAAAGCCTGCAGCAATGGCTTTTTGTGCAATGGTTTGTGATGCCGTTTGTTTGTTTAAAGGGACTGATATAGCCCAACAATTATTATTAACGACAAAGACTAAAGGAAGCTTCCAAATACCTGCAACGTTCATGGCCTCATAAAAGTCGCCTTCGGACGTGCCACCCTCACCAATACACGCAACCGCCACACGCTTCTCGGCCCGGTATTTAAAGGCAAAAGCCACGCCTGCAGCATGCAAACATTGGGAAGCAATGGGAACACAAATGGGCAAATCTTCTGAACCACAACAAAATTGGCTGCCACGTTCATCGCCACCCCAGTAGGCCAAGATCTCAGACATTTTGACACCTCGCTGAAATTGGGCAGCATAATCACGATAATAGGGGACTAGCACATCATCGGCATGCATCGCATGACCAATTGCAGTTGAAATTGCTTCCTGACCATTAATGGGCGCATAAGTTCCCATCTTGCCTGTACGTTGTAACGCAATTGCTTTTTTATCAAACAAACGAGCGCGAACCATTTGGCGGTACAAATCAATTAATGTCGCTTCATTTGCAGCAAAAGAGGGTAGAGTGGCACATAATTCGCCATTACAGTCGAGTATTTGGTTATAAGGTATTTCAAAGCGTGCAACGATTGTTGCCATAGCTTCTCTCCGTTTAAGCAAGAAGCTTCATAGAATACTCATAATTTTTCCTAAACACCAGCCATTGGAGCGGTCTCTTCTCCGCGTCTTTTTATACCCGTGCAATCTCTTGCTAAAACTTAGACTTTATTTAAGAGAGATTGCTCTTCCTGGCACCTAATAGGGACTAAGAAACAGGCCATTAGAGAGACGATCATGGAAAACATTGATATAATTACCTCATCAGCAAATATGGCATTAATCAGCTAGAATGTTATCATTTCTTAATTGCTATCATGAGAGATGAGAGATGAGAAATGAAAAAACACGTTGCCACCATGTTGGTCATGAGTATTATTTATTGACTACTGTAGCATCCCACGTCCGTGAGCAAAACGACAAAGGTAACATCTGCCATAGCAATTAATGCTCCGCAATTTAAAAAGGTTAAAAAATTCCCTTAATCCCCCTTTGCAAAAGGGGAGATCATTAAGAGTTAATGCAACCTCTAAAAAAGGTGTTGGGGAACATGGACTGTTGTAAAAGGCAAATTTTAAAATTTAAGGTAAACATTGAGTAATATAGCTGTCTATCCTTTGGATTATTCAGAAAATCTTATTGATCGTTACTATTCGCTTAGCCATCTTCCAGGATTTGTATTGCTGGAAAGTAGTGATGAAAACAAGGGGCGTTACGATATTATAAGTGCCTATCATTATGATGAATTTAAAATTTATCATGATACTGACATCAACTTTATTTTTAGCCAAATCCAAGAACGCCTATCTCATATTTCTTCCATGCATGACTTTCCTTTTCAAGGAGGAGCTATTGGTTATTTTTCCTATGATTTTGGCGCAAAGCTTTTTGATATAAATTCACCCATCCATCCGTTATTAGCCACTATGCCAATGGTTCATTTGCGCTTTTATGATTGGGCAATCTTGGCGGATCATAAGACGAAGCAAGTCCATTTAATAACAGCCAACTTAAAATCGGAAACAATCCATATCATTAAAGAAATCCGAAAGCGGTGGAGTCAATCGTCCGTTTCCAATCAATCTTGTACCTTACGGAAACCTTTTGTCCCCTTGATATCAAAAGAAAATTATCAGCAGGCATTTCAAGCCATTCATCAAGAATTAACCAGAGGCCGTGCTTATCAGGTGAATTATACACAGGCATTTTTGGCTAGCTATTCTGGAGATCCCTGGGAAATGTATTGCCGTATTCGTAACCGAAATCCCGTGCCTTTTTCTGCATTTTTACGCTCTGAGGAAGCAGAGATTCTTAGTTTTTCACCAGAGCGATTTCTTTTGCTGAATGAAAAAACTTTACTCGCCTCACCAATTAAAGGATCAGCCAGGCGCTCACATGATATGGTCATAGATAATCAGTGGCAAAAAGCCTTAGTTTCCTGTCCCAAAAATCAGGCGGAAAATATCATGATTGTTGACTTGCTGCGTAACGATTTAGGTAAGATTGCTGTGCCTGGTAGCGTGAAGGTCAAATCCTTATGCGAATTGCAAAGTTTTAATTCCGTACATCACTTAGTAAGTCACATTGAAGCTCAGTGCCTTGAAAATATTCAACCATTAGAAGCATTTGCTGCTTGTTTCCCTGGCGGGTCGATCACTGGTGCTCCAAAAAGAGAAGCCATGCGTATTATTGCTGAGCATGAGCCGTTTGCACGTGGTGTTTACTGCGGAAGTATTGGCTACTTCTCACGACATGGTCGTTTTGACACAAACATTGCCATTCGTACGATAACGGCAAAAGATGGTTATCTGTATTTGCCAGTAGGCGGTGGGATTGTCATTGATTCAACTTGCGAAGAAGAATATTTGGAGTGCTATACTAAAATTAAAGCAATTATGAATAACTTAGTAAACTATGCTTAAAAAATCTGCTGTTGTTGTCTTACATGAACAAGCAGGCGATTCGTTGATTCTTACCAAACGCAGCCCCAATCTGCGCAATCACCCTGGAGAGTTTTGTTTTCCAGGTGGGGGATGGGAGCATGGGGATAGTGATCTGTGGTCAACCGCTTTGCGTGAACTTCATGAAGAGTTAGGCATTGCTTCTTCACGAGTAACATTTATTATGAAATTACAGCCAGAACAAACACTTATTGGAACAACCATTCATCCATGGCTTGCAACCATTTCTACCCTGCAACCCTATAGAATGAATGAACATGAGGTATCGGATGTTATTACGTTACCGATGAAAGAAGTCACTAAGATCGGCAACTATCAAGACATAGCCGTAAAACAGCAGGGTCAAATAGTCCACTGCTGCCAATTTATAGGCAGCGAACAGTTTGTTTGGGGTGCAACTGCTCGCATTATGAAACAACTATGCTACGTTAACAACGCCAATTCACCGTAAAGCACGTCTTAAAATTTTTCCCACGTTGGATTTTGGTAGTTCTTTGTAAAATTCAATGATCTTAGGCACTTTATAGGCTGTTAAATGCTCGCGGCAATGAGTCACTATTTGTTCTTCAGTTAAAGAAGAATGTTTTTTCACAATACAGGCTTTGACTTTTTCTCCCGAGTTTTCATCCATAACACCGATGACCCCTGCTTCCAAAACATCAGGATGCATGTTGATGACCTGCTCAACTTCATTGGGATAGACATTAAAGCCAGAAACAACGATCATATCTTTTTTACGATCAACAAGATAAACAAATCCTTTTTCGTCAATGGTTGCAATATCACCAGTACGTAAAAATCCATCAGGCCAAAATACACGCTCCGTTTCTTCTGGACGTCGCCAGTAACCCGCCATAACCTGAGGTCCTTTTACACATAATTCGCCTCGCTCTCCCACTGGAAGTTCATGACCGTCTTCATCTCGAATCGAAATATCGGTTGATGGCAAGGGTAAACCAATACTGCCATTATATTCTTCAAGATACATGGGATTAATTGTAACTGCAGGACTTGTTTCTGTCAGACCATACGCTTCAAGCACGCGTGATCTTGTTCTTTCTCGCCACTGAACGGAAACGCTTTTCTGCAAAGCCATCCCACCGGCAAGCGCCAATTTTAGTTTGGAAAAATCAATTTCATCAAATTTTGGATGATGAAGTAAAGCGTTAAATAAAGTATTTACGCCCGTAATGGCGGTGAAACCTGTCTGTTTGATTTCTTTAATGAAATGAGGGATATCACGAGGATTGGTGATTAATATGTTTTTTGCTCCCAGTTTGAGAAAGGTCAGGCAATTTGCTGTGAGAGAAAAGACATGATAGAGAGGCAGAGCAGTAACAATAATTTCTTGATCCCCCAATGCTAGAGGCTTTATCCAAGCAGAAGCCTGCAATACATTGGAGATCATATTTCCATGCGTTAATATCGCACCCTTAGCAATCCCAGTTGTACCCCCCGTATATTGAAGAAAAGCGATGTCTTCTTGATTAATCTCTATGGGCTGGAATGTTTTATTTTTCCCTTGTTGCAAGGCTTGATTGAAACTGATTGCATTCGGAATATGGTATTCAGGAACCATTTTTTTTACATATTTGACAACAGCATTGACGATGAGGCGTTTTATGACCGGAAAAACATCACCGATTTGCGTAGTGATGACATGTCGTAGGGAAGGCATTTTAGGTAGTGCTTTTTCCACTGTCTTGGCAAAATTAGCCAAAACAACGATGGCTTCGGCTTCCGAATCATTGATTTGATGAATGAGTTCATCACTGGTATACAGCGGGTTCGTATTTACAACAATTAAGCCTGCGCGTAGGCTGGCAAAAAGTACGATAGGGTATTGCAATAAGTTAGGCATCATAATGGCGATGCGCGTCCCTTTTTGCAAGCCAATTCCCTGTAAAAAAGCAGCAAACTGCAGGGTTAATTTATCTAACTCACGAAAACTGATTTCAGTGCCCATATTCGTATAAGCAATATTTTCTTTAAATGTTTGGCAGGTTTCCTCAAACATCTGAACGATAGAAGTATAATCGTTCATGTTGATTTCGCTTGGAACAGTCTGCTGATATTGCGACAACCATAATTTCTCCACGTTGCTGGCCTTCTGTTATTGATTTCTGCATGTTAGTATAAACAAAAAAACTGGCGATGGATATCGCGGGCATGACTGATAAAATACTGAAATCACAGGCATTTAAATTGAAAGGTAGGCTTTATACGCTCACTGTTCTGTCTATTTTAGAAACAGATAAGTTTCTTTTTTCCCAGCAATTGTCTGAAATCGTCTCACAAGCCCCCCGTTTGTTTAAACAAACTCCAATTGTATTGGACTGTTCTGCTATTGACAGTAGTCAGCTTGACTTACAAGCGTTTTGTCAATCTGCACGTGAGCACGGTTTAATTCCTGTTGCTGTGCAAGGGGGAAATGCAATGCTAGAGACCTTAGCACAATGTCAAGGACTTGCGGTAGTAAACGCTTCTTCCAATCATGATAAGTGGCTGCCAGATTATCATCAGGAAGAAGCACCAATGACAGAAATAATAAAAACTAAACTGATAACAACGCCAGTGCGTTCTGGACAGCAGATAGTAAGTCCTGGCGATCTGGTGATTACGGCGGCAGTTAGTCATGGAGCTGAGCTTTTGGCTGACGGCAATATTCATGTGTATGGCGCTTTGCGTGGCAGGGCGCTTGCAGGGATTAATGGCAATAAAGACGTTCGAATTTTTTGTCAGTCTTTGGAAGCCGAGCTTGTTTCTATCGCTGGATATTATCGTTTAAGCGATGCGATGGAACCTATCGCTAAAGCATGTCAAGTTTACCTTCAGGATGATCATATTCAAATTGAAGCATTATGATTACCGCTGTTTTTATATCCGATCTTCATTTGCATCCTAATGAAAAAAAGATAACGAAACGATTTACTGATTTTATTGAGTGGGCTGCAAAAAATACTCACGCTCTTTATATATTGGGTGATTTTTTTCATGTATGGGCCGGTGACGATGCTTTAGATGATTGGAGTGCATCCATTGCTGAACGCCTGGCTTGGTTGGCGTCTCAAGGCGTTGCAATTTATTTCATGCATGGCAATCGGGATTTTTTGCTGGGAGAACGGTTTGCACGTCTTGCAAAAATACAATTACTTCCTGAGCCCACTATTATTAAATTAGGCTCCGAACGCGTATTATTAGTTCATGGTGACCGTTATTGTCTAAACGACGTTCTTCATCAATGGTTGCGGCGCATTACTCGTAATCGTATTTTCCCCCAATTATTTTTACGTATTCCTTATCGCATCCGAAACAAAATTGTTAACAAAGTTCGTGCACACAGCCAGGCTGGGCGTTACCGGCCTCAGTCACAGTATGACATTGTTTCCACGGCTATGTTAGAGCATATGGAAAAATCCAACGTTCATCTCGTGATTCATGGGCATATACACAAACCTGGTCTGACTAATTATGAATATCATGGTCAATCATACAGCCAGTTTGTATTAAGTGATTGGGATGACAAACCACTGCTGATGTGCTATGATAATTCAAATGGTTTTTATTTTGACCTTTTCTCGGGGGAATAGCCAACATGTCAGGTGATGCAGATAGAAGAAGAGTAGATGCAGCAAAAGCCAGAGAGGCGAATGAGATTTTACGATTGCTGCGCGCAAAAATGGAAGAAAATGCCAAAGATGCCTTGCGGGAATCTCAAATCGGTGCTGCCGAAAGAACCGCGCGCCGCGAGAAAAAAACCGCTAATGCAGATCAATTGTGGGATGAGGTGGATAAAACTGCCAACAGTTTAGTGAAGCAAGGTAATGCTGGTTATGATAGTTGGGTTTCAGCAATGGCTCGCATTATAGAGAATTGTCGTTTGTTGGGTGAGGCGATTAACAAATCGGATCCAATGGGAAAAATATTCCTTACAGCACACAATAAATTAAGTGAAATTCTAAGTGCGGTTAAATATCAGAACGCAGTGAAGGCCGCCCAAGAGTACACACCACAAGATAGTGCTAGATTGCAAGATAGTGCTGAATTGTACGAAAAAGCAAGAGAGTTTAAGATAGATTTAAACAAAGTAAGAAGAGAAATCGCTGCAGAAGAGGATGCACCAGCGCCGCCGCCCTCTCTAACGCGATAAAGGATAATTGAATCTTTATAATTGCGTCTCTATGATGCTTCTAAGGGTATACCGCTATGAAAGCGAAATATCCCATCCCGCGAGCAAATTAATTCATTTTCAAGTGTAATAAATTGCTCAAGGCGCGTCTCGATGTTTTTTCCATAGAAATTTGCCAAGCGCAGATAATCTTGAAAATGACGCGCTTCGGATTTGACGAGGGACGCGTAAAACTTGGCGAGTGATCGATCTTCCAGCATAGGCACTAAGGCGCTAAATCGCTCGCAAGAGCGTGCTTCAATGATGGCTCCAATAATTAATTGATCGCATAGGCGTGAATTCGTACACTGAATTGTTACTTTTTTGTGTAGTCTTTGTGCATAAGCAGAAGGCTGCAGCGCTCTATAGGCAATCTTTCGTTCTTTTAAAAGGGTCATGACCTTTTCAAAATGCAACAATTCTTCCCGGGCAAGTGGAGACATGACAGTCACCAGCTCACGCTTCTCTGGGTATTTGCTAATAAGATTAATGGCTGTTGCCGCTGCTTTTCTCTCGCAATGGGCGTGATCAATCAATAACAAGGGCAATTGGATCATTGCTTGTTTCAGCCATTCAGTAGGTGTTGGAGTTTTCAGAAACTGAATAAGAATTTGAATGTCAGGAACTTCTGGCTTTACCATAAACGAATACACTATACTTTGAAAAATATAATTATACGTGTCTTAAGATAAATTATGAATGAAGAAATAAAAGAGCCTGATCTGTCTTTATGGTTTTCAACGTATGGCTTACTGACTGCCGAACGAATTCTTGAGAGATTTAAAATTCGTCTTGTGCAAGATGAACTAATCAGTGCCGTTAAAAATCCCCGTAGCATTTATTTTCAGCTGTTGCGTGTGCCATTAAAAAACATTTTCAATGGCATTATTCTGCAGCAAGCCCGTGATTATCAAGGATATGCTCAGAAAATATTTATTGATTATCTGATGTCAGGGCAAGCCGATAAACCGCCGGAATCTCCTGGTGCAAGCATTCGTGAAGACATGGAAACCGAACGGAAGAATCTTGTAGAAGTGGGAGAGGCATTTAGTGAACAAGAAGCGGCGCATTTAAAATTAATTTCTGAAAGTCAGGCAAGTCTTATCAAGCTTGCTCGGGAGTTGCAAAAGATTTTAGAAACTGCCTCACAAAAGATTGCTCGCGTTTTGCAAAGTCATAACCTTGCTAAATCCCAGGATACTATTCAACAAGCTATTCGCTCTGCCACCATTCGTTACGATAAGGAAGAGGATGAAATATTCAGCAAAACTTCCTCATTTTGGTCTATTATGGAAAAAGAATTGAATCTGACTTTTAATGATGAATTGCGAGATCAGGCGACCAGCGTATTAAATGAATTTAGAAATGCAAGAAGCCAGATTGATGAAATTCTTGAAACTTATCTTAATCGAACGGATGAAATGACCATGGCACTTCGTGACTATCGGAGTCAATTCTATAAGCAAATTCTTCGGGCATCTGAGCTGGTTCAATTATTGCCCGATTATCATCCGGATGAAGGACGTAGAACAGAAAATCTTGAGTCTCTTGATTTTGATGCAAACATTGGTGAAAGATGATGAGCTGTTGATTAAACTTATTCTAAAATACTTGGCCAGTTTGGACTCTATTCGTGTATAATGCCTGCTTTTTAAATTATTAACGGGAGTCTACGATGGAGTTAACCTTGTCTATTATTAAACCTGATGCCGTTGCAAAATCGGTTATCGGTCAGATTTATGCTCGGTTTGAGCAAGCTGGATTAAATATCGTTGCCGCAAAAATGTTGCATTTATCCAAAGAACAAGCAGAACGTTTTTATGCTATTCATAAAGATCGACCTTTTTTTAATGAATTAGTTTCTTTCATGACCTCAGGTCCCGTCATGATCCAAGTTCTGGAAGGTAAAAATGCCGTTGCCAAACATCGTGACATTATGGGGGCCACAAATCCCAAAGAAGCCGCCCCAGGCACCATTCGTGCGGATTTTGCTGAAAGCATCGACGCAAACGCTGTTCATGGTTCAGATAGTCATGAAACAGCCGCTCAGGAAATAGCCTTTTTCTTTGAGCCACATGAAATATATAACCGGTCATAAAATTTATAGTTAAGGTAAGCAATGAGTGGGAAAATTAACCTTCTGAATTACAACCACCAGCAGATGCGGCAATTTATAAGCGATTGTGGTGAAAAACCTTATCGCGCCCAACAGTTAATGCAGTGGATCCATCAGGTAGGATACTACGATTTTTCTCAAATGAGCAATTTAAGCAAAGCGTTTCGCGAGAGACTTGAGCAAATTGCCGAAATTCGCTTGCCTGAGATTGTAAGTTGTCAAAAATCCAAAGATGGTACACATAAATGGTTGCTTAAGCTTGATTGTGGCAATTGTATAGAAACTGTTTTTATACCAGAAACGAGTCGAGGGACTTTATGTGTATCATCCCAAGTAGGATGTGGTTTAAATTGCAGTTTTTGCTCCACTGCAAAACAAGGTTTTAATCGAAATCTAACGACTGCAGAAATTATTGGTCAAGTATGGGTGGCCGTGCGCGAATTATCCCAACAACAGGGCATACATGATAAAAAAATAACAAATGTTGTAATGATGGGTATGGGTGAACCGTTGCTAAATTTTGAAAATGTTGTGGCCGCAATGGATATCATGATGGATGATTTTGCTTATGGATTATCCAAGCGGCGTGTTACCTTAAGTACTTCTGGTGTTCTTCCTGCCATGGAGGAATTAAGAAAACGTAGTCCAGTGTCTCTAGCCGTCTCATTACATGCTCCGAATGATGAGTTACGCAATCAATTAGTTCCTATTAACAAAAAATATCCTCTTGAGCAATTAATCGCTCTATGCAAGCGTTATTTTCAAAATGAACCAAAGCGTAAAGTCACTTTTGAATACGTGATGCTTAAGGGAGTCAATGATCAACCAGAACATGCAGCTCAATTAATTAAATTGTTGCATAATGTTCCCTCTAAAATTAATTTGATTCCATTTAATCCTTTTCCCTTAACACAATATGAGCGTTCGTCGCAAAAATCCATTGACGCCTTTCGTGATTTATTAACTGCGAAAGGAATTAATACCATTACGCGCAAAACTCGAGGCGAGGATATCGATGCAGCTTGTGGACAATTAGCGGGTTCAGTAAAAGATAAAACCAGTCGCTCGCAGCGCTGGCAAAAATTGCATTTTAAACCGATAGAAACAAATTAAGAGCACTGTGGAACATTAATGCCAAATAAGACATTCTGAGCAATATCTATACTTATTTAAACGATTTGGCCATAAATTCATTTGTGGCGTCTTATATTCACAGTTATAATGTCCATCCAATTCATAGACGCTTAGAGAGCAAATATTGAAATTTTATCGTCTGTTTCTTGTGATTACCTTATTCTTATTGCAATCATGCCAACAGCAAAAAGAGATTAAAGAAGAAACGCTTACTCGAGAATATAATCGGGCCGAGGCGGCTTCCTATAATATACAACTGGGACTTGCTTATCTGAAACAAGGAAACAGGCCGCGAGCTAAACGAAAATTATTAGTCGCATTGTCTCAGGCGCCTGATTCACCTGCTGTTAATTCAGCTATGGCCTATTTTATGGAAAAAACAGGTGATTTAAAGGAGGCAAAGTCTTATTACCAAAAAGCGATGTCATTAGCACCAAGCAGTGGGGCGCAATTAAATAATTATGGTGCTTTTTTATGCAGGCAAGGTCATTATAATAAGGCGGAAGAGTATTTTGCAAAAGCTGTAAAAGACATTCATTATGAAAACACAGCTGGAGCGTATGAAAATGCAGGATTATGTGCCATAGCTGTTCCTGATTATACCAAAGCTAAAGAATATTTTATCAAAGCGCTTGAACAGGACTCTTCTCGCAAGCAATCATTATATGAATTGGTGAATATTAATATTAAACAAAATCAGCCAAATGAGGCACTAGCCTATTTACAAAAATACCCTAATCTTTCTTTAGGTGATCGTACTTTGTTATCCTTAGCGGCTGACATCGCCCAACAGACTGGAAAGATTGAACTTGAGGCAGACTATAGAGCACGTTTGCAGCAATTAAATAGTTTTTCGGACAATACCGGAGAGAAACATGCATACAACAACGATAATGGATGAAGTAGAAGAGAGCATGCAGGAAAAACCTGGTGCACAATTAGCAGCGGTGCGTCAAGCTAAAGGATATAGCACCGATTATGTCGCGGGGAAGTTGCATTTGCGGGTTAGGTTAATTGAATTATTAGAAGCAGATGAATATCAAAACATGCCTGAACCGGTATTTATTAAAGGGTATCTTCGTGCTTATGCGAAGTTACTTGATGTTGCGCCGGAGCCATTGCTCGAAGCATTTAATGGTTTATATAGCAGCGAGCGCAAACTTGAAAGAGCATTGTGGCAAAGTCGACGCGAAACAAATAGAGCGGAACATGCTGTGCGCTGGTTAACCGCGTTGTTTGCTTTGGGCGTCCTAATAGCCGTTGCCGTATGGTGGTATAAAAATAAAGATAATGAACGCATTTTCCCAACCAGTGTAAGCCGTCAGGAAACCTCATCCAATAAATCAGAAAGTGAAATACGACTTACTGATTTATCTAAAATGCGTTCATTACTCTCTTCAAGCAATCAATACAATACACTGGAGGGGCCAGGTGAGTGAAAAAGTTCAAGCAATACGTGGCATGAACGATGTATTACCCAGCCAAACTTTTATTTGGCGGCGCCTTGAAGAATCCTTTGCCCAATGTTTAAGTCAATATGGATATCAGGAAATTCGACTTCCTCTATTAGAAAATACGCAGTTATTCAAGCGCACAATTGGTGAGATTACGGACATCGTAGAAAAGGAGATGTATACTTTTACAGATTTAAATGGAGATAGTCTCACTTTAAGACCAGAAGGCACAGCAGGTTGCGTACGTGCATGCCTCGAACATGGATTGCTTCATAATCAGCAACAGAAGTTATGGTATTGTGGTCCTATGTTTCGCCATGAGAAACCACAAAAAGGACGTTACCGTCAATTTTATCAACTGGGGGTAGAGGCATTAGGAATTCCTGGGGTTGGTATTGAACTTGAGCTTATTGCCATTTGTAAACGCTTCTGGGACTTGTTAGGTATTACTCAGGACGTGCAGTTACAAGTTAATACCTTGGGCGAACTCAATGAGCGTCAAGCTTATCGAGAAGCCTTGATACATTATCTTAAGCCTCATTTTGAACAATTAGATGACGACAGTAAGCGCCGGCTAAGCAAAAATCCACTGCGTATATTAGACAGTAAAAATCCGGAAATTCAGGATTTAATCAAGCATGCGCCTAAGTTGATGGATGTCGTCAGTGAAACAAGCCGTCAACACTTTTTAGCGGTGTGTCAGGGGTTGGATACGTTAGGTATTTCCTATACGGTCAATCCATTTCTGGTACGTGGCCTTGACTATTATGGACATACCGTTTTTGAATGGGTCACCGATAAACTGGGAAGCCAGGCTACTGTCTGTGCTGGTGGTCGTTATGATAAACTGGTCGAACAACTTGGTGGTAATCCAACACCCGCTGTAGGTTTTGCAATGGGGATTGAGCGTTTATTATTACTGCAGGAAACGGTTGTCTCGAAGGTATTTCAAGAATTACCTCCTTTAATCTATTTTATTGCTGTTGGCGATGAAGCGTTGCAGCAAGCACTTGTTTTGGCTGAGATGCTGCGGGACAATGAGCCTCAATGGAATATTATTGTGCATGCGTCTGGTGGAAGTTTTAAAAGCCAATTTAAAAAAGCGGATAAAAGTGGGGCTCGACTGGCATTAATCCTTGGTGAGGATGAAGTTAGCCAACAGCAGATCAGCATAAAAGATTTGCGTCATGCCAGTGAGCAGAAAACAATTGCTCAGCATGAATTAAAACAACACATAAAAACCCATTTGGAGTAAAAAAACATGTCAGTTTATATGACAGAACAAGAGCAACTGGAAGCCATCAAAAAATGGTGGCAACGCTATAATGGCATCATAACTATAATCGCTTCCATTACACTATTATTAATTGCAGGATATAAATATTGGAGCTGGCATGAATATCGTATGGCACAACAAGCTTCTAATGCTTATGAGCATCTTATGATTGCCTTTTCAAATCAAGATAATAAAAAAGTTCAATCCTATGCCAATCAATTAATAAAGGAATACGGAAAAACAGTTTATGCTGATGCGGCTCGTTTAACGTTAGCAAAACTTTTCATTACTCATGAACACTATAAAAAAGCTCAAGAACAATTACAACAAGTAGCCTCTCATTCCCTTATGCTTCCATTGCAGCAAGTTGCTAAAATTCGGCTAGCACGATTGTTTTTCGCTGAAAAAGCATACGATCAAGCGTTAACCGAATTAACCCACGTTGATGATGCCTCTTATATGCCAGTCATTAATGAATTAAAAGGCGATATTTATGCAGCAACTGGACGCTATCCACAAGCGGTGGCTTCTTATCGTAAAGCAATTCATCAAGCGCAAACACAAGGCGTTGGTAATCTCTTTTTAGAAATGAAAACTAACGAATTAGCAGCGCTGACGCACTCTTTAAATTTGACACAAGAAACACATCAGGCTGCATAGAAATAGAGGACATATGAATAGTAAAACCGTTATTCTTTTGGTCATTTGTTATTTGCTCCAAGCTTGTACACAAGTGGACGATTATGTGCTTGGGAAAGATAACACGCCCAAGCCACAAGCATTGCAACCTATAACCTCCAAGGTTAATTTAGTTGAAAATTGGTCTATTCCTATCAGTAAGCCAGCCAAGAATGGCCATTATTTAAAATTACAACCCGTCGTTCAAGGACAGATTTTATATAGTGCTGATGCCAGCGGTTTAGTACAAGCAATTGATAAAAAGACAGCAAAAGTGCTTTGGACAAACCAATTGAAGCAGGGAATTATTAGCGGACCAACGGTTGCAAATGGCTATATTGCCTTAGGAACCAATGCCTCAAGCATTGTGGTTTTGCAGCAATCCAATGGGAAAGAGGTTTGGACAGCCAATATATCTGGAGATTCTTTAGCCAAACCGGTTATTTCCGCCCAAAAAGTCATTGTTAAAACCATTGATGGAAATTTATACGCATTCAATCTGACAAATGGTGAAAAAGTATGGGTTGCTGATCATGGTGCTCCTAATCTTGTGCTAAAAGCCAGCTCTTCCCCCGTTATTTTAGACAAGCTTGCCCTGGTTGGTTTTTCTGATGGTAAACTGGACGCGGTGGATCTACAATCTGGAACCATTGTTTGGCAGCGTGGAATTGCTTATGCTAGTGGTGCCAGCGACGTTGAGCGTTTGGTCGATATAGATGCTGATCCGATCGTGCAAGGGAATATCGTATATCTGGCAAGCTATCAAGGCTATATTGGTGCATTATCTCTCATGAATGGTCAATTTATATGGCGTAAACCAGCCTCAACTTATAAAAACATAGCCATAGATGCCGCGAACCTTTATATGACAGATAGCGAAGATGTCATATGGGCATTTGATAAACAAAATGGGCAAGTAAAGTGGAAGCAACTTGCTTTAAAAGCACGAGGATTGACGGAACCTGTACTCATGGGCAAACAATTGCTCGTGGGAGATAAAGCGGGTTATCTTCATGCATTATCAACCCAAAATGGCGAATTCCTTAGTCGTACACAACTAGGCGGGCCAGTGTATATTGCACCAGTGATCTCAGAAAATCATGCTTACGTTATTAGTGCAAACGGTCGCTTAAATCGTTTATCTGTGAGTTAAACCATGCTTCCAGTCATTGCCTTGGTTGGCCGGCCTAATGTCGGTAAATCAACCTTATTTAATCGTTTGACTCGTAGCCAAAATGCCTTGGTGGCGGATTTTCCCGGATTAACCCGTGACCGCCAGTATGGTGAAGCGCAGTTTGATAATAAATCATTTATTGTTGTTGATACGGGCGGTGTTGGTGTGGATGACTTAGCAGTAGATAAGCTAATGTCTAAACAATCTGAAATTGCTTTGGATGAGGCAAGCATTATCTTTTTCTTAGTGGATGGTCGTGCCGGGTTAACTGCTGTTGATCAAGAGATTGCTGATCAACTAAGAAAAACAAGCAAGCCGATTTATTTGATTGTCAATAAAACAGATGGCGTGAATGAAGAAATTGCTTGTGCTGATTTTCAAGCATTAGGATTTATAGATATCCATGCTATTTCGGCGACCCATGGGCGAGGCTTACAGCCTTTATTAAAATCTATTACCGCCTTTTTTCCATCTTTCAGTGAAACTTCAGCAACAGAAGATAATTCTATTAAAATCGCGTTTGTAGGGCGACCTAACGTTGGTAAATCCACCTTGATTAATCGAATCCTGGGTGAAGAACGAGTTGTGGTCTATGATATGCCGGGCACAACCAGAGATAGTATTTCTATTCCCTTTGAACGGGATCAACGCCACTATACCCTTATTGATACAGCCGGAGTACGCCGACGCTCAAGAGTCGATGAAAAAATTGAAAAATTTTCAGTAATTAAAACCTTGCAATCCATTAAAGCCTGTCATGTTTGTTTGATGCTTATTGATGCCAAAGAAGGGTTAACTGAACAAGATATGCATTTATTAGGTTTTATCATTGAAGCTGGTAAGGCGTTGGTTATTGTGGTGAACAAATGGGATGGGCTAGATGAAGATCACAAAGAAAAGATCCGACAGGAGCTAGATCGCCGACTTAGCTTTGTCCATTTTGCTAAAATTCGTTTTATCTCGGCTCTGCATGGCAGTGGAGTAGGATTATTGTTCAAAGATATTGAGCAAGCTTATTCATCCGCTGTCAAAACACTTTCCACACCATTTTTAACACGGTTGCTGCAGGAACTTGTCCAACAACATACACCGCCTATGGTTAAAGGACGGCGGATTAAGTTGCGCTACGCCCATGCCGGAGGGCATAATCCCCCCATTATCATTGTTCACGGGAATCAACTGGACTCATTGCCAGATAGCTATAAACGTTATTTAATCAATGCATTTACACAAAAATTGAACCTTATTGGAACCCCTTTAAAAATAGAATTTAAAGGTGGGCAAAATCCATTTAAGGATAAGAAAAACAAATTAAGTACACGGCAAATTAAACGAAAAAAACGATTGATGAAGCATGTTAAAAGACATTGAGCCGGCTAAATTAGATGAAATGTTTTTTATTTGACTCAAGATTCTTAAAAAAAACTCTAACTAATTAATTTCTTTACTTTTTCTACAAAAATAAAACCTGGGTCGTTTTTATTGGTTTGATAACTAGGATCTAATTCAAGCCAAAGGGAAGTTTTCTTGAATTTTAAATAATCATGATGGCCAATGACATGGCTTATTTCTGGATATTTCTTCTTTAAATAACATACTAAAAATGCATTTGCTTCTGCTTGCGCTTCAGTCAAATCATCTTTGCCATCTACACCACCTATATTTTCAATGCCAATCGCATAATGATTTAAACCAATGACATGCCTTGCCATCCAAGTTTCCGGCATAAGCTGATAGATGCTTCCATCCCGATCAACAACAAAATGACTGGAAACATTTAAGTTGCCAGGCAATTCACTTTGTCGTGGCGAACCTTTCGGAAAAGTAGGGGGATTAAAGGTACGAAAAGTGGCTTCGAAAGTAGGGATGCATGTCCAATGCAAAACAATCATCCTCGGTTCAATATCAATGGATTCTGAATCAATGCCATAATGAGTCAATTGATATTGTTGCGTTAAAGCAATACGTTCTCTATTAAATTGAATCGGCATTTTATGAATCATCTGAGGATCATGGCAAGAAAATGCGTGTCCTATAGAATTTACAAAAAATAAAAGTGGTATAAAAATTTTCATGATAAATAACATCAAAAATATTATAGTGTTTTAGGACGTATTCTCAATTATCTAACTCGCTGTAAAAAACAGTGATTGCGGACATACCTAATTTGTAGATAAAAATTATCGATTTAAAAACCACAAAATAATCATGATCAGAATACTAATAAGCACCGATGTGGTAATGGGAAAATAAAAGGTAAAATTTCCCTTACGAATGATGATGTCTCCCGGTAGTTGACCTATACCTATTTTTTTAATTAATGGCCAAAATAATCCTAAAAGTAGTAAAATAATCGCGATTATAATTAAACTTTTTTGTATCATGTTTGTGGCTCGTTGGCAAAAGAAGATTTAAGTATACATTGATTGGACGCTATTTTTTTAACACCATGAAATAGGCTGTCACATAATTGGGCAAGTGACGATTGGCTTGATAAAAAGCTTCTTGACCCGCATAACTGCCTGTTAAAAAATCCACCTGATATGAGTTATCTTTGAATGCACCGCCAGTATCCGCGAAAATGCCAGCTCGGGTTATTATATTTCCTTTCGAGTCAGAGTATTGCACCATAAGCAATTTCCCCAAGCCAAATTGCCCGAGATCAGCGGCAAATGTCGCTTCGCTATTGACCGTAATTTTGTGTTCGGCGTCTTTACCATAACCCTTGATGCCTTCCACTTGTTTAAAATACCAATAGCGCTCTTGCTGATAAGGATTTTTAGCTTTATCGTAAAGAATGTTATTGTTACGATGAACATTAAATATTTTTACTCCATCACCAAAGTCTGCCACAATGGTGCCTTGCAAGAGCGCTGCTTCCAAATCCTCTCGGTTTAAATAAGCCAAAACAGGAACAGGTTTGTTAGTTAATGCTCCTTTTAATATCGCCTGCTTACCATATTGAAAACGAATTAATCCAGGTTTGGTGTTTGCTTCTTCAAGCGTTAGCGATTTTTCATCTCTAGGAAGAGCATATAGGGCAAAAGGATAAGCGGAGGTCGGTTTAGGTGATGCCTTGGCGAGATGAACATAATACTTGGTCATTAAAATCTTATCTTTGGGCAAGTTGCCAATAAGCGGCTTATTAAAAAACGGTTTGGTTTGCTCAAGATCTGGATACCAACGAATAAAATCAAAATGTTTCTTAATGAAAGCAGGATCATTTAATTCATGTTGATGCCGACAGACAAATGCCAGCGTTGCTTTGACTCGTGCGAGTGGGACTTGAAAGACTTTGCCTGCATGAATCACTTGAGGATCATAGTGGCTCCCTTTGTTTAAATAAGCCAAAGTTTCCCTGGCTGTGGCGCACAAAGCTGAACCGTTAATCTCATCATGTGTGATGGGCAATGGTTCAGCAGAGATGAAATAAGGCGCTGCAATAGCCTGGATACTCATCAATAAACCAAAAAAGAAAATTTTCATTGTCATTGTTCAAGGATGAATTTGTCTAAATATTAACATCCCTATGGCCGTGAATATCAAAAATTACCGGCCACAGGAAAGACAACAAAGGAATTAATTTATAAAGGAGGTTGGAATTGAGAAGAATCGTATTCTGGACATTGAATGGTTGACTCGGTTTCTCTTGTTTGTTTATTGCGGAAAAAATTAAACCATTGGCTAATAGGAGCACAACTAAAACCCGAAGACAGGGCAACGGGCACCGTTGAAGGTAATTCATCCGTATCTATAGATATACTTGTTAGATTACTCTCACTATCCGTTTCAGATATTCTATTGCCTACTGTTTCCAGGTCTTCAATAAGTTTTTCTCTCCTGCGCAGCAAAATCTCAACTTGTTTTGCTATAGCTCGTCTATTAGATTTAGGATAATACCTGGTGTTTTTTTCAAGAAGGGCTTGTTGCAGTTCCGGTACGGTGCCGTCAATGTTCATACGCAAAATAAAACGAATATTTTTTGCATCCTTGTCTTGATAGTTTAATTTTTTTGGTTGCGAGCTTTCTCTTGACAGATAATACAACGCATGGTTAGCCGATGGGATGTAAAGGTATGCTCCCACGCCGGTAATATTTCTTTTAATATTTTCTAAATCAGCTCGTGTAGGCATGGCTTCGAGTTTGAAAACTTGGCTTCTTTTTATGTCTCTTATTTCTTTGTTATATAATTGTATGCTACGAATATGATCTCGAATCATAGGAGATGCAAAATATTGGCTTTCTTTCTCGATAGAAGCCATCATCGCTTCAAGAGTGTCTCTGCAGCTGGATATTTTCTCTGCCGTTGCAGATTTATTTCGGATCGCAGATGGCAGCATCGAAGAAAGCTTTTCATGCATCGTTAGAAGTTTTATATAAACGCTGACTATAAGGGCATTTTGGTCTGTTTTATCCGGGTCTGTTGTTGTTAATAATGCACGAAGGCTACTGGCCAGGTTGACACGAGCCACATTAAGAGAGGTCTTATCAGAATGCTGGAAAAGTTCTGGCCAGGAACTTTCAAATTTCTCAAGTTGACGAAGAAAGCTATCATCTTGACCGTTTTTTATTTGACTCATGTATCTCCCCATAAAGAATTGTTACTGAGGTTTGTTCTATTTAAAATGAAGTGTAATGGTTCAGTTACTTGAATGGAAGGAATTTTATCTGGTATTTTCTATTTTAATTATATTTTTAATAGATTAGGATTACTTTTACTAAAATTATCTTTCAGTGAACTAATCATGCTTGTTAATTTCAAAATGATCATTATGTGGCGTTAATGAAGACACTGCAAGCTTCATCATCTACTTGGTCTATGACTTGCAGTTTCTTCAGGCTCAGGTATTTTAAAGTCTTCATGTTGGATGCCGGAAGGCGTTAACACATCGCCTTTTTGAAACTCACTACCATTGGCATGATACAGCTTTCCATCTTTAGCATAAGCCATGACGGTTTTAGTCTCAGCATCAATGATAATAAATCTTGATTTTGGATGTTTTTCAGCTTGATCAAGGAAAAAATTACTTGCATCTTTTATTGAGGGAAAGGTTAGCTTTGTTATTCCGTTTACCGTTTCAGGAACTTTATCACATGGCTTTCCGGTGATTCGTTTAATAAATTCCATATAATCCCGAATCATCTGATCATTATCTACATCACTTTTTACGGCAAATTCTTTTGGTGATTTTTGAGGTAATCTTGCTTTCATTTCCCTTGTAGCAAGTTCACTTGCGGTTCGTGCTTCTTCTGTTTCTTCTCTTAAACGTTCTATTTCTCTTTGTCGCCCAGGTGCCATTTAATAATCCCCTCAATTTACAAGTATGTAGCAAGTTTAGCACAATAAAATAAAACACGTAATGGACGATTTTTGTGCAAAACTATCTGGAAATACCATAATTTGAAATTGATGACTCATCGTAGTTATAATTCATCACAATATGGTTATCAAAAAATCAATTTATCAATCGACTAACCAATAACGCAATAGGCTCATCTCATGAGATGTATTAAAAATCCATTCGTTAAATTTAGATTATTTATTCTGATGACTTTTTCTTTATTTTTATCAGAAGCCAGTTTTTCGGCTAATCTCACGAATCAAATAGAGGGGGTTGGGCCAGATAATGCGATAAAGCCTTATATTTGCATTCAAAATGGCTTAGGTCAGGTCACTTACGCTTTGGCGCCAGGCCAATCCATTGATGGCAATAACATGTCAGGGAGTGCCAATTATGTAGGTGCAACTTTACGATTTGATGGGTGTGGTTACAATAACGCCTATCTTGGCTACCTTGGATTCAGTTTAAATAACCAAGGAAATAATTTTATTAACAATTATTCTCCACCACAAGGTGTTCATATCGCTTATGAAGAAGGTGCAATTGATACTCAAGGTCACATAACAGGTAAAATTCGCTATACCCAAATTTATCCTAACCCTGATCTGAGCCAAGTAAAAAATGGAAAATATTGGGATTTTATCGGCATTAATTTATCTGGTTTAGAGTTCGGCAAATCCATTGATCCTTTTGTGATTCCTAATTTATCTACAGAAGACGTCGATACCGTTAATAGTGATCTTAGGGCAATAAACGCATTCATCGAACATGGCATCAATACGGTAAGGGTGCCTGTGCGCTGGGGATATCTGCAATTGCAAGGTCCAGGGAAAGGGGATATTTATACAGATTACTATAATTATTATGTCCGCCCCTTATTGCAAACATTAACCCGCGCAAAAATTCATACCATTGTTGATTTGCATTCTTACATGCGGTATTCCCAGTTCGGTAAACAATACGCTGGCTGTGGAATGGATGGCCCATGCCCTGATGGCACGTTGATTACAAACTCCAAGGCTTACGAAGATATCTGGAAAAAACTTTATACGCTAATCAAACAAGACCCAGCCATTGATCAACAATATATCTTGATAGACTTAGTTAATGAGCCGGTTGGGGTTCCTGATGATAAGGTATTTACCATTCAGGCAAATTTAATCAAAATGCTTAGACAACAAGGATTTGAAGGCTACATTCTGATTGAAGGGAATGCCTGGTCTGGATTGCATTCCTGGACCACGGAGCAATGGCAGGGTACTGATGGTCATGTTTATACCAATGCGAGTTTATTTACGCGAGAAAATTTTAATAAAGCCGGTATTTATGATTTGTCTAAAATCGTCATCAACGTTCATCAATACTTGGACAGTAATTTTAGCGGTACACAAGATAACTGCCAGCAAGACCTATCAACCGTTGGACCTTCCGGATTTAACCTGATGGCATTTGTTGATTATTTACAACAAAATCAATTTAAAGCGATGGTGACAGAGTTTGGAACAGGTAGAAATTCAGACAGTTGCGCGCCAGCACTCATAGCATTTATAAATTATTTAAAAGATAATTCGGCAAAAGATAAAGACGCTGGTTTTCTTGGCTGGACAATATGGTCGGCTGGCCATGGCTGGGGAAATTACAACCTGCGGGTCACTCCTGATTCTTATCAACAAAATCTGTTAGACAATTACCTGAAATAACAAAAAGGATGCTCAATAATGTATAAAATAGCGCGTTATTATTTATTGTTCCTTTTCCTTATTGCGTCAAATGGTTTTGCTGAACCTGGAATCGTAATATTTCAAAGTGATTTCGGCGAAAAAGATGGGGCAGTCTGTGAAGTGAAGGGCGTGATGTATTCCATTGACCGATCACTCATTATTTCAGATTTGACCAATGAAATTCCCGCTTATAATATTTGGGAAGCATCCTATCGTCTTTACCAGACTGCTCCTTATTGGCCAAAACAATCGGTATTTGTAAGTGTGATTGATCCCGGTGTAGGTACAGAGCGGCGCTCAGTAGTGGCTCTAAGCAACCATGGACAATATTTTGTAACCCCTGATAATGGTACCTTAACTTTTATTGATGATGCTTATGGCATAAAAGAAACCAGAATCATTGATGAGACCAAACATCGCCTAAAGGCTTCAAATGCTTCTTATACTTTTTATGGCAGAGATGTGTATGCGTATACCGCTGCAAAACTCGCTTCAGGAAAAATTTCTTTTGAAGAAGTAGGGCCAGTATTAAATGAGCCCATTGTAAAGTTGCCTTATCAAAAACCTGTAATAGAAAATAATGTATTACGCGGTACCATCGTTATTCTGGATTCGCAATATGGAAATATTTGGACAAACATTGATAAAGATCTGATAGAAAAATATGGCATAAAAATGAATGATCATTATCAGGTAAACATTTATCATAACCAAACTCAAAAATATGCTGGTATTCTTTCTTTTCACAATACCTTTGGTGAAATAAAAAAAGGCTCTAGTTTACTTTACTTAAACAGCTTGCTTAATCTGGCCATTGCCACCAATCAAGGTAATTTTGCTAAAACATATCATATAAATAGCGGGCCAGATTGGACAATTACTGTTGAAAAATTAAAGCATTGAGATATCCTCATACGAGGATGTCTTAAAAAACAATAAAATTTTTTTATAAGCGATTCAAATTTTATGATCAATCATATTGTATTCTTAGCATTTAAATCTTACATCACAGAACCTGAAATTAATTCAGTCTTAAATCAGTTAGGTCATTTAATGAAAGTCATTCCTTCCATGAAAGATTTTTCATTTGGAAAGAATTGCAGTCCTGAAAAACTGAATCAAGGATACACTCATGTTTTCATCATGAAGTTTGATGATGCAAATGGAAGAGACATTTATTTAAATCATCCGGAACATAAAAGAATAGCTGCCGATCTCATTATCCCTATTTTGGAAAATGGTTTGGAGTCGGTTTTAGTGGTTGATTATGAAGATCAGCAACTCTGAAATTCGCTAAGATAGTCTTGACAAACATGGCTATCTTGAAGGATTTGAAGCACCTGCATGGGGCATTTTATAAACTCATCAAATTTTCTATAAAATCTAACGCTTCATCTAAGTGACCCCTAAATTGGCCACCAGTACTCGCGGCGATCTTGTCAAGCATTCATGGATTTGACAATCAGCACGTTATTACCTATTTAAATAAATCCATGATTATTAAGCAAGGAGAATTGAAATGGATATCAAAAAAGCTGAAGAATATTTTGCCGCGAAAATGGAATTTACCACAGGGCCTGTAGAGCTTGACCATACACTTAAGAAAAATAAAGACAAAGTGAATATCATTGATGTTCGCCTGAGCGAAGATTATAAAAAAGGTCATATTCCAGGCGCAGTTAATTTACCGAAGCATCAATGGGACGACACCAGTGCCAGTATTCTTCGTAAAGACCAGGTTAATGTTCTCTACTGCTACACGCAGGTATGCCACTTGGCTGCCAATGCGGCATTAAAATTTGCAAAACAAGGTTATCCCGTCATGGAACTTGAAGGTGGCTTCAAAACCTGGAAAGAGCATAATCTCGACATTGAACAATAAATGCATCACACTTTTTTTACTGGTTGATTTTATTTGAACTTAAGTTAATTTTAAGTCAATAATAGATTTGATCTGCTTTAAAGTCATATTAAAGAATGAATAAGGGATTAAAGAAAGATTCAGTAACTTACCGTATAAGTTTATTGGCTATCATTCTGCTGGTTTCTTCTTTAGGGCAGGTTACTTCTGATTTATATTTGCCATCTTTACCCAGTATGGCAAAAAGTCTTTCGGTAAATGCAAGCTGGATCCAATTCACGATAGCCATCTACATGGCAGGGTTTAGCATTTCCCAGCTGATTTATGGACCGTGGTCAGATGCAGTTGGCAGGCGCGTACCGTTGTTAGTTGGTTTATTCATTAATTTCATTGGAAGTTTAATTTGTTGGTTATCTCCGAGTATCTACTTATTATTTCTTGGAAGATTCCTACAAGGGCTAGGAGTAGGCGCTGGCTATACATTAGCACGCCCTATATTAAGAGACCTTTTTGAAAAAGAAGCGTTGGCTGTTTATAATTCGTATTTAGCAGTCTCTACCGTATTTATTTTATCAACAGCACCTATCCTTGGAGGATACATCCAACAGTATGCCGGATGGCGATATAATTTCTTATTTCTGAGCCTGTATGGCTTGCTTATCCTCTACTTTTTTTATCGTAAAGTTTCGGAAACAAGTCAGTATCATCACAAAGATAACTTCAGGTTCAACGTTATACTAACCAATGCGAATACCTTACTCAAACATCCAATCTTTTTAAGATTTTCATTATGTCCTCTATTGACGTATGCAGGAATTGTCGCGTGGCTTACGGTTGTACCAATTTTATTACAGGAACAATTAGGTCTGAGTCCTGTACAATTTGGTTGGCTATATATTTTCTCTGGAATTGGATTTGCCGTAGGTGGATTTTTAAACATGAGATTTGTTATGAAATTTGGCATAGATAAAATGATGGTACTTGGTTTTTTGTGCCAATTAGGCGCAGGCCTAATTATGCTACTGTTTTATTTATTTGGATATATGAATACCTGGGTTATTGTCGCGCCTATTCTCTTGTTTATGATGGGCTCAAGTCTAATTTTCCCAAACTCTTCCGCCGGGGCATTAATGCCTTTTCCAAAAATTGCTGGGACAGCAGGGGCTTTATTTGGTTTTATGCAAATTTTTGGAGGAGCTTTATCTAGCAGTATAATGGCATTGCTGCATGACCAAACTCAATTACCTCTGGCGATAGCATTCATAAGCATGGCATTACTATCCATCCTGGTTTTTTATGGGGTTAAATCTAAATCATAAGTAACTTACTTCCGTTTAAAGTAAGCAGCAGTTGCACATTCTAAAATCTTGTTATATCCTTTTTGTATAAAATTAAATCTTAACCATATAGTAAAACTAGTATTAAAAATTTCTATCATTAAATTAAGTGATTTAGGAGCTTACTATGCCAAATAATGATGATGCCGCCCTACCACCTTTACTGGGTCGAGCACCTGTCTTATTTAGAGCACAATCAGTTATAGGCGTTCCAGAGCATGATCAAGTCGTTGACGAAAGAAATGCAATGATTCAAACAACCGTTGAACGAATTCAAGATGAGGTCGGACAAGCTGATGGCGATCAACGTGCTGCTTTCGAAAGATTAAGAAGCTCCGTTGCAGATTTTAATCGCGATGATCGTCGACACTTGGACATTGAAGCATTTAGAGCCAGGCTTGCTGAGATGATTGAAAATATTTGTGAAGAAGAAGGTATCGATTTTCAACACGGTTTAATGGGAGATGGGGCAATACCTAGAATATCATAGCAAATCATAAACTTATAAGATGCAATCACCAAGCATTAAATGATGATAGATATTTTTACCAATTTTCCTGTACAAATGATAACTCTTGTACTTAACTAATAAAGACCAATCACTCTCACGAGTAGGTCATCATGTCTAAGAACATCACCTGGTATGGGCTAAATCTATTGCCGATTTATGTTGAAATGGTGGAAAATTGGTTAGAAGAATCTTGTTTGCAACTGAAAAAACTCCAGCAGATGCAAAAAAATTCGGATATTTTAGATAAAGAAACACTCATTCGTCTCGTCAAAAGTCATCGCCCACAACATGGTGATAGTTGGGTGTTATTTGCGCAATGCAAACACTGGCGCAATCAAAGTCCTGACGAAGAACAGCTGCGATTAATAGCACAAGTTGAAAAAAGTGCTGAAAAACTTGATTCTGTCAATCAAGAAGTAGTATTGCTGCTCAAATCTTTTCCGCGTAGAGACAAAGAGGTTAAAGAAAACATGGAGATTGCTTTTGAGTGGCTATTTAAAAAACTAGACGGGTAGAGTCATACTCGATTTGGTTTTCTTCTTGATCTAATATAACCTCATGTGGGTTATATTTTTTTATCTTATTTGTGTTATTATCCCATTTCTCTAAATTATCTGTAAAATAATATGACACGAATTGCCTATTCTCGCGAAAAACTATTAAGACTTCGTGCAGCACCAGCAAGCCAGGAAAAACCTGAAAATCTACCCAAAATACCTGGCGTAACTATATTTTTCAACCAACGGAAACGTTGTAAACCCATCGAAAAACCAAATTTATTCAATCGTGATTTAGACCCTGATAATTCGTCAGTACCTTGCATGGCCTAATCTAGTCAGACATTCCCTGATTTAATTAGTTACTCCGTTGCTTTAATATATCGTCTATTAGGATCAATTTGGAAACATCTTAAAATATTCATCAAAGGTATTTTAAATGAAAATCATAGACTTACGTAGTGATACAGTGACCAGGCCCAGCCAACATATGCTGGATGCCATGATGAATGCTAAGGTAGGTGACGATGTCTTTGGTGAAGATCCTAGTGTTCGAAAGCTTGAAGCGATGCTGGCCGAACGTGCCGGAATGGAAGCAGCTATTTTTGCGCCCAGCGGTACTCAATCTAATTTACTCGGGATCATGGCACATTGCGAACGGGGAGATGAATACATTGTTGGACAAACCGCCCATACTTATTTATGGGAGGGGGGCGGAGCTGCTGTACTAGGCAGTGTACAACCACAACCACTTGATTTTGAAAAAGATGGCAGCCTTGCCTTGGATAAAATAAAGCTCGCCATTAAACCCATCGATGATCATCATGCACGTAGCAAATTGCTTTGCCTTGAGAATACAACGGCTGGCAAGGTACTTCCGCTTGGTTATCTAAAAAGTGTGGCTCAGTTTTGTCAATCTCATGGACTAGTTATTCATTTAGATGGCGCAAGGGTTTTTAACGCTGCAATTAAGCTCAACGTTGAATTGCAGGCTATTAGCCAATATTTTGACTCTATTTCCATCTGTTTATCAAAAGGATTAGGTGCACCTATTGGGTCTGTATTATGTGGAACAAAAGACTTCATTAAAAAAGCGCGGCGTTGGCGAAAAGTTCTTGGCGGAGGTATGCGTCAAGCAGGTATCATTGCTGCAGCAGGTATTTATGCTTTGGAAAACAATATTGCACGTTTAAAACAGGATCACGATAATGCCATGTATCTTGCTGAAGGATTGGCTACGATTCATGCCATTGAAGTCGATAAAGATTCACTGCAAACAAATATTCTTTTTATCAAAACACCCAATCATTACACGGATTTACAAACGTATTTGTATCAACAAGGAATCCTTTTCCCCAAGCAACCTAATAAAATGGATTTAATCAGACTGGTCACACATCTTGATGTGACGCATGAAGATATTGATCGAGTCATTCAGATGATAAAAAACTTTTATTCTTCAACAATGTTTTGTTATTAGAGGTTTTTTAACAAAATATACAACCTACAACCCTGACAATTCTTGTGTTAAAACACCTGGCATAAATATGGGCAACATTAAGATTAAAGTCTGATTATTTTGATAATCAGACTTATTGATTTCTGTTTTGTTTTCACAGGAGATGTTTGGTGTAACGGCGATTTGCATTGCCATTATTTCTTTGCATGCTGAAGTTATCGCAAAATGGATCGGCTGGGTAACCTTGATATTTGGTATCACTTCTATGCTCAGTTACTTCAGCTATAAAAAAATAGTTAATCGTCAAGACTGTTTTTTTAAATTTTCTCTGGTAAGATTTAATGCCAAGCAATGTAAAATAGCTTTGTATAAAGATGTGGATATCTTTTTTACTCAATCTGCAAATTGCTCCACAGCCAAACTCTCCACCCACTAAAAGCCCAGTAAATACAAGGCTTATCACCAGATTAAATCATCGCTCATTTTTAGATTTATCCACAAAATCTGTGGATAAATCTGTGAGCAGACCACTAAAAACCTGAAAAATAACTGCTTTTATTTCGTGACTAGAGATTATTCATTTGCTTCATAAATAACTTAAATGTATTTATGTACAATATTTTTCTTAATAAATTAAAATTTATCAAATTAAGCAATATTTGTAAGATAGATATTATACTTATAGGAAAGTACAACAAAAAGGAAAAGCGTCATGCCAGCAATAAAAACAATTGGTGTTTATTGTGGGGCCTCAAATTATGCAGATGCCCCTTATCAGGAAGTTGCGGCACGAACGGGCGAGCTGCTAGCCAAATCTGGTTTTAATATTGTCTATGGTGGGGTGCGTTTGGGTCTTATGGGCATTCTCGCAGATCATGCCTTAGCCAATGGAGGCTACGTCACAGGGATTATTCCAGCATTGCTCACAGAACTTGAAGGGGCCCATCCTGCTTTGTCAGATATTCAAATTGTTGATTCGATGCATACGCGCAAACTTAAAATGTCCGCGCTTGCAGACGCTTTCATTATTTTACCAGGTGGATTTGGAACGTTAGATGAGCTATTTGAAATTCTGACTTGGCGCCAATTACGGTTGCACGACAAACCCATCATTATCATCAATACAATAGGATATTGGGATCCACTTAAAGCCCTTGTGCACAATGTCATTGAAGAAAAATTTGCGGCACCAGGCCACGCAAATCTTGTAAGTTTTGTCTTGACCATTGATGAAGCCATTGATACTTTAACTGAAGTTTCAAAAATTTAATCCATTATTTGGGTAACATCCATTAGAATCTATGAAAATTCAGTCTGTTTTTCTAGGGTAAATTCTTATTCTTAAAATTTTTGAAGGGATAGCTTTCTCTATCGTTGCATTAAATTCTGGGAACTCAATATGCTCTCCTTCTTTTGGCACATAGTTTAATCTGTGAAAAAACAATCCATTTAAAGTGTCGATATCATCTTCAACATCAATATCGTAATCAAGGGCTTGCTCTAAAGAATATATAGAACAATTCCCTGATGCAGATAGACTTCCATCATCCTCTAATATCCAATCAACTTTGGTACGATGAAATTCATCTTTAATTCGACCAATGAGCACCTGAAGTAAATTATCTAAAGTAATAAATCCTAAAATGGTTTCTTGTCTGCTGTAAACAAGGGCAAAATGAGGCATCCCCTCACGAAATTTACGTAATAAATCCAATGCAGGTACACGATATGAAACTTTCAGTACCGGTCTAAGTAGTGATCGCAATTCTTTTATTTCACCTTGTTGATAAAGGGTGGGAAGAATATCTTTTACATGAATAATACCAATAATATCTTTTTTATCAGGATCATAAACTGGATAACGACTATAGCGATGCCCTATAATGATATCCATGATTTGACCAATAGGCTCATTTATATTGAGCATGATCATTTCCTCACTAAATCGCATAACCTCGGTAACTTTAAGTTCGGCTAAATCCAGCGTATGTTCAATGATTTCGACTTCCTCTTTGGTAAGTTCGCCATGCAAATGGCTTGCGCCTAAGAGTAATTTAATTTCTTCTGTTGAGTAAAAATGTTCTCCTTTCTCGATTACATTTAAACCAAACATTTTCAACAAAAAATTTGAGCAATTATTTAACATCCAAATTGCAGGATACATAAGCCAATAAAAACCATAGAGTGGTAAGGCAGTCCATATGGATACCTTTTCAGATTGACGAATAGCGAGAGATTTTGGCATTAATTCTCCGACTACAATATGAAGGAAAGAAATAAAAGAAAACGCAACAAAAAAAGCAATGATGGTTGTTAATTGTGGTGAAGTAATTCCAACAAAAATTAAAAGTGGTTCCATAAGATGAGCAAAAGCGGGCTCACCTATCCACCCTAACCCAAGAGAAGCAAAAGTTATACCAAGTTGACATGCCGATAAATACGCATCAAGATGATGATGCACATGAAATAAAATTTTTCCGCGTAAACCATAAATGTCTTTAATGGTTTCTACGCGAGTCGCTCGAATCTTTACCATACCAAATTCAGCAGCCACAAAAAAAGCATTCAATAAAACTAAAAGAAAAGCCAAGGTAATTAATACAAGATTAGTCAACACGATATATCCTTATATTGTTGCAGATCACAATAACCCTTGTTAAAAGGAGGCATAGTTCTAGTTTATACTCGAAACTATCTAGCAAAATAATCATTCAATAATTTCATAGTGATTGGTTTTAATAGTTGACTACCAAAAGATTGAGCACTGGACTTTGGCGCAGATTTATCGGTCAGATTACTTACAAAAATATATTGTTGAGCCCCCTGTTCTATGAAACCTATAAACCAGCCATCGCGTAATACACTTGGATTTACTTCCCTTTCATTATGTCCATGGCGCCCGGAGCCAGTTTTGCCATAATAATCAGCGCCATTATCAAGTTTTCCAAGATATAAGTTTGTTTTGGTATATTCTATGGCTGCATTCCTCACTGGTAACTCATAACTTAACATGGCTTTTAAGAAATTAAGCTGCTCTAGGGCCGATATTTTTAAGCTACTCGATAACCAGGCATACCTTAGTCCATTATGTTTACCAGGATCCCCACTAAAATCCTGGTTGCCATAATCAAAACCGGCCAAATAATGCTTAATGCATGCATAACCTAATTGTGGAGTGATTTGTTGTGACACCCAAACAACGGAATATTTAAGCCAGCTTTCGGGCGTTTGATCCTGCTCATGTTCTGGTAAAACCCCCTCTTCTCCTTGCCATTTAAACAGAGTATTTTGCTTGATGATGCCCTGATTAAACGCCATCAGCGATAAAGGAATTTTAAACGTAGAATCTGGGGCAATGCGCTCGCTACAGCGATGATTTGGATTATACTGACTAACGATCTTATGATCGTTCATACTATAAAGAATGAAACAGGCATCATAATTTTTAAATAACCGCGAATAATCTTGTGATGTGATCGTATGAGCAGGGGTATTGATACTTATAGTAATAGATAAAACAAGGGCGAGTAATTTATGCATTTATACTCTCTTCTTGCCTCGCATCCACGTAAACCCAAGCCTTAATTCCTGATGCCAACTGCACTTGAATGCGCTTATAATCTTTGACCTCATAAGAATCTGCTTGATCTAATTCATTTAAACTTATGTCAAATACCATGCCACAGACTTCATCAGACAATAACCCTGTATAAAAAATAATGGGATGCACTTTTTCTCTGCTTGCAGCAATCACATTCGTATCAGTAATTTCAACGGTGGACAACTTAAATCCTGGTAAATGGTCCACTTGGCCTGCCAATTTACGTCCAAAATTAGCGAACTGGACGGCCTCATACTGCAGTGTGCCATAAGAAAATAATTTTTCAGTATGATTCATAAATTACCTGTATATATTAAAGTTTGCAAACAGTGTCAGCCCATAAGGAATATGCAGTTACATGACGGGCAAGAACTAAGAATTTACTATCAATGTTTTGTTCAGTAAATCAGCTTTTAATTGCTGATATAATGCCAAGAAAGTTTTACTGAAGACAAAACGTGGGTATTTTACTTTTTCCAGATCGGTCATCGTAATATCAAACGGAATATAAGACTGCTGTGATCGAAGGCGCTGAAAGATAGGGCAAATTGCATCAGCAGCTTTCGCAATTTTTGCTTCAAGACTTTCACCTTGCTCAAATTCATGCCATAACTCACGCAATTGTTGCCCAAATGGCGGATATATATCGGCAAGCTTTTGCAATGCTTCCGCTTCAATTTTTTCTTTTTCTTGCCGTGCTTTCGTATCAAAAGCAATGACATCGCCGGCGTAAATTTCCACAACATCATGAATCAGTGACAGTTTAATGGCCTTTAATTCATGTATGTTGGTAAACTCTTTTTTAAGTTCATCCATCAGAAGCATCGTGATCATACTGACCGACCACGAATGCTCAGCGGTGCTTTCTTTTCTATCGGGATGAGTCGTTGTATTCCGAAAAACAAGTTTAAGCTTGTTTAACTCTAAAATAAGTTGGTATATCTCTTGGATAGGTTGCATATATCATAAGCCAATAAACAAATGCTCCTATCATACCTCATTCTCTGTCTGCATCAAAAAGTTGGTCTATTATCATGATTAAGAGATTCTGGCTCTTTTCTTTTTGTTTCAGAACGCCTTGTTCTGGATAATACCTCGAAATTCGGTACTGGTATTTCGGTTTCTTGCTGAGCTTGGCGTAGCGTTTTTAAAGCACTGGTTGCTTTATGCCTATCCCCCTCTACCAGGGTTAGTGATATTTTTGCGGTGGTTGCCCCATGCTTATCACGTAACTCTTCAGGTGAAGATGAGCATTTCATGATGGATGCTATAGCATTTTTAATTCTATTAAATCCATCCGCTATGTAATGTGCACATGTCCAAAACCATTGACTTAATTTATTAATAAGATTGGACCAAATTCGTTGAGTGTCGCTCGGTGGGAAAATGACTTGAGATTCGAAATCCGGGATAGTTGCACGTTCAGTTGGAGTAAGCGTCTGATATGCGTTGGTTACAAAAGCACGTATTTTCCCCTGCAAAGACTTTTTACTATAAAGCCTGGCATAGTCAAATGCATTTAAACCATACGCTGTTTTCTCAAATGCTTTTGTCACCAGTTCTTTTGGGCGTTTGGCCAATTGCGATAACACCCATTCAACCATCTCCTCTTTACCATGACGAATCGCCAAATGCAATGCATTAAATCCAGCGCTATCTTTGAAAAACAATCGTTCTGGTTCTTTAGCCACCGCTTGCACATTGTGTTTGTGGCCACTGTAGAATGCATTTTTTAATAAAGTCAGCCAGATTTTTGCACTATAATTAAATGACTCTTGCTCCAGCTTTTCCAATAATATAAGTGCCGCATTCCCTTTTGCATCCATGGCAGCGTCTAAAGCAACTAGAAATTCATAACGTCTAACGGCATTTTTATCCAGATGGCTGACTATTTCATAAACAAGATCATCTCTATCGGCATTCACTGCTTTTTCTAAGGCTTTGAGCAGTTGGCTTTGGCGTAGTTCATCAGTGTTCGTATCATCACTTAAACTCACAGGAAGAAAATATTGCAAACAAGTGAGATTAGCATTTTGATATAATAAATATTCAAAAAGCGGATTGTTAATGAGCGCTCTTAGCTCCTCTGGGGTAAACCTGCTTAACTGTGAAATAATCACATCCTCGTCATTCGTTTGGATGGCCTGAATGAGGCGCTCCATACGCTCGTCCCCAAACTCTTCTGGCGGTGGGATCTTATCTGCATTTATTCTGGCGCACTCTAATAATGAGTTTCCTTCCCCATCCTTAATTAAAAAATGCAGTGATTGCACAGGCATCGTTGTGTCTAACTCAGCCAATGACTCACTTAATTCGGCATGTTCTTCACCAATCACCTGAATGCCTGCTATTAAAAATCCTTGAGATTTATAAAAATCTGCGACTTCGAATAACTTGTCAGTTAATTCATCCACGGAAAGTCCAGATAATTGCCCCGTAGGGTTATCCGCACTCAATAAATTCAAATCAAAGAGAGTCCAAGTACCACGGTCTTGATCATAACGAAAGCCAACGCCATGGCCATTCGCATTTAACATAAGCGGATATGGTTTATCTGACTTTTGAGTGCTTGCCAAAATCGATGTTAACCGAATTAAATAACTGCATAGCTCTGCTGGAGAAAACGCTCGAGTTAAACCATGAATTCTAGTCACAGCCGGATTTCGTTCGCCGCTAAAATCAGAAAAAAGTTTCAGCTTGGCGGCTATGTCCATTTGCCTTATTGCAGCTTCCCCAACCAGACTAACGTCGGAATGAGACGTTAGAAGTATCTTCTGCATTTGAAAAAATGCTTCTATCTCAGTCAGTTGATATTCTTCCTTGGTGATTGGCAGACCATTTTTTACTTTGGCACGTACCGCAGCAATGCTTTCAACCAGCGCCTTAGGTGAATCAAGATAGGTGCCTAAGGTAATGAGTCGCGCTTCAAAAGAAGGCAAATCACGAGCAAACATGGCATTCATCCACATCCCCACTCCACCGTAACAAAGCCCATGGGGATCAGACATTGAAAACATTTCGGCCATCTTACCTAAGATGCTATGAGAAAACATCACTATACTCAGCATAATTGTTTGTATATTATACACAAAATTGATAGTTTTATGAAAATTCAATGACCTTAGTCGCTGTCGCAAAATAGGCGATTTCCGTATCACGTTGAAATTTTTAAAGATTTGTTATAAAACTCATGGCTAAATATCTTTATAAGATTCAATGCATTTTGCCTGTGGTATTCGTTTTGTTAAAGCAAATAAATTTTAAAATTAGCACACTATTCGTTCATTGTGATACAATTTTAATATATAACGCTACTTCGCGGGATTAATTTGAGCTTTTCAATAGAAACAAGAGATGGACAGCTTATTTTTAATAATTCATTTTCTGATGCTGTTATCAAGCAACTGAGTTTTAGAATGGTGGGTGAAGGAACGACTGCACGCACGTCGTTAACAATTAATACCTCAGATGAACGAATCATTGGTCTTTTTGAAACAAGCGGTGGGATCCGAATGGGGAGCGGGGCATCGATAGAAACAGCTTCACAAGCGTCTCTCATCAAACTTCTTGAAGACTCATTTCAACAGGCAAATATGGGGTTTCCGCCATTAGAAATATATGAAGCATTAAATGTCCCAGAACCATCTCCAGCAGAGCCTTTTGAGATGGTTGAGGCAATGGCGGAAGCGCTGACCGCAGTTCATGGTTTTTTTGGGGTAAGAGGAGGTGTAGGCGCAGGCGCGGGGGCTGTTAGTGTGCTGGCAGAGCTCAGAGATTTTCTACAGCATGTGGCGGAGGGGAGACAAGATGAAGCAAACGCCTTATTAACCCCAACACATGCCAATATCCAAACCTTATTGCGAACACCAGGTGTTTTTACCGACTATTCGGGAAGAACGTTCAATTGTACGGCTTATGAATATGCTTATTGGGCTAAAGACACCCACATGTGTCTAATGCTAGCAGAGCATATGGATGAAGAAACCAAAGCTTATTTGTTAGCTCGCATCTATGCAATGGAAGCGACAGGACTCACTTATCAGCAAAACGGTGCAGAACATCGCAGCCCCCATTTTGATTTCACCCCCCTCAAAGAAGCCTATCAGCGCTACCTTGATGGCTATGATGGGTGGTTTGCCGCCCAAAATTGGGCGGCGATAGATACTGCCTGGTGCGATGTAGGTAAAGCGCAGCGCGATGTTCCTGCTCATGTAGCTCAAGAATATTGCCGACCAGACCGCTCGTTTGACCCGAGGCCCGAGTTCAACGAAGCGACATTACCGCGGCTGTTAACTTTTTATAACTGGGCAACTGGACGTGATGATTCTTGGTTTCCTCTAGCGACTTCTAATTCTGGTCTTGGTTTCGATTTTACATTAATACGTGCGCTCGTGGGCAGCGAGCGGGCGAGCACCGGCGCGGGGTGGATTGCGAGCAGGCATGCACAGGCTGATTTGGCGGCTGTTAGCCACCTAGATGACGTGAGAACTGTCGATCTCACGCAGTTGCGTGAACGTTTAAAACCACCGGCATTATCGCATAGTATGAGCCTTTGATTGCAGCTCAGTAAAAACAAGCATCACGAGGGGGTTAAATTTGGGTGCCAATTTCAAATCGGCAGAGCGCGACACCGACATTTTATCCACAAAATCTGTGGATAAGACTGTGTTTAAATGGCGGAACATCTTATAAAATAAGAGTATTCAAGAGGTGCTTAGGTAATTTTCAGTGTGAAGTAACAGATAAACAACCTGTTTGTTGGTAACCATTATGTTTATTGCCCTAACATTTTTAACCGCTGTTCGTAGGCTTCTTCTGCTTCCTCAGAGAGGTCGCTCACGCGTGTTAAAACTTCTGTTGGCAATTGCTGGAAAAAACCAAGGCCTTTGCCAGCAGCGCCCTCATGACGTATTTTGTCAATCATCATTAGATTATTAATGGTTCTTGCTAACCGATACTCGGCTAAAATGGGTAATTGCGCCGGAGCAACCGCTCTTTGGCTCACTCGTTGGATACCGCGTTCTGGTGTTTCTTGTTTAAACAAAACAGAATCGGCCAAATCCGTCTCAGTTAAGGCAATGGCGTAAGGCCCCACAAAAAATGAATCTCCATGAATGACATTCGCCCCTATTTTCATGGTAAATCCAAAAGGAATTTGAAATGCCGCAAAGCTAAAGCGGCCATCCCCTAAATTAACTCCAAGAATCAGTGCCCCTCCGCAATCACGGGATAAGGGCGTAAACACATGAGCGAATGGATGGGTTTCAACAAACAAACCACCCCCCCCTGCTACGTTCATCACGTATTGCTCAATATAATCTTTATCAAAATCATATTGCACCAAATAAAGCTCTTCCAATTCTTTATGAGCAACGGGGTCAATGGTTACAGGATCTTTTAGAGAAATCAGCTCTGCTCCATAATGCTTTAAGAAAGATGGCGGTACAGCAAGCGCATTCATTTTAGGAATATCTACCAGTTTTATGCCTTTAGGAATTAACAACACACCCAACCCACCAAATACACTAGCATCGCTGCCACTTCTTGCTGCTTCTACAGAGCGATGTTTCCACGTTGCCTCAACAACTAACTCTTCAGGCTCTGTGGGCTCAGCATCGTAGCTGATGGGCAAATCGTCCGCTTGTAAACCCGTGACCGCTAATAAATCAACTTGCGTCCCTGCTCTCAGGATCGCATGAGCTTCGGTTGATTTCATTAAAGGCCTTACCGGGTTATCAGGGTTTCGTCTATCCACCATCGTCGATTTTAGCCCATGCTCATGACCGGCAACCACCTCATCATCTAATTTACTTTTCATGCACATAGCACATCGGCATATATCACTGTGTGTTTCTGGTCTACCAGCTCCGGCAGAAGTTGCTGCACTGTGTTCAGTACTTCTCGCCGTTAATCCATCACTAATTTTTTTGGTTGATGCTCCTGAAGTACCCTTAGATTCAGGCATGATCATGCTCCATGATTAATCTCTATGAATAATTATAGACCAATCATGGGTTTGTTTGTATTTTGATCTTATTGGTTGAATTATTAATAAATTTTATGTGTATTAAATAATACGGTGCATGAGAGCTTGCAGGGTTGTCTTTTTTGCTGTCTTAAATATAGCTATTGATTTATCTATTCCCAGCGGCATTTTTGGCAGGCTAAATCAAGCCGTTATGAGTTTTGAATTTAGAAAGAACAGATAAAAAGATCGATATTATGTCATTATTTAAAAATATCGATTATAAATAGATAAGTATGTTCCATCATTTTCCATATCAATCAAGGCATTATTGATTCGATTTATGAGTTGAATACTATTGATGTTTGCCAAGATTCCATAACCCATGCCAATTGATATAGGAGCACCGACGTATTTAAAATTTTCTGGGTTATTATCGACCCAATAGGAAGCGTCAATATAGTCAAACATAATAACGTCAATTTTATGATTCTCTAAATCATGTAACATGTCTTGTTGTTCTGTGTAGGTAATCACATTAACATTATTGTATTTTTCCAATAACAGATTTTGAAATATAGTACCTTTTTCAACACCAATGCGTTGCCCTGTATTGAGGTTATTGCTATTTATATTAGAATCGGCATTTGTGAATAATTGTGCCTTAGTTTGCAAATAAGGTAAGCTAAATAAGAAATATTTAAGTCTTGCTTGGGTAATGAAGAATCCATTTATTCCTAAATCCACTGTTCCAGCCTGGACAGCTATCATAATGTCATTGAATGACATCGCCTTATAAATACACGACGCATTAATGCGACGACAGACTTCATCGACAATATCAATTTCAAACCCAACAAAAACACCATTATTACTAGCTTGCATTTCCATAGGAGGATCAAAAGGTGCAGTAGCAACAATGAGTTGTTCGGCGAATAATTTGGAACACATCAAAAAAGGGAAAAGTAAAATGACTAGTATTTTCATAAGTAATGTGCTTCATGTTCCAATGACATTTAATAGTCTAGACGAAATGATCTATCTATCCAAGAGTCACTGCAGCGTTGAAGAAATAACTTGAAGTGTCATAAAAAACCCTACTTATTTATTTTGTATCTATTTTAATCATATATAATGGCAATTAACATTTTATTAATAACTGACATAACCTAAAAAATATGATGATATAAAAGAAATCATTGCACAGGAGATGGGTCATGAGGGTATTAATTGTTGGTGCGGGCATTGCCGGTTTAAGTTTGGCAGCACTGCTAAAGCAGCGTGGTTTGGAACCTACCGTAATAGAAAAGTCAGCATCATTTGGCGCCGTAGGTTATATGCTTGGATTATACCCAACCGGTGCAAATGTATTGCGAGCTATGAATTGCTATGATCAATATCTTGAAACCTCGGTGCCTGGTAAGGTGTATGAAGCTTATACAAGTGAAAATAAGCTACTTAAGCAATTTTCTTTTGCGCCAATGGTAGAGCAATATGGTCCTTATCAATTAATTACCCGCTATGAATTATTGGATATTTTGCATCAAGCCTGCGGTGATTTGAATATTCATTTTAATACCGAAGTATCTTCCTTGATTCAGAAAGAACAAGAAGTTGAAATCCAGTTCAACGATCAAACCAGATCCAGCTTTGATTTTGTCGTTGGTGCTGATGGACTGCATTCTCAAATCAGAAGTCTTATTTTAAGCAGCAATGAATATCAATATTTCAATACTGGCTGGGGTGGCTGGGTATGGTGGTCTCAAGAAAAAACATTACCAGAGCACACTATTCAGGAATTCTGGGGTCAAGGTACTTTTTTAGGCGCTTATCCAGTAAAAGGAAAAGTGGGTCTTATTGCAGCAATCGATTCTCCCTCAGCAGAAAAAGCACTCGAAGGTGGTAAAAGCCGGAAAGCATTTATTTCACAAAAATTTGCCAGAGTTTTTCAGCAACACCCAGATTTTTTAAATGATTTGGCTCCAGATCAAGAACCTGTATTCTTTTGGGCTTTAAATGATCAGCGTGCTACAACCTGGCATAAGGGGCGGGTGGTACTGGTTGGTGACTCTGCTGCTGCTTTTTTACCGACTGCCGGTGTTGGAGCCTCTATGGCATTAGAATCAGCTGCCGTTTTAAATGACATTTTATCTCGAACCAGTATCGAATTTATCCCGCATGCATTAAACTTATTTGAGAAACGCCGTAAAGCAAGGGTGGAAGGCGCCCAGAATGACTCACGTAAATTAGCAAAAATGATGTTTGTCAGCTCATCCTGGTCAGCATGGATGAGAAATTATTTTACCAAGATGATGTCCATTCAGTCCTTAATGAAAAGCATCATGAAAGGTTTTGATGAGCCCATTTAATGCTTTACTTTATCATTAAATTATATTTATCATTCAATGAATTATGCTCATACGTGTTTGGTAGTAGGAGTATATGAAAAAAACGCTTTTATTTTTTCTCTCTATTTTTTCATTTTATTTAGAAAGAGGCGTTTGTAATAATGTCTCATCGATAGCTAATAGTGACCAGCCCCCTATTGAAGGAAACTTTGCTCTTCCTGGCTCCCAACAACCTGGCCCTTTTCTTTCATTTGGACAAAACATTATCGGAAAAAATCAACTTCAAATAGACTTCGACCCTGGTTATTTACGCCAGAATCCCAGCTCCTTTTTAACGCTAAGTACATCATTTCTTTACGGTTTAAGCGATACCGCTTCAATTTTTTTTACGCTTCCTGTAGCTGCTAAGTATACTGATGGTTCTAACCATTCTTCAGGGTTATCCGATGTAAACTTGCAGGGAGAATATGCTTTTTATGATCATTCAAATAAGAGAGCAACAGAACAAGCAACGATTGTTGCAGCCATCACCTTCCCAACAGGGTCACCCACTAAAAATCCTCCAACCGGAAATGGCACATATGATTTTTTTATAGGCAGCACTTATAACCGTACTTTTGTTGATTGGTTATGGTTTATTTCCCCGGGAATTAACTGGTTTGCAGTCAAGAATCATAACCTTATGGGAACGCAATATTTATATCAATTCGGAATAGGAAAAAACTTTCAAAGTCAACGCAATCAATTTATCTGGTCAGGTTTATTGGAATTGGACGGCGTCTATTCTGAAAAAAATAAATTATCTGGAAGAACAGATCCAAATTCGGGTGGCAACATCATCAATATCACGCCCTCCGTATGGTATTCTACCCAGACATTGATTATCCAATGTGGAGTTGCCTTTCCGCTGGTTCAACATTGGTATGGGAATCAAAGTAAAACAAATTATTATGCTACAGCAACGTTGACTTGGACGATTGATTAGCCATATTTATTTAGAAATATCAGTCAATTCTGTGCAGTATTCATAGTATGGCCTGATATTTTATTCTGGCGATTGAACACACAATAAGATAGATTAATAAAATCATTTTGATTCTTGGACAACAATATGGCATTTTTTATAGGCAAATCTTCCCGGAAAATAAAACATGCTTTTAATGAATCTTCACTGGAACAATTAGAATCATTAAAAAAACAATATAATGCCACCTTGGCAAAACTATATGGACGTCAACAATTGAAGGAAACGTCATTGCATCAATGCACCACCCAACTGGTTGAGCAAAAATCACAATTGGCAAAACTTCAATCCAGAGAACAGGAAATTATTCATCAAGAAGAAGAAAGAAGACAAGCACTGGCTGATAGCCTTGACGATCGATCCGTTGATAATTATCTCATCCGAAGCGCCTTACTGAGCTATTCTCCCATGGTTGCCTATCAGAATGAGATACAACGTATTTCTGCAAGTATCCGCCAGTTAAATGAGCAAGCTAACGACACTAGAATTCATTTCGTCGCACTTGCAAAACTCATAAGAGCAGAAGAGCGCGAATTAAATATCCTAAATCCTATTTTACAGCAGAAAATCCTGGAAGCAGAAAGAGACTTGATCTCTCAATCAATCATTAGCTAACAGCCCTCTATTCCAAGGATAAAAAAATCAAAGCCATAATGGCAAAGATCATCCCCATACCTTGTTTCCAGGTAATACCTTGTTTTAAAAAAAGGACGCAAAATAACAAGGTAATAAAAGGGTACATGGAGGTAATTAAAATAACAGGCATCGCTGGCCCTTTTCGTAAAGCCATAATAAAAAAAACACAGCCAATACCATTCGCCAGACCGTTCAATAAACCGTAAGCACTTCCTTTCGTGGAGAATTCCGGTTTAAACCCTAAAAGAAATAAGGCAATGATTCCAGCCACTAACACACCAAGGCTTGAATAAAAAACAGTAGAAAGCGGTTGAATTAAACTTGATGCTTTTGCGCCCCAATATCCCCAAACACCATATAAAAATAACGAAATAAAAGCTGGCAAATACCAAGCATGAATGGTCATAGTGAATCCAGACGCCTAAGAATGTGGCATTATAATGCATTTATTCAATCTTGCGTATCTATAAACTTATAGACACTCACAAGCCTATAAACGAGGTTCTGCTTTAGCTTAGAGAAAATTTCCGCTCTTTTGGGGGAGGATGGATTTTGGCAAAATTATAGGGAAATATCTTGTGAAATAATTTTAATTTCCTCCTCCTGAAGATGAGCAAAAATTAAAGTATATTCCGGTACCTCAAGCCATGTTGTTGTATCTTCTGTAAGAGGTTCCGAGGCAATAATAATGCTTGAATTGCTTTTACCCCCTTTCATTTTGTATTCACCATCATAATAACCATAACGTTCGCCATAAGTGTACCATAGTGAATGGTAGGTAAAATGGCTAGACATGGGTGCATTTTCCGGCATCCAACCATAATCGAGCACAAATCGGGTAGCCGCTATGAATTCACCATTGGTAATAAAAAGATTAACTGGCGAATTAATTGCTATATCATGTTGATGACGAACAAGTTTGAGTATTTTTAATGTTGAAATGATTGCATTAATAATGTCTTCTACTGCATAAGTGCCTTGGGGATTGAGTTGAGACAAAAAAATAGCATAAATCCATTCACTGTCGGTCGTGCCTTTTATGAATTTTTTATAATCATCTTTGATGTATTCTAATAGATCATAACGCATTTGGTTAAAATTATAGAGTGACCCATTATGGGCTAAGGCGATATTCGAATCTGGAAACACGAACGGATGAACATTTTGGTTTGCTACCACTTGAGACTCTTGATAGGAAACACCACGTAAATGCGCGAGCAGGCAATGTGGAGAAATTTTTTCTGCCAAATTCCGCAAGTTTTCATCATAAAATGGCAATTGAGGTGTTTTATACAAATACGGTTTTGATGCGTTACATGAAGTACGTTCCCAAGCGGCCATCCCAAAACCCGCCAAATTAAGCAAATAAGACATATATTTTGGATGATAGCTTTGTTTAATAAATGAATTATCAGGCTTATACAGCAAGTCTTCCACCATTGCGGGGCGGCCAAGATAGGACAATATTCTACACATGCGCTTTCACCTGTTATACGCTTCAATATGCAGTCTGATATCCAGTTTGTTAATTGATTTGCTAAGCGCTACGATGGATTCACAAATCAGATTAAATAATTTGTACCACAAAGCGGGATAATGTAATGCAAAAAAATCAAGTGCTTTTTCTGGAATCTTTAATAATACTGCTGCCTCACAAGTCATGAAGGTAATGGTAAAGTCAGAATCATGATCAATGCAGGCAATGCTTGCAAATAATGACCCTGGCCCAATAACCGATAATTTAGCAAGTTTCTTATCTTGCATAATACTAGATTGCACCGCACCATGAAGAACAACAAAGCAGGATGGATTTTTTTCTTCTTCATGAATCAAAATACAATCTTTTGGCGCTTCTAAAAAAATAGTATGTGTAAATAAAACATTAAAATCATCTTCCGTAAGCTCATGGAATAATAGTTTTTCTTTTAATAATTCCTGATTTGACTCACAATGCAATGATCCTAATGATTTTGGTTGTGTCAACGTATGAATCACTCGACCAAAAAGCGATAAAGTAACCATATCAGAGTGAGATATAAATGCACTTGCCTTATCATGAATCCGTTTCAATCGACGACAAATCTGAATGCTAATGGCTTTAAGAATTTTATATTTTGTCTCTGGGAAATAAGTGGCTAAAAGTTCGAAATAAATGGATGTGATATGCAAACATTCAACACGTTCTTGAGCTACAGCCGAAGTTGTACATGGACTCTTTTCAATAAAGCAGGTTTCTCCAATAAAATCGCCAGAACCCAGTGTTTCTATTTTTTTAATGCTTTCCCCTAAAATCCTTGCTATTAAATTTACTTGCCCTTCAACAATAAGATAGAACCCTTCTATAAGCTTACCTTGCTGTATGATAATCTCATTTGGTTCAAATATAATCAAATCGCAATGTCTGACCATATTTTCTAATTCATCATGCGTTAAACAGTGTCTTAAGACACTGTTTTCCAACGGTTTAATTTGCGCTTCTAATTCAGTCTCATTGATGAAGCTAGATTTCCTATTCATATTGATATTCCCATTGCCTGCATTGTTCAGCCACCACTTTCGGGAATTCTTGGAATTTTTTAAATATTTTTTTTAAAAAAATTACATCACTTTTATTATGAATCACCCCATCTCTAAGTCTTGCAATGTAATTGCTACTTCCAAGCTGCTGCGTGTATTGATCTATTTTTTCTATGGTATCGAGTACATCCTCTAAAATCGAATAATGCTGATTCACATAAGGGTCAATAAACATACCATGAAGGCCAAATCGACTGGCCTGAAAACGGTTGTAATTATATAAATAATACAAATCATGCGAGATAAGTTCAGGCTTTTCTACCAAAAGATAAAGAGCTAATGCCTGGACGTAAGCAGCAATAGCAACTGATTTTTTTATAGTAAGCGGTGTATCAAATACCCGTATTTCTACGGTTCCAAATTCTGGCTTTGGCCTGATATCCCAATAAATATCCTTCATGGTTTTTATGATTTCCCAATCCCTCATTTTATAAAAATAGTTAGAAAACTCTTGCCAATTTTTAAAATAAGGCATCACACCACTTGATGGAAATGAACTAAAAATAGAAGTACGTGAAGAAAAATAACCCGTATCAATTCCCTGATAAAAGGGGGAGGAAGCACTCAAAGCGATAAATTGCGGCACATATCTTGCAAAAGCATGAGTTAAATAAATTGCATCATCACCGCTTTTACAACCAATATGAATGTGCTGACCAAACACCGTTGCTCGTTTACTTAAATAACGAAATCGGCGAGCAATTCTTCTATACCGTTTAGATGGGTATATTTTTTGCATTGACCATGGTTGGAAAGGATGTGTTCCGCCTCCACAAAAGCAAATATCGGTATTCATGGTTTTGAGCTTTAAAAAAGATTGTAACTCCAATAATTCTCTCAATAGCGTCATTGGTGAATGATGAATGGATGAATTTATTTCTATCATGCTTTGAGTTATTTCAGGTTTTATTCTTTTTTTATAGTCTTTTTCATTTAAATGTCTAAATAATTCTTTTGCACGAGAAATTAGAGAAAAATCATGAACATCAATAATTTGAAATTCTAATTCAACACCGATAGAAACCATCTTGGATGCTTTAAACGGTAAAACCTTCATATCATTCCTTGATTATTATTAATGGATTTCTGACAATCTTGCTTATATAAAGTATAGTTGATGATCACATGAGTCGATTTTGAAAAATCATGCAAAAATACTTGATTAAAACAAAACACCTTGGTTTACGCTTTATAACAAAAGAAGATATTCATTATCTTGAAGAGCTGGATAATGATCCGAAAGTGAAAGAATATTTTCCTTCGGGAACATTAGACCGTGAGGAATTACAACAACTTATAGAAGATTATCTGTCCAACTGTGAACGTCGCAATCTACCTGCTTTTGTGATTTTTAAACAAGATACTGATCAGTTTGTAGGAAGAGCTTATTTTGATAACTATGAAACAGGTGAAATAAAAATCGGGTATCTGTTTCATAAGGCTTATTGGGATAAAGGATATGCAAGTGAAGTATTATGTGCCTTATTAGACTGGGCTAAAGATCATATTGATGCCGAATACATTCTTGCCTACGCCGATAAGGATAATGACGCCTCTTTTCGTGTGATGGAAAAGTGCGGTATGACCTATTATAAAACTGGCATATATAAAGGCATGGACAGTAAATTTTATCGAATAAAAAATAAATAATCATTGTTAACACACCTACTTCAGGCAAAAAAAGTAAATGACATTTCGCAGCACATGCTCGCAGATCTTAAGTTGCTCCTTAGTGACGTATTCATTCGGGCGATGAGCTTGTTCAATTTCACCAGGACCGCAAATAAGCGTTGGAATATGAGCGCGTTGAAATAATCCGGCTTCAGTGGAATACGACACTTTAAAGCGCGCTCTCTCTCCGGTGATAATACGAACTAAACGTGTAATTGGCTCATCTTCAAGTGCAGTAAAACCGGGAGCATCTGAAATTAAATCCAGATAAATTGCTGCCTCTGGATACACACGTTGCATTTCAGGAAGCAATGTATCATTTATGTGGTTTTCAATTTGGCTGCGTAAATTTTCAAGTGATGTTTCCGGAATATAGCGTATCTCAAAAATAAACTCACAATTGCCGGGAATAATATTGTTTGCTTCCCCTCCACTGATGATGTTCGTTGTAATGGTTGTAAACTCTACGTCAAAATCATTATCAAAAGGTCCCTTCTTTTTTAAATGCTCCGCTATGTTCTTAATATAACAAATCAAGCGAGAGGCATATTCAATTGCATTACAGCCTTGGAGCGTTAATGACGAATGCGCTGCCAACCCTTTAATTTGGCAGTGATATACTTGCCTGCCCTTATAACCAACAATGGGGCGCATTCCAGATGGCTCCCCTACAATACATGCCTCTGGATGAATTTCAGTATTCTTTATGTGCTCTAATAAATAAGGGACGCCTAAACAGCCGACTTCTTCATCACAAGTAAAGGCAACATGAACAGGCTTTTTTAATTTTAATGTTTTAAATTCTGGTAACAACGCTAAGATAACCGCAAGAAATCCTTTCATATCACAAGTTCCGCGGCCATAGATTTTCCCATGGCGTTCCGTTGCAACAAATGGATCAGTATTCCATACTTGACCATCTACCGGCACGACGTCCGTGTGACCAGATAAGATAATCCCACCCTGTCTTTCCCCATTTATTGTCGGTAACGTTGCAAATAAGTTGGCTTTATTCTTGGTGCTTCCCAAAATAATCTGAGAAGCAATATGATAACGCGCACACCAGGCTTCAATGACTTCAATCAATGGTAAATTGGTATTGCGTGAAGTCGTATCAAAGCTTATCAAGCTTGTAAGCCATTGTAGTGCGTCCATGAAACCCTTCCTCGGTCTTTTAATTATGGCTAAACATCTTGTCCACATAATGTGGTGAAGTATAGCTCACTTAAATGAAGTCGAAATTGATTCTTGATCTTAAGTCGTATAAAAGCGATTATTTTGGTTTTTGCAAGTGGAGTTGATGTGGAACACGAAACAATGGAATATGATGTACTCGTTGTCGGAGCTGGTCCTTCTGGACTAGCCGCCGCAATCAAACTCAAGCAATTAGCAGCAGCTCAGAATAAAGACATCAGCGTTTGCATCCTTGAAAAAGGGGCGCAAGTGGGCGCGCATATTCTATCTGGGGCAATATTAGAGCCTCGCAGCTTACAATCCTTGCTTCCTGATACCTGGCAGAAAGCCCCTTTGGATTCTCCAGTCATGCAGGATCAATTTTATTATATGACCCAAAAACGTATTGTCCGCCTGCCTACGCCCAAACCAATGCATAACCAGGGAAATTTTATTATCAGTCTTGGTGATTTATGCAAGTTCCTTGCTGCCCAGGCTGAAACATTAGGTTGTGAAATCTATCCTGGATTTGCCGCAACCGATATTCTATATAATGGCAATGGTGAAGTTATTGGCGTTGCAACAGGAAATGTTGGTATTGATAAAGCAGGCAATAAAACAGCAAATTATCAACCTGGCATGCATCTACATGCAAAACAAACACTTTTTGCGGAAGGCTGTCGAGGCCAATTAAGTCTCAATTTAATGAATCGCTTTCAATTATGTCAAAATGTTCAGCCGCAAACCTACGGCTTGGGAATAAAAGAAATATGGCAAATTCTGCCCGAAAAACATCGCCAAGGACTTGTCATTCATACGGTGGGATGGCCCCTTGATCATAAAACCTATGGTGGATCTTTTATCTATCATCTTTCCAACCATCGTGTTGCTATTGGGTTTGTTGTCGGGCTTGATTATCGAAATACCTGGCTAAATCCGTTTGCAGAAATGCAGCGCTTCAAAACCCATCCTTTTATTAGGAACACATTGACTGGTGGAGAACGCATTGCCTATGGAGCACGAGCTTTGAATGAAGGCGGCTGGCAATCCATACCAAAACTAACCTTCCCAGGTGGTGCGTTAATAGGTGACGCCGCCGGTTTCTTGAATGTGGCAAAAATAAAAGGCATTCATACTGCTATGCAATCAGGCATGTTTGCTGCAGAAGCGTGCTTTGATGCTTTATCAAAAAATACACAAGAACCAATTGAACTGATTAGTTATTCCGAAAAAATTAAACAGTCTTGGGTCGCAAAGGAGCTTTACAAAGTACGTAATATTCGGCCAGGTTTTCGCTACGGATTATTTGCCGGATTGGTTAATGCCGCTTTTGAAACATACATCCTGTGTGGAAAATCGCCTTGGACACTTGCAAATCACGCCGATCATTTAACCTTACAGCTGGCAAGCAAGTCAAAAAAAATCAATTACCCAAAACCTGACGGCATATTAACCTTTGACCGCTTGTCGTCCGTCTATTTATCCAACACATTTCATGAAGAAAATCAGCCATCTCATCTAAAACTACGCGATAAATCATTAGCAATAACGGTCAACTACAAATTATATGCCTCTCCAGAGACCCGTTACTGCCCTGCCGCAGTCTATGAAATTGTACAGGAATCTTCTGGGCCGCGATTACAAATTAATGCGCAAAACTGCATTCATTGTAAAACTTGTGATATTAAAGACCCACGACAAAATATTGTCTGGTATGCGCCTGAAGGAGGCGGAGGCCCAAATTATGTTAGTATGTGATAAAGTAAGTCATCTGTTTTTTAATCTCATGTAATAATATTTAACCAAAATAACATCAAGGAAAATTGTCACGGTTTTTTTAACCTGCATTGATTAGAATGTGTTTGTTATTTATGAATGATGATTGTAGACTCTCTTTTTCACCGTCCCAGTGGCACAGCTGGATAGCGCAGCCCCCTCCTAAGGGGCAGGTCGCAGGTTCGAATCCTGCCTGGGACGCCATTTCTGCAAAACGTATCAATAAGCATTAAAATTGATAAGCCGGTTAGATAGTGCGATAATACGCGCAAATTATTACCAGTCGTTTTACTATGAGCAAAATTAAATGTGCGGTTATTGGCGTAGGCTATCTTGGACGGTTTCATGCCCAGAAATATCATTCTTTAAAGGATGATGCGGAACTTCTCGCCGTTTGTGATGTTAATCCAGACGCTTGTGAAGCCGTTTCAAAAGAACTTAATGTGCCCGCTTATCTGAATTACCGTGATTTGTTTGGTCAAGTGGAGGCAGTTAGTATTGCAGCCACAACAAATACTCATTATGACATTGCTAAAGACTGCCTCGAACACGGCATCCATGTTTTATTGGAAAAACCAATGACCGAAACCGTCGCTCAAGCAAAAGAACTAATAGCATTAGCATCCAGGCAAAAGGTAAAACTTCAAATTGGACACTTGGAGCGATTTAATGCAGCACGACTTGCACTTGATGCTCATCTTGATCAACCGTTATTCATTGAATCTCAGAGACTGGCCCCCTTTAATCCACGAGGAACAGATGTAAATGTGATCCTGGATCTAATGATCCATGACATTGATATCATTCAAACCATTGTTCGAAGCCCTATAAAAAACATTGAGGCTCAGGGTGCACCTGTCTTAACCAAATCCATTGATATCGCCAATGCACGCATTACATTTGAAAATCACTGCGTTGCAAATGTTACTGCCAGCCGTATCAGTTTTAAAACCGAAAGAAAAACCCGCATCTTTCAAAAAAATTCCTATATTTCCATTGATTATCAAAACAAGCAATTCGCCGTTTTTCAAAAAGGGGAAGGTGAAATGTTTCCTGGTATTCCCGAAATTACGCGTCATCAATCTGCGTTTGAAAAAGGTGACGCTCTAATGGAAGAAATTAAGGCTTTCATTCAATGCATCCAACAAGATGGTAATCCACTCGTCACTGGCGAAGAAGGATGTGCTGCTTTATCGACTGCGGAAAAAATAACCTCATTGATTAATAACAATTTGATTGCAAGACATGCAATTGGTTAAGAGACTAGTCATTGTTGCCGGCGAAGAGTCCGGTGATATGCATGCAGCATCCCTGATTCGGGAATTAAAAACCAATCACCCTGCTCTGCAGATTAGTGGGATTGGTGGACAGCATATGAAAGAAGCAGGAGCTCATCTTGTTAGTGATCTGGCTCGCTTTGGTGTCACTGGTATTTCAGAAGTAGTACGCCATCTTCGGGTTATAAAAAAGGCATTTGAAGACATTAAATTTCATTTACAAGAAAACAAACCAGATTTACTGATTCTGGTTGATTATCCAGGCTTTAACCTTCGCCTAGCCAAATTTGCCAAACACGCTTTAGGTATTCGTACCCTATACTATATCAGTCCTCAAATCTGGGCTTGGAAAGCAGGCCGTATCAAAGCCATTCGAGACTGTATCGATCGCATGGCTGTTATATTTCCTTTTGAGAAAAAATTGTATGAACGCGCTGGCGTCCCGGTGAATTACGTGGGTCACCCTTTGGTAGAAAAAATTAACAATTGCCCTGATAGGCACACAGCACGACGTTCCCTTAGCTTACCGGAGAATAAACGCTTAATCGCTATGCTTCCTGGCAGCAGAACTCATGAAATAGAACGCCACATGCCAATATTGGTGAGTACTGCGCAAAACCTAACTTCAGAATTCAACGATTTGCATTTTATAATCCCTGTTGCCAGCACAATTAGTCATGGGCGGATTAAGAACTATTTTTCAAATCATTCAATTAATTATACCCTAATCCAGGGCAACGCCATGATCGCAGTTGCTAGCAGTGATTGCGCCATCGTAGCATCAGGAACTGCTTCACTGGAGTGCGCCTTGTTAGAAAAGCCAATGTGCATCATTTACAAAGCCTCTTTATTAACTTATCTGGCAGCCTCTAAGTTGATTAAAGTAAACTATTTAGGCTTATGTAATTTATTACAAAATAAAATGATTGTCCCGGAGTTATTGCAATATGATTGCAATTCCTTAGAGTTAACTCGCATTATCTCTGAGTTATTGGATAATCAAAATGCAGCCCATCGCATGACCAAACGTTTACAACATCTTAAAGCTTTGCTTTCAATTCAACAGGCTGACTGTAAGATAAGTACATTGATTGAACGCGAAATGAATATTTAGGACGTTAAAGAGATATTCAACTTCTTCACCAAATAAATATCATAGAAAAAGAACCAAATTTTTAAGGCCAATTTATAGATGACAAAACCTAATAGAATCTAGCTTATCATTTATCCTTCATGTACAATAAATCAATGCTTTCATTACAATTGAAAGCGCTTGGAGAGTTTGATTTAAACTAAGATAAGGAAGTTACGATGAATGTCACTGAAATACAAACCAATAGCAACGTCAAACAAGAGCAAGGACTTCAGGATTTAGTTTATACGCTTGTTAGCCGCTTTCTGGCTGAAAATAAGAACAAATCCATTGACGGCCTATATGACATGATTCTATCTGAAGTAGAACCCCCTCTTTTACAGGCGGTTATGGAAAAACGCCGAGGAAACCAACTGCAAGCCGCAAAAATGTTAGGGATTAGCCGCGGAACCATCAGAAAAAAATTACAACGTTATTTTGGAACCAAATATTTCCGCCTGACCGAGGAATAATACTTATATCCTAGAAGAAAGGTCCATATTATGGACCTTTCTTCTTTAATAATGTGATTAAAAGTAGCATCGAACGCAAATTGTGGTAATGAAATACCTCCTCCGGATGTTACAACTGTTGGAAATGTTTATTACGAGTGGATTTCTTTCTCAAAAAACATCTTTTCTATTATGAAAAAATGAAACGATATGTTCTGTAAATATTTTTGGCTGTTCCCGATGAAGCATATGACCACAATCAGGAATAATCTCAAATTGAGCATTAGGTATACGGTCTACAAGTAGCTTTGAGTGTTTAATAGGAGTTATTAAATCATCTTGGCCAACTATCACAAGAGTTGGGCATTCAATATTGGCAATTTCATCTAAAGTATTATGCTTTAATAGCGAATGTACTTGGCCAACATAACCATCATACGATTGTGGATACGGATCCTGCTTGATTCGAGTTAGTTCTGATTGAATATTTGATTCGCTTTCTAAAAAAGAGTTACCATAAATCCAGGGGAAAACTGTCTCTAGAATTAAGTCTTGGTTAATACCAGAATCAATCAATTTTATTATTGATTCTATATGTATTTGGGCTGTTTTAGGCAGTTTAGCAATTGAACTTGCAATAACTGCCGCCTTTACTTTCTCAGGATAATTAATACAAAGTTTTTGTGTTATGGCTCCACCCATTGAATGACCGACCACAAAAGCAGAAGAAATTTGACAAAATGTCATTAATTCAGCAATATCTTTTGCCATAGCATCAATAGAGTACTCTTTTTTTGGTTGGCTACTTTGCCCTGCCCCACGATTATCAAGAGTAGTAACACGGAAAAATTTAGATAAATTATTAACCATTAATGACCAAATGTTATGGTTTGTGGTCAATCCTCCTATCAAAATTAAATCAGGTCCCGTACCAGTAGTCTCATAATAAATGTTAATATTATTAGCTTTTATTATTGTCATAATCCATCTCTATTCAAAGTTTTTGTCTTTACAGAGAATTCTATCCATAAGAAACTGCATCTTTACAATCTACATAACAATGCAACAAAAAGGACTAGAAAGCGGTTTTTCGTTTTCTAGAGTCTCCTCTTTTCTGGAAAAATGTACCTGACAAAGAGTAAGTAACGGGCTCAGTTAATTTTTTTATTGGCATGCTAATTTCCATCCAAGTACAGTCATACCATTATACATCATATTTCGCAGAGCTTAAGAGCGGCTTTAAAGCTTAAAAAAATAGGCTGCAATACGATGCAGCCCACGAGAATAAGACCATTATTAAGAGGCAACAAGCAATTGATTAATACGGCGAACAAAATCGGCAGGATTATCGAGTTGGCCGCCTTCTGCCAAAACAGCCTGCTCAAAAAGAACCACCACCCATTGCGCAAAACGATCATCATCTTCCATGGCATGCAAACGTTTTATCAAAGCGTGTTCAGGATTAATTTCAAAAATGGGTTTTGCTTCAGGCATTTTCTGACCTGCGGCCTGTAAGATTCGTTGCATTTCAAACCCCATATCTTGTTCATCTGCCACAACACAGGCCGGAGAATCCGTCAGACGAGTTGTGATATGAACGTCTTTTACACGCTCGCCTAGAATCTCTTTGATTTGTTTTAGCATCGGCTCAAGTGTCTTTTCTTGCTTCTCAACTTCTTTTGTATCTTCCAAATCAACTTTACCTTTGCTGATGGATTGTAATTTTTTACCATCAAACTCGCTTAAATAACCAACCAGCCATTCATCAACCCGGTCACTCAGCAATAAAACTTCGATGCCTTTCTTTTTGAAGATTTCCAGGTGTGGGCTGTGTTTGGCTGCATTATAACTTGAGGCTGTGACATAATAGATTTTATCCTGACCTTCTTGCATACGATCAACGTATTCTTTAAGCGATATGGTTTGTTTTTCCGAATCATTCGCTGTTGTTGCAAATCTTAGTAATTTGGCCACCGCTTCACGATTAACAAAATCTTCAATTGGACCTTCTTTTAATACCAGGCCAAACTCATCCCAAAATCGTTGATATTTTTCAACGTCATCCTGACTCATTTTTTCAAGCATGGACAGAATACGTTTAGTGCACGCTGCACGAATACTATCCACTTGTTTATTGTCTTGCAGAATTTCACGTGAAATATTTAAAGGCAAATCACTGGCATCCACGATCCCTTTCACAAAACGTAGATAGCGTGGTAAAAATTGGGTAGCATCATCCATAATAAACACACGTTTGATGTATAATTTTAAACCATGCTTCACCTCTTGTTGCCATAAGTCAAAAGGAGCATGACTTGGAATGTATAAAAGGCTAATATAGTCCTGTTTCCCTTCGACGTGATTATGCGACCAGGCGAGTGGCTCCTGATAATCATGCGAAATATGCTTATAAAGCTCCTTATATTCATCGTCAGAAATTTCGGATTTTTGTAATGTCCAAAGGGCGGTTGCTTTATTTACAGTTTCATATTCCTCTTTTTTTTCCTTTTTATCTTTGTCGGCTTTATCTTCTTCGGTTAATTTTTTCATGACAATCGGCCAACAGATATGATCAGAATATTTACTTATAATACTTCGTAACCGCCAATCGCTTAAAAATTCCTCTTCATCGTCCTTCAAATGCAAGATGATTTGCGTACCACGCGCTTCTCTGGTTTCCTGACCGATGGTAAACTCTCCTTCTCCATTCGACTCCCACACAATCCCTTCTTCAACCGATAGACCCGCCCGACGACTTTTAACCGTTACCTTATCGGCGACAATAAATGCGGAATAAAAACCCACACCGAATTGACCAATCAGCTGGGAATCTTTTGCTTTTTCACCGGACAAATGACTTAAAAATTCTTTCGTGCCAGATTTAGCAATGGTTCCTAAATTCTCTATTGCCTCATCTCTACTTAAACCAATTCCGTTATCGGTGATGGCGATTGTTTTAAGTTTTTCATTGAATTCAATGGCAATTTTAAGATCTGAATCGCCTTCATAAAGTTCGCTGTTGGCGAGAGCTAAAAATCGCAATTTATCCAGAGCGTCAGACGCATTTGAGATCAACTCACGTAAAAAGATTTCTTTATTGCTATATAACGAGTGAACAACCAAATGAAGCATTTGCTTTACTTCAGTCTGAAAACCCATTGTTTGTTGCTTAGCCACCATTAATCAATCTCCTCAATATGTACTCAGGATTTATGAAAAATTCCAATCTCTGCGTAAATCCTGATGCTGTGAATAAACAAGGTATATGAGGGTAAAAAATCAAAATTTCAAGGGGCACGAGCTGGGCGAGTTTGTGGCACCATCCCAACTCGGGGGCGGTGCATAAAAATTGTAATGGTATCACTGGTCTTAAGGACTTTGCTTTTTTCATTAACAACTTGAACAGCAAGCGTATGGGAACCACGATTCATATCCCGTAATGCAAAAACAGTGGTTGCCTGGGGTTCACCCAACGGCATGCCATCAAAAATCATTTGCAACTTATCACCAGTTTTTAATTCTGGTTCTAATTGAATATTTACAGCAACATATCCTTGATTGTTGCGTATGGTTTCCTGATCTTTAGGCGCAAGAATAGTGATTGTGTAATCCGTTAAAGACTCAGTAGCCTCATCCGCAAGAGATGGGCTGTCCGGAGAAGGAAGAGGAGAAGAAAACGTCTGTACTTCAGGCAATTCTACTTTTTCCGCACCCGGATGCGGCTTGTCGCTGAAGTGTACATTACCACTGCTGTCTGTCCATTTATAAATTTGCGCCTGCAATGGACTTATCATAATAAGAAAACAAAGAAGCAGTATTTTCATACTAAATATTCCTTTCGGCCTTCAGTTATTCTTGTAAGAAGAGGTCTGAGATAGACCTCTTCTTACAAGGCGACTTGTTTTAGATGCTGTAATAAAGTTCAAACTCGATTGGATGAACCAGGCTGCGTACTTGCGCAATGTCCATTTCTCGCAAAGCAATATAACTATTAATGAAATCCTTGCTAAACACATCTCCAGCCAGAAGAAAATCATGATCTTGCCGCAAATGGTTAACTGCTTCTTCCAAAGAGCTGGAAACCGTTGGAACATCCACTAATTCCTCTGGAGGCAAGTCATACAAATCTTTATCCATTGGCTCTCCGGGATGAATTTTTTTCTGGATGCCATCAAGGCCAGCCATCATCATTGCCGCAAAAGCAAGATATGGATTTGCGGTGGGGTCTGGAAAACGTACTTCGATACGACGTGCTTTCGGATTGTTGATATGAGGGATACGAATTGCAGCCGAGCGATTACGTGCGGAATAAGCCAATAATACAGGGGCTTCAAAACCAGGTACTAATCGTTTGTAACTGTTTGTTGCCGGATTAGTGAATGCGTTGATTGCACGGGCATGGCGAATAATACCACCAATATAATACAGGGCTGTTTCAGACAAACCTGCATATTGATCACCAGAGAATAAGTTCACGCCCTCTTTTACCAAAGACTGATGACAATGCATGCCACTGCCATTATCTCCCACCAATGGTTTTGGCATAAACGTTGCTGTTTTACCATAATTATGAGCGACGTTATGAACCACATATTTTAAAATCTGCAGCTCATCGGCTTTTTTGGTAAGGCTGTTGAATCGAGTAGCCACTTCACATTGATTTGCTGTTGCTACTTCATGATGGTGTGCTTCAACTTCAATCCCTAATGTTTCAAGAATTTGACAGATGGCTGAACGAATATCCTGAGATGAATCAACGGGTGGTACCGGAAAATAACCGCCTTTAATGCTAGGCCGATGACCAATGTTGCCTCCTTCCACCACTTTACCTGAATTCCACTGAGCTTCTTCCGAATCGATTTTATAAAATGAACCACTGATATTTGTCTCCCAACGTACATCATCAAACAGGAAAAATTCGGGCTCCGGACCAAATAAAGCCTGATCGGCAATACCAGTGGATTGCATATAAGCCTCGGCTCGTTGTGCCAGAGAACGGGGATCGCGTTCATAGCCCAACATCGTCTGCGGATCAACCACATTACAGCGAATAAATAGTGTATTTTCTTGATAAAACGGGTCAGGAAGAATACTGCTTAAATCAGGGACTAATGCCAAATCTGACTGGTGTATTTTTTGCCATCCCTTGAAGGAAGATCCATCAATCATTTTTCCAGATTCTATGAAATCATCACTGACAGCAGACACTGGTATAGTAATATGTTGTTCTTTCCCGCGGGTGTCGGTGAAACGTAAATCAATAAATTTAGCATCGTGTTCTTTAATCGCATTCAACAGCGCGTTTTTACTCATGGTTGTCTCCGTGATTGGCCTTGGCTAGTTTACCTTAAGTGACTTATGAAACCCAATAGATTAAACTACCCCATATACAATAAATTCGGGACTAATGCTAGAGGCTATTAGTGTTCTTGTTTTATTAATCCATTAATTGGTTGCAAAAATGTATGGGCGCCTATCAATATCAAGCGCTGAAAAAATCAGGAACAGCCTGTAAAGGTATTATTGAAGCAGACTCAGAGCGGCATGCCCGCCAATTATTACGGGAACAAGGCTTAATCCCGACACAAATTCATACCTTTAAAAAAATACACCAGGCAAAACATAAAAATAAGTTATCTGCCCAGGAATTATCCTTATTTACTCGTCAACTGGCTACATTACTTGCTGCAGGAATTCCCGTCGATGAATCATTACATGGAGTGAGTGAACAAACTGAGAAAGACAAAACACGACAATTAATTATTGGCGTCCGTTCTAAAGTGATGGAAGGTTACTCATTAGCTCAGGCCATGGCAGAGTATCCCTATGCTTTCCCAGAACTGTATCAAGCAACGGTAGCTGCAGGAGAGCAAACAGGTCGCCTGGATTTAGTCTTGGAAAAACTGGCTGACTATACTGAAAATCAACAACAAACTCGACAAAAAATCCAGCAAGCTCTGATTTACCCTAGCCTCATGATCGTCGTCTCAGCTGCCATCATCAGTTTTTTATTGGCATTTGTCGTTCCTAAGATTATTGATGTATTCAGCAGCAGTGGTCAATCACTGCCACAAATGACGCACGTCCTTATTATTATCAGTACGTTTATTAAACGTTACGGACTATATACTCTATTATTTTTGATTCTTCTGGTATTAGGTTTTAAAAAAAGCCTGGCTAATCTGCGGGTAAAAATCGCGTGGCATCGAATCCTATTAAAATTGCCAATCGTATCTTATCTTGTAAAATCAATTAATGTAGCACGATATATCCATACTTTTAGTATTTTATTTGCTGCTGGTGTCAGCGTCTTGGAAACCATGCGCGTATCCGCGAGCCTAATTAGTAATCTTGTTATGCACCATGCGTTTGATATAGCTGCTGTTCGCGTAAAAGAAGGGACAGCCATTCATATGGCCCTTAAGGAAACCAGATTTTTAAACCCCATGGCGGTTCATTTAATCGCCAGTGGAGAAAAAAGCGGTCAGCTTGCTTCCATGATGGAGCGTGCTGCCCTGCATCTCGATAATGAGGTCAAACGGCTCATTGATACCGCATTGACCCTTTTAGAACCTTTAATCATACTTTTAATGGGTGGAGTCGTTCTTTTCATTGTTTTGGCAACATTGTTGCCAATTTTTTCTATGGAGCAACTTGTAATATGAACAAGCAGCGTGGCTTTTCTCTGATTGAAATCATGGTTGTTGTTGTTATTCTTGGAATTTTAGCATCCATTGTTGTCCCGAGAATCATCAGCAGACCTGATGAGGCACGAATTGTTAAAGCGAAACAAGACGTGCTGGCGATTCAAAATGCATTGGATCTTTATAAATTAGATAATGGATTTTACCCAAGCACCGATCAAGGTTTGCTTGCTTTGGTCGAAAAACCAAACTCCAATCCCATTCCTCGTGACTGGAAGCCTTATCTTAAATCGCTACCAAAAGATCCTTGGGGTCGTGAATATTTGTACTTAAATCCTGGCCAACATGGAGAAATTGACGTTTTTACCTTAGGTGCAGATGGTCAACCAGGCGGCACAGGAGTCAATGCAGAAGTTGGTAATTGGGATGCAAATTCATAATTCCGCGCCCTTCTATAAGGTAAAAGGATTTACTTTACTTGAAATTTTGGTCGTGTTGATCATCATTGGTATTACGCTTGGGTTTGCCCTGCTTGCATTTGGGGATTTTGGCGAAAAACGGCGCATTATAGTCGCTGCCGAACAATTTACTCATTACGTAAAATTAGCTCAACAACAAGCAATCTTAGAAGCAAGTACTTTAGGCATTCATTTTAATAAACAGACTTACCAGATACTTCGCTTTACTTCCTCAGGACATTGGCAGCCTTTGCCGCAAAAAGGCATTTTTCATACCCAGAAAATTCCCAGTAACACGACGTTCGATTGGGAGACTGAGAAAAAAAAGGGGGAATTTCCTGAAATTATTATCAACGCATCAGGAGATACAACACCGTTTACGCTTTATTTTGGCTCAAATAAGACCTCAAAACTGGCTGCCGTGATTGGAAAGCATGATGGCAGTATTATATTGCAAACGGTGAATTCGCCATGAGCAAATCTAAAGGATTTACTTTGATTGAAGTGCTTCTTGCACTCGCTGTCATTGCGATTGCTCTAACGGCCCTGTTAAAAGCCACCTCGCAAGACGTTGTTTTTACCGATAGAATTAAAGAGAAAACAATCCGTCATTGGGTTGCTATGCAGGGTATTACAATGATCCAATTAGGCCTGTTACCTATTTATTCAGGGCAGGAAGTGACACAAGTCACAACCATGTTTGGCGAACGATGGTATTGGCGGGCAAAACTCCTCCCAACGTCAATAAAGAAAATGGAACAGATTCAGATTGTCACCAGCAAAAGTCAGGCTGGTCCTTTTCATGATCCCTTAATTGCCTTTAGGTATATCCCATGAAAATTCATGGTTATACATTGATTGAAATCATGGTCGCCCTGGCTGTTTTTGCAATTCTAGCTGTTTTAACGTCTGTTGCCATGTATCATGCATTCAATACTCGTGCCAGAGTTAGTTTCCATGCTGATCGATTAAATGAATTACAGTTAGCTGTTATCATGATGACTCGCGATGCAGAGCAAGCGGTAAATCGTCCCGTTCGTGAAAAAGAAATGCATCTAATTCCCTCTTTTGTTGGCCAACCGTATTATTTTGAATTTACTCGCGCAGGCCTAGTCAACCCTAACGGCTTAGAAGATCGCAGCACTCTTAAACGAATTGCATTTATTTGCCATAATCAACAATTAATACGAAGAAGCTGGTCAACTCTTGATGAACCAAAACGAAAACAATATCAGGATAAAATCTTACTTAATCATTTGGAGGCTTGTTCTTTTGCCTATTTAACTCACAATCGACAAATCTTGTCGGAATGGCATGAACATGTCGTCATGCAAAATCAAATTAAAGATCCCATGCCTATTGGCATACAATTGACCCTTAAATTAAACAATTGGGGAGAGATGAGTTTGCTCTTTATTATACCCGAGGGACTTTATGCAGGATAAATCATCTCAACAACGTGGCAGCGCGTTGCTTTCTGCTTTATTTATCATGACCCTCGTAGCCATCGCAGCTACGGCCATGACTACCCGATTACAATTAGATATATATCGTACACGTCTTACCATAACCAGCGATAAGCTGTATCTTGCATCCCAAGCAGTGACTTTCTGGGCGATGGAGATGCTTGCAAAAAAAAAGGCCATCCTGCCTCATGCTGAAGGACTAGAATTTCCTAAAGAATTTGCAACCATTTATCCGCAAATTCTTACCAAAGGACATCTCTATGATTTACAAGCACGATTTAATCTAAATAATTTACAAGATCCAAAATATCAAACACCATTTTATCGATTATTAGAAATAATTTTAACTAAAATACCAGATACCCAACGCAAAATCCTAGTCAAAGCCACACAAAACTGGATAGCTCCTTACCGCCCGGATCGTGGCCATGATGAATTTGAGAGTTTTTATTTACAACAAAACCCAGCTTACTTGCCAAGCCATCAACTGATGAAGAGTGTTTCAGAATTACGCCTAGTCCACGGCATTAATGCTTCTATGTATCAAGCTCTCTTACCTCATGTCATCGCATTGCCTGAAACAACCCCCATCAATATCAACACAGCTTCTTTAACGGTATTGATGACATTAGGGAATGGTTTAAATCGATCCCAGGCCAATGAAATTATACAAATACGGGGAGGTGAAGGAATCACGAACCTAAATGCGCTTCAGTTACTCTTAAAAAAATTTGATATCCCTACTGATCAGATAACACTAGAAAGCCAATATTTTCTAAGCGTCGCATATACTACTTCTGAAGACTTAAATCTGATAAATTTTACCATTCTAAAACGCAACAAGGATAAAAAAGGCAAGATAACCGTGAGTCTTGTGTATGAAGGCATGAATACCCTTTAAATGCAGAACATTGATCTCATGATGGTGAAAATAATAATCCTACGAGCACAACCCCTAAGGGATCTTATCAACGTCTTGATTGTTCTGAATTGTGATTTGTTTTAAGAAATGTTCACCTTGTTCTTTGTCGCTAACCGATAATTTTGATTCCAAACGCTTTAAATCTTTTTTAGCTTGTTCGTTATGATTTTGAGCGGCCAATTTTAACCAGCCATAGGCTTTAATAGTATCTTTAGGAACCCCAAGACCCGCGGCGTATAAATAGCCAAGTTTTCCCTGAGCCATGGCATTGCCGTGTTCAGCCGATTTATGAAACCAAAAAGCTGCTTTTTGATAATCTTTATCTAGTCCTGTTCCGGTTAATAATAATTGGCCAAGTTGCGCCTGGGCAAACGGATTGCCTTTTTGGGCAGACTCATAATACCAAAAGGCAGCTTTGTGAGCATCCCGTTTAACACCCAAACCATTTAAGTATTGATAAGCTAGATAAGCTTGGGCATTAATATGCCCTTGATTAGCTGCCTGCTGTAGCCAGTAGGTCGTGGCCTCTTGATTTGGAGGAATTCCATACTTGCCACTATATAATAATGCAAGACTGTATTGACCTTTTTCATCCCCTTGTATCGCTGCTTTTTCATACCAAAATAAGGCTTCATTTACGTCTTTTTCTGTTCCATAGCCCATCATATACTGGTATCCAAGATTCACTTGCGCTTTGCTGTATCCTTGCATCGCCGATTTTTTAAACCATATAAAAGCGCGTTTTTCATCTTTATCTGTGCCTTCTCCTATTGCATACATCAAGCCGACATTGCGTTGCGCAATTTCATTGCCCTGTTTTGCTGCTTTTAAATACCAGGAAAATGCCTGTTTATAATCCTTGGGCACACCATGCCCCGCATCATACAAAAAACCTAGACTCAATTGTGCCAATGCATTCTTTTTCTCGGCTGATTTTCGATACCAATCTAATGCATTTTTTATGTCTTTATTAACACCCAACCCATATTGATACATGCGACCAATTAAATACATCGCCTCTTCATTACCTTGTTTGGCTGAAATAATTAACTGTTGGTATGCTGTAGGATAATCACCGTTTTCATAAGCAGAAAATCCAATGAAATCATCTGCAAAAGCAGTGTTTATAACAAGACAGAGCGCGAGCAGAATAGGACGCATGTCCACTCCGAAAATAATCCCTTATTCTTTAGAGTAGAATATCCAATCAATAAATCAAACTTTTAAACATCTTGTTCTCTGTGAAATTTAAGCCATTTTATCCTGTAATTGGGGCAGAACCGATTTGGGTAATAGCAACCAATAATACCCTTTGTTTTTCATATGACCGGCAATGTAAATCGCTTCTTCTCCCATTCCCCAATAAACATCCCCGCGCACTGGGCCACGAATTGCGCCACCAGTGTCTTGTGCAATCATAAGCCTTTGTAGAGGTAGGTGTTTTTTTTCCTTATCTGGCCGCGTGGTACTTAACCAGATCGGAGTCCCCATTGGAACCCATTGGCGATCCACCGCCAATGAATAACCTGACGTTAAAGCTACGCCTTGTGATCCTAATGCTTCTTCACGCGGTAATGTATGAAAAAATACAAAAGATTGATTTTGGTTTAATACAAAATCAACTTGTTTGGGATGCGTTTTAAAATACTTGCGAATGCGTTGCATCGATGCCGTATCTTTCGTCATGACTCCTTTATCGATTAATACACGGGCAATCGACGTATAGGGTCTGCCATTCTCACCAGCATACCCTAAAAATAATTTTGTTCCATCAAGCAGTTCAATACCACCGGAACCCTCGATTTCCAGAAATTGATGATCGACCCGGTTAGCAATCCACGCGAGTACCGGCGCCTCTTTCTCAATGGCGCCTTCTGCGATTTGTTTGCTGGTATAATAAGGAACTAATTCGTTTCCTTGCAGTCGTCCAATAATCTTTCGATGATGTTTTAGTTCAGGATAAAACCGCCCTAAATCAACCGTAATTAGATTCTTGGGAAGACCATAAACAGGCGTATTATATTCTTTTGTTTTCGTCAAACTTCCCCGCACCATAGGCATATAGTAACCGGTAAACAACCCTTGAACAGGTTGTTCTTCATAAAAAGCAACGGGAGTAAACCATGTTTCAAAAAATGCTCTGACTTCTTTTTCTGAACCACCATCCATTTTTAATGAGGCTTGACAAATAGGATGCCAGTCTTTTGCTTTTACCTCGATGTATTTACTGCCAACGCTTTTCTCAGGTTTTTGTTTTAAAAAGATCTTACAGGACTTTTGAAAAGTAAGAAATGAAGCGCTTGGGTCATCTCTTCCCCATCCAGGCAAATCGGTAAAAGCCAATTGTTTTAGATGAAGCGCTTGCGCAGGCGGAGGTTTTTTCCATAAAAAAAATAGAGCCGCAAGAACTATCAGAATGATAAAAATCAGAATAAGAAATAATTTTGCTTTCATAACTGAATAAAGTTTACACCAAATGAAATTTAATGCAACAGTATTGTATCCGCATTCCAGGTGAAACTTGATCTATAATTTAACGATGCACAATCTAATATCACACATTTTCTGCTAAATGTTTACTTTATCAGATGCAATAAAGGATTTACGCGATGAAAAAGTATAATTTTTTTATTATCTTATCAATTATTTTAAGCATTTTGAGCATAAGGAGTTTTGCCATGAGCTTATCTTTTTCTAGTTCAGTTTTTGCACCAAATGCCAGAATTCCCTCGCAATATACTTGCGACGGTGCGGATGTTTCACCACCACTGACCTGGGGCAATCAGCCCAAGGGAACAAAATCCTTTGCCTTAATTATGGACGACCCAGATGCACCAGGGGGCACTTGGGATCATTGGGTGTTGTTCAATATCCCTGCAGGTAAACTTGAATTACCTGCCAATGCTGAAGTTCCTGATGGAGCTACCGCTGGTATAAACAGCTGGGGAAATACCAAGTATCAAGGTCCTTGTCCTCCAAGCGGAACTCATCGTTATTATTTTAAGCTGTATGCGTTAGATACAATATTGACTTTAAATTCTGATGCAAATAAGCAAGACGTTATCAATGCCATGCGAGGTCATATTCTTACAGAAGACATTTTGATGGGACTTTATACTAAGCCATGAATTCCATATTCTGCGACAGGCTTATCCATTTGCTGCGGAAAGTGAGATAAAAATCCTAAGTGGTGGATACATTCATAATTTGACCCAACGCAACCGTAATGAATTAATAATGACCGAGACAGAACTCAGAGACATGGCCGCGGCAGCAATGATGGGACTTAAAAGTAATCCAAAGAATGGGTATAACACCCCTGCCGCAATTGGAACGCCCAATGCATTATAAATAAACGCAAAAAATAGATTTTGTCGAATATTTCGCAATGTTGCATGCGATAAATGCCACGCTCTAACAATGCCATTTAAATCACCATGCAGTAAAGTGATTCCAGCGCTTTCTATTGCCACATCCGTACCAGTGCCCATGGCAATGCCAATATCAGCACGCGCAAGTGCTGGAGCATCGTTTACACCATCTCCAGCCATGGCCACAACCTGTTTTTTTTCTTTTAGTGTTTCTATCACATGATGCTTATCTTCAGGCATAACCTCAGCTTTTACTTGTCGGATCCCGAGTTTATTGGCTACCGCTTCTGCGGTTTTCTGACTATCTCCTGTCAACATGACAATGTCGATGCCTTGCTTCTGCAGCTCATGAATTGCTGTTTTTGTGGTGGATTTAATTGGATCTTCAATAACCAGGAGCGCTGCTAATTTATCATCTATGGCCACAAACATGACCGAGGCCCCTTCGGAGCGCAACTCATCGGCACGACTTAGAAACGTATTGTCGTTTGCTAATTTTTCTTCCATCAGTTTGGCATTACCAACTGCCACAGCATGTGAATCCACCAATCCTGTAACGCCTTTTCCTGTCGGGGCATTAAAATCAATCGCTTTAGAATAAGATAAGTTTTTTTCTTTAGCTGCCATAACAATAGCCTTGGCTAAAGGATGCTCGCTGTTACATTCTAAGGCAGCAGCTAGAGCCAATACGTCATCTTCATTAAAATCTGACGTTGTAACAATCTGAGTAAGTTTTGGCTTTCCTTCTGTTAATGTTCCAGTCTTATCGATGACTATCGTATCTACTTTTTCCATGCGCTCCAAAGCTTCTGCGTTTTTGATTAACACACCATTTTTTGCGCCTTCTCCTACGCCAACCATCACAGACATAGGCGTAGCCAATCCCAATGCACAAGGACAGGCAATAATCAACACAGATACTCCAGCAATAAGACCATAAGTGAATGAAGGTTCAGGTCCTAATATTGCCCAAATAATAAAAGCAATGATCGCAATCAGCAGGACGAGCGGCACAAACCATCCAGAAACCTGATCAGCCAGACGTTGAATTGGAGCTCGACTGCGCTGAGCTTCACTGACCATTTGTACAATACGAGCAAGCATCGTGTCTTGACCAACATGAAGTGCTTTCATGACAAAGCTGCCCGTTTGATTGATTGTGCCGCCAATCACGGTCGACCCTTTGTTTTTCTCTACCGGCATCGGCTCCCCTGTCACCATCGATTCATCGATATAGCTTTTGCCATCGATGATCTCCCCATCCACAGGAATTTTTTCCCCGGGACGCACACGCAACCGATTGCCTTCTTGCACTTCATTGAGCGGTATTTCTTCTTCATCTCCTTTTTCATCGATGCGATGAGCAATGGTAGGCACCAGCTTTAATAAAGAGCGAATAGCGCTTCCAGTTTGTTCGCGTGCTTTTAATTCCAAAACCTGGCCCAATAAGACCAGCGTTGTAATCATTGCAGCCGCTTCAAAATAAGTTGCCACCATCCCCTGTTCATCACGAAATGCATTGGGAAATAAAGCAGGAAATAATAAGGCAAATACACTGTAACCCCATGCGACACCAACACCGATAGAAATCAAAGTAAACATATTTAAATGTCTGGAGACAAAGGATACCCATGCACGCTGAAAAAATGGCCAGCCGCACCATAAGACCACCGGCGTTGCTAAAATCATTTGCAGCCACATTGAAACGCTTGTCGGCATCCTATCGACAAAAAAAGGCGCGCCCATGTCTAAAATCCAAACAGGTAAACTTAAGAGAAGGGAAAGCCAAAACCTGAAACGCATGTCTTTGTATTCCGAACTTGTAGTTTGATCCGATGAAACCGTTTCCGGTTCTAAGCCCATCCCGCAAATTGGACAATTTCCTGGACTGGGTTGTCTAACGTTCGGATGCATTGGACAAACGTAGAAGATAGCATCCTCGTTTTTTGAAGCCACTGAATTTGTTTTTCCACGATGCTCGTGATGGTGAGTACAATGTTCATTTTTCATGAGTCACTTATCCCTAAGTTGCCAATCAGGCTATGAATGCGCCAGGAAATTGGAGAAATATCGCAACACCCATTCTTCACTTAAATGCTCAAAACAATCATGCAAAAAATCAGCAAGTTCATCTGCCGATAACTCATGCTCAGCACCAGGTGTCTCAATATCGTGATGAACATATGCCCCAAAAAAACGGGTGCTGAAAGAATAATAATCTCTGGTATGCAAAATAAACACATGCCACATATCATCTAATAACAATAATGGTCCGAATAGATAAGTACGACGCTCACTAAGTTGCCGATGCACATTAAGCCATAACCAAGCAAGCAAATCAGTAAACAATTGATTTGCTTGTTCTGGCGTTACATCAGAGTGATGATGGCAATAATATTGAATAACCTGCTGATTTTTATAGGCAAGTAATTCTGAGAGTTTAGGCAGTTGCATTAGCCGCAACAGGCTTTTCGCCATGGTTTATTCTTTGTTATCCCACGAACAATGCGACAAATCATTTCTTCTCGAGTCATAGCGCCTCCTGTTTTTGTATTAAGTCTCACTGAACGATTCAGATTTTAGCCTTGTATAATTCATTGTCAATACAGCGTCTGCATCATTCTATCAGCGCTATAAAGCTTCAAAAATCGCTGCAGCCCCCATACCCGTACCAATACACATGGTTACCATACCATAACGGCCTTTTATGCGATGTAAACCATGTAATAATGTTGACGTACGTATCGCTCCTGTTGCTCCCAATGGATGACCAAGTGCAATAGCCCCCCCTAACGGGTTCACTTTATCACGAGGTAAATCTAATTCTTTAATCACTGCCAAAGCCTGGGCAGCAAACGCTTCATTCAATTCGATCCAATCCAGCTTATCCAACGTCAATCCGGCTTTTTTCAAAGCAAGAGGTATCGCATGCACTGGCCCTATCCCCATGATTTCAGGAGGTACACCAGCTACAGCAAAGCTCAACAAACGTCCCATTGGCGTTAAATGATATTCTTTTAAAGCACTTTCATTGGCAAGTAAAGCAATGCCTGCTCCATCACTCATTTGAGAACTATTACCAGCCGTAATACTTCCTTTTGCTGCAAAAACCGGTTTTAACCGTGAAATAACTTCGTAAGATGTATCTGCCCTTGGTCCTTCATCATCACAAACCAGGCGTTTTTTATTTTTAATTTCTAAATGAGCTAAATCAGCCTGGCGCACTGTAATTTCAATCGGACTAATCTCTTTTTTAAAATCCCCCCGCTGCTGGGCTGCAATGGCACGCTTATGACTTTCAGCCGCAAACTCATCTTGTTGCTCACGCGAAATATTCCACCGCGTTGCCACAATTTCAGCGGTAATGCCCATACCATAAGCAATGGCGACATGTTCATTATTAAAAATAGCAGGATTTGCTGTGTATTTATTACCGCCCATAGGTACTTTAGACATGCTTTCAACCCCGCCGGCTAAAGCGAGCGCCATATCACCTTGGGCAATGGAAGCTGCCGCTGTTGCAATGCTTTGTACCCCAGACGAACAAAAACGATTAATAGTCATTGCTGGAATGGATTGTGGTAAATCAGCAAGCAATGCCGCAATACGCGCTACATTCATGCCCTGCTCAGCTTCCGGCATTGCACAACCGATTACCACATCTCCTATTTTTTGCCAGTCCACATCGTCATGACGCTGCATGAGGCTTTTTATTGTATGCGTCAATAAATCATCCGGTAGCGTATCCTTAAATACGCCGCGTGGCGCTTTCCCAACGGGTGTACGTAACACATCAACCACATATACATTTGTCATAAATAAATCTCCCTCTCAATTACGTAGTGGCTTGCCAGTTTCCAATACATGGCTGATTCTGGCTTGCGTTTTTTCCATGCCAGCCAGAGTCATAAACACCTGCTTTTCCAGATTTAATACCCAAGCCTCATCCACCCATTCGCCTTGATTGATGTCTCCTCCACATAATACAGCTGCCAGCTGATCTGCCAGGAAATAATCGTGTTGCGATATAAATCCACCTTCAAGCCAATTGACCAACCCAACCTGTAAACGTGCATGCCCTTCTCGGCCAGCCACCTTAAAACGAGCGGATAAAGGAGCTGTATAATTTTGAGCTTGCATTGCTTTAATTTCAGCCAAAGCCGCGTACAACACTTCATTTTTATGCATCACCCAAGCATCTTTATTTTGCAGATATCCACGTTGTAAGGCGTCAGGAGCACTGCTTGCAACGTAGCCAGTTGCAATTTGTTCAAAATAGGGTTTTATAAAAATCATTAAATCCGCATCCGCTGCTTTCATGGCAGCAGCCATTGCCATTTCTTTGCAACCTCCCCCGGCAGGAATAAGGCCGACTCCAGCTTCTACCAATCCTGGATAAGATTCAAACCCAGCTATCACTCGGTCACAGTGCATCATCAATTCACAGCCACCACCCAATGCCCTTCCTCTCAATGCGGCAACTGTAGGAATGGATGTATACTTCAATCGCATGGCAAGTTGTTGAAATTGCTCGATCATCTTCTCCAGTGCATCCATTCGATTTATATGAATTAATTCGGCAACCCCACGCAAATCTGCACCTGAACTAAAATTAGTTTCATCATGTTGGTACAGGATTAATCCTTCATATTGTCTTTCAGCAATCGTCAAGGCTTCACTTAAACCATCCAGTACAGCTTGTCCAATGGTATTAGCCTTGCTCTTAAAACTGACCACTGCAACATTGTCCTGAAGATGCCATAAGCGTACTCCGTCATTTTCATACACAGTTTCTGTATGAAAGCGAGGTTCGTTGATGACATGGTCGGGGAAAAATTGACGCTTATAAACAGGCAACTGACTACCGCCTGTAAAAAATTTATTCGCTGGAGAAAACGCACCTTCTTTCGTATAAAAATCTTTTAATTGTCCTAACCAGGATGGTAATCGAGCATCACTCAACGCATGACCAGACTCTATGGCCTGTTCAATATATTGTTTCATATCAACCACACCTGCTTCTTGCCAAGTTTCAAAAGGTCCACGCTTCCAGCCAAATCCCCAACGAATCGCCAAATCAACATCACGTACTGTGTTGGCAATTGTTTCTATGTGATAAGCACAATAATGAAACAGATCACGAAAACAAGCCGTTAAAAAGCGCGCCTGCTTGTTATTGGAATGAAACAGTTTCTGCAAACGCTCTTGCGCGGGCAAATGCATCATTTCTTTAATGTCATGATGTACTGCTCCGCTAATAGCCTGATATTGATCTTGTTTGACATCATACACTTCAATGGATTTACCATTTTTACGATAAATACCTTGTCCTGATTTTTGCCCTAAATACCCCTTATTAATTAAATTGCTCAACCAATCAGGTAACTTAAAAAGAGGATACCAAGGATCATCAGTCAATTGTTGCTGCATGGTATGAACAACATGCGCCATAGTATCAAGTCCCACCACATCCATAGTACGAAACGTTGCTGATTTTGGACGTCCCAATAAAACACCCGTCAATGCATCGACTTCATCCAATCCTAACCCCATTTCTACGGCATGATGCATGGCTGAAAGCAGTGAAAAAACACCAATGCGGTTTGCAATAAAATTAGGGGTGTCTTTAGCACGTACTACGCCTTTCCCTAAATAACGAGTTAACCAGGTTTCAAGATGATTTAATAAATTCTCATCCGTTGTTTCCGTTGCAATCAATTCAGCCAAATGCATGTAACGAGGCGGATTAAAAAAATGCACGCCACAAAAACGTTTCTTCTGATGCTCTGTGAGAGATTGACTTAATGCATTAACACTCAACCCCGAAGTATTACTCACAAGAATTGATTGGTCATTTAAAACTGGAGATATGCGTTGATATAATGCTTCTTTCCAATCTAAGCGCTCGGCAATCGCTTCAATAATCAAATCACACTCGCTTAAATCCGCTAAATGATCTTCATAGTTTCTTGCTTGTAGTAAAGAGGCTGTGTGGGAGGTCGCTAAAGGAGACGGTCTTAATTTTGCTAAATGAGCGATGGCCTTCTCTACAATGTTATTGTGACGCCCTTCTTCTTTTGCAGACAAATCAAACAAGAGGGTCGAAAACCCCGCATTCACACAATGAGCAGCTATTTGTGCGCCCATAACTCCAGCGCCGAGAACCGCAACTTTTTTTATAATAAATGGTTCTTGCATAATGACTTCCTTTTTACTTTTTATTAGATCTCAAATTTTATTCCCTGCGCCAATGGCAACGAGTCTCCCCAATTGATCGTATTCGTTTGCCGACGCATATAACCCTTCCACGCATCCGAACCAGATTCACGACCACCACCGGTTTCTTTTTCCCCACCGAAAGCACCGCCAATTTCGGCACCTGAGGTACCGATATTAATATTGGCAATGCCACAATCACTACCGCACGCACTTAAAAACTGTTCTGCATGTTTCAGATTTTGTGTAAAAAAGGCGGAGGACAACCCTTGGGGAACATCATTTTGCATACAAATAGCCTCATCGATTGACTTAAATGGCATGATATAAAGAATTGGGGCAAACGTTTCTTCCTGGACGATTTTACTGCTGTTATTTAAGTCAGTGACCAACGTTGGTTGCACAAAATAGCCTGCGCGCGTCAATGCTTGACCTCCAAACAATACCTGTCCACCTTCAGCAACGATACGCTCAATGGCACACTTGAACTGCTTAACGGCCTGCCTGTCAATCAAAGGTCCCATTAGATTTTTGCTATCAAGTGGATCACCTATCGTAATTTGCTGATAAGCATGTTGCAATCGCTTGACAACATTTTGATAAATTGCATCTTGTACAAACAAACGACGTGTTGACGTACAACGTTGTCCCGCAGTTCCCACAGCACCAAATACAATCGACGGGATTGCTCGTTCAAGATCAGCCGATTCATCTAAAATAATGGCATTATTTCCGCCCAACTCAAGTATGGTTCTACCTAAGCGTTCTGCAACATTGATCGCCACTTTCCGACCTACAGACGTTGATCCTGTAAATGAAATCAAAGGGATTCGACCATCATTCACCAGTGTCTCGGCCACCTCATGGGATTCCGGGATAATCAGTGAAAAAATATCAGGGCAATCATTTTTTTTCAGTACCTGACAGCAAATGTAATGAGTCGCGATGGCACACAGTGGCGTTTTTGCAGAAGGTTTCCAAATGGTTACATTACCACAAACAGCGGCGATAAAAGCATTCCATGACCATACAGCCACAGGAAAATTAAATGCGGAAATCACGCCAACAATACCATAAGGATGCCATTGTTCATACATACGATGATTTTCCCGTTCTGAATGCATGGTTTTCCCATACAACATGCGGGACTGGCCAACCGCAAAATCGGCTATATCAATCATTTCCTGTACTTCACCATCTCCTTCTTGTTTCGATTTTCCCATTTCCAAGGAAACCAAGCTTCCTAACCAATCTTTATGCTCCCGTAACGCTTGACCTATTTGTCGTATGATTTCACCACGTTTAGGAGCAGGAACGTTGCGCCAGGCAAGAAATGCTTGTTGAGCACCCTCTACAACATGCTGATAGTCTTCCATAGTACAGCTGGCCACTTCGGCAATGATTTCGCCGTTACTTGGATTAATAGATTGAAAACGAGTCTGACCGATTTTACTTTCCCATGCATGGCTGCAATATGCTCCAGCATTAATTGCTTGAATATTAAGATGTGATAAAAAATCCATCGTGATGTGCTCCTGATGTGCATTGCTCTTAAAATCTATCAAGGAATTACGTCATAAAACCATACGAATCGGCCTAGGCATAGTGCTGGCCAAACCGATTTGCCAATATATCCGCCAAGCGAAAATTTTCCTGTAAAATAATTCCATGATGCTCGTTGGCTTGGCCTAATACCAAATCGACGACAGCACAAACGCCTGAAGCAGTGCTAATTTGAATGGCCGACCATTCCAAGCCACGTATTGTTTTTGGATATACTTTTTTTACATAACTTTTTTCAGTTAATTCACCTTCTTTAATGCCTTCCACGGTGACATACACAATCACAATATCCTGATAGGTTTTAGGTATTGCCTTTTCCAAAATGCGTTTTAATGTGTCTCGATCTTCATTTAATTTCAGGTCATTCATTAAAAATCGCATTTTCGTGCAATGACCAGGATAGCGCATGGTTTTATAATTAAGACTTTGAATTTTACCAGCATACAGTTCGCCAAGACTGCCCACCCCACCTGACGTATTAAATGCTTCGTATTCACAACCATCAATCTGTATCGATTCCAAACCTTCCAATGGAGCTAATACGGCCGGCTTACTTGCTTCAATACCATAACACGGGTTACCGTATTCATTAATCACACCGTCTGTAGACCAGGTTAAAGAATAATGAAGTGCATTACTTGCGCGTTGAGGCAATGCACCAACACGAAGCTTAGCATGATGACAATGTTCAAACTCTTGCATCAAACTGTTCGCGGCAATGCTGATAAATCCGGGGGCCAAACCACATTGAGGCACAAAAGCAGTACTTGCATCTGCCGCAATGGCTTTAACCGTATGGGTCACTGAAGTATCTTCCGTTAAATCAAAATAGTGCGTTTTAGTTTCTTTAGCAACGTTAGCCACATGCGTATTTAAAAAATAAGGCAGGCTGGAAATAACAGCAATTATCTCGTGTTTTTGGATGTAGGATTTTATGGATGTTTCTTCTCGAACATCGAGCGCGACCGTTTTAATTTGCGGCATAACTTGTAATAAACGAGTAACATCCGTGCCGTTAAACTCAAGATCAGCCAGATGAACTTGATAATCATTACTGTCAGCCAGCATGCAAGCGATCAAAGTGCCAATTTTCCCTGCTCCTGTAATCATTACGTTATACATACAAGATGCCTCCTTCCATAGTAAGTTGTCATCGTACATGCCCTAAACTATAATTTTAAAGTCAATTTAAAGAGCATGTCTTCTATCATTTTTCCCGCTCTCCACAATACTATGAAACAATATTGTTTCATAGGTTCTTAGAGCTTGTTAACACACTTGACCTTCGTCAGTAACTCATCTATTGTCAGCAGCATTTGTATTTTTATCCATTAAGAATGAATCAGATGACCGCGACCCATTGGTTGACGCAGATCCGCATCACTTCTAATTGGCGTGTCCATCTACTCCCTGCCTTTTTGGCCGGATTACTCATTCCCTTAGGTTTTGCCCCTTTTCATCTTCCCGGACTTGCAATTTTAGGCATTGCTGCTTTCTTTGGTTTGCTTCATCGTTCATCCTTAAAACAGTCCTTCTATGTCGGCTTTGTATTTGGTTTAGGCGCGACCGGCTTGGGTGTTTCATGGGTTTACATCAGCATCCATGAATATGGTCATGTTCATTCTTTAGGTTCCGCAGCGATCACGTTGTTTTTTATTGCTTATTTATCTCTGTATCCAGCATTGGTGGCATTCTTATATAAAAAACTTGCAGGGGGACATTCACTTATTTTCTCTTGTCTTCTGTTCAGCGCACTTTGGTGCCTTGGGGAATTTTTACGCGCCACATTTATGGGAGGATTTCCCTGGTTATTACTGGGCTTCGGACAAATAGACACGCCACTTAAATATTTATTACCCGTTATTGGCATTTACGGCGCCAGTTTTTTTGCCTGCCTATCGGCCACTTTTCTGACTGCTGGAACACTTTCTCCACGAAATAAACAATATGCATGGTTTATTGCTTTTGCTCTTTTACTTTTATGTCCCTCTCTCCTGAACGGTAAAGAATGGGGAAAAATCAGCAGTTCACCAATCTCTGTTGGAATCATTCAAGCCAATTTATCGATGCGAGATAAGTGGGATGAATCATTATTCTGGCAATTGCTGCAACAATATCAAACAGCTGCTGAACAATTAATTGGGAAAAATCAACTCATCGTCATGCCTGAATCGGCCATTCCTGTTCCAGCCAGCTATATTAGTGATTTTCTTGATGAGCTTGATGATAAAGCACAAAAAAACGGCAGTGCCTTATTACTGGGGGCTCTCCAGCCAACCGACACAGATGAAACTCAATTCTACAATGCCATGATTTCTCTTGGTCAAGCCAAGGGTAATTATTTAAAACAGCATCTTGTCCCTTTCGGCGAATTTATCCCTCGTCCATTTCAACAATTAATGGAGTGGTTGTCCTTGCCAACAGCCAATATGAATCATGGGAAAAAAAATCAACCGCTTATTGAAATACAGAACCATCCGATTGCCACATTAATATGTTATGAATTGGCTTACCCTCAACTATTACGTAAGCAATTGCCAAAAGCTGAGTGGATTGTGTCCATTAGTGATGACGGTTGGTTCGGTCATTCCTTTGCAATATATCAACAATTACAAATGGCGCAAGCATTATCTATTCAAACGGCAAGGTTTCAAGTCGTTGCCAATAATGATGGTTTATCTTCCATCATTCATGCAAATGGTGATATTCTCGCCTCACTGCCTGCCTTCACGGCTGGGACTCTTGAGGCAACCATACAACCTTTATCTGGAACATCGCTTTGGGTGTATTTAGGAGATAGTCCTATATTACTTTTAAGTTTATTCATTTTTTGTATGGCTTTATTTAGTAATAAAATTAAATCGTAAATTATATCTGTACCTATTACATTTAATTTACATTTGAAAAAACTCTTTTTTTATAGATTAAAATTAAAATAATATGATCAGTTTATATTCACTTTAGTTTCCTATACAAATCCTGCTTTGTGACCCCAAATATTTATGGCAGATAAATGTTGTAAAACCTGAGTCTTGTATATTTAAAATTGTTTGGTCAATCAAATCTAATAGTGGATAATTTGGCTGTACTGGAAAAGCGGCAAGATTTTGACCTATTAAAATGGGGGGAATATATAGGTTGTTAAGATTTTTTTTATAAATAAAATATTGAGCTTGGGCTTTATCCATAAAGACTCCATCAATTTTATCTTGTTCTATTAATTTCAGTCCTTCTTCAAAACTATTAATAAGAATGGGATTTAAATTATGCTTTCTAGCATTTTGTAATAATTCTGAACCTTTAATTGCGGCAATTTTTTTATTACGAAGTTCATCTATTGTCTGTACCTCGTATAAATGAGTTGTGAATATGATAATAGATGCTCCCCCATAGGATATTAGTAAGCTAAATAAAATATACCCACTTGTTTTCCATAGTAATTCCAGAATTCTGGCGCTCCATTTTTTAGGCATATTTTGCAACATTCCAAAAATCAAACGTCTCCACATGACAGCATCAATAAATTCTTTATAGTTATGAGGTAGTGTTTTCCCGCGCTCTAAATACCATAACCAATGGGAGTAGATAAAAAACAAAAAAGTGTAAAGTATGGCGAATAAAATAAATGTGCTAGCAAAAAAATATTTTATTGAGCTCAAATAATGTGGCTTTTCTTTTTTGAGTAACACAGTGCTTGTGCCGACAAAAAGTGCTCTACTAAAGTCAACTGCTTCTTCACGTCCCTTGGTAATATAAAAAGGAGTTGCAATAATATCGTACTTCCCTTCTTTTAACTCGCGAATATGCTTATTAAAGTTTGCATTCAAGCGGATGTATTGATAATCCTTTATTTTCAAATTCCTAGCGATTTCTTCCCATAATTCAATAGCAATACCTATAGGCTTTTGCTCATTAGGAACGTAATAAGAATAAGGAGGAAAATCAACCACGCCTATTCGAAGCGTTTTTGCATTGGTTGCTGTACTTAAAAAAACAAAGTAGCTGAAAAAGAATAATACATCTAATTTTCTTAGGAGAGATAGCATTCGAATTTTCTCCTGTTTAAACATCTATCAAGTTTTAAACAGATCCAGTCTTATATACCAAAACCCAAGCTAACAAATGGAAATAGAAAAAACATGGTTTATTAAATGATAATGTAAAATACAAATTACGTCATTTTGAATGCATTCTTAGATATTTAATGAGTATAGTTTATCAACGACGATATAAGTAAAACCATATTTTTTTGAATAATTTTATTCCAATCCACCATGATGAATATAATTCATAGTGAATCTGCTATTGCTGCAAAGCACAAGAGACGCTATTCTTACCAACTTACTTTGAATTTTGACTTACAAACTATGGATAACAGTTATAAACCCCAAGAAATTGAAGAACAGGTTCAACAGTTTTGGCTTAAAAAACAATTGTTTCATGTTACCGAAGATTTGAATAAAGAAAAATTTTACTGCTTGTCCATGTTTCCTTACCCTAGTGGTTCTCTCCATATGGGACACGTACGAAACTATACAATTGGTGATGTTATTTCTCGCTACCAGCGAGCGCTTGGTAAAAATGTTTTGCAACCCATAGGATGGGATGCATTTGGTTTACCTGCTGAAAATGCGGCAATCAAGCATGGGATTCATCCAGCTGTTTGGACAAAACAAAACATTGCCGCAATGAAAGAGCAATTTTTGAAATTAGGAAATGCTTATGACTGGAAACGGGAAATCGCCACGTGTGATCCCGATTATTACCGCTGGGAACAATGGTTTTTCATTAAACTCTACGAAAAAGGACTGGTTTATAAAAAAAATGCCATTGTAAACTGGGATCCTGTTGATCAAACGGTTTTGGCTAATGAGCAAGTTGTTGAAGGCCGCGGATGGCGTTCCGGCGCCTTGGTAGAACACAAAGAAATTTCACAATGGTTCATAAAAATTACCGCTTACGCCGATGAATTATTAAATGATCTTGATACTTTGGAACAATGGCCTGCGCAAGTCAGGCAAATGCAGCGAAACTGGATTGGACGTTCTGAAGGCACTGAAATTTATTTTAAAGTTCCTGACTACCCAAAACGACTTAAAATTTATACTACGCGTCCAGACACCATCATGGGTGCCACCTATTTGGCCGTAGCACCTGATCACCCTCTTGCTAAACAAGCCGCCTTACAGAACAAAGAAGTGCAAGAATTTCTTGATAGCTGCCAAGGAGTCCGCATGGCCGAGGCAGAAATTGCCACCATGGAAAAACGCGGTATAAATAGTGGCATGATAGCAATTCATCCAATAAGCGGAAAAGAAATTCCCATATGGATAGCTAATTTTGTTCTTATGCAATATGGTTCTGGTGCTGTTATGGCTGTACCTGCTCATGATCAGCGTGATTGGGAATTTGCAGCTAAATACAAACTGCCTATGCAGGAAGTGATTCAGCCGGAAGGCGTGCGGGCACATAATTTAAAAAATTCAGCATTCACCGAAGAAGGCATTTTAATCAACTCTGGTGAATTCAACGGATTATCTTCGTCAGAAGCTAAAACAATCATCACTGCATGGTTGGAAAAGTATGAAGCAGGCAGAGAAAAAGTAAATTATCGTCTTCGTGACTGGGGTGTATCACGACAACGTTATTGGGGTACTCCTATTCCCATGATCAATTGCGATATATGTGGTGTCGTACCTGTGCCAGAAGACCAATTGCCAGTTGTCTTGCCTGAAAATATTGAATTTACTGGAAATGGATCACCCTTAGCGCAATGCAGCGAATTCATTCATACCAGCTGCCCAAAATGCGGACAAGATGCTTTGCGAGAAACGGATACATTTGATACATTTGTTGAATCTTCATGGTATTACGCCCGTTTTGCCTGCAAAGGACAAGAAAATGCAATGCTGGATGACCGAGCGAAATACTGGACACCAGTTGATCAATACATTGGCGGCATTGAACACGCGGTCATGCATTTGCTTTATGCGCGCTTTTTTCACAAGTTAATGCGTGATGAAGGTTTGGTTAATTCGGATGAACCTTTTAAAGCGTTATTAAGTCAGGGAATGGTTCTGCGAGACGGGCATAAAATGTCAAAATCTCTAGGAAATATTGTTGATCCCAATCGTTTGATTGAAACTTATGGAGCAGACACTGCACGTTTATTTGTGATGTTCGCTGCTCCCCCTGAGCAATCTTTAGAATGGTCCGATTCTGGCGTAGAAGGGTCACATCGATTTTTAAAGCGTCTTTGGGCTTTTGCGTATCAATACCACCAACTGATGATAGAAATTAACGAATTAATTTTAGACGGAAATAATACTATCAATTGGCTGAATTGTGACAACCGCCTGCGAAAATCACGTTTAATGGTTCATCAAATTTTAGCTCAAATTAATCAGGACTATGAGCGACATCAGTTCAATACCGTCGTTTCAGGTTGTATGAAGTTATTCAATGAACTGTCTTCTTATAAAGTTGAAACAGAAGAAGATAAATATTTTCTGCACTCTGGTATGAGCATTCTTCTTCGACTTCTAGCACCTGTTACCCCTCATATCTGTCATCATCTCTGGCAACAATTAGGGTTTGAAAAAATCATTATTGACGCCCCATGGCCTAAAGTTGATAAAAGTGCATTAAAAACAGATGAAGTTGAATTTATTGTACAAATTAATGGCAAACTCAGGGGGCAATTTACAGCGCCCATTGATGCTTCAGAAGAGTCATTAATTGAATTGGCAAAAGCTAATGTTTCTTCTTTTCTTGATGGAAAATCCATTAATAAGACAATTGTTGTTCCCCATCGCCAGCTCATCAATCTTGTGGTCAACTGATGAAGTTATTTGTGAAATGGGGCTATCTATCTTGTATGCTTTTATTAACAGGCTGTGGATTTCACCTGCGTGGCGCAGTTGATATGCCAAGTTGGCTCGATCGCGTTGCGATTATTAATCAAAGCGGTCACCAGGAATTAGAACACGTTTTAGAAGAACAATTACAGGCTTATCATGTGTATGTGAGTTCCGATCCTTCTTTGGCAAACTATTGGTTATTCCTGCAGAATGAGTCCTTTCAGCAGCAAATTACCAGTGTTAGCTCCAGTACGACTCCTCGTCAATATCAGCTAATCTACACAGTACAATTTAAACTGCAAAGAGCAAAAGGCAAAGTAATTATCCCATCAAATCAGCTCGTTATTACTCGACAACTAACGGTGAATAGTGACAGAATATTAGGCTCGGATGAAGAAGAAGCTATTATTAAAAAGGAAATGCGCCGTGATGCAACTTTGCAAATGCTATATCGATTAAGCCGCTATCAAGAATGAAAGTGCATGACCAAAGTCGAGTGAGCTTACAACACGTATAAAGCTTAGCTGGTGGCTATGCTCTCTCAGTCATCTAAAAGTAAAAGTATCATTCTTATTAAGGAAACATAGAAATGAAATATATAAGCTTGCTCATGTGTCTGGCTACCACGTCCATTTCTGCCGCCATCCCTCCTGGACAATGGCAATGTTTTGCTTTTGATTCTAAAGAACGCAGCTATCAAGGCTTAGGCGATACCTTACAACAGGCAATGCAAGCTGCAGAAATGCAATGTAAAAGCAAATCCGCTCAATCTCATTGCAAAACAGCCCAATCGTATTGTGAACAAGGTCCTCTCTCATTAATTGAAAATCGTTGTTTAGTCACTGACAATAATGGGCGGTCATGGAACGCAACAGGTAGGGATGCCTGCAAAACTGCACTGTCTTTGTGTACAGAATGGCAATTTCTACATGGTAAAACCAGTCAATGCACCGTAAAACATCGTTAATATGCTCATTAAATATCAAGCATTATCAACTGCTTTAAAAAACAATCTGCATGCTGTCAATATTTTAATTGGACACGATTCTTACTTACTCAATGATGCAGCACTACAGATTAAAAAAGCATGGCAAAAACACACTGAAACGGATGAGAAGACGCTTCATATCAACACAATGTCCGACTGGACTTTGCTGCTGGAAGAAGCGAATAGTTATTCTCTTTTTGCCAAGCAGACGCTTCTTAATGTCTATCTGGATAAAAAAACCATTGAAAAAGCGGGTAAAGAAGCACTAAAACATTACGTATCAAATATCAATCCTCGCTGCTTAATTATCCTGAGAGCACCACAAGTTCCTACGAAACAATTAAAATGGTTAACTGCTTATGATAACGTCATGATAGTACAAGTATTCCCATTGACCGCCGCCGCGTTACAAAGCTGGATTGCTTTCCAGCTTAATAACTACACACTTCACTATGAACCTCAAATACCGGCTTTAATTCATCAATACACGCAAGGAAATATGCTTGCTTGTGCCCAAGTGATTGAGAAGCTTGTGTTAGTACATGTGGGGAATGAAGTGCTGACCGAAGCGCATGTCATGCCCCATTTAACAGACCAATGCGACTATCAATTGTATGAATTAGCAGATGCCTGCTTAACCGCCCAGATAGAAAAAGCCATCCATCTTTTGCGCCAAGCCTACTATAATCGCCAAGAACCTACCTTAATCTTATGGTTGATGACGCAAGAAATTCGACAACTGATTCAATTATCATATAAGATGCAACAATCTGTATCTTTTAGTGCAGCGTGTAGCCAATTAAACATCTGGCCACAACGCACCAAATTATATCAAACAGCCTCAACACGTTTTTCTCTAAATAAATTGTATCAATTATTGCGTTTAAGTAAGCAGCTTGATGAACAAATTAAGTCCAATCAAAGCAATCAAATCTGGCATGGGTTGGAACGCTTAGCCATCCTGTTTTGCGTAACATAAGCTCTCACGAAGAGTGGGCAGAATCTGGATTTTACACGCCATTCGATTGTTTTTAGGATTGTATTGTCTTATGATCTCAATTGGTTAAGTTTTACCTATCTAGGTTAAATCATATACCATAAATCTTGCTAAATTTAACTATATATAACCGAGAATTGTTTTGTCTAAATTATATTATGTTTTGCACACCATTGTTTTTCTTGCTTTGACAAGCATAAGTTTCGCTCAAAACAGGCAAATCGCTATTACCATGGATGACTTGCCCTTTGTTGGCGAAAGTAAAAACTTTCATTTAAACATGATTATTGAATCGTTTAAAGAAAATGAAGTCCCTGCTACCGGCTTTATTATTGCAGGAAATGTTAAGCCGGAACACTGGGTAATGCTGCGTAAATTCCGTGACGCAGGATTAGGATTAGGAAATCATACCTCGTCGCACATTAATTTAAATAAGGTGGATGCCGATGTTTATATCCAAGACGTTGATGAAGCAGACAAGCTATTAGAACCCATACTCAGTGAACCCAAATATTTTCGTTATCCTTATTTGGAAATGGGAACTAACAGCAAAAAGAAAAAAGTATTACAGTATCTTGCTGCAAAAAATTATCAAATTGCTCCGGTCACTATAGACAGTAAAGATTTTATTTTCAATCAGCTTCTATTAGCAGTGCCTGAAAATAACCGACGATCATTTATGACTGTATTAAAGCCAGCCTATCTTGATTTTCTGTGGCAACAGACGATTAAAGCAGAGGAACGTCATCGCACATCACGGAAATCGGAGCAACCGCAAATACTGCTTATTCATGCTAATTTGCTGAACGCGTACACCTTGCCAGATATCATTGCAATGTATCGCCAACATGGTTATCGCTTTGTAACTTTAGATGAGGCTTTAAAAAGTAAAACGGGGCATTCTACTTTCCCCTTTGGGCGAAAAGCAGATGCCAAAATTGAATCCTTTATGGCATGGGATTAGGTACAAAATGCGTCATTTAATTATATATGGTGGAAGTTTTGATCCCCCCCATAATGGTCATTTAAAAACAGCTATTGCTGTACAAAATGAGTTTCATTTTGATCGGTTTTTATTTTTACCTTGTAAAATACCCGTGCTAAAAGAAGTAACCATGGCCTCATGCGCCCAGCGTATTAGCATGTTACGTTTGGCACTGCTTCCTTATCGAAAATTTGATGTTGATACGCGAGAAATTGAACGTCATGCCCCATCCTATATGGTGAATACCTTAGAAAGTTTTCGCCAAGAAGTCGGTGAAAAAACCCCAATAACCCTCCTGATGGGGCTAGATGCTTTTCTTCATCTACCAAAGTGGCATCAATGGCGACAATTATTAGAACTCAGCCATATTCTAGTTATCGAACGTCCTGGCACGAATCCATTAAATATCCCCCAATCATTAAAAACGCTGTTATCGCATAGAGAAACCACAGAAAAAAATAGCCTCCTGACAGAAGCGAATGGAAAAATAGTCCGTTATGATGCTGGTCAATATGACATTTCTTCTTCGTGGTTGCGACAACAGATAAAAACCGGAATGGATGTTCACCACTATTTACCTCCAGCGGTATATCATTACATCAAGGAGCAGGGTCTATATCAATAATCATTTCATTTTTATCATAAACTTTAACCTGTTTTACAAAATCAGGCATAAAACCAGACAGCCAATTAACCACTGGATCAAATTTAGCATATAAATGGGATTGCTGACTGTACTCTTGATAAGGAAGTGACGTTAATTTGACGACTAGCATGATCAAGGCGACGATGAAAATGCCACGAACAAACCCAAATCCTATCCCCAATATCCGATCAGTCCCGCTTAATCCTGATTTGGTTAATATAAAACCCAGCAAGGCATTAAATAATCCACCAACAATTAAAGTGGTTAACAAAACAGCAATAAAAGCAACAGCAGTCCGTGCTGTACTATCTTGCAAATAAGGTTGAAGCCAAGGATCCAGTATATAGGAATAATGAAAAGCAAGCCAAATAGCAAGCACCCAAACGCTTAATGCGATGAGTTCCTTGATAAAGCCACGACATAGTCCAGTAATGACAGACACGCCAATGATAATTAAAATAAAATAATCTACCCAATGCCAGGCCATACCTAGCTCACTCCCGTTTTAACAACAAAACCATTTAATTGTATTTGTTCTGCCAATTGCTTTTGTAAATTTTTTGCTTCTTCCTTATGACTGACCTCACCAACCATTACTTTGTAAAAATCACCTTTTTGGTTGCTTGATTTTGTATAGCTGGCTTTATACCCTTTATTCCGTAATTTTGATACTAGGGATACAGCATTACTTTTGACGGAGAAATAACCGATTTGCACTGAATAAGTATTTTTGCTATTGGTTCCTGATAAAGTCAGGTTCTCTTTGGATTGAGTGGCCAGTTTTACTGTTTTCTTATTGCCTTCTTCAACCATTTTCTTTTCAGTTGTTTGCTGCAAAGCACTATCCTTAATGTTTGCTTGTTTTGCCATCATATCTGCCTGGTTGGCCGCTATGTTTGTCGGGAGATTCTTGCGAAGATCAATCGCCGTGATCTTACTTAATGGCTCAGCTTTCACTGAATGTACGGGTGGTGCAAGTTCCCTGACCTCAGTTATATCAACATGAGCCACTTTGATGGATTGAAACATTGATTTTTCTTCCGATTTCACAACATCGGGCAATGACGGTTTCGCAGGAAGCCGCACGGATAAATTAATTCTCTCATCTAAGTGCTCATTAGACTTTTTCAGAATGGCTGGTAAAAACACAATGGTAATTGACAGTATCACCACAACACCTACTAAGCGATGTTTACGGCGTTCATCCAGCACAACCTTCATTTGTTTTCTCCTGCTTTATAAGAGCCTATTGTAGCTATTTACCACGTTCACCGAAAAGCTATATTTGGCGCATCTTGAATAATTTTGTCAATAATAGAACTGACAGTAATTTTTTTTTATCAAATAGAGAAAAATAACACATTTTGAGTTTTTTTAGTAGACCTAGCCATCTCGGCAATGATACTTTGCAGATAATATGGCATGAACTGTTAAAAATGACCCATAAACGATAATTACATCGTTCGACTCTGCTTGCTTGCATGCGCCACGATAAGCATCCAAAGGATTTTCAAAACATGGTGGTTCATCGTGAATTGCTTCTCTAAAGGCCTTCATTAAAGTCGATTTTGTAGCTGCACGCTTTCCCGTCAGTAAAGCTGGATACCAAAAATCAACACAAGAACTCATAGGCTTAATTAAACCGCAAAGATCTTTGTCTTGCAACGCTGAAAAGACCGCATAAACATTTTTTTTAGTTTGAAACTGGTGAATAAAATCAACCAGCGATGCTACAGCCTGAGGATTATGTGCCACATCTAAAATCGTAATCACATTCTCATGAATGACGTGCTGCCGGCCTGCAATCCTAACATTCTGCACCGCCTGATAAAGACACGCAAATTTCACAGGAAGAACATGATTTAAAACATCACTGGCCATAAGAGCGGCCGCAGCCGCTTTATGATTAATGGATGGACAAGGTAATTCAATCGTTTTCCCATTAGGAAAAACCATACGAAAGCATGCATTAGATGTATTAAAGAAATAATCCTTATCCATGCAATACATTGGCGCATCCAGCCGCATGGATTCATTGATTATACTTAAAGGAGGATTGGAGTCTGCATAAACAAATGGTTTATTTGCTCTTAAAATACCAGCTTTTTCATAGCCGATTGCTTCTTTACTATTTCCCAGATGTTCCTGATGATCAAGATCAATCGTTGTAATGATTGCTAAATCAGCATCAATAATATTCGTTGCATCCTGACGTCCACCCATGCCAACTTCCAGGATGATTATATCAAGCTTAAGTGGTTTAAAATACCACAATGCAGCCAATGTCACCATTTCAAAATAAGTCAGTTCTATTTCTCCGCGAATTTCTTCGATCGCGGCAAAGGCAGAGCAGAGGCTTTCATTAGAGATAGATTGTTGATTAACCTGAATACGCTCATTAAATTTCAGCAAATGCGGTGAAGTATAACATCCAACCTGATATCCTGCCGTTTGGTAAATTGCTGCAAGTGCCGCTACCGTAGAACCTTTACCATTGGTACCAGCAACAGTGATGATCTGTGCATCGAAGGTTATAAGGTTCAATCGATTTGCTACAACCCGGATGCGTGATAAACCCAATTGAATTTCTTTGCGATGACGATTCTCGAGAAAATACAACCATTCATCAAGGGTAAATTGATGGTACGTAGACATTAAATCAATCTTGTAAAGACTTATATTGCGTTAGTTTATCAACCAACTCCGCGATCGTAGGACGTAAAAATTTTCGCTCAACGATCATATCAATATGACCATGCTCCAATAAAAACTCACTTCTTTGAAATCCTTCAGGGAGGGTTTGTCGCACCGTCTGCTCGATGACTCTGGGGCCAGCAAAACCAATGAGCGCTTTTGGTTCTGCAATAATGACATCACCAAGGCTAGCAAAACTGGCAGAAACACCACCCATCGTCGGGTCAGTTAAGACAATAATGAATGGCAATCCGGTTTTTGCATAGTGAGCAAGTGCTGCGGAAGTTTTGGCCATTTGCATCAATGAAAATAAACCTTCCTGCATTCTGGCCCCACCACTGGCTGTAAAACAGATATAAGCACACTTTGCCGAGGTTGCGGCCTGAATAGCACGAACAAATTTTTCACCAACCGTCGCCCCCATCGAACCACCCATAAAATTAAATTCAAATGCGCTCGCAACAACCAGGCGTCCTTCTAAACCACCCTTAAGCACAATCAAAGCCTCTTTTTCTCCTGTAGCCCTCTGTGCCTGAGTAATACGATCTTTGTATTTTTTAGAATCTCTAAATTTTAAACGATCTATGGGTTCAAGATCCGCAGAAATTTCTTCATGACCATCTGCATCAAGAAATTGAGTGAGGCGCTCACGAGCAGATAAACGATGATGATGATTGCATTTCGGGCAAACAGAAAGATTTTTTATTAACTCAGTGCGATACAGCACCTCATTACATCCTTGACATTTAATCCATATACCTTCGGGAACACCTTTCTTTTGTGAAGTTTCTGTTCTGATTTTTGAAGGCAACAGTTTCTTTAGCCAACTCATAAAATTAATCCGTATTAGTCAAAATACACATTAGGTGCCATTCAGAGCACACTAAATCAAGAAAATAAATCGAATAGCAAGCTTATTATAAATTTGCACGTCATTTAAAGCCAATAAACTTTTTGCAACTCGCTGCTCATTTTAGAAGATTATAAAAGCGATACAACGATTATATTAAGTTTTTAATAAAATAGCCGTTATCTATCATATAAGATGAATAAATTATCAGCAGTGAGGTTGTCATGAAAACATTTGTGATAATAATAACCGCTGTATTCCTATTAATGACGCAAACCGTTTTCTCAAAACAACGTTATGGGGAATCATTATGCAATTCTCCAGATTATTTTTGTATTCACGTCAAACAAGGCGAAAGCTGGGAAAGCATTTTTCCCAATATCGAAGAACGCGATATTGTTAGACGTATTAACCGCATGAACATTTCTTTAAGAAAAGGCATGGTCATTGCCATCCCTAAAAATATTGAACGCTTAACGATCTATGATGTGTCACCTTTCCCTCGTTATATTGAATCCGATGGTGAAAAAACCATTTACGTCAGTCAAAAACAACTGGCCTGGGGAGCTTACGATGAAGCTGGAGAATTGGTATGGTGGGGCCCCATTTCATCAGGGACTGGCCATTGTTCACCAAGAGACAATTATTGTCAAACGCCTCCTGGTTCATTCCGAATTATTCGTAAACAAGATATTGATTGTATTTCAACAGCATTCCCAAGACGGGCTGATGGCAATAATGGTGGCGCTGAAATGCCCTATTGCATGCATTTTTTTCGTGGATTTGCATTACATGGTAGTGATACAGTACCAGGCTACCGTGCCAGCCATGGCTGTGTGCGGATGTTCATTGAGGACGCCCGTTGGCTTAACGAGGAATTTATTGACCTTCCTGGCTACGGTGTGAAGGGAACTCGAGTCATCATAGATTCTGTTGAAGGTTAAACCAAATAATACTGTTTTGCAGTGTTTAGTAGCCTGAAATTTGAGTCAAGCTCTATGACCGTAGACTCATAACGTTTCATTCATTTCATCCTCATCTCTATCGTCAGGGTTATCAGAGGCAGTATCTCTGTTCGTTACTGATTTATTTTTTCTGCTGCTAAAAATGCTTTCAGTATTCGGATACACATGCTCTATTTCACGCTCTAAGTCTTTTCCCACAGGAATGGCGACATCGTCCGAGGTAACCATTGGTTTCATCTCCATTTGGGCCGTAGGTTCGGGCTCGGGTTCGGGTGCTGGCTTTGCCGTTGAATGTTCTTGCAGCTGTTCACTGACTATTTCTTCATCCATAATAACTTTTGCCGTACTACTCAATTGCATACGTGCATGGTCTTGTAAAGAAATCTCATCAATTAACTTATTATCTTCTGTCATTTGTTGTTGAATGCCTTGCTCTGTTTGTTGCCATTCCGTTTTCTGTTTATGCATCTTATAACCCAAAAAACTCGTTGTAAGTGCTGCAATCGCCAACGAAGCGACAGCAATGACTATCACTGCAACAAGCGGTACGCCGACAAAGGGTAAAGCAACCGCTAACGCTGCGATTCCTAAGACAAGTCCCGTCAATGACGCAGCCATCCCAAGTCTTTTAACCCATTTTTTTTCGTTCGATTGTTTTTTTTCTTGTAATTGTTGTTTCGCAAGAAAATCAGGCATACCCAATTTATCCGCCAATTCTTGCAAATGAGCCTTGGTTTGCTCGTTTTCTTGGCGGCTTCCAATAGGTACAGTACGAGCGTCCAGATAAAACTTCGCACCTTTATTAGAAAAATCAATGGTGCCATAACCAACCACGATACTACCAACAATAATACCGGGAATAGCCACTACCGGAAATGCCAACGCCAAAACTGCTGCACCAACCGTTAACAAGACGCCAAGACCAACCCAGCCAATACTTTTTATCAATTTGGAACGGCTTTTAGATTCTTCAAGATAAGCCAAGCGAGTCTCGTTTAATAATTTTATATTTTCCTCAACAAGCGCTAGAGAAGATAAACTATCCAATTTTTTTTCATGGATTTCTTTCAGTATGTCCGCCATAATCTGCGTCTTCTGTTGCTCAAAATCACTTTCAGACGACTGTTGTAATGTGTGCAGCCGAGTTGCCCAAGCATCATACTCAGGGTACGTCTTACACCATTCTGGCAAAGTATTTAAACATTGCTCTCTTTTCTCGTAATCAATTTCATTTAATGCCCGAAGAATACTTCGCATGAAGCGATAATGGCTCAGCGCTGCCTCCGCTTCTTTATCTTGTAAGCCAAATTTTTCTTTTAATTGCCCAACCAATTTTTTCAGGCGTTCGGATTGCAAACTAAATACTTCTTTATTTTCTGCATGCAACATACCCTTTATGCTGTCATCAACCGCTCTCATGATCTCTGTTTGAATCCTAACAGCCTGTTCGCTGTTAGGGAAACGGCTTTCAAAATCAGCGAACATCGCTTGCAGTTGGTGTTTAATAATTAACGAGCTGGTCAATTCTCGTTCGAGAGCCATTTGATTGAACTGTTGGATTTTAGAATTTAAATCACTCACCATGTCGCTGTTTCCTTTAAAAACAAATTACTGTAACACTGAAAAAGCACCGGTAACGCCATTTTTTACCAATATCATCTTTAAATCATCGGCCATTTTTTTGTTCGCAAATGGTCCTGCTTTTACTAGGTAATAAAGCTGGTATGGTTCAATAAAAACAGGTGATGGCGTTAATTTTGCTAATTTATTCTGTAATGACTGCGCGTAATCCCTAGAGGAAAAAGCGCCGGCTTGCAGATAATAATGCGCCACCTGCCCCTTTGGTCCATTGGTTGTTAACGCTTCAATTTCAACGGGCGCCGTACCTTCAGGTAATAAACCCAACTTCACAGCCGCGCCATAGGATAAATCGATCAATCTGTCGGCGTGAAAGGGCCCTCTATCATTGACTTTAACAATGGCTTCCCGCCCATTTTTTAAATTTTTAACTTTTACATACGTTGGTAACGGTAATGTTTTATGAGCAGCCGTCAATCCATACAAATCATAATCTTCACCACTTGATGTTCGTTTGCGATGAAATTTAGTCCCATACCAAGAAGCCAAGCCACGAGCTCGATAGCCACTTGCTGTCGTCATCACCTCATAAGTTCGGCCATTTACCTCATAGGCTCCCCGATTTCCATAACGACTCAATGGCTCTGTTGTTGGTTTTACTTCAGCAAACGACACAGGAAGAGGACCAGCAGGAGGTCCATCACGATTCTCATTCATGTCTTTATGAGTTATCTTTTCAATGGTGTGCTTATGTGAACCATCAGAAAGTTTACTCGGATTATTTTTCTTCTGCAGTACTGCCTCGACGTCCCTTGTCATCATTTTTTGTTGACAGCCCGTTAGTAACACCATCATGAACAATAATAAAAGCCTCATCATTTAACTCTGCCTACGATTAATTATAGCGCTTATTAGCGCAACAGCTCTTTACCTAACCATACTATATACCTGCGCGCAATAAAAAAGCGAGGGACACAAAAGCACATTTGAACTAAGAAATATTAGGAATGCCCTAACGTTATTTTAGGAAATAAAAAAACAAACATATTATCAAAAATAATCTCTTAAATTTATTCAATAAGACAGATATTCACCTCAAGCAACCATTTATTTTGCCCCAATGGCTTGTTTTTTGTTTCTTACGAAATTTTAGTAAGATTCTCTATTCAAAAATGCAATTTTGTCATTTGGTTGGGAGCTCAAGGCTGTGATAAGATGATCCCATTTTTTAATCTTGGGTAACGACATGAGCAAACCATCTCTTTTTCTAATAAAAACCGTATTGTTCATCCACTTATTAATCTACTCTGCTATTTTTTATGCTAATCCTCCTTTATCGCAAGGATTAACTCAGCCCGATACCAATGCCGTTCACAACAGCCCTCTTATTACCCCTGCTCCGCCTACCTTGAACGCCAAGGCTTACATTCTTATTGATGTTAACAGTGGAAAAATTCTGGCTGAAAAAAACAGTGAAGAAAAACTGCCACCGGCCAGTTTAACAAAAATGATGACGCTTTATGTTATCTCAAATGCATTACGCAACGGGCAAATTCATCTTAAAGATAATGTACGCATCAGTGAGCAGGCATGGAAAACGGGTGGTTCTCGCATGTTTGTTAAAGAAGGGCAGCAAGTCAGTGTTGGCGATCTCATAAAAGGAATTATTGTCGATTCTGGCAATGACGCTTGTGTTGCCATGGCTGAGTACTTAGGGGGTAGCGAACAGGCATTCGCTGATATTATGAATCATCAAGCGAACAACTTAGGAATGAAAAACAGCCACTTCACTGATAGTACCGGCCTGCCTGATAAAGAGCTTTACACCACTGCGAAAGATTTAGCGATACTTGGTCGAGCTATTGTGAATGACTTTCCACAATATTATCACTTATACAGGCAGAAATGGTTTACGTTCAATGGAATCCGCCAACCAAATCGCAACCGGCTTTTGTGGCGAGACAATCAAGTTGATGGAATCAAAACAGGCCATACAAATGAGGCAGGTTATTGCCTGGTTTCATCGGCAAAGCGTAACAACATGCGCCTGCTCGCTGTTGTACTTGGCTCACCGAATGAAAAATCAAGGGCAGATGACAGTGAACGTTTGCTCAATTATGGATTTCGTTTCTATGAAACACATACCTTATATCAAGCTGGCAAGAGAATTGCAGAGCTTCCTTTATACAAAGGGAAAACCGATAAAGTTACTGTTGGTCTCCTAAAAGATCAATTTGTTACCATCCCAGAAGGTCAATATCAGCGCTTAAGTGTCAATACTCGCATTCCAAAACATTTACAAGCCCCAATCAAAAAAGGCGACGAAGTTGGTGAATTGTTAGTTCAATTTGATGATAAAATCATTGTTACCCAGCCTCTGTATGCCCTGCAAACAGTCCCTAAAGGCGGCTTTTTTACACGTGTAAAAGACAGCGTACGCTTAACGTTTAAACGTTGGTTTGGTTCCTAATTGATACGTGCACTTATTATGGAACCAATCGTCTATATCAATGAGGAATATGTCACTGCTTCCAAGGCAAAAATTTCTGTTTTTGATCGTGGTTTTCTCTTTGGAGACAGTGTTTATGAAGTTATCCCTGTTTACCAGGGAAAAGTATATTTCTTTGCAAGGCATATGGCTCGCCTTGCATTAAGCTTAAAAAATATAAAAATGACCATGCCTTCTATAGATTGGCAAATGATTTTTCAAGAGCTGATTAAACGGAATGGCTCAGGTGATATGCAAATCTATTTACAAATTACCCGTGGTAATCAGGGAAAGCGCCATCATGATTTACCAAAAAATCCAGCACCTACCATTATCGCTTTTACTTTACATGTGCCCTATCCGACTTACGCTGAGAAAAAGGTTGGTATACACGCTTATTTAGTCAATGACATTCGCTGGCTAAGATGCAATATTAAAACCACTTCAATGCTTGCCAACATACTTCTCAATGATGAAGCAGTTTCAGCCGGTGCTCAAACTGCAATTCTTACACGCGATGGCTTTGTTACAGAAGGTAGCACCAGTAATGTTTTTATCGTTGATGCTGATGGCACTATTTGTACTCCTCTCAAAAATAACCTGTGTCTTCCCGGCATTACTCGTGAAATAGTGATAGAATTAATCACTGAATTAAACTGGCCATTAGCAGAAAAAATAATAAGTGAAGACAATCTACTTAATGCCCAAGAGGTCTGGTTGACCAGTACAACGAAAGAAATTTTTCCTATAACCCGCATAAACAACAAAACCATAGGAAGCGGATATGGAGGAAAATACTGGCAACAATTAGAAGCAAAATTCCAGCAATTAATAAAGCAAAACCATGAAGAAAGATAAAACGCTCCTACAATTTCCATGTGATTTTCCTATTAAAGTCATTGGAATCAATAAAGAAATGTTCGTTTCTGAAATAATCACTATCGCCCGAAAACACTTTCCAGCCCTTGAGAATAAATCCATCAGCACTCAACCCAGCCAACAAGGAAACTATCTTTCCATAACGATTATTGTTTATGCACAGGATCAAATTACCCTGGACGCACTTTATATGGAATTAACTCGTCATCCTGATATTAAAATGGTGTTGTAATGATCGCCATTCACCATCTTGGGATTCAACCCTACAACGATGTATGGGATGCAATGAAACAATTTACACTTAAACGCCATGAAGCAACCGAAGACGAACTTTGGCTGCTTCAGCACCCACCTGTTTATACTCTGGGACAAGCGGGAAAAGCAGAACATATACTAAATTCTCAAACCATTCCCATTGTTCAAAGCGACAGGGGAGGCCAAGTCACTTATCATGGGCCAGGACAATTAGTGGCCTATGTACTTATGGACATACGACGGCGCCATCTCGGTATTCGTTCATTGGTATCTCAATTAGAACAAGTTCTGATTAACGTATTAAAAAACTATAATATTAACGCTCAAACCCAATGCGGTGCTCCTGGTGTATATGTGCATGAGAAAAAAATTGCATCTATTGGATTACGTGTTAAAAATGGCTGTACCTATCATGGAATAGCACTCAATGTCGCTATGAATCTAGAGCCATTCTCTGGTATAAATCCATGCGGATATGCAAAAATGCAGATGACCCAAATCCAGGACTTTGTGCCGACGATTCATATTAAAGAGGTCAGCCAAAAATTCATTCAAAATTTTTTAACGCTATTTGAACATTGAGAAACCATGCATCTATTTTCGGATTATTTGCAACCATTAACAACCTGGATCTATGCCAATCCAAATTGGGCATTGTTTATTACCTTTTTAATTTCTTTTAGTGAGTCTCTTGCAATCATCGGCAGTATTATTCCAGGCTCAGTAACAATGACAGCTATTGGTATTCTTGCTGGTTCCGGAATCATGCGTATTGATCTGACCCTACTGGCAGCCTCTTTAGGTGCTGTTGCTGGTGACAGCGCCAGTTACTTTATAGGCTATACATTCAGGAACCGAATAACCAATATATGGCCGTTTAGTCGTTATCCCAATTGGCTGCATTATGGAAAAGATTATTTTGCAAAACATGGGGGGAAAAGTGTATTAGTAGGACGGTTTGTAGGTCCATTGCGTTCTATCATTCCCGTGATAGCTGGTATGATGCATATGAACCGTTGGCATTTTCTGGTGGCAAACGTCATTTCAGCCATTGGCTGGTCAATCCTTTATGTCATGCCAGGTATATTAATCGGTGCTGCCAGCAGTGAACTCTCGGCAGAAACGGCAAGCCGGCTTTTTATAGTCATTCTTATTTTACTCATCTTGATCTGGCTGCTTACCATTTCAATGAAATGGGTTCTTAAACACCTTAATCTTATGTTGCGCATTCATCTACATCGATTCTGGACATGGTCTAAAAGCCACCCACGGATGGCCCATTATATTCAGATATTAACACCACCACATGAAACCAATTACTATCCAACTGCCGCGTTAATTTTTTTATGTTTATTGACGTTTCTTCTCTCCCTTATCGTGACTGTTCTGGCTTTTCAAGAAACCTGGGTAACAATCATTAATGAACCAATATATCATTTTTTACAAAGTTTACGGACTCAATCGTTTGATGCTTTTTTTATTGTTATCAGCCTATTTATTCATCCGCTTTCTTTATTAACATTGTTCTTATCAATCCCAATTTATTTAATTTATCATCGTGATTGGCGCACTTTAAAATATTGGTTAAGTCTTGGATTCTTGTGCACAGTCATTACTACGTTACTTGCCATTACAATTCAAGTTCCCAAACCAGAAAATTTATTAAAACATCAAGCTGATTTATTTTATCCCGCGCTCACTCTGACCTTTGCTACCACGCTCTTTGGATTTTTAATGTTGTACATCAGTACACGATATCGTACAACGTTGACTTTAACCATTCGCATTGTTCTGCTTTTGCTACTAATTTTTAGTGGATTAGGCTCTATTTATCTAGGAGATAACTGGATAAGTAATGTTATGGGCGCCTACTTTATCGGCCTAACGATTTGTCTTGGTCACTGGATCTTTTATCGACGCAAGTATCCAACCATTGGACATTCGCAACTGCCCATTGTATTTTCTTGTTTGCTATTGTTGCTAGCCGCGGTAACTTCTTACCTGCTTTACTATAAAAAGCTTATCAACGCACACCATCCTTACCTTAAGCAATACATGTTAACGGATAAAGTCTGGTGGCATCAAAATCGCCTTTTACTTCCTTTATATACAACCAACCGTATTGGTCAACGTACAGGGATATTTAACATTCAATATGCCGGATCCATAGAGACGCTTGAGCAAGCATTAGGAGCTTATGGATGGAAAAAGCAATCCAGCTCATTTTTATATTCATTGCTTATTCGGGCTGGTGGTCAAAGTTCGCAAGACGAATTGCCATTAATGGCACAATTGTATCAAAATAAAAAACCAGTCTTGGTGATGACTTATAACCCTGACAAGGACAAACCTATTCTGATACTGAGATTATGGCGCTCAAATTATCATTTACTTAACTACCGGCAGCCAATCTGGCTAGGCAGCATTCATCCCCATCTCTCACGTAAAAAAAACAAATTAACTCAATATTCTCATAAAATCAGCACATCAGATCCTTTTGAACACATTTTACCAGCTTTAGATGGTTTCATGTTTAATCGCATTATGCTACAAGATAAACGAATAAAAATACTCCCTTATGCTGTTTCACCTGAATTGCTTTTCATTAAAGAACCACTAGGCCTGAACGAACCTAATAAAAAACCTTAAATGATGCACATAAAATAAGTTTGAGCAAACCATGGCATTCTTTTTTTCTTAACTTGAAATAGCCACCTATACTGGTGATAACCCAATTTTGATGATATAAAATAAACCTTAATTCGCCATGTCATGAGAGATTCGTGCTATGAATGCATTAGCCAGTGTAACGTATTACATACTTCCTTTATTGTCCTTAGTTATACTGGCCCTCGGCCTGATCAAACGACATGCCCGTTACGTGTTAATTGCACTTTGGTTATCCCTTGTCTCTCTTTATTTACAATATCAAAGCGCTGGTGGAGAAATACTTGGTACCTATTTTGACTATCAAAAAGCTTTGCTTTATACGATAACTCTATTGACTATGCTCAGTGCATTATTGTATTGGATACTCCATACACCGATATTTCACAAAAAGTATCTCCGCTCTTCAATTGGGCTTGTTTTTGCCTTATTAGCGACCGGCAGCACTCTTTTACTGATTAACCTCTGGATAAATGCCCGATTTATTGCAAACAGGCTGCAAGGAACCGCACTCATGCAAGTTGCCTCCTTCAATCCACCTGCCTATTGTTCCTACCGTTATGTATTTTATAAGATTGATAAAAATGGCAAAGTAAGTTATCTATGTCCCAATCATTATGGATTTATTCCATCGGTAGGCCACCTGGATGTTACGCCTGATTTTTTAAGCCGACAACTGGTGCAGCCACTGGAATGAATTGCAGCAAAGCATAGAGATAAAAGTCTGAGAACCGTAAAATACTATTATGATTATAAATTGTCCTACTAAATTGTTTTTGATACTATATCCACGAAAGTTCAGCTGTAGATAGTAATATGCGCTATTTGTTTCTTATTCTTTTTTTGTCCTACCATTCGTTTATACATGGGATGGCACCAAAAGTTAATCTGAATAAAGCAATTGATAATGCCGTCAATCGCTATGGATTACAAACAGAGCCTCATTTAAAAGCCTTATTTGCCAAAGGTGGTGTCGATTATCCACCCCAAAATATTGCTTTATTGGCTTTTAAAAAAGAACGATATATAGAATTATGGGCAAAAAACGAAAACACACGATGGCATTATATACATACCTACCCCTTAACGGCGTTTAGTGGGCGTTTAGGACCGAAGCTCAAGGAGCATGATCTTCAGATCCCTGAAGGCATTTATCATTTAACGTCTTTCAATCCATTCAGCGCGCATCATTTATCCATGATGATTGATTATCCAAACTATTTTGATCGACTTCAGGCCAGCAAGGATGGACGCGCAAGACTTGGAGGTAACATTTTCCTACATGGGAAATCTTCTTCTGTTGGTTGTCTTGCTGTTGGCGATAAAGCAATTGATCAATTATTTTTATTGGTACGTCGTGTTGGTTTAAACCACGTCAAAGTGATCATTGCTCCAAATGATTTACGCCGAGGAAAGCCTGCAACCTCAACATTTGCGCAACCAAGATGGTTGCCGGAATTATATAAAGAACTCTCTACGGCATTAAACCAATTTCCCACATCCAAAAAGATAATCTAAGTAAACACGAGGCCCGGCTTTTTCTTTCTACGCGCCCGCGAACAAGCTGCGGGACGTCGGAGAGTAGAGCTTGACCGGATGTGCATAAGATTCAGGGACAAGCCACGACACGTAGATATTTTGTTAGCTTATGTAATAATTCAATGGTCAACAGCCTTTATTCATCCTCAGGCGCGACAATAAATATACCCGGCGCATTGCGTAAATATTCCTTATAATCCATACCATAACCAAAAATGTAATGATCATCGACACGTAACCCAACAAAATCGGCCTTTTCCAAACCGTTGTCTACTCGTTTATGATGCTTGTCCACCAATACAGCACTGTAGACTTGCGCCGCACCCATAGTTTTAATTTCAGCAAGAATGGCGGCAAGCGTTACCCCTCCATCTAAAATATCATCGACAACCAATACTGTCCGACCCTGTAAATTCGAGGTGGGTCTAACTTTCCAATGTAACTCTCCACCGCTTATTTCTCCACGGTAACGAGTCGCGTGCACATAGTCTACTTCCAATGGGAAATCAAGCCGTGGCAACAAATTACCCATAGGAACCAATCCACCAATCATGACACAGATAATAACGGGATTTTTATCATGTAACACTTGCCGGATATCAACGGCCATTCGGTCTAAAGCAGTTTCAACCTCTTCCGTCGTATAAAGACAAGAAGAACGTTTATACACAGTTTGAATTTTATTTGGTATAGTCATTTGGTTTCCGGGATAGTGGTTAATCATTCTTGTGGCTTGCCTCGCACAGGGAACATGCTTATTTTACTAGAATCTGATGATTTGTCTCGCACCTTAGCGACACCTCTTTTATTGACTTCATCAATACGAAACACAGAGTGCATAGGGATAAACGTACGTTGTATGCCATTAAACTCAATTTTTAAACGCTCTTCCGCAGGGTCAACAACGAGAGAAGTTGTTTCTCCAAAAACAAAATCTTCAACCTCGAGAAAACCAAACATATCACTTTCACACACTTTACGCGCATAGATTTCATAAATCGCATCTAAGTGAGAAAAAGTGATACGATAAAGCGTTTTTTTTGTCATGGAATAAGCCGGAAAATAAAAGGTACATAGTATACAAAAACATAAGGACAGTATTCAAACATCTATCCCAATAAGTTAAAGATATTTTCGTTAAAAAATTAGGATCTGTTTGTGCAATTGACCTACCACGGGTAGGGACGGTTTACACTCAAGCAATCGTTCCTCCTCAACCGCGTCCAATAATGCCGAAGGAGAACAAGATTGCTGCTTTTGCAGAATAAGACAATAAAAACCGGCAGGAAATGGCCAAATCATTTTCCCCATCTCATTAAAAAATTCCAATTTTCTTAATAAATTTTCCTGGATAACAGGTGGCACATAATAAAAGCTGGTATGCACGTATTGACTATAGCCACGATGCAACAAAGTACGTTTTACGGAAAAAGATGAAGTTAAGTTTGCTGGCAGGCGCCCAAAACATGCCAAATGTCCCCATTTTAATGAAACACCCCAAAAACTCCAAGGATTGATGCCAAAAAATATAATATATCCCATAGATTTCAAAATACGATCGATTTCATCCAAAGGATTTTTATCGCGCTGAAATGCTTCCATAATTAGAGGCGCAATAATGCAGTCAACGCTATTTCTATCAATAGGCAATCCATTCAGCGGGGCATTTAGAGAAGCCTTTTGCGCATCAATATAGGGAGTGACAATCCATTTGTGCTGAAAACGTAATGAAGGCAACCAGAGATTTTCCCCCCCACTTCCTAATTGTAATAAAGTCTCGCCTGTTAATTGTTCGCAAAAATTTTTCAGTTCAGAAGCAAAAGCCAAGGATACCCTAATCCCTTGTGGCGTTTGAAACCAATCATCAAGTGAACGATATTTAATTGCCTGCTCTTCCAATGCCAAGATTAACCCTACATAAATAAATGTTATTCTACTATACCATTTACATTTAATGGCATGCCACCGGCATAAGTGGTTATTCTCACAATGAATGGGAAGTTATGATGCAATAACCACTTTTTTTGTCTATAGTTATCATAGAGTTAATAAGGTTAATTGATTATGTCCTTTGTGCCAGAAGAGCATTTGCAAGGCATTGCGCAGCTTTTAGTTCAAGAAAATTTACTTGATAAAGATAATGCTTTGAAATATCAGCAAATTGCGATAAGCAATAAACAAAGCCTTCAACAATACTTGGTAAATAGCAATATTATTTCAGCCAAACAGATTGCCTTGTCAGTTGCTCAAAACTTTGGGGTTCCTGTCCTTGATCTCGATTGTATTGATATCGATGCAATACCCACCACCTTGGTTAGTGATAAATTAATTCAACGCCATGGACTTGTGCCACTTTTCAATCGCGGCAAGCAGCTATATATAGCGATTGACGATCCAAGTAAACATGCTTCACTAAAAGAAATCCAATTTCATACGGGGTTGCATGCCACGCCATTAGTAGTCGAAACAGATAAATTAAATGAATTAATTGACAAATTAATTCACGAAAAAGAAAGTCAGGGATTAGCCTCTTATTTTGAAGAAACGAGGGATATTGATGGTCTAGAATTCAGTACTGATGAAGATGAAAATGAGGCAGATACTTCAGGCTTGTCCAGTGAAGATGCGCCTATCGTAAAATTTGTAAACAGAATTATTGTTGAAGCCATAAAAAAAAGCGCTTCTGATATTCATTTTGAGCCTTATGAGCGCAGTTACCGCATTCGGTATCGACAGGATGGCATTTTAAATGAAGTCACAGCACCACCAATCAGTCTAGCAGCTCGTATTTCCGCACGCATTAAGGTTATGTCAAATCTGGATATTTCTGAGCGTCGCATTCCCCAGGATGGTCGTTTTAAGATGAAATTATCGCCAACTCGTTCCGTTGATTTCCGAGTAAGCACTTGTCCAACCATTGCAGGTGAAAAAGTAGTCATGAGAATTCTTGACCCAGGCTCAACCAAACTTGGTGTTGAATCACTGGGATTTAGCCCTAAACAAAAAGAGCATTTTTTACAAGCTATTCAACGCCCGCAAGGCATGATCCTGGTTACTGGCCCTACTGGTAGTGGTAAAACAGTAACGCTTTATTCTGCTTTAAACGAACTCAATACGACTGAACATAATATTTCAACCGCTGAAGATCCAGTGGAAATCAAAGTTTCTGGCATCAATCAAGTGAATATCAATCCTAAGGCAGGACTTACTTTTTCTGGGGCTCTACGCGCTTTTTTACGTCAAGATCCAGACATTATCATGGTTGGCGAGATACGCGATTTAGAAACCGCCGAAATAGCAATCAAAGCAGCACAAACCGGCCATCTAGTTTTATCCACATTACATACTAACAGTGCCGCTGAAACATTGACTCGCCTGGTAAACATGGGCATCCCCTCTTTCAATATTGCAAGTTCAGTGAGTTTGATCATCGCTCAACGTCTGGTTAGGCGCTTGTGCGAACACTGTAAGGTCATCCGTGATGATTTTACGATTGCCAGTTTAGTGGAGCTTGGTTTTTCAGAGGCTGAAGCCCATACCCTGAATGCCTATAAAGCAAATGGCTGTAATCAATGTACGAATGGCTACCGAGGGCGTATTGGTTTATTTGAAGTGTTACCTATGACTAAAGATCTTGGCCGATTAATCATGTCTGGAGGAAATTCTCTCGATATCCTCAAACATGCGCAGAACGATGGAATGCTTACCATTTATCAATCCGGCCTTGAAAAAATCAAAGAAGGTGTTACCACAATTGAAGAGGTTAATCGGGTAACGGTGGATTAAGAATACTATGGCTAAAAATACAAATATCACAACCACTTATCAGTGGGAAGGCGTTAATCAGTCTGGCGAAAAACTCAATGGCATCATTGACGCCCGCAGTCTTGCCATTGCCAAAATAGAGTTACGCAAGCAAGGAATTATTACCCGAAAAATCATCAAAAAAAGAAAACCTCTGTTTGGTAAAAGCAAAAAAATTAAACAAGCCGACATTACAATCTTTAGCCGACAGCTGGCAACCATGATTGAAGCCGGTATTCCTCTAATACAAGCGTTTGATATTGTGTCCAAAGGGCAAAGTAATCAGCGTATGAAAGATTTGATTGAAACCATTAAGAAAGACGTAGAATCCGGTTTAACATTAGCCGAATCATTAAAAAAACATCCTGCTTTTTTTAATGAACTGTTTTGTAATCTTGTCGATGCTGGTGAAAAATCAGGTTCTCTCGATGTGATGCTCGATAAAGTCGCCACCTATAAAGAAAAAATTGAAACCATTAAAAAGAAAATAAAAAAAGCGTTAACCTATCCTATGGCCGTCATCGTCGTAGCATTCCTCGTTACTACCGGCTTATTAATTTTTGTTGTACCTCAATTTGAATCGTTATTTGAAGGTTTTGGCGCGGATCTTCCTGCATTAACTCGTGCAATCATTAGTCTTTCAGAATTTTTTCAAGCTTATTGGTATATTCTATTTGGCTTACTCGGTGCAGCCATTTATGGATTTATTTATGCGCGTAATCATTCGTCCAATTTTGCCCATCAGGTTGACCGCTATATGTTGAAAATGCCTGTCGTTGGCACCATCCTTGAAAAAGCAGCCATAGCGCGTTTTTCTCGAACTTTATCGATTACGTTTGCTGCTGGATTGCCCCTGGTTGAAGCGTTGAAGTCCGTATCAGGAGCAACGGGTAATATTTTATATGCAGAAGCCACCGATAAAATCCGAGAAGAAGTATCCAATGGGCAACAAATGCAGGTTGCCATGGAAAATACCGGCTTATTTCCTAATATGGTGATACAAATGATAGCCATTGGTGAAGAATCCGGTGCATTGGAGCAGATGCTTACTAAAGTGGCTAATTTTTTTGAAGAAGAAGTTGATAATGCCGTAGATTCATTAAGTAGTTTATTAGAACCTATAATCATGGCAATATTAGGTATCTTGGTAGGTGGTTTAGTCGTCGCGATGTATTTACCTATCTTTAAACTTGGCTCTGTGGTATAAATTGTATGCTTGCTCAACTAATATCCATTTACCCTGTTACCATTTACGTTTTTTTTGCATTCTTTTCTCTTGCAGTCGGCAGTCTGTTAAATGTCATCATCCATCGCCTTCCTCTAATGCTCCACGAAGAATGGGCATCTCAATGCCGAAGCTTATTGCAGTTGCCTGATGAAGCACCCATCAAAAAAATAAATTTGTTTTTCCCTCGCTCTTTCTGCCCGCAATGTAAGAACAAAATTCCATTTTGGCATAATATTCCACTTGTAAGCTATTGTCTTTTAGGTGGGCGCTGCGCGACATGTCGTCAACCAATTTCATGTCGTTATCCATTAGTTGAAGCGCTTTGCCTCGTTTTGTCTCTTTTGGCAGCCTGGTATTTCGGGTTTAACATTACCTTGATATTTGCTCTTTTATTTATTTGGTTGCTGATTGTGATTTGTTTTATTGATCTCCAGCACCAACTGATTCCAGACGGTTTAAGTTTAAGTCTTTTATGGCTTGGTTTAATAGCAAATATCCAGGCTTTATTCACTCCCCTCTCTGTTGCTGTTTTAAGCGCCGCAGGAGCCTATCTGGTGCTTTGGTTATTCATTAAGCTATTTTACCTATTAACAGGTAAAATCGGCATGGGGCAAGGGGATTTCAAATTATTTGCAGCGTTTGGCGCATGGTTTGGCTGGATACAATTACCTTTTATTTTGCTCATCGCTTCAATACTTGGTGCCTTGACAGGCCTCATATATTTAAAAGCAACCAGGCAAACAAGGGATACGCCCATTCCTTTTGGCCCTTTTTTATGTCTGGCAGGCCTGATTGCCTTGTTTCATGGCAATGAGATCATTCGCTGGTATCTCAATCTCTTTATTTTGACACCCCTCCTTTAGAGGGGTTGGGTAATAACGATCCATCTGAACTAAACTCTTGATCTAACCCATTCAAAGCATCCATAGGGAGAAGGGTTTCTGGCCGCGCAAAAAAATGAGTGCAATTTTTACCTGACAGATAATAAATAAGAGCATTAATGCCTCTGATGAGCGTGTCAAGAATAGCCTTCATGCCATGAAGCTCACCTAATATTTGCTTCGCACTACGCCCCTTATATTTCGTGTCATTTACTTCTTCGATGCTTTTACGCTGCCATTCCCTTGCAATATCCAGTGGATTGTTTCTTAAAGATTCACACTGACTACGAGCATCACGAATATGACGATATAAATTATCTCGCAAAGCAGTTGCCGCTGTTGCTTCAATGGAAGTTCGATCCATTGCTATGATAGTCAGGACCTTAGGCGCCAAGCGCTCGGCTATTGTCTTTTCAAAGTCGCTCAAAAAATCCAAAAATCGCCTTTTAACCTCATCTCGATTTACGGATTCTTTTTTGGCGGAAGCAATTGGTGATTCTACAGTCACAGGAGTTACCATTGGTAATGCCATGTCAGAATCCCGTATTCCAGCAGCAATCGCAGTTGCCTCATCCGGTAATTCGGCACCGCTCAATGGAGGCTGAAATAAAGAACCATGACCTTTGTTGCGGTTTTTGACCGTCGCTCTGGATGGTAATTTATCAACCCCGGGTGGCGCATGTCGAATTGGACGATGGGATGCCTCAGTTGTACGGGGAGATTCTTGAGTTAAACGCTGTGAGGAACCATTGATGACAGCTCTTAATCCATCAAAAAGATCCGGCCAACCTGGAAGTTCTCGTAATTCATCATAATCTGAATGCGTGAGTTCTCTGAGAAATTGCTCTTTCAACTCATCCACGTAAACAGCAACGTGTTGAGGAGCCTCAACATACCGTTCATGCATTTTTTTTAGACAAGCCTTTAGTCGCTCTTTCAATTGCAAGGCAAGCTCTGCTTTTGGATACAAATGTGGTTCTGCCCTTAATCGCCTAATAGCTTGCGTCAACATTTTTTCATCCAAAGCACTTGATGCTAAACGCAATACCCTGAGAAATTGTTGACGAGGTGCTTCTGCTCGAGGAGCCGATGTTTGCGGCATTACTAAACGCAAACGCTCAATCATTTGATCTAAAGAAGCTCTCTGCAAAGAAGCTTTCATTTCAGTGGTAATTGGATGATTAGGATAAAGGGCCGCACCTTTCTCAATAAGTCGTAAAATCAGGCGTTGAGCAGCGTCTCTTTGTAAAACATCAAAGTGATGCTGATTTTTCTCAACATGCTCCACAATTAAACACAGCAACGTTTCTCCATGCGCCAAAGAAACATTCATACTATCTGTTGGTATGGCTGCAACAAATTCCGATAAAAATCGAAAATCATTCTCTGCAATAGCATTCGTTAAGGCATCCGTTTCCTTATAGAAACGAAAAATTCTGGACGCCCTACGTTTGTCAGAGAAGTTACTTAAAACAGGTAACAACTGACGATGGTCAATGGTGTCTCCCATGCTCGCCAGAATAACTCTTGCCACATCCAAACCGTTCTGGCCAAGCATGCATTTGCTCAATTGTTGATATAAACTTGCTCTCATTTCCTCACGCAATGGAATGCTTGGAGGCAGCCGCTTATAAAAATCAATGCATGCTTGCATAATACGCGGGGACTGAGCCAGACGTGTACAAGCAATCAGCAACGTATGATTCTCTCCTTCCTGACTTAATAAATGTTGTACAAGAGGTAAGTGCCTGTCTTGCTCAGTGAATGCAGTGACAATCTTGGCTTCTGACTCCCACAGACTATTCTCCCCAGACGCAAAAAACATCGGGTTGCTTGCCAATATTTTCCTGAATAATAAAGCAACCATCTCTGCAGCATGCTCAGAGTGCAGTGCCAAATCAAAAATGGGTTGTTCTATGTCAACGGTTCCTATGGTCAGTGATAATTTAAGCGTTTTAAGAAAATCAATCACATCATCTACATCGGCAAGCAATGCTTCCACTTCCTTAAGATGCCCCATACAGACAGCGTACTGAAATTGTTGAATTTTATCTTCTCTTGGTTCACCAGACAAATATTGATGAATAACATTTCTAATCAATCCATCTTTGCGGTTAGCCAAAGTAAACATTTTGGCTAAGTCATGGCCATAACTGTCTTTTGTGGTTAATTTGTCTGCAGTAAGACGATGTAGCGCTTGAAAAGAGACATGGCGGCAGGTTTGCTCAAAACGACGCTCTAAATTGCTCGCATGCTCGCTGTTTACATAAACGTCTGAAGTAAAGCTAGTCTGACCATTGGTAGAAAATGCACCTACCACAAGACCTGCCAGTTTCTCAATATCACCTCCACATTGCTCGACATGACCACCGTCACAAAACGACCAACCATGGTGTGGATGATATACTACGGCAATCCTATGATTAACACTCGAGAGTAGAAATGAAACAGGATAAGTGATGCCTCGTAAATTTTCCTGTAAGGGTGCAAAATAGCCATGAGTCAACGTTTCCTGATCATAGGCCCCTGCAAATCCAGACACTTTACTTACTGTTATACCTCTTCGGCCATATTCTGCCGGCACCATGTATTTAAATGAATCCAATAGTTCCTGCCGAGGTAATACTGTACGGCCAAATAATGTTTCCGACACTTCAGAAAAATTCTGATGCACGATCACAGAATCGAAAAATGGCTGCATTTCAAGCAAATCGGTATGAACAGCCGGCAACCCATCAAGAGAACCTGTACGCGGAGCTTTCGTTTGTGCAAGACTTATTAAATCAATCAATAATTGAGAAGGAAATTGATCGATAAAGGCAATACGCGCTTCAAAGTTTTCCTGCTCATCCAACAAACTGGAAACAGCATAGATATTTGCAATGCCAGCACACACTCCCTTGGCAAGGTTGTTAAATTGCCTAGAATCGGCTGGAATAGCTTCCATGTAATTCATTGCCATCATGGATGCCGTGATTTTTCCATGAGTCTGGGACGATAATACCAATTTTACATAGTATTTTTTGGTTTCCATAAAATCAGAGATTGACTTAAGGGCATCCTGACTTAAACCACCACGGCCACTAGCTAGACATTCAATGATCGCATCTTTGTATACACCAGGCACATTCAGCAAACCCTGCTCGAGTTCACCATCAGAATTGACAACAGCATAATGAACTGCACCACCATCAAGATATATAAGAAACACGCCGGGATCGAGAATCCCTGCTCGAGCACCGTACACCGATCCTAACGTCAGTTGATAACGGCTGTTTTCCTTGATCACTTTATTTAAATGAGCCAGTGACTGTGAAATAAAGCTACTCCGACCAGCTTCCTTGGGAGCAAGTGAAGGAAAGTCACTATGTAATCTCTTTAATGCATTTTCTGCCAACACAGTTTGTCCGGAATCTTGTAAAGACTTCAGCAAACGACTCAGCATTAACAGGTAATTGGTGGACGGGACAATGTCATGTTGAATCAATCGTTCCCAGGGCTGAAATAATTCCAATAAAACAGATTCCGAAGAAGTTCGGGATAAGCGCAAAAATGATTGGATTTCCCTTTCACTAGGCAACCTATCTTTATTGGTAATGGTTTTAAATGCTTCCAGCATTGGACTAAGAGGTCTTACAGGTATCCCGGGTCGTCTTGGTGGCATAATAAAAATATAAAAATAAAGATTACCTTATTATATTGCCATAAATGTTCAATATCAAGTCAAAATGTATTGGTTTTATTGGATTTGCATCAGTAAATTTGTACATATATTCATTAAAAAAAGCAAGAAAATCAAATTGATGACACACCCTAAATACTAAGGAATAAATAGGATGGGCTCTTATGAAACCCAGTAGGAAACCCAAACATCTCTATAAGAAAAATATTCTAGGATTTACTGCGAAATTGCGTTAGTGCAGAAAAAAACTCCGGTTTATTTAGACCAATTGCCGCAAAGATTTGAGGAACCTTGTCCCAACTATTTTCTTGCTCTATGCTTGCAACGACCAATTCAAATCCACGTTTTTTATCAGCCTCCACACCCCAACCATTAATATAACACAAACCATGCAATCGTTTTGCTTTAATATGACCCAGTTGCTCAGCCGCAGTTAGATAAGCCAAGGCTTCTTCATAATGCTCCTTCATTTGTTTTTCATTACTGGGGCTTGCAAAAATGCCTTTTGCTTGTAAATCCTCTCTGAATTTTGCCGCCTCCAATAAATAGTTTCCCAAAATATATTGAGCTTCAGAATCTTCAATGGTAGCTGCCACTCGATAGCATTCCATTGACATTTCTCGCGCAAATGGCTGTTTTTTTCTGCCATGCATAGACTCATAGATGCCCGCAAGCGTATGATATAAGGCGATTTCTTTTTTTAATGCGTCTTCGCTCGGCTGGTTATGAATCCGATTATGTTGTAATGCCTTAATTTTTTTGGTGAGCCTCTTGATTTTAAACCGTTTTATAAACAGCATAGTTGCTCCTCTCAGTCAACCGGTGGAACATAAATCAACCATTGAAATAAAGTAATTATCACAAATACAAGTATAACAATCATTATGATTTTTGATAAAATTTTTACCGTTTCCTTAACCTCCAGCTTCCTCTCAACTTTCTCTTGATTCCGCTCTTCAAGATTATAAAGCCTGTTGTCGATTCGATTAGAAAAAATATAAGCTATTATAATAGTTATCAAAGCCGGGATAAAAAAAGCCAAGAAAACAGCCCATGACGCTCCCCGCAGGTCAAAACCATAATCATTCTGAAAAGAGTATCGCCAACGAAGAATAAATTCAGGAACATCATAGATGCCCTTTAATATTAAAAAAGGAAAAATGTATGCACTGAACGCAAACAATGTCATGCCGACAACAAGACAAATCATTCCGATAATATAAGTCCAATGATTCTGTTGATATCTATCTTGTTCCATAATTAAAGCCACTGCTCATCACATTGATGATTCAATCAACATAGCAGATAGCCCAGTAATTGCCAAGTATAAGCCTCCCAACTATAATAATTTTTTCTAATAAAATGAAGCAAGTAATGACAAGACACGTTTTTATGATTTCAGATGGCACCGGTTTAACTGCAGAATCATTAGGCAATAGTTTACTGACCCAATTTGAGCAAATTAAATTTGAAAAACAAACGATGCCTTATATTGATTCCATCGAAAAAGCCAAAATTGTGATTAACCGATTAAATCAATGTTTTGCAGAAACAAGAATCAAGCCGCTGGTCTTTATGACTCTGGTAAATCCTGAAATCAGCGCACACATAAAACAAGCAAATGCCTGTATTTTTGATCTTTTCAACACATTTCTTGCCCCCCTTGAACAAGAATTAAATATCAAATCCTCCTACACTGTTGGTCGGACCCATGGAGTGGCTAATACAAAATCTTACGATCAACGTATCGAAGCAGTAAACTTTGCTCTGTCTCATGATGATGGCATAAAAACCAGCGATTATGATAAAGCAGATATTATTCTCATTGGAGTATCTCGCTGTGGAAAAACACCCAGCTGTTTATATATGGCATTACAATTTGGAATCCTCGCTGCGAACTATCCGTTTACAGAAGAAGAACTGTCAGAGTTTCATTTTCCTAACGTATTAAGGCCGTATAAAAGCAAATTATTTGGCCTAACGATTGATGCCTCGCGACTGCATCAAATTCGTACAGAACGGCGTCCAAATAGCCAATACGCTTCCAGCGAGCAATGTCGCCTTGAAGTATCAGAAGTTGAAGCCATGTACTGCAGAGAACATATACCTTTTCTTAACTCAACACGTTACTCCATTGAAGAAATCACCACAAAAATTATGGCAGCCGCGGGGCTTAAACGTAAGCTATAGGTCTAAAAACTTGCTATTTACAAATGACCTGCTAATCTTCGCCCATCGATTCGTCGCTTGAGGTAAGTTGTGCATAGTATTGAAATTTTTCAAATCGATGCCTTTACAGACAAAGTGTTTCATGGCAATCCTGCCGCTGTATGTTTACTAAAACATTGGCTGAATGATGAGCTGCTACAAGCCATTGCGGTTGAAAATAATTTATCAGAAACAGCGTTCATTATCGAAGCAAAAGAAGGTTATCAAATTCGTTGGTTCACACCAAATGGTGAAATCAATTTGTGTGGTCATGCAACGCTTGCCGCTGGTTTCTTGTTATTTGAATTAGGTAAAAGTAATAACAATACCATTCATTTTTCGAGCCTCAGCGGCTCCCTTGTGGTCGTGAAAAGAAATACCCGGTTCGTGATGGATTTTCCGCGTCTAAACTATGAGGCCATTCCATCACCTGAAACATTTACCCACTTGGTTGACAAATCAATCCGTGGCATTTTTACAAGTGATCTGGATTATCTCATCTTACTCTCAAATGAAAACGACGTCTTAAACGCCCAAGTTGATTTAAAATCATTAGAGAAAATGCCTAAACGAGGCCTGATATTAACAGCCGAAAGTAACGACGCAGATTTTTATTCGCGCTGTTTTTATCCTAAACATCATATTCCTGAGGATCCAGTCACTGGCTCAGCTCACTGTGTATTAGCTCCCTTTTGGTCTGAGCGATTAAATAAAACGAGCCTTAGAGGACTGCAAGGGTCATTTCGTAAAGGCGAAGTATTATGTGACGTTTTTGCCGAACGTATTCATATATCAGGTCATTGCAAATGGTATTTTAAAGGTCATCTGGTCATTTAAAGCGTGTTGCTATCCTAAAACCAGCATGATACAAATGCTTTTTTATTTCAAGGAGTGAACGTTAATGCCGCATTCTATGGGGAAAACATTCCGAACGCTAATTAACACCCAAGCACCAGTACAAGTGCTCGGTACCATTAACGCCTATTCAGCCATGCTTGCCGAACATGCCGGTGCCCAGGCCATTTATTTATCAGGAGCCGGCGTTGCCAATGCCTCTTACGGCTTACCAGATTTGGGGATGACAGCCCTTGCAGAAGTACTTGAAGATGTACGACGTATTACTCAAGCCTGTTCTCTACCATTACTGGTAGACGTGGACACTGGCTGGGGACATGCATTTAATATCGCCAGAACCGTTAAATTAATGGAACAAACCAACGTGGCTGCCATCCACATTGAAGATCAAGTGATGGCCAAGCGCTGCGGACACCGCCCTAATAAAGCCATTGTATCCATGCAGGAAATGGGTGATCGCATCAAAGCTGCCGTTGACGCGCGTGTGGATGAACATTTTGTCATTATGGCACGCACGGATGCCTTCGCCAATGAAGGGATGGACAGTGCCATAGAGCGCGCGTTATTTTATGTAGAATCTGGCGCGGATATGATTTTCCCTGAAGCGTTAACCACGCTCGCACAATATCAGGAATTTACCCAGCATTTAAAAGCGCCGGTGCTAGCCAATATTACTGAGTTTGGGAAAACGCCTTTGTTTACTCAGGATGAGTTAAAAGAAGTTGGGGTTCAACTCATTTTATACCCACTCAGCGCATTTCGCGCTATGTCTCATGCAGCACTTCATGTCTATCGCACTATTCTTGAGCAAGGTACACAAAAAACAATGCTTGATAGGATGCAAACACGGGATGATCTATATAAAGTATTAAAATACCGTGACTTTGAAAAAACACTAGATGAAATGAGGGGAGAGCAGGATGGTAAATAAATCGACAGGACTGGCTGGCATCGTCGCCGGTCAATCAGCCATTGCGACCGTTGGACAAGAAGGAAAAGGGCTAAATTATCGTGGTTATTCAATTGATGACTTGGCTGGAAACGCCACCTTTGAAGAAGTTGCGTATCTTTTACTTTATGGCCAGCTTCCCACAAGTACCGAACTGGCCACCTATACTAATAAACTAATTGGTCTGCGTTCTTTACCTGAATCCTTGAAAAAAGTACTTAAACTCATTCCTAAAAAAACCCATCCCATGGATGTGCTGCGTACGGGTTGTTCCTTATTAGGAAACCTTGAGCCAGAACATGAGTTTTCGCAACAATGCGATATCGCTGATCGACTTCTTGCCATTTTCCCTGGGATGCTTTGCTATTGGTACCTTTATCATCATCAAGATAAAGAAATCAGTGGCGAAAGTGATGAACAAAGTACGGGCGGACACTTTCTTGCACTGTTGCATGGCAAAAAACCTCTAAAATTACATCGTGATATGATGAATGTGTCTTTAATTCTTTATGCTGAACATGAATTTAATGCATCTACCTTTGCAGCACGAGTAACCGCTGCGACATTATCTGATTTTTATTCGGCCATAACCAGTGCAATTGGCACACTACGTGGTCCATTGCATGGTGGTGCTAATGAAGCAGCTATGGAATTGATTCAACGATTCAAAAATCCAGAAGAAGCCGAACAGCAATTAATGGTAATGCTGAAAAATAAAGCCAAAATCATGGGCTTTGGTCATCGTGTTTATAAGGATTGTGACCCACGCTCGGACATCATAAAAGCATGGTCCAAAAAGCTTGCCCAATCACAAGATGATATGTTGCTTTATAAAATTTCCGAACGTATTGAAGAAGTCATGCGACGAGAGAAAAAATTATTCCCTAATCTCGATTTTTATAGCGCTTCGGCCTACCATTATTGCGGTATACCAACCCCGCTGTTCACGCCGATTTTTGTCATGTCACGTATAACAGGCTGGTCTGCACATGTATTTGAACAACGAGCAGATAATCGCCTTATTCGTCCAACATCAGAATACATAGGGCCAGATCCGCGTCCGTACCTTGCCATCGATTCCAGAGGATAATCATGAGTTCATTATTCGTAGAAACAAACATAAAACCGAACTATGACACAGTCATCAGTGATATTGCTGATTATGTATTAAATTATGATATTAATAGCCAGGAAGCTTATGAAACAGCCCGACTTTGCTTGATGGACACCTTGGGTTGTGGCCTCTTGGCACTTAATTTTCCTGAATGCATAAAATTACTGGGACCAGTCGTGCCAGGAGCCGTCTTAGCTGGTGGTGCCCGAGTCCCTGGAACTTCTTATGAGCTTGACCCCGTACAAGCTGCTTTTAACATTGGCACCATGATCCGATGGCTTGATTTCAATGATACCTGGCTTGCCGCTGAATGGGGGCACCCCTCCGATAATCTTGGCGCCATATTAGCTGTTTCGGATTATATCAGTCGCCAGAATATTAATAAAAAGGCAGACGCATTGACCATGCGTACGATCCTTACCGCAATGATTAAAGCCCATGAAATTCAAGGGTGTCTTGCTCTGGAAAACAGTTTCAATCGCGTTGGTCTGGATCATGTTATTTTAGTTAAGCTGGCCAGTGCCGCAGTAACAGCCATGCTTTTAGGGGGTGATAAAGTTCAAATTGAGCGAACCTTATCGCACGTTTTTGTTGATGGACAAAGTTTACGCACGTATCGCCACGCACCCAATACAGGCTCACGCAAATCCTGGGCAGCCGGCGATGCTACCTCTCGAGCGGCGCGGCTTGCTCTCATTTGTGCTACGGGTGAAATGGGCTACCCTAGTGCTTTGACGGCTCCTAAATGGGGATTCTATGATGTATTGTTTTCAGGAAAGCCATTTAAATTTCAACGGCCTTATGGAAGCTATGTGATGGAAAATGTTTTATTCAAGCTATCCTATCCAGCTGAATTTCATGCACAAACCGCCGTTGAATGTGCCGTAGCATTACACCCTCAAATACAAGGCAGAATAGAAGATATTGCCCATATTGAACTTACCACTCATGAATCGGCCATTCGTATTATCAGTAAAGAAGGCCCCCTTCATAATCCAGCTGATCGTGATCATTGTTTGCAATACATGGTCGCAATTGCCTTACTCCATGGTGATTTGCGTGCAGAACACTATGAAGATTCGGCCGCCGTGGATCCTCGTATTGATGCATTGCGCAAAAAAATGCATGTCCGTGAGAATGAACAATTTTCAAAAGATTATCTCAATCCCGAAAAACGTTCCATTGCCAACAGCATCAAGCTAATATTCAATGATGGTAGTGAAACAGATCTCATAACGGTTGAGTATCCTATTGGCCATCGACGTCGACGTAAAGAAGGTGTACCCGTTTTACTTGCAAAATTCGAACATAATTTAAATACACGATTCTCTCCAGAAAAAGTTGAACAAATCATCCACTCAATGAGTGATCTTGAGAAGCTTGCTCAACAATCCGTGGTTGATTTTATGGCCATGTGGCAAATATGACATGCCCTAAGTCTTATTTCTGCTGCGAATAATCTCTCGACGCAAAAATCTTGCAGGCGATATGGCCTGAATTAATCGGCGCGGTAAACAATCTGGCTCATGATTTATCATAGACGCCAACCATTCCGCGCTGATAGGAACGGAGGTCAATCCGCGTGAGCCAAAACCAGTACAAACATATAATCCAGGCAAACAGGGTCCCGGAAAAGGCAGCCAGCCTTGAGCGTTACTTGCCAGCTTAGCAAACTGTTGCTTAAACGACTCAGGATCAGCGACTGGTCCTACTAAAGGCAAATAATCAGGAGTCGCTGCGCGAACCGCCGACCAATGACTGATAATATCCTTAGACCAAATTAATTCGCTGGGCAATTTATCCAGCCTAGCCAAATTATTTTCATCATCAGCTTTTTGACACTCCGCGTCTGTCGAACCTAAATGATACGTAGCCCCCAAATAATGCCCCCCTTCCCATGCTGGTAAGATATGTCCTTCCGCACATAATGGCATTTTTAACTTGGAACTTGCCTCATTCTTTTGAATGACAGTCATTTGGCCGCGGATCGGTTTTAAAGGAAGATGGCGGGTTTGATAAAACTGGTTAGCATGATGCCCATTTGCAATAATCAACACCTCAGCATGATATTGACCAGTGCTCCATTCCCCATTTGTATAATGCAAAGCATTTACTTTATGACCACCTACCCAATTGATTTGTTCCATCTCAATCAGGAATTGACATAAAGTAAATGAATCAATCCAACCGGAGTGAGGAATAAATAGCCCGTCTGATTCTAAGGTTATTCCAGCAAGCATCGAAGCCTGTTGTTTATCGACTAATCGACCCAGTTCGGGATAATCAGTTAGCCAGGCGCTTAAGCCTGCTTGAATGGCTTGCTCCTTAGAATCACAGGCTAATTGTAAGAGGCCAGACAAATGCCCATCAACACGCGGATTCAAGAGTGTTTTATAAGCTCGAATTGCGAATACATAAGCCGTTAGCATAAATTCAGTGAGAGGAGAACGATAAGAAGATATTTTAGGGTATAAGACCGCCTGCCGGTTCCCTGAAGCCCCTCTTCCTGCTTGCTCCTGTTCATCAAGCAGGGTCACTTTCCAGCCCCGTCGAGCCAAAGCATGGGCAGAATAACATCCCGCAAGCCCTCCGCCCAACACAATGGCATGCCGATTTTTAACGAGGTTTACCGAGCTTGCATGCCATGGCGTGGAACGAGAAACCTGCCTTGTAGTCGGTAGAATTGGTTGATCGAATCTGGCAGAAATCATCTCTCTTTTGCAACCATATCCCGGCTTTTTAACCACCGTAAAACCTGCTGCCTGTAAGCCGCGTTTTACTACCCCTGCCGCTGAAAAAGTTGCTAATGTGGCGTTTCTTTTGGACAATCTGCCCATGACTGCGAATAACTTTTCGCACCACATATCGGGATTTTTTTGTGGGGAAAACCCATCAAGAAACCAAGCGTCAATGGAAACTCGACGTAATTGTTTCTCAACAACAGCATCGCCGCAAACTAATAATTGATCATAACAAATGAACGCATCACCCAGCATTAATATTAAATTTACCCGTCTTTGTTCAAACGACAATAAATGAAATCCAGGCGTCAAAATGGGATAACTCTCTAATAAAGCGTAGGATTGCTCTGATAGTGCAGGCCATAAAGCCAAGCATTTTAATAAATCATCACGAGTTAGGGGATGTTTTTCACAAGATATAAAATAAAGATTCGCTGATTTTGGCGCATGCGCTTGCCACAAAGACCATGTTAATAAAAAGTTCAAACCACTGCCAAAACCCGTTTCAGCGATAATAAATTGACTGCTTTGCTCACAAGGCAATCTTTTCCACCGTTCTAGCAGTTGATTTCCATGGATAAAAACATGAAGTGCTTCTTGCAAACCATTTTCAGTAGAAAAATAAATATCTTCAAATGCACGCGCATAAGGTAACCCTGATTTCCAAGTAATCTTGGCAGGAATTATTGCTTCAAAAAGAGTACTCACCCTGAATATCCAAATTGCACTACAAAAATTACTTAATTACTTCTTACTGTCTAGTGTTTGTAAACAGATCCCAGGCTAAACGCATCTAATTATTGAGCAGAAAAGGCCTTTCTTTTACCGACTTGCTGTGCTTTATGCACAGCATCCATACGATCTCGTATCAAGAGGTTGGATTCTACACATAAAGGGAATGGCATTTTGATTTTAAGTGATCCTATTAGTGCGTTTAGATCCTAAACAAGTTATATCAAACCAGTTGCTGCAAAACGTATTCGGCTGCCTTTTGTGTACGATGAATGTCCTGTTGCTGGTGTTCGCTGGAAACAAAACCCGCTTCATACATGGAGGGAGCAAAATAAACACCTTGTTGCAACATACCATGGAAAAACGCTTTAAAGCGTTTTTCATCAGACGAAGCAACATCCGAATAATCATTAACTTCATTCAAACCGTTAAAGCAAAAACCAAACATGCCGCCAAGCGAAGAGGCACAAAAAGAAATATTGAATGATTCAGCAACGTCTTTTAAGGCGTGAATTAAAGCAGCAGAAGTATTTCCCAAACGCTGATAAAAATCAGGCTGACTCTCCAGTTCAGATAAAGTTGCTAATCCTGCCGCCATGGCCAAAGGATTACCAGACAGAGTACCAGCCTGATACACAGGACCTTCCGGTGCGAGTTGATTCATAATGGATGCTTTACCACCCACAGCCCCTACTGGCATCCCTCCACCAATCACTTTACCGAGCGTCGTTAAATCGGGAGTCACTTGATAATATTGCTGTGCCCCGCCTAAAGCAATGCGAAAACCAGTCATGACTTCATCAAATATTAACAGCGCCCCATACGCATCACATAGCTCTCGCAAGCCCTGTAAAAAACCAGGTTTTGGTAAAACAAATCCCATATTGCCGGCAATCGGCTCCAAAATCACACCAGCAATATCATTTGGATACTGCTCAAATAAAGCGGCTACCTGTTCTAAATGATTAAAATTCGCTGTTAATGTATGTTCAGTAATACTTGCAGGAATTCCCGGTGTCGCCGGAATTCCTAAGGTAAGTACCCCCGAGCCTGCCTTTACCAACAGGCTGTCGTTATGGCCATGATAACATCCATTAAATTTAATAATTTTATTTCTATTTGTATAACCTCTTGCCAAACGAATGGCTGTCATGGTGGCTTCGGTTCCAGAATTTACCATGCGAATCTTTTCAATAGTAGGCATCAAAGAAGTAATTTTTTTTGCCAGTTTGATCTCAAGTTCCGTAGGAGCACCAAAACTCATGCCCATATGCAAAACCTCCTCCACAGCCGCAATTACTTTGGGATGACAATGGCCAAGAATTAACGGCCCCCACGAGCCTACGTAATCAATGTATTGATTATTATCAACATCAATTAAATAAGCGCCTTTTCCTTGTTTAAAAAATAGAGGCTCCCCTCCCACTCCCTTAAATGCTCTTACCGGTGAATTAACACCGCCTGGAATAATGGCCTGAGCTTTTTTAAACAATTCCTGTGAGTGACTCATCATAACTCTCGTGTCAAATCATATGAATGCAAAGTTTACAATCATTACAGCAAGACAAACAAGTCTGTAATGCATCTCGCATTTAGAGTTCACAAACAAGAGATTTTTACAGATATGCTCTTCTGTTCTTTACATAAGCCTCTTGAGTGGCTAAATTACACTCTTTTTAATATTGAGCAATGAAGATGCAGCCTTATAAAAAATATATTTGTGTCATTTGTGGTTTTATCTATGATGAATCTGAGGGCTGGCCTGAAGACGGCATAGAACCTGGTACGCGATGGGAAGACGTTCCTGAAAATTGGTTTTGTCCCGATTGTGGTGCTGGAAAAGAAGATTTTGAAATGGTAGAAATGCATTGAGTTTCTTGATCTTGGGTTTTACCACATATCCAGCCCTTCAATATCCTGAGTAAAATCATATTCCCATGCAAATTGACATAATGCCAGATTAAAGTCGATCTATTGCGAATAATGGTGAGTAGTGTTTTCCTGCTTTCTTCATCCTCTAACAGAATTACAAAAACAATGACAATTGGGTGAAATTTGCATGATTTATGGATATGTTCGGGTGAGCACACAAGAGCAAAACGTTGACAGCCAGAAAAACATCATCAGTCGCTATTGCGTTGACCAAAAAATGATGGTTGATGAGTGGATAGTATTGGAAATGTCTTCCCGTAAATCTACATCCCTACGCCGCATCGATGAGCTGTTAAATAAATTGCAACATGGCGATATTATTATTGCTTATGAATTATCAAGGCTTGGACGCTCCATCAAGGAAACGCTGAATACCATAGAAACGATTATTCAGGAAAAACAGGCAAGATTAATTTTAATTAAGCAAAATTTAGATTTAAATCCAACCGCAAAGAATCATATAACCAACAAAGTGCTCATCACTATTTTTTCCATGCTGGCGGAGCTGGAGCGAGATTTTATTTCTGAGCGAACAAAAGAAGGACTACGCGCACGAGTTGCGAAAGGAATAAACCAGGTAAACCGAAGGGAGTCATCCAGGCATCCATGTATGATAAAGACAAGGAAAAAATTCTGCATCTCTACAAACTTGGTGTGCCCATTCAAAAAATTATCGATACCCACTTGGGCTATGGTAAATATTTATCGCTTAAAGCCTATATCAATAAAATTAAAAGGCAAATATGAACTTTAAAAATACGTGGCAAATAAGCATCTCAATTTTATCACTCATTACTATCATCATTTATGGATTGTTACAGTTATTTCATTATCCTTACGCCCAATATTCACTTTTTTTTCTTTTGATTACCGCGGGCTTGCCACTGTTATTTCAAATTCTTTTAAAACTAATAAAAGGTAACTTGGGTGCAGATATATTGGCAGCTTTAGCTTTGATTACTGGTGTAATTTTACAAGAATATCTTGCATCAGCCTTTATCGTTTTAATGCTGGCCAGTGGTCAGGCATTAGAACGATATGCCATGCGAAAAGCCTCATCAGTATTATTGGCGCTTGAACAGCGCATGCCTTTAATTGCTCACCGAAAGACACGTCATCGTATAGAGGATACCGAATTAGATCATATAAGAATCGATGATGAAATAGTTGTATATCCCCATGAGACGTGTCCTGTTGATGGTATTGTTATTGAGGGGCATGGCTCAATGGATGAATCCTATCTGACAGGAGAACCTTACCAAATCTCAAAAGCACCCGGTGCATCTGTTTTGTCTGGTGCTCTGAATGGAGACTCACCTTTAATTATTAAAACCACGCGACTTACCTCTAATTCGCGTTATGCATCTATTGTCAAAGTTCTGGGAGAAGCAGAGCAAAAACGTCCCTCAATACGGCGTTTGGGTGATAAAATAGGCATGTTTTTTGGGCTAATTGCCTTGATATTTGCTGTTTTAGCCTGGTATATATCGGGTGATTCCATTCGATTTCTTGCCGTACTGGTTATCGCCACGCCTTGTCCTTTACTAATAGCAATCCCTATTACTATTATTAGTGCTATCTCTAAAGCTGCAAAACAATCGATTATTATTAAAGACCCAACGGTGGTTGAACAATTACCCATCTGCAAAACGGCCATTTTTGATAAAACAGGTACCCTAACTTATGGTCGGCCAACCTTAACAGATATCAACGTAACTGCTGATTATACAAGAGAGAAGGTTCTTCAATATGTTGCCAGTCTTGAGCGTTATTCTAAACATCCTCTTTCATTTGCACTTTTGAATGCAGCAGAAAAGGAACGTATTGCGCTTCTTGAAACATCGAACGTTTCTGAAATACCTGGTCAAGGATTGCAAGGAACAATTCATAATCAAAAAATACATATCACTGGAAGAAAAAAGCTATTGAAAATTCACCCAGAATTTAAGTCTACGCTTCCCAGCGAGAAATCTGGTCTTGAATGCATTGTGATAATCGATAATATTGTTGCTGCAACGCTAAACTTTCATGATCCGGCTCGCCCTGAAACGAAGTCTTTTATCAGCCATTTAAAACCAGCTCATCATTTTAACAAAATAATGATTGTTTCTGGTGATAGAGAGTCGGAGGTTAACTATCTTGGAACGCACTTAGGGGTGGCTGAAATTCATGCTTCTCAAACACCAGAGCAAAAGCTCGATATTGTGCGTGAAGAAGTGAAAAAGGCTCCCACAGTTTTTATGGGTGATGGTATTAATGACGCACCGGCTTTAACTGCCGCGACAGTAGGAATCGCATTTGGGGAATTCAGTAATGTAACAGCAGAAGCTGCTAGTGCTGTAATTATGGAAAATACCTTTAACAAAGTAGATGAGCTTTTTCATCTAAGCTTAAAAACAAGAAAAATTGTATTACAAAGTGCTCTTGGGGGTATGGGATTGAGCGTCATTGGTATGTGCTTTGCAGCACTGGGTTATGTTCCTCCTGTCACCGGAGCTATTATTCAGGAATTTATTGATGTCATTGCTATTATGAATGCCTTGAGATTAACCTGGGAAAGAAATATTAAAATTGATTTACCACTTTATGGCGTATAAAAACTCATTGGTTTGGGCTGGATATGCGGTAAAACCCGATCTTAAAATGGCTTAACCACAACCAAGAAAACAATTGCGATCAATAAAATGGTTGGCAGCTCATTAAACACTCGAAAGAAAATAGAGGAGTGCGTGCTGCTATCTTTTGCAAATTGCTTGACAAAATGGCCGCAAGTTAAATGATAAACCCATAAAAAAAGAACAAGCATAAGCTTGGCATGCATCCAGCCAGCATGAAAATAATACTGTGGATTATAATTAAACAATATAATCCCAAAGAGCGTTGTAAGCACCGCGGAAGGCCAGATAATGCTATAATATAGGCGCCTTTCCATTAACTTAAAGCGCGCCATACTAACCTCATCTGCGGCGTCTGCATGATAAACAAATAACCTTGGCAAATAAAACAGACCTGCAAACCAGGCGACCATCGCGATAACATGAAATGCTTTTATTACTAACATCATCAAGCTATGAACCTTTCCCATTCGTTTTCTTTTTCAATCTGCGAGATTGTCTAAGCAAGTTTAGTGATTCTACGCCAAGCGAAAATCCCATTGCAAAATAAACATAGCCTCGCGGAATATGAAAAGAAAAACTATCAGCGATTAAAATCATCCCTATTAGCATTAAAAAACTAAGGGCCAACATTTTTACCGTAGGAAATTTTTCAATAAAACGACTGACCGGCTCGCTAGCATAAATCATAACAAGTATTGCGCAAGTGATGGCTAAAGCCATAACCCAGTAACGTGTCGTTAAACCTATTGCCGTCAACACACTATCAAGTGAAAAAATAATATCCATTAAGGCAACCTGGATTACCACACCTTTGAAGGTAACTAAAGCCTTTCCTCTTTCATGTAGCTCCGTCTCACCAATCCCTACTTCAAAATGAATTTCCTGAGTTGCTTTAGCAATTAAGAAACTACCACCAACAAATAAAAAAAGATCCCGAATTGAATAGTTAAAATCACCAATAGTAATGAATGGTTTAGACAATCTCACCAACCATACCGCAAAAGCCAACAGTAAAAGGCGCGTCATCCACGCAAAAGTAAGCCCCCATCGTCGTGCTTTTTTACGCTGCTCGCTGGGTAATTTTTCAGTTAAGATTGATAAAAACACCAAATTATCAATGCCAAGAACAATTTCCAAAATAATCAAGGCAAATAAACTTAATATAATTTCTAATAATTCCATTGATCACTTGAATATAAGTTTTTATTTAAGATTATCTCTTATTTATTCAATTATAAAGACCATCTATACTGATATCAAAACTTAAATGTTAACGATTCACTTTCGTTTTCACCTTAGCTATAATATTGTGCTAATTTTCAAGGACTCAGGTGGCACCAATCATTAAATTAATTAAAAAGCTGTTGCGCAAATCCAAAACCAGCACATCTTCTATTGATTCCGGCTATATTATTCCTCGCAACCAGCACCATATTTCAAAGACGGACATCAGCATCAATGCTCTAAAAGTATTAAACCGTCTAAACAGTACGGGATTTGAAGCCTACCTCGTCGGGGGCAGCGTGCGGGATTTATTTTTACGCAAAGCGCCTAAAGACTTTGATATAGCAACCAATGCGACACCAAATCAAATCAAAGACTTATTCCGTAATGCCCGCATTATCGGTCGACGATTTAAGCTTGTTCATATCATTTTTCATCGGGAAATTATTGAAGTAGCCACCTTTCGCAGTCATGAAGCAGCTGACACCCAACAGTTAACAAACGATCGCGGCATGTTAATTCGTGATAATGTGTACGGAACCCTAGAAGAAGATGCATGGCGACGTGATTTTACGATTAACTCCCTGTACTACAACATTGATGATTACTCCATTGTTGATCTTACCGGCGGAGTTAAGGACATTAATGCGCGTCTGATTCGCATCATTGGAAACCCCACCACTCGGTATAAGGAAGATCCCGTTCGCATGTTACGAGCGATTCGCTTTTGTGCCAAATTGCATTTTGGACTTGAAGCAAAAACCGCTGCCCCTCTATTAGAGTTAAGCACCCTTATTCGCCATGTATCTGGTTCGCGATTATTCGATGAAATGACAAAAATTTATCAGTGTGGTGAGGCGGAATCAGTACAAAATTTGCTTGTAAAATATGGTTTATTTGCTCAGCTTTTTCCTCTAACCAATAAGCTTCTAAAAAGTAATTATCCGGTCAATGCACTCATTGGAATTGCCCTGGAAAATACTGACACACGCGTACGTGATAATAAACCGGTAACGCCGGCTTTTTTATTTGCTGTTTTTCTATGGTTTCCCTTAATCGCATGTGCTGACCAATTAAAAAAAGAAGGCTTGGAGCCCTTACCTGCACTGGAAAAAGCGATGTCGCAGGTTATTACCGAACAAAATCAAATCATTACTATCCCCAAACGATATAGCCAAATCATGCGTGAAATGTGGATCATGCAATATCGATTTCCTAAACGAAATGGCAAACGTGCCTTTAACTTACTGCAACATCCTCGTTTTCGTGCCGCTTATGATTTTCTTGCACTTCGAGCCTTGGCTGGTGATGAATCCATGGATCTTGCACAGTGGTGGACCACATTCCAAGAAGAAGATGAAGCTAGACAACATGAAATGGTTGCTGCTTTATCACCGCCAACACCATATAAACGACGTCGACGTTATAAGCCTAAAATGCCGTCATGACTCATTGTTATTTAGGATTAGGCAGTAATTTGAGCTGGCCTCAACGTCAATTGAATCAAGCAATAGCAAACATTAAAAAATTACCTCGAACAAAGATTATCAAATCCTCCAGTTTCTACTTCAGTAACCCAATGGGTAGCCGTTTTCAGCCCCGATATTGCAACATGGTATTAGCCATTCATACGACGCTCTCAGCTAGACACTTATTACGCTCTTGTCAAGCCATTGAAAAAAAGCACCAAAGAATACGTAAAAAAAAGTGGGGGGCACGTACATTAGATATCGATGTATTACTGTATGGTGCACAAAGCATCAATACATATGATTATGTTGTGCCCCACCGAGAAATCATGAAGCGTGATTTCGTGCTTATTCCTTTGCTGGAAATTGCTCCGAATCTGACATTACCAGATGGCAAGAAGATAGAAAATGGCCTTGTGCATTGCACGCGTTTTATTATTGCATGTTCTTTGAAAAACACGGGTTTTGTTGAGTGCTTGCCAAATACTCCTCACTTAATAGAGTCTAAAATAGGTTGATATTATTGATTCCAATCCATTAAACTTGAGCAAGTTTACCTTAGGTTAAGAGGGATTTGTGTACACGAATATATTACATCCAACCGATTTAAGTAGAAATCACTTTCAAATGAGTGAAAAGGCAGTAGAAATTGCAAAATGTTTTAATGCCAAACTGTTTCTATTGCACGTGATTGAGCCTCCTCCTTCACTGCAGTTAGCGCAAGGGCTTGGATTTGCCGAATTCGATAAACCACTCAAAGAAGATGCCTGGGCAGTGATGAACCTATTAGGCGAAGCACTGAACATTCCTGCTAGCCAACAATTTGTTGAAGTAGGATCAATTAAAATGCACGTTCTTCAAAAAGTGAATGAACTTGCTTGTAATCTCATTATTATTGGCCGTCACAGACCAACAACCCTGCCTGCATTTCTTGGTAGCACGGCACATGCCGTCGTTCATCATGCAACCTGTGATGTTCTTACGTTGAGAAATTAACTGGATAATCGACATGTCACAAATAGACCTACTGTGAAAGCAAAGTATCAATGCCCCACAACGACACCTTGTTTATTTAAGGTGTCGTTTTCAAGTTCCAGAATAAGAAATCAATCGCTGGTTAATACCAACTGTATCCATAACCATAACAGGGATTGCATGTCGCACAGCAGGTAGAAGTCGTAGTCACATAGGTTGTTCTTGTTGGGCATGTTGAGCCACAGGAAGCAGTATATACACCACAACTAGATAACGCCAAGCTTGAAATAAGAATACATAAAGGAATTAGAAGTCGTTTCATGGTAGCGTCCTTGTCATATTATGATTTGTAAGAATATTATACATTATGAATTTTAATTTAACAAATGATAGGCTAACTTATCCTTACAGTAAGTCATAGTTTACCAGGAAAAATGAGCAATTTATTTACTATTCGTCTATAATTTAAAATGCTATTCATAAGCAAAGGATTGAATTATGAACACCTACATTCATCAGAACAATATTTATCTAGCCTCAATACTTGCATTATCATTGTTTTTATTGAGTTTATCGTTTGTACCTGCCGCGCATGCAAATTCGACTGCAGGCTATATTGCAGAAACAGCATCAGCGCCACTTGTCTTAAGCTATTATTATGGCCCTTACCCACGACATCGATATGGACCTAGATATAGATATAGTCGCTATTGGACAGGCTGGCAACGTATTAACCGTTATTGCAAACAACGATGTTTAGTCAATCGTTGGGGACGTGTTATCCGTTGCGTACGACGTTGTTATTAATCCATGTACGTCATCAACAGACATTCCTGCAATTCTTTATTTAACCTGGTCAATACATAAGCATGAACCAGGTTAAATAGATTTACAGACTAGAGTTATCCCAACTCACGAATCGTCATCCATTACTCATCCGTTCTTTTAAAAAGCAGAATACCCTCATGAAAACTTTTCAATTTTAAGATATGATTGCCATTTTGATTTCAGGAGCTGGTTTATGCAAGTAGGTCAAGACAGTCTATCCACTCACAGTCAATTACACGTTGATGGCAAAACGTATCATTATTACAGTCTTAAAGAAGCTGAAAAAAAACATTTTAAAGGAATCAGCCGATTACCCTATTCTCTTAAGGTTTTATTTGAAAATTTATTGCGGTTTGAGGATGGGCATACCGTCACTACGGATGACATTAAGGCCATTGCGGATTGGTTAGACACCAGAAGCTCACAACACGAAATCGCCTATCGACCGGCCCGTGTATTAATGCAAGACTTTACCGGTGTTCCTGCGGTCGTTGATCTGGCTGCCATGCGGGATGCTATTGAAAAAATGGGAGGTAATGCCGAGAAAATTTCTCCGTTATCGCCAGTAGATTTAGTCATTGACCATTCAATCATGGTCGACCAATACGCTTCCCAAGAAGCGATGAAAATCAACACAGCCATTGAAATGCAACGTAATAAAGAGCGTTATGAGTTTTTGCGTTGGGGACAAAAAGCGTTTGCTAATTTTCAAGTGGTTCCCCCTGGCACAGGCATATGCCACCAAGTGAATTTAGAATACCTTGGCAAAACGGTATGGAGCAGCGAGCAAAATGGCATGCATTATGCCTACCCCGATACGCTCGTCGGCACAGATTCCCACACGACAATGATTAATGGCTTAGGTGTTCTGGGCTGGGGTGTAGGGGGAATTGAAGCGGAAGCAGCCATGCTCGGCCAACCTGTATCAATGCTTATTCCTGAAGTCATTGGCTTTAAATTGACCGGTAAATTAAAAGAGGGAATCACTGCAACCGACTTGGTTTTAACAGTAACGCAAATGTTACGACAAAAAGGGGTGGTTGGTAAATTTGTGGAATTCTATGGTTCAGGTCTTGCCCAATTGCCTCTTGCCGATCGTGCTACCATTTCAAATATGGCTCCTGAATATGGTGCAACTTGCGGATTTTTTCCTGTTGACCACGAAACACTACGCTATCTTCGTCTAACGGGCCGTGATGAACATACCATTGCTTTGGTTGAAACGTATTGTAAAGCACAAGGACTTTGGTACGATGAAGAGGCAAGCGACCCACTCTTTACCGATACGATAAGTTTGGATCTTGACACCGTTGAACCTTCATTGGCGGGCCCCAAACGCCCTCAGGATAAAGTAACGTTAAGCACTCTGCCGCAAGAATTCTCTGCTTTCCTGAAACAGGCTGACAAAATACAAGAAAAGGACAAAACATTTACGGTAAAAAATGAAGACTTTACGCTCAGCCATGGGGATGTCGTCATCGCTGCCATCACAAGTTGTACGAATACATCAAATCCAAATGTTCTAATGGCAGCAGGATTGGTTGCCAAAAAAGCCATTGAGAAAGGATTACAAAGAAAACCCTGGGTCAAATCATCTCTGGCTCCTGGCTCAAAAGTTGTCACAGACTATTTAAAACAAGCAGGCTTACAAACCTATCTCGATCAATTAGGGTTCAATTTAGTCGGTTATGGCTGCACAACATGCATTGGTAATTCTGGTCCATTACCCAATTCCATCGCCGAAAGCATCACAGATCATGATTTAGTGGTGTGCTCTGTATTATCCGGAAACCGTAACTTTGAAGGACGCGTGCATCCTCAGGTACGAGCAAACTGGCTTGCATCCCCCCCGTTGGTCGTCGCCTATGCATTAACGGGCACAACCTGCATTGATTTAACTCAAGACTCTATAGGTAAAGATAAAGAAGGTAAGGACGTCTATCTCAAAGATATTTGGCCAACACACCTAGAAGTTGCCTCTGAAGTTGCAAAAGTCAATGGCAGCATGTTCAAGAAAGAATACTCTGAAGTGTTTAAAGGCGATGAGCAATGGCAAGCCATCCAAACCAGTCATGGCAAAACCTATGAATGGAATGAATATTCAACCTATATCCAACATCCACCATTTTTTCAAGACTTAAAAGAACATCCAGAACCTATTAAACCAGTGAATAAAGCCTATATTCTGGCTCTTTTAGGAGACTCAATTACCACCGATCACATCTCGCCGGCCGGCGCAATTAAAGCGAATTCCCCCGCAGGTCTTTATTTAAAATCCAAAGGAGTGAGTGAAACGGACTTTAACTCCTATGGCTCACGACGCGGCAATCATGAAGTTATGATGCGTGGCACATTCGCCAATATTCGTATCCGTAACGAAATGACCCCAGGAGTAGAAGGTGGTGTTACTCGACATATTCCGACCAATAAAACGATGCCAATCTATGATGCAGCCATGCTTTATCAGCAAAAACAACAACCATTAGTGGTTATTGCTGGTAAAGAATATGGAACAGGCTCTTCGCGTGACTGGGCAGCCAAAGGCACCAACTTATTAGGGGTTAAAGCAGTCATCACAGAAAGCTTCGAACGTATTCATCGTTCAAACCTCATCGGAATGGGTGTTTTACCGTTACAGTTTCTTCCTGGCACAACCCGAAACACCCTGCAGCTTAAGGGTAGTGAACGAATTAGTATTGCCGTGAATGATTCGCTAAGACCAGGTGATCTGCTCGATGTTACTATTAGTCGCGAAGATGGTAGTGAACAACACATTGAGGTATTGTGTCGAATTGATACACTGAATGAACTTGAATATTATCGGCATGGTGGGATTTTACAATATGTTCTGCGAAATCTGAAATAACTGACGAATATTGCTTATCTTAAGTTCAACCAGAATCCTGGCTGCTAACAGCCTGGATTCTCATTTAACAAGTTTATCACTTAAAAAGCGTTATATTTTTGAAAAGTTCTATCAATCATTAATTGTAGAATAATTCAAAGAAATGCTATCCCCAAAAGGAATCATTATGTCGGTATTGAATAAAATTAATCAGCAGAAACTTTCTTTATTATTGGATAAGCCATGGCTTTTACCTTCACTTCTTGTCCTCATCATAAATTTTATTGGAATTGCATTGAGCTTAGGCATAGAAAATATAATAAATAGCCCTTACCTTTCAATATCTGAAGATAAACAACAAACTATTCTTAATATTCTTGCCAGTTCATTAATGACTTTAATTAGTGTCACGTTTTCTATTAGCATGTTAATTCTATCTACTGTATCTAATCAATTCGGCCCACGTTTATTACCAAATTTTATCCACTCTAAAAACACTCAAATAACGTTAGGTATTTTTCTGGGTACCTTTCTTTACTGTTTATTTTGCATTTACTCTGAAACAAACACAATTACACGTGGTGCGCAAACCATTTATGCTTTTATTTTAGCACTTGGCTGTATTACTATTCTTGTTGCCTTTGTTAACAACGTTATGAAATCGATTCAAATTGATGGTATTCTTTCTTTAATTATATCCCAAACTAAATCCGCCATTTCATCCATTCAGCAAGAAAACACAGCAAACAGTCATAAAAGCTCAGAATTAAAGCCCAGAAAAATAATAAAAAGTGTATCCGCAGGAACAAATGGATATATACAAGGAATTGATTACAAAAAATTAAAAACAATTGCATGTGAAAATAATATATTCTTACAAGTTAATGTTCGTTCAGGTGACTATGTCTATCACCAAGATGAAGTAATTATCATATCTGCTGAAGATGAAAAAACATTAGAAAAAATTTCATTAAACACTCTACAATCGACAATTAATATCATTTCTATACGACTACTGAAACAAGATGTTGAGTATGGATTTGAACAAATTTCAGAAATTGCAGTACGCGCTTTATCACCCGGAATCAATGACCCATATACAGCACGTGACTGTGTCTTTTTATTAGGTGAATTATTTCTATATCTTGAACATCAAGATCACATTGAATTAAGTGAATTTCATTATCAGGACAAAATATTACTAGCTTATCGATCTTTTACTTATCAAGGCATTGTTGAAGCTGGATTAAATCGATTAAGACAGGCAGCATTATCCGATTTAACAGTTATTCTTGCTATTTATGACATGATTATTCAAATAACAGCATTATTGAAAAATAAGAAATTAATCTCTGCTTTGTTAAAACAAGGAATCGCATTACATGACATGATCCAAAATAAGAACTTACCCAACTATGACCGATTAGCGCTCTCTGAGCGAGAAGAAACATTACATAATCTTGTCAATCAATATCAAAGTGAATCTTTTAAAACTTGAGAGTACGACGAAGCTCATTGCAATTACGTAATGAACCTGTTAATTTTTCGACAATTGAGTATAACCTTATCTCCCATCACTTATTTGCCATTAAGGACTATGCGTGCGTCATTCAAAACGAGTTTTAAGTGTTTTTTCGCTGGTTATGATCAATGTCATCGCCGTTGATAGCTTACGCACGTTACCCTTGACGGCAAAACTTGGCCTAACACTTGTTTCCTATTATTTAATTGCGGCCATCGCTTTTTTTATTCCCGTTGCCTTAGTTGCTGCCGAATTGGCTACCGCCTATCCTGAAACAGGCGGTATCTACATTTGGGTGCGAGAAGCATTTGGTCGACGGGCAGGATTTATTACGATATGGTTACAATGGATTTACAACGTTGTATGGTATCCAACGATTCTTGCATTTATTGCTGCCACACTGGCCTATCTTTTTGCCCCTCAACTCGCCAATCACAAATTCTATTTGTTAGGTACAATTGTCAGTTTATTCTGGCTATTTACCTTTCTGAATTGTTTTGGCATGAAAATTTCGAGTCTGGTCAGCGTTATTGGCGCATCCATTGGTACCCTCTTACCCATGATAGGCATTACTATTTTAGGCATTATATGGATAAGCCAAGGCCGTCCTCTTGCTGTTGAAACGCCTATTACCTGGCTACCTGATTTTAGTTCACTAGGTAATTTGTCTTTATTTTCAGCCGTATTGTTTGGTTTGCTCGGCATGGAAATGTCGGCTGTCCATGCAGAAGAAGTAAAAAATCCTCAGCGCGATTATCCACGCGCCCTCTTATATTCTACGATTATTATATTTTCCACCTTAGTGCTTGGATCTCTGGCGATTGTTATTGTGGTTCCCAATCATACCCTAAGCGTTGTCTCCGGATTAATCGATGCCTACGCGATTTTTTTTAATTCCTATCACATGCCATGGATGACGTCCCTAACGGCTGCATTTATCATCTTAGGCGGCCTCAGTGGCGTTTCTGCCTGGATTATCGGCCCAACAAAAGGATTGCTGGTTGCCGCGCGAGATGGCTGTATTCCATCTGCTTTTACTCACGTAAATCACTATGGAGCGCCGGTGACTATTCTTATCACACAAGGGGTTATCTTTACTTTATTAAGCAGTGTATTTATTTTATTTGACTCTATCAATGCAGCGTACTGGATTTTAAGCGATTTATGTGCACAAATGGCTCTATTAGTTTATGTATTTATGTTTTCAGCAGCCATCCGCTTACGTTATAGTCGGCCCGAGCAATCAGGTGCCTATAAAATTCCTGGCGGCAACTTTGTCATGTGGCTTGTTGCAAGCCTAGGCATACTTTGCTGCATTATAGCCATTATGATTGGCTTTGTTCCTCCCACTCAAATTCCAATTAAGAATAAATGGTTTTTTGAAATGTTTTTAATCGGCGGATTGGTTATCTTTGTCTTGCTGCCATGGTTATTGGCAAAAAAACATAAATCCATATAGGACTATTTACACTGATACAGTTTATGGGTTCATTGGGCCCATCCAGCCCAATGAACCCATAAAAAGAATGAATGAGTGCATCTATTCTTCAGGTAAGGACATCAAGCTCGCATTCCCCCCAGCAGCCGTTGTATCCACGGTATAAGTTCTTTCATGGCATAAACGCTGTAAATAATGAGGCCCCCCTGCCTTGGGGCCGGTGCCTGACAATCCTTCTCCGCCAAACGGTTGTAACCCGACTACAGCACCAATCATATTACGGTTGACATAACAATTTCCTGCATGAATCCGCTGGCGAATATATTCAACCGTTTGATTAATACGACTGTGAATGCCTAACGTCAGACCATACCCTGTATTATTCACTTGCGCAATCACCTCATCAAGAGCCTTATGTTTGAAACGAATCACATGCAAAACAGGCCCGAATACTTCCTTCTCTAAAGCGTTCATATTATCAATAGCAATGGCAGTTGGCGGCATAAAATACCCCTGCTCACAATCTTCACTTAATTTACATTGATAAATGATCTCATAGTCTTTCTTCATGGTTTCTACATGTTTTTTTAATACGAATAACGCCTCTTTATCAATGACAGGACCTATATCTGTGGTTAACCATTGAGGATCGCCTATACATAATTCAGCCATAGCACCTTTGAGCAACTCAACAAATCGTGGATAAACATCCTCCTGTACATAAATGACTCTTAATGCCGAACATCGTTGACCGGCAGATCCAAACGCAGAAGTCAATACATCCATGATGACTTGTTCAAGCAGCGCAGAAGAATCAACAATCATGGCATTTTGTCCACCTGTTTCTGCTATCAACGGAATAATTTCACCACCCCGAGTTGCCAGTGTTTTATTGATGTGTGCAGCAGTTTGGGTTGAACCGGTAAAAATAACCCCTTTTATACGCTTATCAGCGACCAACGCTGCACCAACGCTTTCCCCTCGCCCTGGCAATAATTGTATGACGCCAGGCGAAATTCCCGCTTTAATCATCAATTGCACCGCAAAATGAGCAATAAGCGATGTCTGTTCTGCAGGCTTAGCGATAACACAGTTACCTGTCACAAGCGCTGCAACAACTTGCCCTGTAAAAATTGCCAATGGGAAATTCCATGGACTGATGCACAGAATCACGCCACGAGGATGTAAACTTAATTCATTTAACTCACCTGTGTAGCCCTGCAAACGTATTGGTTTAGTCATCATTTGCTTTGCTTTTGCTGTGTAATAATGACAAAAATCAACCGCTTCTCGTAGCTCAGCAATGCTGTCATTCCAAGTTTTTCCGGCCTCTAGCATTGCCAAAGCAAGAATTGTAGCTTTATTTTCTTCCAGCAAACCGGCAAATGTTTCGATTAATTCACATCTGACTTCTACTGTCGTCGTGCTCCATTGCGAAAAAGTTTCCACAGCTTTAGTTAAAGCCCAATCAATATCCTGGTTGGTAGCATAAATCACTTGCCCAATCTTACGACCTGTATGCTGAGGAGACATCACATCACAAGCCTCGCTATTTTCCTTCATTCTGCCTGCAAGAATAGGAGCTGCTTGCCAATGAGTTAAATCCATTTTTGCGAATTGTTGTTGCAGATCAGCAATATACTTTCTATTCGTTAAATCAATTCCAGTTGAATTCTTTCTCTCAGGCAAAAATATTGATGCTGGCAACGGTATATTCTGATTCATTTTACTGAGTAATTGTTTTGCTTTACTCACTGGATCTTCAACGAGATGACTAATAGGTGCTTTATCATCGACAATGCGGTTTACAAAGGATGAATTTGCACCATTTTCCAATAAACGACGCACAAGATAAGGCAACAAATCTTCATGACTGCCAACAGGTGCATAGATACGGCAAGGAATTCCATAACGATTGACAGGTACAATCTGATCATACAGTTCTGTGCCCATACCATGCAGACATTGAAACTCGAAATCACGATAATCGCCAACCAAATTTAAAATTAAAGCCACTGAATAGGCATTATGAGTAGCAAACTGCGGGTAAATTGCATCCGTCATCGTCAGCAGCTTTTTAGCGCACGCCTGAAAAGAAACATCTGTAAATGGTTTTCTAGTAAAAACTGGGTAATCTTGCAACCCTTGCATTTGTGTTTTTTTAATTTCACTGTCCCAATAGGCGCCCTTAATCAAACGCACCATCACACGCCGCTTCTTACTTCGGGCCAACGCGGCAATCCAATCAAGAAGATAAAACGCTCTTTTTTGGTAAGATTGCACCGCCATTCCAAATCCATTCCAGCCATCCAGACTGGGATCATTAAAAGCTCGTTCAATAACATCAAGCGACAAATCAAGTCGTTCAGATTCTTCAGCATCCACGGTAAGTGCTATATTAAATTTTTTTGCCAACTGCGCTAAAGCTAACAATCTTGGTGTTAATTCTTCTATGACTTGTTCAGATTGCGACTCTTGATATCTGGGATATAAAGCAGACAATTTTATTGAAATACCTGGATTACTATAAACATTTCCTCTTGTTGCAGTTTGGCTTCCAATTGCATGAATTGCTTTACTGTAAGCATCATAATATCGTTCCGCATCAATGGCTGTCAGTGCCGCTTCCCCTAACATATCATACGAATAACGATAACCATATGCTTCTTTTTTCTTCGCCCGTGTTAATGCTTCTTTAATGGTACGTCCCATCACGAATTGCTTACTCATAATTCGCATGGCCTTATCTACTGCCTTGCGTATCACCGTTTCACTGCTACGATTAACCACTTTCATTAATGCTTTGCTTAAAACCGATTCGGCTTTTTCAGGCGACAATACTTTACCTGTTAACATTAATGCCCAAGTCGTAGCATTAACAAAAAATGATGGGCTTTGACCACGATGTGATTCCCAATCTGCATGAACAATCTTATCTTTAATTAATCGATCGACCGTTGCCGCATCAGGGACCCGTAGAAGCGCTTCAGCAAGACACATTAATGCAATCCCTTCATTGCTGGACAGAGCATATTCTGTAAGAAAAGAATCAATACCTGTACTTTTTTTACGCTCGCGACGAACGGCCTCTACTAACTGGATTGCAACCTCTTTTACAGCGTTTATCTGCTCGTGAGTCAAGGTAGCATTTTCAAGCAGATGCATGATATTCTTTGATTCATTTTCATGATAAGCTTCATTAATTGTAGCGCGTAACCCTTTCGGCGGTTGTAATGTTCGTCTGTCCAGCATATTGCCCCCAAACCAATAGAATTCTGATGTTCGAGAAGGATAATTTAATTTAGTCTTAAATTAAATTAAATTTATAATTTTTACTCATGATACGTGGCTTTCTACCTGTTAATCCATCATTTAATGAATATTTTGTGTTCATCAAATGAACTTTTAGTTTTTTGATTAAACTAAAAACAAATAAAACCGGGGATTATTTTGATCAATTATTGATCTTTTTTATTTTTATTAAAACAAAATTTGCTTTTATGCATATTTTAACCATCTGAATTGATTAATATTCCCCCTTGATGGACAATCAAAACTCTTGTGATTTTACTTTTACCTAACTTGTCAATATAATAACCACGTTTAAAACGCTTCTAGCGGGTCTGTGGGTCGTATTGCGGTTAAAAGTCATGCGTTGATTTTTAGTACCTATATACTCAGGTTTAATGACGACCATGGAAGATAGCCGCATTTCCTTTAGGGCAACTAATTAGAAAATGGAGTATTATGAATACAATTTTTACTTTAATTTCTGTAGCACTGCTGACTAGCAACATGACATCAAGCGCGCCAAGTTTTGCAAAGCCCGCTTTTGATATCAATACGGAAACGAAGCACTTAAGTCAAAAAGCGCCAACGCTTAATAAAAAAGTGCTTAAATTAGCACTTGCTGCTTATCAAAAAGCAAAAGAAAAAGGTAAGGTAAAAAAACCAGTTCTTACGGTGATCGATTATTCGCTTCCTTCCTCAAAACAGCGCATGTGGGTGTTTGATATTAATAAAGAAAAACTTTTATATAACACGCATGTTGCTCATGGAAAAAACTCCGGATTAGATATTCCTCATCATTTTTCAAATACACCATCTAGCAAAGAAACCAGCCTGGGAACCTATGTAACTCGTGACACCTATTTTGGTTCAAAAGGCTATTCACTAAATTTGCATGGGCTCGAAAAGGGATTTAATGATAATGCATACAATCGCCGGGTAGTCATTCATGGAGCTTGGTATGTAGAACCAAATTTTATCAGAAAAGCAGGACGTGCGGGTCGAAGTTGGGGATGCCCATCCATCGCTCAAACACTAGCAAAGCCGGTCATCAATACAATTAAAGGCGGCTCTATTGTATTTGCTTATTATCCTGACAAGAAGTATCTGTCTCACTCAGGATATGCCATTGCTTAAAGCCTATTCAAAAGCTCCGATCTTGGCCATAAACCGTTAATTTTTTTGTACTCCGCTGCTCATGTACTTCTATGTACACTGCGCTGCGGTACTCAAAAATCAACACATTCTGGCTCAAGTTTGAAGACTCTGAGTCAGTCTCTAAAAAAAATAAAGCCAGGGGCACACCCTGGCTTTTCACAGTCTTCCAATCAAGACATAGTGTCTTGCAACTCGTCCATGACGATCAGATCCATCTGATCAAAGTCCTTTTCAAGAGCTTCATTCCTTGAAGTCTTTCTTAAATTTAGCAGTCTAATTGTCTATATGCAAGGCAAGCTGATGAAATTATTTATGATATGTTTTATAGATTAAATAATTAATCTATATTTTTCATTTAGTTATAAAATAGGCAAGCGCAAAATGCTTAAATTTAAGTAATATCTCAAGAAAAACCAAGAAATTTCTTATAAGGATTTAAGTCATTAATCCTTACTCATGCTGATTAAAGCCAAAATATGCAATATTACACGCAATTATATTTGTTCATAACTCTGAGTTATGATAATTTAAGTGAGTGAAATAAGCTACCGAGCCCTCACATGAATCAAGAAAGTACTGCTAAAAAAGATAAACTCAAGACGATTGACTGGCTAACAGAACACTTCCCCGCTGCTTTTTTTAAAAAAGCAAACCAGGTTAAACCGCTAAAAATAGGTATATTTGACGACATCATTGATTTTTATGAACGTCTGGATGCCCCTCCATTTAGTAAAAAAACCTTACGTGAGGCATTAAATTACTATAGTGCATCGCCAGCTTACCTTCATTGCCAAAAAGCAAACGCTGCCCGGGTGGATTTATTTGGAAATGAAGTAGATGTTGTTACTGATGAGCAAGCAAAATATGCTCATCAACGTTATCAGCAACGCTATATAGAGAAAAAAACCAAATCACGTGCCTAATAGGTGGATTTCTTTAATTATCCAACATTCCGCAACACCGTATTTTTAGTAAAAAAGACAACGTGTGGCATGTCGGATTATGACTTCTGACAAGCCAATAAGTAATTAACACGAACCGACTTCTGCAATGAAGCAGCGCGGCTAAAAGGATTATAAGACATACCTGACATTGCAATGCTTTCCAAGCCAACGGCTCGCGTCATTGCTGTCAGCTCGCTTGGTCTAATAAATTTTTTAAATTCATGCGTTTGGCGCGGTAACAATTCAAGAATATATTCGGCAGCAATGATTGCTGTGGCATACGCCATTGGCGTTCTATTTATAGTTGATAAAAATAAATAACCACCTTGTTTTAGCAAACGAGAACAGTGTTCAATGACCACCTGCGGCTCAGATGCATGTTCCAGCATTTCCATGCACGTCACAACATCAAACAATCTTGTCTCAAAAGACTCGATTGGTTGACCTACATAGCAGAGATCCAGTCCACTTTCTTTTGCATGAGCACGCGCTACAGTAATTGCATCCTCTTCAACATCAAGACCAGTAACATTCGCTCCTAACTTGGCCATACTTTCCGCCAAAATTCCTCCACCGCAGCCTACGTCCAACACATGGCACGCAGATAAATCAACAAATTTCTGTATGAATTGAAGACGTGCGGCATTAATATCATGCAATGTTTTAAGAGGACCATCCTTATTCCACCATTGAGTAGACAGTTGGGCAAATTTAGCAATCTCTTGTGAATCAATTGTCGTTTTCTTATTCATGATCTCTTAGTAAATCCAGTGGCTTAAAAAATGCCACTACCTCAGGGTTAGTGATAAAACTAATGTTATAAGGATGTTCAGCGATAAGACTTGGAAAAAGTTCAGCTTCAGGAACCTGTTTTGCCACATGTCCCAATAAAACCAATTGCAAAGATGGCTTTAATTCAGCCAATTGATTAAGCAATTCATGAATAAATGGCCGCCAGTAGCGGGCATGGTAATTCACCTTTCCTTCACTATAAACTAAGGAGGCATTTAAAAGCAAAAATCCATGATTAATAAAAGCATTAAATAATTGCTGCGCTGTTTTTACATAACCTTCTTTGTCAAGTTGGGCAATTGCCTGTTGGGAAAAATCTTCTTGCAAATCTTCGCGTGCATAGAGAAGCATTTTTATCCAGTTGCGTAAAGAAGTGGCGCGATTGACTTCTTTGCTTAATCCATTTTGGCTCCACAGTGACCCCACTGAATCATCCCAAAAAGCATAGCCATTTGCAGATTGGGCTCGAGGATAAGGCGATTCTCCCATGAGAACGTATTGAGTAGCTTGCAAAGGTATACTAAAGGCTGCAAACAATTTTTTCTCGCCAGGTAACCAATCATGATGTGTTTGTAGGTGCTGCAAATAATCAGCATCTACATGGTTAAGCGCTTCATAAAGTATTGGATGCCACTGGCTATGAGTCTGTTCGATAATCGTTCGTCTAAAGTATTCTGACATTTGACATTTACTTAAATATAACCTAAACCATCCTTATTTTCGCGTCATATCAGCAAATGTCAACTAAACTTAACACAATAGGAGATAAGTCATGGTGAATGGACCCAAAGTAGGAGAGTTCTGCTGGAATGAGCTGGCAACCCCAAACGTGAAAGCCGCCAAAGAATTTTATGGCAATGCCTTTGGTTGGAAATTTTCTGATCACTCTATGAATGGCACGACCTATACATTAATTAAATTAGGCGAGAAAGAGTTTGCAGGGATTTGGGAAATTCCTAAAGATCAAGTGAATCAAATCCCACCTCATTGGATGAGTTATATCCTGGTAGAAAACCTGGAAAACAGTCTTAAAAAAGTACAACAACATGGCGCTACGATTAAAGTTCCAGTAACGAAAGCAGGAGAATTCGGGCAATTTGCCATCATCACCGATCCAACAGGTGCTCATGTCGCTCTATGGGAAACATTCAATCAATAACATCTTTGTAGCCTGGTTAACGCAAGCGTTAACCAGGGTTCAGTGTCTTGTAATTCCCGGATATCGCTTCATGCTATCCAGACTACGAAGTTAGCAAAATAGGTAAACCTCTTCTTATACCTGTCTTCTTGCTTCAAGAACATTGGGAATCTGGCTCAGCTTATTGAGTAAACGTGATAAGCTATTTAAACCATCGATCTCAACCTTTAGAGTAATGTAGGATGTATTCTCCTGCTTGTTGGTTTGAGTCTGCAATGCATACACATGCGCTTTCTCGTTAGCAAGCAACGAAGTTACATCACGCAAGAGTCCGGAACGGTCAAACGCTTTGATAAGGACATCAACTACATAGTGTTCACGTGTGCTGCTGCCCCAATTCACTTGTAAAAATCGTTGCCGTTGTCTTTCACCAGCATGGAGAATATTAGGACAATCCGTGCGATGAACGGAGACACCACGACCAAGAGTAATATAACCGATCACATCATCACCAGGCACCGGTTGACAGCAGCGTGCCATATGAGTCAATAAATTGCCAACCCCTTCAATTCGTAAATCACTTCCTGAAACACCTGGTTTTGTTTGTGGCTTGACAATATTTTGTACCGTTTCTGCAGCCGTTTCAGAAGGCGTCAAACGATTTAAAATCTGTCCTAACTTAATATCACCTCGTCCAAGTGCTGCATATAGATCATCCAGCGTTTTCAAATTAAAAGAAACAGCCACGTCTTGTAAACGATCCGTTTTAAGACCTAATGCTTTTAATTCCTTATCCAGTATTTCATGACCTTCTGCCTTGTTGCGATCAAAATCTTGCATTCTAAACCAATGCAATACCTTCGCTTTGGCGCGTGAGGTTTTCAGGTAATTAAGATGAGGATTAATCCAATCACGAGACGGCCTAGCATCCTTGCCCGTTAATACTTCTACTTTATCACCTGTTTTTAGAACATACGTGAGCGGTACAATATGGCCATTCACTTTTGCACCACGACAACGATGACCAATTTCACTATGAACCTGATAGGCAAAATCAAGCGGCGTTACACCTTGGGGTAAATCAAGCACATCACCATCTGGTGTAAACACATAGACTCGGTCTTCGAGAAACTCCCTCTCAATGGCTTCTGAAACCCCTTGATTCGATGCCATTTCACGATGCCAGGCTAAAACTTCGCGCAACCATTCTATCTTACGTTCGTGGCTCTCTTTTTTCTGTACTCCACCTTCCTTATATTTCCAATGCGCCGCAACACCCATCTCTGCCAAATCATGCATTTCAAAGGTGCGAATCTGTACTTCAAATACCCTTCCTTCTGAACCCTTAACAGCCGTATGCAATGATTGATAGCCATTCGGTTTAGGATTAACGATATAATCATCAAATTCTGCAATGACTTGCTGCCATAAAGAGTGCACTAAACCCAAAACCTCATAACATTGCTCCCGCGTATCAACCAATATCCTGACTGCCGTTGCATCATAAATTTCATCTAAAGGAACATTTTTGCGCTGCATTTTGCGATAAATGCTATGAATATGTTTAGAACGACCGTAAACTGCGAAGTGCTCTAATCCTAAATCGGCAATATGGCGATTTAATTCCTCCACGATAAAATTAACAAAACGATCTCGTTCCAACCGCTTGGCCTTTAATCCTTTTGCAATTGTTTTATAATCGTTAGGATACAAATGACGGAATGACAAATCCTCCATTTCCCATTTGATGGCGCCTATCCCAAGACGATTGGCTAAAGGTGCATAAATTTCCATCGCCTCAGTTGCAATTTGTTGACGCATTCCCTCCGGCAAAGGAGCCGAAGATCGCAAAACACATAACCGCTCCGCAAGTTTAATAAGAACCACGCGTACATCATCAACCATCGCAAGCAACATTTTACGGACATTATCTACTTGATGTTTACTTTGCGGATATTTATTTAAGGCCTGAAGATTTGAAATGGCATTCATTTTTTCAATACCTTTCACGAGTCTTGCAATATTACTGCCTAACTGCTCTTCTACCACATCCAAAGACAATTCAGCATAATGAACACTTTCATAAACAAGCGCTGCCGAAAGAGTATCCTGATCCACTTCCAGATCAGCTAAAATATCCGCCATAGCAAGTCCCTGTTGGAAGCAGGATTCCCCTGTTTCTGTTGCCTGCTCATAACCCGCCAATTGACTGAGCGTGCAAGCATTACGAATTGATTCAATCTCTTGAAAATATCCTTTGCTGCTTATTTGATGCAACCATTGCTCCACATCGATGTTTCCATCGGATAATAACGGTATATTTTCTTTAACTTTAACCATGACTTCTTTTTTATCCTTAATGATCAGAGGAAGCACCGACCCCTAGTTTTTTTCAAATACAGCCATTGACTCAACATGTGCCGTCTGAGGAAACATATCCATAACACCGGCGGCTTTAAACCGATAACCTTGTTGGTTCACTAAAATATCGGCATCTCTTGCTAACGTTGCCGGATTACAAGAGACGTACACAATTCGTTTTGGCATGATTTTATGGATTTGCTTCACAACAGCCATTGCTCCAATGCGAGGGGGGTCAAGTAATAGTTTGTCAAAAGCTCGCCCGCTAAATTGAGCCATTGAAGATTCTTCATCTAAATTTGCACTTATAAAATCAGTGTTATTCAGAGCATTTACTTTTGCATTTGCACGTGCCCGTGTCACCATAACCTCACTGCCTTCAACGCCAAGCACGTACGCACAATGCCGGGCAATGGGTAAGGAAAAATTACCCAAACCACAAAACAAATCAAGGACGTTGTCTTTTGCCTCTAATTCTAATAATTGCACAGCACGCCTGACCATGAGCCGATTCAATCCGGAATTGACTTGGGTAAAATCCGTAGGATGAAAGTCAATACGAACATGTTCTTCTGGCAAACAGTAATTTAAAAACTCACGGCCATCGTTAGGATAAAACAAATAGACACTATCTATACCACCAGGTTGTAAAAAAATTCGAAAATTCGTGTGTTGTGCAAAAGCACAAATTTTATCCTCATCACTGGGCGTCAGTGGCGAAAGATTTCGAAATATTAAAGCAATTTCTTCATCGCCTGCCGCCACTTCAATTTGTGCGATGCAGCGAGGGTCAGACAGCGAGTCAACCAAAGCACGCAAATGAATAATTTCAGCATCAACCTGAGCATGCAAGATGGGACAGTTCACAATTTCTGTAATATAACGTGGATTATTTTTTTCCCTAAACCCAATCAGCGTTGCATTCTTTTTTTCAACAAAACGAACACTTAGACGCGCCTTATTACGATAATACCAATGTTCACTGCTCAAAGGTTCCAATAAGAAATCCGGTTGAGTATGTCCTATACGCCCTAATAAATCCAATAATAACGCTTGTTTTTCCTGAATTTGGGTCTTTTCATCCAAATGTTGCAAAGAACAACCACCACAAAGAGAATAATGACTGCAACGAGGTTCCACTCGCTGCAAAGAAGGCGTGACAACAGTCAATAGTTTTCCCTCATCGTAATCACGCTTTTGGCGTAGATATTGAAACGTCACTGTTTCCGCTGGGAGTGCTCCCTGGATAAACGTTGTTTTTCCATTGATATGCGTAATTCCACGTCCATCATGGCTGAAATGTTCAATGGTTGCGGTTACAGGCGGAGGCAATGTCCGACGACTTTTTTTACTCATAAATCAAATCCAAACTATTTTAAACTGGATATAAATGTTTCAACGTCTTCGGGGGATAATTCAATAAATCGTCCTCGAGCCAATGAACGTGGCATTTGTATCGAACCATAACGGATACGAATCAAGCGACTGACTTCCACGCCTTGCGATTGCCACAAGCGTCTGACTTCCCGATTTTTGCCTTCACTCAAAATAACATGATACCAACTGTTTTTTCCTTCCCCACCGCGAAATTCAATTCGTTTAAATTGGGCAAAGCCATCCTCTAACTCAACACCTTTTAGGAGTATATTGATAGATTCCGAATGAACATGACCATGAACACGAACAGCATATTCCCGCTCTATCTCATATTTGGGATGCATCAAACGATTGGCCAATTCCCCATTATTCGTAAAAATTAATAACCCAGACGTGTTAATATCCAAACGCCCTACCTGCACCCATCGACCTTGTTTCAAAGGAGGAAGATGATCAAAAACTGTTTTAACATGCTTAGGATCATGACGACTTGAAATTTCACCTATTGCTTTATTATAAAGCAAAATACGAGTTTTTTGAGCTAACTTTAAAGGATTTTCAATGACTCGACCACGAACACTTATCTTATCGTCTGCTGTTGCAACGTCTCCCAATCTGGCTTGTACACCATTCACATGAATGAGACCACGATCAATCCATCGTTCCATCTCTCTTCTGGACCCCAAGCCTGCCTGGCTTAAGATTTTTTGTAATCGCTCATTGCTCATGTTGCATTTTATCCAAAGAAGGTAAGTCATTCAGACTTTTTAAATTAAAATAATCAAGAAATGTTTTTGTTGTTGTATATACTGCCGGTTTTCCGGGAACATCCTTATAAGCGGCTATACGAATCCATTCTCTTTCCAATAAAGTTTTTAGCATAGATGTGCTAACAGCCACCCCTCGTATCGATTCAATATCCCCGCGGGTTACTGGTTGCTTATAGGCGATAATGGCTAGCGTTTCTAATAAGGCACGTGAATATTTTACGGGTTTTTCAATCAATAAACGCGCTATCCACGGACTATAAACTGCTTTGGTTTGCAAACAATAGCCACCTGCCAAACATTTTAACTCAATTGCACGATGACAGTAATCATTTGCCAATTCTTCCAGTATGAGACTCAATCGTTCTCTCGTCGGTTTTTGGTCTTCCTCAAAAGCGTCTTGAATCTTTTCCAAAGATAAGGGCTCCCTGCTGCTCATCAACAACGCTTCCATCACCAATTTCAGCTCTAAATCATCCATAATGAGCCGCCTTCAGATAGATGGGAGCAAAATGATCTGTTTGCGTGATGACAAGCAGGGATTGTCGAGAAAGCTCAAGAATGGCAAGCAAAGTAACAACCAAACCCATTCGACCTTCTGAAAGAATTAACAAAGAACGAAACTCAAGCAAACGTCCTTCTTGTAAGGATGCTAACACCATACTCATACGCTCACGCACTGATAAAGGTTCACGGGCAATATGATGATGTTCCTGATGGGCCTGACGTTGCAATAAAGCCGCAAAAACGTCACCTAAATCAATCAATCGAACGTCCGGATGTTCTTTTTCTATGCCTATCTCACCCTCTAATTGCACGTGGAACACATCACGTTCATACCGCGGTAACGTATCGATAAACTCAGCGGCTGCCTTAATTTGCTCATATGCTTGTAGCTGTCTGACTAAAACCAATCGAGGATCTTCTTCCTCATCATCATTTTGTTGCTCTGAACAAGATGGAAGCAACAGCCGAGACTTAATTTCGGTCAGCAAAGCAGCCATAACCAGATAATCAGCCGCAAGTTCTAATCGCCTTTTTCCCATAAGATGGATATATTGCATATATTGCTGCGTGATCAGTGTCATTGGAATATTCAAAATATCAATATTCTGGCGTCGAATCAGATAAAGCAGCAAATCAAGCGGGCCGCTAAAAGAATCTAATAGAACTTCCAAAGCATCTGGAGGAATAAACAAATCATTCGGCATCGCGGTTAATGGTTTGCCTGCAACGATTGCTAAAACCCCACGGTCTGTCTCTGTCCGCTCAGTTATCATCGTAACGATTCACCACATTCAACCTACACTTAAATCTGACTTTTCCCCTAAAGCATTCAAAATGTGGTGAGTGATTACTTATCATCAATAATCCAGCCCCATGGCTTCACGCACATCCTCCAGCGTTTTATTTGCTTCTTCGCGTGCCTGTTCACTTCCTTCAACCAAAATACGCTTGACTGATCCCATATCAGATTCATATTCCTTGATGGCTTGTTGTATGGGTTGTAATTCACGATTAATGGCATCAATAACAGGACGCTTACAATCGATGCAACCAATACCTGCCGTACGGCATCCTTGCTGCACCCAATCTTTTACCTCTTCATTCGAATACACTTTATGAAATTGCCACAGAGGACATCGTTCTGGTTCGCCGGGATCTGTTCGTTTAACTCTGGCTGGATCGGTTGGCATGGTTAGAATTTTCTTTTCAACCTGCTCAGGTTCTTCGCGTAAACTGATGGTATTATTGTAAGATTTGGACATTTTATTGCCATCAAGCCCTGGCATTTTTGCATGCTCAGTCAACATAATTTGTGGTTCAGGTAGGATAATTTTACCTTCGCCATCCAGATACCCCAGTAATCGCTCTTTATCACCTATGGATAAATTTGGCTGATTAGTAAGCAATGCTCTTGCGGTATTTAGGGATTCGTGACAACCTTCTTGCTGAAATTTTTTACGTAGTTGGACATAAAGCTTACCATTTTTTTTGCCCATTTTTTTGATGGCTTCATGGACTAAATTCTCAAAATTAGGCTCACGTCCATAAAGATAATTAAATCGTCGGGCGACTTCTCGAATCAACTCCACATGCGGCGCTTGATCTTCACCGACTGGCACATAATCAGCCTTATACAACAATACATCCGCACTTTGTAATAATGGATAGCCTAAGAAACCATAGGTTGAGAGATCTTTTTCATGCAGTTTTTCCTGCTGTTCTTTATAGCTGGGAACACGCTCCAACCACCCTAAAGGAGTAATCATAGAAAGCAACAAATGCAATTCGGCATGCTCAGGAACCCAGGATTGAATAAAGATATGTGAAAGGTTGGGATTAATGCCGCAAGCCAACCAATCGACCACCATGTCCCAAAGAAACTGTTCTATCCTTCTTGGTTCATCGTAATGCGTGGTTAATCCATGCCAATCAGCAACAAAGAAATAACAATCGTATTGATGTTGTAATTTTATCCAGTTCTTCAGCACACCGTGATAATGGCCAAGATGCAATTTACCACTAGCCCGCATGCCTGAAACAACCCGTTTGTTTGCACTAAATAAAGCTGACATCAAAACCCTCGATCATACATACTATTATCTAAATGGGGTCGGATCCCCTTTCCCTTCGCGTAAAATGGCAGGATAATCTCCCGTCAGATCAACCACCGTTGTTGGTTGCTGACTGCAATTACCCCCATCAATAATTAAATCAACCTGACTACCTAACAAGTCTCGAATCGCTTCAGGCTCACTCAGTGGTGCAGCCGCACCAGGTAATATTAAAGTCGAACTCATTAGCGGAGCATCAAGCGTTTCAAGTAACGATAATGAAATAACATTTTCTGGCACTCTTAAACCAAGCGTTTTTCGTTTAGGATGTAGCATCAATCTTGGGACTTCACTGGTCGCATTTAAAATAAAGGTATAAGACCCAGGCGTGAATGCTTTTAATAAGCGAAATATGGCATTACTTACTTTGGCGTAAGTCCCTAATTGCGACAAATCACGGCAAACCAGCGTCATATTATGATGCTTGTCTAACTGTCGTAAATGGCGAATGCGTTCTAGCGCAGATTTATTCCCTAAAGCACATCCAAGAGCATAACCTGAATCCGTTGGATAGACGATCAATCCTCCTTCTTCGATAATCGTTGCCGCCTGCCTCAACAGTCGTGCTTGTGGATTATCTGGATGTATTGCAAAAATCTGGCTCATAATATCCCCGGTTAAATAGTCCATTGATGCCATATGGGCTTACAGTTTAACGGTAATTTCGATTGTCGGCCAAGCGCCGTACGGGATAAGTCATCGCGATGAAAATCGGATCCAGTGGAAGCCAACAAATCAAAACGCTCACAAAGCAAAGCAAGCTCATTGAGCTGTGCAAGTGTCATATCCCCTGACACAACCTCCATGCCAATACCACCTGCCATTTTAAATGCAATGATTAACTCATGCAGTTTTGTGCGAGTCAATGAATACTTAAGTGGATGAGCAATGACCGCCTCGCCTCCTGCTTGCATAATACCCGTAACGGCTTCTTCAATCGTTATCCATGGCGTTGGCACATAAGCGCTGCGGCCACGTGCCAAATAACGCTTAAATCCGCTTTGAATATCCTTTGTTAATCCCTCATTCAATAAAACCTGAGCAAAATGAGGTCTAGTCAGCCGGTCATGTCCTGCCACAGCACACGCTTTATTATAAGCATCACATACCCCCTGCTTTTCCAAACGTTCTGCAATTTTCAAAGCCCTTACCGTACGGCTTTTCTGTTGTTGTTTAATCAAGTTATTTAGTACGGATTCTTCCGTAGAAACGTTTAAGCCAATAATATGAATGTCGTATTTTTTCCAACGAACACTAAGCTCAATGCCATTGATAATGGTAATATCACTTCCATTGTTTTCAACAGCAGCATGCAAAGGAACAAGCCCTGCCATTGTATCATGATCAGTCAATGCCAACGTTTTAATACCAGCCTCCATAGCTCTTTTGAGTATATCGGCAGGACTTAAAGCACCATCAGAAAAATAGCTATGGCAATGCAAATCAATCATATACAGAATAAAATCATTTAAAAAAGCAATTATACCCCACTTTTTGTATTACCGTATTTTTTAAAAAAACGAAAATGTGATCTGTGAAGTATACTTCATGCAGATTTACTTGCCTAACCTCCAGTCCATGCACTATCCTTATGGTATATTAATCTACTTTAATAACACTTTGAGCAGTACATTTTTTGACGATTCACTGATATCACCTGCCTTTAGCGCACTTGAACTAGCCAACTTGTGTGGTTCTTTGCATCAAAACATCAAAATGCTGGAAAAAATCTACGAGGTCACCATCAGGCCCCAACAAAACGGCATCGCTCTAAGGGGTTTTTCAGCCCGTAACATTCATCGGGCAAAAAAAATGCTGGTTAAATTACACACCTATGCCGATCAACCCATTAGTACACAGACCATTATGTCATTACTGAATCAGGAGGAATACCAAACTGAGATGACCAATCAAGTTAAATTAAACCGTAAAATTATTAAACCACGTAATGCCAAACAAATGGACTATCTAAATAGCATTGACCAACATGATCTGACTTTTGCCGTAGGTCCAGCCGGCACAGGGAAAACCTATCTTGCAGTAGCCAAGGCAATAGAATATTTTGAAAAAGGTGAAGTTCAACGGCTAGTCTTTGTTCGTCCTGCCGTGGAAGCAGGAGAAAAATTGGGCTTCCTCCCCGGAGATTTGGTAGAAAAAGTCCTTCCCTACCTAAGGCCTATATACGATGCCTTGTACGAAATGATAGGTTTCAAAGAAGCACAGAAATTAATTCAAAGCGATGTCATTGAAATCTTACCCTTAGCATTCATGCGTGGCCGAACACTGAATGAAGCATTTATCATTTTGGATGAGGCACAAAACACCACCTTGATGCAGATGAAAATGTTCTTGACTCGTATTGGTTTTGGTTCTAGATCAGTCGTCACGGGAGATATGACTCAAGTCGATTTACCCAAAGGCACAGACTCAGGTCTCGCTAATGCCGTACACTTATTTAAAGCCACTGAAGGCATTGCCATTCATACGTTCACCAGTCGCGAAATTGTACGACATCCGTTGGTTTCAAAAATTATTGACCGCTATGATGAGGAAATAAAGGATTATAAAAAATGAGTTATCATATTGATATTCAACACGCTTGTGATGAACCTCTTCCGGTAGCTGATGAAACCTTAACTCAGTGGGCAGTACTCCCTCTCAAGCCACATAAAGATTCTGCTGAACTCACTTTAAGATTTGTCGACTCAGAGGAAATGACCCATTTAAATCACACGTATCGTCATAAAAATAAGGCAACCAACGTGCTCGCTTTTCCCGTCAATCTCCCTCAAACCATTGAATTAGAATACCCCCTGCTTGGTGATGTAATTATTTGCCCTGCCGTTTTAAAAGAGGAAAGTCTAATACAAAATAAACCATTAACAGCGCATTGCGCACACATTGTGATCCATGGCGTACTTCATTTGCTAGGGTATGACCATATAAACGAAGAAGACACAAACATCATGCAAGCACTTGAAATTGAATTACTTGCCAAGCTCGGTTTTGAGAATCCATATAAAACAGAGGGAAATGAAATTGAGTAAAGAAGAAGACACCAATTGGTTCATGCGATTAAAACAATTTTTACAGGTTGAACCACAAAATAAAGAACAATTAATAAGCTTGCTGCGAGATGCCCAAATTCGTGCCTTAATTGACGCTGAAACACTTGCCATGATTGAGGGAGTAATTTTATTTTCTCAAATGAAAGTCCGTGATATTATGCTTCCCAAAAAGCAGATGACTTGTATCCCTCAAGATGCTGAATTACATAAAATCATAGATATTGTTACCCAATCAGGGCATTCTCGTTTCCCAGTGACTGGTGACAGCAAAGATGACGTTGTTGGAATCCTTCATGCTAAAGATCTCTTGCGTTTTCAAGTTCAGCAAAATATACCATTTGATTTGCTCGATATTGCCAGACAGGTAACCTTTGTTCCCGAAAGTAAACGGCTTGATTCCCTCTTAAGCGAATTTCGCAGCAATCGTAATCATATGGCTATCGTTGTTGATGAATATGGCGCGGTTGCTGGATTCGTAACTATTGAAGATATTATTGAACAAATTATCGGTGATATCGAAGATGAATTTGACGTCGATGAAGAAGCTTATATAAAAGCGCATGGTGATGCCCATTACATTTTAAAAGCACATACCCCTATCGAAGAATTTAATGAACAACTGCACGCGAATTTCAGTGATGAATCTTATGACACCATAGGCGGTATTGTGATGGCCAATTTCGGCTACTTACCCAAACGCGGAGAAGTCATTACGATTGATCAATTCGAATTTAAAATTCTAAATGCCGATGCTAGACGGATTAAGCTTCTTGAGTGTTTTGACCGACGAAACAAACAGCCATTCTTAAAGGAAATCGGGTGATGAATAATAAAATTCTAATTATTGATGATGATACAGAACTAACCGATCTTCTTAAACAATACATGGAGCCTGAGGGATTCAGCATTACTTGTGTTCATGATGGTGAAACTGCTATTAAAAAAGCGCTGAATCAGCCCTTTGATGCCATGATCCTTGATGTGATGCTACCCAAACTTAATGGCTTTGAAGTATTAAAAACCATTCGTGAACATCTGGATACGCCAGTATTAATGTTAACGGCACGCGGTGATGACATTGATCGTATTGTCGGGCTTGAGATTGGTGCTGACGATTATCTGGCGAAACCATGTAATCCCCGCGAATTGATAGCACGTTTGCGAGCTATCTTACGACGCACCCAGAAATACCCGGTACATCGCCCCATTATTGAACATGAAAATATTCGGGTTGATTGTTCAAAACGCACTGCATCAATCAATGGCGCTCTATTAGAATTAACCAATGCTGAGTTTAATATTTTGGAAATGCTTATAAAATCACCAGGGCAAGCATTCTCTAAAGAAGAATTAACCGAATATGCTCTAGGCCGTAAGTACACGGCTTATGACCGTAGCATTGATGTACACATCAGCAATTTGCGTAATAAACTTGGCCACAATCCTCAAGGTGACGATTGGGTCAAAACCGTACGCGGCTTTGGTTATTTATTTAATGCGTAGTTTATATTGGAAAATTTTCTTTTCCTTCTGGTTGGCAACCATTCTTATCATTCTAACCATTGCATGGATAACCAGTGAAATCGCTAAAAAATCATCCATTCCCGCCAGAGAACAAGTTTTTATGGATAGTTACGCAAATGCAGCGGTTGCTACCTTTGAATCTGGACACCACCAAGCCTTAATCCAATGGCTAAAAAAATCAGGTCTGAATCAACATATGAATCTTTACTTATTAACCAGTAAGGGAGAGATTATTAGTGATCAGAATCCTCCGGATATTGTTAAAAAAGTGGCTAAAAATCTGGAATACGATCAATTAGACGAAGGAATCCTAAAATCTGGTAATCTGTTTGTCAGCCATGAAATTCTATCAACGTCAGGGATTGCTTATCGGCTTGCGGCGGTGAGCGAAAAGCCACTTGCGCATTTTGTCCAAATACCCTGGGCAGGTTTGACCATCCGTTTACTCATTGCGATTTTTATTAGCGGCCTTATCTGTTATTTACTTTCCGTTTATTTAACCCAACCTTTGCATTCTTTACAACTTGCCGCTAAATCCATTGCTACGGGAAAATTAAGCACACGAGTCGGTTCTTTTATTGGACATCATAAGGATGAAATAGCCAAACTCAGTGATGAATTTGATCGTATGGCTGAGCAACTCGAAACTCTTGTTAAATCAAAAGAACGGTTACTGCAGGATATTTCCCACGAATTACGATCACCGCTTGCCCGCTTGAATCTAGCCATTGAGCTTGGTCGTAAAAAAACAAACCATCTTGCGGATGATGAGTTTAACCGTATGGAATTGGAATGCTGTCGTCTAAACACCCTGATTGGCGAAATACTAGAATACGCTCGACTTGAAAAATCAACCAATTCGGTCAAACGCTCTGCAGTGCATTTGCATGAATTACTCGATCAAATCATTCAAGATGCAAATTATGAATTTCCCGGTGAACACCCCCGCGTTATCAAACAACATATAGATCCCTGCACATTGGCAGTCGATAAACGCTTCATTCATCGCGCCATTGAAAACATTCTACGTAATGCTTTACGTCACTCCTCTCCCCAAGACCCTGTGTTAGTTTCTCTAAAAATCAATCCTCAAGAAAAAAGCGTCTATATTGATATCAAAGACCATGGTCCCGGTGTTCCGGAAAGCCAATTAACCAATATTTTTTACCCCTTTTACCGTGTTGATACGTCAAGAGAAAAAAAAACAGGAGGGTTCGGATTAGGATTGGCCATCGCCCAACAAGCCATCAAACTGCATCAGGGTGAAATTCAAGCAAAAAATCGCAAAGAAGGCGGCCTTTTAGTTAGAATTTCATTGCCTTTCTCTTCTCCCCTCTAATCAAGACCAAGTTTTTTTAAGCGATAACGTAAAGTACGAAAACTGACTCCCAGTAGCCGTGCTGCTGCGGTACGATTCCATTTTGTTTTTTCCAGAGCGTGTAAAATTAATTCTTTTTCATGCGCTTGCAGCGTTTTCGCAAGATCAAGGGATTCTAACGTCAATGACAGAGGTCTCTGTAGTGCTTGAGAAAGCTGTAAATCATCTACCTCAATGGTCTCACCATTACATAGCGTCAGAGCACGCTCCAAAATATTCTCAAGTTCACGTACATTGCCAGGAAAAGAATAAGATTGTAGTGCCTGCATCGCTGCTTTAGATAAAATAGGAGACTCTTTCTCTTGCTCTTTTGCAAGTTTTTGTAAAATATTATCAGCAAGCAAGGGAATGTCAGACACGCGTTCCTGTAAAGCAGGGACACGCAATTCTATTACATTGATTCGATAATATAATTCTTGGCGAAAGCGGCCTGCTGTGATTTCATCCTGCAAATTCTTGTTGCTTGCACTTAAAATACGAACATCCACTGGTATTTCTCTTAACTCTCCAATCGGTTTGACGGCTTTTTCCTGGATTGCACGCAATAATTTCACCTGCATGGCCAATGGTAACTCGGCCACTTCATCAAGAAATAAAGTTCCACCAGCCGCAGCCAAAAACAATCCTTGTTTATCAGCAAATGCCCCCGTAAAACTTCCCTTTATATGTCCAAAAAATTCTGACTCCATTAATTCACTAGGAATTGCTCCACAATTAATTGCAATAAACGGTTTTTCGCTTCTTGGGCCATGGGCATGAATCAAACGAGCCACCAGTTCCTTACCAACACCTGATTCCCCCTGAATAAATACAGGTGCTTGGCTGCGTGCCAATTTGCGAACATTTAATCGTAATGCTTGCATGACATCACTATTTCCCAAAAGTAATTCATCAGGTAGCTCTGGCCGATGATACATACGCAATGCTGTATTCACCAGTGATTTCAGCATCGCTAAATCAATTGGTTTAGAGACATAATCAAACGCCCCTGCTTTTAATGTATTTACGGCACCCTCCACATTTCCATAAGCAGTAATCACAGCGACTGGCAGTTGTGGCAAGTGTTGCTGTATATAACGAACAATTTCATAGCCCTGACCATCAGGAAGACGCATATCGGTCAATACTAGAAAATAATTCTTATTTTTATTTATACACATCATACCTTCTTTAAAACTTGCCGCCGTATCACAAGATAATCCCATACGCTTTAAGGTCAGTGACAATAACTCGCAAATATCTGGCTCATCATCAATAATAAGCACTTTTTCGTTACTCATAGTTTTATCTCGTTATCATGATTAAAATGAATGCTAAAACAACAACCATGATCATTTTCAAGTAAATTAAGACGTGCCTGATTGATTTCACATAAATCCTTGGCAATGAATAAACCCATGCCATTGCCACTCTGCAGTGTGCTAAAAAAAGGATCAAAAATATTATTTCGTATTTCTTTTGCGATGCCAGGTCCCGTGTCGCAAACAGTGAGTGTTATTTGTTGTGTGTCCTCTTGAACGGTAATGGTGATCGTCACTACCCCTGTTTCATCTCGCCCATGTTGCATCGCATTATCACAAAGAATAATTAAAATCTGCTCCAGTTGACTTTTATCAAAAACAACGTTGGTTTTATTTTTCAGCAATTTTATTACAATATTACATTGATTAATAAGACAAAATTCATGTTTAAATTGTTGAAGAAATGCAGTTAATTCTATCACTTCGGGCGAGGATTGCTGCCTTCGGGATATTTGTAAAACATTTTTTATCACTTGATTCATACGTTCACAATTTTTAAGAATAAGCTGCTTTAGCCGACTATCCTCTTCATTTAAATAGTCTCCTTCCCCTAACAATTGAATCGCGTGAGAAATAGCTCCAAGAGGATTACGCAATTCATGGGCAATACTTGCAGAAAAACGTCCTAGAGATGCTAATTTTAATTGCTGGGCTTGTTGTGCGATGTCTATCATGTCATTAATAATGATCAACACAGCCGTTTTCTCAGCATCGGATGCAGAAAAAAAATGAACTTGCAAATAAGGTTTCTTAATGGTCGCCTGAGCAGATTGTTCATTGGCTTTTTTTTTGGATAAAAATTGTAAATATTTTTTATATAAAGGCGGTGATACTTCCTCTAAAGTAGAACGCCCCCGGTTATCAGCAAGGCTTAAAAACCGCCGCGCTGCTTTATTCATCACCTTAATTTGCCTATTAGAATCCACGTAAATCACGCCGTATTGTAAACGTTCAACAATATATTCATTTAATCGATGTACGCTGGCTAATTCCTTGGCACGATCTTGTGCCAAATGTTCACTGCTACGAACGAGCCTTGCCAAGTACCACGCCGTTAAAGCCGTTGCAAAAAAACCTGCGCCATAAATTCCTGCAGAAAAAAAACTACTTAGATCTTGCTCAGTTCCATGAATGTATTTTGCCGTACTGATTGCCAATAACAAGCAGCTGGCAATTGCCGCAAAATAAATAGCCAAGCGCCCTGGTGCAAGAATGCTCAACGCAGCAATATAAGCGTATAACAAAATACCAAGCGCTGATTCGATATAACCAATCTTATTAATTAAAAAGACCACAACGATTACGTCAATGGTTCCAGCCCAAAGAACTTGTTGTTCAAGTCGAGGAAATCGCCGATGCCATAAATAAAGAAAAATCAATCCAAAAATAAAGTATGCAGCTAATGATCCAAGATAAATCCAATTCGAACGATGGTATGCGTCCAGCAAGAATATGCCGAACAATGCAACAACACTCCCCAAGCGATAAATGTTGTATACCAACAACATTCGCCATTGTCGTACCAGAGATAAGTTGTTTAATTTTCTATCCATTTGTTAAGTTAATTGACTTTTAATAACTATAGGTCAATCAATGCAAGCCTGCCAGTATTTATCCAGGGTTTATTCTGACTTTCATCGCTGCATGCAATTTTTATTTTTTGCACTATGCTTAATAAGCAGAGAGACAAAAAGGAGCCATCATGATAAATCAAAACCAATATTCAGAATCTGAATCAGAACAAGTAAATAAAGAAGAACAATCCCATACAACTTTATTTTACTCTAATTATAATGCAGCAGCTTCAGGACTCTATCCACCCCATGATTTTGATTTAGAAGAAGAATTTGATGCAGTACGTTCTATTAATTAAGAATAGAAGCATTCTTCAATAACGCTCAAGTTTAACAATTTTTTAAAAGCGCTGTCATCGCGATAATAAAGATACAGCGTGACGTGGTTTAATGGGCTTCGGACACACCAGTTAAGAGATAACAAACTTAACTGGAGTAAAAAACATGATAAATGGTCAACTCTAGGGACATTACCTAGTATGGATTCCAATGGTGCTGTTGGCCTTGCCCCAAGGTGGGATCGTACCAGACAAAACCTCCTTGGCCATGATGTGCACACCCAAAATCGTTTCGTGGACAGGTGGTAGAGCTGACGAGCGCATTGTGTTCAATGCCCCCGATGACCCTCAAGAGGTAGGTTGGGTTGCAACGCAACCCAATGGTCTAAATTATTCACCCTAACCCCACCAAAATTATCCTATGCTTTTTTCATCGTTAAATTTTAAATCAACATAATACGCTATCCTTGTACAATACATTGATAAATTTCCGTACAACTCTTAAATTGGTCGTAATGATCCTTGTCATTGTGGGAGTGGAGTAAAATTTAAATGCTGTTTGAATTGAGAAATACTTATAATACTTGCCCTCCAGTTATTATATGTTTAGACTGCTTTTTTGGTATTTTTTGAATCATTTCATCTATAAGGATATCTATGACTGTACGTGTACTATCGTTTGATTTTGATGGCTGTCTTTTTAACGAAGCCTATTGCGATGCCCCTTCTGATAATAAAAACATCATCACTCATAACCAAGCTTTTTTGGAGCGAATTAAGGCAGAAAATCAGGACTTTAGACAAATCACGGCATTCATTGGCTCAAACCGTCAATCTTGCGAAATTGATCGAGTTTGCACAACCGAATTTAAAGGCTCTTGCTTTCCTGAGATAAGCATTATATGCGATCACCTTGGGATTGAATTTGACCCCTTATTACTTGCTGACATTTGTGGTGACCTGCCAGATGGAACATCTTATGCTCGTGCGATGGATAAAGAATATACAGGAGAACATAGTTCATGGGTATTTGATTTAAGCAAACTTACCATTCTCTATGCTCAAATCCATAAAATGGCTAACAAACATTCTGACGAACCAATTGTATTTGATTTTTACGATGATAAAGGAATGAAATGTCGTGACGAAGCAGATGACTTGCTGGAATATTTGCATCAATTTTTTAAAACGTACCCTCAATTGTTACCCGCCAACGTGACCTTGCGTCTGAATCATTATGCCGGCGATGACATTACCCCCTATGAATCCATCCAAGGAACGGGAAACATCGACCCCAATTATCGCCAAACCATTCTTGATATGATTCATATAGCCAGCAAAAAGGCACAAGAGTATCCAGATATCGATCTCGGTGAGCAAGTTTCCTGCACCGATTTTGTAACGCCAGAATTACTGACAATAAGAGCTCAACAACGTATTCTCATTACACGTTCAACGGAGCTGTTAGAAGAAAAAATAACACAGCTTCGCCGGCAATTGGACATCGCTTATAATCTACAGGATAAACTATTGGCAAGCTTGGCAGGTTTTTCCTCCACAGAGGAAGAACTCTGGATGCAACTGGCCCCACCTATTTTGGCAGCCCGAGATCAATTAAAGGCTGATTCTATCTGGCGTGAAAAGATGGATGATTGTGCCCGCCGTGTATCAGAATTTGCTCCTAAAGAAACTGCGCCCAGCATTCGCAAAGCGGCTGCTTCTGGTATACTGGTTTTCACACCGCCCCAACAAACACCAAGCTCACCGCCAGAATCTTGCGAGGCTGCTGTCGCAACGGCTGCACCTGCTTCGTTATAAACGTACGGTACAATTAGCTCATGTTAGCATTCATCTCCCATCCAGACTGCCTTTTACATGATATGGGTAAATCTCACCCTGAATGTCCGGAGCGAGTCAGAGTCATTGCTGAGGCTGTAAAACAATCCAAGCTGGAAGAACATATTCATTATTATGAAGCGCCTCTCGCTAAACAGAAAGATTTGTTACGAGTCCATGACCAGCACTATATTGATTATCTTTTTGATATAAATCCAGGCGAGCACATAATACAGCTTGATCCAGACACCTGGATGAATCAATATACCTTGCAAGCTGTCTTACGCGCTGCTGGCAGCGTTATCATGGCTGTGGATTTAGTGATGAATAAAACCTGTGATGCAGCATTTTGTAATGTAAGGCCGCCAGGGCATCATGCCGAAAGAAGCCGAGCGATGGGTTTTTGTTTCTTTAATAATATTGCGGTTGGTGCCGCCTACGCTTTGGCCCATTATGAACTAAAGCGAATAGCCATCATCGATTTTGATGTTCATCATGCTAATGGCACAGAAGACATTTTTCGAGGCAATAAACACATCCTGCTTTGTTCATCGTTTCAACATCCCTTTTACCCTTATCCTGAATTATCAACCAAACAAGATAACATGCTTCCTGTTCCATTACCGGCCGGCACAGGAAGTAAAGAATTCCGTCATCAAGTTCAAGAACAATGGTTGGAGAAAATTCATACATTTAAACCTGACATGATATTTATTTCTGCCGGATTTGATGGCCATCGTGAAGACATCATGGCAAATCTTCAGTTAGACGATGAGGACTATGGTTGGATCACTAAAAAAATCAAACAAATTGCTGATAAACATTGCCCTGGACGTCTTATTTCTGTCTTGGAAGGCGGATACGCTTTATCTATTTTAGGACAAACTGTTTTGCAACATATTTGTTATTTAACTAATATACCCCAGTTGAGGAGTTAAAAGTTATGAGCCACATACCAACCTGCCCTAAATGTCATTCTGTTTATGCTTATGAGGATGGTGGAATTTTTATTTGCCCTGAGTGTGCGTATGAATGGACGAAAAACGCCGGCGAAGATATAACCGATGAGATCATTAAAGATGTCAATGGAAATAGACTTCAGGATGGTGATACAGTCCAGGTCATAAAAGATTTAAAAGTGAAAGGCTCTTCATCCACTGTAAAAGTGGGAACTAAAGTCAGAAACATCAGGTTGGTTAGTGGCGATCATAATATTGATTGTAAAATTGATGGAATAGGTGCTATGAAATTAAAATCTCAGTTTGTGAAAAAAATATAGATTATTTTCTCGATGGGACAAGCGATGAATAATCTAATCTTGCAATCGAGAATTGTCTATTTCCCGACAGCCGGAAGGAAATCGACTATCCGAAGCAAAAGTTGCGATGGCTTGCAAAGTAATATGCCATGTTTTAAATACCACACGAAACCCTTTCATCAACCATTCAATTTTATTTTTTTGCATCATGATAAGCACTTCCTATGCTAAATAAACGCCTGCCACTTGTATTATAATCACGATACAGTCCACCATGCCAGCCTTGTTTATTGATAATCCAGGGCAATTCAAATTTACGATATCGTCAATACCTCCATTAAATTTAGGATTGCGTGATTGCCGAGTTAAGAAGGTTGGATACAAAGGCGTATACAACATGCCTTTGATATTTTATGGAAAACTTACTTAGGAGTCTGCTTAAACCAACGTTGGCCACACCAGAAAACTGCTAGCAGATACGGTATACTGCCTGCTACCCACATGATCAAACCAGCAAGCTGCTGGCTTTGAAGCGAGCGGTGGTGGCCGTACAGAGAAATATGGGAAAACGTTAATAAAGCGCCAAGAAAACCGGTATGCATTAAAGTAAAAAGTAAGGCAAGAAAAGATTTCGCTGCCGTATAGAGAGTACTACGCATCACCGCCCACCAAAATAGGCCAGCAGTGACGATGAAACAGGCATGTTCAACGACATGCCACCAGGGATTTTCAAGAGCAAGAAGATAAGGTTTTGGCGCATGCCAGAACCAAATCATTACTGCATGCAAAGCAGCCGCCAGCATTGGATAATGAAGCAGACGGAAAAAAGGCAAGAAAAACCAGACTGCCAACCGTCCACTGGCTATTGACAATTGCGGTAACGGTTGAGATAACACCCATAAAGGCGTAATCACAACCATCATGGACATATGCTGCGTCATATGTGCCGCCGTATTCGTTTCTGCCCATTCATCCAAAGGACCAAAAATGGTTCCTATCATGATAAGTACTGCCAGCTGGAAGAGGAAGCATCTTTTAAACCCCGGCCAAAATCTCCAGGAACCCAGCATATAAAGCATCCAGATGAGCAAGAGCAGTACTGCGCTTATCATAGCCGGCAGTTGTGATTGTCCGTCAGCGGGAGCAAATGGATCATGAGCAAACGCCCAAGAGGGAATGATTGCGCTCAAGCATATAAGACATAATATAGAGACTTCCTTGTTCATAACACGATACCTTCCTTGTTGCTGGCAATCAAATTACATAACAATGTCATAAGCATGGTGGAAAAAACAAAACCATCATACCTATACTAAACGTTGCAGCCATTGCTACCAGATAACCTCCCAAGCTGAGCCAGATCATAAAACGGACAATATTTTTTGACTTGGAGTGCTGACAAATCTGCCAACAACCATAGACAAAATACATCAATACTAAAAACGTGAGTAAGGTAAGACATAAAAGAACAATTTTTATCCAGCTTAATGAACCGTATGGCTGCAGATATGTGGCACAGGAAATGGACAAAATACTGTACATAAGCACAAACCAGAGGCTCCATATAATCAAACCGAGCACTAAATGTATGGGATGGGCAGAAAATGGCATCATCCTCCCCAGGATATAGGAAATAAAACTACAACAGCATAGGTAATCCAAAAAATAGACAACGTATAAAACCACCATCGCTCAACTACAATCGGCTCATACAAGGCTTTTTTGCCAATATAACCATAGGCTACACGCAAAGCTAATATCAACGTCATCATTGCTGCCAAAATACTATGCACCATTAGATATGAAAACATCACCGTAATAACTGCATCATAAGCTGAAGAGGTAGGTTTTAAACCGGCATCTATCAACAACCATAATAGGGTGGCAGATTGTATAAAACCCAAAAAACCAACCAACCAAAGGTTAACTTGCAGAAATTTAACTTCACGCCCGCGCACACGTTTTATAACCCGGTTAAACCAGAAAACAGTTATAGTTAAAAGCAACCCATTGTTAAATAATCCAATCTTGGAAAAAAGCGCCTGCTCAGGTATCTGCCAATGCGGTGCGACTGTCCACAAGTAAAACCAACCAAATAGCAGCGACATAAACAATGCTGCATTGGCCAACAAACTAATCGCCATGCCCCATAAACCAGGCCCGTCAAAGGTGCGTGAATGCAAAGGAGGATCGCCAGGCGTTGTTTTAGCATCCGGTGCAGCCTTGGGATGGGCACCATTTTCCCAAGACCAACGCAATACGAAGATGAGAAAAAAGACAAAAGCAACACTAGAAAGAAAATAGGTGCGTAAAAGCAAAGAAATAAAAATCACTAGCAGAGATAATGAAACCAAAAACGGCAGCCAAGTATTCCCCGGTAAATGAATCACCTCGCGTATGCTGCCTGTCACCGGATCTGTCCCCCAAGTTTCACGGCGGCCATGGCTGGCCACGGCCAGCGCATGCCTGCCTTCGGCAATGGTTTGTTGAAGATCCGGCTTCTCCCACAAAGGATGACGACTGGAGCATTGTGGCAGACTGATAAAATTGTAAGGATTGGGCGGCGTACCTGTCGCCCATTCCAGAGTATCCGCATTCCAAGGATTGACACCGCAAGGACGGCCAAAGCGAAAATGAATAAACAAATCAAGCAGAATTGTTGCAATACCTGCAGCCATTATGAAAGATCCTACCGATGAAATCAGATTCGGCCAATCCCAGCCTAGATTGGCATTATAGGTATAAATACGTCGAGGCATGCCTAACAGCCCTGTCCAATGCATGACTAAAAAAGCCACATTGAAGCCAATAAACGTCAACCAAAATCCCCATTTGGCAAGAAACTCCGAGGGCATACGGCCAGAAAAATGCGGCATCCAATAATAAAGACCGGCAACCAGAGGGAAAAACATGCTGCCTATCGTAACGTAATGAAGGTGCGCGACCACAAAATGGGTATCATGCATCTGCCAGTCAAAAGGAACCAGCGCCAACATAACACCGGTTAACCCTCCGGCAACAAAAACAATTAAAAAACCGGTAATCCAAAGCATAGGGATCCGAAAAACCGGACGTCCGGCCATAAGGGTAGCCAGCCAAGCAAATAATTGGATGCCTGTCGGAATGGCCACCAGCATGCTAGCTACTGAAAAAAAAGCCTGCGCCAGTTTAGGTATTCCTACCGTAAACATATGATGCACCCACACGCCGAAACTGATAAAGCCCATCGTTATTACAGACAGAACAATCCAGCGATAACCGAGCATGGCACGCCTGGCAAAAACAGGAATAATCGTTGACACAATGCCTGCCGCTGGCAAAAAAATAATGTAAACATCAGGATGGCCAAATAACCAGAATAAATGTTGCCAAAGGATCGAATCTCCACCACGGCTGATATCAAAAAAAGGCATGTTCGCCGCCCTTTCAAGCTCAAGTAAGATGCTGCCAAGAATCAGAGGAGGAAAACCAAAAACAATCATTAACGCCATAACCAGAACATACCAGCAATAAAGCGGCATTTGATGTAATGCCATTTTGGAAGTACGTGTCCGAATAATGGAAACTACCAATTCAATTCCAGTAACAATGGCGGAAATTTCCACAAAAGTCACGCCCAGCAACCAAAAATCGGCATTTTTCCCAGGAGAATAAGTTTCACTGGTTAAAGGAGTATACATGAACCATCCAGTATTAGGAGCAATACCCAGAACAAAGCTGCTGATTAAAAATAAACCTCCAAATAAAAAACAAAAATACCCTAAAACACTTACACGAGGAAAAACAAGATCCCTTGAACCTATCATCTTTGGAACCAAATAAATCGCTAATCCTTCCATCATTGGCACAGCAAAAAGAAACATCATGACAGTACCGTGCATAGTAAAGGTCTGATTATAAAGATCAGGAGAAACAATATTCTGTTTAGGCAAGGCCAGTTGAGCACGTATAATCATTGCCAGCAAGCCGCCTATCAGAAAAAAAACGGCTGCTGTCGACATGAAACGGATACCGATGGTTGTATGATTAACAATTGTGAACGCACGCCACCCTCTTGGATTACCCCAAACTTTGTTAAATTCACCATGTTTATGCAGCTGATCTACATCACTGATATTATTCATTTAAATCCATTCCTAAAAACCATTGTTATCCTAGTGTGTTTAGATGATTTGAGATGGTGGAATTTTTCTGCAATTGCAACCAGGCTTCAAAATCATCAGGGGAATGAACTTCAACGTCAAGCAGCATGCGTGCATGCGATTCCCCGCAAAATTCTGCGCACTGACCACGAAAATGCCCAGTCTTTCCCGCTTGAATTCGCAAGATATTGATATGTCCGGGAATCATATCAATCTTGCCATTTAAGCGTGGCACCCAAAAAGAATGAATTACATCATGACTCGTAGCATGAATATCAATCGGCTTTGCCTGCGGCAAATGTAGTTCATTGAACAAAGTTACTCCCGCATCAGGATAACGAATTTCCCAAAACCACTGATGCCCTATAACATCGATATGCATAACTTGCTGATCATTGCTAGGCAAGGGCAGCATTCTGTGCCCTATGGGAATGCCAAAAAGAAGCAATACAAAAATAGTAATACCCGGCAACAGAATGCCTCCACCTATAATTAAATAACAGCTTAATCGCTCAACCTGGCGCTTGTTTGCTTCCTTATCACGAGGCCGCAACGCATAGAACCATAAAATTATAATCGCTATGAACACTAGGCTAAAAAATATAAACATCCCCCACCATAATCTAGCAACAGAAAGGGCTGCCGGGCCGGCGGGATCAAGTGTAGATTGCGCCCCTTTACAAGCGTTGAGCAAAAAAAGAATGAATATTGACGAAAGCGCTGGTAATCTCTTAATGAAATTATTACATTTTATAAAATGATTGGAATTAAAATGTCTCGAGAACCTATTATAAGTCGAATGTCTATTGCCGGACATCCTATCCATCCAATGTTGATCCATTTTCCTGTGGCCGCGTTGCTTGGCTTGATTGCGACAGATTTTACTTACCTTTACACAAAAGATTTTTTCTGGGCGAGGGCAGGTGTCTGGCTGGCCGCTGTCGGTACAACAGCCGGAGCTGTTTCGGGCTTGATTGGCCTGATTGATCTGATAACTGTTTACCGTATCCGCCGCCTGATTAGCGGTTGGTGTCATGCTATATTTGCGATTATGATGCTCTCTTTGGCAACATTTAACTGGATGCTGCGTATACCTGATCCTGTCATCAATATTTTTCCTGCCGGAACATACATGTCTCTGCTGACAGCTTTTTTGATTTTCCTTACAAGCATCATGGGCGGACAGCTTGTCTATGAGTATGGTGTAGGCGTTAAAATAAAATCCTGAACATTGGTATGCCTGCACTGGCTTGGTACAACCACTTGTCATAATAGAACCTCCAGATGTGGTTTTGCCAACACCAGCCAAATAATAGCCAAAATCAAAACAATGGAAAAAATGCCGCAAAAAAAACAAAGAACACTCAAATATCTTGGCAACCGCTCTTCCATTCTTAATATTAACCAGCCATTGAATACATGGCATATCACCAAACCGACAACTAGAGTTAATTTGAGCATTAACCAAACAGTAAAAATTCTCATTTTAATAAAGACAAGTGTTCCTGATACAATGGTCATCAAGGCCGCAGGGGTAAGAATCAAATTAAAAACCATTCTAAGAAGGCCGGCCTGGTTTTTCTCTTGAAGATGAATTTTTTGGGCAGCTGTACCAAATATAAGAGCCGGTAAATAAATCAATGCGCCGCACCAACATAGCATTGCTGAGATATGCAATAACAATAGCCAATTCATAAAATATCCTTATTCATATATTTTTTATATATCTATTGCTGAAGCACTGAGCTGGCTTTCTTTTTTTGCGACTAACCATGCTCAAGAACGGCGCTGCCCTGCAGTAATGAATGGTGGCAGGAAATCCATAAACTATGCAAATCGGAGCAAAAAACCAAGACTTTCACAGAACTTCTGTTACTTATAAATCTCAGTCCTCTCTTCTTTTTTTGTGGCTTGATCGAAAGCAACATTCTGCCGATAACTGGCCCGTCCGATCAAATGAAAACCAACCGGTGCCGATAAAAACATGAAAACTATTGCCATGCTTACTTTTAAAGTTACTAGCCAGGTAGAAAAATAGAGCGCTTCAGCAACCAACATTAAACTGACCCCAAGTGTACCTGCCTTTGCAGCGGCATGCATTCTTAAAAACAAATCGGGCATGCGCATAATCCCCAACGCTGCAATCAATATAAACATTGCTCCAACCAATAAAAAGAGATTACTCCACATGCTATTTTCCTTGGCTATTTTCAGAAACAATCCCTGATTTTTTTTCCAGATAATGAGCGTACATGGAAATGCTTAAGAACATAACTAACCCTACAATAATAACAAAGTCAACATATATCGTTTCATGCTTGTACAAACTGAATAGAATAACAAAAGCTATTAGGATATTTGTCAACAAATCAATAGCCACCACTCGATCTGACAAATCAGGTCCTATAACCATGCGCGCAAAACAAAAAAACATTGCTAGAACAACAAACAAACAAGACAACCAGAATAGAATACTCACGGCCAAATCTCCATAATGGGTTGTTCAAATTTCTGTTTTATTCTTTCTATCAAATGTTGTTTATTTGAAAAAAACATGATATGCAATAACATGTTTTTTTGATCAGCTGATATTTCTAGTGCCAAAGTTCCAGGCGTTAATGAAACGACGTTTGCCAGAAAAGTTATCTGGGTATTTTTTGTACAGCTCAAAGGAAAATCTATCAAGGCTGGCTGCCACTTATATCGGGGCAACAAAACGGATCTCGAGACACGAAAACTGGCAATTATAATTTCATAAATAACGAACACCACAAAAAACAGCAGATAAAAAAATCGAATCAAATAACTACCTGCTCTAGACATTTTTTATCTCCTTATATAATCATATCATTCCATACCAGCCGTTCAATGTACTCCTGCTGTTTAAAAATTTCAAAAGAATTAAACGACAAATTGTATTACAATTAACATTAACGTCATGATGATTAGGAGTGATTTAAGGCATGAGGCAATTTCACAATATATTGTTTGTAAGTCATGGCATCAATGATGAAACAGAAATCTTAAAAAAAACCATCCAGCTGGCTGCAGAGAATAAATCCGCCTTAAATGTTCTTATTATCTACCCGGACTTTCCCAAAAACCTGCAGAATTATATGAAATCCTATCAGGATTCACTCATTGAGCGAATGAATGAATATATAAGGAAAGTAAAGTCAGAATTAAATCTGGACAATAAAAAACCTGATATCACTGTTCATCTAGAATCGGCAAAAACTCCGGACATTCGAATTATACGCCATGTGTTGCGTCATTCTCACGACCTTTTAATAAAAGAAATAGAAGTGGAAGATAATACAAAAGGCTTTAAAGCATTGGATATGGCATTGTTACGAAAATGTCCGTGCGCCTTATTTCTTCATCGCCCGTCAAAACACAATTACAACAAACTGAATATAGCTGTAGCCATTGATCCGTTCACTGAAGAACAGGCCGGACACGATCTTACTATTGAACTTTTACAGCTTTCTCATTTCCTTGCCACACTTTATACTGGAAAACTAAACATTATCTCATGCTGGGATTTTACTCTGGAAGTTTACGTAAAAGGAAATCCCTGGCTAAATATAACCTCTGAAGAAATCAACCATTTACTTAATGAGGAAAAAAAGGCCCACAAACGGGAGCTGGAAAAACATATTCAAGAAGCAGCAATCAACGGTGATTATAAGCTCATTCAGCTTAAAGGCCGTCCAGAGCAGATTATTCCAAGTGAAATTGAAAATAAAAAAATCGATATCCTGGTCATGGGAACCGTTGCACGTACAGGAATTAGCGGCTTTATCATTGGCAATACAGCAGAAAATATCCTGCAAAAAATTGATTGTTCATTATTAGCCTTAAAACCACAAGGATTTGTCTCGCCTGTAAAGGCCTATAAATAAATACAAACCAATTTTATATTATGCAAAATTTAACAAGGAATGTCTTATGAATATAAAAACAATGTGGGTATTCATCATTTTTGCATTTATATTTCCATTCAGCATCGAAGTCACTTATGCAAAAAATGAAAAAATAAGTCTGTTGCCCACTATTAAAGCTCCTTTATTAGTTCATATCAATACGGAAGCCAATGCTCAATATATGGTTAAAAATCTTGGCGAAAATACAGTAACCCTGGCGCTGATTTCTCAAAAAAGCATCAAACAGGACACTACAGGACTTCTTGCCTGCTCAGATTCCTTCACTTTGCAACCAGGCCAAAAATGTCTATTAAATTTAATCATAAAAGGAGAGAAAATTGGCCAAAAAATTACACACGGCCCCCTGGTTTGTGAAACGACCAAATCGATAGATATCAAACCAAGAACACCATTCTGCGCTCAACCCAGCCACAAGGACAGCCTGAATATCACTTTCACCAAAGCAGAAACCGCCGTCATTGGGACGCAGCCACAAGCTCTTACCCTGCACTCAGCCAGCGCTACCCCAGTTAAATTAACAGTGACCAATTACTCCGATACTATAACGGCAAGGCAAATAAAAGCCGATTTACCGAAAGACTGGAAAGACGTCAAACAGAATGCTAAAAATTGTAAGAATGTTAAACCAGGAAAAACCTGTTCTATTTACTTTATTGCTCAAGCTCCCCATCCTATCACAGCAGTAACTGTCAAAGGAATCAACACTACAGATATTATAATAAAAATCATGGTCAAACCTCATGATGTAGAAACCCTCAGACCAGCTGCAGACATCAATGAATGATGTAAAGTTATGAATTGATTGCTGTTTATTAAGCTATGAAATAAAATTTTAAAACCATTTAAGACACTGGAAGTTTATGTCAGCAATAATATGTTCTTTTTCTGAAAATAAAGATGCTGCTAATGAGGCCCAACCAAAGATTGCTGTAAACTCATGATGATAGCTTCTCTTCTTCTATTACCATTATTAGCAGCCTTCCTCTCTCCTGTCATTGCGCATAAAATTCACAACAACAGCCTGGGTTGGTTCTTGGCCCTTATTCCTTTTCTCATGTTTTTCATTACCTTAATGAACAGCAAACATCTCATCAATGGTGAAATTGCTTATTTGCAGATTTCCTGGTTTGACGCCTTAAACATCCATTTTTCCTTTTGTCTAGACGGTCTAAGCCAGCTTTTCTTGTTATTAATTAGTGGGATCGGCGTGCCGATCACCATTTATAGTAAACCATACTTCGAAGAAAACCCTTATTTGGGGCGCTATTATTTTTTATTATTTATGTTCATGATGTCCATGACAGGAGCCGTTCTGGCAGATGACATGATAACATTATTTATATTTTGGGAAATAACAACTGTCTGCTCTTTTTTATTGATTGGTCTAAATCATGCGAAACGTACGGCAAGAAAATCCGCTATTGAAGCATTATTTATAACTGTGTTAGGAGGCTCTTGCCTTCTAACTGCTTTCATTTTAATAAATCAGCTCACCGGAATGCATCAAATATCTGCCCTCATAAAAGACGTGGCTTTAATTAATAATTCTTCCTACTTTCCCTGGATTTTAATTCTGTTTTTAATTGCTGTATTTACCAAGTCAGCACAATTTCCTTTCAGCTTCTGGTTGCCAGGCGCCATGAAAGCGCCCACACCGGTGAGCGCCTATCTGCATTCTGCTACTATGGTTCAATTAGGCATCTATCTGTTGGGACGTTTTCATCCCTTGTTTGGAGAAACCTTTTTATGGTTTGTCAGCCTGACAACTATAGGCGGCATAACCATGTTGACGAGCGCATTAGCAGCGTTTAAACAATTTGACATGAAATTAATGCTTGCTTATACCACTGTCATTGCTTTGGGTTCTCTCGTATTCCTCTTGGCCAGTACTTATGAGGTTACTATCAAGGCGGCGGTTAGCTTTTTACTGGTACATGGTTTATATAAAGCCACGTTATTTATGGCCGTGGGCGACATTCAGCATCAAACAGGAACACGCCATTTGAAAAAGCTGGGAGGATTGCACCGAGCCATGCCTGTAACTTTTCTCGCCGTGCTGATTGCCTCCGCCTCCATGGCCGGCTTACCTCCCCTATTGGGATTTTATGTTAAAGAACTGGTTTATGAAGCCAGCCTGTCAGCGCCCATGGCCGCGTACATTCTTAGCTTCATTGTTGTTATGGCCAACATGATGATGGCTGCGACTGCTTTTATCCTCATCATCAATCCCTTCTGGGGCAAGCAGTATCCATTAAATGTCAAGGAAGCTAACGTTAACATGTCCGTTAATGCATTGCTGGTAGCGATTATTACTTTATTTTTAAGTATTTTTACTGAAACATTAGATCGTTTTGTTCTTTCTCCTGCCGCTGAAACCATCCTTGGACGGAGAGAAAGTATTGTGCTTGCACCAGCGGGCACAGGCTTAACCCCTTCTTTATTGCTTAGCGTATTAACATTAACTGGAGCAATACTTCTCTATTTTAACCGTCATTCCTTGCGCGAGCGACTGATCAAGTTGAACATATTGCGCTGGCTTATTCCACAAAAAGCTTTGCAGTTTCTTTTAAACATGAGCGTGAAAACTGCTCAAGGATGGACTTCTTGGTGGCAAAAAGGAAGTTTAAGTCAATACATATCTATAATATTTTTAACCATATGCCTTACAATTTTCATTTACCCACTTTCCCTACAGTGGAATTTCAACCCAGGTAGAACAGAGTTTCTTTTCATTGTTATTATTTTATGGCTGATACTTTCAGCAATTGCTTTACTGTTTGTACGCAAGTTCATTAACGGCTTGATAGCCCTAAGTGCATTTGGTCTCGGATTAGCCTTTTTCTTTATTGTTCAAGGAGCTCCTGACTTGGCCATGACACAGGCACTCGTCGAAACATTAATGGTTATCTTAATTGTTTTCAGTTTATCCGGGTTAACTCAGTGGCCTGATATTGAACATGAAACCAACCGGCAACGATGGTTAAAAGGGGGCATAGCTATCATTTTTGGCTTATTTATAACCCTTATATTAAATGTCATATTAAGAGAGCCGTTTAACAATACCGTTGGACGATACTTTATGAATAATAGCCTTCCTGTAGGACACGGCCGTAACGTAGTCAATGTCATCTTGGTGGATTTCCGTGCACTGGATACATTGGGCGAAACCATTGTGATACTAATTGCCGCAATAGGCATTCTGCTTTTACAACGATACCACTCAGGGGAAAGTCGGTGAACTCTTTGATCTTACAAACCATTTCCCGTCTCTTGCTGGGATGGATGCTGCTTTTTTCCCTCTGGCTCCTATTGCGTGGCCATAATGCAGCAGGAGGCGGTTTTATCGGCGGGCTACTTGCAGCATCCGCTTGTTCCCTGTATTTACTCGCTTATGGCAGACAACGCCTATTAACTATTATTCGATTTCAACCCTTAATTTGGCTAAGCTCAGGCTTGTTTTTACTTTTATTGAGTGGCCTTTGGGGAATTTTGGCAGGCAAAGCTTTTTTAACTGGGATATGGCTAAAAACAACCGCTTGGCTAAACTCTCCCTTATTGTTCGATGTTGGTGTTTATCTGGTTGTTTGTTTTTCTATATTAGCTGTATTAGAAGGATTGGAGAGACCTGAATGAATTTACTTATAGTCATGACGGGAATACTTACTTCTGTAGCCTCATATCTGTTAATGAGCCGGCAACTCGGTCGATTATTGTATGGTTTGATTCTTTTTTCCTCCATTATTAACATTAATATCCTGCTGTCTGGCCGTATTTATTTATCCCAACCTGCTTTTGCCAACAGTAATATGCCCCTATCCGTCAATCCCTTACCCCAAGCTATGGCTCTTACCGCCATTGTTATCTCTTTTGCCCTAATTATCTTTTTCCTGATTCTCTTGCGCAAGCTCTATAAAAATAATGAATTTCCATTAAATAAGCCGGAAAACATCTCTGGCAGCAAAAACAAAAAGGGCAAATATGGATAACATGATCATCGCTCCTTTACTAGGCTGTCTAATCACAGCTTTATTCACACTTCTTTTTTTTAGTCATAAGGGCCTGCAAAGGTTTATACATCTACTTGGAACGATATTCTATCTTTTTTTTACCGCTTATCTGTACTGGCTGGTTCAGCAAAAAGGGTTGCTCTTTTTTCGACTGGGAAACCATCCGGCCGGCTTCGCCATATCCTTCATTCTTGATGATTTCTCCTGTCTTATGTTATTGATTACCGCCATTACTGTTCTTGCCGTTTCAATTTACTCCATGAGTGATTCAACCATTAACAGTAAAATGTTCTTCTACCCTGCCTTCTGGTTCTTAATCAGCGGAGTAACAGGCTCTTTCTCTACAGCTGATTTGTTTAATTTATATGTCTGGTTTGAAGTTATGATCATTTCATCCGCCGTCATCATGACACTAACGCGAGAAAACATTTTACCTGGGATGGTTTACTACATTACCTTAAATGTACTGGCAACCTTAATCATGCTTTTGTCAATTAGCTTTCTCTATGGCCTCAGCGATACCCTGGATATGGCACAGCTCGCATTAAAATCCCATACTTATTCAGCCGCATACCTGCCGATATTGACCCTTCTAATCATAGCCTTTGCCATAAAATCAGCTTTATTTCCCTATTATTTTTGGCTGCCTGTTTCTTATCACTTAACAAGCGTCTCTGCCGGCGGGCTTTTGGCGGGCTTATTAACAAAGGTCGGTGTATATGCATTGATCCGTATAGGAACACTGTTTCTCTCTCCCCATTCGCCATTGATGCCTATTCTTCTTTCGTTGTCTTGCCTCACTATGCTGGGAGGCGTTTTTGGTGCGATGAGCGATTTCCATATCCGCCGTATTTTATCTTTTCATATCATTTCGCAAATCGGTTATATGACTTTGGGGATTGCTATAGGAACAACGTTTGCCTTAACAGCGGCCATTTTTTATATCATTCATCATATTTTAGTTAAAACTAATCTATTTCTTATTTCAGGACTTTTAACCCGTTATAGCGGTTATGCTGATTTACGACAAATGGGAGGTTTTTTCCAGAAAAAACCCCTGCTAACCATTCTGTTTTTTATCCCTGCTTTTTCTCTTGCAGGCCTCCCCCCCTTATCAGGGTTCTGGGCCAAATACCTTATATTGGATGCAGCTCTCACCTCAAAATTTTGGCTAAGCGCCTTCCTTGCTCTTCTGGTAGGCTTTTTCACCTTATATTCCATGATCAAAATCTGGCGTTATGTTTTTTTGCAATCGGCAGAATATCCGATGAGGCCTATTTCCGCAAAGGATCGTATTTTTCTTTATTCACCTATTTTTTTACTAGGTACACTTACCCTCTTTATTGGTTTATATCCACAACCATTGTATAAAATATCAGGGCAAGCAGCTCATGCCCTGTTAAATCCCTCTCACTACCTACAAACAGTCCATGGGAAAAACACAACGCTTAACGGCTGTTAGCATCCCAAAGGACTGCCTGTTATTAATTTCAACCCAAGTTAAATATCCGACTTTCAGTTGAACCTTCCATATCCTACTGTTTCTGATTTTGACTATATTTTCTGATCGGTATCTCTGCAAATTCAACAATTGGCACTGCATAGCTTCTCACCCAAAAACTTTCGCCGTTATAGACATCTATCTTAATAAAGGCCGGTGAAACCCTTCATCTCACCCTTACAGCATCAATGTTATAATTTGATGTATTTTAGCTCTACTCTCCTATTTCAAGTCAGTATTAAACTTAATACTCAATAAGTAAAATTATTAATCATTTTGTAGTCTATAATGTAGAGATGAAAGGATTTCGAGCATATGAATGAAGGTAATACATCTTGGCCAACTTCATAAATTACCGTTTGAATATGGTCCTACCGATGACTACATTCAAACATTTCTGCAAAACCAGCTTGAAATTGCCCAATATTTACGTTTGCATAGCAAAAGTCCTGTACTGCTGGAAGGGTTAGCCCATACTTCTGAGCATCATACAGAGCGCATGAGTCGAGTGGTACAAGCCCTTTTTCCAAATAAGATTCCCATTCATATGGCTGAATTAAATAAAATGCAGCGGGGATTTTTATATCAAATTGGTTCAGTCAGAACCTTGCATTATCTGGGTGAATTAACAAAAATTCACCGTGCAATCCATCCTGAAAAATTAAAGGAAATGCAAAAAACGGCAACCAGTGGTGATAGCTCTACCATTCTTCATTCCCGAGAAGAAGAAGCCATTATCTGTCTTCAGGAAGTCATTGCCCACGAGGAAGAATTAGTGCATGAAGTTATACTGGTATTTGGGGATTTTTATGATTTCAATCCCCATTGTAAAAAGCATGGCTACGACTATGAAAAAATAAGTTGCGGTGAACCTGAGAATAAGAACGCCCCAAAGGAATCCGACGTTTCTTTGAAACGGCACGCTTTGTCATCATTTGCAACACCCAATTTATTTTTTCCCAAACATCAAGAGATGGAAGAAAAAAGTTATCATGTCAAAGGAAATTTATTTTTTACTATTAAAAGAAATAATTATTCCGATTTTGATTTATCAGTCTTGTTAAATGGAGAAAAAATAGGTAGCGCCATACTTTCAAAACGAGAAGCCCTTAAAATCGTCGCCAATCTAGGTAACCCAGACCGACTGTTCTCAGTATTAAAATCCATGGAATCGACAACAAAAATTGCAGTACTTGTCGATGCAGCGGATGATAGTTTACCGACACCATCTTAGAGCTTGCTAACGGTGTCGGATAAAATAAATCAAACTCTAATTGATTTTCTCGATTGTCAAGGCTTGATCAACAGCTTTTAATACAGCAGCTAAGCGAATAGAAGTTTGAATGGCTGGTTTACTCAATCCATGAGCGATCAGCTGTTTTACATGCGAATCCATGCACAAACCGCAACCATTAATGGCTGAAACCGCTAAAGCAAACAGCTCAAAATCCGCTTTTTCTACCCCATGGGACTGTAGACCGTTCATCCGCAATTGCGCTGGCATGCTTGCAAACTCTTTATCACCAACAAGATGGATAAAACGATAATACACATTATTCATTGCCATCAATGTTGCTGCAATTTTTGCCGCATGCTCCAATGCTGGATGACCATCCTGGCCCATTTCCTCCTTGACTGCAGTAATCAAACGATGATTATGTAAGCTGAAAGCCACGGCCAAAGCCACCCCGTAAAATTGCTCCACCGTTAACCCAGACTGAGTATAATGATTAAATAAAGTACTCAAATTCAATCGGATGTCTTTTGCGAAATCCGGAAGTGATTCTCTCAATTGTTCAATAGTCATCATCTCTCCTTAAGATTGATCGAAATTAAAGTGTTTCACCACCAAGCGGCCGGTTGCATGGACACAGTTCATCGGTTTGCAACGCATCAAGAATGCGCAATATCTCTTGCGGGTTACGACCAACATTCAGTGCATTGACACTGACATGCTGAATAATATTGTTCGGATCAACAATAAACGTTGCCCTTAATGCAACGCCTTCTGTTAAATCACGTATCCCTAATGCATCGGTCAGTTGTCCTTGCGTATCAGCAAAGCTATATTGGTTTAATTTAGATAAATCTTTATGTTCCCGGCGCCAGGCCAATTTCACAAATTCATTATCCGTGCTTCCTCCTAAAATCACTGCATCCCTGTCTGCAAACTCACCTTGCAATTTAGCAAACTCGACAATCTCGGTCGGACAGACAAAAGTAAAATCCTTAGGATAGAAAAAAATTACTTTCCATTGTCCCGGAAAGCTGTTTTCATTAATTTTTTCAAAAGCACTCACACCATTTTCTTCATGATGATTAAACCCGGGTTTGACTGCAACGAGGTTAAATGCTGGTAATTTCTGGCCAACGGTAAGCATAATATTCTCCTAAATGGTTATTGCTTCAAGATAAGTTTAAGATGGATTATTTATTATATAAAATGAATAAAATAAATTGATTTAATAGGAAAAATCGATGATAAAACTTCCCAGCATCCGACAATTACAATATCTGGTCACTCTTTATGATCATCAACACTTCGGCCGAGCAGCCGAAGCTTGTTTTATTAGTCAATCGACCTTAAGCGCTGCAATCACCAACTTGGAAGAACAATTAGAAGCACAATTGCTGGAACGTGATCACAAAACATTTATTTTTACACCACTAGGACATGACATTGTACGAATGAGTCGGCCAATCATCCAAGACTATACGAACTTAGTGGAACGCGCCCGTTATCATGGCCAACCCATGAAAGGCATCCTTCGTTTGGGATGCATTCCTACCATTGCGCCATTTATCTTAAGTGATCTGATGAGACGAACGAAAAAACGCTATCCTGAATTACGAATGCTCTTAAGAGAAGACACCACAGACAATGCCTTAGAGGCTTTGACTAACGGCCATCTCGATATGGTTATTCTTGCTCTGCCGTATGAAACCAGTCGGTTTCATACGAAAATACTTGCTCGCGATCCGTTCAAGCTGGTATTACACCGCGACTGGTTATCTAGAGGATTTACCAAAGACATTCGCCTTTGGCCTGATGAAAGCATCTTTTTACTGGAAAGTGAACATTGCATGACCAATCATGCGCTGGCAGCGTGTCAGTTAAGAGATAAGAAAAAAATTAATCCATTCCTGGCCACAAGTCTTCATACCTTGACACAGATGGTCAACAATAAACTAGGCGTCACGTTCTTACCTCAGTTAGCCATTCAAAGTGGCATTTTGTTAGCAACAGAATTAGTCGTACTTGAGCCAAAAGCGGAAAATGCTTATCGAGAACTAGGTGTTGCATGGAGAAAATCTTCTGTCCGCCAACAAGAATTTCGTTTAATGACCGATATGATTACAGACTTATTAGCCGATAAATGCATTCTATTAAATACCGGCTCTAAATAGGCTTAAAAATCATTAGATAGAAAATAATCAATACAGCAATAAATGCTGGCCACCCTAGATAAAACCAAAGTCGCTCATAGGTGTAATAACGTTTGGAGGGCCAAGCTGACTCAAGACATGTTGTCATTTTTAACAACTGATGCATTTTAATCTGCAACCAAACCACAGGAATCCAGCAAGCGCCAGCAAGTACATAGAGCGCCAGTGACCAGATAATCCACCGACTAGTGATTGGGTAGTGAAGAATATGCATTAACCCAAAACCACTAATGGGTTGAATAATAACCGCAGGAGTCGTAAAGACCCAGTCAGCGATGACTACATTTTTTGCCGCAAACTGCATGGTTGGCAACTGTTTGCTTTGATTAGCTCGCCACATATAAAAGGCACTACCCAAGCCTGTACCGAAAATTAGCGTTGAACTAATAATATGGATGTATTTTAAAATTAAATAAAGCATGACCTCTTCTCCGCTCAACGCTCATCCACCATCACCATCCAGATTAAAACAGCCATTAAAATTGGAATATTCTTCAATAACGGGCCGAGTGGATTTAACCATAAACTGGATAATCCTACTGTCGAAATCATGGTATAAACACCAATCGTTAACAATTGCATGATACCAAAAAATTGCTTTTGACGTGCAGCCATAATTCCTGCAGCAAGAAAAATATCCCAAAGGCAGCTAATAACTCGCAAAGAAGAAACCATCGTCGATGGGACGCCAAGGTGAAACAATAACTGCTCTGCTGATTGTTGATTGGTTAATAAGGGAATAAGGCCAGAAAAAAACCAAAGCAAAAACAAACTGAAAGTCAGTAAAGGCTGCAGAAAATATAACCTGGCATGCCATCTATCTTGCGTCTGACTAGGATAAAAATTTAATCCTTCTGGAAATGAAGTCAGATCAAAGTTGAGCAATGATCGCAACGCATTATAATCACCAACATTTTCTTGTAATATCATTTGATAAGAAACAGAATTCAATGGCCCTAAAGAAAAAACATCACCTAATTTTACCAAAAGCTTAATAAACCATTGAGGAATTGAATAGACTCTTGCCGACGGCAACCCTAGCCATTGTCGTAAAAAGAGCTGAATCGATTTAATGGTGGCAGTCTTCGGTCCAACCACATCAACAATACCACGATGCTCTTGTGCTAAAAAATAATCAATCACTCGAACCAAATCAAACATAGCAACGGGCTGGAAGCGGAATTGACCTGAACCGATTAAAGGAACAACGTAGGGAAGAGCGGACAAAGCACGTAGTAAAGAAGTCCCTCCATAAGCACCACTTGCATAGATTAAGGATGGCCTTAAAATACAAGCTGATACATTCATTTTCAATAAGGCTTCATCTGCTTTTCGCTTGGTCGTGACATAATCAATATCAGGACCATCGGCCACCCCAAGCGCTGAAATCTGAATCACGCGTTTTATCCGCAACTGTTCGCAAGCCTTAAATAGCGCAATAGGCGTTTGATAATGAATATTATCAATGTGTTGCTGGCTGGATGCAGCCAAAACTCCTACGCAATTGACTACTGCATCAATATTTGCCAACCGCGGTAACCAATCAGATGCTCGAATATCGCAACTGAAATCACAAGATATTACTTCAGTCATAGGAAATCGTGATTGGGTTTGGGCAATGGCACGAACACAGCATACAACTTGATGTCCACGACTTAAAAGATGGGAGACCAAATACCCACCAATAAAACCATTTGCTCCGGTGACAAGAATTCGCATGAAGTATCACTAAAAGGTAAATAGATTAATATAACGCAACATGCAAAAAATAGGTAATATATAGAAAAATTTATACAATTGATTTATCTTTCTTACAATTTTTGGCAAGATAACCCAAATTTATCTGATCAACTTGTTATGGCACTGATTAAATCCTCATTAGATGGAATAGGCACAGGCGCAGGTGTTGCCTGGCCATTTTTCGGTATTTTTACCTCATCTCTGGGAATTGCCGCCGGCAGCACACTGGCTTTGGTGACTGGTTCAATAGCAGGTTTATTATTTTGTGTTATCAGCGGCGCCATTTTTTATTGGTCTTATCAACATACTCAAAATAAGAAAACAACATTACAACTCAAACTCTTTAACCATCAAAAAAAACTAAACACGCTTCTCTCTCTTTACTTGGAGGATGGTTATCATGACTGCCTTTATCGCCATGGTGAAACCGATAAACCCATTGAGAAAGAAGCCATTATTGCGTATTTAAAAACTAAAATAGCCAAAGATCTTAAAGATAGCCATGGACAACCTCCCACTGCGTCTTTATTTTCCGCCTTACTGAATCATGAAGCATCAAAAGATTTGTTTGAGCAATTTGTGTTAAGTAAGAGAATGCCGTCGGCAAACATGAAAAAAAAGATGGACGACCGTATCTATGCGCTGACCAGTAAACTCCTACGCCAAGTATCAATAAAACCCATACCTAAAACAATCCTACTACGCTCAGCGTTCATGGGTGCGGCAGGTGCTTTTGGGGCGGTCGCTGGCTGTACAGCAGGATTTGTAGGTCTATTATCAGGTTTAGGCCTCATCACAGGATTCAGCGCGATCCCAATCATTGGCTGGGCTACCTTGGCAGTAGCCATTGGTCTAGCCATCCTTGTCGCCGTTAATACCGCTTCTCATATCACAGAAAGGCAGCGAATAAAAGAAATGCATTCCAACGCAAAATGTCTTTGTCAGGATTTACAACAGCGCCATACAAACCGTGAAATCAAGATAAAAGCCATGGATTATGCCAGAGAAATCATCAATCAAGCAGGCACCGAAGAAAGACCAGTAGGCTTTCCATTCTTCAAACCAAGTGTTCACATGACACAAGAACGTGATACAAGTCTTTCTCCCTATCCTATCAGCATACCTTAATAGTCTCGATTGGCTTGTACTGTCCCATCTTCTTTATAAATAACCAAACGTCCCCCCTTCTCCTTGACCAAATCGATCGCTTTTTCTACCGCCTCCTCTTTACGAGCATACACATAAGACGCTTTTTGACCACCAACCTTCCTCACCGCCCAACCCCGGGGATGGGGAAGAACATAGTATTCAATACCGTTTTCTTCACCTCCTGCAGCACTTTTCATTTGATTGTTTATGGTATCCACAGCAATCGCGATGGCAGGCTCTTCTTCATAGCCTTCTTCAATTAATGAATTTAAAATATCCATCACGTTACGACGCATAGAAGCGGATAAATGTTTCATTAAATCAGAATACTCCTTTTTAGACCCTGACATTTTATCTTTTCCTTTTTAACAGACCCTAAAACATTGCTTTCTGCATGATAAGACTCCATCGGAAGGGACCTTACTAATAGTATAGTAGGAGTATTCTGACGTTGTATTTCCTCCTTTAATCCTATCGCAATCAACGTAACCACAATTAAAACACCAGCTAAGAATTCGCTCATGATGAATACAAATCTAATTTAAAACCATTTATTGAATATAAACAGCTTCACTTGTGTCGTCAAGCACACCTGGATATAATCCCATAAAAATAGCTATGTATTCATTTTTAAGGACATCAATGCACGATAAGATTTTGGATGAGCACATATTAAATATTGTGCAAAATCAGGACATTCACGAACAAAGTGAGTTACAAAATAAGTTAAAAGAAAGAGGGTATGATATTCCTCAGGCCACTTTATCACGTCGTTTAAAAAAATTAAAAATTGCCAAAGTCGCAAATATTTACAAAATGGTTGATTTTAACTTGCCTAATTTACCTATTGTCTTAAACGTTCAAATCTCTGAATTTGGCTTGATTGTTTTGCACACACATCCAGGAAATGCCAACAGCCTAGGTTACTTTATTGACCAAAAATATGTAGCACTAAATTCACAACAATCAAAAAAAACAGGAATTCTGGGAACCATTGCCGGAGATGATACCGTTCTTTTGATTCTCAAAAGCAAAGCACATTTAGAATCTGTTTTGCAGCTATTACAAGAAGAGTTTCCTTATTTAAATCTTCCTGCAATAAATAATTAGGGCATGCCTTAGGCAACGTGAGGAATGTTGCCTAATGTTAAGAAAAAATCAAACTCACAAAAGCGAGCATCTACGTTTTGTTTTCTCCACATCATATTCAATTTTATCTTCTAGCGATGCAGTTGGCAAAGTTAATGCATGCTTGCCTTTAAATAGAATCAAAGCACTTATTTCCAGATAGCTTGGCAAGCACAATTCATATCTAGATGGATGGCGAGTTTTTCGAACTTTTACAGGTCTTGGTCTGCATTCGGACTCATCTAATATTGTATGCTCACGGATATCTCGAACTAAATTTTTTAAGTACTCATTCTCATCCATGACACTTCGATAATTAGTAAGCCGCTCCTCAAAGTAAGACAGTAAATCTTCTTTGGAACAGTCAAAGAGCGTTGAATTGTTGGTTTTATACCATAAAGAAAGAACTTCAATTTCAAAAATACAAGCATTTGCTTCGGTATTGCTGATTCCTGCTGCAATATTAAACGCATGTCCTGTTTCATGAACGAGAATACCAATCACTTTCATGGGAGGTTTATCTAAAAAATCTTCTTGCACGGCAATGGTTTTATTTTTCTCCCAAGTTCGGTGATATTTTCCTAATAACTTATACGTTTTTTCATTTACAAAAATGGCTGGATTACTGCCTATTCCCAAGAAATTATTTGGCGGAGTCAAAAAATCAATCACAAGCTCATCAATGGTTCCTCTTTTTCCATTACCAAGACCATTGTTTCCCGCCATACGACACTCATCTATTATTCTTTGAATATCCCTTTTTGTAAGCATCGCTATTTCCTCCGTGATTGTTAACTGGCTCCTTTAAAGCAATTAAAAACATAGAGCAAACTATTAAAAATTAGACGGATTCAAATCATTCGTCAATCCTTAACAAAATCGATGCAAGAAAACATCAGCAACGAGTCAAAAATAACAATTCATTTTTTCATAAAAAATCGTATTTAACCTTACCAAATTTCGTGCTGATTGAAATTCCAAAAAACTATGCTAGTTTAGGAATATCCTCAACCATCCACATTTTCGTTTTAAATTTTACGGATTAAAACCTATGGGCCTCATTATCGAAACCGACCGCCTCCTACTACGCCCCCCTCAGCCGGAAGATGCAATTCCTTTAAATCAAGCGATACATCGTTCGTTAAGTGAGCTACAACGATGGATGCCATGGTCAAAAGATCCAAGTCTCGCGATAACACAAGACTTTATTCAAAAAGCAATGGCTCAATGGGACACAGCCCAACAGACTGATTTTCCCTTGATTATTGTATACAAGCCTAAAAATATCATCGTTGGCAGCAGCGGTTATAATGAACATAGCAATCCTCAAGTTCCTTTTTTTGAGATTGGCTACTGGCTTGATACTCGATATACAGGTCTTGGCCTGGCGGTTGAATCCACGATCGCATTGACTAAACATGCCTTCGAAATACTTCAAGCCAAACGTGTACAAATTTGCATCCAGGCGGAAAATAAAAGAAGCATTCGAGTTGCCGAAAAATGCGGCTTTGAACTCGAAGCCAGACTGCGCTATCATCGAGTTGATTGTGACAGTAAAAAGCCGGCCGACGACTTGATCTATACCTGCTTCAGCCCGGCTAACCTTCCTCACAGCCCTAAATTCTAGTATAAAATTTATTGTTCAACCATTAAGCTTGCCTCCAGCAATGGCATATATACTTCATGGGGCGGTTGATGACCATTAAGCGTTCGATGAACAAATAAATCTAATAAAGCTTTTTTTGATTCTGGCGGAATGCCCGTTTGAATCTCGAGTGCCAAAGCAATTGCAGCATTAATTGCCGCCATTTGCTCTAATATATTTTTTATTTTTAAACTTTGTTCATCCTGACTTAACAACTTCATTGTTTTTATACGATCCGCCAAATTATCCAGACATCTCTTGAAGGATGGTTTATGCGGATTATTATCTTTAACCTGTTCTAACTGGTCGGATAAATAGGAAAGAAACAATTCATCAACATGAAACTTATGCATATCCCTTAACGTCTGCATCCATAATGTAAAATGCGTCCCTTCCCAATTTTCGCAGACAATACAATCTCTTAATAAACGAGGCAACGAAGAAAAGTTTTCAATAGTGCCATTGCCAGCCAGTATGTCCAAGCAATGATGAATGTTTTCCACACAACGTTGTGCTGTATAAAATTTATTTAAATTAGCCAAAGTTCTTAGCAACAATTGTTGGTTTTGAGACTGCTTTTCTCGCGGTTGTAAGTCAAGCTCATCCTGCTGTCGAACCATCTGAAAAATAGCCGCAAGCATCGCTGCATTTTCTGCTTTGATTTGCGCTAACAACTCTTTTACTAAAGGATAATCAATGATTTTGTGTTGGAATGCCAAACGATTACAAGCGTAATAATAAGCAATTTGATGGGCACGGCGAGCCATACCTAATACGGCAAACGCATTGAAAATTCTTGATAAATGCAGCACGTTTTCCATAACCAAATGAATTCCGTCTTCAACATCCCCCATGGGATAAGCAAATGCCCCATCAAAATCAATTTCTGCTGTTGCCATAGTCCGAGTACCGATTTTTTGTTTCAAACGTCGCAAGTGATAATGATTCTGGCTACCATCTGGCAATTGGCGTGGAACCAAAAACAATCCTAATCCTCGCGTTCCAGAACGCTCTCGATCAAATCGTGCAGTCATTAAAATCAAATCGGCATTTGCATTGGAACAGAACCATTTCTCCCCGGTAATCCGCCAATGTTGTTGTTCATCCTGCCGTGCCTGAGTGATGTTCGCACCAACGTCAGAACCACCTTGTATTTCCGTTAGAAATTGTGCGCCTGTGTAGTTAAAACGAAAGGAAGGCTGAGTTAATTTATTCAGATAATATTGATTTTCCTGCAAGTTAGAATAATGATTTAATATACGCATCACGCCTGCTGAGCAAGCAATAGGACAATTATGCCCTGCTTCCCCTGCATGTGAAGCGAGTAGAAACAGGCTGAGTGTCTTCAACATTTGACCAGGCGTCAACAAATAGTGCATTAAACCAGAACCATAAATGACATCACCAGCCCTAATGTAGGAAGGGTGATGCACAACCCTATCCTGCCGCTCACCAATCGCATTGTATTGCTCAATGTTTGGAAGGTTAGAATCGGCATTATTTTCCATCACCGCTGGCTCTAATTCATGAGCTACCTTATGTGAAAAATCAATGAGTTGATGAATAAACTCAGGGTCATTCGCAAAATACAATTGGTAAGTATGCATCAAGCAAGAATGTTCTAACAGCATGTTTTCTTGAAGCTGGATAGTCCATCTTGTCAAATGTTCCCTTGCTTGTTGATACGCATTTTTATTCATCATTTACCTCCTGTTCTCTTATCCTATGCACCACTCTCTCTCTACCTATTACTGTAACAAAGAATATATACGTTTACAGCATGCTACTGATTCAGTTTCGAAGAACCTTCTGTCTTCACACGAGGGTAGAATCATTGCAGCAGAGTAATACCCTATTCCTCAGAGTAAACGCATCTAATAGCGCAACCTAAAGTCAAAATGCCTACGTTACGCGCTTGCGCAGAATCCAACATAGATCTTGATATAAGATCGTATGGATGCTGTGCATAAGGCACCGCAAATAGGTAAAATAGGGGCCTTTTGTGCGCAACAATGAGATGCGTTTACCTTGCCCGATTTCCGCCCAAAGTTGGCTAATTATAAATTTCATGGTAGTGTAACCGGCTTATTGCCCATAAATTTTACATGTTTTACATTCGGCCCTCCCCATTCAGAGAGGATAGCCATGTTAAATTTAAACGTGTATGGCTTGATTAAAGGATTTACTAAGATGTCTAAAGCGTTTCTAAAAAAAATAAAACTGCCGATTTGCCTTCTTGCCATTCTTATTGGCCCCCTCTTTCTTGGCCCCTATATCCCTTTTGCCATTAAATCCATCAGTTATGCTTTAAGCTTGAGCATGAAAAGCATTCTTGAGTTTTTATTACCGTTCATTATTTTCAGTTTTGTCTTTTCATGCCTTGCCAATTTACAAAAAGGCGCTGTCTTTTTTGTGTTTTTATTGGTTACCTGCGTTTTTTGCTCCAATCTCTTGGCTCTTATGATTGGCTATTCTTCTGGTCGGCTGGGACTTAATTTGCTTCACTTTCAGGAAACAGCCCTAGGAGTCTCCTCACCCCTAACTCCAACGTGGCAATTCCATTTAAATAAGCTTATCTCAAATGATATTGCTTTATTCATTGGATTTATGACAGGAATTTTCTTTTCTATTTGGCCAAATGAAAAAGCCAAGAGAATTGCAGAACACTTAAATAAACTATCCAATGGTTTTCTAAAAAAAATATTTATCCCCGTCTTGCCCTTATTTATTTTAGGTTTTGTATTTAAATTAGAATACGAACAAGTATTACAAACCTCCTTAAAAATCTATGGGCCCATCTTAATTCTTGTCATTATCACGCAATGGTTGTATTTAAGTTTCTGGTATCTTGTCGCCAGTAACTTTTCATTTAAACAATTACTTTTTTATTTTAAAAACGTATTGCCTGCAAGCTTGACTGGCCTAAGTACTATATCAAGCGCTGCATCCATGCCAGTCTTGCTTATTTCGACTGAAAAGAACTTAAATAATCCTCAGCAAGCTAAAATGCTTGTTCCTGCCATTATTAATATTCATACCATTGGCAGTGCGATTGGCATCCCTATTCTAGGCCTGGCAACCCTATCCACCTTTGGTTTACCCATCCCTTCCCTCACCACATTTTTTATTTTTGCTTTATATACCGCACTTGCAAAATATGCGGTAGCAGCGGTACCGGGAGGCGTCATTATTGTGGTAGCGCCGATTCTCGAAGCACACCTTGGCTTTTCGGGCGAAATGATAGGATTAATCACTGCTGTATATTTAATTTGCGATCCATTTGGAACGACTGCGAATGTCACAGGAAATGGCGTATTCCCTATTTTATTTACTAAATTACATGCTAAATTAAAGCAAATTCAACGTCCTGATTTCATCGGTGCGAAAAAATCATCCTTAGAGTTTGTTAATAAATTCACTAAAAATAGCGCACAAGTTCTTAACAGGGATTCATAGCATTGACTGATACAACGACTTAAAATAAGGATATGAGTGATGGCAATATGGTTCAAACCAATAACTGCACACGATCTTAATCGACGAGGAGAACACACACTTTCAGATTTTCTTAACATCCGCTTCATCGAAGTGGGAGAAGATTCACTGACAGCAACCATGCCAGCGAATGAACGAACAAAGCAACCTATTGGGATCATTCATGGTGGTGCCAATGTTGTTTTAGCAGAAACGCTTGCCAGTACTGCAGCCAATGCCGTAGTCGATTTAAGTAAGTTTTATTGCGTTGGCTTAGAAATTAATGCAAATCATATTCGATCAGTGAAAGAAGGCATTGTCACTGCAATCACTCGTCCAATTCATATAGGCCGTACAACCCATGTTTGGCATGTTGAGATTTTTAATGAGGCAGGCAAACAGACCTGCGTATCAAGAATGACGGCCTCCGTTATCTCTCGATGACTCAATAAAATGCGCTATTAATGACAATAATAACTTATTAAATCAAATAAGAACTGGCGATAGCGCTCCATGGCATCCATACAAACGGATTCGTTAGGTTGATGTGCCTGCTCTATCTCTCCTGGACCAAAAACCACGGCGGGAATTGAAGCCTGTTGAAAAAGTCCTGCCTCTGTTACAAAAGGAACGGTAGTCACTTTAACCTTATCGTCAGGTAAAAACTGTTTTAAAAACTGAATAACCGCCTGATTTTTAGTTGCTGTTAAGCCTGGCACGAACGAAATGAGCTGATGCGTCATATCAACCTGAGAATCAGCGCGAACTTTTTGACTGAGGCTCTTCAAAGAATCATTGAATCGCTCCATATTGATCTGCGGAAGCGGCCGGCATTCCCAGTCAATCCAACAATGTTCTGCAATAATATTGAGCGCATTACCGCCATCAATCCTCCCGGCATTAAACGTTGTTTGCGGAGGATTAAACCGTTCATCTTTATCAGCAGGCATGATTGCAGATAATTGTTGCAAAAAATCAACCGCAGCCATAATGGCGCTATGCCCTAAATGCGGACAACTCGAATGAGCAGCTTTCCCGGTAAATTCAGTTCTTGTTGCCAGTAGACTTTTATGGGCATTGACCAAGGCACTGTTTGTTGGCTCGCCAATTAAAGCAAAATCAATAGATTTTGCTAACCCGGCCAATTCCTCTTGTAATGCTTTTGCACCAAAACAACCAATTTCTTCATCGTAGGTAAACACTAAATATAATGGTTTTCTGAGAGAACTTAAATTAATAGATGCCACAACATCACAAACAAGTGCAATAAATCCTTTCATGTCCGCTGTACCTCGACCAATCAAACGATTATTTTTTGTAATCAGCTGAAACGGAGGTGACTGCCAAGACTGGCCTTCCACTGGAACAACATCGGTATGACCCGATAACAGGATTCCACTGTGTTCTTTTGGCCCAATGACCGCAATCAGATTGGCTTTACTTTTGTCCTGATTGTAATAGTAGTGAGTTTCAAACCGATGATGGCGTAAATAAGAAGCCAGGTGGTCAATAAATGGCAAATTACTTTGCTGCGAGATTGTATTAAATGCGACAAACTGCGCCAATAACTCCCTATAGGCATGCTTGATGACCATTATAAAGTTCCTTTTAATTTGAGACACGCTCTATTTTTCATCTGTGCTATCAATCCAAAAACATTTTTGCAATTTCCATGCTTAATATCTTAATATTTATCTCGTGTTTCACAAAAGGAATAAAAATGAAATTAGCCACGCTAAAATCAAACACTGTTCGCGATGGTGAGTTGTGCGTTGTCAATAGGACTCTAACCAAAGCAATACGTGTTGCGCAGATTGCCCCAACGCTGCAAATCGCAATTGAAAACTGGTCTGTTGTTAAAAAACAACTCGACGAAATCTATCAGCAATTGAATGAAAGCCATCTCAAAGACACATTTCCTTTTGATGCCAGCGCGTTTGCCTCTCCTTTACCACGTGCCTATCAATGGGCTGATGGCAGTGCTTACGTTAATCATGTCGAATTAGTGAGAAAAGCTCGTGGTGCAGAAATGCCTGCTAATTTTTGGACTGATCCACTGATGTATCAAGGAGGCTCTGATGGTTTTCTTGCCCCTAAAGAGCCAATCCTTGTGACAGATGAAGCTTATGGTATTGATTTTGAAGCCGAAGTCGCCGTCATTACGGATGATGTGGACATGGGAATTGATCCTGAGTCCGCAGAACGGCATATCTGTTTATTGATGCTGGTCAACGATGTCTCTTTGCGTAACCTTATTCCCAATGAAATCGCAAAAGGATTTGGGTTTTTCCAATCAAAACCAGCAAGCAGTTTCTCCCCAGTTGCAGTCACTCCCGATGAACTGGGTCAACATTGGGATAAAAAGCGCCTGCATTTACCATTATTAAGTTATCTAAATAATCAATTATTTGGTCAACCCAATGCTGGTGTTGATATGACCTTTTCTTTCCCGGAATTGATTGCTCATGCCGCCAAAACCAGACACCTATGTGCTGGAACCATTATTGGCTCTGGGACCGTATCGAATCTCGATCGTAGCAAAGGTTCCTCTTGTATCGCGGAAAAGCGAATGCTGGAAATTCTTGCGCAAGGAGAACCCACAACACCATTTATGCATTTTGGCGACACCATCCGCATTGAAATGAACGACGAACAGGGACAAAGTATTTTTGGTGCCATCGAACAACAAGTTTGTCCTGCCAGTAACCTGTTAACTCCAAACCATCAAGCCAAGGAACGACGTGAAATTATATGATTATTATCGCTCCACCGCGAGCTATCGAGTGCGGATTGCTCTGAATTTGAAAAACATCAGTTACGAAACCATCCCTGTACACTTGATTAATCATGGTGGCGAGCAGCATCATCCAGATTACCTTAAAATCAATCCCCAAGGGCTGGTGCCAACGTTGGATGAAAACGGCCATATTCTCAGTCAATCGCTTGCCATCATTGAATATTTGGACGAAATAAATCCAACGCCAGCCCTATTACCTCAGCATCCCTTAGGGCGCGCTGTAGTAAGAAGTCTCGCCTTTACGATTGCCTGCGATATGCATCCAATTAATAATCTAAGAGTTTTACAACAATTACGCCAACAATTTCAAGCAACGGATCACCAGATCAATGACTGGTATCATTTGTGGTTAAAAAAAGGATTTGATGCTTTGGAAAAACGATTGGCAGAACTGCCGCGAAAACATTATGTCTGCTATGGCAACGATATCACCCTTGCTGACCTTTGTCTTATTCCACAAGTCTACAATGCTAAACGATTTAATTTTTCAATGAGCAATTACCCACTTATCAACGAAATTAACGACCATTGTCTTGAATTACCAGCATTTCTTGAGGCAGCCCCGGAGGCCTAGCCTCCGGTCCTTGTCCATTATCATTAATCAAAGGGGACGTGACTATCCGGAATATAGAAATAAAAACCCTTAGTCAACAAGAAAAAACCCACCACAAAAAGAATGACTACCGCGACATAATACCCGGGTCCTGCATATACTTTTTTGCTCCAATGAAGCAATGATTCCGGCATAGCAAGCCATAAGACTGATTTAATGAGAATAAACCAGGAAATAATAGTAATGACCACCCGAGGTTCCCATACCCATATATTATGTACAAGAATAAGGAATAACCCCAGCATCAAACCAAACGACGCACTGCAAACAATGGATACATTATTTGCCTGCAGGTTCTGAATCATTTCACGATAAAAACTAACTTTGCTCAAAAGAATAATGGCTGTGATAATCATGTACAATCCGAAAATCTGAGCCAATAAATAAGAATGAAAAAGTGCACCGAACATAGCTCGCTCCCTGCTGATGGTTCTCTTATAATTAAAGACTGAATTTCTTTATTTTGCAACTATTTGAACCACACTATTTGAACCACACTATTTGAACCACACTGCTGCTTACTTTACTATTTGGAGCACTCTAAAACGTTGTTTTGCAACCATTAAAACCAAGCCTTGGCAATTTGTACGGTAGATGTGCCTTGAGCGTTTCGCTGCAGCATGGTCCACGTAGTGGTGCATCGCTGAATACGCCCGATAAGAGAAGTATTATTATTGCAACGGTAACGCACGTTTAAACCATCATACATATCGTCCGTTGTCACGGCTAAACATTGCTCACCATCAACCAATTCAACTGCCCATGGATAAGCGTTTGAAATATCCAGTTTTTCATGCATACTGTCATCCAAAGGATAATTTACAGTGATTTTTATCCCATGACCAGACCAGGGAGATTCTGTACACACAGCCTCGTCATTCAAACCAAAGCGTTTTACAAAACATGGATCATAGATTTTCCCTTCAGCCATGCATTTCCAAGCGTCTTCACGAACAATCAACTGCGATTGTTGGCGACAGAAACCCGATGTTTTACGGTCAATGATTAATGTAGGATGGTGGCTTGTCTCGGCAAAAGGCCGATAAAACAATAACTCCGTATCATTGGCAAACAGAGAAGCCGGCCATGCCATCATAAGAACAATTAATTTGCCAATCCAGTTTGTCGGTATAAGTCGGCTATACTTTGAGATAAACTTCCACATGATATTTCCTGTATTTATTTTGGTAGCCTGTTGGATAATGCGCAGCAATATCCAGGGCATGATTCATTATAATCTAGTTGCCATATAAGCAGTAATCGACTTTTGTCCATAGAGCCAATTGAGTTTTTGAATAAGCCTAGTGTATTATTCCTGATTGATTATCATCAACAAAACGGTCGTGCCTCTGTCAAACACTTCCTCCTCATATCAAGAAGTATCGATGAGTCCCTAGATGTTGCGACTAATACAGTATTATTTGGAGTATATTATGGCTGACACTTACACAGTAAAACAATGTTTAGACGGTGAAATCCGTGTTGATGAAACCGTGAGCGTGCAAGGATGGGTAAAAACCCGCCGAGATTCAAAAGCAGGATTGTCTTTTATTAGCCTGCATGATGGCTCGTGTTTTGCCCCAATCCAGATTGTAGCGCCTGCTGAACTGCCGAATTACCAGCGAGACATTCTCAAGTTAACTACTGGTTGCTCTCTTATTGCCTCAGGAAAGTTGGTTGCCTCCCAAGGAAAAGGGCAAACGTTTGAAATTCAGGCTGAGCAAATTGAGGTGGTTGGCTGGATTGAAAATCCAGATACGTATCCCATGCAAGCCAAGCGCCATACGCTTGAGTTTTTAAGAGAAGTGGCGCATTTACGTCCACGAACAAACACCATCAGTGCAGTAACCCGCGTCAGACATTGTCTTTCACAAGCCATTCATCGCTTTTTCCATGAGCGCGGCTATTTTTGGATTCATACACCAATTATTACTGCCAGCGACTGCGAGGGTGCTGGCGAACTATTCCGTGTTAGCACTCTGGATTTACAAAATCTTCCTAAAACTGAACATGCTCAGATTGATTTTTCCAAAGATTTTTTTGCAAAAGAAACCTTTCTAACCGTATCTGGGCAATTGAACGTCGAAGCCTATTGCTTGGCAATGTCTAAAGTATACACATTCGGACCCACTTTTCGTGCTGAAAATTCCAACACCAGCCGCCATCTGGCCGAATTTTGGATGGTAGAACCTGAGATAGCTTTTGCTTCGCTTAAAGACATCTGTAAGCTCAGTCAAGATTTATTACACTATTTATGTAAAATTGTCCTCGAAGAATGTAATGATGATATGAATTTCTTTAATCAATTTGTGGATCAAGAATGCATCGAGCGTCTTGAGCATCTTATCCACTCTGATTTTGAGATCATGACGTATACTCACGCCATTGATGTTTTACAAAAAGCCAATGCCAATTTTGAGTTTCCCGTGCATTGGGGACTGGATCTGCAATCCGAGCATGAGCGTTATCTTGCCGAAAAATTATGTAAGAAACCCGTCATCATCACCGATTATCCGAAAGACATTAAAGGTTTTTATATGCGGCTGAATGACGATGGGCGCACGGTTGCCGCCATGGATGTGCTTGCCCCGGGAATTGGTGAAATCATAGGCGGCAGTCAACGTGAAGAACGGCTAGACGTGTTAGACAAACGTATGGATGAATGTCATTTAAACAAGGAAACCTACAGCTGGTATCGAGATTTACGCCGCTATGGGACCGTTCCTCATGCAGGATTTGGTCTGGGACTTGAACGCCTGGTTGGTTATGTCACAGGAATTAATAACGTACGTGACGTCATTCCTTTCCCACGCACCCCTGGACATGCGGATTATTAAAAAATCCCTCCCTTATTAACACAGGGAGGTTAGAAGGGATTTTTCTAACAAGAAGCCTCTAACAAACGCCCATCCTGCAAGCTCATGATTTTATCCATGCGTTTTGCCAAGCCCATATCATGAGTCACAATCACCAAGGCTGTCTTCATCTGACGATTTAAATGCAACATCAGCTCAAAGATTCGAACCGCTGTTGCATGATCCAAGTTCCCCGTTGGTTCATCGGCAAACACACAGTGTGGTTGATGAACCAACGCTCGTGCAATGGCCACCCGCTGCCTTTCTCCACCAGACAGTTGAGCAGGCTTATGCTCTGCTCTGGCACTAAGGCCGACTTGCTCAAGAATGTCAAAAGCGGTAAGTCGTGCCGCCTGAATCGATTGACCCGCTAATAACAAAGGCAAGGCAATGTTTTCAAGGGCCGTAAATTCTGGCAATAAATGATGAAACTGATAAATGAAGCCTAAGTGTTTATTACGCACCTGGCAACGCTGTTTTTCAGTTAACCTTTGCCAATCCATATCCTGGATAAATACCTGCCCCTCACTCGGCTTATCAAGTCCTCCCAGTAAATGCAATAAGGTACTTTTACCGGAACCTGAGGGGCCAACAATCGCAATTCGGTCGCCTTTATTAATGGAAAAATCCAGCGCCTTCAATACATCAATCGATGTATTGCCATCATAATAAGATTTACTGAGCGCATGACAATTTACAATCGGTTCACTCATAATGTAATGCCTCCGCAATGACTGTTTTTGCCGCACGCCAAGAAGGATAGATGGTCGCTGCAAAACTCATCAAAAGTGCAGCAGCGCAGATATGCCAGAGATCACGGAATAGAATTTTTGCCGGCAAATAATCGACAAAATAGATATTGGAAGAAAACAATTGCACCCCAAATAACGATTGCAAGACATTGACAATATCTGTTACGTTGCTGGCCAATAATAATCCGCCCAGTAACCCCAATATCGTGCCCACAAGGCCCACCGTCATTCCTTGCACAATAAAAATCCATAAGATCAACGATGGTGTTGCGCCAATGGTTCGTAAAATGGCTATTTCCGCTTGTTTATCATTCACCACCATCACTAAGGAAGACACCAGATTAAAGGCAGCTACCGCGATGATCAGCAGCAGGATAAGAAACATCATGGTTTTTTCCATCTTCACTGCCTGAAAAAAAGCACCGAATTGCTGCGTCCAGTTGCCAACTTCATAATCCGGTCCCAATTTAGCCGCCAATTGTTCGGAAAGCTGAGGGGCCTGATAAATATTGGCAATTTTCATTTTTATGCCACTCACCGCATCACCAAGCTGCAATAATTTCTGCGCATCTTCTAGATTGATAAAAGCAAGTTTTGTATCAAAATTAAATCCTGTTCCTGCTGAAAACACGCCTTTTACGGTAAATCGCTTAAAACGAGGAATCATCCCTGCCGGCGTCACCGTTGCCTGAGGAATCATGATCGTTACTTTATCTCCTACCATCACCCCCAGACTATCCGCCAAACCCCGCCCCAGAATAATACCGAAATGCTGCAATTCTTTCATATCACCCACCAGCAACTTATCCTGCAAATGATTAACGCGTTGTTCATAATCAGGCGCAATGCCCGTTAAAACAATCGGCAACACTTGTCCCTCACGGGTCAGCAATCCCTGCCCCCCAACATAAGGAGCAATGGCAATGACGCCAGATTCCTTCTCTAATTGACTGGCGAGTGCTTGCCAATTGTTAATTTTCCCATCCTGGCCGGTTATCGTAATTTCAGGCGCCATGCCAAAAAACCGCTTGTGAATTTCCTCATCAAAGCCGTTCATCACTGAAAGAACGGTAATGAGCACCATCACTCCCATCCCAATGCCTAACATCGAACTTAATGAAATAAAGGACACAAAATGATTTTTCTTTTTAGCGCGTGTATAACGCAATCCTATATAGAATGCCAAAGGCTTGAACATAACGGAACTGACTTTAGTAAAAACATTATTGTAGCAGGCTTCTCATGAACGCACCTTACACAACCCTATCTTTTTTGCATCTTCTTCAATAGGCGCCATTTAAAGTACTATCAAAAATGGCATTTTATTGCTTAGAGTACTTAACTCCTCCCTGGATTTAAAAGGAGATTGGAAGGGATTTTTTAAGTTAACTAACCCATTAATCTCAACCAGCCCGAATGGTTATTGAGGGAGCAGACGGCGCCTCATCGTCGGTAACCACAATCTTTTTAGCTTCTACCGCCACTTCAACGGCCGCTTTTAAGTTCCTAAATTGCTTTGCCATTTTTTGCGGGCGCTGAGATTCATCAGTTAGGCCAAAGACGTGGGTTATGGACTCAAAACGCTCTTGATCGTTAACCTCTGGATTACGTACAACCGTTTTTAAATGATTAAACATTTTCCGATAAGAAGGAGAAAAAATACGTAAAAATAAATGGCCAAGAGACTTTTCGCGTGCAGCGATGAATTCATTTGCTTTCTGAATAACCGACTGTTGTTTATCTTCTTTCATCCCAGAAACCAGCTCATTGATAGAATGTTTCATCGAAACCATGTTCTCAGCAGCACTTTTTATCGCGCCCCTCATCTCATTAATTTTCACGTTAGAAGTAGATGGTTTGGATGAAGTCACAAATCCCGTATCAACCATTGCCTTCTGATAAACTTCGCTTACAATTGCATCAAATGAGCTATGTAAATCCTTAATATCCAAGCCTTGTGCACTCAATGAAGTCAACGTTTCTTCAATCATTGCCAATCGGTTAATCCTATCTTCTTGCGCAAATAAAATGCTTTTTGCCTTATCAATATCCTCAAGCACTTGCTGATAAATAACACGAATTCCATTTACATCATGGTTTTCAGGTTGAGATTTTTCTATAAGCCCTTCCCAGTGCGCTGTCAACGATGCAACATCCATTTGTTGCAAATCAGCCAATGCTTCCAGTTGCACCTCCATATCTTCCAGAAGCACAATAGAACGCTCTGCCCTTTCTTGTGCTCGCCGGGCATAGGGTTTAAACTCTTCAGGCTTATCGGCAGACAGCTCTTCTCCTGTTAAATCTCTCACCTCAGAAGAAAGACGTGCCAACGTTTCATGCATGCAAGCGGTCAATCCTTGTCGAGAAACTGTTCCTGCTTCGACCCCACCTAAAGCCGTCGGCATACCCCAGCTTCCCGTCCAGAACGCGGCTTTAAGTTTTCCACCAACACTGCCATGCTGATAATTAAAATATTCAAGCCAGCCTGCTCGCTTATTATCAGGGATATGAAGATCATCCATCAGTTGGGTAAATTTTTCTTTCGTATTAATATGTTGCCAAAAACGTTGTAACGAATCATCATCGGTGAGTAATACTTGCTGCAATTGCTGCATCCGCTCGCATTGTGCTTCATCAAAACCAGACGTCTTACGTTGAATCACTTGCTGTTGGCGTTTTGCACCCGCTAATTGCGCTTTAAACCGGGTCAATGGATTATCGTCATCCACCAGGTTTCGTCCGATCACCGCATGGCTGGATTCTACAGACTTCTCTGCCGTTAATGTTTCTTGCAATGCATTGAATTTCGCTGCTATTTTTTCTTTTACTGCAGGTAACATTACCTTTAAATCTTCAGGCAAAAATCCTGCCATACGACTGGTTTTCATGGTTTCTTCGAAATAGCACATAATGGCATAGGAAGAAAGCAGTGTTTCCTGAGTTATTGTTGGATCGAGTTGATGAATATCATATTGTTCAATCCAACGATCCAATCCCTGACATAGTGCATTAATTGCCTCGTGATTAAGTTTAATGCCAAATCCTAAAGAGCCAAAACCATTGATCCAACCATTGCTTAACCCAGACAAGAGTGTATTAATAGGCTCTCTCTCCGGGCTATCTTCCGGCAACGCATTTTTTCGTTCAACCGCTGCAGCCGCCAGGGCAAACACCAACGTCCAGGTGCGCTTGCCACTGCTTGCGGTTTCAAGCGTTGCCTTAATGCCGTCTTTTTTCTTCATCTCCTGTTCGATATACGCAAGCTGCTCGGCAAGCGGCTGTCCCATACTGCTTGTAACAAATGCTTTAAACGCACCGTTAATACCTCGTTGATATCGTGCAAACGCTGGATCAACGTTTCTTTTACCGCCATAACTGGACAGGAGAGCAACCGTTTGCTGTAAGACATCCGCATCAAACATGTATATGACTCTTTTTGATGATTTCTTTAGCGTTCTATTATAAATGGATCACATTAAGCGTGGATTAACATTTAAATGGTTGTATGATGGCTAAAATGATTTTGGAGCCTGGTTAATGTTTATGCGTTAACCAGGTTTGCTGTAGGGAGGAAAGCTTCCCGGATATCGCTGCGCGCTATCCAGGCTACTGGCTGGCCAAAAATAGAGAAGATTAAAAGGCCTTGATGCAGCGAACATGAAGTGGCTCTACCTTGTTACCCGGTTGTTGCTCTCCACTGGAGGTATTTTGTTGCCATGCCAACTCGCTTTGTGCCATTCCACTTTGCTCGGTAGAACTCCAATACCTGTCAGGCTGAGCTGGTAATCCTCCTATTGTATCCCGTTGTTGATACAAGAGGCTAATCTCAGTCTTGCTTGGCAAATACCAGCCATTTCCTTGATCATTACATGCATCGGCGGCTGGAAAAGTAGCTGGCAGCGGTGGATTTGCAAGAATCGCGGCTGTATTGGCCTGCCCTATCCCAATCCCATCCGCCTGGGTGCCTCGATATCCATCTGCTCCTCCTGGCCCTGTTCCCCATGAAAATGTATCGGCAGGCATGGACATAGGATTTGGAACATTCGTTTCTTGCGCAACCAAGCCATGCTGGCCGGTGGCATCCACCCAGAATACAATGCCTTCCTGAGGACCCCCAGCAGGATATGGGTCACCGACGGCATACACCGGTCCGCCTTGATCAACCCATTCGGTATTAAAATCAGTACCATCGATCTTAGCGAGTACTTGCCCGGCAGTACCTCCCGCTGGAACCCCCTCACCATCCTCCCCTGCTGGACCTTGCACGCCTTGAGGACCTTGCGCACCCTGAGGACCTTACACACCCTGAGGACCTTGTGCGCCTTGAGGACCTTGCGCACCCTGAGGACCTGCTGGACCTTGCGGGCCTGCCGGGCCTTGCGGCCCTACAGGAATGGTGGCAATTTGTGATTGCAGTTGCACATACACCTCCTGCACCTTGGTATCCACATATTGCTGGGTAGCAGGGTTACCTGCATAGACCGTATTGAAGAAAGGAGAAATCGAAAGAAACAGAATGGCATAGCGCTTTTTAAACATGATGTTCCCTATCTTAACGTTTAACTGGTGGTATGGTGATTCATAAGCTCATGAATTAAATACCATAACCTGGATAAGCATGCAAGTCTGCTGCTTTTCTTTGTAAGGAAAGCAGCAGACTTGATGTCAATCATCGTTGATGATTTGAATTACTTTTTGGCAGCCTGAGTGGCTTGCTGCTGAACTTGCTTGATCTGATTTTCTAACGTTGTTTGCATGGTTTGCATTTGTTTTTGCGTATCGGTATTTACCTTCTGTATTTGATCTTGCAGCTGTTGTTGCAATTGCTTTAATTGGGTTTGAATTTGTGTATTGAGTTGTTTGATTTGATTTTGTTGATCCGCTTGAATTTTTTGCAACTGCGCCTGGATTTGGCTATTTAATAATTGTATTTGCTTGGTGACATTGTCATCTGCATAAGCAAAATTACCAAGACTGAACAACATCAATAAGCCAGTTCCACCCATTATTATTTTTTTCATTTTTAACTCCCTTTTAAAAATAATTTCACATCTATTTAAGCTTTAACTAATTAATGTTAAATTGCAAGAAGGCTAATTTCAGCCATGTAGCCTGGTTACGTGCAGCAATAACCGGGTTTGATTGCCCCTGGATATCGCTGCGCGCTATCCAGGCTACCCTTTATCCAATACAAAATTATCCTGATTGAATGACACAACATGAATAAACCGAAGTCTTTTTACAATTTGGAAACCATAGGCGGCATCTTGCTGTTTGTTGCTGCGTTATTGGCAATAATTATTGCCAATACCCCTTTGCGAATTGCTTATGATAATTTTTTTCATATGGCCGTTCAGCTAAGTATTGGTGACTTTGAAATTAAAAAACCGCTTCATATCTGGATAAATGATGGCTTAATGGCCGTTTATTTCATGCTGGTTGGTCTTGAAATCAAACGCGAAATCAAACGAGGGATCTTAAGTGATAAGACCAGTATTCTTGTGCCAGCGCTGACAGCCTTATGCGGCTTGCTTGTTCCGGCCGCAATTTATTCTCTGATTAACTCTGGCAATGCTTTTTACTTAAGAGGATGGGCAATCCCCACTGCCACAGACATCGCGTTTACTTTAGGAATCCTTTCGTTACTGAATAACAAGGTTCCCTTTTCATTAAAGATTCTGTTAACCGCCATAGCCATTTTTGATGACATTGGTGCCATCGTCATCATTGCTATCTTTTTTACTCATAAGTTATCATGGCTTTCCCTGGCATTGGCCGGTTTTTTCACCAGTATTCTTATTGCACTTAATTATTTTGACTGCAAACGAATCTCACTTTATCTGGTGGTTGGCGTACTTCTTTGGGCCGCAGTATTAAAATCCGGGGTGCATGCCACACTGGCCGGCATCGTCCTTGCTATGACTATCCCTGACAAACCTTCTCATTCTATTCTGACGCAATTGGAAAATGGCATCCATCCCTGGGTTGTCTTCCTGATCTTGCCGCTTTTTGCCTTTGCTAACGCTGGCGTCAGCTTTATTGGCATCGACAGTAGCATGCTGACGAACACCATCGTCTTAGGAATTGCTGCTGGTTTGTTTTTCGGCAAACAAATCGGTATTTTTCTACCTTTATGGTTTTTTGTAAAACAAGACCGATACATAAAATCCTACAAAACCTACCAGATCACCTTGACGCAGGTGTATGGTATTTCTCTCATCTGCGGCGTCGGTTTTACCATGAGTTTATTTATTGGTTCTTTGGCGTTTCAAAATGGTTCTGGACTGATGAACCTGGTTAAAATTGGGGTAGTTAGCGGATCATTAATTTCAGCCATTGCAGGCAGCCTTATTTTTGTGTTTTCACAACGTTCTTCTCCCGCAACTTAACCAGGCCCTAACCATGCAGTACCGTAGCGGTAAAGCTACTGCGCAAATAAAAACCACGCGGCAAGGTCAATGTTTTTTCTCCAGATTCATCATAACCGTAGCATAACGATTTGCTATTAGCCGCCTTGGGTCGAACTTGTAAATACCTTCCCATACTTGCATCCATTTCGGCAAGTCTTCCCGAGCTAATCATCCAGGAAAGTTCAGACCAATCTTCTGCCAATACGGCTTCCTGCGCTTTACTCGGCGACCAGAGAATAGCACGGCCTATCCGTCGATGTGCATAGGGAATACACTTGTCTGCTTCAATAGGCAACCATAAGATACGCTTTATTTTGGCAAAACACTGCGAGGTAGCCCAGGTTTCCTGATGAATGGTCAGTAAGGAAATCGTCGTCACGAACGTCGATTCCGCCGGTTTGCCCAAATGATTGATTGGCAAAGATTTCAACTCAATGCCCAAATCAAAAAAATCAGGTTGTGGATGCGTGCCGGCGGTCGCCCCTAATGCTAACTCAATCGCTTGACCTGCCCATCCTTTACGCTGTAAGGGATGATTCGGTATGCAGAGATTCAATGCGATTGCCAGTTGAGCGAGTGTTAATCCCTCTATCTCCTGGCAACGCGCCAATAATTCCGTTTCATTCTTTAATGGATTTTTGCGCAGCATGATTGCATTCAACCTCTGTGAGCTCAATGCTCAACGGCGGTATCGGTGGCTTGACTCCTGCCGCTTTAAATTGCGCAGTAATGGCAAACAACACCTTGGAACGTATTTCAAAACGCGTATGCAATTGCACATTAATAAAATAACGCACTTCAAATTCAATCAGCGCATCATCAATTTGCTTGAGAAACACTTGCGGAGGTGGTTCATCGAGAATTTCAGGAATGATGGCTAAAACATCCAGAATTAATTGTTGAATCATGATTGGCTCATCACTGCGACTGACTTTTATCGGGATAACGGTGCGCACGACACTATCCTGGTGCGTCCAGTTGGTAAATGGTTTATTGAAGGTCTCCGCATTGGGAATGAGCACCTCCATATTATCCCAAGAAGAAACACGCATGGATCGTATACCAATATGCGCCACACGCCCTTCGTATTCACCCAGGGTAATTAAATCCCCTTCACGTACCGGCCGTTCAATCAAAAGCATGATGCCACCGATGATATTACTGGCAAAATCACGCAAACCAAATCCCATGCCCACTGCTAAACCGCCCAATACCATGGACATGCCACTAAAGTCAAGCCCAAGAACACGTAATGTAATAAAGCCACCAATTAAAACAACCGCATATTGGGTGAACACTGAAAGACTGTTACGAATACCAGCATCACGGGCATTGCGGTATAACCAACGATAACAAAATTCCCGTGTCCATTTTGCCATCCAAATAAAAATAAATAATAAGACTAAAAATTCTACGGTACTGAGGAAGGTGATATACACACCCGAAATATTCACGAATGGATAACGGGCAAATTCCTGCAAATTGACCATCACCCATGAATCCGAGTACCAGCCAAATAATTGAAACAAGAGAACAATACTCAATACTAACAATAAGGCCCTGAGAATTTTATCAAGCGGCTTTAGCAGAACTTCTATCCATAACCAACCATTACGCAAAGCCGAAATCATCCATTCAGAAAGTAATTCAAGGGCATCAAACAATAATCCACGTATCAATACATAACCAGTAATCACCAACAACAGGTAAACCTGATATCGACTCATGGTCCAGGCAAGATTGATATACCCTACCAAGCCAATCAACGCGGTCGTAAATAACGTCAGAGGAACAAGGCTCACTAACAAGGCAATGGCATTACGAACGTAGCGTTTTCTTGTTTTTAGAAAAGGACGAAGCAAGTAAGGAATAATATCTTTGCTCTTCCAAAGGACAACGGACAAAGCGAGCAAAAATAACATAAATAGGCGATTGAAAATGTCCTGTAATAAGGAAGATAGAGGCAATTGATGACTAAAGACCATCAGTGCCGTTGACCAGCCGCCAGCAAGCAATAACCATTTTAATCGATAATATAATCGAACATCTTTTCCCGATGCATCACTTATGCGCTCCAACAGCATTAAGCGGGCAATCAAAATCAAATTACGATAAGCCAACCAAACCAACAGTAAATTTACTAATAGCCGATAATTAACTAAAGGAACATGATGCAAAAAAAAGGTCACGATCACCATCGTCATCAACGTTAAATGTGGCATGTTTCGCTGCAAGAGAACGAGTACCCCATCATAGAGATGGGCAGACAACCTGGAGCGTTCTTTATCTTGAATGACGGCTCGTAACAAACGATTTAAACCAATCGCTGCAAATAAAATCAGAATGAGGGAAGCCCAGTATATAGCAACCGGCAACGCATCCTGCCAAATATAGTTATCTTTGACCTTCATGACCAAACGCTTCAGATAATTGTAAAATTTGCCTGGTATTTGAATAAATTGCTTAACAATAGAAGGCCAACTATCCAGATGATATTCTACAAGGCTTTGACGAGCGGATAACTGTTTTTTTAACAGTTGCTGCCTTTTCTCCAAAATCACTTGTAACGTTTCCTGCTGTTCGGACACGGCCTGAAGTCGTGTTTGAATCGCGCTTTGCAATCGCAAGTAGTATTGCCTTAATGGTTTATCAATGAGCAAGGATTGTTCACTGTCCAGCAAATCAACCATGTTTTTTAAGGATTGCTTCATCTCATTCAATTGTTCAAGGGCTGCCTTGTAGGTTTCAATAACCAACTGAATGGATTTGACGTCCTGATGTTTCAACCATTGGTTCTCTGCCTTAATTAATCTCTTACGTAATTCAAGTCCGGAAACTTCATTTTGAATCAGATTAATGGTTTGATTATTCAGTAATAATCTAGCCTCATCATTGAATGATGCATTGAAATTGACATCCGTTTTCTTTTCCTGCTGCAAGTAAATGCCTTTTTGATATAGCGCCTCCAGTTTTTCCTCTAAACTGCGAATTTTTTTATTCAACGCGTTTAATTGCTGCTTTTTGTCAAAATCCGCCTTCCATAAATCCAGTTGATGACGTTCTGTCTGCAAGTCCTTTTCATAGCGATGCGCAAGTTCCAGGTTATCAGTAATCAATTCAATGATTTTTTTGTTGACGTCGTTTAACGTGTTCAACTTACTTATTTGCTCTTGCACAATCATCTCTCCTGATTTGCCAGGTGGTGATTGCTGGAGTTTTTTTAAGCGTTGCATCAATTGTTCTTGTTGCTTGCGCTGATTGGCTAGAAACAATTCAAGATTGGCTATTTTCCCATGGTTCAACGTTAATAAAGCGGCATTTTGTCGTTTACGTTCTAGGTAGTTCTCATAATCATGAGGCGGGGAAGATTGTTGTAACTCATTATTGGCAATGGTTAAACCGGTTTTTTCCTGAACTAAAAATTCAATCAGTCGATTGTTATTTTCATACGATTTTGCATGAGCCGTTAAAGCAGCCGCGAGTGGCGAGAAAGAAAAACAAAAAATAATAAAACATACCACTTGCAGCCAACACGGGCGCTTAGGCACCGTGTTGCTATCTTTCCATCTACTTTGTCTGTACAGTTGGAGCAAGGCGTATTCCCAATTCATTAAGTTGCGCAGGACCTGTTGCTGAAGGAGCATTGGTTAAAAGACAAGAAGCGGATTGCGTCTTAGGGAAAGCAATTACATCTCGAATAGAACTTGAGGCAGTCAATAACATGGCCAACCGATCTACACCGAGCGCAATCCCTCCATGAGGAGGACACCCATACTGCAACGCGTCCAGTAAAAAGCCAAACTTGTCTTTCGCTTCTTCTTCCTGAATGCCCAGTAATTCAAACACCGTCTGCTGAAGCTGTGGTTGATGAATACGAATGGAACCACCACCTATTTCAAATCCATTAATCACAATATCATAAGCATTTGCCAATGTCCCTAAGGGATTAGCTTTTAAGGCATCTGGAGACAAATGTCTTGGCGAAGTAAAAGGATGGTGCATGGCCTGCAATTTGTGTGTGTCGGTATCCAATTCAAACATCGGCCAATCAACGACCCATACAAGTTTCCATCCCGGTTCAATTAAATGACAATCTTGCCCTAATCGCGTCCGCAAAGCACCCATGGATTCATTAACGATTTTTTCCTTATCCGCACCAAAAAATACCACATCGCCTGTCTCGGCATGCACTCGATCCAGAATGGCTTGAATGTGTTGTTCAGATAAAAACTTAAGAATCGGAGATTGCAAACCTTCTATTCCCTGGCTTCGATCATTCACTTTGATATAAGCCAGCCCTTTGGCCCCGTAAATTCCAACAAACTGACCATAATTATCCAATTCCTTGCGGGTTAATCGGCAACCGTTAGGTAACTTTAAAGCAACCACCCTTCCTTCTGGATCAGTTGCTGCTGAAGAAAAAACATTAAAATCACAATCCAACGTTAAATCAGCAATATCCACTAATTCCAGTGGATTGCGCAGATCAGGTTTATCGCTGCCGTAACGGCGCATGGCATCGGCATAGGTGATTCGTGGTAATGCCTCTGGCAATTCAACTTGCAACAACTCAAAAAACACGGTTTTTAACAGGCCTTCGATCAGTTGCACGATGGCTTCTGCGTCAATGAACGCCATTTCAAGATCAAGTTGCGTAAATTCCGGCTGGCGATCGGCACGTAAATCCTCATCACGGAAACAGCGAACGATTTGATAATATTTATCAAACCCCGACATCATTAATAATTGCTTAAATAATTGAGGCGATTGCGGCAACGCATAAAATTGCCCTGGATGAACGCGGGAAGGAACCAAATAATCGCGAGCCCCTTCTGGCGTTGCTTTGGTCAGCATCGGCGTTTCAATATCAAGAAAATCCCGGTCATTAAGATAGCCACGAATGACGCGAATCAATTTATGACGTATGGTCAAATTATGTTGCATGTCGGCACGCCGCAAATCCAGATAGCGATAACGGTAACGTAAATCTTCACTGACGGATTGATGCTCGTCTGGTAAAAACGGTGGCGTTTGTGCTTGATTTAAAATATCCAGTTCTGTACCAATAATTTCAATATGTCCGGTTGCCATTTTTTCATTAATCATGCCACTGGGTCGTGGACGCACTTTCCCTGTGATGCACACAACGTATTCATGTCGCAATTTTTCCGCAATAGCAAACGTTTCTGTTTTTTCCGGCTCGTAGACCACCTGCACCAGGCCGGAGCGATCACGAACATCAAGAAAAATAACGCCTCCATGGTCACGACGGTTATGCACCCAGCCACACACCGTAACCGTTGTATCTATCATCGCTTCATTCACATCAGAGCAATAGTGGGTTCTCATAAGGCCGCCTATTTAGATAATTGTTCTTTTACTTCAAATGCAGCCGGGGAAAGCGGTTGCATCACTCCCAGAGAAATAATAAATTTTAACGCTTCATCAATGGTCATTGCCAATTCAATCACGTCTGATTTTGGGACCATCATCAGGAAGCCCGACGTCGGATTTGGTGTGGTTGGAATAAAAATAGAAATCATCTCTGAACCTGAATGACGATTTAGTTCGGTACTCGTCACCCCAGTTTGAAACGCAAGACTCCACATACCCTTACGCGGATATTCTACTAAAAGTACTTTACGAAAGGCTTGGCTGTTTGTTGCAAAAATGGCTTGGATAACTTGCTTGGTAGCATTATAGATAGAACGAACCAAAGGAATTCGCTCCAGAATGGATTCACTCCAGGAAACCAAGCGCTGTCCTAGAAAATTGGTCGCTATAATACCGGTTGCCAGTAACAACAGCAAGGAAAGCAACACGCCTAGTCCAGGCAAATGAATGCCAATCAGCTGTTCTGGCTGATATGCACTGGGCAAAAGCGCCATGGTTTGATCCAGCAAATCCACAAGGAAACGAAGAATGACAAACGTCACCAATATAGGCAACCAAACCACCAAACCGGCCAGAAGATAACTACGAATCGCTTTGCCTTTCAATCCGATTCACCTTTACTCTTAGTCGTAGCCGCAACATCCGTCGCTTTATCTGCTTTTCCAGCAGATTGTTCTGATGAATTTTTCCCGGTCGACTTTTCTGGCTTCCCTTTATTTTTAAAATCGGTTACATACCATCCTGTGCCTTTAAGCTGAAATCCTGCTGCAGAGACCAGACGAACCGCTGTATTTTTTAAGCAATGCGGACATTGCTTAGCCGGTTCATCATGAATTTTTTGCATCAAATCAAACTGATGGTGACAGCCCGTACATTCATATTCGTAAATCGGCATATAAAAATCCCTCCCCGCCTCTCTTTACCCTGAATAAAGAAAGGGGTTAAAATAACGATATTTTACCAAAATGGTCAAACAAAAACCAATGAAATAGCCCTAAATTATAACGAACATCCTAGAAGGACACAATCTTCACCCTGGAAATGACCTCGATAGGGAACCGTTGCTAATAACGGTGCCTGCAAACGGTGCGATAAGGTTTCAATATTTTCCCGCAATGCCAACATATCCTGATCGAGGCAATTGGCTATCCAACCGGCACAAACGATGTTATGCATTTTAAATACAGATTCAGTAAGTAACGCATGATTTAAACACCCTAAACGCATGCCAACCACCAAAATGACCGGAATTTGACTGAGCATAAGGAAGTCAATCCAGGTTTCTTCATGATTTAAAGGAACCATCAAACCACCCGCTCCTTCAATGAACAAGTATTCTGTATCACTCGCTCCCGCCTTATAACAAAACTCAGTGATTTCCTGTGCAGATAACTCACGTTGCTCATCCATGGCCGCCAAATGAGGCGAAATGGGCAGTTGCAGGCGCCAAGGACATATTTCCTGTTCTGCTGTTTGATTGTATTGCCTTAATAAAAGCAAATCATCATTAAATCGTTCTCCTTTATCTTCTAAACAACCACTTGCCACGGGTTTAATCGCCAATGCTTTTTTATTATGTTGCTGAAAATAACGGAGCAGCTGACAAGTAATGTACGTTTTACCACAGTCTGTATCCGTTCCCGTTATAAAATAACGTTTCATTGCAAAAACTCCTTTAACGCCACAAGAAACTTTTCTTTTTCTGATAAAAAAGGCACATGCGCTGATTTGGAAAATAAATGATAGTGAAATGAAGGATATTTATCTTTCATAACCATCAACGTCGTAGGCAATGTGATGGCATCCAATCGGCCAAACAAATAACCGACCGGGATCTGGACTTGCTGCAATGCTTCTCTTAGATCCCAATCAACCAAAACATCAAGACCAGCCCGTAATCCAGATAATACAGACGTTGTGAGTGCAGGCGTTGTTGCTAAAGAAACAACATCATGCACAGTCTGTTCTTGCAGCTGTAATGCAATAAACTGAGCAAGGGTTTTTTGTGGCTCTCGCTCCATCGTTCGGTAAAACGCCATAAATACGTTCCTCTCCACGCCAGGCCAATTATCTTCTTTAACAAATCGAGGCGATGAAGCAATATTCAATAGATGGGTCACCTGTTGTGATTCCTCAATAGCCAGCCTCGTTGCGAACAAACCACCCATAGACCAGCCAGCAAGTGCAAAAGATGCTGGAAGTTTCTTTAACAGCAAATGTTTAAAATCATCCCAATCCATAAGCGGCGTTCGTCCAAACCCTGGTAAATCAACCCGATAGACTCGATAATGGGAGGTCAGTTCCGGTAATAGGGAAGACCAAACCGTATGATCAAATCCCCAGCCATGAAATAAAACCAGCGGCGCACCGCTGCCTTCAGTCACGAGATGAATATTCATAGTTGATGAAGACATTTCATTAAGTAGTCGATGTGTTCTGCCTGATGATTACAATTGAGAATAATGCGCAAACCTGTTTCTTGTCTGCTGACCGTAGGCGGACGCATGGGTATGCACACAATCCCCTGTTCACGTAATTTCATGGCGTAACGTTGCGCTCGATGAGGACACCCTAATTGCAATTGTTGAATGGCCGTCAATGAATCTCGCCATTTCAAGGATGAGTGGCGTAGGGCGTTTCGAAAATAGCTAATTGTCTCTTGAAGCTTTATTCGACGCTCTTCAGCGCTGCGGATTATATCTAAAGACTTCAACAAACCATAGGCAATAGCCGGACTTATCGCCGTTGAATAAATATAGGGCCGTGCACATTGCAAAAGAGCCTCTATCCACGCTTCCTTACCCGCTACAATAGCTCCTGCCGAAGCATAAGCTTTGCCAAATGGAATCACTCTTAATGGCACCTCATCCTGAGTTAGCTCTGTCTGCCTCACAGCCCCCATTCCTTGCCTACCCATTACACCAAAAGCGTGAGCTTCATCTACAATCAAGGCACTTGCACTGCTTCGACTCAATTTTACCATCTCAGCAAGCGGCGCTATTTGACCACTCATGCTAAAAACACTTTCAGTCATAATAACAGCGTTTTCCGAAATGCGTTTTATTTTGGTGGATAAATCAACCATATCATTATGCCGATAGCGCAGATAGTTCACATTGGATAATTTTAAGCCGTCATAAATAGAAGCATGCGCCGCCTTATCGATCAGCGTAGGGAAACATAAACACCCGAGCAGTGCCGCTACACTTAAATTAGCCGCGTAACCGGATGAAAACAAAAGGCATTGATCCACCTTCAGTACCTCAGCAAACGTTTGTTCTAATGTTCGATGGATTGGATGATAGCCGCAGACCACCATAGAGCCACCACTGCCGGTAGAATAGCGCTGAAACCCTTCCTCATAAGCTTGTTTAATAGAGGTGTGGTTAGAGAGCGATAAATAATCATTGCTGCTGAAATTAATTTCATTTTGATTGATTAATTGTCTCTTACGGTATAAACCGCATTCCTGCCGTTGAGATAAGAAATTCTGAAGTTTAATAGTCAACATAGATTTTAAAATTTACTGATGATTCAAGTCTGGTTATTCCTTTTTTATAAAGGAGAAGCTTAATGATTTTTTAATCCATATTCTAATGATTCTCTCTTTTTGTGAAAGAGGGTAAGAGGATTTTTTACAAACTCCTGTTGACTCCCTTTAAAAAAGGAGGAGTTAGTATGATTTATTCAATAAAATCTTTTTAGATGTCATTGATTATTTTCCTTTTGGAGGAAGCGCGCCGTCCTCCTTTTGGAAAATGTTTACATGCCGTCTGTCCTGCTTAACACACCAGAATAAGTCACTGGAGCAGCATGCGATTTACAGCTCTGGATGAATAATACCGTTCCTTCATCCGCACACTCGATAGGACTTTTACGACTGTTGTCCGGGATATCCACAGAAGCACCTGCTTCTACCAAAATTTGAATCAACAGTCTATTGCCATTGGCTATTACATGATGTAAAGGGGTTTTACCCTCTTTATCTTGAACATCCAAAAGAACTCCAGCTGCTACTAAAGCCCGTACACAATCAGCACTCTGTGCAATAACCGCCCAATGAAGCGCCGTTCGCAGATGGGTTGCATCCGACAAATTTAAGCCGTCCGTTGCAGCCATGGCCTTGATTAATACTTTAAGCTCAAATAACCGTCCCCATGCAGCAGCACGCCTTAGAGCTTGATCATACACAGGAGTTCCAATCTCTCCTGGTTTGCGCAACGAAACACAAACTGAGGCCAACTGCTCATGCTCATGTGTACTTCTTGCGCCACCAATAAAACTTAATAATCTTGGTGCTAATTTTCCACGTGCCTGAGCTACAATCCTCTCATTCGTGTCTACTAATTTATCGCTGACAGAAGAGATCGCTAACAAATCGTGCGTCCGTTCCATCTCCGAGAAGCTTAATGGTTTTTTGGCAAAAAGCAACTGGGACAGCTCCATGATTAATTGCGGCATAACACCTATTAAAGCATCGTCACTGGCAACAATGGATTTAACCGCCAGTAAATAAGAAGCAACAAAGTTGGTATTATTGGATAAATCCTGATAATACGTTAACTTTCTGTCTTGCATTGCCTCTAATGTGCCCATAACGCCGGTCGATAATACTAAAGGAGTTGCGGCATTAGCAACCATATGGCGCATCAACCCATTATCCAGGGATTGATGATAAACAATAGGTGGTAACGCGCGTTTTGGCGTACTTAAGGTTGTATCCGTGCTATAAGCATAGGCTATTTGCCGGCTTTTATCAGCAAAATTACCGACCAACACATAACTACTAACCGGGTCCGTTAACCGCATATATTGCGCTATTAATTGACAATCTCTTACATCATCTATTGCAGCAAGATACATAAAACCATAACTCATCGTAGGCATTAAAGCCATTTGCGACGAGGTCAACGCAGGTAAATCACTGGTTTTTGCAATCGCTGGCAAGCCTAAACGGCCATCCCCTATGCCGCTGCTGCCCACAAACACATCCGCTGCATTAAAATTACCGTACACCCCAGGCTGATCCATATTAACTTGAAAGCGATACATGGTTTGAGTAAATAAATCAGACATAGTACCTTGATTGGCAGCACCCACAAATAAAGTCTTACTTTCCGGAGAAAGCACGCGCTTGACAATATCCGCTGGTGCGTATTTACAACGATTGGCCTCAATAAATGCAACCACAGTATTTTCAACCGCATCAAATAACTCTAACGCACATAAGCCAACCTCTTCACCCTCGATCGTCACCCGCTTATCACCTGGCTCTCCATAAAGACTTTCAAATCGAGGGATACCATCCAAGGTGCTGGTTAAAACCACATCAAGTGTTTCATTGCTGGATTTAATCTCACGGACGAGATCTCTTGCGATACTCCCCGCCAGTGAAAAATCGCCTTTGGCTGTTGGATTGACACAGTTTGCGTACACTAAAATGACTTTTGGCATATTAAAACAAAATTGATAGGTAACATGTCAATAAGTCTAAAATAAAAACATTAACAAATTATTAATAATCATTCATTTTTAAATAAAAAATACATCTTGAACAAATGATTACCTTTTAAAAAGCAAGATAAGATTCAATGCCATCAAGCATCCAAAAAATCAACTTGCATTTTATGGAAGATTTTTTACAATCAAATCACCGCGTCAACCTAAGGATTGTGGTTTGAAAAAACAGGCAGCATTACTCGATAAAATCAGCGGTTCTTTTTTTCTGGCCGGTTTTATTATCTCTAAACTAAAAAACATTCCGATTCTTCTACTTGCTTCCATCCTGAATCTAATATCGCTGATTGCTTATCTCATTGGCTATACTGCCTGGTTTTTGGCCACCTTGTTTTACCCGCATCATCCTAGAAAACGCGAAGCATGGTATGGTTTTTCAGAATTTAAAGATCAATATCAGGCGGCTGCTGTGATCGGTACGGTTGCAACCATACTTTGCTTTCTATGCCCTTTATATCCTTCTCTCATATTGCCTGCTGTTTGGTTGTTTACTGTCAGTAATTTGGTATGGACCATCGGTGAATATCATAAATACAAAAAACCTCCTGTTAACGATGAACATTATTCAAGTTTGCGTCAGGAAACCTATCTACGTTATGTCTTATTAACAACCGTCGTCAGTGCCATTACCGCACTGGCCGCTACTGTTGGATTTTTATTTCCACCCGCGTCGATGGCTATATTGCTTGCAAGCATCATTGGAAATGGCTTAACAGTCGTTGCTCTTTATTACTGGAAAAAAAGTACCTTCGATGAGTTTAAACCCGACGATGCCATTCACCACAGCTACACAAGTTTAGCAGAAGGCTTATCAATGGATCCCACAAGACCACATCCTCGTCGTGATGCTTGTAGCAAAGAAGCAGAACCGATTTGTCATCAAGATGGACTTTTTGTACGGAAGGTTGCAAGAATCCTATCTGATTATCCAAGCGAACCAACTTCCAATGAGACTATGAGAGCTTGTTTGTAAAGCATATTCTGGGTATAGTTCTCGCCCATGTTTTCAGGAATAAGTCATGAGCCAATCAATCCAACAAATGATTAATCGTGCAAGCCAGGCACTTAACTATTCTTATGCCCCCTATTCAGGCTATTCAGTAAGCAGCTGTCTTTGCAGTGAAGAAGATCATGCTTTATTCACTGGAGTCAATGTGGAAAACAGCTCCTATGGATTAACCATATGCGCAGAAACATCGGCAATCGTCCAAATGGTTGCGGCAGGCAAACGACAAATAAAAAGCATGGTTATTTTATCTGCAGATAATGCGCTTTGTTCACCATGCGGCGCTTGCCGCCAAAGAATATATGAATTCTCGACACCGGAAACCCGAATCCATTTATGTAACCAAGAATCGGCTTTAAAAACGCTAACCATTGCTGAACTGTTGCCATTGGCATTCAGTTTACAATCGACTTGTGAGAAAAAGTAAATGTCTAATAAAGAATTAACCAATGCACATGTTGCTGCTGACCACATTATCCAACGATTGCCTTCCTTCAAACCAACCATTGGTATCGTGCTTGGTTCAGGATTAGGTGGTTTTGTTGAACAACTGGATGACCCCATTTACATTAATTATGAAGAATTGCCCGGATTTCCAACATTGACTGTACATGGTCATGGCGGCAAACTGGTATTAGGTTATCTATCGGGTGTTGGTGTTGTTTGCTTACAAGGCCGCAGTCATACTTATGAAGGCACCAGCTTTGAAGTCGTCAAAACCTATGTTCGTACCTTAAAATTACTAGGATGTGATTATTTCCTGGCAACCAACGCTTCTGGATCCTTACGGGAGGATGTCGGACCAGGCGAGTTGATGTTGATTACAGATCACATTAACATGCAACCAGGCAATCCACTGGTTGGACCGAATGATGATGAGTTTGGATCGCGCTTCTTCCCCTTGGATAATGCCTACGATCAAGAGATTCGCGAAAAATTATTAATTCATGCTCATAAGGAAAATATATCCTTGCATCAAGGCGTCTATCTTTCCGTTTTAGGACCTAACTATGAAACGGCCGCTGAAATCAGAGCGTTTCGTATTCTTGGTGCTGACGCAGTTGGCATGTCCACGGTACCGGAGGTTCTGGTTGCCAACCATTGTGGTATGAAAGTAGGGGTCATTGCGACGATAACCAATTATGCTACTGGCTTATCTAATACCAGTCATAGCCATGAAGCGGTGGTTCTTATGGCATCGCAAGCGACTGAGAAATTAAACCGACTGGTCAAACGATTCATAGCGGAACTGGCGTGACGTTAACAGAACAACTGACACAAACCTTACAAACGCTTAGGAAATCGTCGAGCAATACACCAAACTGGCGGGAAGTGATTCCATTGCTCGATTTAACACTCTTGAATAACAATGCCACAGCAACGGAGATCCGCACCCTAGCTAAAAAGGCCGAAACACATCAAACCGCTGCTGTCTGTGTTTTGCCACAACATCTTGCCTGGCTGCCGTCTTTTATGACAGTAAAACGTGCAACTGTGGCCAATTTCCCTTCAGGAAATCAACCGCAAGAGCACGTCATGGCAACCATAGAGGAAATCATTAAGAAACAACAAGCGGATGAAATTGATTATGTTTTTTCCTATTCTTCCTACCTTCGCGGTCAGCGTGAATCTGCTTTTTTTTTCTGTGAAAGAAATTATCAGCTATGCAAGCGGCATGGCGTTCTATTTAAAGTTATTCTGGAAACTGGCGCATTTCCATCGATGGAAACGATTTATGAGGCAAGCATCAAGATCATCCAACGAGGTTGTGATTTTTTAAAAACATCCACAGGAAAAATCCCAATCGGCGCCACCGTCCCAGCAGCCTTTGCCATGTTGCAAGCGATCAAAGACACAAAAGCAAACTGCGGGATTAAATTATCCGGTGGGATTAAAACTCTGGAACAAGCCCTTGAATACATCCATTTAGCACAACATGCACTAAATCAAAACGTTGATAGTCATTGGTTTCGTTTGGGAGCCAGCACTTTATTAGATCAATTACTGGAAAAAAATCAATAAATTTATAAGAAAAAATAACCTGGTTACCGCTTACGCGTTAACCAGGCTACAAAGTTGCGTGATTATGATGGTAGCCTGGATAGTGCGAAGCGATATCCGGGAAAAGGCTCTCCTTTAGTTAAAAAATTGTCCAAACAATGCTGCCTGGTCGTGAATACCAGTAACTGCCGTTTGCTGGAATGTATTTTGCGTGAATATTATTGGAAGTAATAACATCGCCGGAAATATTACCGGCCTCTAAAAAACAATAGTTTTGTTGGGACGTGAGGGTTACTGTTTTATTACCACATTGAAGATCAAGCCGAATTTTTGGCCCAGAAAAATACCCCTGCTGCATCTGAACGCTTGGTGTTATTTCACCATTCCCCACATATTGCGGCACACTGCCACTAACAATATTCCCGCTATGAACGGTGGCAGCCAAAAGTGCGCATGGATATCCTGTATAATTTTCCAAAGAAATATTGAAATAACCGCAACCGCTGCCTCCAGCAGCAAAAAGCAGCTTGGAGAAGCACCCCATCACCAAAATCACGATTGCTTTTTTCATTTATTTTCCTTAAATTAAACACAGTTTTTTGATTATATACTCATCATTTACGAAAACCCAGCATTGAGCATTTTTGTTTCATGCTAACAGGAAGCGTCTGCATGCAACGATTGAATTGCAATTATCCCATCTTATCTGCGCCAATGGCCTTTATTGCAACCGCACATTTGGCAAAAGCCGTATCCTCTGCCGGCGGATTTGGTATGATAGGAGCAGGCTATTGCGAAGCTAAATGGCTGCAAGAACAGTTTGAAGAAGCCCAAAATGCAAATATCGGCATTGGATTTATTACCTGGTATTTACAAAAACACCCGGAACAACTTGAATCCATCCTGCCGTATCGTCCTAAAGCCATCATGTTTTCGTTTGGTGATTTCTCGCCTTTTGTTGATAAAGTAAAGCAAGCTGGTATATTAATTATTGCTCAAGTGCAAACCGTGGCCGATGCAAAGGACGCGGAGAAAAAAGGAGCCGACTTTATTGTTGCCCAGGGAACGGAAGCTGGCGGACATGGTGCATCCCGAGGCACCTTTTCCTTAATACCCGCTGTGGTTGATAATGTTTGTATACCAGTCATCGCCGCCGGAGGAATAGCAGACAGACGAGGTTTTCTTGCCGCCAGTGCTTTAGGAGCCCAGGGTGTACTTATGGGAACCCGTTTTTATGCATCAAAAGAATCAGGTGGTCATCAAGATGCCAAACAACATATTCTCATGGGAAAAGGCGATCAAACGTTTCGAAGCCATTTAACCGATCATTTACGTGGCGTTGCCTGGCCAAAGCAATTTACTGCAAGAATCATTCAAAATGATTTTTTTGGCCGCTTATTGCATTTAAACAATCCCCAAAAAGACATCACCCCGGCTGATAAAAACGAATTTTTACAAGCACAGCAGCAAAATAATTTTGATATATACCCAGTTTTTGCAGGAGAATGCATTGATTTAATTGATGAAATACTGCCAGTAGATGCCATTATAAAAAATATAATGGGCATAACTGACTGAATTGCTTGCAAATATAATCACTCTGGAACTAAGCTATTTTTTGCGCCAGTAGCAGCCCAAATAACCCTTGCATTGGTTTGCCTGATTCATCCAGTTTATGTAAGTGCCCCACTGTTTCTTTATATTCCAATATCGACCAACCACGGTTCTGATAAAACTCATACAATTCATTGCTGGCTGCCAGATAAGTAAACGAAGCAGGCCAGGCAAACGTCTTGGCCGCAATAGGAAAAATCAATAGATGCAATCCTTGTACACGTGTTGCCAATTGCAATTCCGTCAATAATGATGGAATCCGTTCAGGCTGCAAAAATTGCAAACTGACGGTTGAAATAACAAAATCAAATGCATTGACTGCAACATTTAATGAATGATGAAGATCATGCATTTTGGTTACGACGTTGGTCATCTTCTCCTGCTGCGCGATGTGATCAATTTGCTGCAACGAAGATTCATTAACATCAATGCCAGTGACGTGATGACCAGCCAATCCTAAAAATAACAGATTACGACCAGAGCCACACCCGACATCAAGAATATCAAGTTTATCTTGTTTCTGAACGTAGGTTTGATAAATGTATAGCAAGTCACTATGAACCGCAGCCAGCCGGTGCTTTTTGCTAAAAAAGCGATGTGGTTTGCAATAAAATTCAAGTGAGGCGGTGAATACTTCGCTGATGGGTTGAATTTTATGCCAGGATGCTGGAGGAATCAGCTGAGAAGAATTCATTTGATTCAGGCGTTGTCTGGATAATTCCTGACCTGAACCATCCAGGAAGATAAAATCAATCTCTCCAGACGTTAATTGTAGAAATCCCCACGTTCCTTCTTTGGTGCTGTGTTTTTCCAGAAAAAAAATAAGATTGCCATCATGAGCAATATCCGTTTGATTATAGCAAATAAGATCGTCAGGAAATTTAAACATCCTGTTTTTTCTCCATAAAGTCTTTAAGCGACGATGATAGCAACCCACATCGTCGCACCATACCAGATATTGGTAGAAAAAGCCTTAAAACACGCCTCAATGTCGCGGCTGCTAACCAATTTTTGTTGATGCATTAATATCAGTGCCGCTATCCCCCAAACACCATAGAATAATAAAGAGAAATGATGAACAAACGCCAGTCCCAACCATAATACATGCAAACATGCTTGGAGTAACAGAATGATCAAACAATCATATTGAGCAAAAAGCACGGCCGTGGATTTAACGCCAATTCGTAAATCGTCTTCACGATCAACCATGGCATACATCGTGTCATATGAAACAATCCATAAAAAATTAATAAGCAACAGTATCGCCATTTCAGTATTGGGCATTTTCATAGAGGCGTTGTAAACCATAGGAATTCCTATAGAAAATGCAATACCTAACACCAGTTGAGGAACATAGATAAAACGTTTACAAAAAGGATAAATTATTGTGATAGCTAACGCCAATAATGCGTAATAAAAACAAGTTCGAGGAAGTTGCATCACGATAACAAACGCCGCTAAAAGCGATAAGATAAAAATGACTAACGCTTCCGATAAACTGACTTCGTTATTGGTTAAAGGCCGAAGCTGCGTACGCTTGACATGCCTATCGATATTACGATCGGCTATGTCATTAACCACACAGCCAGCCGCCCGCATCAATATGGTTCCCAGCATAAAATAAATCAGCAAGACCAAGGGGGGGGTTCCTTGATTTGCAAGCCATAATGCCCAGGCAATAGGAAACCACAGTAAAAAAATCCCTACCGGCTTATGAAAACGCATCAATCGTAAGTATGCACTTAATTTCAATTGGCATACCTCATTAATCCAGGCAATAGAATTTCAACCAGATAAAAAGAAAATTGCTTATGAATCATAAATACTGAGAAACGCGCCCAGAGAATCGTTGCATGGCCATGCATAACATCGGTTAACCAGTGGTATTCTATAACTTGCGGATTAATTGCATAGCTCATTAAAGAGATTCGCTCAATGATTTCATTATCAAATATCAATTGACCTAAAGATTCTTTTTTTAACCTTGCAAAAAAAGTGACATCGCTTTCATAAGTCTGCTTAGGGATAATGGTGCGTCCATACCAACAAGGCTCATGTTCTGCACACATTAGAATTTCTCGATGCATGACAGGATCATTTTTCAAGGTCAATACATGCTCATCCCACCAATCAGGAGAATCCCATTGCTGCCTAAGCAGCGTCAAGTTTGCTTCACCAGCTTCTTGTTTAAGCTTATCTGTTAATGAACTTTGATAAACAATCCAAGGTAAAAGTTCGTTGGGCGGTCGACATTCTTCCTGAAGAAAATTGTCTAGGTTAATCAACATAGTAATGCATCAAGTATCCAAGACGTTTATATTAACGTCCCTCTATTGATTTTTCCACCACAAATTACTTTCTTAGCAAAATCATATCTTAGGGGCATGCCCTAATTACAGGCCGCGACACCGATACTTATTCGTCCACTATTTGCAATATTTATGACCCGTGCATTATTTCCAGTACAACCGCTCGTTCTCAGTGATAATGATGAGGCTCCATTGGTTAAAAAACCGGAACCATCATAACTAATGACGTCACTGCTTGACGTGATTACCGCATCATTCGGCAAGGATTGGGCAACCTTAACCAGATCACTCGTTGTCTCAATTGCATTATTATTATCCGCATCGATAAATACTATCCATCCCTGTGACCACTGAGTGTTATTACCACATGCAGTAAAAGCGGCATTTGCCGCTGGACATACGGCTACCCGAACACCTCGTTTTACAGCTTCCATTCGTGCAAAATTAAGACTTGCTGATAACTTATTTGCAGCACTCACAATTTTATTATTTTGAATCAATGCGTTATACCCTGGTATTGCCAACGTAGTAAAGATAGCAGCGATGGTTAAGATCGTCAAAAACTCAACCAGAGAAAACCCAGGAAATCGTTTATTAGTCATACCATTAAAAGTCAAATTTTATACTTATCGTAATAATTATAGACCACTACGAATAAGAGCCCCTGTTTTCCCGAACTTTTCCAAAACGATTTACAATTAATTGATATTGTGTTTTTCTATCTTTTACTATGAAATGACCATTTGCTGCAGATTGTCTAATATTGGCTGAAAATAATAAATAATGACTGGATTGAAACCCTTGCCATAGAATTTCCCACTCAGAGGGATAATTCCAATGCCATTCATGAATGATTTTACTGCCTGGTGAATACACATGTTCGGGATTATCAACAAATAACATCATCCCTTGCCGCCAATTGTTTGCACCAGGTAGCGGTGTTAATGCCAATGTTTCTCCTCGTATCAACGCCTGAGTTCTAGCAAACTGTAAATTATTTTTTAATTGATCAACCATAAATACTAATTGATTTTTTTTGTGGCTTTTGTCCATGGAGGGAATGCAGCATAGTAAGACGAATGCCATCAAAGCGAGAGTAGCCAATAATTCTATCAGGGTTAAGCCGACAGATTTGAACATGATGCAGCAAGGATTAATCGCCTAACGTTCAACAAATCAGCATAAGCTTTCTTTTTATCTTTAGGATTTCTTAAAAGATAGGCCGGATGATAACTAACTAATACTTGTTTTCCTTGATAATGGTGAACATGATGACGCATTTTATTCAAGGGAAGAAATTGATTCAGCAAAAATTGTCCGGCAAAACGCCCAACAGCCAGTATCAACTGTGGATTAACTAAAATAATCTGCTGAGTGAGATGGGTCGAACATGCCTCGATTTCTTCTGCCTTTGGATCGCGATTATTGGGCGGCCGGCACTTAATCACATTGGCTATGTAAACATCCTCAGCAGTGAATCCAATGCTGAGCAACATTTTATTTAATAAATTTCCAGCTTTCCCTACAAAAGGCAATCCTTGTTTATCCTCATGAAATCCTGGTGCCTCACCAATAATCATTAATTTAGCCTTAGGATTTCCTCGAGCAAAAACAGTCTGAGTTCTCGTTTTATGAAGTGGACAATGAGTACATGACTGAACCTCTAGTGCCAATGCTTGCAATGAAGGTTGACTTGCATCGTGGCGTAATACCCAGGTTTCAATACCCATCTGTTGTAAGTAATATTGCTGGAGAGATTTTTGCATATCTGATTATTTATCTAATATAGAAAATGATTTTTTATTCTTAAATCAGGCTCTAATCTCTGCAAGTATCTGCTGAATGACCTGTGCTGGTTTCTCTGCTTGCGTAATTGGCCGTCCAATGACCAAATAGTCACTTCCAGTCTTTAAAGCCTCTGCCGGAGTCATAATCCTTGCCTGATCGTCTATTTTTTCAGCGGTTAGACGAATACCAGGGGTAACCGTCAAAAAATCACGGCCACACGCCTGTTTGATGAGAGGTACTTCGTACGCCGCACTCACCACACCATCCAATGCTGCCTCTTGGGCTAAACGAGCCAATTTGCACACATGCTCTTCTAATGTCTCACGAATACCAATAGCCACAAGATCATTCTGACTCATGCTGGTCAAAACAGTCACCGCAATTAACAATGGTCGTTCAGAACCATAAGATTCTAAAGCTTGTTTTGCCGCTTCCATCATGTTTAGTCCCCCGCTGGCATGAACGTTCATCATCCAGACACCAAGTTCAGCAGCAGCTTTGCATGCCCGTGCAACAGTATTAGGAATATCATGAAATTTTAAATCAAGAAATACGTTAAATTGCCGTGCAACCAATGCATGAACGAAAGCATCGCCAAATAACGTAAACATTTCACTGCCAATTTTGACAGCACAATGAGTAGGATCCAGTTCATCAACCAACGTCAACGCAGCAGACCGATCAGCAAAATCAAGTGCAACAATTAATTTTATCGACATGAACAATCCTCAATCACCTTCCAGTCCATGAATCGGCTTCATTCTACCCCACTGTTTGCAGCTTGGACAATGCCAGTGTAAAAACTTACCACCAAAGCCACATTGACCACAGCGGTAAATTGGCTTATTGTCTAAAAATTTACTAGTAATGTCATAAAGCATTTGCAATTTTTCACGTACTTTTCCATGGGCCGACTCCAAATGCCAACAAATAAGGCGGTTCAAACCTCGTATGGAAGGATGTCTTCCAAGCTGGACTGAAACAAAATCTATAGCGAAATCAATGCTTTTTTCACGCCGCAAATATTCCCCTACCACAAAAATCAGTGAAGCGCGGGGATGCTCTATCAACATTTGCTCCAGATAATCAACACATTCATCCATCGCATTTAATTCACGATAACAATGAACCAAAGGATCAACAATCTCGGTTAAAAATTCTGGATCTTGCTCGGGGACTGACTTCAGAGCACGAATTGCCTGTTTATAACGTCCGCTTTTCATGTCCAGATTGGCCTGCATTAAACTGGCACGTACGGATTGCTTATCTGTTATCAAAGCCTGTTTAATGGCATGGTAAGCTCTATCATAAGCACCACTTTTTAATGCCTGGTTGGCTATTTCACAATAATAATGCGCCATTTGGGCATGCATACTGTTTCCCGTCGAGTCTTCTAGCTTTTTAATAATATCTAATGCCTTCTCCCAAGCTTTTTCTTGTTGATATATAGCCAGCAGGCCATGAAGGCTGTTTGTTTCACGATTGCCACCCAGTTCAACCACTTCCGTGAAAATTCTCTCGGCACGGTCAAAAACACCGGCACTCATATAATCCTGACCGAGAGCCATTAACGCTTCTTTACGTTGTAATAAACTAAGTTGCGGTCTGGCAATTAAATTCTGATGAATACGAATGGCGCGATCCACTTCCCCGCGCCGACGAAACAAACTCCCTAATGCGAGATGGGTTTCTACTGTATCACTATCAACTTCCAGCAATTTAATAAACACATCAACCGCTTTATCAGGCTGCTCATTTAATAAATAATTTAAACCAACGACATATTCTCTGGAAAAATGGCTGGTTGTGCGCCTTCCTTTAATGGAATAATTACGGCTCGCAACCCACCAGCCAGACCAGGCAGCAGCAGGCAATAATAATGGCCATAAATTAATCATTAAAGCTCCCCCATTAATGTTGATCCTGCAATGGAATCGAACGTAAATTCTTGATTTCCTTTTCAGTAAGTTTTAACTGGACTTTAATTTTATGGTGCTCTATTTTAAGGCGCCAATATTTACATAAAAACAAAAATGCTCCGATAAGCACACCAATCCCAAGCGTAATAGTCATTAAGACTGATATAGGCATTTTTATCATCGTAAAATAAAAATTCACCGATACGGGAGCAGCATTCAAAACAGCGAAACTAACGCCAACCAAAATCAATATTAAATAAAAAATAATCAGTATTATCCGCATCAAATCAACCTTACTTATGAAGTCATTAAAATTCAGGTTTACCCTAGATAAGATATAAAAGTCCATCTGCTGAAGGGCAAAAATATCAATCATGTACATTAGTTAACGTGTTTGTTAACCAAGATTAAGCCTTAATTTTCCAGTTATCACTTTGTGCTATCCGCGCTTACAATCTTGTATTCTTTACTGAATTATCCACATTTTAATTCATCAAACAATATGTGCGAAAAATCTATAAAAAAAAAGCGTAGGTATCTACGCTTTTTTTAGGGAATTTCAAAAGTTACTCATCTTCTTTAGTCGCCATTTTTTCCTTTAGCAAATCACCCAATGTTGCAGTGGCCTCTCCGCTTCGGGAATATTTTTTAATTGCTTCAGCCTGATCATGCGCATCTTTGGCTTTAACAGAAAGAGAAATGTTGCGATTTTTTCTATCAACATTGATAATTTTCGCCTCAATCTCATCACCCTCTTTAACCAAAGTAGAAGCATCGATTACTTTTTCATCAGATAAGTCACCGGCACGAATGGTTCCAAATACATCATCCGCAAGCATAACCACCACGGATTTTGGATCAACAGCCGTTACTTTTCCTGTAACGATAGCACCTTTTCCGTGTTCATCCACATAGCTGGTAAAATTATCTGTTTCCAGTTGTTTCAAGCCTAAAGAAATACGCTCACGCTCAGCATCAATGGCAAGAATAACCGCTTCCAGCTCTTGACCTTTTTTGTATTGCTTAACCGCTTCTTCTCCTGGAATATCCCAAGAAATATCAGATAAATGAACTAAGCCATCAATTTCGCCTTCCAAACCGATGAAAATACCAAAATCGGTAATGGAGCGAATTTTACCGCAGACTTTTTCGCCTTTATTATGAGCTTTGGCAAACTCTTGCCATGGATTGCCAACACATTGTTTCATGCCTAAGGAAATCCGACGACGCTCTTCGTCAATTTCAAGGACCATGACTTCAACCATATCGCCGACTGAAACAACTTTGCTGGGATGAACATTCTTATTTGTCCAATCCATTTCAGACATATGAACCAGACCTTCTACGCCCTCTTCAATTTCAACAAAACATCCATAATCGGTAATATTAGTCACTTTCCCTTCTAATCGTTTGCCTATTGGATAACGGTCAACCAAGTCAACCCACGGGTCATTACCTAATTGTTTCATTCCCAACGAAACACGATTTCGCTCACTATCAAAACTTAACACTTTTACTTTAACATCCTGACCAACCGACAGCATTTCACTTGGATGCTTAACTCGCTTCCAAGAAATATCGGTAATATGCAATAGGCCGTCAATACCTCCCAAATCGATAAAGGCACCATAATCTGTAAGATTTTTGACAACGCCATTCAATACCTGGCCTTCATGCAGAGATTCAAGTAATGCTTGTCTGTCTGCACTGCTTTCTTCTTCTACAACTGCACGGCGAGAAACAACAATATTATTGCGTTTGAGATCCATCTTGATGACTTTAAATTCAAGTTCTTTTCCTTCAAGATAGGATGGGTCACGTACGGGCCTGACATCCACTAAAGAGCCGGGCAAGAAAGCACGAATTGAGCCAATTTCAACAGTAAAACCACCCTTGACCTTACCTGAAATTAATCCAGTGACTGTTTCATTGTTTTCATGGCACTTCGAAAGCTTACGCCATGCTTCTTGACGCTTTGCCTTTTCTCGAGACAACAGCGTTTCTCCACGGCCGTCTTCGACGGAATCCAATGCCACTTCAACCACATCACCAACGTTGATTTCCAGGTCACCATTTTTATCCTGAAACTCTTCGATAGCGACGATACCTTCCGATTTTAATCCTGCATTTAAAGTCACATAGTCATCGTCAATGTCGATGACTTTGGCGTTAATAATAGCGCCTGGATAAAATTGGGCACCAGCAATGCTTTTCTCAAATAATTCTTTAAAACTTTCAGACATGTTAATAGACTCTTTAGTAAAAAAATGGAAGCTGAAATCCTCTCATCTTCCCCCCATATTTTGTACAAATTTAAACAACAAAATCACAACAACAATTCATTTAATTGTTATTATGATCAGTTTGTACAAACAGACTCTTTTTAGCTAATTGTAATACATTGTTAAATACTTGTACAATTGTTAGCTTGGTTGTATCGATCTGCACGGCATCAGGTGCTGGCTTCAACGGTGAATGCGTGCGTGCTGTATCCCTTTCATCACGCCTAGCCAATTCTTCCACAACCTGCGCGAGGCTAACATCATTTCCCTTTTCTTTCAACTGTAAATATCGACGAGACGCTCTTTCTTCAAGACTCGCGTCCAAATATATCTTTAAGATAGCATTTGGAAAAACAACCGTGCCCATGTCCCGGCCATCCGTTACCAATCCGGGAAGCTTGGCAAAAGCACGCTGACGACTTAATAAGGCCTTTCTAATTTCAGGAATAGCCGCTATCTGAGAAGCATCTTGTCCACACCGTTCGGAACGGATTGCATCGCTGATGTTTTCCTTATCGAGAAAGACATGACTGATATTTTTTTCATTGACTTCAAACCGTAAATCTAATGCATGCGCAAGCGTTACCATCGCTTCTATATCATCAAAATCAATACTTTTTCTTTTAGCAGCATAGGCCAGCACACGGTATAATGCACCACTGTCTAAAAAATGCCAGCCAAAATGTCTTGCCAACATAAGACTTATTGTGCCTTTACCAGTACCGCTCGGACCATCTAGGGTAATAACAGGCGCATGTTCTTCAGACATTTTTAGATTATCCTCATAGTGCGTAAAACAATAGAACGATTTTTTTTCATTTATCCTTCCTGTTTCTTTCAGGACTTACGAAAAAACCCAATCTTGGTGTTAAGTTTTACGTTTAAATCAGTCACATACTGCTTTCTAAGCATTTGCCTCTTGGATTGCTAATTTTACATGATTTGCCGTATTAACAAACGTTGGAAAAGACGTGGCTATATTAGCGCAATTTAAAATTTTTACAGATTCTCTTGCCGCAGCTCCGGCAATTGCAAATGCCATAGCAATGCGATGGTCACCAAGACTGTCTACCACCCCGCCTTGCAAAATCCCACCTTTGATGAACGCCCCATCTTCCAATGCCTGAGCTTCTATCCCAAGCCGCTGTAAGCCGTCCACCATGGCGGCAATACGATCACTTTCCTTGCAACGCAGTTCTTTCGCTCCGTGTAATAACGTTTGTCCTTTAGCACAAGCAGCCGCGATAAAAATAATAGGAAATTCATCAATTGCTAAAGGAACCATAGCCACGGGAATATCAATACCCTCCAATGGGGCATGGCGCACATACAGATCGGCAACTAACTCCTCGCCACATAAGCGCTTATTACTGAAACTAATATTGGCTCCCATTTGCTGTAATATATGAAGAACACCAGTACGGGTTGGATTAATACCTACATTCCTAATAAATAATTCTGAACCCGGTATAAGTGTTGCAGCTATAATAAAAAACGCCGCGGATGAAATATCGGCCGGTACAATCACATCCGTACCCTGGCATTCACTCGATGAATTAATGATGATGGCGTTATCGAATTTTTGAATAGGATAAGAAAATGTGGTGAGCATCCGTTCTGTATGATCACGAGTCAAACCTGGCTCGATGACGCACGTTTCACCTTCAGCATACAAACCAGCTAATAAAATACATGACTTGACCTGCGCACTGGCTTCCGGCATTTCATAAGTGATACCATGTAATGTTTGTCCTCCACGAATTATAATTGGCGGACAACCTTCATTGGTCGTTATGCTGGCTCCCATTTTCATCAGCGGTCTTGCAATTCGCTCCATAGGTCTTTTTAAGAGACTGGCATCGCCTGTTAATTCGCTATCAAATTCTTGGGCTGCCAGAAGACCTGTAAGAAGTCGCATGGTCGTACCTGAATTACCGCAGTGAATTACTTGCTCAGGGTTTTGCAAACCATACTTACCCACGCCGTAAATCACAACCCGTTGGGAAACAGGCCCTTCGATACGAACTCCCATTGCCTGAAAAGCATGTAACGTTGCCAGGCAATCTTCGCTGTCTAAAAAACCATTAATGGTTGTTATTCCTTTAGCAAGCGACCCAAACATGATCGCTCGATGTGAAACGGATTTATCGCCGGGGACAGTAATATCACCCTGTAAATAGTCAACCGGGCTGCTGATTAAATGATAGGGCTTCATCAATGATGTTCCTCAGAAAACTCTTGCATAAAAGCAATTAATGACTCAACACCTGCCATTGGCATAGCATTGTACAAACTTGCACGTAATCCCCCTGCCATCCGATGTCCAGCCAGAGATAACAATCCTCGTTGAGCAGCGGCTCGAACAAATTCTGCTTCTAGCTGTTGCGTTGTTATGGAAAAACAAATATTTACAATCGAGCGGGCACGCTTCTCAACGTGACAATGATAAAAAGAGGACTCATCAATATATTGATACAATCTATCCGCTTTTTGACAGTTTTGATGATGTAATTGTTCAACCCCCCCCTGAGTCTTGATCCACTTAAACATTTTTCCTGCTAAATAACAATTAAACACCGGCGGTGTGGCATAGACTGAATGATAAGCCACATGAGTACGATAATCCATCATCGTTGGCAACGGTCTATTGGCAGATTTTGCCAATAAGTCCTCGCGGATAATAACAATCGTCAAACCAGCGGGAGCAATATTTTTCTGCGCGCCCGCAAAAATCAAACCATAATCAGTCACGTTTAATGGCTCGCTTAATAAGCAAGACGTCATATCGGCAACAAGCGGGATATTTGCAACGCTGGGTGGCGAAGAAAAATGAACACCATTGATGGTTTCGTTGAGCGTAAAATAGAGATAAGCAGTATTTTGCTGAATCTGCCAGTTTATCGGTTCTGGAACAGAGACAAATCCAGTTTTTTCTGAACTGGCGACGCAATAAGCATTTGCCAATTTAGTTGCTTCAGTAAACGCTAATGATGACCAAAAACCGGAGATCAAATAACCAGCCTGTTGGCCAGGAGGTAAAAGATTCATAGGAATCATTGCAAATTGCGTACGCGCTGCCCCCCCAAGAAACAACACATGGTAATGCTCAGGAATTGCAATCAGTTCGCGAAGGTCAGCTTCAGCTTCGTCAAGCAATGCCTTAAATTCATCCGAACGATGACCTATTTCAAGCACTGACATGCCGGACCCTTGCCAGTTCATTAATTCTGATTTTACTTCCAGTAAAACCGATTCAGGCAACATGGCAGGTCCAGCACCGAAGTTATACGCTCTGGTTTTCACGCCTCTAGCTCATCCTGGTCGTCCTGGATTTCATCGATTCGCTGCATTCCAACGACACGCTCGCCAGAACTGACATTAATCAGACGCACGCCTTGCGTATTTCTGCCAATGATCGACAACTCATTTACCTTAAAACGCACCAACGTGCCTTTATCGGTGATAAGCATTGCTTCATCGTTTTCATCCACTTGCAAGGCACGCACAACCTTGCCGTTACGCTCATTGACCTGAATGGAGATAACGCCTTGTCCGCCACGACCGGTTACGCGATACTCTTCAATCGCTGTGCGTTTGCCGTAGCCAAACTCCGTGGCTGTCAATATCGTACCGCCTTGACGCACCACGACAAGAGAAATCAAAGCCTGTCCGGCACCCATACGAATGCCTCTTACACCGCGAGCAGTTCGTCCCATCGCTCTGACAAGATTTTCATCAAAGCGAATCACTTTACCTGCATCACTGAATAACATAATGTCTTTGGAACCATCGGTTATATCGGCACCAATTAAACGATCATCTTCTTCAAGATCAATGGCAATAATACCGCTGGAACGTGGGCGGCTGAACGCATCTAGCGGCACTTTTTTAACCGTACCCTTGCTGGTTGCCATAAACACAAAATAACCTTCTTTGTATTCCCGCACCGGCATCATGGCATTAATAGCCTCGCCATTCGCCAAAGGCAATACATTAATAATTGGTTTACCTCTTGAGATACGGCTGGCCATAGGCAGTTCATACACTTTAAGCCAATAGACCTTGCCGTGACTGGAGAAACATAGCAATGTATCATGAGTACTGGCGATAAGCAGACGCTCAACAAAATCTTCTTCTTTGACATGAGTCGCAGATTTACCCTTACCTCCGCGTCGTTGCGCTTGATAGGCCGACAAAGGTTGGTATTTCACATACCCCTGATGCGACATCGTGACCACCACATCTTCTTCAGTAATTAAATCTTCTATGGTTAAATCTTCCTGAGAAGCAATGATCTCCGTGCGTCTTCCATCACCAAACTGAGCTTTCATCTCCAAAAGTTCATCGCGAATCACCTGCATCAAACGTTCTGGTGATGCCAAAATGTCAAGTAATTCTTTAATTTGGTCAAGCAATTGCTCAAATTCATTCAGAATTTTGTCCTGCTCCAACGCCGTCAACCGATGCAGGCGCAGTTCGAGTATTGCTTGTGCCTGTTGAGGAGATAAAAGATAACCTTTCTCACTCAGACCAAAATGAGCAGGCAGATCATCTGGACGAGAACCATCACTGCCAGTCTTGTCCAACATGGTACGCACCAACCCAGGCTGCCAATGTCGAGCTAATAAAGCATCTTTTGCTTCTTGCGGCGTGGGTGATTGCTTGATTAATGCAATCATTTCATCAATATTGGCTAGGGCAATTCCCAATCCTTCCAATAAATGAGCCCGATTTCGCGCTTTCTTTAATTCGAAAATGGTACGTCTTGTCACCACCTCACGGCGGTGTTTGATGAAATACTCTAAAATTTCCTTTAAATTTAACGTACGTGGTTGACCGTCAACCAAAGCAACCATGTTAATACCAAATACACTTTGCATTTGGGTATGGGCATATAGATTATTTAATATGACTTCAGCAACTTCCCCGCGTTTCAATTCAATCACCACGCGCATCCCTTGCTTATCCGATTCATCACGCAGGCCTGAAATACCCTCCAAGCGTTTGTCGCGAACTAACTCAGCAATTCGCTCCACAAGACGAGCCTTATTCACCTGATAAGGAAGTTCCGTAATAATAATAGCCTGGCGCCCGTTATCTTTATCGGTCTCAACATCGGTTTTGGCGCGAATTAATATACGTCCGCGGCCAGTGCGGTAAGCTTGGATAATACCGGCGCGACCGTTAATGATGGCGGCTGTAGGAAAATCAGGTCCTGGAACAATGGTCATCAGATCATCAATGCTGATTTCCGGTTCAGCAACCAAAGCAACACAAGCATCAATAATTTCAGTTAAATTATGCGGTGGAATATTGGTAGCCATGCCTACAGCAATGCCGGAAGAACCATTAACCAACAAATTGGGAATCCGGGCCGGCAACACCACGGGAGCAAATTCTGTCTCATCATAGTTTGGACTAAAATCAACCGTCTCTTTTTCCAGATCAGCCAAAAGCGCATGCGCAAGCTTTGACATTCTTACTTCGGTATAACGCATGGCCGCAGGAGCATCGCCATCAACCGACCCGAAGTTTCCCTGACCATCAACCAACATATAACGCATGGAAAACGGTTGTGCCATCCGCACGATGGTGTCGTAAACGGCCGTATCACCATGCGGATGGTATTTACCAATCACATCCCCAACGACGCGTGCTGATTTTTTATAAGGCTTATTCCAGTCATTACCTAATTCACTCATGGCATAAAGCACTCGGCGATGAACCGGCTTTAAACCATCACGCACGTCTGGCAAGGCGCGGCCGACGATGACGCTCATGGCGTAATCCAAATAGGATTGTTTCAGTTCGTCTTCAATATTGACGGGTGTAACTTCTTTGGCTGATATCATGGCGGGACATGTCCTCATGCAATCACTTTAGGGTCTTTATGAAATGCTAAAATAATTCAATAGATCCCGATAAAATTTAGTCTGATAGTATATCATGAACTGCTGTCAGAAGACAGATGACCCATGTATTGCAATGCTTTAATAATCAAATGCTCCACCTGTTTTTGTATATTTTCAGCAAATTCCCCAGTGATGCGATTGGCTATGGTTACACTCACAGAAATACAGCGGTGTCCCAAGAGTTGCCCTAACCCTAAAATCCCTGCAGTTTCCATCTCAAAATTGAGTATCTTCAGATTGGAAAAATTAAATGTTGCTAATTTTTCCAATAAATGAGGATAACGTAATGGAATACGCAAACGCCGTCCTTGCGGACCATAAAATCCACCACAGGTAGCCGTAATCGCCGCGGCTCCCAGATCCTTAAACAATTCTCGCAAGGTATTATCCGCTTCAACCAAATAAAATGAACCACACGCTTCGGCCAAATGGTCTGCCAGCGCTGTATGCATTGCAATGAGTTCAGGAGAAAAATTGCTTTGATAATAATCAAGCAGTGTATCAAAACCCACGGCAAAATGACTGATAACCATATCGCCGGGCCTGCTGCTTTCTTGCAGACTGCCTGTAGTGCCAAGACGAATGATGGTAAGCTGCTTTGTTTTTTCATAAGGCATGCGTGTTGCCAAATCAATATTGACTAAAGCATCTAGTTCATTCATAACAATATCAACATTCGGTACACCAATGCCTGTGGAAATAACGCTAATGCGTTGTTGACCAATATATCCTGTATGGGTTACAAACTCACGATGAATACGCTTAAGCTCAACAGAATCAAAATGACGACTGACTTGTTGCACACGCCCAGGATCGCCAACTGTAATAATTAAATCTGCTAATTCTTCCGGAAGCAAATCAAGATGATACACGGCCCCACGACTATTCAGTGGTAATTCAGCTGGTTTAATCATAAAAAACTCCCATAGCCTACCGCCCACAGGCAAAATTACTTCAACAAACCAAACTATTGCAAAAAATAAATAATAACAAGCCTAGATTCACGAACCTGGAATCATCACACTTCGAAAAAAATTGAAAAATAATCTAGAATTTACCTCGAATGCTGGATAAATTGACGTAAGCCGGTCGTTTTTATATAGTGCTGCACTTGGCCGCATTAGGCGGTATATACTTTATAACCATCGGCCAGCGCTTAAATCAACAGGAGTCACCATGACAAAAAAAACTGCGCAATTGACCATACCTGGATCAGAGCCAATCGAGTTATCGATGTATAGCCCAACGTTGGGTAAAGACGTCATCGATATCAGTGAGCTTGGATCCCACGGGGTATTTACGCTCGATCAAGGGTTTGTCTCCACCGCTTCTTGCGAATCAAAAATCACCTATATTGATGGTGAACGAGGTATTTTACTGTATCGTGGCTATCCCATTGAACAACTGGCAGAAAAAAAAGATTTTCTTGATGTGTGCTACTTGCTCTTAAATGGAGAGCTTCCTGATACGGAAGAAAAAAGTCATTTTAATCAATTAATTAACAATCATACCATGGTACATCAACAAATGTACCAGTTTTTAAATGGATTTCGTCGTGATGCTCATCCTATGGCCATCATGGTTGGAATCGTCGGTGCGCTTTCGGCCTTCTACCATGACACCATGGATTTGAACAATCAAAACGATCGTTATACTGCTGCAGTACGGTTGATTGCCAAAATGCCAACCCTGGCTGCCATGAGTTATAAATATTCCATCGGCCAACCTTATATGTATCCACAAAATAAAATGTCTTATGCCGAGAATTTTCTGCATATGATGTTTGGTGTGCCAACAGAAGAAATCACGCCCGATCCAATCATCGTTAAAGCGATGGATACCATATTTACCTTGCATGCCGATCACGAGCAAAATGCCTCAACGTCAACCGTACGTCTAGCTGGCTCCACTGGCGCCAATCCATTTGCCTGTATTTCAGCTGGCATTGGCGCCTTATGGGGACCTGCCCATGGTGGCGCAAATGAGGCATGCTTAAATATGCTGAAGGAAATTGGCGATGTAAGCCGAATTGAGCAATTCATTAAACGGGCAAAAGATAAAAACGATCCATTCCGTTTAATGGGCTTTGGTCATCGTGTTTATAAAAGTTATGACCCACGGGCAAAAGTCATGCGTGAAACCTGCCATAAAGTGTTGAAAGCGGTTGACGCTCATAATGAACCATTATTTAAACTCGCCATGGAACTAGAACGTATTGCCCTTGAAGACGAATATTTCATTGAGAAAAAACTGTATCCAAACGTCGATTTTTATTCTGGCATCACCTTAAGCGCCATTGGCATTCCCACCAACATGTTCACAGTCATTTTTGCTTTGGCCCGCACCGTTGGCTGGATGTCACACTGGATGGAAATGGCTGCCAGTAAGTCAAGAATTGGTCGCCCACGCCAACTGTACACAGGCGAAAAAAAACGCGATGTGCAATGATCTTTTATGCTCTTGAACAGACAGAAGGGATTACCTAGAGCTGGTTACCGCTACGCGGTAACCACTGCCTTCATTATTGCCAGTGTAGCCTGAAAACATCCTTACAAACTTAAAGCCTTTCTTCACCTGCTTTCAACATACACAAAGCACGCAACCATCCTTTATAGCAAAGCTCAGCAGCTTGCCTATCTGTAGAGGGAGTAAATTGTTGCTGAGATACCCAGTTATGTTGCAAGGATGCCAGCGACTCAATTGCACCACATCCGATAGCGGCCAACATGGCCGCTCCTAAAGCCGTCGTTTCAATGTCTTGGGGACGCTGGACTGATAAGTCACATTGAGACGATAGAAACTGTAAAAACCATTGATTGTTCGCCATTCCTCCATCCACTCGTAAAACGGAAAAATCAAGGTCGCTATCATCGCGCATGCATGCAAGAATATCCCGTGTTTGATAACACACGCTTTCAAGCGCGGCTCGTGCCAAATGCGCGGCAGTGCTTGTACGAGCGAGCCCAGTAATAACGGCACCATTAGTCGTCAGCCAATGTGGCGCCCCTAATCCAGTAAATGATGGAATCAAATAAACGCCTTCATTGCTCACAAGGCTATTAGCCAAAAATTCCGTATCGCTTGCAACCTGGATAAGCTTCATTTCATCCCGCAACCACTTTACGGTTGTACCAGCTTGATAGAGACTGCCCTCCAGTCCATAAGTCGTTTGGCCATGAATACGATAAGCAATCGTGGTTAACAAATTATGTTTTGAGAAAACAGGTTTACGACCCGTATTTAGCAGTAAAAATCCACCTGTGCCGAAAGTTGCTTTAATCATGCCCTCAGCAAAACAGCATTGCCCAATTAAGGCGGCTTGTTGATCACCAGCCACCCCCGTAATCGCAATGGAAGCACCTGGTAAGTGTTTATCTATAACACCAAAATACGTATCACTTGCCTGTACTTCCGGCAATATGGAAAAAGGAATATCAAATAATTGCAGCAACTGCTCATCCCAACTTTGATCAACAATATTGTACAGGAGCGTTCTTGAAGCATTGGTAACATCCGTTAAATGGTTTTTTCCCCCTGTCAAACGCCATAGCAAATAAGAATCCACGGTTCCAAACGCAAGATTTCCCTCCACTGCAAGTCGTCGCGCTTGAGGGACATGATTAAATAACCAATGTAATTTACTGGCAGAAAAGTAAGGATCAGGAAGTAATCCTGTTTTGGCTTTAATCATTTCCTTATTTTCAGATAAGGTAAGACAAAAATCTTGAGTACGGCGATCCTGCCACACAATAGCTGGATATAAGCATTGACCGGTTTGCTTATCCCAAATTAATGTTGTTTCCCGTTGATTGGTTATGCCGCAAGCCAATACACGGTTTGGTTCTATCCCATCCAATACCTCCTGCATAGCAAGCTGTGTTTTTTCCCATATTTCTTCAGGATCATGTTCAACCCAACCTGGATTAGGATAATATTGGGCTAAGGGATGCTGGCTGATGCGGACAAGTTGACCTTCACGAGAATACAAAACCGCTCTGGTGCTGCTTGTGCCTTGATCAATAGCAAGAAGATAATTCATTGGATTTAATCCTTCTGGTAGAACAAATAGTTAATGACATCTCCTATCATTTCCCCTTTACAAAAGGAGCGAAGCTAGTTTCTTATCGTATTGACATACAGCCCCAAATACTGCCATGCCCTATATTTTCCCCTATTAAATTGTTATACCATAAAAAAACTCCATGCAAGATTTAAACAGGGAAAAATAACAACATGGTCCAGGTTTATGATGTCGCCATTATTGGAGGTGGGATTAATGGTTGCGGTTGTGCAGCTGATGCTGCCTTACGAGGTCTATCCGTGTTACTTTGTGAACAAGATGACTTGGCGGCAAAAACATCATCCAGCAGCACCAAGCTTATTCACGGAGGATTGCGTTATCTGGAATACTATGACTTTGCCATGGTGAAAAAAGCATTGGATGAAAGACAAATCCTATTGGAGCAAGCCCCTCATTTAGTTCATCCTTTGCTCTTTATCTTACCTCATCAAAAAAACATGAGGCCTGCCTGGATGTTACGCACAGGTTTGTATCTTTATGATCATTTAAGCCGTAAAAATACATTACCGAAAACTAAATTCATCCGACGTACTAATGAATCTCCCTATTTCAAGCCATTGCTAAAAGACTTCTATAAAGGATTTCTTTTCTATGACTGCGCAACGGATGATGCCCGGCTTGTGCTCGCTAACGCACTACAAGCCCGCAATCATGGCGCCACCATTCTCACCAGAACAACATTAATTAAGGCAGAAGTCAGCAATCATATATGGCATTTAACATTGCAGCCCGCTTCAGGTAATACCTTTCATATTAAGGCAAAAACCGTCATCAATGCCGCAGGCCCCTGGGTAGAGCCGGTAGGTGAACTTCTAAATAGGCCGCTTAAATATAAAATGTCTCTGGTCAAAGGCAGTCATTTAGTCGTGCCTAAGCTCTATCAAGGCGAACATGCTTATGTGTTGCAACATCAAGATGACCGTATCGTATTCGTCATTCCTTATTATGATTTCACCATGATAGGCACTACAGATGTATCTTTTACTGGCTCCCTGAACAGGGTCCGCATCGAAACTCATGAAATAGAGTATTTACTAGCGCTTGTAAACCACTACTTTTTGAAAAAAATTAACAAAGCGGACATTATCCATAGCTGGAGCGGTGTTAGACCCTTGCTGGCAGAAGAAGGCAAAATGCCTAATGCACTCAGCCGTGATTACGCTTATGAATACATGAATGAACCAGCTCCTATTGTGACCATCTACGGGGGTAAGCTCACTACTTACCGTAAGTTATCATTGCACGTTATTAATCAATTAAAAAAAATTTTCCCTTCTTTACCGCAATCACGCACCGCTTCCACGCCACTGCCAGGAGCTACCTTGGCAGAAATGAATTTTTTTGAATATAAAAAATATGCAGAAGAAAAATACCACTGGCTAGATAAAGAAATAATCCATCGCTATTTAAACACCTACGGCACTCAAATAGAATGCTTATTACAAGGATGCAAAACCCTTAGTGATTTGGGTGTATGTTTTTCCAGAACGTTCTATCAGGCTGAAGTGGATTATTTGCTTCAGGAAGAGTGGGCGATGACGACAGAAGATATCCTTTGGCGCCGCACCAAACTCGGCCTTACTTTAGATAAAGCCGCTTGGGGAAAATTAGAATACTACTTATCCCAAATGCAGCAATCTTCTAAAATGAAGACGCCCAACCTCATCTGAAAACAATAATCCGACATTCCGTATGGATAAATTACTGGCTATCTTCCTCATCCAATTGCGCCCGAATTTGACTCACATCAGCCTCCAATGCTTGCTGAACCAATTCCTTTAAAGTAGATTCTGGCATGCTGCCGGCCTCGGAATAGATCACAATGCCTTGTTTGAAGACCAACAAATGAGGAATAGAACGAATTTGGAACGTTTCAGCCAATTCTGTTTCTTCTTCAATATTAATTTTGGCAAAAACCACTTGATCATACAATTTAGCTACCCGTTCATAGATGTGAGCAAATTGTTTACATGGAGCGCACCACGCTGCCCAAAAATCAATAAAAACAATTTCATTATCACGAATCAACGATTCAAAATTATTGCGGTTTACCGTTCGGGTGATGTTACTTCCTGATGACATGACTTCTCTCCCTATTGAATGGCGGCCAAAATAGTTTGAAAAATTGCATCAACATTGCCAGTGCCAACAATATGATGAAATTTTGGCGCTTGTTTATCTTTGCTGTTTGCCCATAATCGATAATATTTAACCAATGGCTCAGTTTGTTGATGATAGACTTGTAAGCGTTTACGGATAATTTCCTCGCGATCATCCTCACGCTGTACTAAAGGTTCACCAGTCACATCATCCATGCCTTGCTGTCTCGGTGGGTTATATTCAATATGGTAAACACGTCCAGAAGGGGGGTGAATACGTCGGCCACTGATACGCTTAACAATTTCTTCATCATCCACAGATATTTCTATCACATGATCCAGACAAATACCGGCTTGTTTTAATGCCTCCGCTTGTACAATGGTACGAGGAAATCCATCCAAAAGAAAACCATGACAACAATCGTCCTGCTGTAGGCGCTGTTTAACCAGAGCAATCATAATATCATCTGAAACCAATTGACCGGAATCCATTATTTTTTTTGCGCTCAAACCCAATTCACTTCCAATAGCAATGGCAGCACGCAGCATATCACCTGTTGAAATTTGGGGAATATTAAAATGATTCATCAATTTTGATGCCTGTGTACCTTTCCCAGCTCCAGGACCACCTAATAACATCAATCGCATTAATCCCATGCATCGGCTCCCACGTGAATTTTGCCCCATATCGTACCGCTTCAAGCGATCATTGTCACCTTTATCGTTTAAACTCATATTGCAGCTACCAAATTTTATACCATGCCTTTCGACTGAATGATTTTTCACAAGATGCTAATTGAGCCTGATAAATTCGAGCTCGGGCTTCCACTTTATGAGCCACGGCCATCAACCATTTTTTCTTTAGATACGTTTTACGTTGATAGCCGCCAATGCCTTCATGATAGGCAAGATATAATGAATAGGCGTCGTCACGCGAGATGCCTGCTTTTTTATAAGCAATGTTTGCATACCAGCCAATAAAATCCACACCATCACCAAAATCATCCCGTGAAGACCACATGCCGCCCGATGATTTTTTATAATGTTCCCAAGTGCTGCGCAGCGCCTGAGTGTAGCCGTAAGCGGTCGATGGACGTGTCCAGGGAATGATCCACAGTAATTTAGTACGCTCCGGACGTGCTCTGCCATTAAATTTTGATTCCTGATGAATAATAGCCATTTGTACGGCGATAGGTACCCGCCACCGTCGCTGTACATCTTTTGCATCCATATACCAGCCAGGGTATTCTCTAAAAACGCTACAGATATTATTGACATCTCTTGGCGGTGGACTGACACATCCTGCAAGCATCAATATCAACAAAAGACCCAACCCTATTTTTGCGCAGCTCATTCAATGAATTCCCTGAGAGTAAACAGACACTGCATTAATAACAAAATTCATAAGAAAATAAAATATGGAAATGAATTCATTCTTCTACGTCATCTTGAATGAAGGAGCCATTAATTAACATTTATTCCCGGCGGATTTTTCTGATAACATAGTCATAAGCAAAAACGGATTTTGTAGCCTGGATAGCGCAAAGCGATATCCAGGTTCTCAATTCTGGTTGACGCAAAAACACCTGACCACCACCTAAGTGTCAATTCACCTCAGAATGGATATTGCATGACGATCTTAGTGTTTGATATAGAAACGATTCCAGATATTGATACTGGCCGTACACTGTATGATCTGGACGGCTTATCGGATGACGATACGGCTAAAGCACTTTTTGCCATGCGTCGCGCCAAGACCGGACAGGAATTTTTACCCCATCATCTGCAAAAAATTGTCGTCATTTCACTGGTTATCAGCAGTGCCACACAACTAAAAGTCTGGACACTCGGAGATGAGATTGCCGATGAACGCGAACTTATTCAGCGATTTTTTACAGGTATTAACAAACACACACCAACGCTGGTTAGCTGGAATGGAAGTGGCTTTGATCTCCCGGTGCTGCATTACCGAGCTTTACTCCATGGTATAGAAGCGCCGATCTATTGGGAAGCAGGTGATAATCAACAAGCATTCCGCTGGAATAATTATTTAAACCGTTTTCATTACCGCCACCTTGATCTGATGGATATACTCGCTGCCTATCAAAATAAAGCCTTCGCCCCATTGGATGAAATTGCCAGTATGTTAGGCTTTCCAGGAAAAATGGGAATGAATGGTGCAAAAGTATGGGAAGAATATCAAGCCGGTAATCTAAAAGGAATTCGTGATTATTGTGAAACGGACGTTTTAAACACTTACTGCGTTTATTTGCGCTTTGAATTAATGCGCGGTTCTATTAATCAGGTGGAATACAGAAGCGCCATTGAAAGACTTCGCAGCTATCTGCAAGAAGAACAAGATAAAATGCATTTACAGGAATTTTTGCAAAGAATGATATAAAAGTGATTAAATTTCCTTTTGTAACAAAACAGCATCTTCAACCCCATGCTCGTCCTGGTAGTAATCTTTTTTAATACCGGCCTGATAAAATCCCATTTTTTTATATAATTTTATCGCCGACACATTACTTGGTCGTACTTCCAGCACTATCACATGAATCTGAGAACCCGCTAACGAATCAATCATGTCCTGTAAAAGCGCCCGGCCATAACCTTTTCCTTGATAAGCAAACGCCACGCATACATTCAAAATATGGCAGGTATTTTCATGATAGCGGGAAATAATATAACTGATGATCTCAGAATTAGTTCGCTCAAAAGATTCGAGCACACGACAATCATACTCCACCAGCACACAGTCTCTCAGAATATCACGGCTCCAAGGAGCTCTGTGTGCTGAACATTCAATGGCGTAAATACTCTCAATATCATCAACCGTCATGGGACGTATGTGATACAGCATACCTGATCCTGTTTAATACCGCTTATGGATGACCTCTTACCATGCCATTTCATTTTGACCGATTGAATTTTGCCTACTTCCCACGGCTTGTTCGCGGGATGCAAGCATTTTTTTCGAATGTTTATTATCACAACCTGTGAACATTAAAATGGAAAACTGTTCTATCTTATTTCTTCTTTTTTTTCGGCAGATAAAGATCCGTAATAGTACCTTCAAAAATTTCTGCCGCCTGTGCCACCGTTTCTGAAAGGGTCGGATGTGGATGTATCGTCAGTGCAATATCTTCAACATCACAACCCATTTCAATGGCCAGTGCCGTCTCGGCAATTAAATCGCCGGCGTTAATCCCAACAATTCCTGCGCCTAAAATACGCTTACTGTCTGGGCAGAATAATAATTTGGTTATGCCTTCCTCACGACCCATACTCAATGCACGTCCACTGGCTGCCCAAGGAAAAGAAGCTTTCTCATAAGCGATGTTTTGTGCTTTTGCTTCTTTTTCAGTAAGTCCTGCCCAGGCAATTTCCGGATCCGTGTATGCCACACTGGCAATACACTTAGGATCAAAATAATGCTTCATTCCAGAAATAACTTCAGCCGCAACTTTACCTTCTGGGATCGCCTTATGGGCTAACATAGGTTGCCCAACCACATCACCAATCGCAAAAATATGAGAAACATTGGTACGCATTTGTCTATCCACCTGAATAAAGCCACGCTCATCGACGTTAACACCTGCTTTATCAGCAGCAATTGTACCACCATTAGGCTTACGCCCTACCGCCACCAGAACTTGCTGAAAGCATAACGGCTTATCCGTTGCATGCTCACCTTCCATTGAGACGTAAATACCATTTTTTTGAGCATCCATGTTTGTAACCTTGGTTTTCAACAAAAATTTGACACCTTTCTTGCTCATACGCTTTTGTAATACATTGACCAGATCAGCATCTGCACCAGGTATAAGCTGATCCATAAATTCTACAACCGTTACCTCAACACCAAGAGCAGAATAAACGGTCGCCATTTCCAACCCGATAATGCCTCCACCTAAAACAAGCAGACTGCCTTTGATATCCGCTAATTCAAGTGCACCTGTGGAACTAAAAATACGTTTGTCTTCAGGAATAAAGGGCAAATTGACGGATTCACTGCCAACGGCAATAATCGCATGTTCAAACTCAATTTGAATTTTACCTTCTTTTCCATCAACAATAACTTGATGTGTTCCTGAAAATTTAGCGTGACCAGTGGCTACTTCAACCTTGCGCTGTTTTGCCAGGGCATTTAATCCACCTGTTAATTTGCTTACTACTGAATTTTTCCAGGCAACCAACTTTTTATTGTCCAGTTTGGGTTTTGCAAAGGACACACCATACTCTGCCATTTCTTCTGTTTCATCGAGAACCTTGGCAATATGCAATAAAGCCTTAGAAGGAATACAGCCCACATTTAAACAAACGCCGCCCAGTGTGTCGTAACGTTCAATTAGCACTACTTTCTTGCCCAAATCAGCAGCGCGAAAAGCAGCTGTATAACCCCCCGGGCCACTACCTATAACAACGACGTCTGTTTTTATTTGCTTTGTCATTTTAAAAACCTCATTAGGATACTGGTCGCACAAAAACGACCTGCTACAATAAAATTTTTCGAATATCGCTTAAACTGTCACTTAAAAATCCAGTAAATCGCGCCGCTTCGGCTCCATCTATTACACGGTGGTCATAAGAAAGCGACAAAGGCAACATCAATCTCGGCTTAAATTCGCCATCTAGATAAACTGGCTTTATCATGGAACGAGATAATCCAAGAATTGCCACCTCAGGGCTGTTAACGATTGGAGTAAATGCGGTGCCTCCAATCCCACCCAAGCTTGAAATTGTAAAGCAACCGCCATTCATATCAGCCGGCATTAATCCTTTTTCACGTGCTTTAGAGCTCAATCGCGCCATTTCTTGAGCAATATCACCGACGGATAATTGATCCACGTCTTTTATAACAGGCACAACCAAACCATTTGGTGTTTCAACCGCAACACCAATATTGAAATAATGTTTATAAATCAAGTTTTCTCCACTGACGTCAAGAGACGCATTAAATTGCGGAAATTTAGCCAGTGCCTTACTGACAACCTTACATACAAACGCAAGCAGCGTCAGCTTATAACCTGATTTTTTTGCACCTTCCGCCTCAAGCTGACGAAACGCTTCCAATTCCGTAATATCCGCTTCATCAAATTGAGTCACATGAGGAATTGTGACCCAAGAACGATGTACATTAATACCCGTTAATCGTTTGATTTTATTTAACGGCTTAACTTCAATGTGACCAAACTGGCTAAAATCAATGGCAGGAGCAGGCGATAGCGCCAACCCACTAGCAACAGTTTTTTCTTGTAATTTCGCTTTCACAAACTGCTGGACATCTTCTTTACTGATGCGTAATTTTCGACCACTACCCTGTATTTCGGCCAAATTAACACCTAACTCTCTCGCCAATCGTCTTACAGCAGGGCCGGCAAAAACAACCGTATTTGCATTTTTCTCAATGACAGGCGCATTGGATATGGAACTTTTGGCAGGTAATTTTCCTGAAATTTCAACAACAGGTTGGGATGTTTCCTGTGGTTTTTCTTTTTTATTTTCCACAGATGAGGAAGTTGGTTCATGCTTTGATTCTAGCCGAGATGTCTCTCCTTCTTGCATTAATGTTAAAATCACATCCCCTTCCGAGACTTTATCGCCTAGTTTTACTTTGACGGTCTGGACCGTTCCCTCACAAGGCGACGGAATTTCCATACTTGCCTTATCGGATTCCAAGGTAATCAGTGGTGTATCCTTATTAATTTTATCCCCTTCCTTAACCAATATTTCAATCACATCCACGCCATGAGCACCGCCAATATCAGGGATCTTTATTTCTTTTTCCGTGGTTTCTTTCCGCGTTTTTTTATCAGAGTTTTTTTTGTCATTCGTTGTTTTCTTTTCAGATTTACTTTCGGAGTTTTCTTGAGATTTGAAGTCAGATTCTTGTTGTGTATTACTTTGACTTGGAGCAAGCATTAAAATCACATCACCTTCAGACACCTTATCACCTACCTTGACTTCAATAGATTGGACAGTTCCGGATTCAGGAGATGGAATTTCCATGCTTGCCTTGTCAGATTCAAGGGTAATGAGTGGCGTATCTTTGCCTATCTCATCACCGACTTTAACAAGTATCTCAATGACATCCACGCCTGCGGCACCACCAATATCCGGTATTTTTATTTTTTTTTCGTCTGCCATACTTATAATCTCTCGTCTCTATTGTGCAAACATTATACTTCTCTCAATGCATTAGTGAGTTGCCGGATCCAGTTTTTCCTTATCAATGCCAAATTTTTTCATGGCTTTCAGCACCGTTTCTTTTGGTAACTCACCTTGATCAGCTAAAGTATTTAATGTGGCAATAACAATGAATTTTGCATCCACCTCAAAGAAGTGTCGTAAACGAGCACGAGTATCACTACGACCATAACCATCCGTGCCGAGAGTGACAAAAGGAGCCTGCACAAACGGCCGTATTTGATCAGCATATAACTTCATATAATCCGTTGCAGCAATCACCGGTCCTTTTTTACCCGTTAACTGTTGGCTAACATAACTTTGCTGTGGTGCTTTCTCTGGATGCATGCGATTATAACGCTCAACAGTCAAGCCATCGCGACGCAATTCGGTAAAGCTTGTGACACTCCAAACATCAGAAGAAACTGAAAATTCATCCCGCAATAGGTTTGCAGCATGAATGACTTCCCGCAAAATAGCGCCGCATCCTAATAGTTGCACATGATGTTTTAAGGTTTTGCTGCTTTTTTGCAAGAGATACATGCCCTTAAGGATACCTTCCTCTACTCCTTCAGGCATATCAGGATGATGATAGTTTTCATTCATCACAGTAATATAATAAAACACATTATCCTGCTTTTGATACATCCGATACAAACCATGCTGAATGATCACCGCCAGTTCGTAAGCATACGTTGGGTCGTAAGAAACACAATTTGGAATCGTAGAAGCCAACAAATGACTATGCCCATCTTGATGCTGCAATCCTTCTCCGGCTAACGTGGTCCGCCCAGCCGTTCCACCCAGTAAAAAACCACGAGCCTGCATGTCTCCTGCAGCCCACGCCAAATCACCAATACGTTGAAAACCAAACATAGAATAATAAATATAAAATGGAATCATGGGCAACTTATTCGTGCTGTATGAAGTTGCTGCCGCCATCCAAGAAGCAAATGCGCCTGCTTCATTAATTCCTTCTTCTAAAATTTGCCCATCACGAGCCTCACGGTAATACATGACTTGCTCGTGATCGACAGGGGTATATAATTGACCAACTGGAGAATAAATGCCTATTTGACGAAATAAGCCCTCCATGCCAAATGTACGGGATTCATCAGGTACAATGGGAACAATACGCGGACCGATTTCTTTATCCTTCAGCAAAATCGATAAAAGACGAACAAACGCCATTGTCGTAGAAATTTCACGCTCCCCTGAACTCTTAGTTACCGCTGAAAAAGCAGATAAATCAGGAACATTTAATGATTCAAATTCTGTATTACGTACTGGCAAAAATCCACCTAAAGCTTCTCGTTGCTTTCGTAAATACTGTATTTCAGGGCTATCTTCTTCGGGGCGGTAAAAGGGAACTTCTGTAATTTTGTCATCGCTGATAGGAATACTGAAGCGATCACGAAACGCACGCAATTGCTCTATGGTCATTTTCTTTTGTTGATGCGTGATGTTCATGCCTTCACCAGCAGCCCCCATCCCGTATCCTTTAATTGTTTTTGCCAGAATGACGGTTGGACTACCTTGATGCTCAACCGCCCGAGCATAAGCGGCATATACTTTTTGTGGGTCATGGCCGCCACGATTCAATCGCCAGATTTCATCATCCGACAAATGTTCAACCATTTTTTTCAACTCAGGGTACTGACCGAAAAAATGCTGCCGTACATACGCACCATCTTTTGCTTTATAGGCCTGATAATCACCATCAACGCATTCTTCCATACGTTTTTGCATTAAGCCGTCATGATCACGAGCGAATAAAGGATCCCATCGCCCCCCCCAAACCACTTTAATCACATTCCAGCCTGCACCACGAAACAGTCCTTCAAGCTCTTGAATAATTTTGCTGTTTCCTCGTACTGGACCATCGAGACGTTGAAGATTACAGTTCACAACAAAGATGAGATTGTCTAACTTTTCCCGAGCAGCAATGGACAACGCACCTACTGATTCTGGTTCGTCCATTTCACCATCACCAAGAAAAGCCCATACTTTGCGCCCTTCGGTCGCAATTAGCCCCCTATTTTCCAGATATTTTAAAAATCGCGCCTGGTAAATGGCCTGCAAAGGACCTAACCCCATAGATACGGTAGGAAACTGCCAGAAATCATTCATTAACCAAGGATGAGGATAGGAAGACAAGCCATCCGTTTCCACCTCCTGTCTGAAATTACCCAGTTGTTCCTCAGAAAGCCTGCCTTCAAGAAAAGCACGGGCATAAATGCCGGGAGAGGAATGCCCTTGAATATATAACAAATCTCCTAAATGCTTATCTGGACCTTTGAAAAAATAATTAAAGCCAACCTCATATAAGGTTGAAGCAGACGCATACGTTGCAATATGACCGCCCAGTTCAGGAGCATATTTCCCCGCACGTAAAACCATAGCAACAGCATTCCAGCGAATCAAGGCATTAATGCGTTTGCCTATCCCTTCATCGGGTGGCATTTGTTTTTCTTCATGGAGTTTTATTGTATTTCGATAAGGGGTATTGATTGAGCTTGCAATATTAATCCCTTCTGCGCCGGCTTTTTTAAGCAATTCCTTTAATATAAATTCTGCACGCTCATTACCCTCATAAGCAATGACCGCTTTCAAAGCATCCAGCCATTCCCGAGTTTCAACCGGATCAATATCATTAAATTTCTCATCTGTCATGAATATCATTCCTCGTCTATAAAGACTTTTTTAGCAGCAAGTTGGTGCAACTTGCAGACGTTTTTGTATCGTTCCTGCACAAGATTGGACACACATGCGATAATCCGCCAGGCAATTACACGTTGTTTTGCGGCATTGTAGTGGATCACGATAAGATTTCAACTCGCGAGCAATAATTCCACCTTGCATACATTGTTCATGCTTATATTGGTTATAGCTTTTGGCGGCAGATAAATCCGTACAGGTGGAACATCGACGGCAATTATTAGTACATACTGCTTTACATTCATTAAATTGTTTTTCACAGGAAATCCTACATCCAGCTTGTCCCGAGGCAGGCGTTTGCTTGGTGCAACTTGCAAGTAAGATAAATACAAAACAAAAAATTAATCGAATCATGATATACATAATGGTTCACTCTTCTTTAAAATGGTTTGATGCCATTGCTTTTATTGCCCATGTGTCTTTTTCTGGGTGCTAATTTGTTACAGCCATGCCACTATAGTGAAAAAAGCTAGGAAAACCAGCAATACAATGGTGGCATGCTCTACAAGGGTTTCAGCCTTTGGCATCAACAAGGATGCCTGTTCATGACCATCCATGGCATTTAATCCACACGTCTTTAACATCACATGATTATTGTCTGGCGATGTAAGAAAACCATGAGAAAAATAACCAATTCCCATCTGAAAATGCCCTGCCAGCAAGTATAATAACGCGGTCATCCTAGCCGGAAACCAATCCAGGGCTGCCGTCAGAACACTCGCTTGTACTTGTACTTTATTCTGTTTCTGACAAAGGGAAATCAGACGATAGGCCAACACACCCACTGGACCAGAAATAATATACCAAAAAATTACGGCAAATAATTGCCCATTCACCTGAGCCAGGTAATTTCCGACATCATCATGAATCTCTGATTCAGGCGATTGGGGATGGGCAGGATAAAACGGATGACCAGGACCAAGGCAATAATAAAAAATAACAAGATTCAAAAACAATCCGATAAAACCAAATAGAAAATGCGCAAAAAAATAAAAAACAATGCTCGTTGATAAAAGCAAAGGCAATAAAATCATCGCCATTATTATCCATGGATTTGCAAAGATGCTACGTTCAGGTAAGATTTTACTCAATGTATTGAAGTAAGAAGAAAACCAATGAAATCGCTTATGGGCGCTAATATGGACTAAAAAACGCTCACTTAATAGGCAAAGAACAATAATCAAAAGTTTCATTATAAATCCTAATCTTTTCGCATTTTTTCAGACAATGACATGGGCGTCGGGTATTTCAATACCACAACATACGATGAAACGATGAACGTTAAAATTGTTGTAGCCTGAATCAAATTGGATGCTACATCAGATATCAGCTTACTGCTCAAAGCAATGCTTGCGACTAATAAAGAAAATTCACTCGCCTGTCCTAAGCGAACCCCCACTTCTTTTGAAACAGGCCTTTTTTCACCCGCTTTAGCCAATAGAAAATAAAAACACAATGGTTTAAGAAACAATACTAACGCAGCCAGGATTATTGCAGGGATAACCACCTGTGCTGCAAAACTAAAATTAAAAGTCGCGCCAACTGAAAAGAAAAACATCACCAGAAAAAAATCGCGCAACGGTTTGAGGCTTTCAGCAATAAACAGCGAAATCGGACTAGCAGCTAAAGCCACACCAGCCACAAAAGCACCTATATCCTCTGACAGTCCTAATTGATTTGCAAGAATCGATAATCCAAGACACCATCCAATGGAAAGCAAAAAGACATATTCTTGAGTCCGGTCAAAACGGGCCAGCAATTTAACCAGAACATAACGTTCCACAGCGAAAGCAAATAAAATCAAGGCAGGGAGCGCAACACCCACTAAAAGTAAGTCATTCCAAGACAAACTACCATCCTGCCGTGCACCATTGATTAAGATCAACACGACAATAGCAATAAGATCCTGCATCAGCAACACACTGATCATGACTTCCCCAGTATGTTGATGATGAAGAATGGTCGTTGGTAATAGCTTCAGCCCAATAATGGTACTCGAAAACATCATCGCTGCACCAAGTACCCACGACTCAGCAACCGTCAAACCAAACCACCGCCCTATTAAATAGGCAACGGCTGCAAAAAAAACAGAACTAAATAATGCAATCCACGTCACTTTCTTAAGCATATGCACCAGATTTTGTGGCTGTAAATGCAAGCCCAACAAAAAAAGGAGAAACACGATTCCCATATCACCCACTTGTTGTACTGCACTTAAATCAGGGATCAACTGCAATCCCCATGGACCCAACGCTCCACCCAACAAAATATAGGCAACCAATAAGAATTGCCTGGTATAAAGTACGATGGTTGAAAAAACGGCTGCTCCGCCAAAGATTAAAAAAATTGTATAAAAAACTGCACCATCATGCATACACTCAATACCCCGCCATTCAATTCATGCAACCAAAGATACTATCCTTACTTTTATTGATACCGCTCTGCCTATTCATCTTTTTCTTTTTAAAAGAAGATTGGAAAAGAGATTCAATCTAATGGTACCCTTCACCAGCTGATTTACCCCAAAAAACACGATAAGCGTAAAGAGTATATCCTAATAACACCGGCAACATAATCACCACACCAATTAAAATAAAAATAAGGGTCTTATCAGGAGCAGCGGCCTCCCAAATAGTAATGTCATGAGGAATGAGGTACGGATATACGCTGATGCCTATTCCACAATAGGAACAGAGAAATATTACAATGCTATATACAAAAGGTTTAATTTCATGACCGCCAGACAAATTTTTCCACACAAGAAAGATCATCACTGCCGTAATAATCGGCAAGGGCGTCAATAAAAACACATTGGGAAAACTATACCAGCGATTAAATATTTCTTCATTATGCAAGGGCGTCCAAATACTAACAAACACTAAAAAAACAGCCACCATCGTCAAAAACCCCTTCGCCAGATGGGTCATTTTCTTTTGCAAACCTTTTTCACTTTTTATAACCATCCAAGTTGCTCCAAGCAGAGCATAACCACAGATAACTGCAATACCCGTTAGCAGGCTAAACGGCGTCAGCCAGTCAGCATCGCTAATCACTAATGCCGCTTCATTGATATTAAAGCCTTGCACGAAGGATCCTAAAATCACGCCCTGCATAAATGCCGCCATGATGGAACTCATCGCAAACGCCCAGTTCCAAATCGGCTTAGACGTTTCTGCCTTAAAACGAAACTCAAAGCACACGCCACGAAAAATCAACGCAAGCAGCATCAACATAATTGGCATGTAGAGGATGGGCAATAATAGACCATAGACAATGGGGAAAGCGCCATAAAGCATTGCCCCGCCAAAAACCAGCCAGGTTTCGTTACCGTCCCATACAGGCGCTACCGAATTCATCATCAGATCACGCTCACGTTCACTCTGGGTGAACAAAAACAAAATTCCTATCCCTAAATCAAAGCCATCAAGAATGACGTACATGATAATGATAAAAGCGATAAGACATGCAAAAATAAATGGCAACATTATTTCTTGTCTCCAGAATGATCAGTCATGTATTGGAAAGTATGATGCTCCATCTCTTTTTCTTCTGATTTTTCGGGGCCTAAACGAATCGTTTTGAACAGATAATAAAGATAAAAACCGAATATGATGCCATAAGCCAAAACCAATAAAGTCATCGAGATAATCACTTCTTCTTTACCAAGGGCCGACACAGCATCTTTCGTACGCATCAAATAATAAACGACCCAAGGTTGACGACCAATTTCAGCGGTAAACCAGCCAGTAATTGCTGCAATAAAACCAAGCGGCGCCATCAGCAAACTCCATCGATGAAACCATTTTGACGTAAACAGTTTATCACCAGGGCGTAAAAATAACGCAAATAAAGCAGTGATTAGCATCAAAATACCAATACCAACCATAATGCGAAATGAAAAAAATACCGGTGCAACCAATGGCTGATCCTCTCTTGGAACAGAACGTAATCCAAGCAGTTCCCCATCCCACTGATGAGTATTAATTAGACTGGCAAGTTTGGGAATAGAAATAACGTATTCATTTTTTTGCTTTTCCTGTGAGGGCCATGCGAATAACACCAAAGGAGCACCCTTTTGTGTTTCCCAAACACCTTCAATGGCAGCCGTTTTTAATGGCTGATATTTATGCACATTCAAACCGACTGTATCACCGATGATGATTTGTACAGGAACCAAAAATAAAGCGGCCCACATAACAATGGATAACGATTTCCTGGCGATGTCGTCCTGTTTGCTTCTTAACAAAAAATAACTTGCGATACCGGCGATGACAAAACAGGTTGTCGTGTAAGAGGCAAACAGCATATGAAGCATTCTTGCTAAAAATGTGGGGTTAAACACAACGCGCCACCAGTCATCCACAAGGTATTTACCATCAACCCATTGATATCCCGTTGGTGTTTGCATCCAGGAATTAGCCGACATAATCCAAAAAGCAGATAGGGTTGTTCCTATTCCCACGAATAAGGTCGCCGCAAAATGAATTGGCGGCGAAACGCGTTTCCAACCAAAGAGCATGACGCCTAAAAAACCGGCCTCCAGAAAAAAAGCCGTCAACGTTTCATAGGCAAATAGTGCACCAAGCACATTCCCATATTGGGAAATAAATGGCCCGAAATTAGTGCCTATTTGATACGCAAGAACAATTCCTGAAACCACGCCCATACCAAACGTTAACGCAAAAATCTTAACCCAAAATTTACATATCTTCAGATATATGGGATTTTTAGTATAGAGCCAGGTTGCTTCCATGAACACCAGAAACACAGCAAGCCCCAGATTTAATGTGGGAAATAAAATATGAAAACCAATACTAAAAGCAAATTGTATTCTGGAAAGAATTTCAACGACCATGTTTTCCCCTCACGAAAGAGCTATACTTCATCCTTATACTTATGCTTAACAAACACTTTCAACCCATCTTCCGTTAAAGAAAGAAAATTATAATAAGGATCAGCCGTTGTTCTCTCCAGCCATTCATTGGCTATACAAAGATCTGCTAGCCTATAAAGTTCATCCAGACCGACATTGTAACCAAAATTTTGCCGTAACATAGCAACCATATTCTGATCAATATCGAGAAAAACCTTATCATAAGTGGTTCCTCGAGCTTTCACTTCCTCATAAAAAATCCCTAAAAGATCAAATTCATTCATAAAAAATCCCTTTTAACCATAGCAGCGACAATAATCATGACCTAATTTAAGTCTTCCAGCAAACCACATTTCTCGTTTGCCGGCACGGCAATATCCATCATTTTAGGATTAGGCAAATTTAAGGCATTCATTAATTCTATGTATTCCTGCCGTGATTGCACCTGTAATCTAGGATTGAATCTTTTTTCTTCGCCAACAGTGCTTACGGTCATGCCATTATAGTCATGTCCCGGATAAACCAAAATAGAATCAGGCAAAGTCAACAATTGGTTTAATAAACTGTCGTATTGCGTGCCTGGGTCACCATGTTGAAAATCGGTACGTCCAGTTCCACGAATCAATAAAGTATCGCCAGTAAACACTCGATCACTCATTAAAAAACAATAAGAGTCATCCGTATGGCCAGGCGTATAAAGTACTTTAAGTTCGAAACCATCAAAACTCAAACGATCCTGATCACTGAATGTTTTCATAACACATTTGGCTTTGCTTTGTTTTCCCATCATGGTCATGCAATTCAGTTGTTTATTAATATCCCCAAGCCCTGTGATATGATCGGCATGCAAATGCGTATCAAGTGCTGCAACAAGCTTTAAACCAAGTTGATCTATCAATGTTATATATTGATGTACATTTCTCTTAACCGGATCAATGATAACTGCTTCTCGCCCATAATCGGCAGCAATCAAATAAGTATAAGTGGACGATTCATGATCGAATAGTTGTCTAAATAGCATCTTTTACTCCATTTTGTTTATTCATCACCAGTATTGTGCTTAAAACGCGACAATGCATGATTCGCACGTAGCACTGCCGTGTTTATGGCTTCTGCAGGGCTTTTAATACCAGCAAATGCCGCTTCAAGCGATTCGCCATTGATAACACGGATTTGATTTTGCATGCCTGATTGATTTATTTTTGCTCCTATTTGCATTCCCGTCAGTTCGTGTTGCCCTAACAACAGTGATGGATGTGATTTATTTTTTACCAAGGATTGATAAACACCATCCACCCCTAGCGGTAAATACCCTGTGTTCTGATGCCATTGTTGTTGTACTTCGGGTCGCGCAAGATAAATAAAAAAACGAGCAACTCCCTTATATTCCGTAGAAGATAAGCCGGCAACAGCCCACAAAGCCGCTCCACCAGAAATATTGGCATATCGCCGAGGTGTAATCGCTTGATCCAACGGTATGGGAGCTATTCCCAATTTAAAAGGCACCAACTCCATCAAACTATTATAGGCACCAGAAGATTGGCTGTAGAGAGGACATCGGCCACTGGTAAACAACACCGTAGAATCATCAGTCCGTCCGCCATATTCAAAATAATGAAGCCGTTGCCAGCGCACCAAACGTTCAAGATGATGAATAATAGGCAAATTATTATAGAGTGCTTTTGTGCCACGAGCATCAATCATTGGCAAGCCGTGAATTGCAGAAAAAGACTCCAACAAAATCCATGCAGGATGGGCGGATGTATAAACACAAGGATAACCAGCCCGCTTAAGTTTTTCGGCTAATTGTTCTAACTCATCCCACGTTTGCGGAAAGGTTTCAGCAGTATACCCAACGCTTGCTAAAGCATCTGCATTGTAAAACATGGCTGGAACTGAAATATTAAATGGCATCGCCATCAAGTGACCATGGTCGCTATAATAATCACGTACCGCAGGGAAAAAACTGCTTTTCGGTAAATGGATGTCTTGTTCCTGCATCAATTGCTCAACGGGTTTGATAATACCGATAGGCGCCAGCATGGTTGCTTTACCCACTTCAAAAACCTGTATAATCGCCGGTGGTTGTTTTGCCTGGAAAGCTGCAGCAAAACTGGTTAAGCATTCTAAATAATCGCCTTTGTAAATGGGCTTGATGATATAATCCTGCTGACTTTGATTAAATCCTTTCGTTAATTTAGCAACTTCTTCCCCCAATTTTCCTGCCAATGAATGCCATAATATGAGTTCTACTGGCTTGGCGTATAAAGGCATGGGGGCAAATAACACCCATAACCCAAAGATTGCAATCCACATTTTTTTAAAAAAAGAAGTCATGCATCATACAACCATCAAGTTAATAAATCCGGATAATCACTGAAGACAGCATCAACCCCCCAGTTCAATAATTTTTCGGCCTGGCGCCGACGATTCACCGTATAAGCATATACCTTATAATCATATTGTTTGATTTCTTCCACGCGTGATTTTGTTAAAACCCGCTTATTTAAATGCACTGAATAACAATTCAAACGACGAGCCTGTTCAAGCCAATGTTCTTGCCATTGATCCAACAGCAGTCCCAAGGGCATTTCCGGTGAAATGTTGTGACAAAGGTCTAATACTTCCACTTCAAAACTGGATAATAATGGCCAAGGCCTTTCCTGAGGCCAATAACGATTCAGGTGGGTAAGCACCGCCACAGCGGTTTCTTCAGTTTGACCAGGGTAAGGTTTTATTTCAATATTGGCTTGGACTTCTGAGGCGATGAGCCAATCCAGTGCCTCACGCAACGTAGGAATTCTCACCCCTTGATATTGTTTTGAAAACCAGCGTCCTGCATCCAGAGACTTTAACACAGCCGACGTTGTTAAGCCAAACGCCCCCCGTCCATTGGTTGTTCGTTGTAGCGTTTCATCATGAAATATAAACGCTTCACCATCCGCACTTAACATCACGTCAAATTCAATAAAACGGCATCCCATAGCAAGCGCTTTATCAAAAGCAACTAATGTATTCTCAGGGGCATAAGCAGAAGCACCCCGATGACTTATCAACCGTTCCACCTGCAGCAATTCAATTCTCCGATTGACGATTAGAAGCCACTTGTACCATGGCCGTCATGATCAATTCATTACTCACGGTTAACACAGGTGCCGGAGCCGCAATCGCCATGGTATTAATCATTTCGCGTGCTTGATAAGCTTTTGGTTGAGGCATTGAATCACCCTCAATAAACACCATATTGTACACACTGTATGCTTGACCAGCATATATTTTATTTATCCGTGCCAATTCATTTTGTACTTGACCATATAATTGCTCACGCAATGCGTTTTTCACGTGTTGCACTTCTTCAAGACTAGGCTTAAATTCAATGGAGCCAATGTCATAATTTGTGCCCGGCTTACTCACTGACTTTGCATTTTTATACACATCCGCCAAACTTGCTTGATCCACACGTGCTTGAGCCTGAACAGTAAGTTTCTCCAATCCGGAACTATCCTGCGAGCGATCGAATTGCGTTAAATGCCATTCACCCTGTGCTATCTTCGCCAACTGAGCCATAATTTCGGCGCGCGCTTTAACCAATTCAGCATTATTCAATGTGGCATTGATATTTACCGTAAGCAATGCCGTTTTTGTCGTGACCCACTGTTTTGCTGACACTTGAAACGTTATCTTATCAAGCGCTGGTTCGATCGGTATATCCAACGCATATCCCTGTGAATTAAACAAAACCAAACCAAGCAATCCAGCCATTTTTTTCATTTTTTTCTCCAAAATGATAAAAAATCTAGTGTACGCTATGTTTTACTTTTATTCATCCTTGTACACTCGCATTTTCAATTGATTTAGCAACAAAATACGTCTATAACATTACACAATATTTACTAGGGAGTTTTACCCCATGATGTCTATCGATACGTTTGCAAATAATACAATCACCAATTATGACCATGATTTTCTTGATTATGCCTTAACACGAGGATTTGGGGATTTACATTTTAAAGTTGACCCTGAAACGGGCATGAAAGCCATCATAGCCATTCATAGCACTAAACTTGGCCCAGCTCTGGGTGGATGCCGTTTTATTCCTTATCCAGACACCACGTCCGCCTTGTATGACGCCATGCGTCTTGCACGTGGGATGAGTTATAAGGCGGCTTTGGTTAATCTACCTTTGGGAGGTGGTAAAGCCGTTATTATTCAACCGCCTAAAACCTATGATCGCCGCGCCTATCTAACTTGTTTTGGTCAATTTATTAATGAGCTGGGAGGACGCTATATCACCGCTTTGGACAGTGGTACTGAGTTGCGTGACATGGACATCATCGCCGAGCAAACGTCTTATGTGGCCAGTTTGTCCAGTCACAATGGTGATCCTTCTCCTTATACTGCCAAAGGAATATTACGCGGAATACAAGCAGCCGTACTGTTCAAATTAGGAAAAGAGAATTTAAATGGATTACATATTGCTATTCAGGGATTAGGGCATGTAGGCTACTTATTAGCTCGCCATCTTCATGAATTAGGCGTGCAGCTTACTGTCGCTGATATTGATCCCAAACGCGTGCAACAAGCGGTAAAAGAATTCGGTGCCACAGCCACCACCACCGACAACATTCATAAAGTTCCCTGCGATGTATTTTCTCCCTGTGCACTTGGTGCAATCATTAATGATATTTCTATTAATCAATTGCAAACCACCATCATTGCTGGTGCTGCCAATAACCAACTTGCCCATACTTACCACGGACAAAAATTACATGATAGGGGCATACTCTATGCCACCGATTATGTCATTAATGCCGGCGGGCTTATTTTTGCTGCCAGCAAGTATTTACATACACACGAAGAACTTGTGAATGAACAAATAGACGGAATCGGTACCACTCTGTTGCAGATATTTACTCGCTCCCAGAATGAAAATCGTCCGGTCAGTGAAATTGCTGACACACTTGCGCAGGAAAAACTAGCCTAAGAGGATAGGATGAAACATTTAAATTTGACGCCTGCTTTGTACGAATACATGCTGGATGTTTCACTCAATGAGCACCCAGCATTGCAAGCCTTACGGATAGAGACTGCTAAATTGCCTCTTGCCATGATGCAAATATCGCCCGAGCAAGGCCAATTCATGCAGCTGCTTATTCGTCTCATTAATGCTAAAAAAGTATTAGAAATCGGTACTTTTACAGGGTACAGCGCGTTAGCATTGGCATTAGCCTTACCAGAAGATGGCCACTTAATCACTTGTGACATTAATGAAGAATGGACAAGCAAAGCCCATCCTTTCTGGCAACGCGCAAAACAAGATAATAAAATTGAATTACGTTTGGCGCCTGCCCTTAATACCCTTCATCAATTATTAAACGAAGGATTTTCCCATTCCTTTGATTTTATATTTATCGATGCTGATAAAAGCAATTACGTCAATTATTATGAGTTGGCATTACAATTAATTCGCCCGCAAGGTCTCATTATCATCGATAATGTTCTTTGGGGCGGTAAAGTCATCGACGAGCAGGAAACAGGAAATCAAACTCGAGAAATTCGCAGATTAAATGAATTGCTTAAACACGATAAGCGTGTATACACCAGCTTACTAGCTGTTAGTGACGGCTTGTTCTTGGTACAACCTAAAAATCCAATATAGCACAGAATCAATGACTACAAGGAAGGAGCACACAATGAATCATTCTTCAAAAGAAAATCCATGTGGCCTGAATGGTTTTGCCTTTCTCGAATTCTCAGGCCCTGATAAAACATTTCTACACCGCCAATTTTCTGAACTGGGATTTTATCCACTTAAAACCCATGTTAAAGAAGATATTACTTTATACGAGCAAGGTCACATTCAGTTCATCCTCAATGCATCTCAAAACAGTCAGGCCGAACAACACGCCAAAATACATGGGGCAGGAGCCTGTGCGATGGGATTTCAGGTAGAAGATGCAGAGCTTGCTTTTGCCCATGCCATTAAGCGTGGTGCCACACCTTTTAAAGATGTCAAGCATGCTAACCACAAATTACCCGCCATCGAAGCAATAGGTGGCAGCGTGATTTATTTTGTTGACCGTAAACACCAACCATTTTCTGGACAATGGACACAAACGTCAGATAATACGAGTGCTAGAAAAACCACCGGTTTAACTGAGATTGATCATCTAACGCATAATGTTTATCGTGGGAATATGGATAAATGGGCGCATTTTTATGAGTCCATTTTCAATTTTCAGGAAATCCGTTTTTTTAATATTACCGGGCAAATGACTGGTTTGGTCAGCCGTGCTTTGGCAAGCCCTTGCGGAAAAATTAAAATTCCTTTAAATGAATCCAAAGATGATCTCTCTCAAATCGAAGAATTTCTCCATGAATATCATGGTGAAGGGATTCAGCATGTGGCACTAAGTACTGAAAATATCTATGCAACCGTCCATACTTTAAGGAAGAATGGTGTTTCTTTTCTTGATGTGCCAGATACCTATTATGAAATGATTGCTGAACGGATTCCCTGGCACCAAGAACCTGTTAATCAACTGCAAGCAGAAAAAATTCTGATTGATGGTGAGAAAAATCCTGAATTGGGATTATTATTGCAGATTTTTACTGAAAATATTTTCGGCCCAGTATTTTTCGAGATTATTCAACGCCGTGGCAATCAAGGATTTGGTGAAGGAAATTTTCAGGCATTATTTGAAGCCATCGAACGTGACCAAATCAGACGTGGCACATTACAGGAAACGAACTAAAAATAAGACATTAAACGTTTACCCAGACCAAGGAAGGGCAAGATCATACCCTTTAGAGCAGATAATAGACTATTATAATCAACACATTTGATCTTATTATTGTCATTCCTGCGCAGGCAGGAATCCATTTCTACAGAACACTGCACCATCTTAGAAGGCAAATTCCCGACTGCGCGGGAATGACACCAGTATTACATTATATGGTCAAAGTATGATTTTTCCCTACTACCAAAGGACCCCTAATAATAGTCAAACCAAAACATTTACGATAAAATGGCATATCATTCACTGGCCCTAGGAAACACACCAGTGAATTGTTCTTTATTATAAAGGAATAGTCAAATGAGTTATGGAAAACCAACCGCAAGATCTAAACAATTAAAGTTATCTCCCCCCAAAAGGCCACTCTTGACTGTACCGAAAACAAGCCAAGAAAGCTTAAGTCAGCTTCATATCACTCAACAACAGATTTCGGATATAAAACGCTATCTTAATGCCATCATTGCCTCTCTGCAAGATGATACAAGCTTGATAACTAAGGCTGCGAATGTTTGGGGGAAAATACCAACTTGGCAAAAAATTGTTATAGGTATCGGCGTATTTGGTGCACTCATTGCTCTTGGAGTTTTCGCACAGTTAATGATTCTTACCATCATTGGCAGCCTTGGTGGTATTGGATATTTAGGGGCCAGTTTATTACTAGACGATCATTACAGCGAGCATAAACAAGCAAAGGAAAACTTGAAAAATGGGGTATATGCCTTAGTGGATCTCTTCGATACAATCATCCAAGCATTAAATAAAATTCGCATGCAACTGACGCAAGAAATTGAGCACTTTCAAGAAGAAAACACACAATTCAAAATAAGCATCCAAACCTTGAATGAAGAAATCACAGTTCTTGGCCAAGAAGTTAGGAAATTATCCACCACCCAACAAGCTCTTCATATAACTGAACATAAACTATCTCGACTCCATGAAGAATATCAACAAACGAAAGAAGCATTACAAGAAAAAATTAATGAATTAGCACAGTTACAAACTGCATCTTTACTGGAAATTGAAAAACTGCGAAAAATCAATCTTACCCTGCAAAGTACCATACAAGTTTTATCCAATACAGTCATTGAAGATGAAGCACAACGTCGTGAATTTTTAAATCGCCTGGAAACTTTTCTTGCCGATAGCACCGCTAGCTTTCATTTGGTTGCAGACAGAATTTGTGAAGCAGAACGTGAACTTGCGCGAGTCAAGGAAGAGCTTAAGCTCAGTAATCAGCGTTATGCTGAGTTGCTTGACAAGCATGCCGCTCAACTCAGTCGGCTTGAACGCCTGGGAAAAATAATACCACTTGCTTTTCATGAACCAGCAACTACATCACCACAAATTAAACTCAGCATATACAATCATAAAGCAAGTGGCATGATCTCGAAAACTCCTTTTAACGATTCCTATCATGAACAATTAAGATATTTACCTTATTAAAAGGAATCTATGTTTGATGCCGTAATTTTTGACAGGCAAAGTTGCTCATGGCTTCAAAGAACTGCTCCTTAAAATTGTGGTTCAAGAGTATACGCCTCTTCACTATAATTCTGTGACTATTAGTGCCAATCTTCAGGCTCCAAAGGAACTAAAATCCACAAAATAATATAAGCCAAGAAAGCAGAACCACCAATAAAGAAAAACAAGATAAAAATTAATCGCATCCACGTGGGATCAATGCCAAAATGTTGTGCCAAGCCACCACATACGCCAGCCAGCATGCGTTCCCGCCGCGAACGATAGAGCTTCTTATAAGGCTTTGACATTTGTTTCATACAATAGCTTCTGCCACCATAAAGCGAAATCTAATACAATTTTATGACATTCATAGTCTCGGAGCAAAGCAAAACCTCTCCATTTAACGAATGCTCGTAAATCAAAACTCAAATATTCCTCCTTTTTTAAAGGGAGGTTAGGAGGGATTTTTAATCAAGAAAGCACTGATCAGCATTACCAATAATACGCACTAAAGAGTAGAAACACTCCTATAACTAAAAAAACCACTCCCACAACAGTGATTCTTGCAGGGTGCTCTAAAAACGCATGTCCCATTTTAGTCGCAACTTCCGGAAAAAAGAGTCTGATCAAGCCACTCAGCAGGACGAGCCATGCCAGCAAAGTCACCACAACAGGCCAGCCCACGACCCATACATTATGACTAACCACTAACAACAGTCCTAGTATTAAAGTAATAACCGCCAAAATAAACAGCAATGCACGATGAGCCATAATTTCACTCATCACAGGCCTTATAATTTCCTGTTTGAAAATCAATAGCAGACTCATAATCACTAGATACCAACCGATGACCGTTGCTAAAAATATTGTAGTCATCATAACATCCTCACATATTATTCCCTTCTATAAAGTATAGTTTATTGTGAAAATATTATACAAATTGGTTGGATCATCGCTTTATAGAAAAGTGTTAGAAAAAAGGCTTATCCACAGAATTTGTAGATAAGCCCATTAATGTGCTCATTAAACCCTGTGGCACAGTAATATGGATAAATTCAGAAATTAATCAATCACATCGTTGGCCTCACTCCAGGCTCTTCTGCCTTATCCTTAATATGGGCCTCTTCCAGAACACGTTCTGTTGGTGCTAAAATCATTTTTTTAAAGTCTTCCCAGGCAATTGGTTTTCCCGCTCTATCTGTTGCCACAGGCTTAGTAACGCCCAGATGTTCTCCATTAGGTACACCCTTCTCATAAGCATTTCTTATAACCCGCCAAACCTGTGATTCGGAAGGAATGAATTTCTCGAAACCATGTTTTACTCGACTCTCAATAGCATCAAAAAATTCAGGTTCAATCCTCACACCCATTTTCATCGCTTTTTTAAGAATTTCATTTTCCCAAACCGTTGTTAAAAGAACGGCATTTGGTTCACGAAGATCAAAATGACCAAGCTCTGCTTGAATTCTGAAATAATTTAATGCCATATTACCATTTGGCACCACCGTACCTCGCAAATCCACGGCCTTTGTTGTTGATGCACCTGCTGCTGAAAAAAATGTTTTAATAGCATCCGGGTTAGGCGCCGTATCGACAAACCTCAATCTACTCGGCTCTCCTGTCACCAATTCACGATCTAACTTGAATCCCATGGCTGAGTAGATTTGTGATATCTCTACACGCATTTCAATCTTTTTACCACTAAATAAGTTTTTACCAGTAACAAGCACAGTTCCATCAGGCAAAGGGTCGCTTATTTTAGAGTCTTCAAGACGAACCGCCGCATGTAATACACCTTTAAGATCAGGTAAAAGTCTATCACCCGGAGGAATCAGGTGAACAATGGGTCCTAAATTACCAAAATCACGGCATGCCCAGTAAGCATTCAATCCGCTTCCTACTATAATGCGCGGAATGTTTGATTCTTTTTTGGATACTGAATAAGCATCGCCAAAATGTTGTACTGGAATTCCTTCCAGCCCAATAGGTACACGACCTGTATGCACGATCTCATAATTCCCATCACCAACACTTTCAGTTCTACCATTGCAGTGAATGATCACGCCACTTGGAGTTCCTTCAATGCGGGCAATAGAGTCTTCAATCAAATGAATTCCTCGTTCACGTATTTGCCGTCTTTGTTCTTTCTCAATTGCGGCCATCATGCCAAACGTCAGCAATTCATAATCATCAAATTTAGGAAACAGTTTTGCTGCAATATCTCGGCTTACCTGCGGAAGATAACGCATAGGTTGCCCCCATGGTTGTCCCTCCCAATCGTCGTGTATACTTAACAACCAAGATGGAGCGCTGACAAGCGTTGTCATTTCACAAAGCTCTGGACTCTTTTGGACTTGCGCTAATACACTCGCTTGTGAAGCCAAGCCACCAATAATCACTCTGTGACTTACATAGCTTACTTCAGGAATATCCATAAGAACAATAGATCTGTGACTACGACCAACGATGACTGGCCCAGAAAATTGCATCGAAGAATATCTTCGAACTTTTGCAAGTCCCAAAGCATTTTGTACTTTCGAACCAGAAAATTGTGTTACCTGAGATGTTCGACTTGCCCCAATCCGTAACATGAAGTTACCTCGCTCAATAATTAATTTAAACATAAATTTTACACTATAATTATTAATTAATTATTAAGAGAAATAATTAGGCATTCATGCGCCTCTGTGCAGGACAAAACATCATGAAGATGCTCATTTTATATCAAAAGAATAAACTTTTGATTTATTTACAGAATGGTTTGATTTTGAAGTCTATCCACAAGTTTTGACCTTTTAATGACCTTCAATAATAGATTGCAAGAACCACTTGACTATTTTTACTCCACTCACTAGTATGGGTAAATCGTCTTTAATTTTATGGATAAATTATGTTAGCACGAACCGCCATCCGTTCTTTGCTTGCAGAAGCAAGACCAACAGCCATCAGAAGTACAGTGCCGGCGGCACGAGCTCTATCTAGTTTACGTTTTTTTTCCGAAACACCTAATTTTCACCCCCATAGCGAAGAATATCTTGCGGCGCAACGGGCAGCAATGTCCCGTGCAGAGATATCAACGGAAATCACCCGCTTGCCAGAAGGCACACGTCTTATAGGACCTAACGTGCAAGTTCAGGAGCCTCATCTCATGGGTAGTGTTCCCGTATACACACGTGAATCGTTACCCAAACTAAGCGAAAGAGAAAAACAAACTCTTTTAGACATGAAAGAGAAATATTTTGGAAGACTCGTGGAATATGAAGTACCAAAGGAAATCGATTGTGTGACTGGTAAAACCGACCATGGTGAACCGGTCTTTTACGTTCATCATCGAGCTCTGGCTATGAAGCGTTCTCGTGAGCCCCTCGACGAGTTAATTACTGAACCAACTACATCGTCCACACCTAAACCTTAACAAAAGCATCATCGTCTTATTCGAACAGTCTTGTTCGAACATCAATAATTGGCAGGTTGAACCCAACATCAACCCGCCAACCTTCTCCTTTTTGTTATCCGATTCTACTTTTGCTAAAAATCATACTTGTGAACATATTATACAGATCAGTTGGCTTATCCCCTTTATGGGAAATAGTACAGGAGAAAGGCTTACCCGCAAAATTCGTAGATAAGCCTATGATGTGCTCTTTAACCTATGACGCAGCATCATAAATTAATGGTCACATCGTTGGCCTCACTCCAGGCTCTTCTGCCTTATCCTTAATATGGGCTTCTTCCAGAACACGTTCTGTTGGTGCTAAAATCATTTTTTCAAAGTCTTCCCAGGCGATTGGTTTTCCCGCTCTATCTGTTGCCACAGGCTTAGTAACGCCCAGATGTTCTCCATTAGGTACACCCTTCTCATAAGCATTTCTTATAATCCGCCAAACCTGTGATTCGGAAGGAATGAATTTCTCGAAACCATGTTTTACTCGACTCTCAATAGCATCAAAAAATTCAGGTTCAATCCTCACACCCATTTTCATCGCTTTTTTAAGAATTTCATTTTCCCAAACCGTTGTTAAAAGAACGGCATTTGGTTCACGAAGATCAAAATGACCAAGCTCTGCTTGAATTCTGAAATAATTTAATGCCATATTACCATTTGGCACCACCGTACCTCGCAAATCCATTGCCTTTACAGTTGATTCGCCCGGGGTTGAAAGCGAATGAAATGTTCTAATAGCATCCGGACTAGGCGCTGTATCAACAAATCTCAACCTACTTGCGTCCCCTGTCACCAACTCGCGGGCTAACCTAAAACCCATGGCTGAGTAGACTTGCGATTCCTCCACACGCATTTCAATTTTTTTACCACTAAATAAATCTTTACCAATAATGAGGACAGTTTTATCAGGTAATGGATCTATTTGAGATTCTTCCAGTTGAACGGCTGCATGTAAAACCCCTTTTAGATCAGACAAAACCCTATCACCCGGAGGAATCAGGTGAACAATGGGTCCTAAATTACCAAAATCACGACACGCCCAGAACGCATTCAATCCGCTGCCCACGATAATTCGCGGAATGTCTGATTCTTTTTTGGATACTGAATAAGCATCGCCAAAATGTTGTACTGGGATTCCTTCTGGCCCAATAGGCACGCGCCCCGTATGGACGATCTCATAATTCCCATCAGTACCAACTCGTTCAGTTATGCCGCTGCGGTGAATAATCACACCTTTTGAAGTTCCCTCAATGCGACCAACAGGATCTTCAATCACATGAAACCCTCTTTCACGTAATTGCCGTCTTTGTTCTTTCTCAATTGCGGCCATCATTCCAAAGGTCATCAAACGTTGATCAGAAAATTCAGGGAAAAGTATTTTTGCAATATCTTGGCTTACCTGCGGAAGATAACGTATAGGCTGTCCCCATAGTTGTTTGTGCCAGTCTGGGTGAACCCTTAACAACCAGGATGGAGTACTGACAACGGTTGTCATTTCACAAATCCCAGGGTTCTCTTTGGCTTGCGCTAACAAACTCGCATGCGTCGCCATACCACCGATAAGTACTCTATGACTCACACGCCTTGGTTCATGCCTCTCGCTAGAAACAACTCTTGGGCTAGGTCCGACCATAACAGGCCCTGTAAATGGTGGCACTGAGGCAAATCCTCGACTCACTGAAAGATCTAAGGCGTGCAGTAATCTCGGACTAGAAAATCTTCTTAGCGGTAGTAATGCTCGGCTTCCAGTTCGCAACATGATGTCACCTCGCTCAATGATTAGTTTATATATAAATTTTACACTATAATTATTAATTAATTATTAAGAAAAATAATTGGACATACATGAATCTCTTGGACAAACATGCTAATCTGAATCAGAAAAGCAATATCCCACGGACATTGATAATCCATAGGAGAGGGACGATGAAAAAAAACGATGAAATCACCCTAATTATTTTAAGACCCCGTGCACTGTTTTATGCCTGGGTAACT
>NZ_CAAAID010000004.1 GCF_900639915.1 Legionella nagasakiensis
ATGAAACTCATTCAACGTCGTGCCTATGGGTTTAGAAATTTTGAAAATTATAGGTTAAGGGTTAAGGTTTTGTGTTCTTGATTAGTGCCCCCGGATTTGGGGATGAGCCCTGTATGGCGCGCTCGGAGGGACTCGAACCCCCGACACCTTGGTTCGAAGCCAAGTACTCTATCCAGCTGAGCTACGAGCGCATTCTAGATACTAGATTCCAGAAATAGAAACTAGTTGGTGTTCTTACTAAAGCATCTGGAAACAATCATTTTACTTCTAGTAACTAGTCTCCAGCTACTAGCTACCAGGATGGTGGGCCGTATAGGATTCGAACCTATGACACAGAGGTTAAAAGCCTCCTGCTCTACCAACTGAGCTAACGGCCCCTACTTGCATACTCTAGAGCAGGAAAAACACTAAAATTTAGTCCCGACCACCCACATTCTACTATGGAGGTGAGTTTGTTAACAAATCATTTTGAACGTGGTGGGCCGTATAGGATTCGAACCTATGACACAGAGGTTAAAAGCCTCCTGCTCTACCAACTGAGCTAACGGCCCCAAAGAGGCTGAAATCATACCCGATCAAGCTGAAATTTCAAGTGTTTTGGGCAGATTATTTTCAAATAATCCACCTTTTGTATATAAATGTTCACTGGTTGCCAAGAGATCGCAACCTATTAAAGACAATTGCTTAAGAACTGGTTGGAGCTTCGTCCGGGAAACAAACAACAATAAAACATCTGCCCCCATCGCACCGCATCCTTTTGCCGCCAATATTTCTGTTTGCTGTTTAAGCCAATCGAGGTATTGCTGGCTTTCTTTCGTTACAAGATTAAGGCTCAACAATTGTTTATGATAGGCATTGACTGCGTCAATCATACAAGCACTATCACGCGATTCAAACGCTTGCTTTCCCAGTTCAACAATGATTGATAATTCATTTATTTCGTTTGGCAGAGACTGTGTTTGCAAATGGTGATGCGTAATTAGTTTTTTTCCTGTATGTAATAAGATGAAAGCAAGATCATCAAAAGGCCAGTCATAAATCTGATATTGACGCTGTTGATGATGAATATAAACACAGCCACGCAACGATTGCGCCAAGACATCATAGCCACTGGGACGTAACCCTTGCTTGTCCCAAGATACCTGTGAATAAGCTTCGTGCATCTCCATTAATGTGCCCATTTTGTTATGCACATAACAGCTTGCATAATAGGCTCCCAAAAATTGTGCACTCGAAGCGCCCAAGCCACCACGGTTCTGATAAGGATCAAACCAACTGAGCCCTTGTTCAATATTTGATTCTTTCCACCAACGACCCGCAGGAGAAGCAGGATGAATATTATTTAATCCAACTTTATCCAATAACGTCACTTCAAAACAAGGCGTTGTTGTTAACACAAGTGCAGGCCCACCTACGATAGCAACATATTCACCTAACAAGAACGTTTTAGCGGGCAAAAACCATTTCATAGCGCAGACTGAACCTGCCTAATCTCTGCCAACAATGCGCAAGCATTGTTTAAGCTCACGCGTTTATTTAACATTAACCAATGTTGCAGTCGCTCCTTCAACAATGGCATTTCTTTATCCGTCGCACCAGCAACAAGTAACAAATTATCAAGATGAAGCTTCATGTGGCCTTGAATGATCCCTTCCGTACATAACGCCTTCAGTGCTCCTAAATTCTGTACAAGTCCCACAGCAGCAATGATACGGGATAATTGATTAGCCGACTCAATTCCCATCATTCTTAGGCACATTTTGGCAGTAGGATGCAATGAAGTAACCCCGCCAACTGTTCCAACGATAATGGGAGCCGTTAATTCACCTCGCAATAACTTATTGTCATGATCATAACGCCAGCGAGTAATTGCCTGATATTGACCCGAACGAGCCGCGAAAGCATGCACACCTGCTTCTACTGCACGCCAATCATTGCCAGTGGCAATGATCACAGGATCCATCCCATTCATAACCCCTTTATTATGTGTAGCGGCCCGATAAGGATCCATTTCTGCAAAAAGAGAAGCTTCTTGCAAGCGCCCACCAAGAGAAGGGTCCACATCACGAATGGTCACCGTAGCGGTCGTGAGTTTTTGATCATTTAAGTTCGAAAGAATACACATGGAAACCTGTTCACCCGTCAAATGTTCAATGGGCGTTTTCAAATACTCCAAGACTTGATTAATAATGTTTGCTCCCATGGCATTACAACTATTCATGGTTAAATGAATAACGGCCATCTCACCACCGTCTGGACGCGGAAGACGACGCAATTGGATATCAATAACACCGCCACCACGCTTAACCATATTAGCTGCCACATCTTCATTGGCTTTTTCAATCAAAAATTGTTTGTTTTCCGCAAAAACAGAAGATAATCGCTCAAAATTTTGAACATTTGCTAATTGAATTTGGCCAAGGATGCAATCACCTTTCACACAAGTGCTAATTTCACCAGCTTGTCTAATCCATTTCGCAGTTTTTGACAAAGCCGCAATAATCGACGTCTCTTCGACTGCCATTGGAATGATGTAATCTTGACCATCAATGCAAAAATTAGTGGCAACCCCTAAAGGAAGTTGAAAATAACCAATGACATTTTCAATTAATTTATCGGCAAGATTCGTATCCTGTATGCCTCCCTCGCGTAAAAAATGAATGTCCTCGATGGTTAAGGCGCCTAGTTCCATCAATCGCTGAAAACGTTCCTCACGATCTAATTTGGAAAACCCTTGGAATAATTGGCCGGCATTTTTTCTTAATGACATGCCTTCTCCTTTAAATCTTTTAATACACGACTGCCTGTACAAAACATAGCAACCTTTAATTCATATTCAATCGAGGTCATCGTTTGAATGACTTGTTCTGCTGAATGCAATGCAGCATCAAGCATCGGTTTGGCAAAACCAACCGTCGTTGCTCCCAGTGCAAATAGTTTTGCCGCATCCAGACCATGCCGAACCCCACCAGAACCCCAAACCTCAAAACTGGCATGCAAAGAAATCGCATCGCAAACACTGTTTACGGTATTAATACCCCAGTCACGAAACGCTTTTGATGCTTTTTGGCGGATGGGTTCATGAATCGCACGATGTCCTTCAATACGCCCCCAATGCGTGCCGCCTAAACCACTCACATCAACGGCCGCAATCCCAATGTTATTTAGGCGCACTAATGTTGACTTTGAGAATCCACATCCTGTTTCCTTCACAATGACCGGTAAAGGCAACTGTTGGACTAACCTTTCTAACGCATACCAACATCCTTTAAAGGTAGGAGTGCCTTCTGGCTGAATGCATTCCTGCAAAGGATTACAATGGATGATTAATGCATGGGCTTCTATCGCATCCGTCAGACGTTGAATCTGCGGAAGAGGGGTGGAGATTAACTGCGCAATACCCAAATTACTGAATAAACTGACCTGAGGGAAATCGCGCCGCAGAGGCTTCCATTCAAAAGCAGCATGTCGGTCAGTCAGTTCGCGTCGTTGCGAACCGACCCCCATGGCCCATCCATTATGAGCACATGCTTCAATAAGATGGCGATTAATATTGACCGCATCACGATGCCCAGCTGTCATGGATGCAACGATAAATGGCTTAGTTACCGAAGCACCAAAGCGAATACCAGTAATATCGATGTCTTGAAAATCAATATCTGGTAATGCTTCGTGCATTAAAACGACGCGATCAAGCCTATTCAACTCATGGCTTTGATTATCTTGCATAAGTGCAAGCTCAATGTGATCCTGTTTTCGTTTTTCAAATTGACTGTAATCGTCTGCCATCACAATTGTTATTTCTGCTAAAAATGGTTTGAATTTTACCACATCATAAGACAATCAACCACTTACATCACTCACTTATTGATACTTTCTGATAAACACAGAAAACACTTCATTCAGACTATGATTTAATTGCGTAAAAAAATACATTAGGCTATAGAATCCAAGCGCATCGCTCTCTAATGATGCGAATCGTTCAGGATAATCAGCTATTGCCTTTTCTAATAATGAAGACACATTGGCAGCCGGCAGCATCGTACCTGCGCCATCTTTTTGCAGCTGTAAGATAAGTACATTGATATTATGTTTGGTTGTGTTGGCCGCCTCTTCAATTAAACTTAAATCTTCTTCACACAAATGAGGCAAAAACCATTGATAAGATTCAATTAGATTACTCATATAGTGTGAGCAACGGCCAATGCCATTCAGAACCGTCAAAAAATCTCGACCAGAGAGACGATGAAATAATAACTCATACCGAATTAATAACGCATTTTTTTTAATGTCTTGAAAATCCATCGATAAAACATGACTAGAAACAAACGTTCTAACTTGTCTTGTTTTAATCACCGTAGTTAACAAGGCATTCATTTTTTGTAAATAACCGATAAACAAGTCAGTAATGTTTGTCCTTATGGGGAATAAAAAGCATCCAACGACTAGCGCAAGGCCTGCCCCCAAAGCAGTATCCACAATGCGTGCTCTTAACAACATCAAATTCCAATTTCCAATCAAGGCAAACAGAAAAACAACAAAACAAGTCAGAAAAAACATGGCGGCCAGATGCTGGATTTTTATCAAATAGATGGTAAAAAAAACAAAAGTAATGAGAAAAAACAAGATGATGGTTCTATCAGCTGGCAGCAAAAAATATAACGCCGTTCCCACGCAACCGCCTAAGATTGTCATACCGACCCGCTCAATTGAGCGCTTGACACTTTCCCCCCAGGTTTGCGCAGTCAACGCCATGGCGGTTAGCGTAATCCAATAACCCCGTTCAAAAGCGAAATACTCACTAATCAATTCAGCAATAGCGATAGCAATTGCCGCCTGAATAGCCATTTTAGTCGTATTTCTAAGTTTCATCTGCATTCTGAGCTAATTTACTAATGTGCTGACTCATTAATTCAAAGCTTAATTTAATATTCAGCAGCAACATAATAATAGATGGGTCGACAGAGGGTACACGCCCTAATTTCTTTGCCAACTCTGGAAATCCATAGAACGATGAATCTACGGAAACAGTAAAATCCGCATGCACTTGAATCCTTGATAATAATTTAACGAATTGTTTGCATGCCATACTCACTGCGAGCTGCGATGGACGTGACATCTTGTGCTGTTGTACCTCCAAAGCATGATAAGCATCCATCAGGAGTATATACGCATGCATTAAAGCATATTGGTGCAACACAATATGGCTTAATTGTTTTTCTTCGCTGGTTATCTTACTGCGAAATTGGATAGCTTGATTGGTATTAACCAATTGCATCAAAGTCTTTTTTATTGATGTGCTCGGTAAATCGGTAAAATAGAGCATTTTTCTGCCAGAAAGCAGAAGGCATCGTCTTACATCCGCCATTCCGGAACTCAACGTCTGGAAAAACCGATTTGAGTTTTTAACAAACAAACGCGGGTAATTTTCCGGGAAAATAAATAAAATAATAATGGCAGAAACCCCAAAACCAACAAATAAACCATAAAGGTGGGTCCATGCCTCACTGGCAGATGAGAAAGGCAAAATAGTCGCCAGAAAACATAATGTCCAACCCATCATAGGAGCCATGCTGTTTTCTAGACCGAAACGTCGTATATAATTCGCTAAAAATCCCAGCACAACGAGTGTTAAAGCCGTCCAACCCGTTGAATCACGAACCATTAAACCAATAGCAAATACCGTAAAATAGATTAAATCAAAAATAACGACATGAAAAAGTTTTAGAATCCATGTCTCAGCCACAACACCTTGTACTGCAATCCCGCCGGCAATACCCGCCAGCATGGACGTCAACATCCCTTCATCACGCACGATCCAAACGGAAATAACAATAGCCAATACCGTCTTTAGAGCTTGTTTTAAATTAAAATAACCAGGATCAATATTCCATAAATAAACCCGAAATCGATTGAAGGTACGCACGTATTTTTGCCGTAAGACAGGATTTCGTATTATCCTAGGCTATTTTTCAATACAATAGCAATCATGACCAAAACTCAGTCGAACGCCCGTTTTGTTTTTGACAAGGAAAATAAGATTTATCATTGCGAAGGCGACTGGTCGATCCTCAATCTTGGAAATCTATTCAAGCAATTCGAACAAGATACCATTCCTTCTTCAACAAAAATGACCATCGACGGCAAAGCACTGGAAAAATTTGACAGTGCGGGAGCTCTTACACTATGGCATTGCATTGAAAAATTAAAAAAACAAGACAACTCCATCACGTTAAATAATTTCAGCAAACAGCAGCAAGAGTTACTGTCTCTGGTCGAAGAAAAAAGCGAAAACCTGCGTTATACACCCCCTTCACCCAAACAAAAAAATATCTTATACCACATCGGGGAAGAAACGGTTCACAAATTAAATCAGGCCAATGGCTTAATCGTTTTAGTAGGTGACCTTAGTGAAAAAATTATTACTGCATTTCGTCACCTGCGACGGTTTCATTTTCCAAGCATTATTGCCACCATTCATGCCACCGGCGTCACCGCCCTGCCAATCATCGGTTTACTTTCATTTTTAATTGGCGTTGTTCTCGCCTATCAGATGGGCTTACAGCTGGAAACTTACGGCGCCAATATTTTTATTGCTTATTTATCAGGCATGGCAATCTTTCGTGAATTTGCTCCACTGATTACCGCCATTATTGTCGCCGGTCGAACAAGTTCATCGTTTACAGCCCAAATTGGCAGTATGAAAATTAACGAAGAAGTCGACGCCCTGTATACCATGGGACTTTCTCCCACCGAATTATTAGTTGTTCCCAAGGTCATTGGATTATTATTAATATTTCCTTTGCTCATCTTTTGGTCTGACTTTTTCAGCACGTTGGGCGCTATGATCATGTCCAAATTTATGTTACATGTGGGTTATATGGACTTTTTATCCCGCTTGCAAGATTCTGTTGGTCTAAAACAAATGATGCTAGGGTTATATAAAGCACCTGCTTTTGCCATTCTGATCGCGCTGGTTGGATGCTTTCAAGGATTTCGTGTGGAATTAAACGCCGACAGTTTGGGAGAAAAAACGACAAAAAGTGTGGTACAAGCATTATTTTTAATCATTGTTGCTGATGCGGTGTATTCCGTCATTTACAGTTGGCTGGACGTTTAACATGAACGAGCCAATTATTGAAATTAAAGGATTAAAAAATTATTTAGGGGGCCAATGGGTTCATTCAAATGTGAACCTCACCGTAAAAAAAGGAGAAATTCTTGCCATTATTGGTGGCAGTGGCAGTGGAAAAACCACTATTTTACGCAGCATCCTAATGCTTCTAAAACCAACCGCAGGAACCATCGAAGTATTTGGAAAAAATATTCAACAGCTCAGTGAACACGAAGCAAACACACTGCGCCAACGCTGGGGCATGTTGTTTCAACACAGCGCTCTTTTTTCAGCAATGACGGTTCTTGAAAATATCATGTTCCCCATGCACGAGCTGGCATCGCTTGATAAACAGTTCATGCATGAATTGGCCATGCTAAAGCTGACGCTTGTTGGTTTACCCAAAGAAGCAGGAGGAAAATTCCCTTCAGAACTAAGTGGCGGGATGCAACGACGAGCTGCTGCAGCACGTGCCATTGCCATGGATCCTGAATTATTATTTCTTGATGAACCGACTTCAGGACTTGATCCATTAAGCGCCAAACAATTCGATGAATTAATTCTTTTTTTAAGAAACACACTGAACCTAACCATCGTTATTGTAAGTCATGACATTGAATCTCTGCAGCGCACAACCGATCGGGTCGCTTTTGTGGGTAAAGGAAAGATAATTAGCGTGGAACCCATGGATAAATTAATGCAAAATAATCATCCATTAATTGCTGATTACTTCAGTAAATTTTAAAATGGTAGCCACTAATAGGGAGTATCGTGCTTGGAATCAAAAATTAATTATACTGCAGTCGGCTTAACTGTCTTGATTCTAACAGCCGGCCTCATTATTGCAGGCTTATGGCTATCCATTGGATTCGAGAGAAAAAAATACAATACATATACCGTATACATGAATGAATCCGTAGCAGGTTTATCCGAAGAATCGCTGGTCAAATACAATGGCGTCAAAGTCGGACAAGTAAGCAACATTGAATTAAGTAAATTTGACCCGCAGCGTGTTAAAATATCGCTAAAAATCGAAGAAGGCACTCCTATTACAACAAGCACTTACGCAACGTTAATTACCCAGGGAATTACCGGAACGACTTATCTAGGACTATCTCCAAGTTCTTCGACGTTTGTTCCCTTGCAAAAAACACCCGGGGAACCTTATCCCGTCATACCGTCTAAACCATCATTTTTTAACCGCCTGGAAAAAAACATCAACGATATCAGTCGTGGATTTAAGCGTATTTTAACTAAAGAAAACTCAGAAAACTTAAAAGAATCATTAAATAACTTGCAAAAAATTTCCTATTCCATCGCTAAAAATGATGAACATATTGATAAAAGCCTGCAAGAGCTGCCTAAAATTCTCAATGAACTTAAGGCAGGAATCCGCAAATTCAGTGCGATGACCGAAGATATGTCTAAAGCAGGCAAACAGTTTAGTATTACGATGAAAGCAGGCAAGGAAAGCATTGATAAAATATCGCAACAAACAATTCCCCCAGCCATCATATTATTACGCCGCCTGGACTTAATTGCCGCCAATCTCGAAAACGTCAGTGCACAAATGCGGCAAAACCCAGCCGTTGTTATTCGTGGCAGCACCCCCCCTAAACCAGGACCGGGAGAATAACGGTGAATAAACGATCCATTCTACACTGCACATTCTTTGTGTGCTTATTGGGCCTGGTTACGGCGTGTGCGGTTAAAACACCAGTTAATAATCAATACAAACTGGAAGCCTTCAGTTGCAAAACCGCTAAAGGACATGCGGCCTCATCCATATTGCTCACCCAACCAGAAGCCGTGGCAGGTTATCAGACGGAACAAATGCTTTATATGATAAAACCATTTGAGCTAAACCCATATGCTCATAGCGCTTGGGTAGGTGCACCAGCAAGCATGCTTTTCCCACTGATGTTGCAAAGTTTGCAATACAGCAATTACTTTTCTGCCGTCGCATCAACCCCCTATGGTGATAAGGCAGATTACCGCCTAGACACCCAGCTTATCGAATTGCATCAGAACTTTTTGGTTAATCCCAGTAAAATACAATTCGTTGCCAAAGTTGTTTTAACTTATGTTGCCGATAATCACGTCATTGCCTCAACCATTATCAGGCGAGAAGTCCAATGTCCTGAAAACACACCTTATGGCGGGGTCCTGGCAGCAAACATTGCAGCAAAAGAATTTACTGCATTGATGACTGATTTCGTCATTGCTCATGTAAAACAACATACACAATCTTTAAAGACAATGGCGAAGAATCATAAACAATTGTACAATGTGCCACCATCAACATTGGCCCAAAGAATAAAATAAATCGACCATCAGTAATTTCAAGGAGATTAATAAAATGAGCACTAAATCCATATTAAAATCAGGGCTTATGGCTGCCAGCATTCTCTTGCTTGCGTCTTGCTCCAAAACACCAGGAAGTGCCGAAGGCATGGCTGAGGAAGGAGGATTGTCAGCCCAAGGTTTAGGTCAATTAAGCAGTCGTTTCGCAGGCCAAGACGCAGGAGAGTCTTATACCACTCAAGCTCCACACAATCAGATTTACTTATTTGCATACGATAATAGCACCTTAGCATCCAAGTATGTGCCTTCTGTCAATGCCCAGGCAGAATACCTCAAATCTCATCCAGGAGCACGAATACTGATTGCGGGCCACACGGATGAACGCGGAAGTCGTGAGTACAACGTTGCCTTAGGCGAGCGACGAGCCAATACAGTGGCTGAATTAATGCGTATGGCAGGTGTTAGCCGACAACAAATCCGTGTAGTCAGTTACGGTAAAGAGCGCCCAGCCAATTACGGTCATGATGAAGCATCCCACCGCCAAAACCGACGTGTTGAATTAATTTATGAGGCTACCCGATGATAAAATTCTATCGACTCATTCTTGCAGCATGCTTTTTTTGCATGCTGCCTTTCAGTGCATTTTCCGAAGTACCCATTGTAGATGATAGTGAGAATTTTACGCTTCTTGAAGAAGAGCAAGAGGTGATGGAACAACCTTTAGCAAAGCCGCAAGCAGATTTCTCAGAGCCCGAAGAAGAACCTGCCCTCGCTTATGAGCCAGAGGCCGCTAGCAATCATGATAATGCCATCCTATTGGATAAACTACAGAATTTGCAGCAGGAAGTTCAGGAATTACGGGGCCAGCTGGAAGTTCAAGCCCATGATCTGAAACTGCTGCAAGAACAGCAGTTAGCCTTTTATAAAGATTTGGATGCACGTTTACATAATGGTGCCGCACAAACGGCAAAAAATGACGTGATAATTGATAAACCTGCGCTTAAGCAAAAACCCGAAGCAATCACTTCGACACCAACCCTGAGCAAGCCCCGGGCATCCATGACTAACAAGACGATACATACGAATCCGGCTGATGAACAAATCAGTTACCTTGCTGCCTATGAATTAGTAAAAAATAAAAAATATGATGAAGCAATGACCGCTATGCAAACCTATGCTCAACAATATCCTCAAAGTGGATATACTGCAAATGCGCAATACTGGCTAGGTGAGCTCTATATGCTCAAGAAAAATTATCCTCAAGCCATTGAACACTTTGAAGCGGTCTTGCAACAATTCCCATCCTCCAGCAAATCAGCAGCAAGTTTATTAAAAATTGGCTATGCTCTGGCTGCATCTGGAAAAAATAATGAGGCGAGACAACGCCTACAACAAGTTGTTAAAAACTATCCTGATACAAGTACCGCGCAATTAGCAACGGCTAAATTGCAGTCTTTAGAAGATAGATATTAGAGCGTGTCCTCCATTCATTAATATGGCTGCCAATGCCATGTAATGAATGGAGCTTCTAATATGGTTTTATTCTGTTAGAACTGACATGCCCACGATGTGCGTTTTTTTATGCCAAGGCGAACATGATTCGTGCAGCACAACTTGTATGCGAATTAATAAGTAGCAGAGACATTACTTTGATGAAGCGATTATCCAATCAATTACGTATTACTGAAATATTTCATTCCTTACAAGGCGAATCTACTACCCTTGGTTTGCCCACCGTCTTTGTTAGACTCACCGGTTGTCCCTTGCGTTGTCAATATTGTGATACAACTTATGCATTCAAGGGTGGGGAATTAATCAACATTGAAGAGGTCCTTTCCCGTGTTATGTCTTTTAATTGTCAATACGTTTGTGTAACCGGTGGCGAGCCGCTGGCACAACCCGACTGCATTACTCTACTTCAGCGTCTGTGTGATTCCGGTTACACCGTTTCTTTAGAAACCAGTGGAGCACATGATATATCCATGGTGGATAAACGAGTCATGATCGTGATGGATCTGAAAACACCAGACTCTGGCGAATGCACAAAAAATAAATTATCGAATCTCGCTTATCTTAAAAAAACGGATCAAATTAAATTCGTACTATGCAGCCATGCAGATTATCAGTGGGCATGCACCATGATGAATGAACACCAATTGACCGATCATACACAAATTCTTTTTTCACCCAGTTGGGGGCAGTTAAACCCTACCATGCTTGCCAATTGGATAGTCAAAGATCGTCTAAAAGTGCGATTTCAATTACAACTTCACAAAATTTTATGGAATGATGTCCCTGGACACTAAAATGCGATAAGGAGACTATTAAATGCAATGGTTCGCTCAAGCGCCATCAAATATTGCCCTCATAAAATACATGGGTAAAAAAGAAGATAAACAAAATGTGCCCATTAATTCTTCTTTATCCTACACATTAAATAAATTGCTTAGCAGTGTCGTATTGGAAACTCAAGCGGGCAAAAAAGATTTTTGGGAACCCTTAAATATTCCGGGAGCGATGCATTTCATTCTGTCTTCTGCGGCCCAAGATCGTTTCCTGCAACATTTGGCACGTTTAAAAGCTTATTTTAGATATGGCGGTGCATTTATTGTACGTTCCAGCAATAACTTTCCACATAGCAGCGGGCTGGCAAGCTCTGCTTCAAGTTTTGCCGCGCTGACCAAATGTGCTGTCTTAGCCCTAAGTGAACTCACAGAAAAAGAACGTCCTTCTGTTGAAACACAAGCGCAATTAAGCCGTGAAGGCTCAGGTTCCTCCTGTCGTTCCTTTTTTAGCCCATGGGCTTTATGGCAAAATGAAACGGTTAAAGCCATCGATTTACCATATCAAGAATTAATCCACCAAGTGATCGTCATCAGTCATGAGGAAAAAAAAGTGTCTTCCAGCGAGGCACATCAACGTATTCGCACCAGTAAATTATATTCAACACGCAGTGAACGTGCGGAAAATAATTTAAAAATCCTACTGAACGCCATGGAATCAAAAGACTGGAAAAGTGCTTATCAAATTTGCTGGCGTGAATTTCACGATATTCATCAAATGTTTGCTACTTGTACAGCACCATTTTCCTATATGACAGAACAAACGCATGAAGCCTTAAAAAGGCTTCAGGAATTATGGCAGCGCGAAGGCGATGGCCCTATTGTCACCATGGATGCTGGACCAAATATTCATTTACTATATCGCCCAGAGCAAATAGACCTAGCAAACCAATTTAAAAAAGACCATCTGATAGGCAATTATGATGTCATCTGACTTTCAGACAACAACGACTGGCAAGTGGATTCTTGCAGGAGAGCACTCGGCTATTCGCGGTCATGCCGCTTTGGTATTCCCCATTCCTGAAAAAAAACTCACACTGAGTTATCATCAGTCGACATCGGAATTAAATGCTGATTACGAAGGTGAAAGTGGTGCAGATATGCATTTACTTTTTTGGAGCGTGCTCGAACAAGGAATGCAAATTCTGGGAAAATCACTTAATAGCCTCAGTGGTCATTTTCATTTATCCAGCAATATCCCGATTGGGGTTGGCATGGGAGCCTCCGCAGCTCTTTGTGTAGCAGTAGCACGATGGTTTTCTGCGCAAAACATGCTGGCTCATTGGGATACTCATCATTTCGCCAAAGAATTAGAAAACATGTTTCACGGACAAAGTAGTGGATTAGACATCGCCGGTGTCGCATCCAGTACTGGAATATACTTTCGGCAAGGCAATTACTCAACGATAGAGCAACGATGGAAACCTCTATGGTATTTATCTTCTTGTGGCCAAATTGGCATTACTTCCCACTGCATTAATCAAGTAAAAAATTTATGGGAAAAAAACCCCATACATGCGGAGCAAATTGATCGCGAAATGTCAGAAAGCGTTTATCTGGCGCGTAAGGCATTAGAATGTCCACAATCTGAATCGCAAGACACGCTTGCGGATGCAATCAATCTTGCCGCAAATTGCTTCCAGCAATGGGGGCTTGTCAGCGAAAGTTTAAAACATCATATGGAGAATATGCGTGAAGCAGGTGCAATTGCAGTCAAACCGACTGGTTCGGGTGGAGGAGGATACGTCATCAGCTTATGGAATTCTAAGCCAGCGCTTCCAGATATAACACTTATTCCAGTTTAAGAACCTGTCTTCATAGTCTAACTACGCAGGGCTAAAAGCCTCGATTTTCTGCGCCCCATTGCTCACATACTACTATGTATGCTGAGCTACGGTGCTCTAAAATCAAGTCTTTAGCCTCAGCCTAGCGACTCTGAAGACAAGTTCTAAGCGTTTTATAAGGCTTCGTAAGTCCTGTTATTCAACAAAATGGTAATAAACCTCGCCGTCTTTTATCATACCAAGCTCAAAACGTGCCTGTTCTTCCAGTGCCTGTTCCCCGGTTTTTAATTCCAGAATATCTGCTTCCATAATACGATTACGCATAGCTAATTTCTTATTTTCAGCTTTCTGGACATCGAGTTTTTTTTCAAGATAAATCCATTGTGATAGGCTGCCATCACCAAGCCATAGTTTATATTGCAAACCAATCAGTGCTAATATCAAACAAGCAATAATTATTCGCATGACAAAACTCACAAGAGGACTTGACTAATAGCATAGCACGATTACCTACTGAATACTGCCAAGTCCTAAAATTGTAGTACCGGCATAAGGCAAGGAGGTTTGTTCATAGATCCGTAGCAATTGATTGTACTTGGCGACCCGATCCATACGACAAAGCGATCCCGTTTTGATTTGGCCACACCCACTTGCCACGGCCAGATCAGCAATAAACGTATCCTCCGTCTCACCCGAACGATGTGATATTACACAACGATAACCATGCTCATCAGCGAGGCGCATCGTCTCTCTTGTCTCACTTAATGTACCAACTTGATTGAGTTTAATCAGGATGGCATTTGCCGTTTTTTCAGCAATTCCTTGTTTTAAACAATGAGGATTGGTAACAAACAAATCATCGCCAACCAATTGAATTTGTCCACCTAACTTGGCAGTCAATGCCTGCCACCCTCGCCAGTCGCTTTCATCCAAACCATCTTCTATGCTGACAATAGGGAAATGCTTGACCAATTCAGCATAGTAATCAATCAGTGCTTCATGACAAAATGTTTTTCCTTCCGACACTAAATGGTAGTGCCCCTCAGAAAACAGTTCAGAGGCCGCAACATCCAATGCAAAAACAATCTCTCGACCCAGATGAAAACCAGCCAACTGCACCGCTTCCGCCAATATATCAAGTGCCTGACGATTGGATTTCAAATTGGGTGCAAAACCACCTTCGTCACCAACGGCGGTGCTTAATCCTTGCTTTTTAAGTACGGATTTAAGCACATGAAACGTTTCAGCACCCATTTGCAACGCCGCTGCAAAATCCGATGCACCAACAGGCATTATCATAAACTCTTGAATATCAACATTATTATCGGCATGCGCACCACCATTTAAAACATTCATCATAGGGACAGGCATCCTCATGACTTCATCACGGTTCAATGCGGCAAATAACGGCATCTCACTGGCTTGGGCATAAGCTCTGGCACAGGCCAAGGAAACTGCGAGAATCGCGTTAGCTCCTAGACGAGATTTATTTTCAGTACCATCCAACTCGCATAAACGCGCATCAATGCGTTCTTGCTCAACCACCGAATACTGATGCAAGGCTGCCTTGATTTCATGGTTTATATGTTGCACAGCCTGGCGAACCCCTTTGCCAGCATAACGATGCATATCATGATCACGCAGTTCACACGCTTCCCTGCTGCCTGTGGAAGCCCCAGAAGGGACACTTGCCCGTCCCTGGATGCCACTGTCCAGAATCACATCGGCTTCAACCGTCGGATTACCGCGTGAATCCAGAATTTCTCGCCCTTTTATATCGATGATACGCATGACAAATCCTCATTTTTTGCTGTATTGTTTTCTCAGTCTACTTCCCTGTCAAGTCTGTATTAATCCACCAGACGTGAAAACACGATTGAATAAAGTTTTCTCCACACGCGGATAGCATTTATAATGCATTTTCTATTAACGAGTTCTTTACTTCTATCCGTTATACCTATGGAAAATCTCGCAATCAATAAAGAGCCAACGCTGCAAATTATGCTGGCACTTCTGCCTGGCGTGATAGCCAGTATTTTACTTCATAATCACCATTATTTATTAGCGTCGTTTTATGCCGTTTGTGCCATTATCCCTTTTGGTATTGCCCACACCAGCAAACCAATCACCTATGCTTTTTCGATGGTGCTTATGCTTTGTAGCCTCATTGCATGCGCATTAATCAATCATTGGTTTCTCCTTTTTCTTTTTTTAGCAGGTCCCACCACTTTATTTTCCATTTATGAAAAAGAGGATAAATCGTTAAAAACGATGACGAGTTGGTGGATTATCGGCGTCGTGTACGGCGGCTTTCACATCCATCAAACGACTGAACTGCTTTGGCCAGAATACGTGCTTATCTTTTTATTGACGTTGCTGGGATGTTTTATTGCCTTGTATTCAAAAAAATCAATGACGTGGGAACGTCCTGCATTTACGATTCATAAAAAATACCTTCGCTATTATATTAAATACGCCACGGCCCTCTTCATCACCATCACCATACTAGCCAGTTTGCACCTTGAGGAAGGTGAATGGCTAATTTGGTCTTGTTTTTCTGTCTTAAGTCTGGACTTTTCTAAGGCCAAAACGAAATATCAACAACGATTGGTCGGCGTTGCTTTCGGTGTCGGTCTAGGATTGCTCATGACGAAGATAATGCCTCCTTTGCCTTGGCTTGAGTATGTTTACATCGTTTGCATCTTATTAAGCTTGCGTTTATTTCATTCTTATCTATATTCTTTTGCAACCCGATGTTTTTTTGTAGTGTTATATGCTGGAAGCAATTATCAGGAAATTGGCCATGCAAGGCTCACAGACATTGCTCTCGGTGGGGCAATAGGCATCTTAATTTCTTATGCTTTGCGTAACCGAGATATATCTAATGCAAACAGACCCTAATCATGTTTTGGATAACAATATGAATAATAATGCACTTGTTGTAATCGATTTCATCAATGACCTGACTCATCCTGATGGCAAACTTGCCAAGGGTTATGAACTCTTAGCCAAAAATCACGTGATAGAAAGAGCGAATCAAGCCATCGCCCATGCCAGACAAAATAACTGGTTACTTATTTTTGTCCGTGTTGGTTTTAGCGAGCATTATCTTGAATGTCTGAAACATTCCCCCATCTTTGGCCAGCTTCCACAAAAAGAGGCTTTAAAACTTGGCACATGGGGGACAAATTTTCTTGACAGCTTGCATGTTCAACCAAATGATTTAATCATTACCAAGCATCGCATCAGCCCATTTTATGGGACAGAACTTGATTTGATTCTTCGCACGCAGGACATTAACACCGTATTTGTCAGCGGATTTTCCACCGATATGGCCGTTCAATCCATGATTAGAGAAGGTCATGACCGTGGTTATACGATGATGGTTCTGGCCGATGCCTGCAGCGCCCATACTGAAGAAAACCATCAAACAAGCCTGTTAAGCTTAAGCCGTCTGGCACAACTGATGTCTGTGAATGATTTACCAGAAAAAATTTGATTCTTTTTTCTCTAAATGTTGGCTATAATCTGCACTAATCTTTGCGGAGATACATCATCATGAGTCGCATATTTAACATGTTCGGGCCATCGCCAATTAGGCCTATTGAGCAACATATGCGTAAAGCGTACCATTGTGCCAAACATCTCTATCCATTTTTTGAGGCCGTCCTTAAGCAGGATTGGGAAACGGCCGACGATCTTAGAAAAAAAATCATCACGATTGAAAAAGAAGCGGATATTATCAAGCGGGATTTACGTCTTCATTTACCAACTGGCCTATTTCTTCCTGTCTCTCGTACTGATTTACTGGAATTATTAAGTGCGCAGGATCGTATTGCTAACAAAGCAGAAGACATAGCAGGTTTGATTACAAGCCGACGCATGATCATTCCTGAAGCTCTATCGGGGATATTTATGCCCTTTTTACACCGCTGTCTGGATGCCGCGAAACAAGCGTGTAAAGCCATCAACGAACTGGATGAATTGCTCGAGACAGGATTTCGCGGCAGCGAAGTCAAAATTGTGGAAGAAATGATCCTCACTCTGGATGAAATCGAACATGACAGTGATGACAAATTAGCCGAAATCAGGCATCGCATTTTTGAGCTGGAAAAGGACTTACCCGCCATCGAAGTGATTTTTCTCTATAAACTGGTTCAATGGATTGGTGACTTGGCGGATCATGCCCAAACCGTGGGTGGTCGGCTACAAATTCTCATTGCCCGGTAATCTGACTTATGGATTTATCAATTGTATTTGTGATTCTTGCGGTTATTCTTTGTTTCTTTATGACTTGGGGCGTTGGTGCAAACGATCTTGCCAACGTCATGAGCACCACCATGGGTTCCAAAGCCGTGACCGTCAAACAAGCGATGCTCATCGCCATTCTGTTTGAATTTGCTGGCGCCTTTCTTGGCGGCACAGGGGTAACGGAAACCATGCGTGACGGCATCATTAACACCAGTGAATTATCGCAACAACCTCTGGTACTGGTAGAAGGCATGTTAGGCGTGTTGTTGGCCTGTACCATCTGGATGAATCTGGCAAGCTATTTTGGCCTGCCTGTCTCGATAACCAATGCCTTAGTAGGCTCCATGGTTGGATTCGGCAGCCTCGTCTTGGGTAAAAATGCCATTCATTGGAATCAAGTGTCTCATATTGCGATTGGCTGGGTGACCTCACCCTTAATTGCCGGGACTACGGCTTATGCGTTATTTATTAGCATCCAACAAGCGATTTTCGTTAAAAGTGATCCTTTGGCGAAAGCAAAGCTGTATATACCCATCTATCTTTTTCTCGTCGGCTCCATTCTCTCCTTTATTACCGTCTTTAAAGGATTGAACCATTTTGACATTCACTTGAATGTCAAACAAGATATTGCCGTCACCTTGGCAACCAGCATCACCATTACCATCGTTGGCATGCTCTTTATTAAAAACATTCCCGAAAAGACCTCACTAAGACGGCGAGAACGGTTCATTCAGGTAGAAAAATTCTTTGCAGTACTCATGGCCATGACCGCTTGCGCCATGGTGTTTGCCCATGGCGCAAACGATGTATCGTTGGCAGTAGGTCCTCTAACCATCATTCATAGTCTCATCACCGATGCCCACCAACCTTTTGAAGCGACGGATTATCCTGCTTGGATTATTCTATTAGGATGCATTGGTGTCGTAACCGGGCTATTAATGTATGGCAGAAAAGTGATTGAAACCGTTGGCAGCTCCATCACCGCCTTAACGCCTAGCCGCGCGTTTGCGGCCACCCTTGCTGCGGCAACCACCGTCGTCGCTGCAACCAGCCTTGGCATCCCGGTATCGGCAACCCAAACCTTAGTCGGCGCTGTTCTTGGCGTTGGCCTCGCTCGTGGTATTGGTGCGTTAAACCTGATTGTTATTCGCAATATCTTTACCTCATGGGTGCTCACCTTACCTGCCGCATCTCTATTGACCATCTTATTTTACAAAATACTGCATGCGTTCTTAGGATGATTTCCAAATGTTTATCTCTTGCCCCGGTTGCAAGCAACCAGGCTTCTACATATCAAATTTTTTGTAGCCTGGTTGCTTGCAACTGGGTAAATTTCAACCACCTCTGAAATATAATAAAAATGACTAAGAGCGATTGGTATCATTCATCTTGATACGCGCTTGATAAGCATCGTTGCAAAGCTGAGTGCTGTTGTGAAAAATGAGCGTCGCTGGATTATCTTGTTTGAACGTAGTCAGGTACTCTTCCAAAAAGGGCGTCCCTAAAATCACAAAACTTGGGTAATTTTTTTTATGGTTCGGTGTTTTTGTATCGGTTTTATTGGTTTGATAGCCAATAAAGGCCAATTTAACATACCCTGCGCCACAAGCACTGGACGTGATATAACGTTTTGCTGGCAATTTTAAGCGAAATGGATGGCCTTGGCGGTCTTTAAAATGAAAATACAAATCGGGAAAAGCATCTTCATCAACCAACTCATTAGCCAAGCAAGCACGCCCACGCCAGAAATCCTCTGGCAATGCCTGATTTTTCTTGCTGGTGTGTTTTTTAAGATAGGTAATGAGAGGCGCAAGTTTTGAGTCTGGATAAATAATTTTTGCGGTTGTACCACTATCGATGATGGCCTCACCTCCCCCTGGCAAATCAACCAACATCCGTCCATGTTTATCACTCACCCCATATTGGCCGACAAAATATAATTCCTTTTTAGTAATCGCCACCTCATGATGAGGAAATATGCCTAATGCCGCTGGCAAAGGCCCTAAAAAAAGCCAGGAAGGCGCCCGAACATCGCACAGCAATAAACTAAATTCATCCTGCAGCTTGTATTTTTGATTGATGCGGGTAAAAAAAGGTGGTGTGGGATTATCACGCGGATCCGCTGCTTGTGGATAGGCAAATCCAACGATGTTATTAATATCTTTCCCCTGCTCATAAACGCCATAATGAAATTGCTCAAGCGTTAATTTTCCAGGAACGTTTACCGGCCCCTGAAATTGACGGAGTTTCCCATCGCCTAAACCGTAGCGCATGAAAAACTCGTGCTTTAATGGTTTGGCAGGTGCTTTAGGCGTAAACCGGTTGCCTGCAATCAATTCCTCGCATTGTGGGCAAAGCGTTGCATCACCCACCACATTGAGATTGCTGCTGCCTGTATCAAGCATTAAACGAAGGGGCTTTTCATGGCCTGCCAGCAAAACCATAAGCGCATAATCGCCATGATTTTCATTATAATTCAAGGGTAGTGTGATGGAAAAGGCAGGTGCACTTAAAAAGAAAAAAGAAAATAACAATCCCTTTTTTTGTAAAAAAGACATTGTTTGGCGGTAAAATCGATGCAATATGGTGTGCATTCGTGGCTCCAACCCCCTGTGTTCAAGCCACCCAAACAAGACCCAAAGCCGCTTGATCCACTCGCGCATTGCTGGTCGCCTGCCAATTTAAAGCCGACACCGGCTGAAAAATGGTTTGTTTCTCATAATAAGTTTGCGAGGCCAAGAGACGCAAATCAAGATGACGGCTTAAAGAAAATTGGGTGCCAACCCCCACTTCAAGCCCGTTGCGCCAGTTGCGGGAAACCACACTGGTGCCTCCGGTTAATTGGCTCATGCCGGTAAGTGTGGACTTAAAATACCCATAACGATACCCCACCAACAGCAAGACACTGCTGGGTCTTGCCTTATCCCCGGCCGGCAAGGCGCTGACATGCCACTGTGGGATGAGGCTTGCGCCAAAACTTTGCAAATTCCTTTCCCGTACCTGGTAAGAAAGATCCAGTGGATTGCCATTGATAAATAAATTAGGGCTTGTGGTGTGCTGGCTGAAAAAATCGGCGTGTCCTGCGCCAGTTGCCGCATCCGCCTGGATAGCCAAGCTAAAGTATGCATTGAGGGGGATGGTATAACCGGCAAAACCGTTGATGCCGATGCTGGCATTGCTGGTGCCAACCAGATTGGTATTTTCGGCAGCAACGCCACCAGGTCCCACTGCAACTTCAACTTCTATCGATTGCGGAGCACTTAAGGTAGGCATCACGAGAGTCACGATGTTGTTGGCAGAACCCGATAAATTGATCTTGCCCTGCTCAGCCATGGCAAGAGCGCTTGCGCCAGCGTACCAACCTGAATTAGAAGCAAAAAGGGGGGAAACAAACAGAAAAATGATAAAGGTGACTATCCTTGTACTGCATACCATTGATGACAATCCATAAACGATTAATCCAGGTTAAAAAGACTATCGCAATCACAAAAGAGAAGCAAGAAAAGAACAGAATAAGTGAAGATGGTAAGAATAAATTAAGTATTAATTTTGCACGGCATTAATGCCGTGCAAAATTAAAAATAACCCTAGTCAGTTCCAGCCGCAGATTCTTGGAGTCCACCCTCTTGCATAGAACTGGCCCAAGTAATAGCCTCAGTACCTTTCGGCTCTTTTTGAAGCTTTTTAACATCGTCAGGGCTAGCGTAGACATTGACTTTGGAGCCATCTTGCAAGGTAACGGTTCCTTTCACCATGCCAGAGTTATTAGCCATATCACCCGCCGCAAACACTTGCGGCGAAACCGCCAACACCAATGCCAAGCCACATGAGGTAAGTAATGTTTTCATCATCAGTCTCCTGTCTGTTTAAGATGTACACACTAACTACACATGTTTAGTATAGATAAGAATTTTTGTTTTGCATTGAAAAATAATTTTTTTTAACTTCTTTGCAGTTCTGCTTAGGCTTGAAAGACAAGCGCATCCACACGCCTCTATTCCTCACATACAATGGCAGTCTTAAGATTAAAAATCTTTCCAGATTGCTTCTTCCCGTTCTGCAGGCTCAGCATGATCACGGAGCGTAAAAATCCGTTGGTGTTTTTTAATTTCTTTTAATTGCGATGCCGATTTTTCATGAGTGGCGTCAAATTGATACAAAAATCGGTCATAAGGGCTGACGTACGCCTTATCAATGTCTTGGCTGCTCATTGTTATCCTCACCATCAATGATATGACTGGTAATTTTATCGGGTTTTTATTAAAGTTGCCATGCATTGATATAAGAAAAAGAGTACCTACATGAACATAAAAAAAGCAGAATTACACGTCCACTTAGAAGGAACCATTTCACCGGAACTGGCGCATAAGCTGGCAAAACGCAATAAACTGCCGCTTCCTGCCGGATTAATCACCGAAGATGGCCAAAGTTATGTTTCGCGCGATTTTCTTCATTTTCTGCAAGTGTTTGATGTCGTTGCCGACTTAATCAAAACACCGCAAGATTACTACGACATCACCTTTGATTATCTGCGGGCCAATGCGTTAGAACATGCCATTTACATTGAGATGATGTATTCGCCCGATCACGCGGAAAAGGCAAGCGGCATTCCTTCCATTGAGCACCTGCATGCGATTCAGCAGGCGATTAACGATGCACAGCACCAATTTGACATCATTGGCCGCATTATTATTGTTGCCGTACGCCATTTTGGTCCAGATGCGGCGGTGCGTGCTGCCAAGCAAATCATGAAAGAGTCTGTGCCTTGTGTAACCGGTTTTGGCTTAGGCGGAGATGAAATCAACTTCCCCCCTAAATTATTCAGCCAAGCTTATCACATTGCCGCGGAAGCCGGCTTGCATTGCACGGTCCACGCCGGTGAGTTTGCACCCGCCAGCGGCATGGTAGAAGCCATAGAACACCTTCCCATTCAACGTATCGGCCATGGCGTACAAGTCATTCACTCCCCTGAAACCATGGCATTGGTCAAAGAAAGAGACATCGCGCTTGAGCTTTGTCCTTCCAGTAACATTAAGTTAGGCCTTTTTCAAAGCTTTGCCGATCATCCGTTTCCACAGTTGCTGGATGCAGGCATTACCATCAGCTTAAATTCTGATGATCCGCCATTCATGCGCACAACACTGGCGCAAGAATACGCGCACGTGCAAGAGGCTTATGGTTACAGCGATGAAACCATGGAGCGTATTACCGCCATGGCCATCCAACGGGCGTTTGTTGATGAGGAAACGAGACAGGCACTGCTGGACAAACTAAACGAAAAATAATGACTGAAGACGTAGCCATTTAAATCAATCCTGGCTGGCAAGCAGCCAGGCTACACGTCAAATTTCTTGTAGTCTTGTTGTAGCCTGGTTGCTTGCAACCAGGGCATCTTCATACGGCTACTTTAATGATACACAATATAATTCAGGGATTAACCCTGGTTGCCGTGGCGCGTTAACCAGGCTACACGGCCTCTTCCATATACGACCGCACTTTTTTCATGGCATTTTTTTCTAATTGACGCACACGTTCAGCGGAAACACCGTATTTTTCTGCCAGAGCATGCAACGTCATTGCTTTTTCATTGGCCAACCAACGCTCTCGTAAAATATCCTGGCTGCGCTCATCCAAACGCTCTAGAGCCATATGCAGTTTTTCATGGCTTTGTGTACTGCTGTCTTCTTGTTCAAGCATATGAGCAGGATCACTGCCGATATCTTGTAAATAACGTGCGGGAACGGATTTATAAGATTGCTCATCCTCTTCCGCATCCGGCGCATCATAAGGCATATCCATCGCATTTAACCGCTGCTCCATAACCAGCACATCCTCACGAGTAACGCCTAAATCTTGAGCGACGGCATCGACTTCTTCTGCATTCATCCAGCCTAAACGCTTTTTCATTTGCCGCATATTAAAAAACAGCTTGCGTTGGGCCTTGGTCGTGGCGACCTTAACGATGCGCCAATTTTGTAAAACAAACTCATGGATCTCCGCACGAATCCAATGCACGGCAAAAGAAACCAGGCGAACCCCTTGGCTTGGGTCAAAGCGTTTAACGGCCTTCATTAAACCAACATTTCCTTCCTGGATTAGATCGCCTAACGGCAATCCATATCCCAAATACCCGCGGGCCACGCGGACAACGTAGCGTAAATGAGCAAGAACAAGCTGGCGAGCCCCTTCTAAATCGCCTTCCGCATGAAAACGTCGGGCAAACTCATATTCTTCTTCAGCTGAAAGCATGGGAATTTGATTAACGCGATGAATATACGCATCAAGGCTGCCCACTGGCAAATTCATAGTTGAAAGTTGCAACTGTAGACTCATGGTTATTCCTCTATCATCAAAAACAAAAGAAACAGGTATTCATCGTTATTATTATGACTAAAAGCTGGTTAACAAGCCTTCACACCCGTATTATTATACATTAATTATACGGTTCAATAGAAGTCAGTTGCCTTTTAACCGACAAACGCGCACCGAGCCACCCGAGTATAATGGCTGACACGATCAAGAGCAAGGCTTGCCGCAACGATAAAGCCAACAGGGGTAAAGGGATTTGAAACGCAGTCGCTAGCTGCCTGGCAGCCAGCGCTAAACTTAGCATGAACAGCTGAACGAATAACAGCGCAAGCATTGCGCCGGCAAAGCCATACCAAACACCAGAATAAAGAAAAGGACGAAGAATGAAGGGATCTGTTGCGCCAACCAGCTTTAGTATCTGAATTTCCTCGCGACGATTCTGAATAGCCAACCGTAAGGTATTGCCTATAATCAAAAGAACCGCTGAAGCGAGAAGAATCATCAAGCCATGAGTAATCCTTGTCACTACCCCAAGAATTGCATGCAAACGACTCACCCATTGCATATCCAGTTTGGCCTGCTCTATTTGCGGATAAGAGTTTAATTGCATGTATAATTGCTCCAGCTTTTCCGGCGTATCCACACTCAATGCTGGAATAATATCAATCACAGCTGGCAAAGGATTTTCAGAAAGATAATTCATAATATCCTGCATTCCTTCCTGCACCTTGAGCTCAGCAAGCCCTTCTTCAGGAGATTTCAACACCGCTTGGCCTACACCTTGTGTCGTACGAACATGCAATAAAAAACGCTCCGCTTCCTGGATGGAGAGAGATGGTTTAAGGTAAAGAGCGATCCGCCCCCCCTCTTGCCAACGATTTGTTAATTGCTCCAAATTATAGGTCAGTATCCAAAACAGAGCGGGCAACGCCAAAGTAATCGCGATAACCATGATGGTCATGGCTGCTGCAATGGGTTTTTGGCCAAAGAAATGAAAACTGGCTGTCACCGCTTGGCGATGATGATCAAGATAGGTATGCAGTTTTTTCAACATAGGTGCCCACCCTTGAGCATGACGATACGATGTCTCATGCCAGCGATTAAAGCCAAATCATGCGTCGCCACTAACACACCGACACCAACTTGATTTAACTGCTCAAAGAGCTTCATGACTTCTGCCGACAGGGCTGGATCGAGATTTCCGGTAGGCTCATCAGCTAATAACAAGGCCGGCTTATGAACAACCGCTCGAGCAATACCAACCCGTTGCTGTTCTCCGCCTGAGAGATGAGGCGGTAATATTTTTTCCTTGTTCAGCAAACCAACCATATCCAATGCGGCACGTACTCGTTTTACGATGGCCTGCGAAGAAAACCCTTGAATTTTCAGTGGTAAAGCGACGTTATCAAACACCGTTCTATCATTCAGTAAATAGGGTGATTGAAACGTGATGCCCAGGGTACAACGATAACTCGGTACGTCTCGTTTTTTGAGTTGATTCAGCCGTAAACCATTGACAATAATCTGCCCAGAGGAAGGCAACTCCAACATGGCAATGAGCTTGAGCAAGGTACTCTTCCCCGCGCCAGAATGACCGGTAATGAACGCCATTTCCCCTTTTTCAAGAGAGAAATTGATATCACTTAATGCTTCATAACCACCTGGATAACGTTTACTGACCTGGTTAAATAATATCATCATTGAAAATTGCATTAACGAATTGCGAGGCACTAAAGGGCCGCAAATCATCAATTCCTTCACCAATCCCCAGATAACGAAATGGTATCTCTAATTCGTTAGCAATGGCAAATAATATTCCTCCTTTCGCGGTACCATCCAGTTTAGTCATCGTAATACCACTAACGCCAACGGCCTGATGAAACTGGCGCGCTTGATTTAAAGCATTTTGACCAATCGTTGCATCCAACACCAACATGGTTTCATGCGGCGCATTCACATCAATTTTCTTTAAGACACGCTTCACTTTCTTTAGCTCATCCATAAGGTTTTGCTGAGTATGCAATCGCCCGGCCGTATCGGCTATCAACACATCCATGCCGCGTGCTTTTGCGGCCTGAAAAGCATCAAAAATAACGGAAGCACTGTCAGCGCCTGTATGCTGGGAAACAACAGCAATCTGATTTCGTTCGCCCCATGCTTGCAATTGCTCGATTGCGGCTGCACGAAAAGTATCACCCGCCGCCAACATGACCTTTTTTCCAAGCTGCTGGTATTGCTTGGCTAACTTACCAATCGTTGTGGTTTTTCCTGCGCCATTGACGCCAACCATTAGAATGACAAAAGGCGTTTGCTCACCTGCCTCCAGAGTCAACGGTGCGGCTTCTTTTGTCAGAATACCTTGCAAGTGAGTTTTCAAGGCCGCATAAACGGCATCACCATCGGCCAATAATCTTCTGGTTAAACCATCACTTAATTGTTGGATAATTGATCTTGTGGTCTCAATACCTACATCGGCACTCAAGAGTAATGTTTCTAATTCTTCGAGTAACTCGGCATCAATTTCTTTTTTACCCAGCAGCAATCGACCAATGCCATCACCTAATTGATGACGCGTTTTGCTTAATCCTTGTTTAAAACGTGAGAACAGATTTTTCTTGGGCGGTCTATTCGCTGTCGATGTCTTTTCTCCATCAACATTTAATGATGCAGCTTCAGTCGATGCATCAACGGATACATCCTGAGTTGATTTGGATGATTTACCATCCTGATTTCGTTTAAACCATTTAATCATAGGTATACAAAGTAAAGGAAATATGGAATTCTATCACTTTTTTCAGTGAGGTGTATCATGCGCATCGTCTTAATGCTGCTGTTAGCGCTGTTATCCTGTCAAACATTCAGCCAGGTAAAGCAATTTACTTTAGATAATGGCTTAAAAATAATCGTGAAAGAGGATCATCGTGCACCCGTCGTTGTCTCCATGGTTTGGTATAATGTCGGCTCTGCAGATGAGCCCGGCGGTTTTACAGGAATTTCACACGCCCTTGAACATTTAATGTTTAAAGGGACAAAAAAATACCCCGTAGGCGTTTTTTCTAAAACCATTGCCGCACTTGGCGGACAGGAGAATGCCTTCACCAATACTGATTACACCGCTTACTTTGAAAAGATTGCGGCATCCAATTTAGCAACAAGCCTCGAATTAGAGGCCGACCGCATGCAAAATTTATTACTCGATAAACAAGAATTCGACCGAGAAATCAAAGTTATCCAGGAAGAGAGACGCTTACGCACCGATGATAATCCTCAGGCACTCACGTTTGAGCGCTTTTTAGCAACCGCTCATCTTGCTTCGCCTTATCATCATCCCGTTATTGGCTGGATGAGTGATATAGAACACATGCGCATTGAGGATGCAAAAGCCTGGTATCAGCGCTATTACGCACCCAATAATGCCACACTCGTGGTTGTGGGGGATGTCAAGCCTGAGCAGGTTTACCAATTAGCCAAGAAATATTTTGGGAAAATCAAGCCTGGCGTACAACCAACCCGTAAGACACAAGTCGAACCCCCTGTTTTAGGGCAAAAAACAGTGCAAGTACATGCCCCCGCGCAAGTACCGCTCTTGATGCTTGGTTACACCGTACCCACGGTGAAAACAGCACCTCCTGAGCAAGCCGCCGACCCCTATGCCTTGGAAATTATAGCCGGCATTCTGGACGCGGGTGACAATGGGCGTTTTAGTAAAAACTTAGTGCGCGGCCATCACATTGCCAGCACTGCCGATGTGTATTACAACCTCTATGCACGCTACCAAACTCAATTTGTCCTTTATGGAAGTCCTAGCCAGACACATTCGGTAGCAGACTTGCAACAAGGCTTTTTATCTGAAATCAACCGCCTTAAACATGAAAAAATCAGTGAAAAAGAATTACAACGGATTAAAACGCAAATCATCGCCCAAAAAACATTTGAGAGAGATTCTATTTTTGGGCAAGCCATGGAGCTTGGCTTATTAGAAACAATTGGCCTTGGCTGGCAAACGGCTGAGAAATATATAGAAAAAATTAATGGTATAACACCCGAGCAGGTGCAACAAACAGCACAGCGTTATTTTCGCGAAGAATTTCTTACGGAGGCCGAACTGATTCCAAAGCATCCAACGGAAAAAGAAAAACACTAACGACAACCTAAGGAACAACCGATGAGATCCTTATTGACCTTATTCTGCTTATTCTTTGCCTGGCCCCACGTCTTGGCGGCTAAAACATTTGAAGCGCAACGTTGGTTGACTTCCCATGGCGCACAAGTCATTTTTTATCAGGCAATGGAAGTTCCCATGCTCGACATCAGCGTCGCCTTTGCTGCCGGTTCGGCTTACGATGGCGACCATTTTGGCTTGAGTACACTGACCACTGAACTTTTAAATCAAGGAAATGCTGGCTTTGATGCCAATACCGTTGCCGAAAAATTAGCAGAAACCGGTGCTCAATACGATGGCGAAAGTAGTCGTGATATGGCCGTATTAAATTTAAAAACATTAACCGATCCAAAATCACTTAAAGAAGCAACCGATGTCTTTGCCTTGATTGTGAATCATCCCGATTTCCCTCCACAAGCGTTTGCACGCGAAAAAAATCAACAACTCATGTCCATTGCGCAATCTCAGGAATCACCAGAAGAAATTGCAAATCAAACCTTTTTTAAAGCGCTTTATGACACACATCCTTATGCTCATCCTATTAGAGGGACACAAGAAAGCGTCAAGGCATTAACCATTGAGCAAGTACGTCGTTTTTATAAACAATATTTTGTCAGCCACAATGCGATTATCGTTATGGTTGGCGCTATTGACAAATCAACTGCACAACAATTAGCAGAAAAATTAACGGCGGATTTACCGACAGGTCAGGCGGCTGCAAAGATTCCAGCTGCGCATCCTTTGGCAGAAGAATTAACCATTGAAGTTCAATTCCCATCATCACAAAGTATGATTCGCCTCGGACAACTAGGGATTGATCATCATAATAAACACTATTTCCCTCTCATCGTTGGTAATTATATCCTGGGAGGAGGTACGTTAGTGTCGCAATTAGGTTACGAAGTACGACAAAAAAGAGGATTGACCTATGGAATATACAGTCAATTTATACCCATGCCAGGATTAGGCCCATTCATCATCAGTTTGGCAACTCAAAACAAACAGGCAGCAACAGCAACAGACGTCACCCGAAAAACATTGGACGCTTATCTTAAAGCAGGACCCAGTGAAGAAGAACTAACGGCGGCAAAACAATACCTCATTGGTAGTTTTCCTTTATCATTAGCCAGTAATCGTAATATTGCTAACATGCTGCTGAAAATAGCGTTTTATCATCTTCCAGAAGATTACCTGGATACTTACACGTCACAAATTGCAAATGTCACGACCGAACAAATAAAACAAGCCTTTGTACACACGATCACGCCTAATAAGTTGCTGCAAGTCACGGTAGGCAACCTGTGAAACAAGCCATTCGCATCATTGGTGGGCGCTTCAAAGGGAAAAAACTGCATTTCCCAGCCATTGAAGGACTCCGGCCCACCCCTGATCGTGTGCGAGAAACATTATTTAATTGGCTAATGCATGATGTTCGCAACGCACTCTGCCTTGACGCCTTTGCAGGAAGTGGTGCCTTAGGATTTGAAGCATTTTCGCGCGGTGCTTCCAAGGTTGTCTTTGTGGAGCAATCGCCCAAAGCCTATACCAATCTGAAATCTCTTGTCTCCGCGTTCGACACTACAAATTTAAGCGTTGTAAAAGCAGATACCCGCGCCTATCTCAGACAAACACATGAGTCATTTAACATCGTATTCATGGACCCCCCATTTGCCAAAAATTACATTCCTGATTGTCTACCTGCGCTAGAACAAACGAATGTACTCATTCAACATGGTTTGCTCTACCTTGAAACACCCGGTGAAATCATACTGGACACATCCATCTGGCAACCCGTGCGCTTAAAACGCGCAGGTCAAGTTGTCTATGCACTGTATGAAAAAATTCGAACCGTACCCCAACACACCAGCGCCTGAATACTCATTACCCCACTTCTTTGAAAATCGTACTATCTTCTTGACAAGCCGTCATGCTCCTGTTTCAATCAATGCTAATCTCATTGTTTACTAAATAACAAGATGAAAAATAAGCTTGTCGCACTTCTTTTAACATCCACACTGGCTGGCGGCTGTGGAACTACTGCTGTCTATAAAAAACCTCCCTATAATGAACCCAGTGATGATGCCACCATAAAGTTAGCAGAAGCGGCAAATTCCGTTAGTGATTCCATGTTGGAAATGGCACGCGTAGAAAAAATTATTACGCCGCCCAGCAAAGACAATGTATTGACTATTCCTAATGCTTATAATTTACAGGCACGTGCCTCCGTTGATTGGTCAGGCCCTATTGCAGAGTTGACTGAACGGGTTGCTAAAGCAGCTCATTATCGAGTAAGGGTATTAGGCAAAGAACCTGCCATTCCTGTTTTAATCAGTCTTAATGTAAAAGATGAAAGTCTGGCAGAAATTTTACGAGACATCGATTATCAGGCCGGGAAAAAAGCTTATATTCATGTTTATCCTAACAGTCAGGTTATAGAATTGCGTTATGCCAAACTTTACTCGTAGTCTTCCTATCGTATTAGCCGCCATCCTCACAGGCTGCGCTTCCTCCTACACAGGTCAAGTAGGAGATACAGGTTCGCTTGCCGGTCTGCAAGCCATGGCCAACAATAATGCCGCGAAAGCAAACAATCGTGCTGGCTCGGGAAAAATCCGCGAAATGGCGCTGCGAGAAACGGCGCTAAGCTTAGGTGCGCAATCAGGACTTGCCTGGAGAGCTAAATTTATTGATGAGGAACTCGTCAAGGAAACGCGTAATCTTGATGCGATATTTGATTTTAACGCCCTGGTTCTTCCTCACAATATTTTGCCTCCGGTTTTGTTGGAAGGTCGTAATACTCTTAATTTGGCCGATACGCAAACCATTCGTATATCAGATAGAACCTATAAAGTTGCCAAACAAGCTCGATTCATTACCACGCCTCCCAACTGGCGACAATACTTATGGATGGATTATAAAAAACCGGATTACCCTAATGTGACGCTTTTGCCTAAAACGAAAGAAGAGCGAATGATATGGAAGGAGTGCGTGGAAAAAGGGTGGAAACAGGGAATAGAACAAGCCAACATCATCCTTGAGGAAAGCATTGCTCGCATCAAGGAAGATTTTAGAGGCATGATTTTATATCGAAAATTATTGGCAATGAATATGGTTTCTCCGCCTTACGTTTCTCATACTGACTTAGGCATTACCGGCGATGGCGAAGAAATACATATCGATGATCGCGTTTTACGGATTACGGCATTACCTGCCTTAAATACCAACAGCAAAGAATGGCGTGCCGCAGTCGCTAAAGATGAAGATTCCTTGGAGCAATTCAGAACAATGGAAAAACTTGTAAAAGCGGCTAAAATTAAAATAACAAGTAAGGCTTGGCAACCAGTCATCACGCCAATCGGCTGATGAAAAAACACGATGGAAACAACCCATAACCTTTTTATTCTGTTGTATTTTCAGCGACGCTGTAATAGCTCCTGTAAACTTCAGCCGCGAATGCTATTTGCCTAAGCCTTCTTCAACAACCATCATGAGGCAAACGCTTGAACACGAATAATGACCATATAAATCTAATGCCAGACGAGCCTACGCGTTTTACTCCTGTCTTTATGGATAAAATGCTGGAGCACGCTGAACATCTTAACGCATCCGACATCACCATCCAAACCGGCGAACCTATTTTTGCCGAAGTGTATGGGAGATTGATAAAAATAACAAATCGCCGTCTTTCCAACACAGAGCTTGGTGATTTAATTAACGCCATTTATGGCCCTAACGCCACCACACAATTATTGTCAGGCCAAGATATTGATACGCATTATGAGTTTCGACCAAATCGCGGAGTACGCTATCGCTATCGGGTCAATGGCACAGCCTGTCTGGTAGAAGGACATGATGCCATACAAATCACCTTACGGACTATTCCGACAACACCACCCAGCCTGGAAACCATGAATTTACCACCCCATATTCTTGAAGCCATTGAACCTCAAGAAGGGATCGTATTTATTACCGGCGCAACAGGTTCGGGTAAATCCACCTTGCTGGCTTCAATTATTCGTAATCTTATCGAAAAAGAAGACTCCAACCGCAAGGTATTAACCTATGAAGCACCTATTGAATTTGTTTTTGATGAAATTGAAACCATTTCTGCAGTCGTTAGTCAATCAGAAATTCCACGCCATATTCCTTCGTTCGCAGAAGGAGTGCGCAATGCTTTGCGCCGTAAACCACGTTTGATTATGGTGGGAGAATGTCGTGATAGCGAAACAATCAGCGCCGCACTAGAAGCGGCACTAACCGGTCATCCTGTCTATACGACCTTACATACCTCAGGAGTAGCAGAAACCATGCGACGCCTGGTTACCTCCTTCGCTGGTGAGGAACGCCTGGGAAGAACCATAGACATTCTGGAAACCATACGTCTTTGTATCTGGCAAAAATTGGTTCCTACGGTAGATGGCAAGCGCGTAGCATTACGTGAATATCTGGTCTTTGACGAAGAAACGCGTGATATTCTTCTGGAAGGAGATCCAAATGAAGTAACAAACACGACGCGTAAATTAGTTCGTCAGCGAGGCCAATTAATGACTCATGATGCCAAAGAAAAGCTTGAGCAGGGCATTATCAATGAAAGAACGTATAAAATTATTATGGCCGGCACGAAAGATTATCAAAAATCGTTTGAATAACTCATGTTTACAAAAGCCTCCTAGCCTCCAAGGGGAGGAATGTGCAAGATTAGAAGCTAAGCATTACTTACCGACTGGTGGCGCGGACTCACCACCACCAGGAGGCTGGCCAGATTGACCGCCACTAGATTTACCACTACTTTTTCCACCAGGAGGCTGACCAGATTGACTACTATTTTTTTTGCTACCACCAGTAGCTTCGGCACCGCCCCCACCACTTTGTGATAATTTTTTCTTAGCCCAACCCGTCGCTTTAGTGGCATAACCTGACAATTGCTTGTCAATTGCAGCCTGAGCCCCTTGCGTTTCTTTGCCGGACTCACCTATTTTTCCTTTTGTTTCATCACCCCATTGTGCAGCTTCTTGCCCTAAACTCTCAGGCGCCCCGCCAATCCAACGCAACACCTTATCGGGAAGGTAGGCAATTAAGGAAAATGCTTTTTGCACAATGGTTAGATACAGCATGGTATAAATCAGGATGGAGAAAAAGTACGCATACACACCAGCCCACCCCGTATAACCACCCGAGATTGTTCCTGCGCCAGTTGACACACCACCGGTGAAATGGGCAAACCCGGCACCGATAGCAATCTGATCAGCCAGCGAACCATCCGTACCATAAGCCCCTGTTCCTTGAAGAAAACCGATGGCATTCTGAAATCCTGCATTTAAAATCCAGACCCCTACGTAAGATAAAGCAATGGCGGCAATGTAACCAATGATCATCATGGAGGGCCGCAAAAAAACATTCATCAGAATCATGATGGCCTGCTCACCCTTACCAAACGCCTCATGTCCTTCTGGATGAGTCACACCCAAAGCAACAATAGGTGCGGCCACCATCGCCTCAATCACGGCAATCAACCAGGCAATCGAACCAAGCGTAAAGATGACATAGGGCAAAACCGGCACGTAATAAGCCGTCGTAAAACCGATACCAACCATGATGCTTGTCCAAGTCAACAACAACGGCAAGGTAAGCGCAATCATGGGGAAAAGAATCAAATTGACAATAGGGAGTGCCGCCATCATGATCAACTCTATCCACAAATTGCCGGCAAAGTTGATGTAATAAGTACCCATGTTGGCTAACGCTACGACCGGATTAATGCCCGGCTGAGTAATAATGTTTACCCCCTGCTGAAATATGGCAGCCATTGCTTGTAATGGCATCTGTAAAAAGCCCCATATAAATTGTTCAATGACCGTGCCAAATAAGGCCATGAATGCATTGTATATGGTAGCCACAATATACCACAGCATCGTGCCAAGAAGATTACCGATACACACAAAGAAAAAGAACCTTCCCCCGCCACAACTAAACGAAGGATAGGGCAACTGCAGCGAACTTAAGTCTGGCGGGGGAATGTTTCCTATCGCCTTAAAGGACGCTCCACTGCCACCCGGTTGCGAGTCAGAAATTTGCAAGATGGTGGAATTATTGACAAATCCAAACACGGTTGAATCATTCTTAGAATCACTATCGTCATCCACCTGACGGTTCCCTGAAGAAAAACCACTAGCGCTGACCGCAGAAGCAGTAGGTGAACTCGCCCCAGTGATTAAATCGGCAACCTGCTTCAGTTTTGTGTTATCATTATTAAACAAGTCACAAAGGACGGGAGGACTTGAATTATTGCAACTGTCAGACCACCCTGTTAATGCCTTAGTAGGACTAACCAACGTGCTTTGTTGCAGACCATTGCCCGTATCGGACAGGTCGCTGGCCGCTTCCATTGCCGCCACATTCAATCGGACCAAATTAAAAAAATAGCTACCAGCCATAATCCAGCCTTGTGAGGTTGCATTCTGGATAAATTGACGCGCATCCGAAGCGCTTCCAGCGTTATTTGCTTGTTCTTGCAGCGTCAACGTAGGCAGCATAATGGTATGATAATCAGAAATCGCCCCCTGAAATTCCGTGCCAGTAAACAATGGCGCACCCGAGCTGCCAGGAACAGTGCCCCACATCTTGCAATTGTCCGTACTTACCGAAGCGCATACCTCGCCAGATATGGTTTGAGGCACCCCATATTGCTGTTCAGCAACGGGCGAGTAATTTGAGGTGGTTGTGGTGGTGCTTTGTTGCTGTTGCGAAGACAGTTGCGGGTCATTATTGACCATGACTTGCGCAACCATGGATAAATCGATGTACATTTGCTGAATGGCAATCGCCCTGGACATTTTAGCGGTTGCAACATCACCGCTGCTGACTACTTGTGAAACCTTTGACTCATTAGAAAATGAAAACTCATTCCATTTTATTTGTCCACAAATGCCATTGAGCTGAGAATATAAGGGATCATCGGTAAAATTCGGCATGTCTACAGAATATTTTTGCTTTGATTGCGCAGAAATAATATTAACGGTGCTGATAAAATCCGGAACAGCATTGCTGCAAAAACTCTTCATGTTATCATTTGCTGGATTAACACAAGGGCCTGATGGTCCTGCCTGATTACTTTTCTGCTGCAGATAAGTGGTGCGCTGATTCTCCAGCTGCTTTTGCATGCCAAGCATGCAGACTTGACCGGCTAATATTACTTGTGCCCCATAAGGGACACTGCTTGCATCGCTGGATGAGCTAAGCATTGATTTCGCCGGATTAGGCTGATTCATCACAATGGAGCCACCACCATTCAAATAGCCTAATGCTGCATCCCATACTTTATCTGCAGCACCTACGCCTTGCACAATCACCCACATCACAAAAATTTGCATCAAGCAATAACCGGAAGCCTTGGGAATCAATAAGGCCAGGCCAAAGGTTGTACGTACGGGCACCCAGAGTGAAGACCATTTCTGGCCAAGAAACTGTCCTTCTTGTGCGGTATTTAACGTCGAGACAATTAAGGTGTACATGATCACAATACCGCCTAAAGCAAGTACTGCGGCATTTAAAACAGCAAACATACTCCCCATGATTTGGCTGCCCGTGCCATGTAACACACCATCGACAACCCCAAAAATATTACCAAGAAATACAACGGAATAATCTCCTGGCGGAGGAGCGAAGGTGAACGTTTGATCCGCCGCTAAAGCCAGCACCGGGAAACATGCCAACAACAAACTCAGGGTAAACTTTTTCATGGTTTATCACCCATTATGCCTTGTCTAAGCCATTCCCTCAAAGAGCAACCTAATTTTCGTTCTCGAATCTGGAAGTACCAAAAATGATAACGAAAAGCTAATACCAAGGCGATTAATGTTACAATCAAGCTTAACGCAAATGCTAAAATATGACCCAATACAAGAAGATAAATCGAATAGGATAAGAGAAGAACCGCAAATAAAATCATAAGCAAGCACAACCGAAACAGGGCTTTTTGTTTTGCAAGAAGCTGGCTGTTCGTCAAATTAAACTGGGCTTGGATGACTTCAAATGGCACGCGACTATCACGGTGTTGTGGGACAAAAAGCCGTTTTATCCCCAACAAAATGTATGAGGTCCACCCTTTAACGCGATCCCAGTCTGCCCAGCCTCGAACATTAAAAATACTCCTCACTATCTTCCCTATGCGGGAGCCGGATTTTTTTTTCATAAAACTTACTTATGTTCCAATAGACTTTTACTTTTTATACTATATTATAATAATTAATTAAAACACAACGCATACATTCTTGCCTGAAAAAAAGTAAAAAAAGAGTAAAAATATGCCTGATCTTAGTCATGAAGCTTCTGCCCAGTATTGGCATGATTTTATTGATCCCATGATTTACCGTGTGGTTACGTTCATGGAAAGCGTGGAAGACTGGACACTGGATGGAGATACCAAACTGGAACAAGCCATTGAGCAATTAGGCAAGGAATTGGACGACATCGAAGCCATTGACATGAATGTATTGGGCGAAGAAGATAAATTTATTCGTCTTGTTGGCAATATAAAATCCGGACGCGGACTTCGCTTATTACAGGCCATTGACACAGTACATCCTGGTAGCGCGTCAAAAATCCTGATTTATGCGGAAGAAACCAGCACGTCGAGCGCCGATCCTGCTGGTTTTTTTCTTAAGCGCAATATCGTCTTTGAGCGATTACGCTTATTATCACGCGTTTTTTCTGAGTATCGCCTTAAACTGGTTGCACGAGCTCTTGAAGGGGAAGAATAATGAAAATAATTGGTCGCCCACTATTAGCCTGCCTGCTTTCTACAAGCATATTCACTGCCAGCGCGCAAGTGTATCAGCCGAATGATAGCAACGGTGGCTATTCACCCGAAGGGACGGAAAGTTTACAAGCCATCCAAGTTTACTTATATAATTTAGGACAATACTTAGGCTTTTCTCTAGGAACAGCACCCCAAAACAACCCAATACAATCAGCCGCTCCCCTGCCTTTTTTAGATCTTTCACAAACACAAATTACCAATGCTTACATTCCAGCGGTGGCTGCATTAACCAGCATCATCAGCCTTTCAATTTTTAAAAATTATAGTTCTACAACCACCACAGGAGGGAATATATCGGCTAATAGTCTTGTTGACCAACAACCTTATCAATCCGACCCAATCAGCCAGTCCGTCCTTAACATCCTGACAACACCAGACTACTCTTATTGCCTCTCTAGTTATCAAGGAAAAGCATTTACCGCCAATCCCTTGAGCAACTGTACAAGTGCTGGAGCACAACTCACAAATTTAAAAATTGTTACGGATGTCGTTGGCACACTTCCAGGCCCCACGAAGTTTTTTACCACCGATGGAATAACCACCAATTCAACAAACAACAATCTTATTCAGCAACTCAGCAGCAATTCCCTCCTGACGCCTTTGAGTTATTCCACAGACAGCCAAACAACCAATCAATCCTCAAGTCAATTGACGGCAAACAGCGAAGCTCAGATTGCGGAAAATTTCATCCGCTACGTCAGTGGCAACACTCTCCCAGTTGATTTGGCCACTTGGAGCCAATATGAAAGTTTATATAATACGGCTACCACCGGCAAAACAACGGATCTTGCCACCCAACAAGCGAATTACACCCTAAGCCAATACCTGGCTTCCTTGCGAACCTATGCAGCGCAAACCTCGGTAGGAGTCAATAACCTTTACTACATTCTGTCGAAACGAATGACAAGCGATACAACTAAAACCAGTGAAGCATCAAGTGAATACAACATGGCCACATGGCGATTGGCAAATATTAACCAAAATACCACAGGACAAAATCAAAACAATCAACAGCAACAACAGTGGACTGAGCAAATAAAAAATGCGCCCCCCGAAACGGTGCAAAAAGAAATTGCTCTGCTGCTTGCAGAAATTAATTATCAATTGTATTTAACTCGTCAGCAACAGGAACGCATTCTGTTGACCAACAGCATCTTAGTCATTCAAAGCGCTCGTTCAAACAAGCCTAGCCTGTTGGGCGCCGATCAAGGCCAGGGTCAAAGCGCTTCTCAATAACGTTGCATTAAAAGGAGGAAGAGCAGGATCATATAGCGCCGCCCACTAAGCATTAGACAAGGAGCAAGTGCGCGAGGAGAGAGAGTGTACAGATAGTATATGACCGAGTTAAGCAAACTTGCAACGATGTATAAAGCTTAGTCGGTGGTGCTTACCGGCTCTTTTTTATTGATAACCCAGGCTCGATAATAAGGAATCCAGACGACGAATAACCCCATCAACCGGAATAAGACTCATGGTTTCTGCCCCATGAGCATGGGTTCCCCAGGGATTGGTTTCGGCTGTTTTTTGCAGCACGGCTCTTACGGCTTCAGGATAATAATCTACTGATAAGTGGCGGTAGGGATAAGGACCCGAAACCCTTGAACTCGTCACTGCATGTAACGCAATGACTGGCGTTGCTACGGCCGCTGCCATATGGGATGGTCCAGTATCCGGACATAACAAAAGATCCGCTTGCTTCAACACGGCAAGTAACTGTTTAGGTTTGGTTTTGCCAACCAAATCAGTCACAGGGACCGACTGCATGATAGCATCAGCCAATACACGGTCATGTTCGCCGGGTCCGCCTGTTAACACAACTTGGGCATGCCAGCGAGATTGTGCATATCGAATCACTTGAATGTAGCGGTCAACAAGCCAACTGCGCTCAGATTTGCTTGCAGCGGGATTAATCAGCATGATAGGCCCTTTGCCTGTTGGCAGATGATCACGCGCCCATTGATAATCCGTGGCAGGAATCGGTATATCCCAACGAATTTGTTTTTTTTGCATCCCGAGTACGTCAGCAAATTTTAGAAATCCTTCAAGGGTATGATCCTTTCCTGGTATTATCCTTTCATGAATAAACCAACCATGCCCATCTTTAGCACGCAATGCATCGTAGCCAATTTTCCGTGACGCACGTATGAAGGGATACAAAAGGTTCGCGCGAAAACTTGCTTGTGTCGCGAGCAGTACATCAAAACATCGTGCACGCATTTGCTGATTAAACCGCCAATAATCGGCAACATGGCCAGGTTTGGGTATGACGATAAATTCCACACCCTCTAATCCTTCCACCAAATCATAGGCAGGGCGCGAAATTACCCAGGTTAATGACACATCGGGAATATTGGCTTGCAGCGTTCTTATCAGCGGCACAAGCATTAAGACATCTCCCAAAGCAGAAAGTCGTACAATACATATGGATTTAATCATTTTTATGGTTGCAGTTGGGCAAGTTTATAAATTTCATGAACTGGCAAAAACATTTATCAGTCGTGTGTCAGGCTATTGCAGTTAATCACGTTTCAAAACAAAACGCGCCCCACAGTAAGGACACACTTCAACACCAGTTTCCTCAATGGGCAAATAAACTTTTGGATGGGCATTCCATAATTCCATCTCATCGGTAGGGCAACTTAAAGGCAGATCTTTAGGGAATACCGTATAATTTTGCTCAGCACAGGCTGGCTGTTTTTGATTCTGAGGCATCATTAACTCCTGACAATTTCATTAAAGGTTCTAAACAGATCCTAATTATTATCCAGTATTTTTTTAATAATGACCATGATTTCTCCAGTAAGAATGGGACTTTCAGCGGGTAAAATCAAACCATTTGACCAATGGCGAAGCCAGGTTAACTGACGCTTGGCCAATTGTCTTGTTGCAGCAATGCCTTTACTCTGCAACTGTAAATAATCATATTCACCTTGCAAAAAAGAAAATACCTGACGATATCCCACACTTCGCATCGAAGGATGAGCTAACGTTAAGTTCCATCGCCGAACAATGTCTCTTACTTCCTCAATCAGCCCTGCAGACAACATTTGTTCAAAACGCAAAGCAATGCGATGGTGCAACCATTGACGTTGTTCCGGCATTAAAAGCAAATTAACAAAGCGAAGAGGATGGCGATTATCCGCCTCGGCCAGAAAAAATTCTGACAATGGCTTGCCGGTTAATTGATATACTTCCAAAGCACGCTGTATTCGCTGTGAATCATTTGGATGAATTCTTGCCGCGGCTGCTGGGTCAACCCTTGCCAACTGACCATGCATGGCCAACCATCCTTCTTCTGCCGCTTGTTGTAAAATTCGATGGCGAATTTGTTCATCCGCCTGTGGTAGTATGGATAATCCTTGCTGCAGAGCACGAAAATACATCATCGTGCCGCCAACCAGCAAAGGAATTTTTCCTTGTCCATGGATTACATCGCACAATTTATATACATCCTCACAAAAATGAGCGGCTGAATAATGGGCTGGAGGATCTAAAATATCAATTAAATGATGCGGCGCTTGGCTCAATGTTTGTGCGCTTGGTTTGGCGGTGCCTATATCCATGCCACGATAGATCATTGCAGAATCAACACTAATAATTTCAAATGGAAATTTTTGTACCAATTCACACGCGATTGCTGTTTTACCGGAGGCGGTTGGCCCCATTAAACAAACGGCTAGGGTCTCGTTACACTTAATCATTCAATAAACCCCGACAAATATCGAGACTTAAGGGGATATACCATGATTCTGATGGACCAAATTGCGAAATTAACTGCACGAAATAATTCGCCAAATCCTGCTGCTCCTCATACTCTAATTGTTTAATATCAAACGATTGACAATCCAGAAGCGCATTTAACTGTTCGGATAGCCCGAAACATTTATCAAGGATCAGCCGTTCCAATAATTTCTGCAGATCCAATTGTGGCATAATCTTAGGCACACTACGGATAATGATTGTTGTCTCACCAATAAAATCGAGTTGAATCCCTAATTGCTTCCAGTTCGGCTGGTTTTGTTCAATGGTTCGATAATAACAAGCGTCAATGGAATAACGAACTGGCACAAGCAGCGGGCGGGAAGCTAATGGCAACGATTGCTGTTTTAAAAGTGAGGCTAATCGATGCCGGTACAACCGCTTAACATCCACAAGAAACGCCTCTTCTGTCACAAAAAACAAAGCGAAACAAGGATTTAAAACGACCAAGGCAGGTAAATCAATGTCCCGGGAAATCGATTCAACGAATGAAAATCTCGGCGCGCCTGTCTCCCTAATTTGTATCGATGATCTATCATTTACCTTTGGCATAAAAGGATTAACCGATTCTGTGCGCGGTCGCGATAAGCCACAAGACAGCTGCGAAACGATCAAATCATGCACCAACCTTGGTTGTTGAAAACGAACTTCGTGCTTTGTTGGATGAACATTCACGTCAACTTCTTGCGGTGCAATGGACAAATACAATAAACAAGCAGGATATCGACCAGGATGCAATAAACCGTCATAAGCTTGCTTAATGGCGTGATTGATTAATTTATCTTTCACCATACGTTGATTAACATATACCCACTGTCTGTCATTTTGACTACGTTGATAGGAAGGCCCAGCGATCCAGCCATATAATTGCATCTCGCCATGCATCACATCCAAAGCGATGGCTTGCTCAACAAACGCCTTTCCCAATAATTTTTTAATCCGTAATTGCTTGTTTTTTTCACAAACAGCAGAAGGCAGCACCAACATTGGTTTACCATTATGGCTTAAAGTGATTGATATCGTAGGAATACTCATGGCAAATCGCCGGACCACTGCATCGATGGCCTGATATTCGATGTATGACGACTTGAGGAATTTTTTTCGGACGGGCGCATTAAAAAAGAGATCATGCACTTCAACCGTTGTCCCTTGCTGTCTAGCACATGGCAATAAACGATGGTCAGTACCACGCATCGACAAACACACGGCATGCTCCTGCACTGCCGGCTTAGAACTTATCAATAACTTAGACACAGAAGCAATGCTTGCTAAAGCTTCTCCTCGAAACCCCATACTAGAAATTGCATATAAATCATCAATATTTGCAATCTTACTGGTCGCATGGGCCGTTACTGCTAAAAGAAGATCATCGGCAAAAATCCCTGAACCATTATCACTAACTTTAATACGACTTAACCCTCCAGAATCAATTTCAATATGTATGGCGCTAGCACCAGCATCGACTGAATTCTCCAGCAATTCTTTGACAACAGATGCAGGTCGCTCTATGACTTCACCAGCGGCAATTTGATTAGCCACCTCTGGCGGTAATTGATGAATTCTTATGACCATGACTTGGGAATATTAAGTGTTTGCCCAGGCTGTAATCGTTCGGTTGATAAATGATTAAAATGTTTAAGTGCAGCGATGTTGGTGTGATAATGCCTGGCAATCACTGGCAACGTTTCGCCTTTTTTTACAAGATGTTTGCCAGCACTAGATAATGCTTCGATACGTGAACCATAGGGAGGATGTTCAAAAAAATAACGCTTTATCCCTTGAAAGATAGCCTGGGTCAAGCGAGTCTGATAAACGCCACTCGTGAGATTTTTTTCCTCACGAGGATTGGAAATAAAACCGGTTTCAATGAGCACTGACGGAATATCAGGTGATTTCAAAACGACAAAACGAGCTTGCTCAACCTTTTCATGATGTAAATTAGTTATTCTATCCAGATATTGCAAAACACTGGCGCCTATTTGTAAGCTTGCGCTAATCGTCGCAGTTTGTGATAAATCGATTAATACTGTGCGTACTAAATTATTTTTATCATCAAGCTCTGAGAGATTAACCCCACCTAATTCCGAGTAATTTTCCTTTTCAGCAAGCCACCTAGCCGCCTCACTGGTAGCACCCGTTTGTGATAAGGCAAATACAGAAACTCCATTAGAGTGCTGGTTAATAAAAGCATCCGCATGAATGGATACAAACACATCTGCATTATGCTTTCTCGCGATATTTAACCGTTCACGCAAACCAACATAATAATCGCCAGTACGAGTTAAAACAGCCCTCATTCCAGGCTCTTTATCAATAACATCTTTCAGTTTCCGCGCAATAGCCAAGACAACCTCTTTCTCGGCATGCCGATTTGGCCCTATTGCCCCTGGATCTTTACCTCCATGACCAGGATCAAGAACAATGATGACATCACGGAGCGATTTAGCTGGATTATGGCTCACCTTCACTGGCGATTTGTTTATAGCCACTTGAGCTACCCTATTATTAGTTTCAGCATTTTTTTTCAGGAATTCCAAATGCAATTTACCCGCTGCTTTAACCTCTTTAATTTGTACAGGGGATTTTACATCAAACACAATCCGCAGCGTCTGCGCATCAGGGTGGCCACTACGTACATGGGCAATCAAAAGATGTTTTTTTATTAAGGGGTGCACCTTAATATTTGTTGCGGTTTGGGCAAAATCAACAACCACTCGCGAAGGGTTTTTTAAGATAAACAGTTTATAGGAAAAAAATCCATTCAAGGAAAAAACAGCAGACGCTTTATCCTCTTGCTCCTTAATATCAAGCGATGTAAGGGTCGCGGCAAAAACCGCATTACAATAACATAACAAAAGCAACACTCTTATCAGTTGCATATGCACCATTCACCGGCGAGAGATGTCATTAGTTTAGAACCATGAGCGCTATACGTATTTGCATGCAGTGCACGTCCTTCACCTTTCATCGACAATGTAAATTCAACATCAACCTGTTCAAGGTAGCAAGAGGCTCGTTCAGGCCACTCAATAACACATATTGTATTATCCGAAAAATAATCTCGAAAACCAAGATAGTCCAGTTCAGTTTCATCTTGAATACGGTACAGATCAAAATGATGAACTTGCAGATCAGAAACAGAATAACTTTCAATAAGAGAGAACGTTGGGCTTTTAATGGTCGAGCACACGCCTAATGCCTTCAGCATGGCGCGAATCATGGTTGTTTTTCCCGAACCAATCTCACCACTGAACGTCAATGTCAATGGAACCGTCAGACAGGCGGCTAAGCGTGCTGCAAATTGCTCGCTACAATACTCATTTGGTAAATCAATGGTAAAACTCATATTCATTTTATACATTATGTCACGATTAATAACTTACCTTATTTCGAAAAAAACACGCTCTAATCATTAATTCGACGCTGTAGGTAGGGAATTAAGTCACTGGCAAGCAACCCCCGCTCCCCTTTTTCAGTGGCTGCATCATCACCAGCCACCGCATGCAACCAGACACCAAGTCTGGCTGCATCAGCAAGTTGTATCTTTTGTGCAAGCAACCCACCTATCGCGCCACTCAATATATCACCCATTCCAGCACTAGCCATTCCTGGATTTCCTGCTGTACAAACATACGCCTCTTGCGCTCCAATATTGATTATCGTCCCCACGCCTTTAAGAATAACACTGCCTCCATATTTCTGCTGAATAAGCCGTGCAGCCTTGCAACGATCTGCTTGAATTTCAGTAACGGAACAGGCCAATAAGGCAGCGGCTTCTCCGGGATGAGGCGTCAATATCCAGTTATCATCCTTTTGGGGGGAACGTGCAAGCAATCTTAATGCAGACGCATCAATCACCAAGGGAAGTTGCGCGGCGACAGCAACAGAAAATAATTGCTTCGCCCACGCATCCTCACCAAGTCCTGGCCCAATAACACCTACTGTCGCCCTGGCCAACAAAGGGAAAAGTTCTTCTACATCATGGATGGCATAAATCATTGCTTCCGGTAAAAGAGGTAACACACCTCCTGCATGCTTAGGCCAAGTTGCTACAGTAACGACACCTGCACCAACTCTTAACGCAGCAGAAGCAGCCATATGTGCAGCTCCAGGCATGCCTGGTCCACCGCCAATAATCAATACATGACCATACATGCCTTTATGGGAGTTCTTGTTTCGTGGTCTTATCGTTTTTCTTAACTGTTGTCCATCGAGTTGGTAAGCCGTCGGTGACATATTGGCAAGACACTGACCTAACTGTAAATCATGACAAATAACTTTGCCGCAATACTCTGGACCATCTAAAGTAAACAGCCCTATTTTGGGGGCAATAAACGTTACCGTGACATCTGCATGAATGCAAACCCCAAGCACACAACCCGTATCAGCATTCAATCCTGAGGGAACATCCAGTGACAACACAGGCAACCCACTGTCATTAATAAGATTAATGACCTGTGCAATCGAATGATGCACATCCCCCTGTAACCCAATACCAAGTAACCCATCGACGATCAAATCGACGTCATCATCCAATGAATCATCAAAACTCTGGCAAGAAACCCCAGCAGCAATGGCCAGAGAAGCAGCGTAGCGAGCTGTTGGCGGCAAATCTTCGATGGCTTTATCTTGATAAACAATCACTGAAATGCCGTTTTGTTGTGCCAACCGCGCTACAACATAGCCATCACCCCCATTATTTCCACCGCCGCAAAATACAGCGATTGAACGCGCCTGCGGATAAATGCTTCTGATGACATTAAATGCGGCCGCTCCTGCCCGCTCCATGAGCTCTTCTTCCGTAAAGCCGAATTTATCGACCGCTAGACGCTCACATAATCGGATATCACGAGTTATATAAAGCGCTGCAGCCGTTTTAGCCATTCCTTACCCACTCCTTAGTTTTCTTCATGCAGCAAAAAAGATCATTTAACCAACTTTAGTGCAGGTTTGCTACGTGTTCCTGTTCCAGTGCCCGATGTTAATGGAGAAGTCGGTGGTGGATTATCCTCTTCTTCAGAAAACTCCATCCCTCTGCCATTTTCTTTTGCATAAATCGCAAGTACCGCTCCTGGGGTCAAAAAAATTTGAGTCGCTTGGCCGGAAAAACGTGCAGTAAATAAAATTTTATCATTTTCCAGATGCAATCCACGGCATGCTTTAGGGGAAATATTCAAAACAATCCGACCACCACTAACATGCTCTTGAGGAACCTGAACCCCTGGAGCTTCTGCATTAACCAAAAGATAAGGTGTTAAATCATTATCTACAATCCACTCGTAAATGCCGCGAATTAGATACGGTTTACTTGAAGTCATTGTTGTCATCACGCCGCCCTTAGCTGCCTCTCAACATCGGTTAAACTGGTCTGAAATGATTCTCGCTTGAATAAACGTTGCATGTAAGCATTCAATCCTTTGACTTGAGATGAAACATCAATCCCTAACTGCGGCAGGCGCCAAAGTAAAGGAGCCAAAGCACAATCTAGAAGCGAAAACTCTTCACTCAGAAAATAAGGCTTATCAGCAAACACTGGTTCCAGATTGGTTAAGCTTTCAAGCAGCAATTTACGGGCTTGCTCTATCTCATTGCTCGACTGAATGCGATGCAATAATGAGTACCAGTCCTGTTCAATACGGTGCATCATTTTGCGCGTTTCAGCACGAGCAACAGGATAAACAGGCAATAACGGAGGATGGGGAAAACGCTCATCTAAATATTCCATAATAATACGAGCTTCATACAGCACCAGATCACGATCAATTAAAGTCGGAACCGTGCCATAAGGATTTACTGTCATTAAATCATTAGAATTGACACCTTGTTTAGCAGAAATAATTTCTACATTCACTCCTTTTTCTGCCAATACAATTCTCACTTGGTGACTGTAAACATCATTATTATCCGAATACAAAGACATAATCGTGCGTCTTGCAATAATAGCCATCAACAACTCCTCATCATTCGTCAAAAGGTCACTATTTTACCATATTTTAAAATTTGGTGCTGAAAATGGCGGTAAATACTAATTAAAAAAATCTTATATCATGTATAAATAGTGGCCTGGAGTACATACGACATCCAGGCATTATCAACCCACTGTCTTTAAAACCACTAATGAATATTCCGCCAATAGAGTTTTTTCAGTTGAAAAGCAACCACTGCAAAAAGGCCCAAAAAAATCATCACAAACCATCCAATTCGATAACGAATGAACTGATTTGGTTCAGCAACGTACATGAGAAACGTTACCAGATCTTGTAACGCACTATCAAACTGCTGTTGAGTCATTTCGCCATTTTTTATCAAGACAAGTGTCGCATCCTGTGGTTTACCCATTTGCTTTTCTGTTTTTTCAGCCACGACTTCACCTTGTAAGGGTGCTAAAACATTCGGCATAGCTACATCAGGAATTAAAAGATTATTAGCCCCAAACGGCCTGGTATGATCAACATAAAAGCTTTTTAAGTAAGTATACAACCAATTAGCGCCTCTCTCCCGGCCCGATAAGCTCAAATCCGGAGGCATTTTACCAAACCATTGTCGAGCATCAGCCTCCGGCATGCTGATTTCAATGGGATCGTATATTTTTGCTGTCGTAAATATAAGATTATTGGTTAAGAGATCTTTGTCAACATGACCGTCAAAGGTGGTTAGTCCTAAATCCTCAGCCATACGATGATAACGGATATAACGTAATGAATGGCATCCAGAACAATAATTCATATACAATCTTGCACCCCTTTGTAACCGTGCCTGATTATGTAAATCAATGGTCACAGGCTTTATTTTTACCTCAGCGGCATCTGCATACGTAAAAGGAATACCCATCATAACGACAAGCCAAACAAGTATTTTTTTCATACTGTGACTCTCTCCGGCTCTTTTCGTGAACGTTCATAATGGCTATAAAAAGGCATTAACAAAAAATAGGAAAAATAAATAATCGTGCAGATTCTTGCCAAGACTTGACGGACAGGAGTGACATCAACGGTTCCTAAATAACCAAGGATTAAAAAACTAAAGACAAAACTCAACAGCGCAATTTTTGATAAATATCCCTTATAACGCATCGATCGCACCGAACTCTTATCCAGCCAGGGAACAAAAATCAATATTAAAATAGCCCCCATCATGACCAATACACCAAATAACTTATCAGGAACAGCTCTTAGCATGGCATAGAAGGGCGTCATATACCACACCGGTGCGATATGTTCTGGAGTCGTTAGCGGATTGGCTGGAGAAAAATTGGCATGTTCAAGAAAATAGCCCCCCATCTCAGGAAAGAAAAACACGACCGCAAAGAAAGCAATCAAAAAAATAAGAATACCGAAAAAATCCTTTACTGTGTAATAAGGATGGAATGGGATTCCATCAAGCGGTTTCCCATGCTTATCAAGATGTTTTTTTATTTCCACGCCATCTGGATTGTTAGAGCCAACCTTATGCAAGGCCACAATATGTAAAAAAACTAATAACAAAAATAAAAGAGGAACACCCACGACATGCAAGGCAAAAAAACGCTGCAATGTTGCATTGGCTATGTTGTAATCACCCCGCAACCAAGTCACCAAGGCATCGCCAACCCAAGGAATAGCGCCAAATAAAGAAGTAATCACTTGTGCGCCCCAATAGGACATCTGTCCCCAAGGAAGCAAATAGCCAAAAAAAGCTTCGGCCATTAAAAGAATAAATAATGCAACTCCAAGCAGCCAAACCAGTTCACGTGGTTTTTGATAAGAGCCATACAACAAACCACGAAACATATGAATATAAATCACAATAAAAAACGCCGAAGCACCGGTTGAATGCATGTATCGTAACAGCCACCCAAAATTAACATCACGCATGATGTATTCTACTGAACTGAATGCTTCTGCAGCCGTGGGGGTATAAAACATGGTTAACCATAAACCAGTAAACAGCTGATTAACCAAAACCACCATGGCCAGTGAACCAAAATAATAATAAAAATTAAAATTTTTAGGTGCGTAATAGTCACTGGCGTGCTGTTTCCAGGTACTCACTAAAGGAAAGCGGGCATTTATCCAATTCAATAATCCACTCATTATAAATCCTTATTTCTCATCTTCACCGATGACAATGACATGCTCACTAACGAATCGGTAAGGAGGGACCTCCAAATTGATAGGGGCGGGAACACCTTTAAACACTCGACCGGCAAGATCAAAACTGGAACCATGACAAGGGCAATAAAAACCACCTGGCCACTCTGGACCTAATTCTTTTTCATAAGGCTTATATTTAGGGGAACAACCAAGATGAGTGCATATACCAATCAATACCAGATATTCAGGTTTGATTGAGCGATATTGATTTTGGGCATATTCTGGCTGTTGATCCACCATCGAATTAGGATCACGCAAACGTCCTTCGACATCAGCAAGATGCTGAACCATTTCGGGTGTGCGCCGAATAATCCATACGGGCTTTCCTCTCCACTCCACGGTCGCTTGTTGGCCAGGCTCCAGTTTACTCAAATCAACTTCTACGGGGGCACCTGCGGCTCTTGCTTTTGCGCTAGGCGTCCAAGAGGCAACAAAAGGCGTCAATGCACATAACGCACCCACTCCTCCTAATACTTTGGTCGTCTTTACCAAAAATTGGCGCCGTTGCTCATCGACTGAGTCATCCTGTGCGCTCTCTGAATTTAGGCTCGGCTCGGTTTCCTGACTCACAACATCATCCTGACATGCAAAAGATAAATCCATTTATATCAAAGAATTGATGCTTTGAAAATGGCTAGCTGCGAAGCATAAAATAACTTATAGGTAAAAAGCCCCGCAGAAAGCGGGGCCGAAATGAATAAATTAACGTTTTGAGTATTGAGTTGCGCGACGTGCGCCGTGAAGTCCGATCTTTTTGCGCTCTACGCGACGAGGGTCGCGAGTAAGCAAACCACGGGCGCGAAGCTTTCTGCGGAACGAGTCAGCACTTGGCTCAACATCCGCTGCCAAGTCGTGCTCATCATATTCTACCAAAGCGCGAGCAATGCCTAAACGAATTGCTCCAGCCTGCCCGGAAATTCCACCACCTTCAACCGTTGCATAAATATCAAACTTGTTGAGAACCTCTACCGTTTCTAACGGCTGCCGGACAATCATACAAGCCGTTTCCCGGCCAAAATAATCTTCCAGATTGCGATTATTAATTTTGATATCGCCTTTGCCTGGACGTAAAAAAACCCTAGCCGATGAGCTTTTTCTGCGGCCGGTACCATAGTATTGCTGCATGTCAGCCATAATACTTATTCCTCAATTTCAAGTTGCTTAGGTTGCTGTGCTGTGTGAGGATGTTCTGTACCGACATATATTTTAAGTTTACGATACATTTCTCGACCTAACGGATTTTTAGGGAGCATACCTTTCACTGCGCGCTCTATGATCTGGACAGGATTTTTTTCCTGCAGTTTGTCAAAAGAAATTGACTTGATACCACCTGGAAAACCAGAATGGTTATAATACATCTTATTCTTAAATTTTCGCCCCGTAACCGTTACTTTTTCTGCATTGGTCACAACAATATAATCACCCGTATCCACGTGAGGAGTATATTCTGCCTTATGTTTTCCACGTAAACGGCGAGCGATCTCGGTTGCAAGACGACCTAATGTTTTATCGCTGGCATCAACCACATACCAGTCACGCTTGACTTCATGTGGCTTGGCGCTGAATGTCTTCATTAATTAACTCCGTACCGCCTTTAATAGTAATCTTTTAATCTTGGACGGGCGATTTTAACCAAAACTCGCTCAACCTACAAGTATCTTTTTAAATTAATCGATTAAAAGCCGGGAAACGACATTACCATGAAGTAAATGATTACGAATAATTTCATCAAGATCAGAAAATGACCGATAATTATACCATATGCCTTCAGGATAAATGACCATGCAAGGACCAAGGCTGCAACGACCCAGGCAACCCGATTTACTGACTCTTATCTTGCCAGAACCATGCATGTCAAGCCGCTTAAGCGCTTTTTTTAAATAATCAAAAAATGGCTCGCCACCCAGATTCGCACAGCAGGTTTTACCAGGAGCTTTTTGATTTGTACAAATAAAAACATGTTTCACATAATGGGACAAAGCATTCTACCCTCTACAAATCTTGTCACTCTTTGGAAATGGCTTCGCCCTGAGCCTCAACTTTTGTTTTCAACTTAAGGCCTGGCTTAAAGGTAACCACGCGTCTTGCCTCTACAGGAATTTCTTCGCCCGTTTTAGGATTTCTACCTGGACGTTTTGGTTTATCACGTAAAGTAAAATTACCAAAACCAGATAATTTTACATTTTGGCCATTTTCAAGCGCATACCGTATCTCCTCAAAAAAGAGCTCAACGATTTCCTTTGCATCCGGTTTGGCCAACCCAACTTCACTATATAAAGCTTCCGCTATAACAGCTTTACTTAATGCATTCACGATTAATCCCTCAATGTAATGGCAAACTCATTCTTTAGTTTTTTTATTATAGCACTGATTATTATATTGATCTCGGCATCAACCAGTGTGCGGTTATCATCCTGCAAGGTCAAGGCCACAGCAAGACTTTTTTTACCGGCAGGGATGGAATCACCAGTATAGACATCAAATACATTAAATCCTTTTAACCATTCAGGCGCTACAACAGCACGTATGGCTTCCTCTATCTGTATAGCATTTATTTCTTGATTAACCAGTAAAGACAAATCTCTTCGGATCTGCGGATATTTTGAAATCGGCCGATAGTGAACTGGATCCTGTCGCAAAAAGGATAATGAAAGCTCAAATAACAAGACTTCGCCATCAAAATCCAAGGCATCTACGAGTCGCGGATGCAAGGCACCAATCCAGCCAACCGCTTGCTTTCCAACCAAAATGCATGCAGATTTTCCTGGATGCAATGCTGGGTGAACCGCAGCAACAAAATCAACATCATTGACATTCAATGTGGCAAACAATGCCTGTACATCTCCTTTTAAATCATAAAAATCAAATATTCTTGTCGTCTCACTCCAATTTAAAGTGCCATGTTCTCCCAGTAATAAACCTGCAACGCAAGGACGCTCTTCCACGAGATGACCATTCCTGTTAAAGACAACGCCAACCTCGAAAAGCTTTATGGCCGTCTGTTGACGATGATAATTATAAATCATGGAGGCGATCAATCCTGGCCACATGCCAACACGCATGTTCGATAATTCCTGAGAAATAGGATTAAGCAGTTGCAACGCTTGTGATTGGGGATAAACCGCTTGCTGTAATTCCGGGTCGACAAAACTATAACTAATGGTTTCATGATAACCACGATGACTTAAAAAATTTGAAATCCGCGTTGATAACTGTTCATATGGATTGACTTTGCCTGCTTGCAATGACGTCAGCATCGGTTGCACTGTGATATTCTCATAGCCATACAAACGGATAATTTCTTCGACTAAATCAACCTCAAGAGAAATATCAAATCGATAAGAAGGAATATCAACAAGCCAATAGTCCTGTTGATGAGTGATGTTCATCCCAAGACGACTCAGTATCTGTTCCATTTCTGTGACTGGAACTTCCAAGCCGCTTAATTGTTTTACTTTAACTGGATTAAATAAAACCTTCACCAATTGCGGTAATTTTTGCGGATGATTAACCGTTGTAATGGGACCAATTTCTCCTCCAACAATAGTGTGTAATAGTTCAGTAGCTCGCTCCATCGCCAAAACTTGCAACGCAGGGTCAACACCACGTTCGAACCGTTGGGAAGAATCACTGGTCAAACCATATCGTCGCGCCACGCCTGCAATATGAATTGGGTTAAAAAAAGCGCTTTCCAGTAAAATATCTGTTGTATTGGTCTGTACGGAACTTGCCTCCCCGCCCATAATGCCGGCAAGGGCCAATGGCTTACTACTATCGGCAATCACCAACACATCCTTGGATAATGCCACTTCCTGGCCATCGAGCAGTATCAACATTTCCTCTTCATGAGCATATCGCACATAAATATCGCCTTCAATGGCTTGTAAATCAAAGGCATGCATGGGCTGACCAAGTTCAAGCATGACATAATTAGTCACATCCACCACTGGATGCAACGGACGAACTCCCCCCCGACGTAATCGCTCTTGCATCCACAACGGCGTCACAGCATGAGGGTTAATTGCACGAATGATTCGGCTGCAATATTGAGGACAAGCATCCGTCGCTTGCAAATGAATGGTCAACGAAGCATCGATTTGTGGCTTGTTTATTTTAGGATGTGGCTTGTCCATCGGTAATTTATTTAATGCAGCCACTTCTCTTGCGACGCCCAAGACACTAAAACAATCAGCGCGATTTGGCGTTAAATCAATATCCAACACATGATCATCTAAGCTCAGGTATTCACGTAAATCAGCGCCAATCGGTGCCTCTTGCGCGAGTTCAAGAATACCGTCTGAACGTTCTTCCAAACCAAGCTCACTGCCTGAACAAAGCATGCCCTGTGACAACTGGCCACGAAGTTTTACTTCTTTGATTTTGACACCACCTGGCAAATAAGCTCCCAAACAGGCTAATGCTACTTTCAATCCTGCTCGAACATTTGGTGCACCACAAACGATGGTATAAGTTTTCTCATCGCCTGCATTAACTTCGCAAACAGTCAATTTATCCGCTTGAGGGTGTGGCATGGTACTTAGTACTTCGGCTACAACCACTTTATCAAACTGACCTGCAACCGGGCTGACCGCATCAACTTCTAATCCAGCCATGGTCAATTGTGCGGCCAGTTGCTGGGCAGTCAGTTGATAATTAACCCATTCACGCAACCATAATTCACTGATTTTCATTGAAATTCCTAGGTTAGGGTCTGTTGACAGATCTTAGAATTGCTTTAAAAAAGCCATGTCATTCTCAAACATCATTCGCAAGTCATCAATGCCAAAATAAAGCATGGCAAGCCGGTCAATACCCATACCAAACGCCCACCCCTGATACGTTTCAGGAGAAATATTTACGGCTTTGAGTACATTAGGATGTACCATGCCGCAGCCAAGCACTTCAAGCCATCCTGTAAATTTACAGGAGCGACATCCTGCACCAGAACATTGAGTGCATTCAATATCCACTTCTGCAGAAGGTTCTGTAAAAGGAAAATAAGAGGGACGGAATCGAATGCCTAGCGTACGACCAAAAAAATAAGAAAAAAAATCCTGCAATAATCCCTTTAATCCAGCTAAGGTAGCTTGTTTATCAATCAGTAATCCTTCTACTTGATGAAACATGGGGGTATGAGTTAAATCCGAATCACAACGGTAGACTCGACCTGGCGCAATCAAACGTAAGGGTGGGGTTCTTGCTTCCATCACCCGTATTTGCACAGGCGAGGTATGAGTACGCAGCAAACGACCATCGCCAAAATAGAACGTATCATGCATGGCGCGTGCTGGATGATGCTCTGGAATATTTAATGCTGCAAAATTATAAAATTCAGTTTCAACTTCAGGACCTTCAACAACATCAAATCCCAGTCGGCTGAAATAATCATTGATGCATTGCTTTACCTGGGTCACTGGATGCAATGCTCCTGTCTTGTTATTCCGTCCGGGTAAAGATACATCGATGCGTTCAGCCGCAAGTTTTTCTTGTAATAAAATTTCTTTTAACTGCAATAACTTTTTTTCAATACGAATGCTGATGTCTCGTTTAGCTTGATTGACAAGCTGTCCTACTTTAGGCTTATCTACGGCTGGCAAATTCACTAAATTTTTAAGAATTTCAGTTAATAAGCCCTTTTTCCCTAAAAAATCAACACGGATCGCTTCCAGCTGACTGATTTCCTGAGCGTTCTCGATGGCATTAAACGCAGCCTCTTGTAATGCGGTAATATCTTGCATGATGTAACCTACAAGTAAAAAGGAGGCTCAAAAGCCTCCTTGTTAACACTTAGAACCTCTGTTATGAGGCAAGAGCCGCTTTTGCACGTTCAGCAATCGCTGCAAAAGCTGTCTTATCATGCACAGCCATATCAGCAAGCACTTTACGATCGAGTTCAATCTCGGCTTTTTTCAAACCGTTCATTAAACGACTGTATGAAAGACCGCACTCGCGGGCTTGTGCATTAATTCTTGTGATCCACAGCGCCCGAAACTGCCGTTTTCTTTGTCGGCGATCACGATAAGCATACTGTCCGGCTTTAATCACTGCTTGCTTGGCAACACGGTACACCCGGCTTCGGGCACCATAGTAACCTTTTGCTTGCTTTAAAACCTTTTTATGACGGGCTTTTGCTGTTACCCCACGTTTCACTCTTGGCATAATATATTCCTCCCCTTAACTACCATGCAACATACGCTCGGCAAGACGTGCATCGCATGACTTCAAGGTATTCGAAGCAACGCGCAGATGTCGTTTTTGCTTAGTTGATTTTTTAGTGAGGATGTGATTGCGATAAGCGCCTCGGCGCTTTATTGCTCCACTTGCAGTTTTACGGAAGCGCTTATGTGCCCCCCGATGTGACTTTAATTTTGGCATAACTAAATATACTCCGCATTTGGGATAAATATCCAGCAGGTCTGGCAGCAACAATAATGCCTGTACATTTAACAAACCTACTAATACTATCCGATATTTGCTACTTCATCTGATGTAAGACATTCATTCTTAATATCAGCTTCACTTTTTCTTAGGTGATAAAACCATCATTAATTGGCGGCCTTCACGCTTCGCTTGTTGCTCAATGACAGCAAATTCTGCTGTATCTTGCTGCAAACGCTCCATGATTTTCATGCCAACATCCTGATGGGCAACTTCACGTCCGCGAAACCGCAGCGTGATTTTGACCTTATCACCGTGATTGAGGAAACGTATCAGGTTGCGTAGCTTGACCTGATAATCTCCTTCTTCCGTGGTAGGACGGAATTTCAACTCTTTGACTTGTATTTGCTTTTGCTTCTTCTTGGCTTCAGCCTGTTTCTTACTAATTTCAAAGAGGTATTTACCATAGTCCATAATGCGACATACCGGCGGCTTGGCATTAGGAGATATTTCCACCAAATCCAAACCACTTTCGTCTGCAGCACGCAGAGCTTCTCGTGTTGATACAATTCCAGCCTGGTTGCCATCTACATCAATTAAACGTACTTCAACCACATTGATCTGTTCATTAATTCGCGCGCGATCACCATCACGCTTATTTGATGCACTAATGGTTAAATCCTCCTACTGGTTTATGTGTGTTGATAGCCTCTTTGCACCGATTTCTTGGTTAAGCATATCGCAAATTGCATCAATTGTCATCGATCCCAAATCTGCACCTTCCCGTGAACGCACTGTTACGAGATTATTTTCGACTTCTTTGTCCCCAATAATTAGCAAATAAGGTACCTTTTGCAAGGTGTGCTCGCGAATTTTAAAGCCAATCTTCTCATTTCTCAAGTCAAAATTCGAACGAATACCTTTCTTTTGCAAAATTTCATTTACCTTTGCAGCATAACAATGCTGTTTTTCACTAATTGTGAGAACGGACGTCTGGATAGGTGCCAACCATAAGGGAAGCTGACCCGCGTAATGTTCAATCAAAATCCCCATAAAACGTTCAAAAGAACCAAGGATAGCTCGATGCAGCATGACCGGGATTTGTTTTGAACCATCTTCTGCCACATATTGAGCTTCCAGACGTTGCGGCATGGAAAAATCAACTTGAATTGTACCACATTGCCAAATGCGTCCAAGACAATCTTTCAGAGAACATTCAATTTTTGGCCCATAAAATGCACCCTCGCCAGGAGCATCAAGACACTCAATCGCTCTGCTTTTCATTGCTTGCCTTAAAGCTTCCTCAGCTTTATCCCATATCGCATCAGACCCGACACGTTTTTCTGGCCGAAGCGCCAAACGATAAATAATATCTGAGAATCCAAAATCAGCATACACTGATTGTACGAGTTCCAACATCATGGCCACTTCGGATTGAATTTGCTCTTCTGTACAGAAAATATGAGCGTCATCCTGCACCATATTGCGTACCCGCATGAGGCCATGCAACGAACCGGAAGGCTCGCACCGATGACAATTACCGAATTCAGCCAAACGCAAAGGCAAATCGCGATAACTTTTAATGCCTTGATTATAAACCTGTACATGACAAGGACAATTCATTGGTTTTACAGCGTAATGTCGATTTTCCGTCTCTGTGAAAAACATTTCCTCACGAAAGTTATCCCAATGACCAGATTTCTCCCATAATACTTGATCAACCAATTGCGGCGTCTTGATTTCCTGATAACCAAACTCATGAAGACGTGCTCGCATGTATTGTTCTAATAATTGGTAAATAGTCCATCCTTTGGGATGCCAAAATACCATACCAGGCGCAATGTCTTGAAAGTGAAACAGATTTAATGCTTTACCTAACTTTCGATGATCGCGTTTTTCAGCTTCCTCCAACCGATGCAAATAATCAGCCAGTGATTTTTGATCCGCCCAAGCCGTACCATAAATGCGCTGCAACATTTCATTGTTAGCATCGCCACGCCAATAAGCACCAGCTACTTTTGTCAATTTAAATGCTTTTAGGAACCCTGTAGAAGGCACGTGAGGACCTCGACATAAATCCTCAAAATTCCCTTGACGATACAAGGAGATGGTTTCATTTTCTGGAATTTCAGCAATTATTTTTGCTTTATATTCTTCCCCCAAACTGCGAAAATAAGCGATCGCTTCATCTCGCGGCAACTCACGTCGAGACACAGGATAATCGGCTGCAGCCAACGTTTTCATCTTTTCTTCAATGCTTACCAAATCCTCAAGTGTAAATGCGCGATCAAAAGCAAAATCGTAATAAAAACCATCTTCGATCACAGGCCCAATAGTCACTTGGGCACTAGGAAATAACTGTTTTACTGCTTGTGCCAATAGATGGGCCGTAGAATGCCGGATAATGTCTAAAGCCTCGGGAGTTTTTTCAGTAATGATGAGTAAAGAGCAATCCCTTGTCAGTACATAATTAACATCCACCAACTGATCATCTACTCGTCCAGCAACAGCAGTCTTCGCTAATCCAGGACTGATGCTATAAGCAACCTCACGAATGGTTAAGGGATGCTCAAAATGTTTAGTGCTCCCATCAGGCAGTTTGATGTTTGGCATCGATAGACCTCTCTTTAATTCATTCCATTCACACGCAGTCCAATCCTTATGTGCAGCATTATTTTTCTACTGCATTGGATGGTTTCTCAACAAGCTCAAAAAAAAACCCTGCATGGCAGGGTTGACTGGTAGGCACGAGTGGGATCGAACCACCGACCACCACCATGTCAAGGTGGTGCTCTACCACTGAGCTACGTGCCTGTAATTCGTTCTACATTAAGAGTTTGTTTGTAAATTCGCCAACAAGCTCCAAGAATGGCAGGTATTATATTAAAGCTCATGCCGCAAAGCAAACCATTTCAATAGGGATGAGTTAAAACGCCTCTGAACGCTTGTTTTAATGAAGGAAGGCTGGAATGGATTATCCTCATTCCAGCCATAAAATTACACGAAGTTGGTCGCTATGGTTCAGCCACTATTCCTTCAACATTAGCTCAAACACAGCAAGTTGCATCCATCGGATGCTGCGATTTTTACCTTGGTCTAGACAAAGCAGAAACGATTTCCATCCGTTTCATCGCATATTGTATACAATACAAAACCAAAGTCAACCAATAATTTCTAAAGGAAACTAATTGTTTCTAAATAAATGATAATTTGCGTAAAAAAAATCAATTTGTTACAATCTGTCTTTAGTTAACGCACTTAGGTTCCAGCATCACTATGGAGAAGGTCGACTTAACAAAACAGTTTGCCCATCGCCTTCGTGATACGCTGATTGCGGCCGGGTATAATTCCCAGCGTTCTACTTCAGGCGTCAATATCCACAAACTGGCAGAGATTACGGGCTATTCCCCCCAAATTTGTCGAAAATACCTGCGTGGACAAGCAATCCCTGAGCCATCAAAATTAACTGAAATTGCTGAAAAACTTCATGTGTCTCCAGGATGGCTACTGTTTGGCGACAGTCATAATGACAGTGGTACAGCAAATCATAAAATTACAATTAATAAAAATTTACTTCGCTATATTTTCATGCGGGCGAATGAGCTTTATAATGCTAAACTTTCGAGCCAAGAAATCACTGATTTTTTGTTTGACTTAGTGAATGACATTAGTCAGATCAATGCTAATGAAGAACAATCAAAAAAAATAATTGATTTAGCTCTGACCTCGGTCAGACATTTTAGTCATGGAAGCATTTAAGTATTATTCATGGAACATGTAAGAAAGGAAACAATACTTCATCCTGGCCTTTTGGATATACTCTTTGCCTATAAAAGCAAAGTATCTAGTATATTCCGCGACGTCTTGGGTATTCACGAAATCAGCCACATTGCCATCTCCTATGTGAATGCGGATAATGAACTGTTGTCGCTCTCATCGACACCCGCTCTTGAATTTAATTTATTTAACAGTAATCTATGGCGCTATGATCAAACTTATCAAGCCGACTGGTATCAATTGTGTACTCAAGCGAACTGGCAATCCTTATATACAGCCATACGCTATGATGAATTGTATTACATCAAACAAATCAAGCATCGATATCCTCTAGGCCTTTCTCTTGCTGCAAAACTTGATAGTGCTTACCTAATCTATTCCATTGCAAGTCATAAAAATTGCATACACACACAGGAAATGTTTGCTCAGGAACATGATAGTTTTTATAAAATTGGACAATATTGCACAAACATGCTCTTGCCTTTATTTCTGGAACATAAGCATTCGTATTCACTTGGCATACAGTCACGGACCAGCGTATGAAGCATCAAAATAAAATCATCTTAGGTGGTTTCATGGGAAATTTAGTGGAAGCCTATGACGTTTCTATCTGTTATTTTCTTTCCTATGAATTATCGACCGTTTTAATTGGCGATAATAAAGGTAATCCAACGATCGTATTAACGTTGATATTTCTTGCCTATCTTGCCAAACCAGTCGGTGCTTTTATTTTAGGCCTGCTCTCTGATCTTTATGGCCGCAAGAATATACTGATTGGCTCAATCTTAGTGATGGGATTGTCGACCGCCCTTATAGGATGCATTCCTGGCTATGCTCACATCGGTCTCTTTTCTGCAGCTGCCCTATTGACGCTACGAATCATTCAGAGCATGGCATTAGGTTCAGAGTTTCTTAACTCAGCCTCTTTTCTTGTAGAAAGCGGCGATAACAAGCAACGAGGGTTTCGTGGCTGCTGGTCTTCTGTTGGTGTTAAAGCCGGATATTTACTTGCTTGCTTGGTCACTGAAATCACACGAACCTATGGAATAAGTGCAGAACACGGCTGGACCTGGCGGATTCCTTTTCTCCTTGCTCTCGTTACAACGCTCGTTGGTATTTCTATTCGTTTTGGTATGCCTGAAAGCCTTGCCTATATCACGTATTATGCAGATAGAAAAAAGCCAACGACCCGCTCCATTTATCAGCAGTCAATCCAGTTTGTCCGACAATATCCTTTTTTGTTTAATTATGCTTTTTTCGCCAGTTTTTTATCCGTTGCTACAGGATTTTTCTTTTACCTGTACATCCCAATGCATGCTGTGAATTACTCCGCTCTTCCACGGGAATTCATCGTTCACTCAACGATTCTATCCTTAGTGTTTGTAACCTTGTTGATCCCTGTCTTTGGGCGACTATCCGATAAGCAAGACCGCTTAAAAATGCTACTTTATGCCACGTTGGGCATACTTATCTTATCCTATCCCTTTATGCATGCCATTAATTTTGGCAGTGCCTTATGTTTTTTCACAATGCAGCTGCTCATCTCTGTTCCATGTGCATGCTATTACAGTGTGTCTTCTGTTTTATTAATTGAACTCTTTCCCTTACAGATCCGCTGCACTGCTTTATCTATTATATTTTCAATCGCTGCAAGCCTTGCTGCTGGATTGCCACCATTATTAGCTGATTATCTTGCACGGGTCACTCACCACCCCAATGCTCCCAGCTTGATTATGATTTTGCTTGCAATCATCGTACTAGGAAATATTAAAACCTTATCCCGCCTTTATCGAACAAGTAGAAACCAGTATTCAATTACAATGCATGAGGATAAACCTACTTTTATCATTCAGTATGAAAAAGTTGCCATGAAATAACAGACCCTAGTTATAGAGGCTCAGAAATCACCTGATTGACTAATGTATCAATGCTATCTTGAGCCTTTTGAATTTCTTTTTGAAAATTTAAGAACTCGCTTCTTTGCATCTCATCTTCATGAGGCGTTTCAAATCCTGTCAGTTTGGCCACCACTTCCGCCTGCAAATCCACAAGCTTTTGATTTAATCTGATAATACTAACCCGGGTATCCTCATCAACAATATCCAGAAGTCTGAATGGATTAATAAGTTGTTCCGTACCCATTCTTTTTCTCCCATTTGTTTAAATTTTTTTAGACAATAAATCCAGCGATCAGTGCACAAAGCCTAGATGTATTTCTTAATTTGTCAAGGCAAACATGATGCTAGAAACACAGTTTATAATGAATAAAAAACGGCGAGGAATTGCTGTCAATAAAGAATAATCAAAGAAAGACCTTCTTGGGAAAGCCAGATAAATCCCTTTCGCCAGATTAATAATCAGTGATATCATTGCGCTTTTAGTGCACAGTGGTTGCTATGATACTACATTATTTATTCATTATGGGAATCTGTGTGGAAGCAGTCACCGGCGCTATCGCAGCTGGACGTAAGAAAATGGATTTTTTTGGAGTGATGTTAATCGCATGCATCACAGCGCTCGGCGGAGGTACCGTTCGCGATGTCTTGTTTAATACCCATCCTCTGACTTGGATTGCTCATCCAGAATATTTACTGTACACATCAGGATGTGCATTACTGACCATTTTTATTGCCCATTCTTTAATTCGCATTATGAAAATCTTTCTGATTCTTGATGCACTTGGACTATCAGCATTTGTGATTATCGGGACACAAAAAATTCTTTTACACGGATTGCCTCCAAGTGTTGCAATCATTGGTGGAATGGTTACAGGCATATGCGGAGGCATGCTGCGTGATATTTTATGCAATGATATTCCACTGGTCTTACGTAAAGAACTGTACGCTGTCATTGCTTTAATTGGCGCGCTGTTATTCATTGTGTTAGAACATTTTCATATACCTAAAAATATCAATATTGTTATTACATTAACTGCTATTTTTAGCACCAGATTACTGGCCATATTTTTTCATATTGAAATGCCTAAATTTGACTATGCACGCAGCTTGCAAAAACGATATCCAAATCATCGATCGTAACCACCATGGCCTCACACCCTGATTCTTCAAGAAAGAAGGCAACATTTTAGCGAACAATTCCACACCTGCGCTAAATATAGCCGTTTCATGGCAGAAGCTCGCTCTGGTTGCGATAGTTGCTTGATGCAATATTCCGATCTAAAGTTAAGTGACCTGGCACCTGCCCAGTGTTTGCAATTAGAAACCATACAGCTGATATTGGGTGGCACAGTATCTTTAATTCATTATCTTTTACCTTAAGGATATTTTATGCAAAACATGGAGATTAATCTTGAGCAACTGCCTGCCAGTTTGCGACGTAATTGGGGATGGTTGCTAGGATTAGGTATTTTATTTGTTATATTAGGCTGTATTGGCCTCGGAATGGTTGTCGGTTTAACCTTGGTTAGCATGCTATTCTTAGGAGTTCTCTTAATCATTGGTGGTTTTTCCCAGATCATCGATGTGTTTAAAAGCAAGCATTGGAAAGGCTCCGCCTGGCACGCACTCATTGCTGTGCTTTATCTTATGGGTGGCGGGATTATTATTTATGACCCGTTTCTAGCTTCCACCGTTATTACCGCATTGCTGGCCGCAGTCTTAATCGTCATGGGAGTCATACGCTTTATTATGGCCATAACCCTTCGAGACTCAAAGGGATGGGGATGGCTGTTATTATCCGGATTAACGGCTGGTATTTTGGGTTTATTAATATTCATGCAGTGGCCATGGAGCGGCCTATGGATCATTGGCTTATTTATTACCGTTGAGATGCTCGTAAGTGGCTGGACTTATATATTTCTAGCGTTAGCCATCCGCCGGGCCTGAGTTTTTAAGCGGCCGCCTGGATATTACTTTGTTATCCAGGCGGCTAACTATTAGCTTGCATTTACATGCTGATAACGAGCCACGCTACTCATGATTTCTGCCTGGGCAGCTTCCACAGCTTCCCAACCGTCCACCCGAACCCATTTTCCTTCTTCTAAATCTTTATAATGTTTAAAAAAATGTTCAATGGACAATAGTAATGGTTGCGGTAAATCTCGATAAGTTTTTACCATTTCATACATTTTACTTAATTTATTAAGTGGAACAGCAAGCACTTTTGCATCGACACCGGACTCATCGGTCATTTTTAGCAGGCCAACTGCACGACAACGAATCACCGAACCACTAATCAGTGGAACAGGAGTCACCACTAATACGTCAACCGGATCACCATCTTCTGATAAGGTATTAGGAATATAGCCATAATTAGCCGGATAATACATGGCCGTCGCCATGAAACGATCAACAAATAATGCTCCTGTTTCCTTATCCACTTCATACTTGACTGGTTCCCCGCGCATGGGAATTTCAATGATGACATTCATTTCGTTCGGTAAATCACGACCACTATTAATTTCCTTTAAACCCATTCCAGCACCTATAACAATTAAAAGACGCAGTATTATGCGTAATTTGTCATAAAAAGGCAAAGGAACGTTGATTTGCTGTAAATTAGTTTTTAGTTATTTCAAAAAAAAAGAGAAGCTAACCGGCTTATATTTTTTTTGCTATAATTTTAGTCTTTGATAATCTTGAGATGGGTATGAGCTGCTTATTCTGTAAAATAGTCGCCGGTGAAATTCCAGCAACCATTATTTTCGAAGACACAGAAATCATTGCTTTTCGTGATATTAAACCGCAAGCACCAACGCATGTTCTAGTGATTCCCAAGCAACACATTCCAACGATTGATGAGGCTGATACAAAAGACGAACAGCTATTGGGCCGTATGATTTTGGCCGCAAAAAAAATAGCCTGTTCTGAAGGGTTAAGCAAACGTGGTTACCGTTTAGTATTTAATGTAAATTCGGGTGGAGGTCAGGATGTCTATCACATTCACTTACATATTCTTGGCGGGCGACAAATGACTTGGCCACCAGGTTAAATCTTTTTGCTTAGGGCAAAATTATTGAAGGTCAACTAAATGCAAGACTTATATAAAAATTTATTAATTGAAATTGGCGAAGACATTGAACGTGAAGGTTTACGTGACACGCCACAGCGTGCAGCTAATGCAATGAAATTTTTAACAAAAGGGTATCAAGAAGATTTAAATGAGATCATTAATGAGGCTCTTTTCAAATCTGATATGAATGAAATGGTCATCATAAAAGACATTGAATTGTATTCTATGTGTGAACATCATTTGCTGCCTTTTTTAGGCAAATGTCATGTGGGTTACTTGCCAAATGGCAAAGTGATTGGCTTATCCAAAATAGCACGTATTGTTGATTATTTTGCCCGTCGCCTACAGATTCAAGAACGTCTAACCTCCGAAATAGCAAATTGCATTGCCACAATAACCAGCGCACATGGGGTTGCTGTCATCATAGAAGCCAGACATCTTTGCATGATGATGCGTGGAGTGGAAAAGCAAAATTCCTTGATGTCTACTTCAGTTATGCTTGGTGTTATGCAAAATAATGCTAGTAGCCGCCTGGAGTTTTTAAATTTAATCCGCTAGGGTATGCGAGCTTATGCAATGCCCCTTTTTGTGTAAAGGGGCCGAGTTCAACGCGAATCTGAAGTTTTATTCTTCGGAGGTCGACTATACTTTATCTGCATCGGCAGAAGAAACAGCTTTTTGATCATCTTCTTTGCCATCTGCCGCAACGGATTGAGGCTTATCTTTCCACTCAAGCTTAACACGGCCTTGTTTATCTACTCCAGCAACGTAAACTTCAATGTCTTGACCTTCGCTTAATACTGCATCTACTTTTTGTGAACGGTCAGCGCAAATCTGAGAAATATGCAACAACCCATCTTTTCCAGGTAATAAATTTATAAAGGCGCCAAAATCAACAATTTTACTTACTTTACCGCGATAGGTTTGGCCTACTTCCACTTCAGCAACCAATGCTTTAATTTGTCGTTGCGCTTCGTCTAACGCTTCAGCATTCGGAGAAAATAATTGCACGATACCACTATCATCAATATCAATAGATACGCCAGTACTTTCAACCAAGCCTTTAATCGTTGTTCCACCTTTACCAATAATCGTGCGAACTTTATCCTCAGCGACTTTCATACTTACAATTCTCGGAGCATGTTGCGACAATTCATCACGATGCTCAGCAAGTGCATTATTCATGACATTCAAAATATGGCGTCGTCCTTCCAGTGCCTGCGCAAGTGCCTGTTCCATAATTTCTTTAGTAATGCCGGTAATTTTAATATCCATTTGCAGCGCTGTAACACCTTGCTCTGTGCCAGCCACTTTAAAATCCATATCACCTAAATGATCTTCATCTCCCAAAATATCCGTTAAAACGGCAAAGCGATCATTTTCTTTAATCAAGCCCATGGCAACTCCGGCAACAGGCGCTTTTAATGGCACGCCTGCATCCATCAACGCTAAGCTTGTGCCACATACGGTAGCCATAGAACTTGAGCCATTGGATTCTGTAATATCAGAAACAACTCGTAATACATAAGGAAAAACATCCGCTGAAGGAAGAACCGCTATCAAGCTACGTTTTGCAAGTCTACCATGGCCTATCTCGCGGCGCTTAGGACTTCCCACCATGCCGGTTTCCCCAACGGAATAAGGAGGAAAGTTATAGTGCAACATAAATCGATCTCTAACTTCACCCTCTAATCTGTCCAACATTTGTGCATCACGCTCACTACCTAACGTTGCCGCTACGATTGCTTGGGTTTCACCACGAGTAAATAAAGCGGAACCATGTACGCGCTCTAATAAACTGGTTTTAATGGCAATTGGCCGAACCGTTTTTAAATCGCGTCCATCAATACGAGGCTCACCATCGAGAATACGATTGCGTACAATGTTTTTTTCTAGCGCATTGACAAGATTAACAACAGCATCGCCACTGATTTCTTCCCATTCTTGGGACATCGCATCGGTCACTTGCTGGCGAATTTCTGCCAAGCGCTGATAACGTTGCTGCTTATCCTTAATCAAATAAGCCTGGGTTATTTCTGCTCGCGCCAGTTCATTGATACGAGACTGAACATTTGGTTCAATGACTGGTGCTGCCCAGTTCCATACCGGTTTGCCAGCTTCTTTAGCAAGCTCTTTGATTAATTTGATGACTCCTTGCATCATTTCATGCCCATATAACACGGCCCCCAGCATGATTTCTTCACTTAACTCACGGGCTTCGGATTCAACCATTAAAATAGCATCTTCCGTTCCAGCAACGATTAAATCGAGATCGGACGCTCCCAATGCCTTATAACTAGGATTCAACAAATAAACACCATCTTTGTAGCCCACACGAACAGCACCAATTGGCCCTTGAAATGGAAGTCCAGAAATCGCAAGTGCTGCCGAAGCACCAATCATAGCCACTACATCAGCAGACACTTCTGGATTTAAAGACATAACCGTTGCAATAACTTGTACTTCATGATGAAAATCATCGGGAAATAAAGGACGTAATGGCCTATCAATTAAACGAGATATTAATGTTTCATGCTCGCTTGGACGACCTTCCCGTTTAGTAAATCCACCAGGGATTTTTCCGGCAGCATACGTTTTTTCCTGATAATGTACTGTTAATGGGAAAAAGTTATTTTTTTCCGCGCCTTCTTTGTTTCCTACGACGGTCACCAACACTTGAGTCCCATGCATGCTAACAAAAACAGCGCCATCAGCTTGTCTTGCTATTTCGCCGGTTTCCAATACCAACTTATGTTCGCCAAATTGCATTTCTTTAGTAATTTTAGTCACGGAAGCACCTCATCGGATAATAGGTTCAATCGCAGATTAAACGATTGTATGCTCGACCTTATTGTCCAAGCAATTTTTAAAAAACACACAATGACTAACTTCACCATGATTTGTTTTTTAAAAAAGCCTAGTCAATATTGATACCCAAGCTTACTTTGTTTCTGCGAAAAAATAAAAAAGCGCAGAAACCCTGCGCTTTTTATTGAATTAAAACGTTAATCAACACATCACTGCTTATCATGATGTTGAAAATCAATAGGAATCCCTCAACCCAAGTCCTTGGATCAATTGCTTATAACGTCCTGGATCATTTCTTTTTAAATACTTAAGTAATTTACGACGTTTATTAACTAATGCTTGTAAACCGCGTCGTGAATGAAAATCTTTTTTATGTTCTTTAAAATGTTCAGTCAGATAATTAATACGGCCAGTCATTAAAGAAACTTGCACTTCAGGTGAGCCAGTATCTTTGTCGGCACGTTTGAATTCATTAATAATTTCTATTTTTTGTGCGCTCGTTAGCGACATTATTTACTCCCGAAATTTCTTAGCCTATCTTCAAAAGGATGCATTTTACCAAGGCAAGCCTGCGGACACAAGCATTCCATTAATATTCCATAATATTGTTTGTTTTCTTTGTCCCCAGGCGCAGGATGTGTCGTCATGTGACAAGCTCTGAGATGAGCCTCCTAACTTTCAAAATACCAGCGACCGGTATTTCTCCCAAACCAATAAACTGTTTATTATGATCATACAACTGCACACATGAGACATGATGATTCAATCTGGGATGAGCGACCCGCTTCCCTTGACGCAAGGCAACCACCTCATCTGGAAATAATTCAATCGCTGGTAAATAACTAACCGCTCGCTCCATAGGCAATAGACAATGCATCCGTTGTTCGGGTAATTTCTCAAATAATTCATCCATAGTATACATTGGATCATCATTAAATCCTGCCGTATGCAATCGATGAAGACGCGTTACATGAGCCCCTGTTTCGAGTGCATCGCCAATGTCTTCTATCAAATTACGTATATAAGTTCCTTTGCTGCAATAGACGATTAATTTTATCTGTCTGCCGTCAAATTGACTTAACTGTATTTGTTGGATGTAGATATCACGTGCGGGACGCGCAATTTCAATACCTGCTCTAGCGAATTTATAAAGTGGCGTGCCCTGGTATTTTAAAGCAGAAAACATTGAGGGGACTTGCTTGATATGTCCGGTAAATTGTGCAAGTACTTGCGCAAGTTTATTCTTCGAGACAGAAAACTCATCAACGCATGAAATGATGTCTCCTGTTGCATCTCCCGTATTTGTTTTGATCCCTAGAAGAGCGGTGGCCTCATAACATTTATCAGCGTCCAGAAGGTATTGGCATAGTTTCGTCGCTTCACCAAAACAAATCGGCAACATACCTGTAGCCATAGGATCTAAGCTGCCAGTATGTCCCGCCTTCCTCGCGTGATAGAGATGCTTAACTTTTTGCAATACCCCATTAGAAGACAAACCCTCGGGCTTATTAACCAGCAAAATACCGTTAATGGGTAATTTAATCACTCTGCTCATCGTTGCTATCAGGAGGATTTACTTCATCAATCAAACGGCTTAAACGTTTTCCATATTCAATAGATTCATCATAGACAAATTGTAGTTGCGGAACTGTCCGCAATTTAACGGTTTTTGCCAAAATGGTACGCAAATAACCTGCTGCTGTATTTAAAATCATTGCCGTTTGATTTGGGTCATCATTGAGGGCGGTAAAATATACTTTGGCGTGACTTAAATCTTTAGATACTTTTACAGCAGAAAGCGTAATAAAACTCGTTATACGAGGGTCGGTAACTTCTTGCTGAATAATCTGTGCCAATTTTCGCAATATTGTTTCAGCAATACGATCCGTTCTTTTGAAATCGCGGCTCATTCTATTCTCATTTTTCAGGTTGCAACGACTCGCCACGTTTGCTGGATAGCTTCACAAAATCCCGCATCAAGTGAATCGCTCTCAGATTAATCGCGCTTGATTTCAATGGTTTCAAATACCTCAATCAGGTCGCCACTTTTAACATCATTATAATTTTTTACACCAATGCCACATTCCATTCCTTGGCGTACCTCTAGCACATCCTCTTTGAAACGACGCAAAGATTCCAGTGTGCCTTCGTAAATGACCACATTATCACGCAAAACACGAATGGGATTGTTGCGTTTTATCGTTCCTTCAATCACCATGCAACCCGCGATAGCTCCTAACTTCGGAGAACGGAACACGTCACGAACTTCAGCGATTCCAATAATTTCTTCTTTAAACTTCGGCTCCAACAACCCTGATAAAGCCCCTTTAACCTGATCAACAATATCGTAAATAACACTATGATACTGCAGTGGAACGCCTTCAAGTTCTGCTAGACGTTTAGCACTAGCATCGGCACGAACATTAAAGCCAATCAGTAATGCATTGGAAGCAATGGCTAAGTGCACATCAGACTCGGTAATACCACCAACACCACTGGCAATGATTTTTACATTAGCCTCATCCGTTGACAATTTTATCAAGGCATCAGCAATGGCTTCTACGGAACCCTGCATATCGGCTTTTAATACAACATTCAATACCTTCGTCTCACCAGCAGTCATCGTATCCATGATGCCTTCTAAAGAAGCCTTTTGCCGCCTAGCCAACTTCACATCACGATATTTTCCTTGGCGGAATAAAGCAACTTCCCGCGCTCTTTTTTCATCAGGCACAACAAGCGCTTCATCACCAGCATGAGGGATTGCAGATAACCCTAATACTTCCACCGGAATAGAAGGACCTGCTGCATCCAAAAGACTGCCATTGTCACTGATTAGTGCTCGCACTCGGCCATATTGTAATCCCGCGAGCAATATATCACCTTTACGTAAGGTACCATTTTGTACCAGAACCGTAGCAACTGGCCCTCTCCCTTTATCAAGCTTTGATTCGATAACCACACCTTTAGCCGCACCATCCGTATGAGCAGTTAATTCCAATACTTCCGCCTGCAGTAAAATAGCATCCAGCAATTCATCAATCCCTAGTCCTGTTTTTGCGGAAATATTTACAAACATGGTGTCTCCTCCCCAAGATTCGGGAATCACCTCATAAGCAGATAGCTCATTCATGACCCGCTCTGGATCAACACCAGGTTTATCCATTTTATTTACTGCAACAATAATTGGCACTTTCGCTGCTTTTGCGTGTTGTACCGCTTCAACCGTTTGTGGCTTAACACCATCATCAGCAGCTACAATCAATATCACAATGTCCGTTGCTTGTGCACCGCGTGCTCGCATCGCTGTAAATGCGGCATGGCCTGGTGTATCGAGAAACGTAATATCGCCTTTTGGTGATTTTACATGGTAGGCACCGATATGTTGGGTAATACCGCCTGCTTCACCTGCCGCCACTTTCGTTCGTCGTATATAATCCAGCAAAGAGGTTTTACCATGATCCACATGGCCCATAATGGTCACAACCGGAGCACGCGATTCCTGCTGACTTCCTTTACTTAATACATCGCCAAGCGTCTGCTCTATGGCATCTTCCTTAAGCGGCTTAGCGATATGTCCCATTTCTTCAACAACAATGATAGCCGTTTCCTGATCAATGACCTGATTAATTGTGACCATAGCACCTAATCCCATCATTGTTTTAATCACTTCTGCAGCCTTCACACTCATTCGTTTAGCCAGGTCGGCCACCGTAATGGTTTCAGGGATTAAAACGTCACGAATAACCGGTGCTGTAGGCATTGCAAAGCCATGGGTTAACGCTTCTTCCGCTTCACGATATTTCTCCGACTTCTCTCCAACCTTTTTCCTTTTAGGCTTATGACGCTTGCTATAAAGAGCTACGTCCTGCTCCGTTTCCTCTTCAAGAAGCGGTGGCTGATATTTAGCCTTTTTCTTACTTCGTTTGAACTCTGCTTTTTCACTCTCTTTTTCTTCTTTATCAACATGTTTCTTTTTAGCCACTCGAGCGGGCTTCTCTTCTTCCTCATGAAAAGACGGCGTTTTTCCGTTTGGTTCTACAGCAGCCGGCTCGGCTTCAATCGTTGGTTCACCGGCATCCGCTTCTGTAACAACACGCTCTTCTTCAACAACCGGCTCTGGCTCCTGTGCACCAGGGATTTCCGTTATATCAGTCATTTCGGATTCTTCAATTTGCGGCGAAATCACAGAAATTTCATGGGCTTCACTATCGGGCGTCAAAACCTCCGAGTCAATGTCTGCAGAGGGTTCCAACATACTTCTTTTCACGTAAGTTCGCTTTTTTCTTACTTCAACATTAACCTTCTTACCACTATGCACGTCATGTCCAAGAGTCACTTGCGAAACACTCTTGCGTCGCAAAGTAATACGTTCAGGAGACGAGCGCACATCACCACTAACGCCACCTTTTAAATGGCTAAGCAAGATACGTTTCTGTTCTTCATTGACGGTCTGCTGTTCATCAGTAAAAGACAGTCCAGCCTCCTGCAACTGGTTCAATAAGCGCTCGACAGGAATACCTACAACCTGGGCTAATTGTTTAACTGTCACATCCGCCATAATTTAATCCTCTTTCAGCGGTTCAAAGGTGCTTGTTTTGAAGTTCAGGACATTACAAAGCAATCAAACGATTTGTCCACACCCCTGATACCGCATTCATGTTCTAACTGTTGATACGCTATTTTGCACAGAGTTTAGAGCAAGCTTAAATGCTATTCCGTGCAGATAAAAGCTTACACTTCATCATTATGAAACCAAGGTTCACGCGCTTTCATAATCAGTGCACCTGCTTTTTCTTTAGTCATTCCGGGGACTTCGAGCAATTCATCAATGGACTGCTCCGCCAGTTCTTCCATGGTTGTAATGCCGAGTTCGGCTAAATGTTTTGCCAGATCATCGGTCATTCCTTCCATAGTTAGAAGGCCTGTTGAGGTGGTATCACCACCTAACTGATCAGACGTCAAGGCCTGAGCCAATAAGGTATTGTTGGCGCGATTACGCAACTCATCAACAATCTCTTCATCAAACTCTTCAATCGCAAGCAATTCTTCTTTAGGCACATAAGCAATCTCTTCTAATGAAGAAAAACCATGGGCAACCAGAAGCAACGCTATTTCTTCATCAATGTCCAATGCAGAAGTAAATAACTTAGCTATTTTTGTTGATTCTTCTTGACTCTTGTCCTCAAATTCTTCAACCGTCATCACATTTAACGTCCATCCTGTCAGCTGACTTGCCAATCGGACATTTTGACCATTACGGCCTATGGCCTGTGATAACTGTTCTTTTTGTACCGCTAAATCCATCGTATGTGTATCTTCATCAACAACAATGGATGAAATATCTGCCGGAGCCATGGCATTGATAACCAGTTGAGCAGGATTATCATCCCAAAGGATAATATCAACACGTTCACCACCAAGCTCACTGGATACTGCCTGTACACGCGCTCCTCTCATTCCCACACATGCTCCAACAGGGTCAATGCGACCATCATTGGTTTTAACCGCTATCTTAGCACGACTACCCGGTTCACGTGCCGCTGCTTTTATTTCGATAACGTTCTCACCAATTTCCGGCACTTCTATTCGAAACAATTCAATCAACATTTCCTTGCGCGTGCGACTAACGAAAAGTTGGGGGCCACGTGCTTGATCTATAATATCATAAAGATAGGCACGTACTCTGTCATTAGGACGAAACATTTCCTGGGGTAACATTTCATTTCTAGGCATAAATGCTTCTGCTTTCCCGCCTAAGTCAATGATTATGTTGTCACGAGTGACTTTCTTTACAACCCCATATATCAACTGGCCAAGCTTGCTCTTAAATTGTTCTACGACCAATCGACGCTCCGCTTCTCGGACTTTTTGCATAATCACCTGGCGTGCAGTTTGTGCAGCAATCCGGCCAAATTCAATAGAGGGCATTGGCTCTTCTATGCGATCGCCTAACTCAGCATCCGGCTTACGCGCTTTCGCTAACACCAAGGTTAACTGTCTATCTGGGAACTCCACTTCATCATCAGTAACCACCTCCCAGTAACGAAATGTTTCATATTCGCCCGTGCGAGGATCAAGCTTGACTCTAACGCCCATCTCCATACCTGAAAGCTTACGTGTTGCAGATTCTAATGCAGCTTGAATTGCTTCCAACACTACTTCTTTACTTACACCTTTTTCATTAGATAACGCTTCAGCAACTAATAACAATTCTTTGCTCATTGTCCGCCTCACTAGACTATCAAATTTGCTTTCACAATATTAGATATTAGAAATTCCTGATGATCATGATTGACATTTAGAATTAATATATTTTCATCGGCAGCCACAATCTTACCGGAAAATTTCCGCTTTCCACCAATGGATTTTAATAATTTAATCTGAACATCTTCTCCTATATATTGCTTATACTGCCAACCATAAAACAGTGGCCTAGGAATACCCGGTGACGACACTTCCAGACGATAATTGCCTGGGATAGGATCTTCAACATCAAGAAGCGCACTAATTTGGCGGCTGACACGTTCACAATCATCAATACCAATTCCATCTTCATGATCGATATAGATTCTTAACAAAGAATGCTTTCCTTGTGCAAGGTACTCACAACCCCACAAGATATAACCCAAGTCTTCAATGACTGGATTAATTAGCTTCTCAATTTCATGTTGAATCATATACTTCTCATTATACTTAAATAGCAGAACTCATTGCCGATTATTACTACCAGCGTCGGCTTAATGTCATCGATTTCCTTTTCCCTATTTAATGAAGATATGCAAACGCCAACTTCCGACAGAAGAGTTCATTCTATCACATCAACTGCAGAATTTAGGGTAATAAAAAACCCCATAAATGGGGTTTAAAAAGTGGTAGCGGGGGCAGGATTTGAACCTACGACCTTCGGGTTATGAGCCCGACGAGCTACCAGGCTGCTCCACCCCGCATCAACTGAGGCCAATTATACGCACCAGATGCCTATTTATCAAGTTATTTAGACCAATAATTAGAGAATATATCCGTTAACGTGCAAATGCATTCATACATGCCGCAATTAACGCGCTGGGAAAAATTCCAAAATATAAGAGGGCTAAACAATTTACTGAAAACACAACGTTTGTGACCCCGGCAATTTGCACCGGCATTGAATCCGCAACATCCTCAAAGTACATGACTTTTACAATGCGTAAGTAATAAAACGCACCAATAACAGCAAAAACAAGCCCTAAAACAGCCACCCAAGTCAACTGAACATCAACCAATGCTTTCAATACTAACAATTTTGTGAAAAACCCGACAGTGGGTGGAACCCCTGCCATAGAGAATAGAATAATCATCATCATAAATGCTATCCAAGGATTACGCCTATTCAAACCTTTCAAATCATCTATCTGTTCAATTTCGATGCCCTCTCGCGACAAGAGAACAATCAGACCAAACGCTGCAGCTGACATAAGCGCATACACCAAGACATAATATAATGAAGCAGCATAGCCTTCTGCAGTTGCAGCTAAAATACCAAATAAAGCATATCCCATATGAGATATGGCCGAATAGGCAAACAATCGTTTAATATTGCTTTGCGCAATTGCAAAGAGGTTTCCCGCACCAGTAGAAAGCAATGCCATAATAAGAATTAAGTGCTGCCATTGGGAAGCAATATCTGCCAACCCAAAAGTCAATATACGCAAAGCCATACCGACAGCAGCAATTTTAGGGGCAGCACTGATAAATAAAGTCACAGAACTTGGAGCCCCTTGATAGACATCCGGTGCCCACATATGGAAAGGCATCGCCGCTAATTTGAAACCAATGCCTGCGACAATGAAGACAAGTGCAAAAGACAACAAACCGCTTTGTTGTTGCCAATTTGCGGCAATTGAATTAGCAACATCATGAAGATCTATTTTTCCAGTAGCGCCATACACTAAAGAAATGCCATACAGCAACATGCCAGAAGCGATCGCTCCCATGATAAAATATTTCATGGCTGCTTCAGATGCATCACTATTTGTACGACGGATTGCTGTCATTGCATAAAGTGGTAAAGAGAGAAGCTCTAGACCAAGATAGACTGTTAATAAAGAATGGGCAGAAACCAGCACCATCATACCCAAGGTGGAAAATAGGCCTAAAACATAATAATCACCTGAGGGCATTTGCCGCTCGTCAAGATAATGCCTTGAATAGAAAAAGCTCAGGAAAACTGTAATATAAATAAAAATTTTCATCAGTTGCGCAATATCATCACTGATAAACAACCCATGAAGGATAATGGTTTTAAAGCCTCCTAGAAGAAAAAAGCTTACTATCGCCGCTAACATCAACCCGATGTTAGCGCAAAAGAATGCGACAGCCGGAAACAGCCGGCGAAAAAATAAATCACCAATCAAGGCAACGCTTGCCGTTATCAAGAGTAGCATTTCGGGCAGTGCCACATGAATATTTTCAAGTAATTCAGTCATTGTCAGTTCAGCCTCAATTATTTGGGATCTTCCTGTTTTCTACTATGCCAGAAGAAATTCTGGGAAAATATAACAAAACACGGCATCAGCCCAGTCGCACGCTATAATTTTGTTTTATCAGCCTGTGCCAGTGTATAACTTACGGTATGATGGACATAATCAAGCATAGGCTTTGGATAAAGTCCAAGTCCAATCACCATAAGTGCCAACAAAGTAAATGCACTTAATTCAAACCCAGAAATGTCACGAAGCTCCGATACACGTGGATTAACAATGGGTCCAAATATGACTCGCTTGTACATCCATAAGGTATATGCCGCGCCTAAAATTAATGTAGCGGCTGCCCAAAATGACACCCAGAAGCCTGCTTTGATACTACCTAAAATAACCATAAACTCTCCAACAAACCCGGAAGTTCCAGGTAATCCAGCGTTGGCCATGGCAAATAACATGTAAAACGAGGCAAATAGAGGCATGGTATTTACAATACCACCAAAATCTTTAATTTGCCTTGTATGCATCCGATCATAAACAAATCCCACACCAGCAAACATTGCACTGGAAACAAAAGCATGAGAAATCATGACCACAATAGCACCTTCAAGCACAAGCCCAGCACTGCGGAGACTAGCATGATCGGCAATGGCAAAAATTGCAAAACAACCTAACGTCACAAACCCCATATGAGAAATAGATGAATAGGCAATTAATCGTTTCATGTCTTGTTGAATAATAGCCACTAACCCAATATAAACCACCGCAATCAAAGAAAGGACTACCATAATTAATGCATATTTACTGCAGGCATCAGGCACAATGGGTAAAGCAAAGCGAATGAATCCATAAGCACCTAATTTTAGCAAAACAGCAGCCAATACAATGGAACCACCTGCTGGTGCTTCGGTATGTGCGTCAGGCAACCATGTATGAACCGGAAACATTGGTATCTTGATAGCAAAACCAAGAAAAAATGCAATGAAAATCAATGTCTGAGCAGTCATGCCTAATTTAACAGCGTATAAGGTTTCAATTTTAAACGTTCCAGCGTGATAACCAAGATACAAAAATGAAGCCAGCATCAAAACGGAACCAAGAAACGTATATAAAAAGAATTTAATTGCGGCATAAACTCGATTATCGGAACCCCATACCCCAATAATCAAATACATAGGAATCAGTGTTGCTTCCCAGAATATATAAAATAAGATGGCATCGAGCGATGAAAAAACGCCCACCAACAATCCCTGCATAATTAGAAATGCTGCCATATATTGGCCAACGCGTTTTTTTATACTATCCCACGTCGCAAGAATAACAATTAAATTGGTAAATACAGTCAGAACAATTAATAGCAACGATAACCCATCAATGCCCAAACTATAATTAATCCCCAATGCCGGCATCCAAGACATCTCATCAACGTATTGCATGCTGAACGTATTAGCATCAAATCCAGTAACCAATGGCACGCAAATGACCAGCGTCAACAGTACTGTAAAAAGCGATAGATAACGAGACACATTAGGGTTGTTATCATCGCCTGTAAGAAAAACAAATACACCACCAATAATCGGCAGCCAAATTAATAAATTGAGCAAATGATGCATACCCTTACCTTATTTTCAGTCCAGATTTGGTCCATTTGATTGAATAGTCCCAACACAACTTAACCCAGTAATAACCAGCAAAGAAAAACTAATAATCCAACCACCATAACAGTAATGTAATGATACAAATACCCGCTTTGGATAACCCGACTTTTTACTGCAAACCATCGAATCGTTCGTGCCGTACCGTTCACTACAAAACCGTCAATCATTTTCCTATCACCGGTACGATAAAATAATTTTCCCAGGCTATTTGAGCCACGTACAAACACGAGTTCGTTAAATAAATCAAAGCCGTACTTGTTTATCAAGATACGATAAATCCAAGAAAATCGTCTGGCGAGTATTCCTGGTAAAGTAGGTAAGGCAATATAACCTATCCAAGTCACTAAAATTCCGGACAAGGCGAGCCAAAAAACAATAGAACCGGGTGCATGAAGCATCGTTTCCCAGGGTGAAACAACTTCTTTTGCCATTTCAGCTAAAACATTATATTGCGGTAAAATAAAAATCGATTTACCCAATAGCGTTGGTGTATCAAATAAAATCGGCATATACAAAATATACCCGAGAATGGCCGAAGGGATCGCCAGCATAACAAGTGGGAACCAGACAACCCAAGGTGATTCATGCACGTGTTCAAAGGTATGTTCATCCATTCTTGGCTTTCCATGAAAGGTCATAAAAAACGCTCGAAAGGTATAAAGTGCTGTAACCAATGCTCCTGCGGCCAGACAAAAATAAGCGTAGGAACTTCCAGGAATCTGTGATAATTGTGCTGCTTCAATGATAGAGTCTTTAGAATAAAATCCAGCAAACGGCGGAATAGCACATAACGCCAATCCTCCAATGAGGAATGTTACGTACGTAATTGGCATTTTACGCCATAGTCCACCCATTTTACGCATATCTTGTTCGTGATGCATGCCTAAGATCACCGAACCTGCTGCCAAAAATAATAACGCTTTAAAACATGCATGCGTCAATAAATGAAAAATACCTGCATTAAACGCCGACGCACCCATAGCGGCTATCATATAACCTAACTGAGACAGCGTAGAGTATGCGATGACTCGTTTGATATCATTCATGACAATACCCAGAATCCCTGTAAATAAAGCTCCAGTGGCGCCAATAACCAATACAACACTCAAAGCAGTCTCAGAATATTCAATCAATGGTGATATGCGGGCAACCATGAACACCCCTGCAGTCACCATTGTGGCCGCATGAATAAGAGCGGAGATTGGTGTAGGACCTTCCATTGATTCAGGAAGCCAAACATGCAAAGGAATTTGGGCCGATTTTCCCATGGCTCCAACAAATAGAAGTAAACAAATAACGGTGATCAATGACCATTCATGCCCAGAAAATAGTGTTATTGTTTCAGTACTTAATGCAGATGTACTTTTGAAAACGGTTTCATAATCCAAAGTACCTGTATAAGCCAAAATCAAAGCGATACCAAGTAAAAAGCCAAAGTCTCCAACGCGGTTCACCAAAAACGCTTTCAAACTTCCCTGTAGCGCAGATTCTTTCTTATAATAAAACCCAATCAGCAGGTAAGACACTAAACCGACACCTTCCCAGCCGAAAAACAACTGGAGAAAGTTGTTAGCCGTCACCAACATAAGCATCATAAACGTAAAAAACGAAATATAGCTAAAAAAACGCTGGTAACCATCGTCGTCCGCCATGTATCCAATGCTATAAATATGCACTAAGGCAGATACAAACGTTACGATAACCAACATCACTGCCGTCAATGGATCAATCAAAAAGCCAATATGAAACGCGTAAGGAAAAAGTTCTCCACCATTCGCCCATGTATAAAGATTAATGTCTAATGTAGGCGCATTTCCTGACAAAATCTGTGAGGCAACGTAGACCGAAAAGAAAAAGGACAACGTAACCAGTGCAATGGTCACCGAATGAGCCCCGGACCGGCCAATTTGATTACGGAAAAAACCTGCCGTCACACAGCCAGCCAGAGGCGCCAACACGATAATCAGACAACACTGTAGAATAGTCACGTAGTTACCCTTTTAAATGATTCATCATACTTACGTCAATGTTGCCGCGATTTCTATAAAGCAACATCACGATGGCTAAACCGATCGCTGCCTCCGCTGCAGCGACCGTCAGAATAAAAAAGACGAATACTTCGCCTGTTTTCCCACCATAATAATGAGAAAATGCAACAAAATTGGTGTTCACGGCCAGTAACATTAATTCAACGCATACCAGCAATAAAATAATATTTTTGCGGTTTAAGATGATCCCCATCAGGCTCAAACCGAACAATATTGCACTCAACGTTAGATAATTCATAACAGGTATCATGCGTTATTCCTCAAGTTTTTAATATTCAGTCTTAAGCTCTGTGCATGTAGCGCACAGAACCTAAGACTCATCTGATTTCATGCTAATCAGCTCCACCCGATCTTCTCGGCGAGTCATGATTTGGCGCACGACATTTTGCTGTTTTGAATGCCTTGGGTTCCGATGAACCAAGGTAATTGCCGCAATAATGGCAACCAATAGAATAGCTGCAGCAAGCTCAAAAGCCAAAACATAATCGGTATAAAGAACCAATCCCAGACCTTCCGTATTTGATATCTCAGTAGGACGCACACCTATTGGCATAAGACTTTCATCAGTAACTTGCTGTGTTGCGACGGAAACTTCAACACCCGTTTCGAATGCATCTGAAGGAATAGCAACCAGTAATAATCCAGTCAATAAAGCAACGATTATCAGTCCAAATGGCAAATAACGAATAAAATGTGCGCGCATGGATTCCATGTCAATATTAAGCATCATAACCACAAATAAAAACAAGGTCATGACAGCCCCTACATAGACCAAGACAAGAATGAGTGCCAAAAATTCTGCCCGAGCCAAAATCCAGAGGACGCTACTTGCAAAAAAAGTAAGCACTAAAAAAAGTATGCAGCGCACTGGGTTATTCTGAGTGACAACCAGCAGAGCAGACAGCACAGCCAATCCGGCAAAAATGTAAAAAATTACTTGTGGTAATAACCCTTGCATGGTGTACTCCGTTAACGGTATTTCTCATCAGCGACACGATCTGCGGCTAGTTTCTTTTCCATTAAATCACCTACCGCTAACAATTTCTCTTTCGTCATAATATTCTGGCCACGTTCGCTGATGTGATAATGATGGATAGGTGTAACAACAATTGAATCTACGGGACAAGATTCCTCACACAAACCACAATTAATGCATTTAAACATATCAATATCATAACGCGTTGTGCGGCGAGAACCATCTTCCCGTGGTTCTGACTCAATGGTAATCGCCAAAGCAGGACAAACCGCTTCGCATAACTTGCAAGCAATACATCGTTCCTCGCCATTCGGATAACGCCTTAAAGCCAGCAAGCCCCGAAATCGCGGCGACAAGGGGGTTGCCTCCTCAGGAAACTGCACCGTAAACTTTTTCTTAAAAAAGTATTTGGCCGTCAGCTTTAATCCCTTAAGTAATTCATACAGGGTGAAACTGCGAAGGTAATGTTTAATGTATTGATAAGTTTTTTTCATTGGACGGCTCTTTAATGATTCGTCAAAACCATGGTTTTACTTGTGCTACAGTCATCAGCGCTGTGACAATAACCCAGACTATTGTTACAGGAATTAATACTTTCCAACCCAAACGCATGAGTTGATCGTAGCGATATCGAGGAAACGTTGCCCGCACCCATAAATATACAAACAGGAAAAAACTAATCTTGAGCAATAACCAGACTATTCCAGGAACAAAGAAAAAAACGTCACTAAGAATGGGTACATTTTCAAAAGGAGACAACCAACCTCCGAGAAAAAGCAGCGTAATAATGGTAGAGATCAAAATCATGCTGGCATATTCTGCCAAGAAAAATAACGCAAAACCGATGGCAGAATATTCCACATGAAACCCTGCGACAATTTCAGATTCGCCTTCAGCCAGATCGAAAGGAGCGCGATTTGTCTCAGCAATCCCCGCAATCCAGAATGCAAAAAAGAGTGGTAATAATGGCAAGAACCACCAATGCCAAAACCCTCCTTGTTGGGATAAGACAATATCAGTAATATTCATACTACCAGCCGCTATCAAAACCCCGACAAAAGCAAACCCCATGGCAATTTCATATGACACCGTCTGTGCCGCACTTCTTAAAGCACCAAGCATGGCGTATTTTGAATTTGATGCCCATCCAGCAATAAGCACGCCATACACACCTAATGAGCTCATGGCAAACAGATAAAGTACGCCAGCGTTGATGTTTGCCAGCACCACGCCTTCCTGAAACGGAATGACTGCCCATCCGGCCAAAGCAGGAGTCAATGAAAACAAAGGAGCAATGATGAAAAGATATCGGTTGGAACGTGTTGGAATAATAATTTCTTTATGAATAAGCTTTATCAAATCAGCGAAAGGTTGCAGCAAGCCGCGGAATCCTACGCGATTAGGTCCAATGCGAACCTGAATATAACCAATCACCTTACGCTCGGCATACGTTAGGTAAGCGACGCTTAAAAGAAGCGGCACGACGATGACCAGAATTTTAATTATGATCCACAACAATATGCCAATATCTTGTAGCATGTTCTTACCCGTTTAGCGCTTAATATTGATTGCAGCAAATGCATGGCCAAGATCTACAGTCTCCGGCATTGCATTTGCCACCCATACGACATCCGGAGCCATACGCTCGTCACGTTTTAGCGGCAATGTTATCTCAATATCTCCTTGAGATACAGTAGCCGTCTCATCTAATTTAAGACGGTTGGCCGTGCTTGGATGGATTCGAATGCAAGCAGTCTCCGCTGCAGCGCATTCTTGTAATTCCACAGCATGACGAACGATAGCATCACATCGGTACAGAGGCCACTCTCCCACACGGACTAGATACTGCTGATCATCATTTGGTAAAGAATCCGGATAATACGGCTCATATTTGCTCTCAGACATCATTTCTGCTTTGATTCTTATTTCGTCCAACACGTCCTGAGTAGAAACATATTCAAAACCACTGCATTGCAGAAGATTACCTAACACTCGCAATATTTTCCAAGCAGGACGCGATTCTTTGTATGGAGGCAAGGCACCTTTAACCGTCTGCCATACTCCGTCTATGTTGATGTAAGTTCCGGAAGTTTCCGCATAAGGAGCCATGGGCAGAATGACATCGGCATAATCCTGAATTGATTCATTTTGATAAGCCGATAGAACAACAACAAACTCAGCAGCCAGCATAGATTGTCTGGTGCGGTAAGGATTGGCAAAATCATATCCTGGCTCTACTCCCGTAAGGAAATAGCCTTTTAATTTGGCATCCAGTGCAGTCTGTACATCCATGCCAGCTGATTCAACCAATTTACCCGCCACTGTTCGGTGAGGCAGCATGCCAGCCAACCATGCTCCGGCACTGTTAGCTCCAGCCGTCAGGCGAAGATGACGAACGCCACTTAATGTTTCCAGCAAGAAAATTAAAGTACGCAGCAAGGCAGCGTCTGGATGATTTTCGAATATTGCACCCGTTATAATAACGGCTTTTGGTTGCCGCAAAGCATCGGCCATCGCACGAATTTTTTCATCAGGCTCCAATCCAATTAATAATTTTTGCACTTCCTCTGGCAATTCCTTTATATCCTCAATCATTGCTCGGACAAGACAAGCCAGCTGCATGGGTATTTCCTGAGGCGTTACAATAACTTTCGTTGTGACATCAAAACGATATTCATAATCTACAGGATTGATGGCATGTATTCTTGCTCCATTGCGAAACGCCTTTCGTACCCGAACACCTGCCAGGGGAACTTCTCGGTCAAGATTACAACCGATTAATAATAGATTGCTCTGATGTTCAAGTTCAGCGTATGGAATCGAGCTGACAGGCATGATCCTTTGCATTTCCTGATCGCGAAAGTCCGTTTGCTGCAAGCGATGATCAAGATTTTGGACACCAAGCTCACGCATCAGTTTTTGCAATAAATAAAATTCTTCCAAAGTTGAAGAAGGTGATGCAAACGCTGCCAATTGCTCAGGCCCATGCTGTTTGATAATGCGACTGATGCCTTCTGCTGCAAATTTCAGTGCTGTTTCCCAATCAACGGTTTCCCACTGCCCATCACGCTTAATCATCGGATGACCAGCTCGTTCATCGCTATTTAAACCAAGGTAACTAAAACGGTCACGATCAGACAACCAAGTTTCATTAATGGTTTCATTTTCTTTTGGCACCGCTCTCATTAACCGATTGCGACGCACATGCAAAAATACATTTGATCCAAGACAATCATGCGGTGCTACACCATCATGCTGCATCATCTCCCACGCCCGTGCAGTAAAACGATAGGGTTTCGACGTCAAGGCACCCACTGGACACAAGTCAATGACATTACCCGACACCTCCGACGTCATGCTGTGTTTAACATAAGTGCCGATTTCCATGTGTTCGCCGCGCCCGGTAGCCCCCAGTTCACGAAGGCCTGCAATTTCATCACCAAAACGTACACAACGCGTACAATGAATACAGCGAGTCATGTCCGTTGCAATCAAGGGGCCAAGATTTTCGTCGGCTACTGCACGTTTGCTTTCTTCATAGTGGGAAGAATCGTGTCCAAACCCCATGGAAATATCCTGCAATTCGCACTCTCCTCCTTGATCGCAAATAGGACAATCAAGGGGGTGATTAATAAGCAAAAATTCCATAACAGCCTGTTGAGAACGAATGGCTTCTTCTGACTTTGTAAACACTTTCATGCCATTAGTAATAGGCGTTGCACAGGCCGGAACCGGTTTACGGCCATTTTCAACCTCTACTAAACACATACGACAATTTGCAGCAACTGATAATTTTTTATGATAACAGAAACGAGGAATATAAATTCCCGCCTCATCAGCAACTTCAATGATCATTTTGCCATTTTCTGCTTCTAACGTTTTTCCGTCGATTTCAATGGTGGCCATATTAAACCTTTTTTAACTAAACTTTATTCCAACATGGGGCAGTGCCGTCTTTCTTGCCATCAAATACACCACTCAATGGCTGCCCATGGTTGCAGTTTGTGTGTTTTGCCGCGAAGCATCAGAGGCAGCCACACTGGATTTTTGGTGTTTAATAAAATAATCAAACTCATGATAAAAATGTTTAATAAAACTTTGTACTGGCCAGGCAGCTGCCTCACCTAATGCACAAATCGTACGCCCTTCAATGTTATCAGCCACATTGACCAGTTTTTCTATATCGCCTGGCTCACCATGACCTTCTTTAATACGATGCAATAAGCGTACCATCCAACCAGTGCCTTCCCGACATGGAGTACACTGACCGCATGATTCATCCATATAGAATTCAGAAATGCGATATAACGCATCAACCATACAAGTCGTTTCATCCATAATAATAACAGCGCCAGAACCTAGACCGGAACCTGCTTTCTGTAAACTGTCGTAATCCATGTCCAAAGACATCATGACATCACCTGGTAATACTGGCATAGACGTACCCCCTGGAATAACCGCTTTAAGGCGATTACCATGTCGCATGCCTCCGGCTAATTCCAGCAAGGTTTTAAACGGTGTGCCAAGTGGAATCTCAAAATTTGCCGGCTTGTTCACATGCCCACTGACACTAAAGCATTTGCTCCCACCATTGTTGGGCTTGCCTAGCCTTAAAAACCATTCACCACTTTTTTCCATGATGACCGGAACAGAGGCAAACGTTTCCGTATTATTAATCGTAGTGGGCTTGCCATATAACCCATAATTCGCTGGGAAAGGCGGTTTAAATCTTGGCATTCCTCTTTTACCTTCCAAGGAATTGAGCAATGCAGTTTCTTCGCCACAAATATAGGCGCCAGCTCCAAGATGATTATATAGATCGAAGTCTATGCCTGAACCCAGAATGTTTTTTCCTAAATAACCAGCTTGATAAGCTTCTTTTAATGCGGTTTCCATTCGTTCAAATGGTTCCCAGAACTCGCCACGAATATAATTGTATCCAACGGTTGCGCCCATCGTATACCCAGCTATCGCCATGCCTTCTATCAGTTGATGTGGGTTATATCGCAAAATATCGCGGTCTTTGCAGGTGCCTGGCTCACCTTCATCCGAATTACATACGACATACTTCTGTCCTGGAGCATTACGATTCATAAAACTCCATTTTAAACCGGTCGGAAAGCCTGCTCCACCTCTACCACGCAATGCGGATATTTTCAATTCGTCAATAATGTGTTGTGGTGGTGTCTGCTCCTGCAAGATCTTACGCAGAGCGCTATACCCACCCACACTTAAGTAGGATTCAAGCGTCCACGGCTCAGGAAAATGAAATGTGCGGTAACAGACTTGATTCATTTCAACCATAGAAACCACCTTTATAGCCGCTACAAAATTGTTGCTTGGTGTAAAAAAACCCAATTATCTCCTCTGATGGGAGCGTGTGATTATTTATATTATTATTTAAGAGCATCTGATTACTCATTGATACCGCTCCAAAACAACATCAATTTTCTCGGGAGTAAGATTTTCATGATAATCCTTATCCACCTGCATCATCGGTGCATTCACACAAGCACCCAAACATTCAACCGATCTTAAAGTGAAACGCCCATCGCCGGTCGTTTCACCCAGCTTGATACCCAGCTTTTTTTCCAAATGCTTAACAACACTGGCCGAATCACACAATTGACAGGAAATATTTGTGCAAACGTTTAACAAATGACGACCTGCAGGCTTATGCTCATACATGGTGTAAAACGTTGAAACTTCATAGACCGCAATGGCAGGCATGTCAAGATATTCTGCAATAGCATCCATGAGTTCTTGCGTTAAAGATCCATGTTCTTCTTGTACAATTCTCAAAGCAGCCATAACGGCAGATTGCTTTTGATCGGCAGGATATTTAGCGATCCAATGGTCAATATCCCGTAGACGTTCGGGACTTATAAATTGGCGAAGCAATTTCGCTGAACTATCAGACATATTTTTTAACCTATCTACGTTGCGTATTCATCAAATACATATTCGCAGCTTTCATAGCGAACCCTGCTTAGCAGACTATCTATCAATTTCGCCAAATACAATATCTTGGCTGGCTAAAATTGCCACGCCATCGGCAAGCATATGGCCTTTAACCATTTCATCATAACTCGACAAATGCGCAAACCCTGGGGCGCGAATTTTTAGACGATACGGTTTATTTGCACCATCTGAAACCAGATAAATGCCAAACTCACCTTTTGGAGCTTCAACCGCACTATAAACTTCGCCTCGCGGCAAGCAAAAACCTTCTGTAAACAGTTTAAAGTGATGAATGAGGGCTTCCATATCATGTTTCATAGTTCGACGGCTGGGTGGTGTGATCTTATGATCGTCCAGTTTTACAGGTCCAGGATTTTTACGTAGCCACTCTATGCACTGCTTTATAATGCGATTTGATTGACGCATTTCTTCCACCCGCACTAAATAACGGTCATAACAATCCCCAGTTTTGCCTATCGGAATATCAAAATCCACTTTATCATAAGCCGCATAAGGCTGTTTTTTGCGCAGATCCCAAGCAACTCCTGAAGCCCTGAGCATTGGACCAGTAAATCCCCATTGCAAAGCCTGCTCTGGTGTGATCACACCAATATCGACGGTACGCTGCTTCCAAATGCGGTTATCGGTCAATAAGGTTTCGTATTCATCCACACAACGAGGAAAGCGCTCAGTAAATGCCCATAAAAAATCAAGCAAACTACCTTCCCTGTCCTGATTCATTTTTTCCACTTCACGCTCATTATGCCATCTGGAAGGCTTATATTTCGGCATGCTATCCGGCAGATCGCGAGCGACACCACCCGGACGATAATAAGTCGCATGCATGCGTGCACCAGAAACCGCTTCATAACAATCAAATAAATCTTCGCGCTCACGAAAACAATATAAAAAAACGGTCATTGCACCAATATCAAGTGCAATGGCACCGAGCCATAGCAAGTGGTTAAGAATACGAGTCACTTCATCAAACATAGTACGAATGTACTTAGCGCGCAAAGGGATATCCACACCAAGTAATTTTTCTAATGCACGCACATAAGCATGTTCGTTGCACATCATGGAGACATAATCCAAGCGATCCATGTAGCCGATACTTTGTAGATAGGGTTTAGTTTCAGCCAATTTTTCTGTAGCGCGATGAAGCAAACCAATGTGGGGATCTGCCCGAACAATCGTTTCACCATCCAATTCCATAACCAGACGTAACACACCATGTGCCGCAGGGTGCTGAGGTCCAAAATTGAGGGTATAATGCTGGAGCTCTATCATTGTTCACCCTCCTGAAGGTTATGATAGCGGTTATCATTGCGAATGACCTTCGGAACGCCCACCCGAGGCTCGATATCGACCGGCTCATAAATTACTTTTTGCAATTGTGCATCATAACGCATTTCAACTTGGCCACTAAGCGGGAAATCCTTGCGGAACGGGTGACCGACAAAACCGTAATCCGTTAAGATACGTCTAAGATCCGGATGGCCATCAAACAATATGCCATATAAGTCATACGCTTCACGCTCAAACCAGTTAGCAGCTTTCCAAATGTCATGCACGGAAGGAATAATAAGACGGTTTTCTTCAAGAAAAACCTTAACCCGCAAACGATGATTATGCGTCGTAGATAATAAATGATAAACCACAGCAAAACGAGGTTTGCTCAGTGCATAAGCTCTGGATTCCTGAGGTTCAACCCCACGGGAAAACCCACTTTCAGTGGCAGATTCCGTTTCCCAGTCATACTCACCATATAACAAATAATCAACAGCACATACATCGATAAGTTGATCAAACCCGAATGCGTCATCATCACGTAATTGCCGCAAAAATCCTTTTACCGCTCTAACATCACATTCGACGGTTACTTCATCGTGCGCAACATCAACGGATGAAAAAGCACTTGCCAGTTTTTTATGCAAAAGCTCAGCTAAAAGAACATAGTTTGTCATGTGTTCATACCTTGATACACTTAGTGTCAACTACTGCATTTTATTGACGCCCAATATCTTGAAAAACCAGGGAACTAATTAACTACTCCTCAGGCTTCAATGATTGTCTTTTTTCTAATTTTATTTTGTAACTGGATAATTCCATACAACAGCGCTTCAGCGGTGGGTGGACATCCTGGAACATACACGTCTACTGGAACGATGCGATCACAACCACGAACAACAGAGTACGAGTAATGATAATAACCACCACCATTTGCACAAGATCCCATGGAAATAACCCAACGAGGCTCAGGCATTTGATCATAGACTTTACGTAGTGCCGGTGCCATTTTATTGCATAAGGTTCCCGCGACAATCATAACATCCGACTGCCGAGGGCTGGGACGAAAAATAATACCGAAGCGATCTAAATCATAACGAGCTGCACCAACGTGCATCATTTCAACCGCACAACAGGCTAAACCAAAGGTCATGGGCCACATGGAACCACTTTGAGCCCAGCCAACTAATTTCTCTACTGTGGTTGTTGTATAACCATTTTTTTGCAATGCAGAATCAGCCTTTATTCCCATTCCAGTGCCCCCTGTTTCCACTCGTAAATAAATCCGATGACCAATAAGCCAAGAAAGATCATCATTGCGGAAAAACCAAACCAACCAATTTTACGCAGCGCGAGTGCCCATGGGAAAAAAAATGCCGTTTCTAAATCAAATATGATAAATAAAATTGCGACCAAATAATAACGCACATCGAAAGGAATTCTTGAATTTTCAAATGCATTGAAACCGCACTCATACGGCGAATTTTTTTCAGAATCGGGATGATGTTTAGACAGCAGGGAACCTGCTCCAAGCATAACCAGCCCCAATCCTAAACCTATGACGATAAAAACGAGAACAGGTAAGTATTCAGATAGCATCATGTCTTATTGCTCGTATTATGGTGCCGAAGGCCGGACTCGAACCGGCACGGCTTTCGCCACCGCCCCCTCAAGACGGCGTGTCTACCAATTCCACCACTTCGGCAACTTTTTATTGTTTTTCACCATCAATTGGCACAGGAATTTTGTTTTCCGGTACAGTTGATTGCTGAGGAATAGCCTGCTGCCCAGCTTGCTGATACTGCATGGCCACCATATAAGACAAAGACACGCTAGTAATAAAGAATGCCAAAGCCAGACCACCGGTTAACTTAAAAAGGAAGCCGCCTGTGCCTTGACTTCCAAATACGGTATTCGATGCGCCCGAACCAAACGACGCGCCAATATCCGCACCTTTTCCGTGCTGAATTAAAACCAAGCCGATTATGGCTATGGCAACCAACACATGAAGCAGTAATACTAGTTGATACATTTTACTATTTCCACAAACTGCTGTGCATTTAAAGAAGCCCCACCAATCAAACCGCCATCCACATCGGGCATGGCAAAAAGTGCCTGCGCATTTTTTTCATTGACACTACCGCCATATAAAATAGGCAGCTTTTGAGCACACTCTTGATTGAATGCGGCTATTTGAGCACGTATAAAAGCATGTGCCTCCTGTGCTTGCTCAGGCGTTGCCGTTTGTCCTGTGCCTATCGCCCAGACAGGTTCATAGGCAACAATGCAATTTTGCATAAAATCATTGTCTAATTGGGCAACAGCCAGCAGCTGGCGACTCAAAACTTCTTCCGTCAGGCCTTGCTGTCTTTCATCCAGCGTTTCCCCAACACAAAGAACAGGTATCATATCATGAACTTTTACATGGTGGAATTTTTCCGCTATAAAATTTTCATTTTCATGAAACAAATGCCGACGTTCGGAATGGCCAACCAGCACATAGCGACAATCATAATCAACCAACATCGGCGCAGATAACTCCCCTGTATAAGCGCCAAAATCCTGCGGATACACATTTTGAGCCCCCCAGCTTATGATGCTTTTGGACAATAACTCACGTACTAACGGCAAATAGATGGCTGGAGGAAATACCGCACATTGCACATTTCGCTTTTCCAAGAAAGATTCCAACAAATCTTGTAATAAATCCCGCACCTGCGAAAGGCGGCCATTCATTTTCCAATTCCCCATGACATAACGTTGTCTCATAACATCCTTTGACCTCTCCGTAGCATTTAACATTTTCAAACCACAGCCTTATCATTCAACACGCGATGTTCAATATGACTAATTTCATCACTTAACTGTTGTGCTTGTCTTTGAACGGTTTGAGCATCAGCCCCCTCAACCATAATACGCAGCACGGGTTCGGTCCCTGAAGGTCTCAATAAAACGCGGCCATCTCCTTTTAATTCATTGCTTAGAGCCTCTACAACGCCTCTTACCTGTGGGTGATTCACAAGTTTTGTGGCATTTTTAGTTTGTAAATTAATTAAAGCCTGCGGCAATAAATGAATTTCTTCGCTGAGATGCCGTAGGGAACGCTCCTGCTTGATCATGACGTTTAATACTTGCAAAGCGGCAACGATACCGTCACCGGTTGTCGTTTTATCAAGGCATACGACATGACCAGAAGATTCACCACCAATTTTCCAATCTTTTTCCTTAAGTGTCTCAAGTACATAACGATCCCCGACTTGTGTACGTAAAAAGGGTACACCCATCTGGTTCATGACTTTTTCCAAACCATAGTTACTCATGAGAGTGCCAACCACTCCTCCTTGCAATAGACCTTTTTGTTTTCTATCCTTAGCGATGATGTAAATGATTTGATCACCATTGATCAAGCTGCCGGCATCGTCCACCAATATCACACGATCGCCATCACCATCCAATCCGATCCCGATATCAGCACCAACTGCAATCACTTTTTGCCGCAAAAGATCAGGCGCAGTTGAACCACAGGCTTGATTGATATTAAAGCCATCCGGTTTATCACCTATGGCAATAACATCAGCACCCAATTCACTAAATACATTTGGAGCGATATGATAAGTAGCGCCATGAGCGCAATCAACCACAATTTTCAAGCCCGAAAGACGTGTTAATGAAGGGATCGTGGACTTGCAGAATTCGATGTAACGTCCTGACGCGTCATCAACACGCGCCGCCTTACCCAAACTGGCTGAAGGGACAATTTGCAGATTTTTTTCAAGTTCAGCTTCGATAGCCAGCTCAATATTGTCGGGCAACTTACTGCCATCGGCTGAAAAAAATTTAATCCCATTATCTTCAAATAAATTGTGTGAAGCACTAATCACAATACCCGCATTAGCCCGCAGTGTCTGTGTCAGATAGGCAACGGCCGGGGTAGGCATCGGCCCTAACAAACGAACGTCTACCCCGGCCGCCGATAAACCAGCCTCTAAGGCCGATTCCAGCATATATCCGGACACTCGTGTATCTTTGCCAATAATGACTTTCTTTCTCTGGCCATTAGCAAGTACACGCCCAACCGCCCAACCAAGTTTCAATATAAATTCCGGATTAATATTCACTGATCCAACTTTCCCTCGAATGCCATCCGTTCCAAAATATTTACGTTGATTCATCCTTTTTATACCTCTTCATCATGTATATGGGTGTATTTTTGCATGGTCAAAGCCATTAAATTTCTTGCGAAAAATGATTATCTGCAAGCCGTTTGTATCGTATCAAGCATAACCAATGCCTGCTTGGTTTCTTCAACATCATGGGTTCTGATGATAGAAATTCCTTGCAATGCTGCAAATACAGCAACAGCAATACTTCCTGTCAAACGCTTTGCAACAGGCTTGTTCAAAACAGCGCCGATTGTACTTTTTCGTGAAACACCCAACAATAATGGCTGTTGATGCTTCCGAAAATCCGTCAATTGCTTAACGAGGCGCATATTATGCCGCACAGATTTACCAAAACCAAACCCAGGATCCAGCAGAATATGCTCGCGGGCAATTCCCGCATTCAAGCAGGCTTCTACACGCTGCTGAAAAAAATCATTAATTTCTTCAATAATGCCTTCTTGGTAAATGGGAGCATTCTGCATGGATTTTGGCATGCCTTGCATATGCATCAGGCAGACAGGAACCTTAAGACTTGCCGCCGTTGTCAAGGCATTTATACTTCTTAATGCCATAATATCATTAATCAATGAGGCACCAGCGTTAACTGCTTCTTGCATGACCTCTGCTTTATAGGTATCAATGGAAATACAAACATCACTCTCAGCACGTATTTGTTCAATCACGGGAATGACTCGCGTTAATTCTTCATCGATAGAAATAGGATCTGCTCCTGGTCTTGAGGACTCTCCCCCGATATCAATGACATCCGCACCTTGTGCAATCATAGACATAGCATGCTGAAACGCGTGGGAAGCATCCAAAAAACGACCACCATCAGAAAAAGAATCAGGAGTAACATTTAAGATAGCCATGATTAATGGCTGATGCAGATAATCTGGCGTCACAGGGTAAGGTACCATACGCTGGCACCATTGTTTAAACTGCTGGCTATTCACAGAAATCTCGTTTCATTAGGACACATAGGACTCATTTCACATGTTCAGGACCTGTTCACACATGAAATAAGTTTCTACCGTTCTAGTTGTAATGTTCGCTGCTGGCGGGATCATCTTTTGATCCTTGACCAGTTGATTTTGAAGAATCCTCCGCCGCGACATGATTGAGGCGCTCCTTATCCATCATCTTGAGCGCTTCCCAATCATCAGGAGGAGAAGGTGTTTTACCCGACATGATTTCATTGATTTGCTTCGCATCAATGGTTTCATATTTAATCAGACCCTCGGCCATTAAATGCAATTTTTCCATGTTTTCAGTGAGCAATGACTTGGCTCGTTGGTAATTACGATCAATAATGGTACGTACTTCCTCATCAATTTGTTCTGCCGTTCTATCTGAGATTTCCTTATTTTGACTGACCGTACGACCTAAAAAGACTTCACCCTCTTCCTGACCAAACGTTAATGGTCCTAAATTTGATAATCCCCAGCTCATCACCATCTTTCGCGCAATTTCTGTAGCGCGAGTGATATCATTGGAAGCCCCAGTCGTTACACTGTCTTCACCAAAAATTAACTCTTCGGCAACACGACCACCAAAAAGACTGGCCAACTGGCTTTCCAAACGCCGTTTACTATGGCTGTATCGATCAGTCTCAGGTAAAAACATAGTGACACCTAACGCCCGCCCACGAGGGATAATGGTAACTTTATAAACCGGATCATGTTCAGGAACAAGTAACCCTACAATAGCGTGTCCAGCTTCATGATAAGCCGTGAGCTTTTTCTCATTCTCATCCATAACCATGGAACGCCGTTCAGCACCCATCATAATCTTGTCTTTTGCCTTATCCAATTCGAGCATGCCAACTTTACGTTTGTTAGCACGGGCTGCAAATAATGCCGCTTCATTAACCAAGTTCGCAAGATCAGCACCTGAAAACCCTGGTGTTCCTCGTGCAATCGGCAAAATTTGCACATTACTTTCAACAGGCACTCGACTTAAATGAACCTTTAAAATTTGCTCACGACCACGAATATCCGGTAAAGGGACAACAACCTGGCGGTCAAAACGTCCCGGCCTTAATAAAGCCGGGTCAAGAACATCAGGACGGTTCGTTGCCGCAATGACGATAACGCCTTCGTTACCTTCAAAACCATCCATTTCTACCAATAACTGATTTAATGTCTGTTCACGTTCATCATGGCCACCGCCAAGCCCTGCACCACGATGACGCCCTACGGCATCAATTTCATCGATAAATATAATGCATGGCGCCTGTTTTTTTGCCTGCTCAAACATATCGCGCACACGAGAAGCACCCACACCAACAAACATTTCAACGAAATCCGATCCCGATATGGTAAAAAAGGGAACCTTCGCTTCTCCAGCGACAGCCCTTGCAAGCAGTGTTTTACCTGTTCCGGGCGATCCAACCAGTAACACTCCGCGAGGAATACGTCCACCGAGCTTCTGAAATTTAGTCGGGTCACGCAGAAAATCAACCAACTCTTTAACTTCTTCCTTCGCTTCATCCACACCAGCCACATCAGCAAACGTGACTTTGACTTGGTCTTCGCCCAACAAGCGTGCCCGTGAACGTCCAAAAGACATCGCCCCACGGCCACCGCCTCCTTGCATTTGGCGCATAAAGAAAACCCAAACGCCAATCAATAAAAGCATGGGGAACCAATTAATGAACAAATGCAGCAGGAAGCTTTCCTGTTGTTTTTCCTGTCCACTGACTTCCACATTATTTTTCAGTAACTCTCCTAGGAGAGCGTTGTCTTGTACAGGCATATAGGTAACGAAACGATGATTGTTCTTAGTGACTCCCTTGATCACTTTATTATCTTCTATCGTTACCGAATTGATCATGCCCTGATCAATTTCCTTGAGAAACTGACTATAGGCAATTTTCTCAGTGGACGCATGACGTGGTCCAAAGTTACTGAACACCGATACCAGCACAATGGCAATAATCAGCCATAGGAATAAATTTTTTACCATGTCGTTCAAAGCATTAACCTCTTATATGACGTATTTCTACGACTTGAGAATAAAGTTACTATAAATTATAGCCCTTAGCCAGCAAATAGGTTTCACGTGAACGCGCCCTTGAAGCTAATGGCTTGCGAATGACCACTTTTTTAAAGTGTGACCGGACTTGTCCGACCAGTTGCTCAAAGCCCGAACCGTGAAACATTTTCATTAATAATACCCCGCCAGGCTTAAGCATACGATGACTAAAATCAAAGGCAAGCTCTGCAAGATACATGGCGCGCGGAATATCCACAGCAATCGTTCCACTCATATTAGGCGCCATATCCGATAATACAACATCCACACCACGCTCTGGTACGACAGCGAGTAATTGCTGCAGAACTGTTTCTTCCTGGAAATCACCCAACATGAATGATACACCGGGAAGGTCATCCATCGGTAATAAATCGAGTGCAATAATAATGCCTCGTCCACTTAATTTTTCGGTCACGTATTGTGACCACCCGCCTGGAGCAGCACCAAGATCAACGACCGTCATTCCTGGTTTGAATAGATGTTCTTTTTCATCGATTTCCTTCAGTTTGTATACAGCTCTGCTACGATAACCGTCTATTTGCGCTTGCTTTACATAGACATCATCAAAATGTTCCTGTAACCATCTTTTACTGCTTTTAGAACGGGGCATATCATCCAAAACTCTATTAAATCCACTTATATGATACTGAAAAATGCTATCTTTTCCCAGAAAAACGTGCAATAATTTACCATTTTTATTGATGTTAGACAAAATATTAGAGCTTATTTACAAATAAGTGCTAAAGAGTAACCGTCTTGATCCCCCCACTCTGTGATAAAACATGACTGTTGAGCGATTATTGTGAATACTTCATTAAAGCAATTACTAAAAGCCAAAGCACATCATTTAAAACCTGTTATTTTAATCGGTACAAAAGGATTAACGCCAGCCGTCTTAGATGAAACAAATAGTGCGTTACTGGCTCATGAATTAATCAAAATCAAGATTAATGGAACTGAAAAGAGCGACCGCCAAATGATTGCCGCAGAAATATGCAAGCAGCTACAAGCCAATCTTGTGCAATTAATTGGCAATATAGCGATCATTTATCGAGAAAACACCATAGAGTAGTCTCCTGAAAGAGGTTTTTGTGTGTTTTTGTTAAAATTGCCCTTTTATTTTCATTCTTAAGCGATGCAACATGGTCAAGCTTAGCCGCAACGAAGCAGACAATTTAAAAATGATTGTCTTAAATTACCTGCAAGGCGAACCTCTTGGCGTCGTTCGTGTGCGTCTTGAGACGGCGTGCGCAGAATTAAAAACAGGCTGCAAAGATTTATATAAAGCCATTGAATTAAAATCAGACGATCCATTTACTCTTGCCATCCTGAAAAGTCTCCATGTTAACAAAGCAAAACCAGGAAATAAGCATGGCGAATATGAAAAAGTTTTAGATAAATCAAAAAATCTTCATGAATTATTAATCAATCTTTATCATAATGGTCATCATCACGTTGGCTATTTGTTAAGACTCATAGAAAATACCAATCCCAAACGCAATTGGGCTCTTATTTTTACTATTGGCGCTCTTCTAAGCGCCAGCTTAGGTGTTTTTTTTCATTTCAACAAAAAGTATATTGAAGCGTTTTCCAGCTGGCTAAGCCGCACATTTCCCCTCATGATTGACTGGCTCGGAAAAACATTTTCTTTATTAAAAAATATTCCCTTGCTAGGTATGATCTACAATGGGTTAACTTTAAGCTTTAGTTGGTATAGAACCTTCACCAATGGTACCACAACCACTTCCCACAAATTAAACTCCCTTTTTTTTAAAACATTAACTGCAGGCTTAAATATAACGGCTTATTTTCTTTCTTATACGGCAGGCGGTGCAATGTGCCTGCCCGCTGCAATGCTGTTTGTTTTAAGTTCAAGTATTGACGTCTTTAAGAGTGTTTATAATTTTTTCAAATCTCGCCAAGCATTAAAAACACTCGAAGTACCACAGAAAGATGAACATCATTGGGAGCGTCTCGCTGAATATGAGCGCGCCAAAAATCTGCACAAGCGTGCCTTAAAATCCGTAGGGATTAAATTCACCGCAGCCATATTAACCACGATTGCCATTGGTATCTGGTCTTTTTTCCCACCAAATCTCATTATTATGATAGGCTGTATCGTCTTCATTTCATTAGTTTCATTAGCTAAAAAATCCGTATTGAGTACCATTTACGAGAGGCAAGCCCAGCAATTGCAAAAAAAACTTCAAAGCATTGAGATAGCACATCACTCAGAACCACCTAGACCGTCCAATCAAAGCAGCTTCCTAAAACTAGAACAAAAACAACGATACCTGGACCAACGTGAAGCTGAGTTATCAGCACGTGAAAAAGCATTGGAACGGCAAGAAAGAGAGCTTGACATACGCCGACAGGCCATTACTGAAACGCTGGACGCTCTAAGTTCTAGCGCCAGCAGCCCGGCAAAAGTTTTACAAATCCTCAAACCATCGCCCCATCTTCGGCAGCAAAAACATCAACCACAACCACCCGCAGAACAGGGACCAATGTTTAATGCCCCGTTGGCAAAACGATTGCGTAGAACTCGTTCCACCGGCGATTTAGCGACCATGATACGAAAAGATGAACGAACAATGCCTGTGCCGAGCTAAACACTTAAAGAGGAACCAAAACGATGCCCCCTACACTAGTTGAAATGAATGAATGCCGTTTCCAATGGATTAAACGCGGCAACGAAATCTTAAAAACCTTAGGTGTTTCAACCTGCTTGTGCTTCATGTTTTATGGACGAGATAAAAGCCATTCTTTTATCGGCATGCATCATTGGTCAGGATTTCCTGCCGATTTTGATGGCAGTGAAGATTCAGCAATGGATGAAATTTTTGAATTAATAGAGGATATCGAACATGAAGCAAGAACACAGTTAGGTGGTACGCTTGATAGAACATTAACTCTGGATAAACTCATCATCATGGGAGGAGAGAGACGTCAGGTGGATGCAGATGGAGAATTATTAGTCTCAGGAACTGAACGAGAAGTCAACGCATTAATTGATTTCGTCAAGCCAGCTTGCAACACATATTTTCAATTGCCCCCAACATTCGCTTGCATCATCAGCTCTTTTAAGACTACTGGTGACCAATGCATGGATATTATGATGGACAAGGACCGGATTGCTTGGGATATCATTGAGTCAGATGTTTCCGAAGAAGACGTGTATTTGCAGGAAGAAGCGGCTCGAACATCCTCTCCTAAAGTAGCACCTTAATTACCTATATTAATCTTGACAAGGATTTACGCACCTTATTGTTAACAACGTGACAGCAGACGCAGTATTGTATAAACTTGGCATAACTATATCGCTTGGCCTACTGGAAAAACTTTAGGGACGTTGCCCATACTCCTCTGCCAGATAATCCAGGAGCGGGTATTATAAATGACCGATTAAGCCCATGATGCTACGATACCTACCCAATGCACTAACCATTTCCCGTTTGCTATTAATAGCACCCTTTTTAATATTTTTGTATCAACAAGAGTATGTTCACGCTTTTTATATTTTTTTTATCGCTGGCGTTACCGATGGTTTAGATGGTTGGCTAGCCAGACATTTTCATTGGCAAAGCACCTTCGGCTCTTTTATTGATCCACTGGCAGATAAATTGCTAATAGCATGCAGTTTTATTTCATTAGCACTGATTGGGCTATTGCCATGGTGGTTGGTTCTCTTGGTTTTTTTACGTGATGTAACCATTTCATTAGGAGTCATTGCCTGGTTCTGGTTTATTCAACGAAAACTTGATTTTGCGCCAACGCGTTTAAGTAAACTCAATACCGTTTTTCAATTGACCTTAGTCACTTTATGTCTATTCGAGCTTGCCTTTATTAAATTCATTCCATATTTTATCGAAACACTCATCCTGCTGACTGCCGTCACAACGGCTGGGAGTTTTATTGATTACGTATGGACCTGGGGAAAAAAAGCGTGCTCAAGCAACCCCTAAGCCAAATGAACCAACAATTAGCTTTAGCTATCCAGTTGAATGACGAAGCAACGCTTTCAGATTTTTGTTGGCGAGGTAATGATCTGCTGCGCCAGCAATTGCAAAATATCCTGTACAACTCTGGTGAGCGCATGCTCTACCTATGGGGTGGTTCTGGAAGTGGAAAATCTCATCTCTTACAAGGTTGCTGCCAAGCTGTGAATTCTGCCCACACCATCATTTATCTTCCCTTAAGTCATCTGCACGAATGGGGACCACAAGTAATCGACGGGATTGACGGGCAAACCCTAGTTGCCATCGATGACATTGATATCATCGCCAGTAACAAAGAGTGGGAAGAAGCGATATTCCATCTTTATAATCGTGTCCGAGATAACGACCAAACCATACTCATTATTACCGGTAAGACCCCACCAGCGAATCTTCCACTTCATCTCCCAGACCTTCGCTCACGATTAGGATGGGGACTGGTTATTCAGATCAATGAATTAAATGACGAAGACAAAATCCAGACATTAAGAATACGTGCTAATAAACGTGGCTTTGATTTACCATTCAATGTAGGACAATTTCTGCTTAATCGTTGTGCACGCAATATGCATGACCTATTGGCCTTACTCAATCGCTTAGATGAAGCCTCTCTCATGGCTCAACGGAAAATTACAATTCCCTTTGTCAAAAACATTCTAGGTATTTGATAGGGTGAACGCAGCCGCCCATGAAGGTAAGTCACCCTCTGAGTGTGAGCGTTTAAGGAAACGGTAACGATTTGTGCCAACGCTAACATCATGGCGCTCGCGAGAGGCTTCCACACCACCGCGGAATGGCAGCACTTCTGCCGTTCGCTCCAATCGTTCCAGTTTTTGATGCATGGTCCCCAACTGGGTCTGAGATTCCAGTCTTGCGGCAATTTTTTTGTCCAGTGCAGTTAGCTTATTCTGCTGCTTTTTAACTTCCTCTTCGTCTGCCAAAACATCAATTTTTTCTTTATCTAATCCAAACCAACGACCCACAAGATTTTCAAGTCCTGGACGCTCCACAAACCAATAAATACTGAAGGCAGCCAGACCAATCGCCACACTGACGGCAATAACTGGCCAAAAAGTAGCAGCCACCGACGTAGCAAAAAAAGTAGAGACAGCCAGCATTGCCAAAGACTGGCCGGCAAAAAAACCGCCACCAAAAAATAATACACCCGTAGCGGCAGCCATCGATATTTTCAACGCCCTTAAATAAGGATTATGAAGTGACTGCTTGTATGACGCCCGTGCATCATCCAAATCTTGATAGCGTTGTTCCAGCATGGCTATCATGTCGCGCATCGCCTGTAAATCCTCAAGACTTGTTGCACTTGCATAACAAGCATCGATTTTTTTGCGTAATGCTTTAATTTGCTGGATTTGTTCCAATAATACATCAAGCAAGGCAGGGGAATGACGTAGTTTCACACCAAGATTTTTAGAAACCTCAATCAAATCAAATCCATAAAAAACAACCACGGACAGTAGAGAAAAAGCCAATCCTGCTGCAAAAACGACATAAACTGGCACACTGCTAAATAAACCCAATATAGAAGCAATGCCGTCAAATCCCTCGCACACCGCAAGCGCTGTACCGGCAAAAGCCAATAATCCAAATTGTGCTTTACGATACCAGGGAGCGGGCTGTTCTTTTTTATTATCTTTCTTTTCATCCGATAAAAAAGAATCGCTTAAATCTTTCAGCAAAGAAGCTCGCAGAGATTCAAGTAAAAAGCGAGATTTTTTATCCTGATTGCTTTGCTTAAGCCAGGCAATCAATGCACTCCGATCAATGGTATCCAGACTCTGCCACTCACGTAATACAGCATCATCAATCAATGAAGGCAATTGATTGATTAATTGCTTTGAATGTTCACTAAGAGTGATTGGTTTCATTAATGTTCCTTTTTGAAAAGGTTTGAGCATTAAAATCAATTTATATGCCCATTTTAAACAAAATTTATTAACTGAGTATTAATTGAGAAAAAACAACAATTTTTGAACTTGGATGTTCCTGCATTTTTTTGCTGTAACACTGATCTTTTTTAATGTTGTTTTCTTGGTAAGCGCTTGTTAAAAACGTAGTGATTTCTTCACAATAACAAGCTATCGATTCATAAGACGGGTTAAATAAGGAGAAATCAGCCATAATAGCAGCGCAATGGCTAAAGTAACCAGCCCAATGTAGGCAAACAATTGAGTATAAATCATTAAGGATTCAACGCCTGGATGTAAAGACTTAGGCAGTGCGGAAAAAGAAGCAACATAAGCCCCTATAAACCCGGCAACGGCAGGAGTGAGAAACCACATACCCATGACAAAACCGGCAATTTGTCCAGGCACTAATTCTGCCACCATAGCCACGCCTAAAGCAGACACCAGCAACTCCCCAACACTTTGTAAAAAATAGCTCACAACGAGCCACCAATAAGATACGATACCCAAGTCATCATGGATGAAACGAGCAAAATACAAAATGGTAAAACTTAAGCCGCAAAACGTCATTCCCAATGCAAATTTGTAGGGGGTTGGAAAAGAAATGTCTCGACGGTAAAGTTTTTCATACACAATGGCCAGAACCGGACTCATCAGAATAATCCATAAAGGATTAAGCGCCTGGAAACTCTGTGGATCAATGGGAACACCAAACAGAGAGGCATGAACATTATTAACGGCAAATAAATTGAGTGAAGTAGGCATTTGTTGATAGAGCACAAAAAAGACCACCGCTTCCAGCATGAGAATTAAAGCCAATACCATACGTAGAGCAATCCGTTTCTCTTCCCGGCGCATGTAGATAAAATAGATCACCACCACCATAAAGATGATTCCCCACACGATATCTTGGGCGATCATGACATGCTGCAAGAGATAGGCCGAAGCTTTAGTCGCAACCACTATACCAAGAATAATCAAGTTCCACTGCCATAAGGAAATGGATTTACTGTCAGCATAGGTTTTTATATCGGCAATATGTTGGCGTTGAAACCAGTAATTGGCGAGTCCTAACAACAATCCCAAAAAACTCGCTAGATAAGCATAAGAATAACCATATTTTGTGGATAGGGTCGGACCAATAAACAAAGCTGCCGTGGAACCAAGATTAACAGCCATGTAATATAAAGTGAAACCACCGTGTAACCGATGATCTTGTTCGTCATAACATTTGGCTAACAAATTCGATGGATTTGCTTTAAACAATCCATTGCCGACACAAATTAACCCTAACGCCCAAAAAACACGCTGTCGGTCAACTAAAGCCAAGGCTAAATAACCCGTAGCAAGGGTAATCAGGCCAAGCACAATGGTTCGTTTTGTACCAAGCACCTTATCGCCAAGATAACCACCAAGGGCAACCATGCCATAGACCAATGCAGAAAAAGCCCCAAACGTATAATAGGCAATCCGATCATCGAATCCCAAAAATCGGATGAAATAAAGAGTGAGAATGCCTTGCACCGTGTAATAACCAAACCGCTCCCATATTTCCAGCATAAAAATCATATAGAAAGCACGCGGCTGGTCACGAAGCAAAGCAAGCATGACGTTCCCTCATTCCATGAAGGCGATACTTCAACTTATAATACTTTAGGACAAAGCACAACTATATATTATGTTTACAAGTGGATAGCTTCACCCTCCCGACTATCTTCCTCCTCTGGGCAAGTCTCGGCGTTTGTATGTTTTAAATCCGCCAATGCTTCTTGTAATGATCTTTGTCCTCGATGAATCACTAACTTATCATTTTCCTGTATTTGTTCATGCGGCAGAATTGTTTCTTTTAATCCCAATTGCTGCATGAAATCACTGGTAGATTCATGAATTTTTTCAGGTTCTGTGAAGTTGCGATTCATTTCCTCAAATGGTTTGTTTTCTTCAGTTGAATCGAATGACTCATGTTCATTCTTCATCGATGGAGGGATCTCTTTCTTTTCTGAGGTAGATTCTAGTTTTTCACTGCGTCCTTGCCACCATTTTTTTGCGATAGGGTAGGTCGCCCTTCCTAAAATATAGGCGCCGCCTGCTATGGCGCTAGCCGCCAAAATCCCTACCCCGACTGGTGGAGAAAATAATGACAAGACAACTCCAATCACCGTCAGAGAAGCCAGTCCAACACCGATTACTTTATCAACAAAACCAAGAGTACGGCGTTTAAGTTGTTTTTTCTCGATAACTGCTTTATGGCCATGCAATATTTGTAACTGAGCTTTAAGCGTATCAAATTCTTGCTGCATAACTATAACGCCGGCAGATAATGTTTTAATTTTCTCAACATCCCCTTCATCGAATGCCTGGCGCAAATGACTTTCTGTCTCTGAAGCTTCTTTCTGCAATGAACTCAACACTTTTCCCTTTTCAGCCAGCTCCTGCATGACTTTTATCAGTTCTTCCTGCAACTGAATTTTACGATAATAAAATTTACCTAAACTAAGCAGGCTTACACCTAAACCAAGAAATGCGCCAGCTAATGCAATAGGCATAGCAGCAACAGGAACAGCCAAAGCGGTGATGGCTAAGCCAATTAATGCCGACGCATAAAACCAGCGTGCATTTTTAGACAATGAGACAGGAATGGATTCACCCATCATCCAAGAGGAAAGATAAATAGCTGGTATACGTACAAAATCAATCACACCAAACACTAAGGCCGCTAGATGAAAACCACTTGATAAAGATTTTGCTGTGTGCTCCGTATGACGGAACACGCCTTCAATCTCACTCAAATGAGTCACTTCAACACCACTTTCAGCAATGTGATGTCCTATATCTGAAACCAATGGCAGCTGCCGCAAGTTTGTCAATACTTTGGAGCGTCGTTTTTGCGGCTCCGCCTTAAAATGAATGGGCTCTTGCATCTGTATTAATTGTTGCAGCAAGGCTTGTTGTTGGTCCTCTGACAGTGTTTTAGTCACCTAGACACCCCTGTCTTAAAAAAAATTACTATATAAGAAAATCTCATGTTGTTGAATAAGATAAAATAAACTTTTCAATAAAGCGATTGGGGTTTTTCGTAAGTCCTGCTATATTTTTCCATATCCTTTAACCAATAAATGAATCACTATGGCAAAGAAAGCGCTTTATTTAGCCGGAGGTGGGGCACGAGGTGCCTATCAAGCCGGCGTATTAAAAGCCATAGCCCAAATTTTGCAGGTAAAAACCCTGCCATTTGACATGGTAAGCGGTGTGAGTATTGGCAGCATCAATGCTTCGATCATCGCCCAACATGCCGATGATTTTCCGGCGGGCATTGAAAAACTTGAAACATTGTGGCGTGAAATTCGCTGTCAAAATATTTTTAACACCAGCAATTATGAATTAGGGAAATCTGTGGTCCGAAATATAAGCCACTTGATTATCAAGCAACGACAAACTGGGCATTTGCTGGATACAACACCGCTGCATACTTTCATTAATGAGAACATTAATTTTGCTGACATCAAAGCCAATATTGCCAATCATCATTTGGAAACCATGGAAGTCATCAGCAATTGTTATGAAACTCAACAAACCATTTCCTTTTATCAGCACAATGAGCCTGAATTTGACGACTGGCATTACCCACGCCATATCAGTCAACGGGTGGAAATAGACATGGAGCATATCCTGGCCTCAAGCGCCTTACCTCTTTTCTTCCCAACTGTTAAAATTAATGGATTTCATTACGGTGATGGCAGCATGGGACTGGTTGCACCTTTGCGTGGTGCGGTACGTTTTAACGTTGAAAAAATCCTCATTTTGGGGACCCGTCAGTTGCCCGTTTTCATGAACCCGGAAAAACTCCGGAATGGAGACATTGGATTTGCTCATATTTTGGGTAACATGTTAAATGGTCTTTTCCTTGATAATCTTGACCGTGATATTGAACTGGTCAATCGCATGAATGACATAGCGCGGCTATTGTCCATGTGGAAAAAACGCCACTCACCATGGCGGCCGATTGAAACGCTGCACCTGCGTCCCAGCGTTGACATTGCCGCCATCGCACAGGCCCAGTATCAAGCGATGCCAGGCTTACTGCGTTTTTTACTGAATGTTTTAGGCGCGCAGAGTCACTCTGGAGATTTATTAAGCTTTTTGCTTTTCGAAAAGGAATTTACGTGCGAATTAATCGACTTGGGGTATCATGATACTCTAGCATCGGAAGCAGCCATTCAGGCGTTCTTCAGTTAACCAATAGCTTATCAAGCGCGGTACAACGCCTTAAGAACCGCTAAGGCATCTGGCATCACATCATGCCAGATGAAATACGCTTCCGCAGCCTGCTCAACCAACATTCCTAATCCATCTGAGGCCAGGCAGCCTTGTTGCCGCGCCCAACCAACAAATGAAGTGTCGCCTTTTAATTGATAGGCCAAATCATAGCAAAAAGGTCGAGCCTTCATCACCAAGGGAGGAATCGGTAAATTCTGACCTTGCAAACTGGAAGACGTCGCATTAATAACCACATCATAAGGCGCGTTTAATTCAGCAAACTCGCAGCAATCTACCTGCGCAAATTCTTTTTTTAACGCTTCAGCTTTTGCCATTGTGCGATTAACCACGGTTAATTTTGCCGGATGCATCGACAATAAAGGAGCCAAAATACCTCTTGTCGCGCCACCAGCACCAATCACAAGAATCGACTTGTTTTCTAATGAGGTCAAACGGTACAAATCACGCAGCAAACCAATGCCATCCGTGTTATCCGCATGCAGCTTCCCCTGCCGCATCCATAAGGTATTGGCGGCTTCTGCCTGGCCGCAGCGCACCGTGATTTCTTCACTCATGGCAAAAGCACGCTGCTTACAGGGCAAGGTAATGTTTAATCCTTTGCCACCTTTGCGGAAAAACTCATGAACTTGTTGTTCAAAAGTCAACTCATCAATCAAAATGCGCTCATAAACCAACGTGTGGCCTGTTTGCTCGGCAAATTTTTGATGAATCATAGGCGATAGACTATGGCTAATGGGATTTCCCATAACCGCATAACGCTCAGGTAAAATAGGCTTATTGCGACTCAAGACTTTTACTCACCAGTTCACGGAGATCACGAGATAAATCCTTTGCTACCAGACATTCAAGCTGTTCTTTTATCAATCCTTGCCTTACCTCATCCAAACGTTGCCAACGCGTGAATGGGGTAGCAAGCCTGGCAGCAATCTGAGGATTCAAGCGATCCATTTTAAGCAGCATCTCACTTAAAAAAGCATAACCACTACCATCAGGCGCATGGAAATGTCGAGGGTTTCCCTGACAAAAAGCGCCTATCAGAGCACGAACTTTATTTGGATTTTTAATGTTAAACGCCGGATGAGACAATAATGCCTGTACCCTTGATAAAGTATCCGATAATTCACAAGTCGCCTGCAGTGCAAACCATTTATCTAATACAAGCTCCTCTTGCGCCCATTGATTATAAAATGTTTCAATCGCTTGCAAGCGTATCTTCTCTTGAGAACAGTTTATCAACAATGCAAGGCTTGCCACCTGATCCGTCATTGTTTGAGCACGAGAAAATTGCTGCTGACAAATTGGCAAACTTTCGTCCTCATTTGCTTTCATCATCAACCAAAGACAACTATTACGTAACTTGCGCCGTCCATAAGCAACGCCATGCATCGCATGATCTTCCTGCTGCCATAACGATTGATAATGTTCATGAGCTGCAGCAAAAAGATGGCTGCCCAATTGTGCACGAAAACAATCACGCACCGCTTCCACTCGACTCACATCAACGCGAGTTAAATAGGCAATGACGTCTTCAAAACCCGGCGGCATTAATAATTCAGCACGAAGAGCCATATCCAAGGAATCATCGTCCAAGACATGCTGATAGGCTGCTGTTAATTCGGCAGATAATTTCCATTCCTGCATACTTGCTTGATAAAAACAAGTTAGATGATTCAGCGCGAGACGTTGCGCCGCATTCCACTTGGCAAACCCATCCGTTTCATGCCGGAGTAACGCCATGAGTTCCTGCTCGGTTTGCTTAAACTGTAACGAAACCGGTGCGGAAAAATCACGCAGCAATGACACGAGAGGGGTGTCCTGCAGCCCATCAAAATGAAACGATTGTTTTTTCTCGCACAATTCTAAAACATCCTGTGCAAGCGGCAATGCATGCCCTTTTGCATCAAACAGCGCGATCCTTACAGGAATATGAAACGGTTTCTTATCCTGACACTCGGACGTAGGGCGACAAACCTGACTCAAGGTTAAAGTCAGTCTTCCCTGATGATAATCCGACTCAACGGTCACTTCTGGCGTTCCGGCTTGGCTATACCAGCGCTTGAACTGACTAAGATCAACCTCATTAGCATCTTCCATGGCCGCAACAAAATCATCAATCGTCACCGCCTGGCCATCATGGCGTTGAAAATATAAATCCATCCCGCGACGAAAACCTTCTTTACCAAGCAACGTCTGCTGCATGCGAATGACTTCTGCGCCTTTATTATATACCGTGGCTGTATAGAAGTTGTTGATTTCCTGGTAAGATTCTGGCCGTACAGGATGAGCCATAGCGCCTGCATCCTCAGGAAACTGAGTATTCCTTAATACCTTGACATCCATAATACGGTTTACATCACGAGAATTCATATCACGAGAAAATTCTTGATCACGAAAAACCGTCAACCCTTCTTTTAAACTCAACTGAAACCAGTCACGGCAAGTCACACGATTTCCTGTCCAATTATGAAAATATTCATGGCCAACCACACCTTCAATATCCGCATAATCCTGATCCGTTGCGGTATCTGGCCGCGCAAGAATGTATTTGGAATTAAAAATATTCAATCCTTTATTCTCCATGGCCCCCATGTTGAAATCACTGACAGCCACTATCATAAAAATATCCAGATCATATTCCCGGCCATATTCTTTCTCATCCCAACGCATGGCGTTTTTTAAAGAACGCATGGCATGCGCGCATTTATCTTCATTACCTGGCTCAACGTAAATACGCAAATCAACCGTTTTACCAGAAGAGGTCACGAATTGATCGGTGATGGCCACAAGGTTGCCCGCCACCAATGCAAATAAATAAGACGGTTTTTTGAAAGGGTCCTGCCATACGGTCCAGTGCCGCCCACCCTCTTCTTCACCCGAGTCAATCAAATTACCATTCGCAAGCAACACAGGATACGCTTCTTTATCCGCACAAATACGCGTCGTATAAACGCTTAACACATCCGGCCTATCTGGGAAAAACGTCATTCGGCGAAACCCCTCCGCCTCACATTGAGTACAAAACAGCCGATGCGTTCGATAGAGGCCGGATAACTTGGTATTATTCTGAGGATAAATACGGGTCGCAATGGTTAAAGTGAACGCATCCGGACAGGATTCAATGACAATATCTTGCTCAACAAATTGGTAAGCGCCTTTATCCAAGGTACGGCCATCAAGTTTGACCTCCACAAGTTCCAACTCATCTCCATACAGGCGTAAAGCACCTTGCCGCAGACGCTTTAATTGCATGCGATTAATCACTACCGCATGATCGCCATATAAATCAAACTCTAAATCCACCTTCTCTACAGCAAACGCATAGGGCTGGTAATCTTTCCGATAAATGGTAGTCTCTGGCATGCGCTTAACTCCTGTTGATTAATTATTAATCGACATTTTCGCTTCGCAAAACGAATTGTCAACAACCCCTAGTAGAAAATCTAAAGAAATAGGGAAAAAGGCCGACATCCCTCATATAAACTCGGTAATGCACTATACTGTAAGTAAATGATAGGTTTACTGTTTTAGCAATAAACCCCCAAAGAAAAAAACTGTGCTTAAAAAAATAAGGAATCATCGCTTCACTTGTTGTAAACATGGAAAAACGCTTGAAAATAAAGCATTTAACACTTATGAAGTTTTTTATGATACTGTGTTTTTCTCAGGGATAAGTGATAAGGGGATGTTATGAATACACAAGATTTTTTAGCCAATTATACCCGCCGCTTTGTTGATAATAAAGAAGAGGAAATGTCTCTGAATGACTATTTAGAGCTATGCAGCAACGACCCATCCGCCTACGCCAATCCCGCTGAACGCCTGTTAATGGCCATTGGTGAGCCCGAACTGGTGGATACTCGCCATGATCCCGTTTTATCACGTATTTTTTCTAATAAAGTCATTCCACGTTACGAAGTCTTTAGTGATTTCTATGGCATGGAAGAGCCTATTGAACAAATTGTCGGTTTCCTTAAACATGCAGCCCAGGGTTTGGAAGAAACCAAACAAGTGTTGTATTTACTGGGTCCCGTCGGCGGTGGAAAATCATCACTTGCAGAAAAATTGAAAGATTTGATGCAAAAAGTTCCTTTTTATGCCATTAAAGGATCACCCGTATTCGACTCCCCTTTATCTTTATTTGATCCTGCCGAAGACGGTGAATTACTGTTTGAACGTTTTGGCATTCCCAAGCGCTGTCTCCGTTACGTCATGTCACCTTGGGCCATCAAAAGGCTGCATGAATATAATGGCGATATTAATCAATTCCGGGTCATTAAAGTTAAACCTTCACGTATCAAGCAAATTGCAGTGGCCAAAACAGAACCAGGAGATGAAAACAATCAGGACATTTCTTCCTTAGTCGGTAAGGTAGATATTCGTAAATTAGAAGAATTCTCTCAGGATGATCCAGACGCTTACAGTTATTCAGGCGGATTATGCCGTGCCAATCGTGGTTTACTTGAATTTGTGGAAATGTTCAAGGCGCCTATTAAAGTCTTACACCCCTTATTAACTGCAACTCAAGAAGGAAATTACAATCCTACTGAAGGTCTATCGGCCATTCCGTTTGAAGGGATCATTCTTGCTCATTCCAATGAGGCAGAATGGCAATCGTTTCGCAATAATAAAAATAACGAAGCCTTTATTGATCGCATCAATATTGTCAAAGTACCTTATTGTTTAAGAGTCTCGGAAGAAATCAAAATCTATCGCAAACTCATTGATAACAGTTCGCTCATGAAAGCACCGTGTGCGCCAGGAACCCTGGATATGCTGGCCCAGTTTTCCGTACTCACACGCTTGAAAGAACCACAAAACTCAAGCATTTACTCCAAATTACGCGTTTACAATGGCGAAAGCCTGAAAGACACAGACCCTAAAGCGAAATCCTATCAAGAGTACCGTGATTTTGCTGGGGTTGATGAAGGGATGAATGGTATATCCACTCGTTTTGCATTTAAAATTCTCTCCAAAGTGTTCAACTTTGACCATTCGGAAATTGCTGCAAACCCCGTGCATTTGTTGTATGTTTTGGAACGCCAGATTGAGCAAGAACAGTTTCCCCAGGAATCGCACGAAAAATACCTGGCCTTTCTTAAGGAGTTTTTATCGCCTAAATACGTGGAATTCATTGGTAAAGAAATTCAAACCGCTTATTTGGAATCCTATTCTGAATACGGACAGAATATTTTTGACCGCTACATCACCTACGCCGATTTTTGGATTCAAGATCAAGATTACCGCGACCCAGACACGGGCGAAATTTTTGACCGCAGCGCACTCAATCTGGAATTGGAGAAAATTGAAAAACCCGCGGGCATTTCAAATCCTAAGGACTTTCGCAATGAAGTGGTGAACTTTGTTTTGCGAGCGCGAGCCAATAACAGCGGTCATAATCCAAAATGGAACAGTTATGAAAAATTACGGACGGTTATAGAGAAAAAAATGTTCACCAACACCGAGGACTTACTTCCTGTCATTTCCTTTAATGCCAAGGCCTCGGAAGAAGATCGCAAAAAACACGAGGAATTTATTGCCCGCATGGTGGATAAAGGCTATACGCCCAAACAAGTGCGATTACTCTCTGAATGGTATTTGCGAGTGCGCAAATCACAATAAAGGGTAAGCAATCATGAGCCAATTGATTGACCGACGACAAAATGCAGGCAAAAAAAGCACCGTCAATCGTCAGCGTTTTTTGCGTCGTTACAAAAGCCATATCAAACGTGCCGTATCCGATGCCGTAGGACGGCGCAGCATCACTGAAATTGATCAAGGCGAACAAATTTCTATTCCTGCCAAAGACATATCGGAACCACGTTTCCATCATGGTCGCGGCGGGCAGGTGGAGCGAGTTTTACCGGGTAATGATGAATTTAGCACCGGTGATAGGATCAAACGCCCTTCAGGTGGTGGTGGCGGTAGCGGCGGCAGCCAAGCCAGTGATCGCGGCGAGGGAGAAGATGATTTTGTCTTTCAATTAACTCGTGAAGAATTTCTGGAATTATATTTTGAAGATTTGGAACTTCCTGATTTAGTCAAGAAAGAACTCGCGCGTATTAATACCTTTAAATCCATACGGGCAGGCATCACCAGCAGCGGCACACCAACCAATATCAATATACTGCGCTCCATGCGTCAGGCAACAGCGCGGCGAATTGCTTTAGCTTCATCGTACAAACGTCAACTGCGTCTTGCAGAAGAAGAACTCACAAGACTGCAAAATTCCACGCATGCTGAACAATTGGATATCTTGCGCCTGCAACGCGATATTGAATTTCTTAAAAAGAAAATTAACGCCGTTCCTTTCATTGATACCCTGGATTTACGTTATAACAACCGAATACGGGTACCTGCACCGTCCACGCAAGCCGTCATGTTTTGCATCATGGACGTTTCGGGCTCGATGGATGAGCCTAAAAAAGACATTGCCAAACGCTTCTTTATATTGCTTTATCTTTTTCTCACCAGAAATTATGAAAAAATTGAATTGGTTTTTATCCGCCATCATACGTCAGCCAAAGAAGTCAATGAGGAAGACTTTTTCTACTCCCGCGAAACCGGCGGTACAGTTGTGTCCAGCGCACTTGAATTATTAAGCAGCATCATTGAAGCACGTTATAGTCCTTCCGCCTGGAATATTTACGTTGCCCAAGCGTCCGATGGCGACAATTGGAATGCCGACTCGCCTTATTGCCTGGAGTTACTGCAGGAAAAAATCATGCCTTTACTGCAGTATTTCGCCTACATTGAAATCATGCCCCGCCATCATCAAAGCCTATGGGAAGTCTATCAGCAGATACGTAAACAATATTCCAATTTTGCCATGGAAAATATTGATGACGTTGCTGATATTTATCCGGTATTTCGTGAATTATTTAAAAGGAAGACGGCATGAGAAAAAAACCGTTATCAACCGGCGCTGAGTGGACCTTTGACCTAATCCACGATTATGACCGTGAAATTGCGCGCATCGCTCAAGCATTCAAGTTGGATACTTACCCCAATCAAATTGAAGTCATTTCGGCGGAGCAAATGATGGATTGTTACGCTTCTGTCGGCATGCCCATCGGTTATCACCACTGGTCCTTCGGCAAGCATTTTGTTGGTGTGGAAAAAAGTTACCAACGAGGAGAAATGGGACTGGCCTATGAGCTGGTCATTAATTCTAATCCTTGCATCTCCTATTTAATGGAAGAAAATACCATAGCCATGCAGGCTCTGGTCATCGCGCATGCCTGTTATGGGCACAACTCTTTTTTTAAAAACAATTACCTGTTCAAAATGTGGACCTCAGCCGATGCCATCATCGACTACCTGGTCTTTGCCAGACACTACATCAGTGAATGCGAAGAACGCCACGGCATCGATGAAGTAGAGTCTGTTTTAGACGCTTGCCATGCTTTGATGAATTATGGGGTGGATCGCTACAAACATCCAACGACGTTATCCATTCAAGAAGAAAAAATCCGCCAACAAAACCGGGAAATGTATTTACAATCGCAAGTCAACGAATTATGGCGCACCATCCCTAAAAGCAAAGAAATTGCGCAAGACTGCTCGCAGCAGCGTTTTCCTGCAGAACCACAGGAAAATATCCTCTATTTCATCGAAAAAAACGCTCCCCTGCTCAAGCCTTGGCAACGAGAAATCGTGCGGATTGTGCGCAAGATTGCTCAATATTTTTATCCGCAAGGTCAAACCAAGGTTATGAATGAAGGCTGGGCCTGTTTTTGGCATTATACCTTACTGCACGCGCTGTATGATGAAGGGTTGGTGACGGATGAATTCATGCTGGAAATATTACAAAACCATACCAACGTCATCATGCAACCCTCTTACAATAGTCCTTATTATTCAGGAATCAATCCCTATACCTTAGGCTATCATATGATGCAAGACATCAAACGCATCTGCGAAAACCCCACAGAAGAAGATAAACAATGGTTTCCGCACTTAGCCAACAGCGATTGGTTAACAAGCCTTGATGCGGCCATGCGCAATTTCAAAGACGAAAGTTTTATTGCCCAATATTTATCACCGCGGATTATCCGTGAGCTGAAATTATTTCATATCCTGGATGACGACCGCCATCCAGAGCTCATTGTCGGCGCCATTCACAATGAACAAGGCTACCAACTGATTCGTGAAGCTTTATCCAGACAGTATAATCTTGGCAATCTGGAACCAAACATTCAGGTTTATTCGGTGAATATGGAAGGCGACCGGACTCTGACCTTACAATATACGCAACAAAACCGGATTCCTTTGGGAAATGCAACCCAGGAAGTATTGAAACATTTGCATACGCTATGGAAATTCCCCATCACCCTGCAAACCATCGATGCCAGCGGCCAAGTGATTGCCGAACACCACTGCCCACCACCAGCCGTCGATAACCCATCTGAACAGGATTAAAATTAGACAGCTACCGCTTTCCTCCTTTATAAGCGCATTGCATAAGTCAACATGCAAACGTTCATCCCATAAAAACAGCTCAAATATATAACAAAAAGCGCCAACCTTACACTTTCTTAACAAAATTCTTCATATTCCCTTAAGCTTCAATGACTAAACTAAGGACATACAAACCACTAAAAGGAAACTATCATGTCCAAAATCAAACAACAGCGTAGAGACGCTTATCAGGCACACTTACGTATAAGAGATGAAATAATACAAAATCTCAAAGCAAAACTTGAACATGAAGGCCCTATCGAAAAGCCCTTACCTTTTAAAGAAATTAATGCAATTATCCAAGATAAACTTGGCATACATGCTGAAATAGAACTTGTTAGATCCGAACAAAAAAATAAAATTAGGGACAAGACCAAAGAAATTGTTACGCTTTGTATCAGCTTAAGCGAACGCTATGCCGAACAACAACGTGTTGCCGAAGAACGCAACCTTGTTGCAGAAAAACGCACGGAAGTAGTCATGAGTAAAATCGATGCGGCCTTAGGTCAACTGCAAACCATGATCGCTTCACTACCACAAGATTCCGGTAGAAAACGCTCTATTCATGATGCCGCTCAAGCTATATATGCTCAGTTAAATACAGCAGCAACAGAGTACCGGAAAGCTCCTTTAGACAATGCTCACATAGCTGGTTTTAAAACAGCATGTGAAAGCGCCATTAATGAAGCATTAGAAGGGGATGTGGCCAAAGCACCTACGGTCCTTCAAGCAATTAAGAACGCTGTCCTGAAGTGTTTGAATGCGGTAATTGGTCTTTTTACCAGCAATCAAGATCGCATGTTTAAAACCGATACCCCTGTCGTCACTGCACTCAAAGGCTTAAGGGATGATATAAACAAAGGCAAATTAACGACGCCTGACGTTGAACCCGAAAGTCCTCGACCAGAACTATAAGCAAAACTTGGTTTCAACCCGCCCATCCTCCCTCGGATGGGCTATTCTCCATCTGTAGCCTGGATAGCGCACTATCCAGGGCTCATAAGCTCCATACTAGAAACCCGGTTACCGCTTTGTATAGTAACCAGGCTACGGCCCAGATATTTCTTCCCAAATAAATCATCCTTGAGCATCATATTTGCTTTTATATTTAACAATAGGATTATTTAAATACTAACAAATACAAAATACTTACACATAATTTAAATTTATGTTACCATCGCTTGCCGTTATTTATGTACCGATTAAATATAGAGGAAGCAATCATGCCAAAGCCAATCTTGGGTCAAGAAGCATTTAAAGCACATGTAAGAGTAAAAGAAGCTACGATCAGAAAGCTTGCAGAAAGCGCTTCAAGTATGGAAAAAATTACGGAGGAGCCTAAAAAATTCGTAGCGGTTATGCAAAGAATCAAGGAGGAACTTGGCGAGGATGCTACTGGAACATTTGCTGATGAAGGCCATCAGACTCAAGTTAACGCATTAAATAGAAGAATTGCCGAGCTATGTATTCAATTGGATCAACGTTACAAAGAGCAACAACGCGCTGAAGCCGAAGCCCGTGAACGTGCCGAAGCCGAAGCCCGTGAACGCGCCGAAGCTGAAGCTCGTGAACGCGCCGAAGCTGAAGCTCGTGAACGCACCGAAAGCAAAGCTAAAGCACCCGTTCAAGCGGCGTTAGGTGCGCTTGCTGCCAATGTTTTGGACTTAGAAGACAAGATTGCACAACATTCACGCTACCGTTCGATCCACACTGCTGCGAATGATTTGCTTGCCGAACTGCAAGGTTACGCTGAAACGTTTTACCTAAACCCCTTGGATAAAGACACGCGGGCAACCTTCCAACGACAATGCGTAGAAGCCGTCGATGCTGCGAAACAAGGTGATTTGGCCAAAGAACCAAAACTCATACAATGCTTCATTAATTTCCTGAAATCCATCGCCAATGGTTTTGGCTTTGCCATCACACTTGGCCGCAACAGCAATCTCTTTTTTGCGCCTCCGGCTAAAACAGCCGCCGTTGCTATGGTGGAAGACATTCAAGCACAAATTAACACTGGCTTAAATGAAGAAGCGGTGAGTGGAGACGCTGCATTAGCCTTGTAAAGCAGCCATTTCCTGCAACACTTTTTCGGCATTCCCGCCCCACACGCGGGAATGCGTCTTATTCTAATCACCTACGCATCTTCAATCTAGTCAATTCACTCTCAAGAATTCTGGTTAAAACGATCTTCCTACCAAGATTTAAATTCAAGCCAAAAGTTATTGATAATCATTTTCATTTGGTATAAGGTATCAATCCTGTTGCCCGTCTGCCTGAATCATCATGAATTCATTATCCAAAAAACGCTTAAAAAAACTTCCTTATTACCTTGCCTTGCTGCTGCTGACGACCGGCGCCAGTCTGATTATTGGATTCTTAAGTTTCGGTGGCATGTACGCCTTATGGCCGGTACTTCCTCTGGCTTTCGCCACGTTTGGGCTTTCTGTGGCTTATGAAGGTGAAATTTATCTGCAAAACATCAAGGGCGCTCTGAATAAATTATTCAAGCATCAACATCTGGAACGCCAACTAGCCAAAGAGTACTTGCTCGAACAGTTCCCTGATACAACGTCTGAGGATTGCCCTCAGTTTTTCAAAGATTATGAAGTGCAACTGAACTTACTTCATGCATTCGGGCACCATCGTCTGGATAAAGCAAGTCTGGTACGAAAAAAACAGGTAGAGAAAACGCTGCGCGACATGGAAAAGTGGTTTGCAGCGCAATTGTTTGCCCAACATAACGATGAGAAAGAATTAACGGCTTATGAACTCGAACTGCGTAACTGGCTTGCCCACCATGAACAGGAAAAATGGCTGGCGAAACGCAACCAACGCCAAAACACCTATCTAGGCGTAAAGCTTTTTAGTGGTCTTGCTGGACTATTCATGGGGTTAGGCACGACTTATCTTTTGGTTGAAGCCTTTTCCACCATTCCCTTCATAGCAGCCATCTCATTTACCGCCTGGCCACTCTTCATTGTTCCTATGGCCATCGTTGCCGGCTCTGCTTATGCCTTGCTGACTTACAATGCCGTGACCGACATGATAGCCAACGACACCCTGCGTAAGTGGTATAGAAAAATTCGTGACGATTTAAGTCATGGCTTAAGCATACGCAACGTATTCATAGCGTCTATGGCGGTGGTACTTGTTGCCTTAGCACTTGCATTAACCATTTGCACCGCCGGCACCTGGTGGACAGTCGCCAAAGAAGCCCGCCCGCTTTTTACCTGGATGGGCAGAATGCCTGGATTTATTATGGGGGTTATCAATCCTCTCATCACCGGCTTATCGGCTGTGGTTTTTAACTTGCAAAACACCAGCGAATCACTGGAAATGATTGATGACGTTACCCGCACGAAAGGTAATGTCTTCTCTCGTATGTGGAATGGTATTAAGCATGGTTTTAATTACTTACAACAGCATGAAAACTGGCTGCAACGTCTTAACCCTTTCCGACTGTTATTAAAAATCACCTTAACACCCTTGCGCATTCTGTTGTTTTTTGGACATTTGATAAGCATTGGCGTCACCTCCGATCGCGTGCCCGGCATACCACAAATCGTTTCTGCACTGTTAGGCATCATCAGCGAAGGTTTTGAAGACGCTCATTATTTTGTTAGTCAGGATCATGATGACCATGAGCATCATGACGCGCATGAACACACCAAGTCTTTATTGCAGGAACGATTGGGTGAAGAACATGGCCATAACCATGATGCGGACCTGCCGACCCGTTTTCTTAAATTACTGTTCTCTCCGATTTATTTTCTAGCCGCCAGCTGGGATTATTTAACCAGCAAAATGAATCAGGCACCACGGCAATCCATTACCTTTGTCCGTGCCTGGGAAAAACAAATGGGACTTCAGGAAGAAAAAACCATAACACTTCCGGATGATGCATCACGCCCATCTTCCGCCTGGACGATTGAACACGCCCTCTATCGCATAGAACGACATAAGGAAAAGCAATTACAAGGTACATGGGTTGGCCAAGACATTGCTCAGGAAAAAAGCAAGCAACTAACCCAATTGCAACAGGATATACGGCGATTAGATACCAGCGATAAAACGGCCGTAAGCATCCGGCTAGTCGCCGAGAAAAAATGCGATGTTTATCATAAACACCGCTTCTTCAATTCCGGTCCTACAAGCACGGCTGCCTTCATAGAAGAATTGCCGCAAAGAATCGCCAGTCCCACAGCTTGATGACGCAACGCCATATCCGACCTGGTTATCGCTGTGCGTTAACCAGGCCCGATTAAGCTAATAAACTTTTTATTCCCGCCAGATGAGATTTCGCCAGAGCTTTTGATTTAGCCTCATTACGATCGCCGGCACGTCCAAACCACTCCAGGCTATCTTGTGGTAATTCATCTAAAAAACGGCTGGGAAGGCAATCCTGCAGCTCCCCTCCACGTCTTCTTTGCTTCGCAAGCGATAAACATAATCCCTTTTGCGCACGTGTAATCCCCACATAGGCCAGACGACGTTCTTCCTCAATTTGATCGTCATCAATACTGACACGATGCGGCAGCAATTCTTCTTCCATGCCAACTAAATAAACATAAGGAAACTCTAGGCCTTTTGAGGCATGCAGCGTCATCAGTTGCAAGGTATTGCCATCGTACTCCTCTGTTTGCTCCAGAATATCAATTAAAATCAATTTGTTTATCACATCGGTCAATTGACCATTTGATTCCTGATTCAACAATCGCTCCACCCATTCCAGCAACTCCCAAATATTCTCCATTTTCTTTTGCGCTTTCATGGGTGTGTCGCATTGTTCGTAAATATAGGCCTCATAACCACTATCCTCAATCATCTCGCGCAACACAGCAGTGACAGTTCCCTGTTGGCAGCGAAGGCGGATAGATTCTAACCATTGTTTGAAATTCTGCAAGGCAGCGCGTGGTTGATCACTTACATATTCTGATAATGCCAAGTGATCACAACAGGCATAAAGACTTTGCTCTTGCGATTGCGCATAACGACCTAATGCCGAGAGCGTTGTCTCACCAATACCACGCTTAGGCGTATTAATCACCCGTAAAAAAGCAGCATCATCCGCTGTATTATTTAATAACTTCAAATAAGCAAAGACATCCTTAATTTCGGTGCGGGCAAACCACGACTGACCACCGCTGATGTGATACGGAATGCTATGATGGCGCAATACTTTTTCAAACACTCGGGATTGGTGATTACCGCGATATAAAATAGCGTAATCCCCATAAGACTTCCCGACACGTAACTTATGACTGATGAGATCGGCGATGATTTGCTCCGCCTCATCCTGCTCATCTTTACAACACAGAACACGAATTAAATCACCATGCCCTAGTTCGCTCCATAATTTTTTGATAAACAAATGCGAATTATTGGCGATTAAATGATTTGCCGCATTTAAAATACGTATGGTTGAGCGGTAATTTTGTTCAAGCTTAATAAATTTTAGCTGTGGATAATCTTTTTGCAATTGTGCCAGATTTTCAGGACGAGCGCCCCGCCAGGCATAAATGGATTGATCATCATCGCCCACTACCGTAAAACGAGCCCGTTCTCCCACTAATAATTTTACTAAGGCATATTGGCAAGCATTGGAATCCTGATATTCATCAATCAACAAATGACGAATCTTATTTTGCCAGTGTTCCCGACTATCCGCATGTTGCGTCAGCAAAAAAACGGGCAGACGAATCAAATCATCAAAATCAACGGCATTATAAGCTTGTAGTGATTGTTGATATAGCGGGTAAAGTGATGCGGCCTCTGCAACTAATGGATCTTCGCTCCCTCCTGGATACACCTTATTAGGGGCCAACAATTCATTTTTCCAACGGGAAATCTGCTGTTGTAATCTTAATAAATCGTCGCGTTGATTTGCTCTTGACGCCGGGAGCAAACTACGGAGTACTTGTAAACAATCTTCCTGATCAAAAATGCTAAACCCCGGCTTAAGACCACAATGGTTTGCCTCGCGTTTAACGATGGTTAATCCCAGGGTATGAAACGTCGCTATCTTCAAACCACGGCGAGTGATAGCAGGAAGCGTGGAGGCAACACGCTCACGCATTTCATTCGCCGCCTTATTGGTGAAGGTAACGGCAAAAACGTTGTGAGCGGCATAACCACATTCCTCAATCAGGTAAGCAATTTTTTGGGTAATCACCCGGGTTTTGCCGCTGCCTGCGCCGGCAAGCACCAGTAAAGGTCCGTCAATGTATTTAACCGCCGCCATTTGTTGCGGATTAAGCATGTGGAAATACTCGTGCAAAAAAAGAGCATTATTATGCCATGTAAACCAGGGCAGGAAAATCTTGTTTCATACAGCAGAAAAAAATTATGCTAGAATCGCATCTTTTTGATTGAATGTACATCTCAATGAACGAAACGGATACCTTACAACGCTTCTTGTTTGAACACGCCAATATTCGCGGCGAAATCGTTCATCTACATGAAACTTACAAAACCATTATGAGCCAACACCCCTATCCGCCACAGGTCAAAAGCCTTCTGGGTGAAGCATTGGTTTCCTGTATTTTATTGACTGCCAGCATTAAATTTGAGGGGGAAGTAAGTCTACAGTTTCATGGCGATCAACGCCTGTCGCTGCTTGTCGTCCAATGCGATCATCAATTGCAAGTCCGGGCATTTGCCAAGTACCAGGAGAATGAGCATGCCGTAGACTATCATGAAGCCTTTTTACAAGGGAAAATGGTATTAACCATTAATCAATACCAGCAAACGCAAACCTATCAAAGTGTGGTGCCCATTCGTTCTACCTCGATGAGCGAAAATCTCATGCATTATTTTGCCCAGTCAGAACAGGTATCGACGCGTGTCTGGCTGGCTGCTGACGACCATCAGGCAGCCGGCATGCTGCTGCAGCTCATGCCGGGCCAGGATACCTTACAACGCGAACAATTTTGGGAGTATGCCGTTCAACTTGGACAAACCATTACCGAAAAAGAATTATTTACATTGGATAATCCCACGATTTTACATCGTTTGTATCATGAAACTGAGCTGCGCTTATATCCGGCGCGAGCCATACAATTTCATTGCCGTTGCAGTGCCGAAAAAATGAAAGAAGTACTCAAAATTTTAGGAGAAGAAGATTTAAAGCAGCTGTTAGCTGAAAAAGGTAGTGTTGAAATCAGCTGTGATTTTTGTAATAAAAGTTACGCTTTTGATGCCATTGATGTCACCATGCTCTTTCGTTAATAGGGAAATAAGCAATCTGACCTCATCAAAGATGCTCTAGATTGCCGGAACTGGAATCGCGTCTAAATGTTTTTCCAACTCATTCACTTTGCTTATGGAATTGGTTTCGCTGAAAAATAAAAACCGGCCATTCACTGCCAAATTGATCAACCCGGCAGCAAGATAACCCATGCCCATACCCAAAACAGCAAACCCAATATTGGCCAAAATGTAATTGTAATCCCGATGTTTTTCCAACTCTGGCCGTGCCACCTTAATTGCAGCGTCGCAAGTTCGTTTAAATATTTGATAGGTTGCAGCATTTTTATTTTGTCGATAGGCTGCCATTGCATTGCTAAGGTCTGTGTGAAGGGCTCTGGCATTATGAGCAGCCAACTCATAAGTAGCACGATCTCTTTCAGCCTTATGTTCAAGCTCGCTTGCTTTCGTATGTAAGATAAGCAATTGATCCATAAATTTTTGTTCTGCGGGATCTGCCACAACATTGGCTTGACGATACGCTTCCAGGCAGTGTGCTTTTTCTTCCGTCGACAGGATGTTACGGTCAACAAATACCGTCAAAACCTGACGAAATTTTGCCTCATCAATCGGTGCTCGAAATTGCGCATGCATATGCGTTTCATCCCGGTCAAACGCATCTTGGTGGTATTGATCATGATCAGCGTCTTCCCGATGAATAAAACGGCGAATACCTAACTCTGTGGCACCATGGGTGTATGTAATGATTTGAAATTGCTCTGCTGTAAAATTCGTCACTTCGGCGTAGTAACAATCAATCTCTACAAACACCGGAAGCCCAAAGAGTGACGCGAGCTGTCTTGACTTGCCACCCGTTTTTTTAGGATACAAGGTGATGGTATCGTTGAATAAACTGATATTGACTTTTTCACAAAGATGAGTAAATGCTCGCATGTCAGACCTTGATTTGAAAAACCCAGGCCATTATAAGATTTAAAAATTAACAATTTATTAAGGTTTTTCACTGCATCGGCAAATCAACTGCGGCCAATATGCCACCATGAACATCAGCAATCTGTAAATAATTACCGCGCATGGCCTGCAGGATTTGCTTTAACATCATAAACTGCTTACTGAGCTGAAAATACAAATTGGCTGATTCATTATCCTGCAATTCACCAACGGTCATATAGGCGGCTTGCCCCATATCACTGAAGTAATCCAGACTGACATGACGCTTATTTGCCATACCGGGGAAAAGACCACAAAAGAGCAGGCTTTTATCACCAACATCACGAAGCAGCTCAACTTGGCGTTTGCCAGGAGAGTGCATGGATTCAAGAAAATCAAGCGCGAGGACCGATTCAAGTAATTGGGTAGTTTGAGAAAAACGCATTAACAAGAAGACCAAATAGCTTTCTGTGTTTTCATTAAGAACCAGACGCGTGGATGCTTGAGCCTCATTCACTAAAGCATGCCATTGGCTAGTGTCGGTGGGATGCAAAATTAATTTTTTCATAATTATCCACCTTTTTTCATTTAGCTTACTATTAGTGTAGCAAAGCTTGTGCCACATGAAAGGATTTTTATTACAAAACAGGCATGCTTCGTTGTATAATGGTAAATACATATACAAAAGTTCGTCCATACTGGCATAACGATTTGTTTGTTTTCTCATCATTCTCTCTTTTTGTAAAAGGATCAGGAGGATTTTAAACATCCCTCCCTGCCTCCCTTTAAGAAAGAGAGAGCTTATAAAAATCGTTTTTACCAGTATTATTACTAAAGGCTCCTATGATAGAAAAAATCCGCAACATCGCCATCATCGCGCACGTTGATCATGGCAAAACCACCTTAGTTGACAAATTATTACAACAGACAGGGACACTAAATGAACGCGCACCGATGGTTGAACGCCTCATGGACTCCAATGCATTGGAAAAAGAACGCGGCATTACCATTTTAGCTAAAAATACCTGTGTTCACTGGCAAGGCTATCAAATCAACATCGTTGATACCCCGGGACACGCGGATTTTGGTGGCGAAGTTGAACGCATACTCTCCATGGTTGACAGCGTTTTATTATTGGTCGATGCGGTAGATGGCCCTATGCCCCAAACCCGTTTTGTGACGCAAAAAGCATTTGCGCGCGGATTAAACCCCATTGTCGTCATTAATAAAATCGACCGCCCTGGTGCCAGACCGCATTGGGTTATGGATCAAGTGTTTGATTTATTTGATAACCTTGGAGCAACTGATAAACAATTAGATTTCCCAGTGGTGTACGCTTCTGCACTTCAAGGTTATGCGCGACTCAATTTAGAGGATCATAATGAAGATATGCAGCCCTTGTTGCAAACGATTGTTCATGGCGTTAATCCACCAGATGTTGACGACCAGGGACCTTTCCAAATGCAAATCAGTTCGCTGGATTATTCTTCCTACGTGGGCACCATTGGCATAGGCCGGGTAAGCCGAGGAAACATTAAAGCCAAATCACCCATTAAAATCATTGATAAACATGGCGAGATCCGCAGTGGGCGCCTACTGCAACTTTTGGGCTTTAAAGGACTCGATCGCATTGAAATTGAACAGGCAAGCGCTGGAGATATCATTGCCATCACGGGGATAGATCAACTGAATATATCCGATACTATTTGTGACCCGACCCATGTAGAAGCCATGCCACCATTGACCGTTGATGAACCCACGATTAACATGACGTTTCAGGTTAATGACTCTCCTTTTGCCGGGCAAGAAGGAAAATTTGTAACCAGCAGAAAACTTCGTGAAAGATTGCAAACCGAATTATTGCACAACGTTGCTTTACGAGTTGAAGATACTGAAGACCCCGATAAATTCCGTGTATCCGGCCGTGGAGAACTGCATTTATCCATTCTCATTGAAAATATGCGTCGTGAAGGCTATGAATTGGCCATATCCAAACCAGAAGTTATTTTACGCGAACAGCAAGGCGAATTGCTTGAGCCTTATGAACGATTGACGGTAGATGTTGAAGAAACGCATCAAGGCAGTATCATGGAAAAACTGGGCGAACGCCGTGGTGAATTGCAAAATATGATGCCTGATGGGAAAGGACGAGTTCGGCTGGATTATGTGATTCCTACACGTGGATTGATTGGTTTTCATACCGAATTTTTATCCAGTACATCCGGTACAGGTCTCATGTATCATGTCTACGATCATTATGGTCCTGCGGTCCGTGGCCGGATTGGTAAGCGCAATAATGGGGTATTAATAGCCAATTGCCAAGGAACGGCTCGGGCGTTTGCGCTGTTTAATTTACAGGAACGAGGACGTTTATTTATTGAACCACAAACGGTTTGTTATGAAGGGATGATTGTTGGTATTCATGCCCGCGATAATGATTTGGTAGTGAATGTCACGAAAGAAAAACAATTGACTAATATCCGTGCTTCTGGCAGCGACGAAAATATTATCCTGACACCGCCCGTTAAATTTTCACTGGAACAAGCTTTGGAATTTATTGATGATGATGAGCTGGTTGAAGTAACACCGCAATCCATACGTTTACGTAAGAAAGAACTAAAAGAACACGATCGTAAACGCACAGCACGAGCAGCAAATAGCGAAGATTAATGAGTTTGAAGCAGGGAAAATGTATGGATGGAATACTGCATGACCAAACAAAAATTTAAACGGGTTATTTTATACGCTCGGCAGCACCGTGCTAATCAAGACGTCAATGAAACCCTTCATCGACTAATGGATTATTTAGCAACTCTGCAAATTGATACTTATCAAGACACAGATACTGCCAAAAATTTTAAACTTAAGCTGCCCACGCTTGCTCGCGATAAAATGGGTGCACAAGAAGATTTAATCATCGTGGTTGGTGGTGATGGAAGCTTATTATCTGCCGCTCGCATGGCCATCAAAGTCAATGTGCCAGTGATCGGTATCAATCGTGGGCGTTTGGGGTTTTTAACAGACATTTCGCCCCAGGATATTGAAACGCAGCTCGCAGGCATATTAAATGGAGAATATTCAGAAGAACGACGATTTTTGCTGCAAAGCCTCATCCATGATCAAGAAAGTACTTATTTTCAAGGGGATGCTTTAAACGACGTTGTCTTAAGCCGCGGGAAAGAAACGCATTTAATTGAATTTGATGTTTATATTAACAATCAATTCGTCAGTCATTATCGAGCCGATGGTTTAATTCTTTCTACACCAACTGGCTCCACAGCGTATGCGTTATCGGCAGGCGGACCCATTATGCATCCGCAGCTTAATGCAATAGTGATGGTGCCGATGTTTTCTCATAGTTTAAGCACGCGTCCTCTAGTGGTAGATGGACGGACATCCATCGATTTAAGAATTAGTGAAAGCAATGAAAGTGACTTGCAAATCAGTTGTGATGGTCATGAATCTCATTTAGTCAAACCAGGCCAAATTGTTACTATTGAGAAGAACGCTCAACAATTACGATTGTTGCATCCTAAGGAATATCACTATTATGATACTTTACGTATTAAATTAGGATGGGGAACAAACTCTCAAGGATAATCTATGCTCACCTCCTTACGCATCGAAAACTTTGCCATTGTATCGCAACTGGAATTGGATTTCAGTCAGGGTATGACTGCCTTTACTGGGGAAACAGGAGCCGGGAAATCAATCATGATTGATGCGTTAATGCTTGCACTTGGAGAACGCGCTGATGCTTCAGTTATCCGGCCAGGCGCAGAAAAATGTGACATTAATGCCTGTTTTCATTATGACGAAAACTCCCCCCCTGAGCATTGGCTGCATGAGCATGATGTGGCCACCGAAGACGGCTTGCTTTACTTGCGTCGAATTATATATGCCGAGGGGCGCTCCAAATCCTACATCAATGGCCAGCCTTTTCCTCTACAAAAAGTAAAGGAATTAAGTGGATTATTGGTCGATGTTCATGGTCAACATCAACATCAATCCTTGCTGCAACATACCACCCACCGCCAGCAATTAGATCAGTTTGCTGAACACGCCGATTTATTACAAACGGTTGAAGAGGCTTACCAGCACTGTCAGCACACACAACAGCAATTACAAACACTAAAAAAAGAGCAAGGTTCAAGCAGCGAGCGTGTTGAATTGCTTCAATACCAAATTGAGGAGCTGGCACATTTGAACCTGGAGCATGATGAAATGCAAAAGCTGCATGAAGAACATCAGCTGCTGCATCATGCAAAAGACTATCTCGAACATACACAACAGATTACTGAATTATTCAACGCGGATGAGCAACCCAATGTAACCCGAAACTTAAATTACATTTTGCAATTATTGGCCTCTTTGCCGCAAGAACAAGCTTGCATCAAAAACATCTGTGAACTAGTAAACAGCGCCCTCATTCAATGTGAAGAGGCTTTAGATGAAATAAACAAATTTTCAGCACAAATACAGCTTGATCCTGAACGGTTGCATGAGGTGGAGGAACGGATTAGCCTCTTGCATCAAGCAGCGCGTAAACACCATGTAGAGGCAAGTCAATTGCCAGCACATCACTTAAGCTTACAAAAAGAACTGGAAACCTTACAGAATGCAGAACAAGAGTTCCATAAACGACAGCAGCAATATCAGCAACAATTAGAAACGTATGAAAAAGCCGCACTTGCATTACGACAATCTCGGCACCATTATGCTGAGAAACTTGCTGAAGAAATCAGTCAAACCATCCGTCAACTTGGTATGCCGCAAGGATTTATTAAAATTGAGCTGAACCCTTTGGATAAAATGCAGCAGCATGGCCTCGATAAGGTGGAATATAAAGTGTGCACCAATCCCGGCATGCTCCCAGACAGCCTGGCGAAAATTGCTTCCGGAGGAGAACTGTCCCGAATCAGCCTTGCAATCCATATGGTCACCGCTCAACGTGGTGCCACGCCAACCTTATTATTTGATGAAGTAGATGTGGGGATTGGTGGAGCAACCGCGGCCTTGGTCGGCCAGTTACTGCGTAAACTGGGCGAGCGCTTGCAACTATTCTGCGTGACGCATCAGCCCCAGGTTGCTTCTTCTGCTCATCATCATTTTATTGTGGAAAAATACATTGAGCACGGTCAAACTTTTTCTTCGGTTAAGGAATTGACAAATCATGAAAAAGTTGAAGAGCTCGCCCGCATGCTGGGCGGTTTGAAAATCACTGAGCAGACTCGTTCCCATGCTCGTGAATTGCTGGAGCAGGACTTACGAAAAACCCCAATCTCTGCTTTAAAAAGAAATTCTGATTCGGTCATTTAGTTCGTCTAAACTCCCTCATCAATATTTCTTTTTGCCTTAGCTTTGAGATTTTTCGTAAGTCCTGTGGATTTCTTCGCAAGTTCGGAGGATAACATCATTTATGATTCTCCCGTGAGGTAAGTCCGCCTCTCTTGCATGGTTTCAATACTATTAACAACCGATTGATAACAAATCTCCTTCATGATTGGAATTGAGTCTAACGGCAATCCGGTATGAATGGCATAAGCAATGAAGAGGCAATCTTGCCATGTCCGTTCATTGTTTCGTGCTTTTGGTTTCAGCCATAAGGAAACCCATAAAAAATGAAAGATCCAGCGTTCACGATGTAACTCCATTTCATCCGCGAAGACAGCAGCCATGGCCTCATCAAATCGACAAACTTTTACGCCCTCAACGTAGCTGCAAAAACGATTTACTAAACGATCAATTTGCGCATTTTCAACAAACCATGACTCAGTAAATCGTTTATTTTTTGGCCAACTTTTTGAGCGTATGAATGCTTCTCGCATACGCTCTGGTGTAAATGGGCTGAGTTGAATAGTAAGTTGTTGTAAAACATCGACCACATTCAGCTTGCGGGGAATAAACTGCAAACCAAGCGCCTCTTGCATTTCCAGTAAATGCAAATCAGGCATATGGCCGCGCTCGATGGTCACAGCCAAAAAATGGTTGGTCAACAACTCTAAATAAGGCCTATCTACTGAGCGCAGCATGACGCTGCCATCAAACGATTCATCATAATAACGAGCCACATCCTCTGCAGGAATCACCGGTGTAATCCAGGCATCTTTGATACCTACTTCCTGTTTAAACAACAAACCGCAAAGTCGGCTTTTACGATTTTTTTTAAAATGAATAAAAATACCTTGGGCACCACTACCATCTACTTCACTTGCCTTAATGTCCAGGAAAGGTTTCTTACTGGTTTCACGTGGAAATAAAACACCTTTCTTGCGTTGCTTTTTTATCCAAAAATCAAATTGCTCATGATAAATGGAAGGATACCAGTTTTTTATAGTCTGCAAACGAGAAAGAGAAAGAGAATTTAAGGTAATCTTGTCAATGATTAAATCCAGAGTTGCTACGACCATGGCACGAACGTCTTCTTTAGGATGTAATAAATGCAATAAAGCAATATCCTGACCTTCTTTAATGCTGTAAAGATCAATAACCAAATCAGCGAAAAAATCAGCAGGCATTGCATAACTTTGGGCAAAGAAATTTTCGGCAATATCAAAAATACTTAAGTCTGACAATTCCTCAATCAAATCACGAATGGCATCTAAATGAGAGATGGAATCTTCGGTTGTTAAAACATCGTCTTCATTGGCCAAATTAAAATAAGCCACTTTTAATTCATCAGACAATTCAACATGCACTTCATAAAAGGCATTCAAAACAGGTAACCAGAAACTAAGCGAATGGTTGCCATCACGAATCACGGCAGCCATATGGCTCATCAGCTCATTGAGTCGCTTAGCAGCCAACTTATTTTCAGCCTCAGCCGCAGATTGCAATTGCGCAACACAAATTTCAAGCGCAAAAACACACGCTGAATAATACGCTCGATCGGCATCCACTTCCGACTCATCTAACGTTTCAATTAAATCAACCAAGCGTAACGCCAATTCGGGTTCTTGTAAAAAATGAGCATAATGTTCCGGATCAAGATGCTCGCTTTGTTCAATCAAAACGGCAATATCCTGTATCCAGCGCTGCAAACCGTCTGTATTATCCATCATTTTGCAACAGGCACCATGCGGGGTTGCCCATGCTCATCAATCGCTACGAAAACAAATGTCCCTTCCGTTACCCGATATTTTTTACCCGTTGAAAGTGTCTCAGTCCAGACTTCTACGGCAATCGTCATAGAGGTTTTGCCCTGCTTGATCAATTCAACATGACAACTAACCACGTCACCGACATGCACCGGTTTAAGAAAGGACATGGAATGAATTGCCACCGTAGCGGCACGGCCATGCGCCAGTTTTTTCGCCAGCACACCGGCCGCCAAATCCATTTGTGAAACCAGCCAACCACCAAAAATATCACCATTTGCATTGGTGTCTGCCGGCATCGCCAATGTTTGAATGGTGATTTCACCTCGAGGTGTTGCTATCATTCCGATCCTCGTTTCAATTTTGCCAAGGCATCTGCCATAGCAGTATTAAATATCGGTTTTTTATTTACAGAAGCTTTCTGAGATTTTTCCGGCTTCTTAACCAGTGGTTTAGACTTGATGACGAGCGATTTTTTTAATCGCTCGGATTTTTCTGGCTTTTTCTGTGGCAACGCTGCTTTTTCTTCTTCTAATTTCATACTCAAGCTAATTCGTCGACGCTCTTTGTCTACCTCAATCACTTTAACTTTAATAATATCCCCAGCTTTAACCACCGTTCGCGGATCGGTGATAAATCGCGATGTCATAGCAGAAATATGAACCAATCCATCTTGATGAACCCCAATATCAACAAAGGCACCAAAATTAGTCACATTGCTTACCACGCCCTCCAAAATCATTCCTTCCTGTAAATGGCTGATGTCTTCAATCCCTTCTTTAAAACGAGCCGTTTTAAATTCAGGCCTTGGATCCCGTCCTGGTTTTTCCAATTCCTTTAAAACATCGCAAATGGTTGGTAAACCAAATTGTTCGTCAACATAGTCAGCCGCATTTACACTTTGTAATAATTCCTGACGACCTACTATCTGTGCAATTTCAACCTGCTTATTCGTTAATATTTTCTGAACCAAAGGATAGGCTTCCGGATGCACAGCTGACGCATCCAATGGATTATCTCCTCCCATAATTCGTAAAAATCCGGCCGATTGCTGAAATGTTTTTTCACCCATGCGAGCAACCTGTTTCAGCTGTTCGCGATTTTGGAAACAACCATGCTCATCGCGATATTGCACTAAATTCTTAGCTAATGTTTCATTAAATCCCGATACTCGAGTTAGTAACGCCATCGATGCCGTATTAACATCCACACCGACAGCATTCACACAGTCTTCCACAACCGCCTCAAGGCTACGCGCCAGACGGGATTGATTAACGTCATGCTGATACTGTCCCACGCCGATGGATTTAGGCTCAATTTTCACCAATTCAGCAAGGGGGTCCTGCAATCTCCTGGCAATAGAAACCGCTCCCCGCAGGGTAACATCCAACTCAGGGAATTCATTGGCAGCCAACTCGGAGGCGGAATAAACCGATGCCCCTGCTTCACTAACCATCATTTTATTTAATTTTAAATCCGGATACATTTTAATCATATCCGTTACCAAACGTTCCGTCTCACGTGAAGCGGTCCCATTACCGATGCTGATGAGCTCAACGTTATATTTGGCAGCCAATTTAGCCATGGCAGCAATCGCTTCATGCCACTCATTTTGTGGGGAAAAAGGAAAGATGGTGGTGTAATCTAGAAGCTTTCCTGTGTGATCAACCACAGCCACTTTTACACCGGTACGAATACCTGGATCCAAGCCCATAGTAACCTTTGGCCCTGCCGGTGCCGCCAATAACAGATCACGTAAATTAGAAGCAAATACTCTGATTGCCTCTTCATCCGCCAATTCACGTATACGAGCCAAAAGTTCCAGTTCAAGTTTGGTAAAGAGCTTGATTTTCCAAGTCAGCCTTACCGTTTCCTGCAGCCAGTCTCGCTCTGTCTGTGCTTGCAAAGCAATATTAAAATAAGCAGCAATCCGCTTCTCACCGTAATCTGGCTCATTCGGCAATGTCAGTGCTAATTGCAACACCCCTTCGCGCCGTGCGCGAAACAACGCTAATGCACGATGGGAAGGGATTTTCTTGATTGGTTCTGCATAATCAAAATAATCCGCATACTTACTACCGGCAGCCTTTTTATCTTTTACTCTTTTTGCCTGCAAAATACCCTCACGCCATAGATATTGGCGAAGCTCATCAATGAGATCAGCGTCTTCGGCAAATTTTTCCATCAAAATTTGGCGGGCGCCTTCCAATGCGGTTGCAGCATCTGGCACAGCCGCCTCTGGATTAATAAACTGAACCGCATAGGTTTCCGGATTAAGAGAAGTGTCCTGCCATAAAGCCATTGCCAAAGGCTCCAATCCTGCTTCTATCGCAATGTGCGCTTTGGTGCGACGCTTCGGTCGGTAAGGTAAATACAAGTCTTCCAAACGCGCTTTTGTATCAGCCGCGAGAACCGCTTGCTCCAATTCGGGCGTTAATTTTTCCTGCTCGCGAATACTTTGTAAAATATGAATACGCCGCTCATCCAGTTCACGCAGATAATGCAGACGTTCTGCAAGTAAACGCAGCTGACTATCATTTAGTCCTTGGGTGGCTTCTTTACGATACCGTGCAATAAATGGCACAGTCGCACCATCATCAAGCAAACGAATAGCAGCCTCTACCTGCACAACATTGGCTTTAATCTCCTGGGCAATAATTGCCGCTGCCGTCAACCTTTGTTGAGTCATTTGTTTCCCCGTAAAACATCTGTAAAAAACCTAATCGCGAACTCGTTGACATCGGCTTTCACGGCCGAACATGTCAACAAACATCCGCTATTCTGACCTCTGTATGCACTGCAATGATGCAAAAATCGGCTTATTATATACTCATCAACCATAAAACTGCATCTTACTCTACTGTAACCGATTTTGCTAAATTACGTGGCTGATCGACATCCGTACCTTTCATCACCGCCACATGATACGCCAATAATTGTAATGGAAGCGTATAAATCATTGGTGCTATCCATTGCCCGCAAGCAGGCACCCCAATAAGTCGCGCACCATTGGCCGACCAAGATTGTGAATCATCAACAAAAACAATCAATTGCCCACCGCGCGCGCTGACTTCATGCAAATTCGACTTTAATTTATCAAGTAATTCATCATTCGGGGCTATCGCCACAACAGGCATGTCTTTGTCAACCAACGCCAATGGCCCATGTTTTAACTCTCCAGCAGGATAAGCTTCGGCATGAATATAAGAAATTTCCTTTAATTTCAAAGCCCCTTCCAATGCCACGGGGTATTGCACACCACGCCCTAAAAATAAGGCATGAGCTTTATTAACAAACTGCGTAGACAGTAATGAAATATCCTCATTCATTTGTAAGGCGCGCTCACACAACGTCGGTAATTGCTGCAATTGTGCCAAAACCTCCGAGGCGCGTGCGTCGCGGCAAAGTGCAGTAGCCAACATCAAAAATGCGGCAAGTTGCGTCGTAAATGCCTTAGTAGACGCCACACCAATTTCTACGCCAGCACGTGTCAAAAAGACCAGATCAGATTCCCGAACCAAAGAGCTGGTTGCAACATTACAAATCGCAAAGGTTGCCAGGTAATTCATTGCCTTGGCTTTATGAAGAGCTGCCAAGGTATCGGCTGTTTCCCCTGATTGCGACACCGTAATAAACAAGGTGTTATCATTGACAACTACTTCTCGATAGCGATATTCACTGGCTATTTCCACCTGTGTTGGCAAACCAGCCAAAGATTCCAACCAATATCTGGCGATCAAACCAGCATGATAACTGGTACCGCAAGCAACAATATGTATTTGTTTTACTTCGCTGAAAATTTTAGCAGCCCGCTCACCAAAACTGGCTTTAAGCACCGATAAACTTGCAACGCGCCCTTCCAAAGTGTCCGCAAGCACTTTGCTTTGTTCAAAAATTTCTTTAAGCATGAAATGACGATAAGAACCTTTACTCACTGCAAGAGAATCATCATTTAAAATTTGAATTTGGCGTTGCACAGGCTGATTATGAACATCAAATAATTCCAATTTTGTTGCCGTCAACCGTGCACTGTCGCCTTCCTCAAGATAAATAATTGATTGCGCAAAAGAGCGTAAAGCCAACGCATCGGAAGCAATAAAATATTCGTCAATACCAACGCCAACAACCAATGGACTGCCTTTACGGATAGCCACCAATTCATGAGGGGAGCGTTGATGAATGACGCCAAGGGCAAAAGCCCCTATCATTTGTGCCGCACTAGCCTGCACCGCCGCCAACAGGGACTGAGACTGTTGATAATGATAATGAATAAGATGGGCGGCTACTTCAGTGTCTGTCTCAGAAGTAAACTCATAGCCATGTTCCTGCAAATAATGGCGCAGCTCATCATGGTTTTCAATGATGCCATTATGGACCACTGCAATTTCACCATGTGACATATGGGGATGAGCATTTTGCTCACAGGGCTTGCCATGGGTTGCCCAACGGGTATGAGCAATCCCTGCATTACCGGCAATGGCTGTTTCCTGCATCGCATCAACCAGGGCTTGAACTTTCCCTTGAATCCTTAAGCGTTTTAATTGAAAATCACCATCAATAACCGCAATGCCTGCTGAATCGTAGCCACGGTATTCGAGCCTTCGTAAACCTTCCAACAATATTCGACTGCTTTCCCGGTGTGAAACTGCTCCCATTATTCCGCACATACTCGTTCCTCTCAATTATTTTTTGTACTTTTCATAATCCGAGATCGATCCCGCTGCCAATCCCTTTCTTTGATAGTATCCCGCTTATCATGTGTTTTTTTACCTTTAGCTAGGGCAATTTTTATTTTAATTACATTTTTCTTCCAATACATCGATAAAGGCACCAGTGTATATCCTTGACGTTCTACACTGCCAATGAGTTGATTCAACTCACGCCGATTCAATAATAATTTACGCGTACGAACAGGGTCAGGATGAATATGAGTGGATGCGGTAGGCAATGGTTGAATCTGTGCCCCCAACAACCATGCTTCACCATATTTAACAATCACATGCGCATCAGAAAGATTGACTTTTCCAGCGCGCAGACTTTTTACTTCCCAACCTTCAAGCACCAGACCTGCTTCATATTCATCTTCTATGAAATAATCGAAACGTGCCTTTTTGTTCACTACAATCGTCGTGCTTTGTTGTTTGTTAACCGCCATAAAACACCTAAAAGAGGACTTAGAACAGCAGGGTAAATTGCGTAGGATACCACGTCCTGCTATTATACGCAGTTATTCAGGAGAAATTTCCAATGAATGTGGGTGACGAACTACCATCTTGTTCAATTCAGGCCACTGGTGGCCTTGAAGCACATCTTAACGATTATCGTGGCCAATGGCTAATTCTTTATTTCTACCCCAAAGATGCCACGCCAGGATGCACCAAGGAAGGGCAAGATTTCCGGGATAATTACCAAACGTTTCAATCCTTAAACACCATCATCTTTGGAATTTCACGCGACAATTTAAAATCTCATGAACGATTCAAAACCAAACAAGCCTTTCCCTTTGAACTGATTAGCGATACTGATGAAATACTTTGTCAGCAGTTTGCTGTGATTAAAATGAAGTCCATGTATGGCAAACAGGTACGAGGCATTGAACGCAGTACTTTTCTGTTTGACCCGAGAGGAAAATTACGTCACATTTGGCGCAAGGTCAATGTTAAAGAGCATGTTCATGACGTATTAGACACCTTGAAATCACTACAAGCAGGATGAACTACCCTGCCGCGTAGTGCTTTGGCACTTCTGTAAAGGGGAGAAATGATAGGGACCATACTAATGATATATATCTACTTGACGCCAACCCTTCGTCTTATCAAAATAAATCATCTCGGATGACAGGATAAATTCATGGAACAAACCAGTAAAGAAGCAAAACTCTTCGTGCTTGACACCAATATTCTTATGCACGACCCTACCGCCATCTTCCGCTTTGAAGAACATGATGTTTACTTGCCAATGGTGGTACTTGAAGAGCTGGATAATCACAAAACAGGGCTTTCCGAAGTCGCACGGAACGTTCGTCAGACCAACCGTATGCTGGTAGAATTGATGAGCAATGCCAGTCATGAGCAAATTGTTGAGGGACTGCCCATTCCAAATTATCTTGCGGTAGAACACGTAAAAAGCAGTGGCCGACTCTTCTTCCAAACGGATGATTTTGAACCATTACGGCCAACATCACTCCCTGGCCATAAAGTCGACAATACGTTGCTGGCAACAGCGCTTGGTTTGCAAAAAAAATACTGCGATAAAAAAGTTATTATCATTTCCAAAGACATAAATTTGCGAATTAAAGCCGGCATTCTTGGCATTCATGCCGAAGATTATTACAACGATCGCGTATTAGATGATGTCAATCTACTGCATAGCGGTCTTCATATTCTAGAAAACAACTTCTGGGATTCGCACGCCAAAGACATGGAAGCCTGGCAAGAAAGTGGTACAACCTTTTATCGGCTTAACGGCCCTCTCACCAGCCAATGGAATCCTAATGATTGCCTCAGCACTGAAGATGATCAATTCCAAGCCATAGTCCGGGACGTCGAAGAAACACATGCCGTTATACAAATCGCACGTGACTATACGCAAGACAATCACGCCGTTTGGGGTATTACTGCCCGTAACCGCGAACAAAATTTTGCCTTAAACTTACTTCTTGATCCTGACATTGATTTTGTCACCCTGCAAGGTTCTGCAGGCACCGGAAAAACTCTGCTAACCATTGCTGCCGGTTTAACACAAGTGCTCGATCTGAAGCGCTACACAGAAATTATCATGACACGTGTTACCATTCCTGTGGGTGAAGATATTGGCTTTTTACCGGGAACAGAAGAAGAAAAAATGACGCCTTGGATGGGTGCATTAATGGATAATCTTGAGGTACTGCACAGTGCCCAGGAAGGGGGCAGTTTTGGCCGCGGCGCAACCCAAGATTTGCTGCAAAACAAAATTAAAATTCGCTCGTTGAATTACATGCGCGGCCGTACTTTCTTAAATCGCTTTATTATCATCGACGAAGCGCAAAATCTCACCTCAAAACAAATTAAGACACTAGTCACTCGTGCAGGTCCCGGTAGTAAAATCATCTGTCTTGGTGATATCAAACAAATCGACACCCCTTATTTGAGTGAAACCACTTCAGGACTGACGTTTGCCGTCGACCGATTTAAACATTGGCAGCACAGTGCGCACATGACCTTGACCCGCGGTGAACGATCAAGACTTGCATATTATGCCGCAGAACATTTATAGTACGTGCTTTTGACCAATACTGCTGCAAACAGGATAAATCATGTCAACACAAGCCATTACTTTTGACGATGTGCTGCTCGTTCCTTCCTATAATCACCACGAATCCAGACGGGTAGTCGATATCAGTATGACCGACCGTCTTGGCAAGCTGCATCTGAAATTGCCGGTGATAAGTTCCAATATGGATACCATCACCGAAAGTAAAATGGCCAATTTCATGCACAGCAAAGGCGGGATAGGGGCATTGCATCGCTTTTTAAGCATTGAAGACAACATTAATGAGTTTAAAGCCTGTGAAGGGCCAGTGTTTGTTTCAATCGGTTGTACTGCGGCAGAATTGGAGCGGGCACAAGCATTGCGTGATGCAGGTGCTGACTTTTTTTGCGTAGACGTCGCGCATGCCCATGCCAAGTATGTAGGAAAAACGTTGAAAAGTTTGCGGCAACTACTTGGTGGCGACCGCTGCATCATGGCAGGCAACGTCGCCACCTACGCTGGCGCAGATTACCTTGCTTCCTGCGGTGCCGACATCATTAAAGCTGGAATTGGTGGAGGCTCAGTGTGCAGCACTCGCATTAAAACCGGGTTTGGTGTACCCATGCTGACCTGCATTCAAGATTGTGCCCGCACGGATCGCTCCATTGTCGCTGATGGCGGCATCCGCACTTCCGGCGATATTGTCAAGGCGTTGGCGTTTGGCGCCGATTTTGTAATGATTGGCGGCCTGCTGGCCGGAACAGAACCAACACCCGGAGACATCATTACTAAAGATGATGGCACACAAGTCAAACGTTACCGCGGCATGGCTTCGCGTGAAGCCCAGGAAGACTTTCTTGGGCAAATGCATGAATGGAAAACCGCAGAAGGGGTTGCCACAGAAGTACCCTACCGAGCCCAACAAGATGCCATCATCGCCGATATTATTGGCGGTTTACGTTCTGGTTTGACCTATGCTGGCGCTGATTCCATCAGTGAACTGCAACGAAAACTTAACTACGTACTGGTGACACAGGCAGGCCGACTCGAAAGCTTACCGCATAAACTGATGGAACGTTAGCCAACTACTCAGCATGGGAATATAGATTTTTATCTATGTTCCCATGCCTAGAGTCGATACTGCCTCTAGTGTTTGGTCATCTGCAACAGGGCTAGGCATGCTCGCCTCACTAAGCTGATTTGCTTCATCCGCCCCATCTGGAGAAAGGCTCGCCATCTGTGACAAACCCATCGTATCAGGCAGCGAGCCCATGTTGGCAGTAGCACCCATACCACCATCCAGAGCTGCATCCATACCACCATCCAGAGCTGCATCCATACCAACATCCAAAGCTGCATCCATACCAACATCCAAAGCTGCATCCATACCAACATCCAAAGCTGCATCCATACCAACATCCAAAGCGCCATCAAGAGCAACGTCAGTAGCAACATTCAACACAGGCGCAGCAACCTCCCCTATGCCTCCAGTTGCAACACCGAGAGCAACATCTTCGGCAACATCGACAGCAACATCGACAGCGGCATCAACAGCAACATCGACAGCGGCATCAACAGCAACATCGACAGCGGCATCAACAGCAACATCAACCGTGGCATCAACGGCAACATCAGCCGTGGCATCAACAGCAGCATCAGCCGTGGCATCAACAGCAGCATCAGCCGTGGCATCAACAGCAGCATCAGCCGTGGCATCAACAGCAGCATCAGCCGTGGCATCAACAGCAGCATCAGCTGTAGCATCATCCGTGGGAGCCGCATCATCGTCAGGAGCAGGATCATCGTCAGGAGCCTCATCATCCTTGGATCTGCCTCCAGGTTCATCAGGATTTTCACTCTGCTGAGCGTCGTCTTCTTTCCCTTTTTTAGACCGAAAATCATCCCAGGCCTTTCCAGCTTTTTCAGACAATGCATCTAGGGGTTTTTTTAAGGTCATATCATGAATTTCTTTACCAACCTGCTGCATTTCGGCGGCCATTCTCATCATGCCAGCCGCCCAGCCGCTCATCTCGCCGGCTGCTTGCCCCATATCGCTTTTTTTTGCTTTTTTACGGATCTCATCGGCTGGATCTATTTCTTTCTTCTTCTCATCCTTCTCATCTTCCTCCTCATCATCGTCTTCATCAGCCGTTGCACTGGTTGATTTGGGGGTTGCGTCTGAAGAGGCGTCTGGTTTCGGAGCAGCAGAAGGTGTCGCATCCGAAGTTGCAGGCGCAGGCCCTGTTGCATCAGGCTGGGTTGGTGCAGAAGCAGTAGGGTCTGTTGATGGGGCATCATCGGAAGTCGGTTCTGTCATAAATAAATCTCCACATAAAACACTATTTTAAGTATAGATGAATAAACACCTGTAAGAGGCAGGCCAGTAAACCGCAAACTCAAATAAGCATCGATTCAGAGCAGCCCTGGTCGTAGTGGTCGTAGCATCAGGTTAAAGATGATGGCACACAAGTCAAACGTTACCGCGGCATGGCTTCGTGTGAAGCTCAGGAAGGCTTTCTTGGGCAAATGCAGAATGGAAAACCGCAGAAGGGGTTGCCACAGAAGTACCCTATCGAGCCCAACAAGGTGCCATCATCACCGATATCATTGGCGGTTTACGTTCTGGTTTAACCTATACCAGCGTTGATTCCATCAGTGAATTGCAACGAAAACTTAACTACGTACTGGTAACACAAGCAGGCCGACTTGAAAGCCTGCCCCATAAGTTGATGGAGCGCTAACGGCTTGTGCTCCATCCCAAATTTTACATTGAAGCACTGAGACCTTCCGCTGCGCTTTCATCCATCTGAGGTGCTGGCTGGTCGCCAGAAGAAGGCATACTGCTTTCACTCAGCTGATTTGCTTCAGCTGCCCCATCTGGAGAAAGGCTCACCACCTGTGACAAATCTGCCGTATCAGGCAGCGGGTCCATATCAGCATCAACATCATCCGTGGGAGCCGCATCATCGTCAGGAGCAGGATCATCGTCAGGAGCAGGATCATCGTCAGGAGCCTCATCATCCTTGGATCTGCCTCCAGGTTGCTCAGCGTCGTCTTCTTTCCCTTTTTTAGACCGAAAATCATCCCAGGCCTTTCCAGCTTTTTCAGACAATGCATCTAGGGGTTTTTTTAAGGTCATATCATGAATTTCTTTACCGACCTGTGCCATTTCGGCGGCCATTTTCATCATGCCAGCTGCCCAGCCACTCATCTCACCGGCTGCCTGTCCCATATCGCTTTTTTTTGCTTTTTTACGGATATCATCGGCTGGATCTATTTCTTTCTTCTTCTCATCCTTTTCGTCCTCCTCCTCATCATCGCCGTCTTCATCAGCCGTCGCACTTGTCGATTTGGGTTTTGCATCTGGTTCTGGAGCAGCAGGAGGGGTCGCATCCGAAGTTGCAGGCGCAGGCCCTGTTGCATCAGGCTGGGTTGGTGCAGAAGCAGTAGGGTCTGTTGATGGGGCATCATCGGAAGTCGGTTCTGTCATAAATAAATCTCCACATAAAACGCTATTTTAAGTATAGATCAGGATTTAAGTCCTATAGATAACAATAAACACCTGTAATAGGCAGCGCGAACTCAGACAAGCCTCATTTCGGAGCAACTTTTGGCGGCGTAGCATCGAGGTCTGGAGAAGCACTTGGGCTGCTATCTGGTTGAGTTGCAGCGCTCAGCCCATCCATCTGCGCTGCACTCCGTGTGGAAAGCGCATCTGGTGTGGCCGTCGTACTTGCAGGAGGACTCATGGCCGCAGGCTTTTGTTCTGCTTCCTCTTTTTTACCCGCCCGAAAATCGTCCCAGGCCTTTCCAGCTTTTTCAGATAATGCATCCAGGGGTTTTTTTAAAGTCATGTCATGAATTTCTTTACCGACCTGTGCCATTTCGGCGGCCATTCCCATCATACTTTTGGCCCAGCCACTCATCTCGCCAGCGGCCTGCCCCATATCACTTTTTTTTGCTTTTTTACGGATCTCATCGGCTGGATCTATTTCTTGTTTCTTCTCATCTTTATCCTTTTTATCAGCCTTTTTGCCAGGCTTGGGCGCATCGGGTGATGCTGCTGCATCCGGTTGCGGCGCAGGGGGAGTTGCATCCGCAGTAGGAGAGGCGGCCGTAGGCCCTGCTGTCGTGGGCTGTGCTGGTGCCGAAGCAGTATCTGCTGGCGCACTAAGCGGTGGTGTAACATCGTCTGAACCAGGCATAATGCGAATCTCCTAATCTATTTACTCTATTATTAAAAGTATAGACACCATGCCATCATCATGCGAATAGCAGATCATAGCTATGGGCGTTATACTTAAGATTATTATTGTTAGTATACCGTCTTAACGTTTATTAAAATGATCCAAACTATATTTTTACACTTATTTTTCAAAAATTAACCAATGAGACCGCTCATGAATCTTGATGATTTCCGCTACATGTGGCGAGGAAAAACACTGCAAGCTTTATCCAGCCAACATGCCAATTTACTGGCTCCAATTCATCACCAAAATGGAAAAAAAGAACGGGCACTATTGCTACTGCACGGCTTTTCTTCATCCCCGGCAGTCTTTCGCGAGCTTCTGCCAACGCTTATAAATCTATATGATGCTGTCGTTTGCCCAGCATTACCTGGGCATGCGAGCAACATTGAAATATTTGCCAAAACACAAGCGTCTGAATGGCTTTCTTGCGCTGAAACATCATGTAGCGAACTGTTAAAAGACTATCATGCCGTGGATGTCATGGGGCTTTCCTTAGGGGGATTACTGGCTTGCCATTTAGCAAATCGCTTCTCTTTACATCATTTATATTTGCTGGCACCGGCATTAGCATTACGATTAAATATGACGCTCGCGCTGACGGCTGCTCGTATTTTACATAGGCTGGGCTTCAGGCATCTTCGCAATCGTGCGGGGAATCTGCATACGAATCGCAGCAGTGAACTTGCCTATCGTCAGCTTCCCATCGCAACCATCATCGAAATACTTTCACTCGTTCAAAAGCATCAATTTATTCCACCCACTTGCTCCGTCGACTTATTTTTAGGGCGATACGATGAGGTAGTACAAACCACATTGGTCGCTGAGTATTTTACAGGTTTATCCAATGCTCGTATTCATTGGCTAAACCACTCCGCTCATGTCCTGCCTCTTGATGGCGATGTTGATACCATCATTGCATGCCTTAAGAAAGGTTAGAGACTATTTATTGTAACGATTATATTCTTGCATAAATGGCATATTCCAATCACGCATATCCAATACTGAACCATTGAAGGCCATAAAATCAGTCCTCATTTCCGGAATATTATAAAAATAAATATTACTGGTATCACTGGCAAGCGTGTGTTGGCGATCCACACTGGAAATCTCTGCTAACGATTGATCATGGGTCTTAATAAATGCTCTGCTGGCACGCAAATAGCGACCGTTAAAATGCGCCGAATCACATAATTCAACAAGCAGTTTATCCGCAATTCCGGCCAATTGAATATAGGCATGGTCTCGCCCTCGAACTCTAAGCACTTTACTTTTAACCCAATACAAACTCAGCCGAGCATTTTCTTCCATATTCAAGGAAGCCACATTCACCACCCCGTTTAGTCGCACGTTAGTTCTGCCTGCAAGTTTTAAATTAAGCATCTGGCTATGAATATCATTAATTTGCACCTGCCCTTCGCCACTTAATTCAAGTTTACGCAATCCTAAATATCCGCCCAGCGTTGTGGTGCCTTTATTGTCAATCACAACGTCCAAGAGGCTTGAATGCATCTTCGTGCCAACAATCACCCCGGCTCCCTGATAAACAAATGAATTCAAGTAATGCCCTCGTATTTCCGCTTGCACACTGCCGTAATGAGGAAGACCCTTTGCAAGCTCAACAACTAAGGTGCCCCGAACAACTCTCGTTGCAATAAAAGCCAGATCCCGAGGATCACCGCGCAAAATCACCTGTGGTCGCGAATACCCTGTATGTAAACTCACATTGATGTTGCCACTGACACGAACACGAGTAAACGCCGAAACCGACCGAATCTGCTTGGTGCTATGCACCACAGGAGAAACTGCAACAGGAGGACGACTGCATGCCATGAGTAATAACGTACAAAAAACCAGTAAAAAAGACCGTTTTAACATAGCGACTCATCCTGTTGCGATACTATTAAAAAATTACCATCCGACGCGAGAATAATACATGTTTATCATGCACATAGTACATTAGAGGAAGTTCCAGCATTGTGCAAGATTATCCTCTATTTCCAACAATAGGCCATTCGCTTATACGCTCTTTAGGTGCTTGCATAAAAATCTGAAATAACGACCTTCTGTGGACAACTATTGCCGCGCTTGGCATGACTTGCCTTCTGAACCAAATTAAATAATGGTTCATCTTGTGGGATAAGGGCTGGTAATCGGACATACATATCAACCAAACGACCGCTTTTGCAACCCAAATACACTTTATTTATAGCATCGTGACCAAACGTGTTTTTAATTTCTTCGGTGATTTGCGACAACTCAACCACTTCACCAACATGTTCTTGCAACCATTGTCCTAACGTTGTCTGATTCATCTCATCGGTCAAACGCGTCGCCAACAAGAAATATTGCTCCATGGATAATATCTGGCAGCTGCCATGTTTATTCCACTCATGACGTTCAAGGCAACTGCCATAAGCATAGCTTGGCATAAACTGGCCAAGTTTATCAGCAGCAGGCTCACTTAAAATAACTGGCGGGTAATCACAATGCGCTTTCCGCGCCTCGACACCACAATAACCATAGCTGGTACCACAGACTATGTTATTCGGCCATAAACCATGCAATACCATATGTTTTGCCTGATAAGAATCAGGAGGAAGTTTTAAACACTCCGGCTTCCCCGCCTCATAGCCATAGGTTTCACAAAACCCGGGCAACCAATTAAGCGCCAGCACATGCGAGTCGGCCATACCGGGGGAATTATCGCACGGCTTCTTTTGCTTTATTTCATATTGGAATGTACCACAATCTGCTTTTATCCAGCGCAAAGCAAATTGCTCGCCTGGAAACTCGATCCTGACCCATTGCGGGGGCACACGAATGATCTCATGCAAACGGTAGCGTTGTTGTGCTTGTACATTTAGATTATCGGGATTGGTTGTTTTATTTTTGGAGATAAAGGCAGGACAGGCCTTTTTGGCAGTAAAAGTTCCCTCAACAGGAATGGATGCGCTACAAAACAAGGGAAATATCATGAAAAGCAAGGCGGTAAATCTTATCATCCATGCCTCCTAGCATAAGCATAAGATAATATTCATTATACCGAACTCAGCAAGATATGCCACCGACATTCCACACATCTTCATGGTGCGAAATATAGGATTCCAAATATTGATTAACAGAATTTTAAAATAAAAGCTTTTCCCCTTTATAGCCAATACAATTTGGGCATAAAGGGGAAAATGGGAGAAAAAGTGGGATTAAACCGCAGATACCTCTTCGGCTTGTAAACCTTTCGGTCCCTTAGTTACTGTGAACTCTACACGTTGACCTTCCATCAGAGTTTTGCGATTTGCTGAGCTGACAATTGAACGAAAATGGACAAATACATCATCTTGACCATTATCACGGCTGATAAAACCATAGCCTTTATCATCATTAAACCACTTTACGTGGCCAGTTTCTTTAACAGACATGTCTACTTTCCAAAATTAAATTAAAAACACACTTACTGCACACGAAATCATGGAAAAACATTAACAATATAAATTCACTGCCTTAGAATTTAACAAAGAGGGAACTTATGAATAATACTGTTTATCGTGAAAAATGTACTAGTAAGTGTTCTTAGTATAACTCAAAACACATGAAATAGCGAGAATAAGTTTCACTTTCTAAGAGCCAAAGGGCAAGTGTTCATATGTTTTGCGCCAAGAGACTCAGTCAACTTTGCCAAAGCTTCCTCATTATTCTTATAAAAATGATGCTCGCCCAATTGATCAAATAATCCACCACGTTTTAAGACGGTTAGGACAGGTCGCCGTACACGAGTAAACCATAATTCAAGCCCACCTTCCTGCAAACGAGAACAAACACTACGCAATGTTTCCAAACCACTTGCATCCAATTGATTAATGCTGACGCAATCAAGAATGATGTAGCGCAGCTTTTGCTTGGCGGAAATCAGCTTTAATATTTTTTCTTCAAAGTATGCGGCGTTGGCAAAATATAATGAACCATTCAATCGTACCAAGCTTATAAGGTAACAGGTTTCCTGTTCATCCTCCTCACTAACTTCGACTAATTCTCCTTCTTCATTACGAGTTAATTCAGTAAATCTCGGCCGCATGGTTTCATAAAGATAAAGCCCCAGTGATAACAACATACTTAACAAAACAGCATAAGCAAGTCGTGGTGCTAACACAAGCGTTAATAAAAAGGTCACTAACACCACCACACCTTCTTTTCGACTTACGTTCCAAACTCTCCACATTTCCTTAACATCAAGTAGACCCAACACACCAACCATGATGACCACTGCCAATGTCGCATAAGGCAGGTAATAAAATAACGGGGTGAACCACAGCAAGACGGTCATCACAATTAAGCCTGCAACAATGGATGAAAAACCGGTTTTAGCACCGGCTTGGAAATTCACTGCCGAACGGGTAAACCCGCCGGATACGGGCATGGATTGAAAGAAACTGCCCACGCATTTTGCCAATCCCTGGCCCACCAACTCCTGATTGATATTTAATCGCTGGCGACTTTCCGTAGCAATGCGCTTGGCAATCGTAATGGCTTCTGTAAAACCAACCAAAGCAATTACAATCGCTGCCATAAACAAATTTGACATGGCATCCCAGTTAAAAGTAACTGACTTAAAGGCAGGTAACCCACGAGGAATGTTGCCAACAACTTCTCCTCCGGCTTGTAATGTTAATTTACCATCACGCGGCAAACTCGCGATTCGCCACTCGTAGGAATCCACTTCACCAATGGGCGTCATTTGCTCATCCACAAAGAATACTTCTTGCTGGTTATGGGTCATTAAACGGCGAAAACGCAAACGGCTTAATTCGCCGACCTCAACATTATGGCGGGTAATTAAGCGCTCTAGCTGCCATTTAGCCTGAGCAGCGTTATTGAAAGCTTCATCCGTTTCTTCCGCATTCGGACCCGCTTTCTTAATTGTCTTTTGTACGATTTTTTTAGTCTTGGTCACTTCTTCTAACAGGTGCTGCATCTCTTCAGGATAATGCTGATAATTTGCAAGCATTTGTTGTACGGGCAAATTAATAATTTGATCAACCCGAATGGTTTCCAGCTTTTCATATCCGCTCAACCAGGCAATGATGGTCGTGACTACCACAGCAATAAGAATATGAGGAAGATTTGGCCATAGCCAGCGTCCACCAAGAATGATAATAAATGCTAATGTCGCGATCCCTACCGTCGGCCAATGGATATTGATGATTGCGTCATTCAGTACCTGCCAAACCATTTGATAATAATGCGGTGCCGTGACTGCATAGACACCGAATAAATTGCCGAACTGCATACTGGCAATGATCAGTGCCACGGCATTTATGAATCCAAGAATCACAGGATAAGAAATAAAATTCACCACCACGCCAAATCGCAAAAATCCCAAAGCCAGTTGTATGGCACCAGCAAGGAAAGTCAGCAATAAAACATATTGGATGTAATCGGTTGTACCGGCAGCTGCCAAAGGTTGCATGGCAACAGCCGTCAGTAGCGAAGCAACGGGAACAGGGCCTGTAGACAAAATACGTGATGAGCCAAATAAAGCGGCAATGATAGGGGGTAAAAAGGCAGCGTATAAACCCATGTAGACGGGCAATCCTGCTAAATGAGCATAAGCCATAGACTGAGGAATCAATAACATGGCAACCGTAAAACCTGCGATTAAGTCGGCTCTAAGCGTTCCCCATTGTTTAAGTTCCGATAACCATTCCAGAAAGGGGAAAATCCGGCTCAATACAACACGCCATTGTAACCAATAGGTTTGCAGAAGCTGCATTTATATACCCTATCTTTTATAGCGGATTAATAGGAGGTAAATCACCTGTTTTATTATCTTTAGACACTTTACCTTTTCTATACGCGACAATACATTGCCATAACTCTTTGCCCTGCCAAGGTATTTTTTTATCTGGACTGTATAGTATCTGTGACAAAAGATGCAGTTGTTTTTTAAATTGCGAATCATGTATTCGTTTTGTCAAATCCCTTAAATTTAAAAACTCAAAGCCAGGCCATTGTAATCTTGCCCAATGCAATAAGGCATCGCGCGCTTCATAAGGATTATTATAGATGCACGCTTTATGCAAGCGTTTCAGCACCAAACGTTTATCATGATTTTTAAGTAATTTGGAACGATACCACCAGATAATGAGCGTCATGACCCAAATAGCAGCAAATCCAGCCGCCAACCACCAAGCGATATTATTTGATTTTTCTGTACGGGAGGGAAAAGTCATTTTTTCTTGAGATTGGGATGACAAATCATTTGATTTTATTGACACAACCGCATTAGGTGTTTCAGGTTGTTGTGATGCTGCATATTTTGCTGTAATGTTTATCGTACGCTCTGGCAATACAGCAACTTCTTCTTTACCAGTCATGGTATTAAACCAGGGAAGTTCCAGACGCGGGATAGTAACGTGGCCCGGTTTATTCAGTAAATAGGTTACCTTAGTCGTGGCTTCCCCTATTAATTCTTGCTGACGAATGACATTATTCACCTGTGGTTTCTCAGGATAAACACTGTATTGACTGCCCGCAAAATCCAAGGTAGGTAACAACTGCCCAGGTACGGCTGCCGCCTGCAACGTCACCGTACGTACCAAGGTATCTCCCTCGGACATCGTTGCGACATCCTTATCATATTGTTCAGCCAGTGTGACCTGTTTTGCCGGCAACCATAGCCTATTGTTAAAATTAGGCGGAACTGGCTTTACAGTCAGCGTGGTTACTTGCGAACGTTGATTGATTTGTCGTGGAATCGTATCATAACTTAAAGCATGAAATGATGGACCGATAATTCTTACCGTTCCACTTTTTTGTGGGAACACCGCATAGCGTTGTTCTTCAACCATATAGGCTCGACCATGTTCTACCGTTTGATAACGATCCGCATCCCCCAGCGCGATAAGCAGCGCGTTTTCCGCTTTGGGTGGCTGATATTCCGCGTCTAATAAACGTCCGCTATTGTATAGTCTAACGGTATAAATAACTTGTTGACTCACATAAGGATTGTTTTCACTTACCTCTGTTTTCAGCACAACTTCTTCCTGCGTTGCCGCTAAAGGCTTTGTATCAGATGAAGTCACTGTCGATGCATCATCAAGTACTTCCACACGCATGGCCTTGCTCTGCTGGTGACCGACTTGCAACGGTGGAATGGATAAGACACCCACTTTTTTGGCAATTAACAAGACGGTCCATCGGCTCGTAGCACGTGATTGACCATTGATAAACGTATAATTCATACTTCTTTCTGTTCCCACAATACGAAAATCTTTCTGCAGAGGTGTCAAATCAGGCACTCCAGTAGATTGAGCATCATCCGTCATTAAAATCAATCGGATTGTATCTCCCAATTGGACTTTGTCAGGTTCTACTTGAACTGTTATGGCCGCTAATGCCATCACAGACCACAAACATCCTATAAAAATCAGCAATAAAGATTTATTCATTTTGCCACCCATGTTGCCTACGTAAATGATCTCGCAGGAATTTTTCTCGCATTAAACCACCAGGATCGTCAGGAATCAGACGCAACCATTGTTCTTTGGCCTGTTGCTGTTCTTGCTTACTCTGCGATGGTTCTGGTGATTGCAGGCTTTTTTCTTGCAATTTTTTTTGTTCTTGCATGCTTTGATCTCGCTTGTCCTGGCTTTGCTTGTCCTGGTTTTGCTTGTCCTGGTTTTGCTTGTCCTGGTTTTGCTTGTCCTGGTTTTGCTTGTCCTGGTTTTGCTTATCCTGGTTTTGCTTATCCTGGTTTTGCTTATCCTGGTTTTGCTTATCCTGGTTTTGCTTATCCTGGTTTTGCTTATCCTGGTTTTGCTTATCCTGGTTTTGCTTATCCTGGTTTTGCTTATCCTGGTTTTGCTTGTCCTGGTTTTGCTTGTCCTGGTTTTGCTTGTCCTGGTTTTGCTTATCCTTTCTGAGCAAATCTTCTAACAACCGACGATTGTGCAATGCGTCCTGGTGATCTGGATTTAGAGTCAGTGCTTGATCATAAGCCTTGATCGCTTGTTCATATTGACCCATATGAGCCAAAGCATTTCCCTGATTATAAAATCCCTCTTCATCATTAAACGATTGATACAATCGTGCAGCCTGCTCATAGTCTCCTGCGCGATAGGCAGCAGCAGCCTGCCAATCATTGCGTTTGAACGTATCTTTTGCCCTAGAATACTGTCCTTTATTCATCATCATTTGAGCTTGTTGATTTTTAGTTGCCCATAAATCCTGCCAACTGATTGCATACGTTGGCGAAATGACGCTGCTCAAAATAAATACCAATAAGCTGCCATACTTCATGCTATAATCCTCTGCAGCCATCCGCGTTGAAACACCGGTAACAATAAAAAAAGAGCGGGGATAAGAAACCAGCGTCCTTGATCTCGCCATACTGGAACATCATTTTGTAAATCGGCACCAAATTGACGCTCCTTTCCTGTGGTCAACAACCATTGTTCCAGATCGGTTGACGTATCGGCAAAAGGAAGGACTTCCCCTTGACCCGCAGAAGCAAGCTGCTGAAACATTGTTGACGATGGACTTTTAAGTATAGGCATGACGGATGTATGAATGCCTTGATTTGCTAAAGCTTTGGCTTCATCAATGGCTGCCGACGAAGGAGACTCGGCCGTTAATACCAGAATTTCACCGTGATGAAAACCTGCCTGGGTGATTAACTGACCAGCCTGCCTCAAGGCGATATTCAGTCGATGCCCTTCAACTGGCATGATGTCTGGTGTCAGTGACGACAGCAACGCATCAATGGTTTCGGCATCGTCTGTCAACGGCGAAACAACGAAAGGCTCACCAGTATAAACCACTAAACCAAACTGCCCCACCCCTTTTTTCCTAAAAAGATCATGCAGCTTGAATTTTGCCCGACTTAATCGATCCGGAGGCAAATCATTGATTAACATTGCATCCGACATATCTAATACCACCACCCGGGGTTGAATTGGCTTGTAAATAGGAACAGGTAGCCGTGACCATGTCGGTCCAGCCAACGCAATAACCATCAACAATGCGCTGTTCATAAGCAGTAATAATGAAGTCACGCGCTTACTTTGGCTCTGTGTTTTCATTAAATGCGATAACAAATGGGGATCACAAACCTCCCCCCATGCCTGCATAGCCGGTTTACGCCGCATTAAAAACCAAGCTAATAAGGCAAGTGGCAATAAAGAAAACAACCATAAAGGGCGGATAAAATGAAATTCGGTCATCATGGTGAAGCCCTCTCACGCCAAGCAAATTTAAATCGGGCAAAAAAGCGCCCTTCTTCAGCAAGCCAATAAAGAAAGACAAAAAAGGCAAGTGCAAGAGGCCAAGGATAATAATCATGCTGTGGTCGAACGGTGGCTTGTTCTTGCGAGACTTTTTCTAATTGATTGATAACTTCATAAATAGTCTGCAATGATTGCATATCGGTCGCACGAAAATAACGTCCACCGGTCACCTTGGCTACCTCCTGTAGTGTTTCCTCGTCCAAATCCGCTGAAGCGTTCATATTAAAAAACAAACCACCCAATGCGCGTGGATCTGTCTCAGCCCCTAGGCCAATAGTATAAATTTTAATGTCATCTGCACGTGCCAATTCTGCGGCCTTCATGGGTACCAAAACACCAGAGTTATTTGCCCCATCCGTCAGTAATATAATCATTCTTCCTTTCTCAGGAACATTCTGCAGTCGTTTAACCGCCAAACCAAGCGCATCCCCGATTGAGGTTGTTTTGCCAGCTAATCCAACTGTCGCGTCTTCTAAACGCATCAGAATATTCTGGCGATCATAAGTTAATGGGGTTTGCAGATAAGCGCGACTGCCAAATAAAATCAATCCAATTTTATCGCCGATTCGCTCACGCACAAACTGTTCAGCAGCCCGTTTAACAACCGTCAACCGACTTGCCGGACGTCCATGCAGCATCATATCCGGCAGCTCCATACTGCCAGACAAATCCAATACCAGCATAATATTATATCCTTCTCGCGCTAACGGCCTTGGCTCCCCTACCCAGCGAGGACCTGACAACGCGAACAACACCAAAAACCAAATTAAGAAAAATAAACCAATTTTTTTGTGCCTGACAAAACTCTGTTTTTCATGTTTAACAATCTCAACCATTGCATTAAAGAATGGAATTTTAAGCGCTCCAGGCAAAAACAAAGAAGCGCTTGGCAAAAAAAACCATATCAAAATAGGAACAGGCAGGAACGTTAAAACCCACGGCAACGCTAATTCAAACATGCTTTTCTCCGTTGGTTAATCCATTTTTTCGCCATGTTGAAAAGCAGGGATAAATCGCTTTCTTTTATTACCATTTTGTGCTGGTAAGGAAGCTCTAACAATTGCGAACGAATCTGACTGAAATCCACGTCTTTTCCCGTTTCGTTCAAAAAGGATATCCACGCATCCCCCTGCAAACTGGCCACTTTCTTTCTTGGAAAATAAACCAATGCAACTCGTTTTAATAATTCAGAAATGCACGCGCTGATGCGTTGTGCATTTTTTTCTCGTTCATATTGCTGCTGATAAGCTGAAAGTAGGCGCAATGCCTGCCGTCTGGCTTGTCCATTTAGATAAGAACGCCATAGGAAAATCATGACCATCCCCAACATAGCAATGGCGAATAGGATAAACACATACCAACCCGGGGCTAAGGGCCACCAACCAATGGGTGACGGCAAATGAATATCACGTAATTGCGCCAATGCCTGATTGCTTGCATGACCAGAGAAATTATCGCCCTGCAATACCTCATCTGCCGCACGGCATTGACCAGAAAGCATCAGCAATGAACTCAAAAAAACAATACCGCGTTGATGGATTCTTTTTTTAAACAAGCCAGGGCATGTCTTCAATTCATTCTTTTCATTCTTTGAAGCGAAAATGTGGATGATTGAGGGGTATTTTGCGCTTGAATGAGGCGAATAGCAGGCTCTATTTAACGAGTTCAAGCGCAAAATACCCTCCATTAGACGCATTTGCACCCGTAGAATGAATTGAAGACATGCCCTAAACATTTAGCCTCCGCGGATAAGTCTGTCGAACCAGTAAAGGTAAATCCAATTCTCCCGTCACTTGTACATATTGAATTTGTATCCGTTTTAATATCCCTTTTAATGCAGTCATCCGTTGTTGACAATAGTGATGGTAGGCAGCATTTACTTCAGTTAATGTCGTATCCAGTAAAATCTCTTGCTGGCCGTCAGTCATGGCATATTGCTGGGGTTTGGGAGGCGCTAATTCAAGTGGGTCGCATATATGATAAGCCAAAATATCATTATGAGCCCTCAGACGACTTAAATGCTGCTCACTTTCATCATCCAAATTATAAAAATCGCTGATTAACACCAAAATACTACCGGGACGAGTCACTCGCCGCAAACGCAATAATGCATGACTTAAAGAGCGAACTTGAATACCAGGCTCATAGGTATGAGATTGCGCGTGAGTGTATTCGCTTAAACCAGCCAAAAAAGGCAAAATGCCAATTTCTCGGCTTCTCGGAACAAATTCATGATGCTTGCTGGATGAAAATAATAATCCACCAACTCGATCACCTTGCGCGACGGCAGTCCAGGCAATTATTGCAGCCAAACGGGCTGCCACAACCGATTTGAATGCCATACGTGTGCCGAAACACATCGATGGATTGAAATCGGTAAGAATAATTGCCGGCCGCTCCCGCTCTTCCTGATATAATTTAATGTGAGGCCTGCCAGTGCGAGCAGTAACTCGCCATTCCATGTGCCGAACTTCATCACCAGCCTGATAATTACGCACTTCGGCAAAATCCATACCACGCCCACGTATTTTTGCAAGATGATTTCCTGCACGCATGGCTCTCTTTTCAGGGCGATAACGTACTTGCTGAACATACCGCCGTAAAGAAATTAATTCGTCCAATTCCGCAGCAACACCATTACTCATATTGCCTCCTCGGCATACAGACTTATCAACAGGAGTTATGAAAAACCCCACTCTCTGCGTTAAAAAAACATGTTGATTCAGTCATTTAGTTTGTCCAAACTCCCTCATCAACATGTCTTTTTGCCTTGACCTTGAGGTTTTCCGTAAGTCCTGATCAATTTGCAAGACTTGATTTCCCCACACAGCAACACACACTGAATTCGTTTCCCAGCCCACCAACCACCAACAAAACGATAATAGTTTAGGCAACCAGCATTGTACGACGCTACAATGCAAGCAATAGCTGGCAGTTTGAAATCCATCCTGTACCAAGATAGTAAGAGACGAAAAAAAGCTCGAATGAATATTACAATAGCACACCTAGACTCACCAATCAGTCCATGCCACTTAGGGCAGCGCCACCAGCCGCAACAATTCATCAAGAAAATCATCACTGCTAACACCTTCAGCTTCTGCTTCAAATGTTAATAAAATACGATGTCGTAAAACATCATGGGCAATGACGTGAATATCTTCGGGCGTTACATAGTCACGACCCGACAACCAAGCATGTGCTTTTGCGCATCGATCAAGTGCAATGGTTGCTCGTGGACTAGCACCGTATCGTAACCACCGATGAAGCGACTCACTATAAGCTCGAGGATTTCGAGTGGCCACAACCAATTGCACCAGATAATTTTCTAATGCATCACTGGTGTGAACATTCAGCACTTGTTTGCGTGCTTCAAACAATTGCTTTTGCGACAAAGGGGCAATGGCTGCAGCAGCCTCTTGTTCAGACTTGGCCATACTGGTTGCCGAGAGGGCTTCATGTCGAGCTAACCTGAGAATATCATGCTCAATTTTTGCATCTGGGTAACCAATTTTGACGTACATTAAAAATCGGTCAAGCTGCGCTTCCGGTAATGGGTAAGTCCCCTCCTGCTCAATCGGGTTTTGGGTTGCCATAACTAAAAACAACTCTGGCAATGGATATGTTTTGCTACCAATGGTCACTTGGCGCTCAGCCATGGCCTCCAATAAAGCAGACTGTACTTTTGCAGGAGCACGGTTAATCTCATCAGCCAACACCATATTATGAAAGATTGGTCCAGGCTGAAAAATAAAAGAACCGTCTTCAGGACGATACACATCCGTTCCTGTCAAATCCCCAGGAAGCAGATCTGGTGTAAACTGAATACGATGAAAATGGCCCTCAACTCCATAAGATAATTCTTTTACAGCACGAGTTTTGGCCAATCCCGGAGCGCCTTCCACTAATAAGTGGCCATCCGCAAGCAAGGCAATGAGCAAGCGGGATATCAAGTCTTTTTGACCAAGAATTCGCGAATTAAGATAGGTACTTAAACGCAACATCTGTTGCTGCACTTCTTTCAAAGAAGAAACTTCTGCCTGTTCCATTTATTTTACCTTGAACAAAAAATAATATCCTAACGTGAAATAACACTTGTGCCAAGCAAGGTATTTTTGTATTTTCCCTTACATCAGGCCACTTACAGCGATGCTCCCTTTTTATAAAGATACTTATGATACCACATTTAGACATCCTCACGATTGAACAACCCGGCTCTTCCTCTATTTTAAAAAACCAATCAGAATCTGTTTCCTTTCCTTTGCACGCGGAAAACCAGGCCCTCATCCTTGCGATGAAAGATAAATTATATCAGTTAGGTGGTGTTGGATTGGCCGCGCCGCAAGTTGGACACAATAAGAAAATCATTGCTATTTATATTCCCGAAGAAGCTGCGCTGTTGCGCGAACATGTCAAGCCCTATCCAATGCATATACTCATTAACCCCTCTTACAAGATTTGGAAGGATAGTCCTACCGTTCATGATTTTGAAGGCTGTTACTCTGTTACCAGCAAGGCGGGCAAAGTTCCTCGCTATCAAACCATCCGACTTACCTATCAAGATGAGAATGGTCAATCCCATACAACGAATGAATCCGGATTTTATGCACGAGTTCTCCAACATGAAATTGATCATCTCAACGGCTTATTAATTACTGATCGGTTAACGCCTGATTGCCTGCAAGGCAGCGTTGAAGACATGATGGCTATAAGAAGAAAGGAACTTTCGCCTGAGCAGCAAGAGCAGTTTGATAAAATAATGCGCAAAAAATTCAACCGGACTTAAAATTAAAACAGGACTTACGCCACGTCTCTGCCTTAAAAACAAATTTATGTTCAGTTAGTTACTTCGTCTAAACTCCATCACCAACCTGTCTTCTTGCCTTGTTCCCGGGTTTTTTCGTAAGGCCTGTTATAGGTTTGTAAATTTTGAAAAAATCCGTTGTTGCCGAGGTTAGATCATCCCGATATATCTTATTCTTTGCTTTTATTTTAGGACAAACATACATCATATTAACCAACGAATTTTCCCAAGTAAGTGGAACAAGCGAACAATAGGGAAAGACAGCATGAATTGTATTAAATACAGTGCGAGAATAATCATCGTGAAATAAAGGATTGGCAATAATATTGACAATAAGCAACCCTTCGGAAGTTAAATGTTCAGCAACTGCCTGAAAATATTCCACGGTGAGCAACGAAGAAGGAATGGCCGCCTGATTGCTGTATACATCTGATATAATCACATCATAGGAAGCATCGCTTCCTCGCAGATACCGACGGGCATCCTGAGCGATAAATGTGCCGTTGATTGGCTGCTCTAAAAAATGCTGCTCAGCCAATTCTTTAATTGCAGGATCTATATCAAGGTATGTAATTGTATTACTATGAGTCCCTGCGGCAGTAAGACTAAAACCACCGGCGCCAATTACCAATATACGCTTATGCTGTAGATTAAGTTCTTTAAGCAGTAAATTGCGAATGAATTCGATATAAGGGAATCCTTTTTTTTCCGCCGTTAACAGTGAACTGCTGGATAGATTAATTTGCAACAACTTATTAAATTCGGTGGAATGAATGACTTGATAGTTGCCATAATTATTGGTTGTTTTAAATTGAGCATTTTCCATGCTCACATTCAGCATAAAAATAAAGAATAATCCCGGCAGCAGTATCAAAACAGGCAATAACGACATTTGATTGTAATAACGAATATAAGTAATAAGGGCAAAAAGCAACATGCAATTGATAACCACCGTCCATGCCACACCCAGGTATTGAAACAGCAATAAAGAAGTCAGCAGTGCGCCAAGAAATGAACCCAAGGTGCTTAGAAATAATGCCCGACCACTAATGTGGCTCACCCGCTGTGCCTGATTAAATAAATTTGTGGTGAGCGGCACTGTTTGGCCCAGCCAGTAAACGATAGGGGCAAGCACCAGTAACAAATAACAGGTCAAACTGATTAAAAAAGAAAATCCTGCCTTATAAATGCTTATGAAATAAAACGAAGAAACAAACACATAGCTTAAGCCAATACCGACCCAAAATAGGCTTAAAATGAAATTACAACTTAGTCGCCTGAAAAAATCGTGCCGATGACTACCACCCCGCCAATATCCCAACGCCAGAAAAAGCAAAAAAACACCAATAATAATACTGGTAATCAGTACGCTTCCACCAAAAAATGGCAACAGTTGACGAATGGTAAGGACTTCGATTGAAATAGTAATAAATCCTTCCAACAACAAAATAGCAAGAAGCAGAAAAAGCATCCTAGACGTCTCTATAAAAACCCTGAACCAAAGTATCACTTTTAGGAGTTTCAGGTCTATAAGACCGCCTCGATGTTTTGGCAAGTCAATTAAGCCATAAACAAAAATACGCTGGTTAATAAAAAATGAGGGCTTGTTATCGCCGGCAAGCAAAAAGCAGACGATTGTTATTGTTTTTCTCTCTTATTTGTAGCACGATGAAGTTTGGTCCAAACATCAGGAGGATGCTATGAAAAAAGGAATTGTTTCATTTTTGGCGATGGCGGCAACGATAAATACTTATTCAGCCTCCCAACAAATGATCTGGGGAGAGGTAGACCAATCGATACCTAATCTTAAGCAAAAAACACCATTTACGACACATGGCTTGTTAGGGACGATAAATTCCCAGCAGCAAGATGATTATCAACTGGAATTGATTGACAATCCTTCTCCAGATGCAAAGCACGCGCGCTACCAGGTTATGTTTAAAGGCCTCCCTGTATGGGGACATCAATTGGTGTTTCATTCCCAATCCGGCGCAAATCCGACCGTGACTGGGATTAATATTACCGGCGTTGAGAAAGATATTACAAACACAGAGGGGAAATTATCCGCTTCAGAAGCAGAACAACAAGTCTTGGCCAACATCACAGAACCGGTAAAATTTAAAAAAACACAAAAAGTTATTTATATTGACTCTGAAGAAACAGCCCATCTTGCTTATCATTTCACTTATTATGTCAATGATAAAAAAATGCTAATCAGCGTTCCTAACTATCTGATTGATGCCGATACTGGCGCCATTCTAAAACAATGGAACGAAGCCCGTCACAAAAAAGCACCGCGCCCTCATCCTAAAAAGGAAGCTCGTCATCCCAAAAGAATTGGCCAAGGGCTTGGCGGCAATGCCTTTCCACTTCCTTATCGTGTAGGAATGTTCCAATATGGTGAAGCGCTCCCCGGGTTACCATCACTTGGAAAGTTTGACGTGCAAGTTAGAAATGGTCATTGTCATGTGCAAAATAGAAACATACGCGTCATAAATTTGGAAAACTATACTTTGGGCTATGAAGCCTTTCCTATCACCGTGCTTGATGAGGCACGATATAAACTCAATGCATTTTCCTATCCGTGTGATGAATCAAGTTTTTATCTAAACTACGCTGATGGGGCCACAGGACCAATCAATTATTCATTTTCTCCAGTCAACGATACCATGTTCTTCGCTCAGAAAACGGTAGAAATGTACAGAAAATTGTACGGCGTAAAAAATCCACTTGGTGATGATTTGCCAATCCGTGCTTATACGCATTTGGGAGAAATGGATAATGCCTTTGCTATTCCAACCATTCGTGTAAACGGATTATTGTTGGCACATCAACAAATTGTCATTGGTAATGGCGATTACTTTTTAACGGCTCCTTCACAATCAGTCATTGCTCATGAATTGTCGCATAACTTCACCGAACTTAATTCCGGATTGTTGTATGAAGGCCAAAGTGGTGGCATCAATGAGGCATTTTCTGATATGGCAGCCATCGCCCTGCAAGACTATTTACGTAAAGAATATCCATGGTATTGGGATGGTGAAGACTGGTCTTTAGGGCGTGAGGCAGTCATTGGCGCTCAACCTCTGCGTTATATGGATGACCCAACCAAAGATGGACGCTCCATTGGTCATGCCGGTGATTATACAGATGAGCTCGATGTGCATTTCAGCAGTGGCGTTTTTAATAAAGCGTTCTATCTGTTGGCGCACAAGCCAGGCTGGGATGTACAATCTGCATTTCAGGTGATGGCTGATGCCAATCAACATTATTGGTCACCTATTGCCTATTTTGATTTTGCAGCTTGTGGAGTCATTCAAGCCGCTATAGACCGTAACCTCGACGAAACACCAGTAATCGAGGCATTTTCTGAAGTTGGTGTCGTCTGTCCAACGCACAAAGTCTAAGTGCCTTGAGTTTGTAATATAAATCCCTCCTAACCTCCCTTTAAATAAAGGGAGGAATTTATGCGTTCCAAGTATGATTAGGTTTGATTACTACACGGAATGGCGTAAAATTAATAATAAACATACTGTAATTGCCTGAAGCAGACAACTTGATTTCCTAATTCATTTAAAATTCTATGTTATCCGATTACTTAAAAACATTTCCTCATTATCTGTTACCTAAACAAGCCTTAACGACTTTTTCTGGTTTCTTGGCAAACGTAAAAAAACCGGCCATTAAAAACCACCTCATTCGTCGTTTTATTCGACAATATGGGGTGAATATGAGTGAAGCACTCGAAGAAACACCGGAAAATTATGCTTGTTTTAATGATTTTTTTATTCGTCATTTAAAACCGGAATGCCGGCCAATTTCTACCACCGATATTGTTTCACCTGTTGACGGCTTTGTGAGTGAAATAGGGGACATCACGGCAGGAAAATTATTGCAGGCAAAAGGACGGTATTATTCTGTACCTCAGCTGTTGACCTGTGAGCAAGAAAAAAGCTCGTCGTTTAATCAAGGGCGTTTTGCAACGCTTTATTTATCTCCAAAAGATTACCACCGGGTACATATGCCCATAGAAGCGACATTGAAAGACATGATTTATGTGCCAGGGAAACTTTTTTCTGTGCAGCCAGTCACAAGTCGCACAATCCCCCATTTATTTGCGCGAAATGAGCGTTTGGTTATTTTTTTTGACACAGCCGCCGGTTTAATGGCCATGGTTTTAGTTGGCGCCACCATTGTTGGCGGGATAGGTACAAGCTGGCATGGCGATATCAGGCGCGGACGCCAAAAAATGCATTTTATATATCCCAGCGACACCAATCGCATTTTACTGCCAAAGGCCGCTGAAATGGGGTATTTCAAGCTAGGCTCAACCGTCATACTATTATTTGCGGAAAACCAGCGTGTAGAGTGGCTGGAAAAAATCCACCCGGGGAGTCGAATTCATTTTGGTGAAGCACTAGCAACGCTCAAATAAAAAAAGCGCGATGTATCCCAGACCAAAATTGTTTCTATCAAAAACTTCTTGCGAAACTTGCAATAGAAGTTTGCAAGAAGTCTACTGAAAAAACTGTTTTAATCTGTATATACTACTGTATGGATGTAATGGAAAATGATGCCCCCATAAGGAGTTAAACGTGACTGAATACATTTATAGAGGATTTAAAATTTCTTATAAAATCATCACCACTGAAATCGAACAAAATTTAAACTTATATAAAGCAGATGGCACAGTAACCTATTTGCTAAGCAGACCAAAATCTTTCCTACCAGTAAAGTTTCATACCGAATATGACACCTACGCTGGCGCTGAACATGAAATTAAAAAATTGCTTGAAAATTATGTAGACTTTGAATTAAAAAATTTTTACGACATGGAGAAAGAAAAAGCTCGATAACAAACCATGCATGGTACCGAGAAGAGGACTCGAACCTCCACGGGGTTGCCCCCACTAGCACCTGAAGCTAGCGTGTCTACCAATTCCACCACCTCGGCAATCGACGCTAACTTACTCAAGATTACAGTAACTGTCAATTATTATTTAACAAATGCATTTTTTGGAACCAAAAGAGGGTCATAAATGCTATTTTTTCGTCGGTAATCATGATTCTTAATTATTTGGAAAAATTGATTGATGTTTGGTTTTCCTTACTGCCAAGGCCTCGTCCAACTCAAGAACAAGCCTGTCAAGCCCATTTGATAGCACACCGTGGCGCGCATGATGACTCTCTTGGAATTCAGGAAAATACCGATGCGGCTTTTGCGCGGGCATTAGAACTAGGCTGCTGGGGAATTGAACTGGATATCCATGCCTGTGCAGATGGTGTGCTGGTTATCAACCATGACCCAACATTACAGCGACTATGGGAGCAAAATATCGAAATAGTTAAACACGATTTTAAATCGATACGTACCTTAGTCCCGCAACTACCCAGCCTGGAAGACATAGTAGACAAATACGGTAAACAGCTCCATTTATTTATTGAACTTAAAAGTGCTCAGATTTCCCAAAAGATTTTACTAGAAACATTAAAATCATTAACACCTTGTAAGGATTATCATTTACTCAGCTTAGATGAACCGCGATTACAAGCCTTCAATCAATTTCCTAGAGACTCTTTGCTACTGGTTCCGCTTCATAATAACGTCGAGTATTTCTGCAAACTCAGCATGGAAAAATCGTACGGCGGCGTACTGGGTCATTACCTTTTGCTGCGCGATAGTTACATCAAAACACTTAAAACGGCCAAGCAAATAGCGGGCGTTGGTTTTGTCGATTCAAAATATAGTTTATATCGTGAACTCAATCGAGGTTTGCGCTTTTTATTTACTAATAAGGCGGCGGCAACAAGTGCTTTCTTACAGGAATTGACAAAATAACCTAAACGCATGTTGTTGATCTAAATTTGTCATCCTCCGCGCACGCGGAGGATCCAGCGATCATTCAATTTTCATAACACGTTTTATTCTTTATCCAGGCGATATCATTTTTTCTGGTTTTACATAGTCTGCAAATTGTTCGGCGGTTAAAAAGCCCAATTTGACAGCAGCCTCTTGCAATGAAATATCTTCCTGATAAGCCGTTTTAGCAATTTTTGCTGCCTTATCATAACCAATATGCTGGTTCAATGCAGTAACCAACATCAAAGAGTGGTGTAGATAATAATCAACCTTGGTTTTATTCACTTGCAGTCCTTCAATACAAAACGCCTGAAACGACTGACATGCATCACTAAGGAGATTAAGCGAATGCATCACATTAAAAATAATAATGGGCTTAAATACATTCAATTCAAAATTACCCTGACTTGCGGCCATGGCTACCGCCATATCATTACCAATAACCTGGACACATACCATGGTCATCGCTTCTGCCTGCGTCGGATTAACTTTCCCTGGCATGATGGATGAACCGGGTTCATTTTCAGGCAAATGTAACTCACCAATTCCGCAACGCGGTCCTGAACCCAGCCAACGAATATCATTTGCGATTTTCATTAAGGCGCAAGCCAGAGCTTTCATCGCGCCATGCGCATTGACTAATGCCTCATGAGAAGCCAGGGCTGCAAACTTGTTCGGCGCCGAGACAAAAGGAAGCTTCGTTAGTGAAGCGATATGAACGGCCGCTTTTTCAGCAAATTGTGGATGAGTATTCAGACCCGTTCCCACGGCGGTTCCACCCAAGGCCAATTCATATAACTGAGGTAAAACAAGCTCTATTTGCTTGAGACAACCATCCAGTTGAGCTACGTATCCTGAAAACTCCTGACCAAACGTTAAAGGCACCGCATCCTGTAAATGGGTTCGGCCTATTTTAACGATGCGCTTAAATGCCTCCATTTTTTTAGCCAAACCATCCCGCAAGCAACGAACGGCAGGGAGCAGTTTTTGATGCAATGCAAGCGCCGCAGCAATGTGCATGGCTGTGGGAAACGTATCGTTGGATGACTGTGACATATTAACGTGATCATTAGGATGTATGGGGGTTTTACTTCCCAAGTTACCACCTGCAATCTCAATGGCGCGATTAGAAATGACTTCATTGGCATTCATATTAGATTGCGTTCCGCTTCCTGTCTGCCAGACATGTAAAGGGAAATGCTCATCCAATTTACCTTGGCTAACTTCTTCAGCAGCCTGAATAATGAGGTTTGCTTTATCTTCAGCTAATTTTTTTAATTCCAAATTAGTCAGCGCCGCGGCTTTTTTCAAAATGCCAAATGCATGCATGACTTCACGCGGCATAATATCGCTGCCAATATTGAAATGATGCAGTGAGCGCTCTGTTTGCGCTCCCCAATATTTATCAGCAGGAACTGAGATTTCTCCCATGCTGTCCGTTTCTATACGTGTGCTGCTCATAGTCTTTATTCTCATCTGCCATAAAATACGGAGTTTAACACAGCAAGGCAGCGCATCTAAGATACTTGTTAACAAATTCTATTAAAAATGAACACTAGCCGTTATTTTCTGTGCTCCGATACTCACGTACTCGAATTTGTTAACAAGCTCTAAATATCCAAGATTCATTTACAGGACGAAAACCCTAATCTCTGCTATACTGCACGGAAACCTGCCTATTGCCCGCTTCTGGTAAAAATTGAGAAAAATACGTATTTATCAACCAGGCCATTACGCGACCGGACAAATCCTTGAACTGTCTTCCGGCGCCAGTCAGCATGTAGGCGTAGTGCTGCGCATGCAACCTGGAGATAAATTCATTCTCTTTGCGGGCGATAACCGCGAATATTCAGCAACCATCTCTGAAATTCATAAAAAGAAAGTGATTGTAACAATCAATGCCGTTGCAACAATCGATCGGGAATCACCACGTCCCATACATCTTGCCCAAGCCATTTCCAAAGGCGAACGCATGGAACTGGTGATACAAAAGGCTGTTGAGCTGGGAGTCACCAGCATCACCCCTTTATTAACTGAACGCTCTGTCGTTCGATTGGATCCCGAGCGTCTGGCCAAAAAACATGCTCAATGGCAAGCCATTGCCATTGCAGCTTGTGAACAATCTGGAAGAAACAAGCTGCCGCTTATTCATCCCGCCTCTTCTCTGGATGATTATTTGCGGCAGTGCAATTCCACACTAAGACTCGTGTTATATCCGCATGCCTCATGCTCCTGGAAAGAGTATACCTTTACAGGCGACATTGCCTTACTGATTGGGCCAGAGGGTGGATTAAGCGCTGATGAAATCGCCAAGGCCCAGGCCATGCAATTTAAGTCGTTGAGTTTAGGGCCAAGAATTTTACGTACTGAAACAGCTGCAATCACAGCACTTAGCGTGTTGCAAGCTGTGAGCGGTGATCTATAATGTCAATTGATTTAATCAACAGAGGTTTATTCATGAGCGAACATATTAAAACCGTAACCGATGATAGTTTTGAGCAGGATGTTTTAAATGCAGGCAAGCCTGTGCTCGTTGATTTTTGGGCCGAATGGTGTGGGCCTTGTCGCGCACTCACCCCTATTCTCGAAGAAGTGGCCGCTAATAACAGTGATAAAATAACATTTGCCAAGATTAATATCGATGAAAACCCCCAAGCTCCTTCTAAATATGGAGTCATGAGTATCCCTACCCTTATTTTATTTAAAAATGGGCAAGTTGAGGCAGTCAAAATGGGGTTGCTCTCCAAATCACAATTGAGTGCATTTGTCGATAGTAATATTTAAATGCCTAGAGCTCGTTTGAAAATTTACTAAATTGAGAGTTATTAGGGTTTTCCGAAGTGGAAATTGAGCTAAAATAGCTCAATTTCCGCCTGCGCGGAAATGACTCCAATTAAAGTATAACAATCAAAATATGATCTGCCCTATCATCACAGGTAAATCAGTTAAAAAAATATAGATTCCATGGGATTCTTGTGATAAGATAAAAATAACTACGGTATATCTTGAGCTAAATAAAAGTTTAGGAAATACCATTAGGCAGCAGCTTCTCTAGCTGTCCTTCCCGTGAAAACTATCCTGGATATTCATTTCATTTAACTAACACATCAAGTGAGAAGTATGAATTTTAGTGAACTTAAGCAGTTACCTATCGCTGATCTCGTCAATATTGCTCAGGAAATGGGGGTTGAAAACACCTCTCGTATGCGCAAACAAGACATTATTTTCGCAATCCTCAAAGCCCATGCACTGAAAGGGGAAGATATTCATGGTGACGGGGTAGTTGAAGTACTGGCTGACGGTTTTGGGTTCTTACGTTCTTCCGATGGTTCTTATCTGGCCGGGCCGGATGATATTTATGTTTCCCCCAGCCAAATCCGGCGATTCGGTTTACGTACAGGTGACACTGTTTCTGGAAAAATTCGCCCCCCTAAAGATAATGAACGTTATTTCGCCTTATTAAAAGTTGACCAAATTAACTACGAAACACCAGACAGTGCCAAGCGTAAAATTTTATTTGAAAATCTAACGCCACTATTTGCTTCAGAACGGTTGGTCATGGAGCAAGGAAATGGTAGTACGGAAGATCTGACTGCCCGTGTCGTTGATTTGTGTGCACCCTTTGGACGTGGCCAACGTGGTTTAATCGTTTCGCCTCCTAAAGCGGGCAAGACACTGATGTTACAAAATATTGCCCATTCTATTGAAAAAAACTACCCAGACTGTTATCTCATTGTTTTATTGATTGATGAGCGCCCCGAGGAAGTCACCGAAATGCAGCGCTCTGTTAAAGGTGAAGTCGTTGCCAGTACCTTTGATGAGCCAGCCAATCGCCACGTTCAAGTAGCCGAGATGGTCATTGAAAAAGCTAAACGTCTGGTCGAACATAAACGTGACGTTGTTATCTTGCTTGACTCAATCACCCGTTTAGCACGAGCATACAATACTGTCGTTCCTTCCTCCGGCAAAGTATTGACTGGGGGAGTTGATGCCAATGCCCTCCAACGACCAAAACGACTGTATGGTGCAGCCCGTAATATTGAAGAGGGTGGCAGTTTAACCATTATTGCAACGGCTTTAGTCGATACTGGTTCAAAAATGGATGAAGTGATTTATGAGGAGTTCAAGGGAACCGGTAATATGGAAATTCATCTAAGCCGTCACATTGCTGAACGCCGTGTATTCCCCGCCATTAACATCAATCGTTCAGGCACACGTCGTGAAGATCTACTTCTTAGTCCAGAGGAATTACACCGAACCTGGATATTACGCAAGATTCTGCAATCGATGGATGAATGCGATGCTATCGAGTTTTTACTTGAGCGAATGAAGAATCATAAAACAAATGCAGAATTTTTTGAGGCGATGAAGCGGCAGGAATAATTTGGAATGAAATATGGCGATCTTCGCGATTTTATCACGCAGTTAGAAACCCGTGGTTTATTACAACGGATCGATTATCCGGTATCACCATACCTGGAAATGACGGCAGTAAGCGATAAAGTACTGCGCAATGGTGGCCCTGCCTTACTATTCACGAACCCTAAAGATCAAAAAATACCTGTACTTACTAATTTATTTGGTACGGTTGAGCGTGTTGCCTTAGGGATGGGAGAGGAATGCATCAGCGCCTTGCGTGACATTGGTCGATTGCTTGCTGCCTTAAAAGAACCTGAGCCACCTAAAGGATTTAAAGATGCATTTAACAAATTGCCTTTGCTTAAACAGGCCCTCAACATGGCTCCCAAATATGTCCAAAAAGCAAGCTGTCAAACCCATGTATGGGAAAAAGAAAAGGTTGACTTAACAACACTGCCAATACAAACCTGTTGGCCAAATGATGCCGCCCCACTCATCACCTGGGGACTTGTTACGACGAAAGGACCCAAGCAATCTCGTGAAAATATTGGAATTTATCGTCAGCAAGTTATTAGTAAAAATCAACTCATCATGCGCTGGCTTTCTCATCGTGGCGGAGCACTGGATTACCAAGACTGGCAAACCGTATACCCAGGTGAGCGTTTTCCAATTGCAGTCACACTTGGAGCGGATCCAGCGACATTGCTAGCGGCCGTTACCCCTGTTCCTGATACCTTATCCGAATATGCATTTGCCGGCTTATTACGAGGACAGCGAACTCAACTTATTCGTTGCATTGGCCATGAATTGCACGTGCCAGCTAGTGCTGAAATCATTTTAGAAGGCTATCTTGAACCTGGGTTGGAAGCGCCAGAAGGTCCTTTTGGAGACCACACAGGCTATTATAACGAAATACAATCCTTTCCTATCTTCACCGTGGAACGCATCACTCATCGTGATCAACCTATTTATCACAGCACGTACACCGGCCGGCCACCGGATGAGCCAGCCATATTAGGCGTTGCTTTGAACGAAGTCTTTATTCCACTATTACAAAAGCAGTTTCCCGAAATTGTTGATTTTTATCTTCCTCCCGAAGGTTGCTCTTACCGCCTGGCTATAGTAACCATTAAGAAGCAATATCCAGGGCATGCTAAACGCATCATGATGGCTGTATGGTCATTTCTAAGACAATTTATGTACACTAAATTTGTTATCGTCTGTGATGACGATGTTGATGCCCGCAATTGGCAAGACGTCGTTTGGGCGATGACTACCCGCATGGATCCTCAGCGAGATACAGTCATGATTGACAACACCCCAATTGACTATCTTGATTTTGCATCCCCAATAAGCGGTCTAGGTTCAAAAATGGGGATGGACGCAACCAACAAGTGGACTGGTGAAACACAACGCGAATGGGGAAAAGCCATTATCATGGACCCTGAAATTCTACAACGTGTAAAAGAATACTGGCCGCAATTAGGACTAGGGGATGACTAATCAATTAATTCATGCGCGCGTGGAGCGCATCTCACCACTGACAAACAGCATTTTACAACTTATCCTTGCTCCTGATGTTTACGTTGATTATCACGCTGGTCAATACCTGCAAATTATTTTAGACCAGGAAGCATTTAGTTATTCAATTGCCAATGCTCCGCTGGGTTCAAAAAAATATGAGCTACACATTCGTCACAGCCACGATAATCCGTATAATCAGGCTTTGCTTGCAAATATTAGAAAACATGGCGAAGTAACCATCCATGTTCCTTTAGGAGAATGTCATATAAGCCGTCTGTACCCTCAGAAACCGATTCTATTTATTGCCGGCGGAACAGGCTTTGCACCAATTAAAGCCATGATAGAACATTTATTGGCCACAGATGAAACACGTTTTTTTGAGTTATATTGGGGAGCTCGCTCACAAAGTGACTTGTATATGGATGAAAAAGTAAGTCATTGGCAAACGCATGTGAGTCATTTCCAATACTTTTCTCTTTTATCGGAAACAAGAAAAGAGTCGCTTGCTTCTATGGTTCTTGAACGACACAAACACGATTTAAACGACTGGCAAATTGTGATCGGTGGTCCTTTTGACATGGTGTATAATACTCGAGATTTACTGATTACCAAGGGTGCTTTATCTGAAAATTTATTCTCAGATGCATTCAGTTTTGAAACAAAAAACAGCTAACGTAAGTGATTCAACAAGGCATTGGACATGGAAACTTTTTATCAAATACTAGGACTGTTGGCGGCAGGTTTAATTGTTTGGGTATTATACCGTGCGATTAAAGGGCGACCAGAGCAATTTAGCCGCGAAAATCTAGCCAAGAGCTTTTCAAGCATGGGCATCTTGGCATTACTCTTAATTGGATTTGTGGCTTTGCTGGTCTTGTTCCTAAGAACCACATAACATCTAATAGCTTTAAGAGAATGGTTTGAACGTTAATGGCCTCTGGAATTACTATGATAATGTCCATGGCGCACCACCAGATAGTCATCAATATTTGGATTATTTATTTCCTCTTCACTGTTGTCAGGTAGCAAGAGGCATTCTTCTACATAAGTCATCTGACTGCTTTCATCAACCAATAATCGATACCATGGATTTTTACAGGCAAAATCGCGTTTGCAGGCTTGGGGATTATAACGACCTGAGGCTTGAAATAAGGGATCAATATCAATCACCACAGCGCGATAACCTTGACGTTTATGAATAACCAGATCACCAATGTTAAATTTTGCGGTCTTATTCATCGGCTACTCCTGTTTATTTTCCATCCGATAATGGCGGGTACTGAATCAAATTCATTAGTATGATTATCGGTTCTACAAGCAAAACCTTGAGATATTTTGATACATATGGAAAAATAATTGCTCAGACAGTTTAAAATTCACAGGCTTCATATTTATAAGGCAAATAAAATTTGCAGATGGTAACTATTTTTCCTGAATCACGCATTTTCACTAATATTTTATCCGCGGCACGCCGGTAAGGACTGTTAATTGGAAAAGCAAAAGCAAATTCATCATTCTTAAGGTTTAGATCGGCCACAACGATATCGGATAAATTCATTTGTCGAATTGCATGACGCAAGGTGAGTTCATTACTAATAGCAGCAAAAGCTTCTTTGTTTTGCACTGCTTGGATTGCACTATTAATATCTTTTCGAGGGAGAGGAGTCGCTTTCACTTTCTTTATTGTATCAAGGTAAATTTGGCCTCTGACATAAGCAATCGGTCGCCCAGTTAGTTCCTCAATACTTCGTAAGGTATAAACCGGATTAACAATTTTTGCTGTAATATAAGCTGTATAAGTAGAACTCACAATTAAAAAAATGGATAGGGCGATAACAAGCCAAAACGTTAGAATAAGACGTGCGGTCACGGAGGAAGGCCGATAAAATAAACCGCCTTTGAAAAAATGAGTCGTGAATACCCAGCAAGAGTAGAGTATCCCTCGAAGATAACGCTTCGGCATTTCGGGGTTTAATCGTCTCTCACTGAGCCAAATAACGTTGGCTACGATAAACATCAGGAACGAAATTAAAACGACAATTCTGGCAGGAAGATTTTTGAATAAATCAATAATTGCAGTTAGAGGCGAGATTTGTTGATGATTAATTGCCACTTTGACGTTACTAAGAAAAAAAGGACGACCAAAAGAAACTAGATTGATTCTTTTTTCATTAATTGAAATGGGACCAATCAAAACATCATAGTTGTTAGCAGCAAGTTCATTAATGGCTTTATCTACATTATTTCCCACAGGCGTTATTTGATATTGCCAACCATTGCGTTGTGCCATTTCAACAAACAAATCGATGGCAATTCCTTCCATTCCTCCTCTTGAATTAATCATGACAAAAGGGAACTCAACAATTGCGGCAACACGTAAGTATTCTTTAGGTGCTAAACTGTTCTGTGCCAAAATCACCGAGTTTAATAAACACAACCCCACTATGATGAGTAATTTATAAAAAAAAGACTTTACCATTTTACAGTTATTTTTTTAAACAGACTCTATTTAAGTATAGGGCGATTACACGGCAAAATGCTCCAGAATTACCGCTAATAAATCAATGTGTAATCGTTATCATTAAAATTGATCAAATTTCGAGCGAATGCTTCTAATCTTTCATCACTCATTAAAACGCGCGACAGGAGTGTGGCAATAAGGAACTTTTTCATGTTTGCCATAATAATTCTGATGATATTCTTCTGCGGGCCAGAAAGGCTGAGCTGCAAGCAACCGAGTAGCAACATCGTATCCTTTCTTTCTTAGCTGTTGAATCAGATCTTCAGCCTGTTCACGTTGCTCCTGATTATAATAAAAGATTACACTTTGATATTGCTGGCCAAGATCAGGGCCTTGTCCAGTACGTTGAGTCGGGTCATGGATTTCAAAAAATCGTTTAAGCACCGCCTTATAATCTGTTATTGATGGGTCAAAAAGAACACGAACCACTTCATAATGGCCCGTATCACCCTGGCAAACTTGTTGATAAGTCGGATTAAGAACCGTACCACCAGAATAACCTGCTTCTATTTTAAGCACACCGGGGATGCGTCGCAGGAAAAAATCAACGCCCCAAAAGCAACCACCCGCTAAAATTGCTTCTTCACTATCGGATACCTTGTCGTCCATAACAAAATCAATAGAAGCGGAATTGACGCAATAACGACGATTTTTTGCTGTTAGATATTCATCAGTAAATACATGGCCTAAGTGCGCTTGGCAACGATTGCAAAGAATTTCGACGCGCTTGCCATCTTTATCTGGCGTTTCTTTAATCGCTTGTGCAATTTCGACATCAAAACTTGGCCAGCCACAGCCACTGCTAAATTGACTGTCGGCACGAAATAATGCTAAACCGCACCGCCGACATAAATAACTGCCTGTTAACCGTATAACATTGTAAGCCCCTGTATGCGGATACTCGGTTGCTTTATCACAAATAATGCGGCGAGCAGTTGGCGTTAGGCTGGCTGTTTTATCAAGATACATTGACATAGATCCAAGTTTTAATTTGTCCGCTGACAGATTTTATCGGCCAAATAGCCAATCGCTCCAGCATAATAAATAGAATTATTATAACGCAGGATCATTTTATAATTTGGATAAGCTAGAAATACAGGGCCACCATACGGTTGAACAATACTTGCCTGCAAATTCTGATAAGGCAGTGGCTTACCATCTTCCATACGTACACCCATAGCACTCCACTCGCTTACTGGCTTGACGATTGACTTGCCTTCCAGCTTTTCATCAAAATTTGCCGGCAATTTTACATGAATAGCCCATGGCTCTCCGCTTTGCCAACCATTCTGTTTCATATAGTTAGCAATAGAAGCAAAAACATCAGGCTTTGAATCCCATATGTCTTTACGCCCATCTCCATCATAATCAACCGCATATTTCATCCAACTGGAAGGCAAAAATTGCGGTTGACCTGATGCTCCGGCCCACTCGCCTTTAAAACGACCAAGGGACACATGACCATCGTTAACAATATGCAAGGCATAAAACAGCTGCTTCCGGAAAAAATCTCGACGATTTGAATCATAGGCAAGGGTAGCCAGTGACTTAATCACTGGGAAATTTCCCATGTAATTGCCATAGCTCGTTTCCATGCCCCAAAAAGACATGATAAAACAAGGATCGACACCATACTGACGCGCAACCTCATCAACAAGTGCCTTATGTTTTTTATATTGTTTACGCCCAATAGCAATACGGTAATTGTCAACACGTGAATTACGATATTTAAGATACGTTAGCCGATGCTCCGGTTGCGAGCGGGCCAGACTTTTTACCTGCCGGCTAGGCTCATGGATATCTGCGAATGCTTCATCAAATAAAACGGGAGAAATGCCTTGATTCAATGCTTCCTCACGCACCTCAGCCACCCAGCGATTCCAACTTTGCTGATTTGCAAATACAAATGGGGTAAGCAATGCCCCTATCCATATCGATAAAATTCGCCCCCATTGTCTCATCATGATGTCCTCTTTTTCGTTTAATGCTGAATGATCCAGCATAGCATAAAAATCTTTCAATCATGGCATCGGCCATAATAGTTGAAACTTTAGTGCGAGCCTGTAATTATAAATGAATCATAAAAGAATCATTAAAGCCTTTATCATGAAGTCTTTTAGAACGCCAACCATCAGCGCCTTCTACCGCACCGTAATCATCATCACAATTGTATTTTTCCTTCTCCTATATATCCTCGTCTTGTACGCCATCTATAATCAGAATCGAATTTTCCAAAAAACTGGAAAAAACATTAATGAATTAACCCTACTTGCAGAAAAAACCTTTAACTACATAGACAGCCTTGACCCTGACAATAAAAAACGAGCGCAAGAATTCACAACCTTACACACTAGACAACAAAATATTTTATATATTTTTCAAATTGTTATATTATTCGCCCTCCTTCTTTGTATCCGCGCCTACCGTTACACCAGCCGACACATTGTTTATCCTATCCAAGAATTGCATCAACAAGCTGAGAAAGTAGCAAATGGTGACTACAGCATCCGTAATGACATTAGAGCTAAAAATGAACTAGAAACCTTAGGCCATACATTCAATAAAATGTGTGGGTTTATTGAAAAAGATATTCGCAATCAAAAAAAATTAACTGAATTACTGCAACAAAGCGAAGAACGGTTTCGCAATGCTGTTGAACATGCACCCATAGGGATGTCCATAAAAACCTTGGCCGGAAAATTATTACAAGGCAACCATGCATTATGTGAAACGCTCGGTTATGACAAAGAAGAAATAAAACAGCTGACCAATAAAGACATCATTCATCCAGAAGATTTGACAAAAGAAGAAGCACTGGAACAACGACTTATCCATGGCGAAATTAAACAATATCAGCATGAAAGCCGTTATCTTCATAAAGATGGGCATGTGGTATGGGTGCTGCTAAATGCTTCATTAATACATGATAGTCACGGTAACCCCTTGAATGTAATTTCTCAAATACAAGACATCAGCCCCCGCAAACAAGATGAAAAAACAATGGCGGCTTTGAATGAACAAATGTCGGTGACCTTGGTCGAACTTCGACAACGAGAACATGAAAACATACTGCTTAATAAAATGAATGAATTACTGCTGACCTGCCAAGATGCGGAAGAAGCTTATTCTATCATCTACATTATGGCAAAAGAATTATTTCCATCGCTAAGTGGCGGGCTATCTATTTACAATAAAACACAAGGCCAGTTGGCAACGGTCCGCCAGTGGGGAGAGCATCGCATTTTACAATCAGAATTTCTCCCCAACGATTGCTGGGCCTTGCGGAATGGCAACATGTATGTTGTTGATAACACTGAAAATTCCATACTTTGCCGCCACTATACTACGATCCCAACTGGAGGTTATATTCATTTGCCGCTCCTTGTACGCGGTGAAACCATCGGTCTTCTTGACTTGCATTGCTTAAAGAAAAGCATTAACAATAAACAGCAACAATTAGCCATAACCTTCAGTGAAAACATTAAACTTGCTTTAGCAAATATTTATTTGCGCGAAGCATTGCGTTTTCAAGCCATACGCGATGTATTGACAGGTCTATTTAACCGCCGCTATCTAGACGAAACCTTGCCACGTGAACTAGAGCAAATAAAACGTCATAAAAGCTTATTATCCATTGCCATGATAGATATCGATGGCTTTAAAAAACTCAATGACGAATACGGTCACGAAGCAGGAGATGAAGCACTAAAATTCGTAGGAAGTCATTTACAACAAGCAATCAGAGCGGGAGATATTGTATGTCGTTTAGGAGGGGATGAATTTGTAATTATCTTAATTGATGCCCGCTTGAATGACGCACGCCAACGAATAGAACAACTGTGTGAACAAATAAAAAACAGTCAATTACATTTACAAGGCCACCTCTTACCGCAAATAACATTATCGGCAGGTATTGCTGAAGCCCCGACGCATGCAGACAAGGCAGAAGGATTAATGAGCGCCGCTGATGAAGCGTTATACGCTGCTAAAAAATCCGGCAAAGATACCGTCAAAATATACCAGCCCTAGTTCCCCTCATAGAGCTTATTAACAAGATCAGGAGTTATAATGCCGCTCGTAAAGACATCATAGGCTCTAACAAAGCCGCGCGCCGGGCGGGATAAAAGCCAAAAAATACGCCTATCGCAACAGAAACGACAAAACCTGCGAGCGGTGGCAGTAAATACAAAGTAAACGCCCAATGATTAAAATAAGCAACAAACCATGTGAATAGCAAACCAAGAAACACCCCTAAAAAACCACCCAATAGCGACAATAGCACCGATTCTACTAAAAAAAGCGTTTGAATTTCCCCATTTTTTGCCCCGACTGCTTTACGAATGCCAATTTCTTTTTTACGTTCGCTAACAGACACCAGCATCACATTCATAACGCCAATGCCTCCTACCAATAAGGAAATACTCCCAATAATGGCAAGCAACATGGTAAAAATGCGACCTTGATTTTCCATGCTGGCCACGATTTGTTTGGCACTGCGGATAAAAACATTCAATGAAGGAGCTTGCCGCTCAATGATTTGCTTTAATTGTTCAATCACCTCATCAATTTTACTGTCTGAACTTAATAGCAATACCGCATTATTAATTTTAATCTCTTTATTGACCAGCGCCATACCAGCTATTGGAATAATAACGGCCCGATTTACATCCTCATTAAAAAAACCATTTTCCTGCCAGGGCATTGCCACGCCAATGATCGTATACAATGCCTGTCCAATACGAAGTTGTTTCCCAAGAGGTTCCTCGAGGCTAGTCGAGGCTAATTGCCGTGCCAGCTCATTACCAATGACACAATAGTGTTCAAACGATTCTACAAATGAAACAAAATTCCCTCTAGCCAAGCGAATATGGACAATATCGGCTAACGTCTCATCCGCCCCAATCACGGCACCATTGACCATTTTCCCTTGAAAACTCATCATTTGATAGGTAGTACCATAAGGAGCAATTTTTAAGACGGCGGGAAGCATGTCAGGCAATTGTCTCCACTGTTCAACCGAGATATTATCCTGTCTACTTTGATTCTGGCTGGAGGCTTTTTGATAAACAGAAACGGAAAGCAAATCCGTGCCCAATGCCTTAAACTGTGCCAGCGCTTTTTCAGTAGCCAACTGGCCGCAGCTCATTAATGCGACCACTGCGGCCGTCCCCACCAATATCCCCAAGACAGCCAGAAATGATCTTAATTTTGCCGCCATGATGTTAACCAAAGCCTGGCGACAATGACGGTTAAGCGTCATGACTCATTTCCCGCTTCTGCAACAATTTGACCATCGGCTAAAGTAATTCGCCGCGAACACAGTGTTGCAACCTGCTCATCATGAGTCACCAAAATAATCGTACGTCCTTCATCATGCAAGGTTAAAAATAATTTCATAATTTCTTTTCCAGTCTTAGAATCCAAAGCACCCGTCGGCTCATCGGCAAGAATAACCTGTGGTTCGCCAACCAAAGCACGGGCAATTGCTATACGTTGCTGCTGACCACCGGATAATTGCGGTGGGCGATGATCAGCATAGGATTCCATGCCAACACGGCGTAAGGCCTCATACACTGTTTGCTTTATTTTTGCCGACGAAACTGAACGATACGTCAGAGGTAGGCTGACATTTTGTACAGCAGTAAACCGTGATAATAAATTAAACTGCTGAAATACAAATCCAATATTTTGATTGCGCAATATGGCCAACTCATCCTGACTTAAACCAGCAATATCTCGGCCTTGCAAAACATATTGGCCTTCATCGGCCTTATCCAATAAACCAATGATATTCATTAAAGTTGATTTACCTGAACCAGAAGCCCCAACAACAGCCAACATATCGCCTTGTTTTACCGTCAATGAGACCTGCTTTAAAACAGTACTCTCGACATGACCTATCCGATATCGTTTAACAATATCAGTCAATGAGATAAGTGACATCATAAAACCTAATCATAAACCACAACGTCTCCTGGCTTTAAGCCAGAATCAATCACGACTTTATCAACCAATGCAATTCCCGTGGTTATTTCCTGTAACCGACATGCGCCATTTTTTTCTTGTAATTGCACCACACTTTTTCCAGATTTCAACTTCACAGCCGCGATAGGGATGATTAACTTGTCTGCACTATCCGCAGACAATTCGATAGAGGCACTCAGACCTACTTTTACCCAAGCCTGTTGTTGAGGCGTTAAATGTTTGACTTCTACAATCGCGGTAAATGATGGCAACGTCGCTGTGCTCGTCATTGAAGCCTGAGCATTAACAGCAATTAATTTTCCCTTAAGTTCTTCCTTGGGAAAAGCAATGCTGCGGACAATTGCGGGCATTCCTGGTTTAACTTTATCAATATCCACCTCAGGGATATCAATTTCTACACGAACGCCGCTCATGTCGCCAATCAGCGCGAGTACTTGACCTGCTTTGATTGCTGTTCCGACCGTCAGCTTCCCCGTTTTGTCATCATTTGATTTTGGCGGATACAAGAGCACGCCATCACCGGACGCCTTTAAGTGAATCATATTATGTTTAGCAGTCAAAGCGAGCCGTACTTTATCAAACGCTGAAAAACTTAAAGACGAAAGATTCTGCCCTGTGCCATCATCCATCTTCTCAAGCATTTCCGATAACTTACGTGTTGCCTGCATCAGCGTCACACGCGCATTATTTAGGCTGGATCTTTCACTAAGATAATTATTTTTGGAAAGAAGCCCCGCCTGCCATAAATCTTCCGTTCCCACAAATTTGGCTTGTGCCACCGTATACGTATCTTTTGCTTTCAAATAATCCGTCAATATTTCATTATATTGTTTTTGCAGTTCGGGAGAATTTAGCGTAAATACCACCTCGTTTTTTTTAACGTTCTGACCATAGTGATAATGCATAACTTCTATAACCGCATCCACCGGGCTAGTCAGTGTGTTTTCCTTCAATGGCTGCATGATCCCGGTAAAATGTAACGTTTTATGGATATTTTCCGCTTTCACCTGATACACTTTTGTAGTATTTTTATTGGTCGAAGGCTTGCTGCAAGCCACAACAATGCATGAACAAAATATCAAGACAGCTAGTTTGCCAATCATATCGACCACATATCTTCTAGATTTTCTTTTTACCTGAGTCATTCTCATTTTTATCCGCAATATCTAAGTTTTATTTGCCAGTCTTCTAGCGTCGTTCCCAACATGCGCTGCAATGCAGAGACCTGATTCAAATAAGCTATTTTTGCATTGATGAGTCCATTCTGTGCTTGTAATAATTGATTCTGGGTATTGTTAACATCCAACGAGCTTGCAATACCGGCCTGTTGTTTTTTCTTCTCCAAAGCATAAGATTGTGCAGCTAATTTAACTTGTCTCATGGCCAATTCATAACGTTTCGCTTGGCTTTGTATATTGTTGATGGTGTTTTTAATGTTCGTTATCAGGGCACGTTTAGCTGCAATTAAATTTAAACGATCTTTTTCCAGTTTGACTTTGGCGGTAATTAACTGATCGCGACGGCCAAGATCATTAATAGGAATCGTCAGCGTTACGCCCGCCGATTCAATGGTATTACGGCCATTGTAAATGCCCAAAAGACCCCGACCGTTACTGTCCACGCTATTCAAAGTTCCGGTTTGCACATTAGCATTCAGATTCAATTGCCACAATTGCTGATTTTTGGCAACGATGTATGCTCTTTCATCAGCACGAAGCGCCATTTTTAGCGCTAAATACTGGGTATTGTGATTTAAAGCTGTTTCAATGGATTCTTCAACATCAGGGATGATAATTTTTCCTAAAGAAACATCACTAGGAACGGCTAATTTCAATGCCGGATCAAGTCCAATGGTTTGCAGTAACTCTTGAGAAGCATTTATAAAATCATTTTCTGCTTGCTCCACCATCAAATTTAACGACTCAACTTGGTATGATTGCTGAATATTTGCCGTCGGTTCAAGTTGCCCTGCTTTTATTTTCTTTTCATTAATTTCATAGGTTTTTTTAGCTTCTTCCAATTGCCGCCGTTCGTTTTGCAAATTATTACCGCTTAAAATTAACGCACGATAGCTGGTAATCACCTGAGTGATCTGATCAATAATGGACTGCTGCAGATTTAGTTTATTTAACCATTCATTATCTTGGGCATTCAGCAATCCAGCTTCGTTAACCGCTTTGCCAAATCCTCGCAGCAGTGGTTGAGAAATAGAAAAATTAAGTAAAGGATTATAATTACCGGTTGCCGCAACATTATTATCCATTTTCAACGATAAATCGGTGCCTAGTTTGGTTTTTAAGTCTATTTCGGGCGTCAGTATTGAACTTTTTGTCGTTGCACTGCCAACACCACTGTAATGGCTTTTTTCAATCTGCGCGCTTCCTGCCAGAGCATACTGCACTTCGAACTGATTTTCCGCTAAACGCAACTGATAGCGCTGAATAATCCGATCAAGTTCTGCATTCTGAATATTGGGATTGTAGCGCAGGGCTAATAAAATTGCTTCTCTGAGACTTAAAAATTGTGTTTTGGTTGACCGTGGTTTTGGAGAGGTCGGCAATTCTATCCAATGTTCCAGCATATATTCCGGATTCTTGATTGCTTTATCCAAACGCTCCTCAGCAACCATAATTCGCTGCATTTCAGAGGCCGGATCATTGACCCAACGAAACAAGGATGTTTCAGGCACACCTGGATTTGCCGAATCACATGCAGAAATTGCTTCGCCATTAAAGAAAAATGCACTGGTCATCCAGCAAATCTTAGTGACAGCTTTCCAATTCATTCATTTCCTACCAATCCTGGCACCGCAAAACACTGTCTGTCTTGCAAGCGCAGCGCCGTTAACTGCCCTCCCCAAAGACAACCTGTGTCAATCGCATAAATCCTAGGATGAGGGCATTGACCCAGCAAAGCTGCCCAATGACCAAAGACAATATCCGCTGAAATTTCATGGCGCTGGGGAACCGCATACCAAGGATAAAGATTCTTCGGTGCATTACTCACAGTGCCTTTATAGTTAAAGCATAAGCGTCCTTGTTCATCACAAAATCGCATGCGAGTAAAATAATTACAAATAACTCGTAATCTTGTTGTACCACTTAAATTCGCAGACCATAAGTCTGGCTCGTTACCATACATATGGGATAAAAATTCCTCATAATAATCACCACGTAAGGCATATTCCACCTCTTCTGCCAATTGCATTGCCTGCGACAAAGTCCACATCGGTGCAATGCCAGCATGACACATCACAATATTCAACGCTTTATCATAAATTAAAATGTCTTGCTTACGCAGCCAATGTCCCAACTCATCACGTTCAGGTGCTTCTATGATTTCTCGCAATGTATCATCCGAATTAACTTGGGTATTTTTGCAAAACAGCCGATTCAAAAGATGTAGATCATGATTGCCGAGTGTAATTCGTGATTTTTGGGGTAATTGTTTAATAAAACGCAATACGGCGAGTGATTGGGGTCCACGATTAACCAAATCCCCTACGAACCAAAGCCTATCCTTACGTTCATCAAAATCCACCCGTTCAAGTAAACGCTGTAAAGGATCATAGCAACCTTGCACATCGCCAATAACATAATCAGCCATTATGTTTATTTCCAAGCTTCACTAAGGCTGCAGAAGCGTTCACAACTTGCCATTGGCCATTGGAAGCCAAGTGACGAAGTGGCTCCGAGGTTATCCCAGCCTGTTTTTGCGTAAAATGGCTGCTGTGCTGCGCCATATTAACTAATTCAGTGGCAGATTGTTCGGTTATTTTTCCCGTATTTAAATTATGAACCTTGACTTGATTCGGTAAAACAATCGCATAGTCTGAAACAACGATGCCACTGACCATTTGTTGGTTTTTGGCTTGTTCAAAGCGAGAAATAACCTGACCATCAGCAGCCATACGGTGCAACCCCAATGATAAAAAACCTTTTTGTATGGCTTGCCAGTTTTTAAACTCAGGATGCTCGCGTATGAAGTATTTAAATATATCTGCACACATCAACATACCGCCGGGAACCATAAATAACGGGGCTTTATTGATCATGATCTGGCCTTTTTCCAAGGCCGTTGTTAACCACTTGATAAACTCCATGCCAATCAATCGCTCTTTTTCAATCAATGACTCTGGCGTCGAATCAATAAACGTCGAAATTCGATTCCCTCGACCTCCACGGCCAGCCATATTTCGAATTAAAAACTCACTGAAGTATCGCTGAATCGCAATGGCATCCGCACGAATCAAAATCGCACCCAACGTACCCGCAGATTGCCAATCTTCATTAAGAAGCGCAAGCCATACAGCCAATACTTGTGGATTACCAGCTATCCAGGAAAACCCAGAGGTCGGCATTAACGCTCGCCCCAACAGTAAATTTAAACGACGACGCAGCTCCTCTTCAGGCTCTTTTTGAAATTCAAAATGATAATATCTGCCAACCGATGACATGCTTTCCAGCAATGGATTCCAAGTCTTTAATTGCTGTCCATTTAAGTCAAATAATTCGACGCTATAATTACTTTGCAATTTCCCAATGCCCTGCAACATACCTGCAGAAAATAAAGCATACGTCCATAATTTTTGCTCTTCAGATAATTCTGTGCCTTCTTGCAATACATATTCTCTAAAAAGATGTAGTGCCGCCTCCGTACGATTTAAAGCATGATCGAGTATGCCAGCAGGCAAAGCGTAATAGCTATTTGAAGTTTCAGGTAAACGTTGACAATGGTTAATCAAATTATGAATTAAAGGTGCACAAAGCAGCTCAAAACGTGACGGTTCGAGCCCACTCGATAATTCAATCTTCTCAAGTAATTCTTGTCTTTTACTGTCAGCCAACAGCTGTGCCGGTGATTCAATTGCAGTTAAATCTTTTAATGGCTTGGAACTGGTCGACTTTGCTTTTTTACTATAACGGTGAAACAAGGTAACCTCCTGACCTTAAAAATACCTTACCCATTATCCCTATTATTATACTTTTTAAAGCGAGTTATTTAGAACCTGTCTTCAGAGTCGTTCGGGTGAGACGAAATGCGTTGAGTTTAGAGGATCGCAGCGGAGCATACCTATTAAGTATGAGCAGTGGGCCGCATAAAATCAACGAATTTAGGCCGAAATAGTAGACTATGAAGACAGATTCTTATTTTCTGTCCGAGCGAAGTATACACTATTTGGCAACAAATTTCGCTATTTGAACATACTCGGCAATAGAGATTTGCTCAGGTCTTAATGTTGAATTAATGCCGAGCGCACTTATTTCAGAGGGACTGATGAGCGGTTTTAAGTTATTTGCTAAGGTTTTCCGTCGCATGGCAAATGCCTGCGCCAGCAAACGCTCAAGGAGAGAAAAATGAATAAAAGGATAAGGCGAAGTCTGATACGGGGTAAGACGCAAAACAGCCGACTCAACCTTGGGCTTGGGATAAAATACGTCAGCAGGCACATTAAACAAATGCTCTACCTCGCAATAATATTGCACCATGACGGTTAAACGCCCATAATCTTTGGTGCCAGGGGAGGCAGCCAAACGTTCCACCACTTCTTTTTGCAACATAAAATGCATATCTTGAATATGTTCCGTGTAATGCAGCAAATGGAGGAGTAACGGCGTGGAGATATTATAAGGTAAATTGCCAATTAACCTAAGCGAATCACCAAATTGACTATAATCAACCATTAATGCATCGGCATCAATCAGGCGCAATTTTCTCGACGCCTCCGGCATCGTCTGCAATTGCGCTTGTAAATCTTTATCGATTTCAATCGCTGTGAGCGCATGCAAATGCTTCAAAAGAGGACGTGTTAAAGCACCTTGTCCAGGACCTATCTCCACGACTCGATCATCGGGTTTCGGATTAAAAGCCTGTAAAATGGCCGCAATGATTTGCGGACTTTGCAAAAAATTTTGACCAAAACGCTTGCGCGGACGATGATGCATAGTACTCATTCCTCGGCCAGTTGCCTTTCAGCCATTTGTTTAAATAACCCAGGGCTTGACATCAACTGCGAATAAGTTCCCTGTTGCACAAGCTCACCATTGTCCATGACCAGGATTAAATCAGCTTTTTGAATAGTGGTTAGGCGGTGAGCAATAACAATACGGGTAACAGCCAAGGCTTCCAAACTGCGAATCACAATACTTTGAGTGCGATTATCCAGTGCACTGGTTGCTTCATCAAAAAAGAGAATTTTAGGATTTCTGGCCAAAGCTCTTGCAATCAAAACTCGCTGTCTTTGCCCGCCAGACAAGGTTCCTCCACGCTCAGAAACCATAGTATGCATTCCCATTGGCATGGCTTCAATATCTGCGCGCATACCGGCACGTTCTGCCGCCTGCATTGCATCTTGCAGGGTAAGCGGCGCCGAGCCTACAATATTTTCAAAAAGACTACCAGGCATTAGCATGCTGTTTTGTAAAACCACACCACACTGTTGCCGTACCCGTTGCGGATTTAATTGTGCCATATCATGTTCATCAAAAAAAATACTGCCTTGTAACGCTTGTTCAAATCCCAGAAGCAAGCGAAATAAAGTGGATTTCCCCGACCCCGATGGCCCCGTAATTGCAATATATTGGCCTGCCTCGGCAATAAATGAAACGCCTTTTAGAATCATGGGGCCTTCCTGGGCATAACGAAACACCAAATCATTGACTTCAATTTTACCACTTAATTCGCCCGGATCCGTCTTACCACTATGCACTTCAGGTAAACGCTCAATAATAGGCATCATCTGCTTAAGCATAGGAATGCTCTGAATGACTGCACTAAAAGCATTGGTCAAACCCACCATTCCCGCAGTAAATTGTCCTAATGCGGCGTTAAAAGCCAAAAAGGAGCCTAAGCTCAACTGCTCCTCGAGCCTACTGATGTAGGCAAAAATCAACAACGACAACAGTGGCAACCATACGACATTAAACGTTGCAAGTGTCGCATTTAGCCAATTGGCATGGTAACCTTCTGATTTAATAGCAGTATTACGGTTTGCCCATTGGGCAAATGCCATTTTCTCCTTACCGCCAGCCTGGATTTTGGCAATGCCGGTTAATAGCTGTACCACCATTCCGGAAAGTTTGGCGAGCTTGTCTTGCATGACTTTATAATATGAAAACTGGCGAAGACTCACAACGATGGTGAAGCCACATAAAAGCAACGTCCCACCCGTGGCGATGAGCGCAAGCTTCACATCATAATAAAATAACAAAATAAAGCTAAATAGCGAAAAAACGCCGCTTAATATAGAAGAAATTGCCACGCCGGCTATCACATGGCGCATGCCGCTAGCGGCCATAGCTCGAATGGTTAGCTCTCCGGTAGTAAATTGCTTAAAAAACCCTACAGGAAGTCGGATTAAGCGATCCCAGATGCCTATCTCAAGATTGAGATTCATTTTCCCACTTAAACGCAGCACGGAAATCGCCCGCACCAATTCAAATAGTCCGGCAGCAAACGCCGCGACCACCAAGGCCAGTAGAATTTGCAATAATTGCCCTTTTTCTCCATTAGGTACGACATAATCAAAAATATAACCAGTAAACCAAGGAGTAGCCAAACTAAGCAGAGCCGCCAAAGAGCCCACGATTCCTAAGCGCAGCAAATCCAGTTTCGCGCCCCAAAAGGAAAACGGCACAATGCTTCTTAAATCCAGCTTTTTCTGTGGCAAAGGGCGGTAAGCCTGCCAGGCAATCGCTTTAAACATTTTTGCTTTTTCGGCAATGAGTCGCTCGCGCACCTGATTTGCTGGGTCAATTAATTCATAACCGCCACGACGAGGCAACGCAATGCAAAAATATTTCTCATCTCTGGATTGCAGCAACAGCGGGCTAGTTGCAGTACGCCACCATTCTCCGCTCAAATTAATTTCTCTAAATTGGATGCCGGTGGCTTGCGTCACATCCTCTAAATTGCGGATAGCATGGTGTTCAGGAATGATCATTTCATAAAATTCCGCCACATGAGCCATACAAGGAGTCAGAGTATCTTGCGCCGATGATTTATGAATGACCGGGATTTCACCCAAAATAGACAGCATATCTTGATAGCTGCGTTTAAGCGCCTCTTCTTCAATTTTTTTTAAATTTTTGGCATGCTGCAACTCTTTAAGATCATCAAGACGAGTTGCTTTGAGCAATTGCGGATAAATCGTGCGATAAAAATTTAAGACACGTGTTTGTATATATTTCGCGTCAATACTTTCCCGCAGGTTAGCCTCTTCGTTATCTTTTATTTTATGAATGTTCAAATAGGCAATAAATTGCTGCTTCCAGATGGACAATGCTTGCAAGATTGCCTCCTGCTTGGTTTCATCTTCTATAGCTTGCGCCACCTCTTCCCAGCTCATGGCTTGCAGAATTGCATCCGGGGTCCCGCTTGCTATCAATGCCCAAGTCGGCTCCGAAAGCGCCTCCTGCAAACCCACCACAATTCCTCCAACACCAAGCCGGCCTACAGGATAGCGCTTGCCTTTATCTTTTCCCTGAACAGGCGATAAAAACAAATCCACAATCCCTTCCAGAATACGATAATGATGGGAAATGCTATGACAACTCAATTCGCCTAAATCAATCATATGAATTTTTTCTTTGGCTGCATCTCTCATCGTCATCTTTATGCCTCAGTTGCCAGAAGTTGGCTATACATTCCCTGTTTTGCCATTAATTGCTTATGGGTGCCTCTTTCAACCACCTGTCCTCTATCCAAAACAATAATTTCATCACAGTCACGAATAGTGCTCAGTCGATGCGAAATCACTAATACAGTACATCCAAGAAAGCGGATATTATTATCAATGATTTGCTCCATTTTGGGATCCAGTGCGGATGTCGCTTCATCCAATATCAATACACTGGGCTTTTGTAAGAGCGCACGAGCAATTTCCAGACGCTGACGTTGACCACCACTAAAATTGCTTCCACCTTCCTTAATGATGCTTTCATAGCCTTCTGCCCGCTGTTCGGCAATGGTTTCATGAATTAATGCCATCCGGCAGGCAGTGTGAATGTCTTCATCACTGAAGATGGGATCCCATAAAGTAAGATTATCTTTCAAACTAGCTTCAAAAAACTGCATTTCCTGATCAACACTGGCAATGGAGCGGGTGCGTACTTCATTGGGTATCTTTGCCAAAACAACACCATCAATTGAAATTTGCCCTGACCAGGCCTCATAATGGCCAGCCAGAAGTTTCCCAATGGTCGATTTTCCACTGCCTGAACCACCTACCAATGCAACACGTCTTCCAGGCCTAATTTCAAGGCAAAAATTAGTTAATAAAGGCTCAGCCAATGGGCTGTAGCCAAAGGTTACATCGTCAAATTTCACATGTCCGATCAATTTATCGCTAGAGGAAACAAGCGATTTTTTAATCGGATGATAGCGCGCGGCTTCCTTATGGCTCACCACATCGTCAATCCGGAACAAATCAGCAATGGTTTCCTGAAGCATTCCTGCCATCATCACCAAGTTGCTGATTGGTTGATTAAAATTACCATAGAGCATCTGAAAACCAATCACCGTTCCAATGGTCATCTTCCCTTGAATAACCAGCCACCCGCCAAAGCCTAAAATGGCCGTATTCCCTAAAAGACTCAACACATTGGGAATAACTGAAATAGTATCGCGAACAATGCCCAGACGTTGTTCGGCCTGAAGATAATTGGCATGTTGTCCGGAAAATTTTCTAAAAAAGTCAGTTTCAGCACCGGATGCTTTATAAGTTTCAATCATTTGTAAGCCACTGATGGCCGTACTCATCATTTTATTCATGGCTTTGGTTTGACGATGACTTTCATCTGCCCTCTTTTTGTTAATAAGCATTAAGACCACCGCGTTTAAGGACGTCAAAAGTACGGCGATGATGGCCAAAGGAACACTTAACAGCAGCAGCACAATCAGGTAAATCAGTGTCAATAAAACATTGACGGCATTCGTTCCAAATTGCTGTGAGACAAGTTTAGCTACTGCATCACTGGATTGCAGGCGCTGCTGAATATCGCCTATATAGCGCTGAGAAAAAAAAGCCATGGGCAGACGCAGCAAATGCCAGAAAAATTCAGAAGCATTCACAACCGATAGCTTAATTTCAAGACGCATCAGTAAGGATTGCTGCAGCCAGGTCAATATACCTTGGAATATTGCGGCAAGTAATAGGCCAATCAATACTGGCCGCAACCATCCTTGCATCTGCTGCACCAGCACATTATCAATGAAAATTTTGGTGATCCCCGGGATAGCAATGCCAGGAACAGCCAGAGCCAATGTCGTCAGGATCACAAAGCAAACCGCAGATTTAGAATGGCGCAACCGTCGCAGTAAACCCGGCAATATACGTGGTTTTTGTCCGTATTTTTGAAAGTTCTTATCGGGCTTTAACTCCAGAAAGATGCCCGTGAATCCATCATCAAATTCACTCCAGGTTAATTTTCTGGCGCCGTTAGCTGGATCATTAATATAGACATACTTATCCGTTACCGCTTCCAACACCACAAAATGATTAAACTCCCAGTGAATAATTGCCGGTAAATAATAATTTTTCACTTCTTGCAGCTCTAAGCTGTAAGCGCTGACTTTCATGCCGTGTTTCTCTGCCGCCCGATAAATATTATCAGCACGGCTACCATCACGCGACACACCGCAGTCGCTGCGCAAGACATCCAGAGGCAACCAGCGTCCGTGATAAGACAGAATAATCCCCAGCGCAACCGCACCACATTCCACAGCTTCCATTTGCAGCCGAGTTGGGGTTTTGATTCGAGTTGAAAATAAATTCACCAACATGATTTTAATCAACGCCTAATAAATGTTTCAATGCCGGGATAATAAGCGTAATCGGAGCCTGGGTTTTTGTCGTGACTTCCACGGTACACAATGTACCATTGCTGATTTCAAGATCAGGCCCCCGGGAAGACGTCCATTGGTAACCACTGGGTGTATTGGCTTCAACCAAATCAACGCGGGCAAAAAGCTGCGGTCCGGTTTTCGCAAAATCGCGCACCAGCTGCTCATTGGCAAGTACTCCCATCATGCCTGCCTCACTGCTGGGAAAGCGCGACACAAAAACCACCCTGCCAATAATGCTGCCATACTCCTGTTTTTTTACTGTGGTAGGTACAACATGGGCCACCATGCCCTGGCGGATGTTTTTGCCTTCGGCCGCAGGAACATAGATTGCAGCATCGATGATTTCAGCAAATCCTTCAATGTCAACCAGAATTTCTCCATGCTTGACAATATGCCCCGGCTTGCCAATGACTTCAATGACAATACCCGCGACAGGACTTTTCACCGTGCTTGTCACTTGTATGCGGCGCTTCATGGCCACGTATTCATGGGCAGTACGTAATATGGTATTACGCAATTGGCGCAAGCGCTCCTGGTTTTGTTCTATATGGCGTTGGGTTTCAATTTTATTCTGCGTCATCTTGTTGGCAATGGCATCCCTTTCCTGCAATTCTTTATAATAGCGGCTTTTCAAATCTGCCATTTCCTGACGGCTAATAGTCCCACGCCCCACCAGTTTTTCACGCGCTTCAATAGCTTCTTGTAAAAATTTAAGATGCAGATTGGCATTTTGTAAGTCCTTTTGCCAATTTTCCTGCAATTCTTTATTCTGCTCACGCAACAGGTGTAAATCCTTGGCAACGAATTGATTTAACTCTTCGAGCTGGTTCTTTAACCCCGCAAGTTCTTCTTTTTTATTAGTCAGTTCTAATTCCTGTACCGGTAGCTCCAGTTGGGCGACTGGTTGGCCTTTCTTCACCGTATCGCCCACACGCACCAAAATCGCTGCAATTCGCCCTTCCGTCTGAGACACCGCATCATAAATCTGCTGGCCACGGCTGACCAAAATACCATTTCCATGCACCCGTGTAGCAATACTGCCAAAAAATCCCCATATTAATCCGGCAATTAACAACGTGAGCAATACGGCAAGAATCACCCAGTTTAAAGGAGAGACAATACGAAAAATTTGATCCAGCCGCTCAGGGTCATTTAAACGTTCGAGGCTTTTTTCGCGAAACAGTTTAGCCATGAATTAGAGAATTCCTTATTATCATTGGTACCCGGCTATGCTAGCAGAATCCCGTTGCCCATAAGCGCAGCTTTGTTGGATAAATCAAAAATTATTCCTCCCTTTATTAAGGAAAGTTAGGAAGGATATATAAGGAAATCTTTTAAAAAGAAAATTCTTTTATTAATCAACTCACACGATCAAGTTACGAGAAATTATAATGCATTGATTGCCATGTAAGAAATCCCTCCCAGCCTCCCTTAATAAGGGGAGGAGTTAATACAATGTTTGCAATAACTCCCATAAGTGCTATGCAATTTACATGGGAATTACTCCTGTATAGAGTAAGATAACTGGCTATAAAGTTGAAGTATTTTTTTGAAGGAAAAGCGGAAATGTTGGCTCCAAACTTATTGTTTTATATTGAATTCGTGACATTATCTCTTGAATTACATAATCAGGACGTTTATGTTAAATCATCTCATTGAACTTCGACGCCGCCTTTTGCATATCGCATCGGCTTTTCTGGCCTTGTTTATTCTATTTTTTTTTAGCGCCCATGATTTATTTCACTGGGTGGTGTCCCCTTTACTAAAGGCGTTGCCAGGACATAATGGATTAATTGCCACCCAGATAACGTCTCCCTTGATAACGCCACTGCGCTTGGCAGCCGATGCGGCATTGTTGGCTACGACGCCTTTTGCGCTGTATCAAGTCTGGGGATTTGTTGCACCAGGTCTTTATCATCATGAGCGCCAAAATTTACGCATGTTGATAACCATCAGCTTGCTGCTTTTTATGATTGGCGTTTTATTTTGCTTTTATATTGTCTTACCGCTTATGCTGCAGTTTTTTGTCACCGCCATGCCTGCTGAGGTGCGCTTTCTGCCGGATATGGCTTATGCTGTGGATTTTATTACCCGCATGCTATTCATTTTTGGGCTCTCTTTTCAGGTTCCCTTATTATGTTTGCTCCTGGTACGCCTGCAATTGCTGCAAGTCGCCACATTAAAAACCATCAGACCTTATGTTATTGTTGCCGCATTTACGGTAGGAATGCTCTTGACGCCGCCGGATGTTTTTTCACAAGTGATGTTGGCCATTCCGCTTTGTCTTCTATATGAAATGGGCATTTTGCTTACTGTTTTTTTACAACCCAAAATGCCTTAATGCCACAAACTTAAACGGCACACAGTCAAGCGTTTGCGCAGCAAGTCCTCAGAGGCGCGGCTCAATTTTTTCCGAATCTGTATTGTGCGACTTATAGGCCAAATCCGCTTGTTGTGCTTTTTTCAGATTTTCTTGCAATTGGTGTTCCTTGAGTTGGGACTGCCAAAACTGGGACAGTTCCTTTTGGTAATGATTCAGAACACGAACCAGTTTTGCCAGATGCTTAGCAAGCATAGGCAGCTTGGAAGGACCGAACACTAAAAGTGCAACAAACACAATAAGCAATAACTCCCCAAAACTCATGGTTTCTTATCCTCTTCCTCATTCAACGCACGACGAAAACTTTTAATGGCTGCTCCCAAATCTGATCCTATGTTTTTAATTTTATTGGTTCCGAATAAAACAATAACAATCAAAAAGATTAATAATAATGACAATGGACTGATTCCGCTTATTCCCATAGGAACTCCTCATAAACTTTTTTAGCGTCGCATCAAGAAGGTTAATCCACCAACTATCGCTGTACCTAAAGCAATCATTGCTAATTTCTTATGATCAAGCACATTAAGATAACTCATACCGCTAAAAATAACCATGACCATGAAAAAAGCACTTCCAAGACGTCTATTCCAGGTATCACGTGTTTTTACCCCTGACTCATCAGACATCAGAGCCTCAACATCCATCATTTTCTGTTCCTTGCTTAATAATAATACATCGTTTAACAACCGCGGCAGGTGAGGTAATTGTTCAACAAAAAAAGGAAGATTTTCACGCAGATGTTTGAGTAAGGCTTTAGGACCTAATTGTTCACGAAGCCATTTTTCAAGAAAAGGCTTCGCCGTTAACCATAGATCAAGCTCTGGATACAGTTGACGTCCCAAACCTTCTATCGCCAGCAGTGTTTTCTGCAGCAATACCAGCTGCGGTTGCACCTCCATTTGAAAACGACGAGCAACCTGAAACAACTGCAGGATAACCAATGCAAAAGAAATGTCTTTTAATGGTTTTTCAAAAATTGGCTCACACACCATACGAATAGCACTTTCAAATTCATGAACACGAGTATTTCTTGCGACCCAACCGGATTCAACATGTAATTGTGCAACTCGTCGATAATCACGATTAAAAAAAGCCAACAAGTTTTCTGCTAAATAGCGCTTATCACTATCATTCAACGTACCAATAATGCCAAAATCAATGCAAATATATTGCGGATCATGCGGATTAGTGAATGAGACAAATATATTTCCTGGATGCATGTCTGCATGAAAAAAACAGTCGCGAAAAACCTGCGTGAAGAAAATCTCAAGCCCTCGCTCGGCAAGCTTTTTGATGTTCACGCCGTAATTTTTCAAGGTTGCAATATCGGTAACAGGAATGCCATAGATACGTTCCATAACCATGACGTTATCGCGAACATAATCCCAATACACTTCAGGAATATAAAGTAATGGAGAATTATGAAAGTTACGCCGTAATTGCCCCGCGTTAGCCGCTTCACGTTGCAGATTTAACTCATCTATTAAATTGTGCTCAAATTCTCTGACAATTTCTCGCGGCTTAAATCGTTTACTTTCAGGCCAGTATCGGTCGGCCAGATTAGCGATGGTATGTAAAATACTTAAATCCTGTGCAATTATTTTTTTAATGCCCGGACGCAAAATTTTTACAACAACATCTTCCCCGCTTTTCAAAGTGGCCGCATGGACTTGCGCGATGGAAGCAGACGCGAGCACTTGCTCATCAAATTCAGCAAACACTTCGAATGCAGACTGGCCAAACGCTTTCTCAATAATCGCTAAGACTTTTTCGCTGGCAAAAGGTGGTACCTTGTCTTGTAATTTACATAACTCCAAAGCAATATCCACAGGCAGAATATCGGGTCTGGTTGATAAGGCTTGTCCGAATTTGACAAAAATAGGTCCTAATTCTTCTAAAGTCCTTCGCAGAGCCTCACCACGCGATAGTTTTTCCCTGCGAAACCAATTCCATGGATTCAAATACACAACAAAACGAAGCGGCGCAAAAAGACGGATGCTCACAATCACTTGATCAAGACCATTCTTTGCCAAAATATAGTTAATGTGCAGTAATCGCAGTAATTGCTTAATCGGTTTCATAGCGGGCCCGTAAGTGATTGATATGGGCCGCCAGACGCTCAACACGCAAGGACAGTTCATCAATGTCCTTGAAAAAATCCTCTATCTCTTCTCGCGGTGGCAGAATGCGTAATTCTTCTTGCAAATATTCAGTCATATTCTGACGTAAGGATGCTGTGGTGCGTTCCTTTAGGGCAAAGCCTTGCCGAAAAAACGAACCCACTTGATAGGCAACCACATCGCCAGTAAATTGTGCAAGATGCCCCTCCCAATCAATATCCAACTCATCAAATAATTTTTTGATCTGGTGGCCTAATTCAACATCACCCGACACCTTAATTTGATCATTAAATAAGGAGCGAACCTTTGAAGCAGGCAACAAGCTTAAACGAATTAACCCAAGTGGGCTGCTGTGGATTACTGTATCGATATGACCATTGTATTCAGGGAGTAACTGCAATTCACCTTGAGAAAAATAGATAAAAAAGCGAACGTTTAATGGTGCAATGACTATCTCTAATACCTTACCCTGCAAAGCCTGTAATTTGGGCATACTGGTCTCATCAAGCGATAACGCGTGGTTAATTGCTTTCTGTAAGGTCTTTATCGTCAATTCTTTAATCATATCGCTCTCTTACGTCTTCACTTGTCATCAGTACAGTACTATTTAGTCGCTTTAATTTTACTCACACCCAGCTTAATATTTATAGGCAATGTGGAGCGCCACAATCCCACCCGTCAAATTATAATAATGACAATCTTCAAATCCAGCCCGTTCAATAAGGATTTTTAAGTCTTCTTGTGAAGGATGCATGCGAATTGATTCTGCTAAATACTGATAACTTTCAGAATCTTGTGCAAATAACTTCCCAATTTTAGGCAATATATTAAATGAATACCAATCATAAAACGGTCTTAATCCTGGTAAAACCGGCGTAGAGAACTCTAAAATCATGATTTTCCCGCCAGGTTTACATACCCTGAACATTGAGCGAAGCGCCTCCTCTTTATCAGTGACGTTTCGCAATCCAAACGCAATGGTAATGCAATGAAAACTACTGTCAGCAAAAGGTAAGCTCTGTGCGTTAGCCTGTACAAACCTTAAATTAGTCAGCAATCCCTCATCAAACAGACGTTCACGACCAACCGCGAGCATTGCTGAATTGATATCAGCCAAAACGACCTGGCCAGTATTACCCACTTTTTTGCTTAAAAGACGGGTCAAATCACCGCTTCCCCCCGCTAAATCAAGAACAATTTGGCCTGGATGAACACGGCTTAATTCCACTGTAAAATATTTCCATAAGCGGTGAATTCCGATGGACATCAAGTCGTTCATTAAATCATAACGTCTTGCCACAGAATGAAACACTGCCCCAACTTTCTTTTCTTTTTCCTCCCAGGGAACGGATTGAAATCCAAAGTGGGTTTTTTTCTGCTGTTTGCTCATGACTGGTTTCTTTGAATAAATACATCGTCTATCTTAACCGATAATCATGGAAAAAGCGTATAGTTGAATCAATCAATGTTCTTCGCATTCATGTTCCACATTTGATAGGATCATCTAATCATCAAATTGAATGTGCATACTCCATTGCCATGCTGCTTGTTATTGCTGAAACATTTGCACCCCTGTTAAGTCTTTTTATATTCATCTTAGGTGCCGGTTTTTTTTCCACGCTATTAGCATTAGTCATGACCCTTAACGGTGCTTCTACCATAACCATCGGCGCTATGACAGGCATTTTTTATGCAGGTGTTATCTTCGGGTCATTTCGCATCGAACGTTTTATCACCCGTGTTGGTCATATTCGCGCTTACTCCGTTTTCTCATCCACATTGGCTGTTGTCTGTTTATTGCACGGTGTGTTTTATAGTATTTGGTTGTGGTTGATTTTGCGTTTTATCGCTGGTTTTGTTAGTGCTGGGTTGTTTGTAGTTATCGAAAGCTGGCTATTGTGTAAAAGCACGCATAATAACCGAGGTCAAATATTAGCTTTATACATGATTACTTTTTATGGAGCTCAAAGCCTCGGACAATTTATTTTAAACCTTGGTGACCCGCAAACCATGCTGCTATTTGCCGTCGCCTCGATGACCTGCTCATTGTCAATTATTCCATTATCCATGACGTATGTGCAATCGCCACAATATGATGAGCCCTCAACCCTGGGCTTGAAAAAATTGCTTAATCAATCAGCATCGGGCCTTTTAGGATGTTTTAGCTCGGGACTGATCATGGGAGGAATCTATGGATTAATGCCGACTTTTTTAAGTCACTTATTTCACTCCAGAGCGGAAGTCGCTAAGTATATGTTTGCAATCATCGTTGGCGGAATGATGCTGCAATATCCTGTTGGGAAACTATCTGATGTTTTCGAACGACGGCTAATGCTCATTATTATTTCACTTGCAACCATATTCATCTCATTAGCTGTTATCTTTATTAATCCTGAAATAACATGGTTGTTTTTCAGTTTGATGGCCTTGGTTGGCGGATTAACCTTTACACTATACCCCATCAGCATCACACAAGCTTGCGATGCTTTAGATACCGCCGATATTGTCGCCGGAACACAAAGTCTCTTATTGGCATATAGCATTGGCGCCATGATTGGCCCATTTATTGCGCCTGTTTTTATGCAATTCTTTGGTAGCTATGGGCTTTTTATTTATTTTATCAGTATTTGCGCTTTTTCTATCCCGTTATTTATTATCCGTAAAGCTCAAAAAGCCGATATTCCCCAGGAAGAACCTTTCATGTCCATGCCACAAACCTCACCCATTTTATTGGAATTAGACCCACGTGGTGATGTAAATCAGTCATAAAAAAGCCCTAATAAATTAGGGCTGGCAGAGAATAGTTACATCAGTCTATGATTGATGTGCAGCAGGTGTTCCTGAATCATTACTGTCATCACCTTCAGGATTTGGGTCATAGGAAGGATCACCTTCATCACCACTGCCTTCATCTTCATCACTGTTTTCATCATCAGTTGATTGTTGTGTGTTTTGATCATTATTACCGGCAGCATTATCAGGTGCCACATTATTTGCCGCAGGCGCCTGCTGCGTATCCGTTTGATTCATATCAGCGTGAGCAAACATTGAAACGCCAAACAAAACAGCCAACATAGCAATTACCTTTTTCACGATTAGCTCCATTAATTTTAGCAAAGGTCTAATTACTATAAATCGAATTTAACAATCGTCAAGAGGCTAACTACAAGATTTAAAATTATTTTTGTTAGTTAATTGTTGGCATGCCCTCAGGTATTTTTTTTCATCTGGCGTGGTTTGATAACGCTGTGCCAGCCATAAACATTCTGCCAAATGATCCATAAGCATATGTTCTACGACAAGAGGATCGCCGTGTCGTTTTAATAAGGTTTTATAAATGACTGCTATTCCAACCGGTCTGTTCGTGGCAATTTGATCGCGCACGGCTAAATGCAATCCCATATGCAAGAAAGGATTTGTTTGTCCTATTTCAGGGAAATAAGGTGTCTCATTAAGCATCCCCTCCTCAAGGAATGAATGATACTCAGGGTGCTCTATGATAATTGCAGCAATTTGCTTTTCCAAAGGAAGCAATGATTGTTTTTCTTTATATTTTTTCCAACTTGAAAAAAATAGCGCACGAGTATCTCGAACTTCATTGCTATAAAACATAGTTTATCATTTAAAAATTCTACATAAAAAAAGAAAGTCTAACGCATTCAACCAAAAAACAACAACCACAGGGTAAACGCATCTGACAGCGCGACTTAAAATCAAAATGCCTATATTTTTTGTTTTATGCACATAAATCAGTCAAAAGAGTGGGTTTTTGTGCTCAACAATTAGATGCGTTACCTTGCCCACAGCCCAATTTCATTTGACAACTGCAAACAAATTATGCGATATTTTCGCTGCGAGGTTGGACTTGCTATGTGTCATTCCACTGGGTCAATTGGCGACACACTGATTGGCCCTTTCTACTATGAAAGCAACGAACCTATATCTGGCTATTTAACAATTTTATGGCCAGAAAAAGCATCAAAACCCCACTAAAAAACTCAACACGGCGCCAAACGACCTCTCGAGTTAAGCTATGGGCGAAGTAATATGCCGTGAATGTCAGGACAGTGAACCACAATAAACTTGACGTGATCACCCCCATTAAAAATAAGTGAGGATGCTCAGGAAACTGGCTACTGCCGCCACCTATTAAAATCAATGAATCAATGATCGCATGAGGGTTTAATAAACTAAATCCCAAAGCAAGGATAATGATTTGCCATCGACTCATAAGCTGATGCTCAGAATGCATGACCTCAGTTCGACGACGAAAGGCTTGTTGCAAAGCGCGTCCACCATAATACAATAAAAACGCCGCGCCAAACCAGGCCATCCACAAACGAAAATTGGGGTGTAACTCCAAAAGTTGTTGTAAGCCAGCAACACTCGCCGTTACCAGAATGCAATCGCAAAAAAAACAAATAACCGCAGATAACACGGCGTGACGACGTAACGCCCCTTGGCGAATTAGAAAAATATTTTGTGGGCCCAGTGCCATGATAAGAGATAAGCCCAGGATCAGCCCATTAAAATAAACCGGCATGATATCTTAATGCATTAAAAATCAATTGTCGCATTATCACACATATTGTGTGATTTTGGAATAAAAAAAGGCCGCCCACCTTTAATATTTATTTACAGTTAGCCTAATAACTGTTATCACTTATTCCATAACGTCATAACAACATTGCAAGTTACCGGCACAGCAGTATAAAATGCCAAATTTGTTTATCCTGCCAATGATTATCCAAAATATTGAGTTTAAGGAGGGAGCGTGGGCTCTTTGTTGAAAAACAACACAATCGCCTGTATGTTAGCCACACTATTGGCAGTTTGCACACCACTACAGGCTGCTGACAATAATAACAATGGCAGCAAAGAAAATGGCTTTAGATGGGTTGACCCCTTGATCGACGGATTTTATCCAAAGTATCCTCCTACGGCACCCGCATCCGGTGAAAAAGAGCAATTAATTAAACGCGGTGAATATTTAGCAAAACTTGGTGATTGTATTTCCTGTCATACAAACGTCAAAGGTGGAACACCTGCTTACGCTGGAGGGCTACCCATTGCAACGCCTTTTGGCACCATTTACAGTCTTAACATCACCCCAGATAAAAAAACTGGAATTGGAAATTGGACCGAAAAAGATTTTATTCGTGCTCTAAAAAAAGGGCGAGATCCGAAAGGACGTAATTACTTTCCCGTATTTCCTTACGTTTATTTTGCAAATATTACGGATGATGATGCACGGGCGCTTTATGCTTATTTTATGAGTATTCCTCCAGTTGAGCTGGAAAACAAACGTCAGCCGTTTCCTTTCAATATGCCAGGGGCAAGCCTTGGAATGTGGGGCTGGAATTTACTGTTTTTCTACCCGAACAAACAATATGAATATGATCCAGAGCATTCTCCAGCCTGGAATCGTGGCAAATACATTGTCGATGGTCTTGGTCATTGCAGCATGTGCCACACGCCCTTAAATATTTTAGGCTCACCAAAACAGCGTTTTTATCTAACCGGAGGGTTTGTTGATGGTTACTGGGCACCGAACATCACTCAATTTGGTTTGCGCTCTGCAAATCGCTACGATGTAGCGGATGTATTTATTAAAGGGGAATTGATTAATATGGCAGGCCCCGTAGCAGGACCCATGGCTGAAGTCAATCATAATAGTTTAAGTTACCTGACAGAAGATGATCAATTAGCCATTGCCACTTATTTAAAAACCGTTGTGAGCGAAGAACCGTTAGGCGTACCCCCTTCAGATAAGCAACCAACGTTAAAGCGTGGTAAGCAGGTGTACGTGAACACTTGTATTATTTGCCATCAAGACGGAAAAATGGGTGCTCCCCTGATTGGAAATGGTGCCGGCTGGTACATGCGCCTTAAAAACAGTGGTCTAACTGGCCTGTATCGTCATGCAATTCATGGCTACAACAGCATGCCCCCGCGTGGTGCTTGTGTCACTTGTTCTGATAACGATGTCATTGCTGCTGTGGATTATCTTTTGAATAAATCATTATCACGTTCTCAATGGATAGATCTTAAATCAGGTGGTCCAGCTAAATTTCCTGCTAATGGTAAAGTCATTTATGAGGAAAACTGCGCAGTATGCCACAATGAAGGCAAGCTTGGTGCGCCTAAAATTGGCGATAAAGAGATGTGGAAACCACTCATTGCACAAAATATGGATGTGTTGATTGAAAACACCGTCATGGGTAAAAAACATCCTGTGAATGGTGGCTGTAAGCACTGTACCACAGGTGAAGTGATAGACGCGATTAAATACATCGTCAGCCAGTCCAAAACAGAAGGCAATTACTCATTGTGGTAAAAAAAAGAATAATTATTATTTAAAAGAGGGGCGGGAATGTTAAAGAGGTTAAACGTCTGCAACACAGTAATCTTGCTTTGCGCTGCAATGGTGACACAATCTGTGTCAGCCACTCCTGATCGCTGGCAGATGAATATGCATAAAGGAGTAACCCCCTTAAGCCACGATATGTATGACTTGCATATGGTGGCCATAGCCATTTGTGCAATCATCGGCATTGTGGTCTTCGGCGTCATGTTTTATGCGCTGATTCATCACCGTAAATCAAAAGGATATGAAGCGGCCAGCTTCCATGACAATACTCGATTAGAAATTGTCTGGACAATTATTCCCTTTTTAATTCTGGTAGGACTTGCGATCCCTGCAACTAAAGTCTTGATACGCTTAGAAGACAGCAATGAATCCGATGTGACCATTAAAGTGGTTGGACATCAATGGAAATGGCAATATCAATATTTAGATCAAGGCATCAGTTATTTCAGTAATCTCTCAACCCCTTATGCACAGATTGAGAATAAAGAACCGAAAGGAGAATGGTACTTATTGGAAGTTGATAAGCCTGTCGTTGTGCCAATCCACAAAAAGATTCGCTTTTTAGTCACGTCCAATGATGTTGTTCATTCTTGGTGGGTTCCTGAACTCGGTGTAAAACGCGATGCAATTCCTGGATTCATGCACGAAGCTTGGGCTCGTATTGAAAAACCCGGGGTTTATCGGGGACAATGTGCCGAATTATGCGGTATTAATCACGGCTTCATGCCTATTGTTGTTCGAGCCGTTAGTGAGGAAGAATTTGCTCAATGGGTAGCCGCCCAAACAAAAATCGAAGACAAGTACGCTGCTACAGAAGACAAACCCACCGAGCAAAAAACTCTGACTCGCGCTGAATTAATGAAGTTAGGTAAAGAAAAATACGACTTGATTTGTTCGGCCTGCCATAAAGCAGACGGCACGGGCCTACCGCCTATGTTCCCGCCACTAAAGGGAAGCTCAGTCGCCGTTGGCAAGCCCATATCAAGACATATTGACATCGTTCTTAACGGTGTTGCAGGAACCGCCATGCAACCTTATCGCGATCAATTTACCGACGAAGAAACTGCAGCAGTCGTTACCTATGAACGAAATGCATGGGGGAATAACACGGATGATGAAATTCAGCCAGCCGATGTTGCAGAAGTTCGGCAAGGCAATAACCAACAACCTAAAATGGTGAAAAAAGCTCAAGCTGGAGGTTTACGATGAGCCAAGCATTCGTACATGAAATCGAACACGCTGAACATGGCCCAGTGCAAGGCAAAGGAGTGATTGGCTTTATCAAACGCTGGTTATTTACAACCAACCATAAAGACATAGGTACCTTATATCTCTGGCTGGCTTTTTTGAGCTTTTTTGTTGGCGGCGGCATGGCCTTGCTCATTCGCGCCGAATTATTTAAGCCTGGTCATCTTTTTGTTGATCCTAATTTTTTCAATCAAATGACCACATTACATGGTCTAATCATGCTGTTCGGTGTTGTTATGCCAGCCTTCACCGGTTTAGCTAACTGGCAGATTCCAATGATGATTGGCGCACCAGATATGGCACTGCCACGATTGAATAACTGGAGTTTCTGGATCCTTCCATTTGCATTTGCTCTTCTAGGCTCAACGCTTTTCCATAATGGTGGTGGACCAAACTTTGGCTGGACCATGTATGCACCATTATCTACCCGCTATGCCCCTCCAAGCACCGATTTTATGATCTTTTCCGTGCATATGATGGGATTATCTTCCATCATGGGTTCCATTAACATCATTGCAACCATTCTAAACTTGCGTGCGCCAGGCATGACCATGATGCGATTGCCAATGTTTGTATGGACCTGGCTCATTACGGCATTTTTATTAATTGCCATCATGCCAGTATTAGCAGGAGCAGTCACCATGATGCTCGCCGATCGTCATTTCGGTACCAGTTTCTTTGAAGCCGCAGGTGGTGGCGATCCAATTCTCTTCCAACATGTATTTTGGTTTTTTGGTCATCCTGAAGTGTATGTTCTTGTATTACCAGCCTTTGGCGTTGTATCGGAAGTGATTCCTACCTTCAGCCGTAAGCCACTGTTTGGCTATCATTTTATGGTTTATGCCACGGTCAGCATCGCCCTCTTATCCTTTCTCGTTTGGGCGCATCATATGTTTACGACAGGGATACCATTAGGTGCTGAATTATTTTTCATGTACGCGACCATGTTAATTGCTGTTCCAACAGGAATCAAAGTATTTAACTGGGTTGGAACCATGTTTAAAGGCTCTATGACCTTTGAAACACCAATGCTTTTTGCCGTTGCATTTGTTTTTCTATTTACCATCGGTGGTTTTACGGGTTTGATGCTTTCCTTGGTTCCCGCCGATTATCAATATCAGGACACCTATTTCGTCGTTGGTCATTTCCATTATGTGCTTGTCCCCGGTGTGATATTTGCTCTCATGTCAGCCATCTATTACTGGTTGCCCAAATGGACAGGGCATATGTACAATGAGCGGCTTGGGAAATGGCATTTTTGGTTATCCGTCATCTCGGTCAATGTTCTCTTTTTCCCAATGCATTTTTTGGGCCTTGCCGGCATGCCGCGCCGTATTCCTGATTATGCTTTGCAATTTACTAACTTCAATATGATTGCTTCCATTGGCGCCTTTGTATTCGGATTTTCACAACTGCTGTTTTTATATAACGTGATTCGAACCGTAAAAGGGCATGGGAAAAAAGTAGATGCACAAGTGTGGGAAGGGGCTCATGGCTTGGAGTGGACATTATCATCTCCGCCACCATATCATAGTTTTACCACACCGCCGGAAATTCATTGAGAATATGAATGGCAGCGAAAAGCCACTCTAAACTTTTAATGATTTTAACAGCCATCGTCCTAGGAATGTTTGGTTTTGGTTTTGCATTAGTGCCCATTTACAATAGCTTATGTAAGGCGCTAAATATTAATGGCAAAATAAACCCTGAAGCAGTTTCTTATGATGCAAACACCCATGTTGCTAAAGAAAGAGATGTACTGGTGGAATTTGTAGCAACAAATAACAGTGGTATACCCTGGGATTTTTATCCTAAAACACGCAAATTGCGCATCCATCCCGGTGAAATTGCCAAATTGTCATTTTATGCGGAAAATAAAACAAGTCACACAATGACTGTACAGGCAATCCCGAGTGTCACACCGGGTATTGCTGCTAAATACTTAAAAAAAACAGAATGCTTTTGTTTTACGCAGCAAACTCTAAATGGCCATGAGGCAATGGATATGCCATTGTTATTTCATATTGATACTGATTTGCCAGCTAATGTTAAAACAATTACTCTGGCTTATACCTTGTTTGATGTAACTAATAGATGATGATTTTTAACTAAAATTTTAAAAAAACAGGAGAATCAAATACTATGGGAGACCACGGCACCTATTATGTCCCCAAGCCGAGCCATTGGCCGTTAGTTGGTTCAGTCGGCCTGACTACCATGTTGGTTGGGGCGGCTTCCTGGCTGCACGCCGATTGGTATGGGCCTTATATATTTTTTCTTGGCCTGTTTATATTGTTTTTTATGATGTTTGGCTGGTTTGGCCAGGTTATCTATGAGAGCGAAAAAGGTCTTTATGACATGCAAGTTGACCGCTCATTTCGTTGGGGGATGTGCTGGTTTATTTTCTCTGAAGTTTGTTTCTTCGGTGCATTTTTCGGGGCTTTATTCTTCTCGCGCTACTGGACCGTACCGATGCTGGGTGGAGAAGTCCATCCGATCACGCATTTTACTTTGTGGCCTGATTTCAAAGCAACCTGGCCATTACTGAATAACCCGAATAATCAGATTTTTGTTGGAGCACACGAAGGGATGGGGGCTTGGGGGCTCGCCGCCATCAACACGTTAATCCTGCTGTCTTCTGGAGTAACCATCACATGGGCTCATTGGGCATTAAAGCTCAATAAACGCCGTCAATTAGACATCGGTTTAATATGTACTATAGCACTTGGAATACTCTTTTTGACGTTACAAGCCCATGAATATTATGACGCTTATACGGAGATGAATTTGACCTTGGATGCAGGAATCTACGGCACAACCTTCTTCATGTTGACTGGTTTCCATGGCTTGCACGTAACCATCGGTACGATCATTCTTATTGTCATTCTTTTGCGTTCTCTTCGTGGTCATTTCACCCCGGAAAGGCATTTCGGTTTTGAAGCAGCAGCCTGGTATTGGCACTTTGTTGATGTTGTTTGGCTATTTCTATTCGTATTTGTTTATTGGCTATAATATGCTCGCCCTGACTGCTTATCCGCAGAGAGGGCGAGAGTCTAATTGTGAACCTTAATTGGTAAAAGAATTTAATTCTTATCCAGCTTCACCTGTCCAAGAAAAGTAATTGCTGGATCGAGACGACACCATGGAAACCGCCATAGGACGCTTGAAACCAAACCTTCTACTTCAAATCTAGTTTTTGGGCGACCTTTTTAATCTGGCCTTTTGTCATCTCAGCCGTCGTGAGCATCTCTCTCTGATATTACGAGACAGTGCATCCTGTTGTATGAGAGTCATCGGGCATCTCTACTGGACGATGTGCACGAATACTTCGACAAAGCTCACTTATACCTCGGGTTGGTCCTTCTATTGACAAATAATCTAAAATTCGAGGATTTCTCACAATTGCATCGTGAATTTTACGTACCCCAGCTTCACCACCAAAAGTATTTTCTGTTAAATCCATATAAACTTCAGAATGGATTTTATTTGCACGAATAACATCTGATAATTTTTGGGCTCCAGCTTCTTTAATTGCGTTGAAAACCAAATAAAGCTTCATTTTCAAGCTCTCAGGCATGCTTTCTAAAGCATCTAAAATAATAGCAAAGCCATCGTCTTTTAATCCCTGTTCACTTAAATCCAACTCAAGCCGAGTAGGACAATCCATTGTTTTTAAAGCCTCAAATAAGATACTGATTTCTACAGTTGTAAGATGTTTAACGCCAAATTGTAATGATAATTCTTCTGGACACTCATTAGACTTTAGCGCATCGGCTAAACTACAGATAACACCTGTTCCATGTTTACTAAACTCGTACATAATGCTTAAACCATCCCTTGTTGCACCACATTTCATGCCCCTAATTAACGCGGTAGAGCCAGCCTTGGTAGTTGGATTAAATAATAAATTTAGCGATAACTTTTTAGTACTGCTTGGCAAGCAAAGCGCATCTGCAAATGCAATGAAACCCTTATCTGAAATATTATTATTTGCTAAGTTTAGAGACACTTTTGATGGGCCATGTTCTGACTGTAAAGCACTGGCAAGCACCATAGCCCCATCATTCCCAAGCCTGTTACTACTCAATCCTAATTTAACTTCAGAAGCTCTACATCCGCTGGCAATTGTGCTCGCCAAAACCTCTAATGAACTCGCGCTAAGAGAGGTTTTGGTTAATATGAGATTTATAGAAGCTGGGCAATTAGCGGACTGTAAAAACATGGCTAGCTCAGAAATATCCTGTTCACTTAGAGTATGATTGGTGAAGTCTAAACAAAGACTTTTGATTGAATTTTCCATAGCAAGGCTCTCGCAGAGCGCTTTCATTTTATTCGTTACTGGGCTAGTTGGGGAAAACTCAAATCTTACATTCTCCTCATGTTTATGCTCATCATACAAAGCATTAAAATCTTCCGCATGAGGCACATGAATAATTGTTTGAGGCATGAGTGATATTCCTTACAGTTTGAAAGCAAAGATACAATATTTAGTTCATTATAATACCACTATGAAATAAATTAAAGCAAAAAGCGCAGGTGTTTATTTTATTCAGGCGTCTATCAATCCATTGAACTAAGCACATTAAATGATAATGCCTTTATGTTCAACCATATAAGCTGCCCTATAACACACAAGCAAAAACTAGAACAATCAAATGATTAATGTTTTTTGAGACAAAATAGAAAAAAAACATTAAAGCTTACTTTTCTCTCCAGGCTAATTATCAGATTTTTTTATGTCATAAATAAAACATAATATTCAATTTAATATCTTATTTTGAAAAAAATAACCTTTTGATGTAAAATAAAACCAATTGATATAAAAAATAATCATCTTCCAAGTGATATTAATGAGACAATTATATGCCAACTAATAAATTCCACTACATCTGGATGGGACGTTTGCCTACAGGTAAACATGAAGATTCTTTTAAAGATGGTCCAAATACCTTGGCCCAACAGTTAAGAAAATATATAAAAGATGTTAAAGAAAGAACGCCAGATTCTCCTAACCCTCAGGATCAAGAAATAATAATGTGGGTTCCAGAAGCACTCATTGAAGGAATCAAAGAAGCAGGTTTACTAGATCCAGACATTACGCTTAAGCCCATAGAAGATCTTTATAAAAATGCTAAACATTTAACCAAAAAAGAAATAGAAAACTTAGAAACAACTGTTGAATTATTAGGGGAACATAATGCATATGCCTCTCAAAAAGACATTCTATCAGCCGCCATACTAGAAGAATATGGAGGGTATTTTTTGGATACGACAACATCCATCGATTCCGTTGAACATTTAATTAATAATCAACCTAAAGACGTATGGTTCCCAAGAATTACAGAAGAAGCTGCAAAAAGGTACGATGGAGTGACTGTCATCTTGCCTGATGTATGGGCTTTATATAATCCAACGCCTGGTGGCGGCACATTTAAGGCAATGGCTGCTAGCTATGTTCAAAGATGTCAATTCTATTTTCCAGACAAATTTGAAGGCGTTACATTTGATATGGATAAAGCGAGGGATCCGTATGGCGATTTAAAAAGTGGCTATTTTAGTGAGGAGAGTTATGGGCAAGGAAGCGCAATAATGGCTTCCCCTGATAGGGATGAGTTAATTGGGCAGACCGCTATCTTCTCATTCTTGGATGGACTGAATCAAACAAAAGGCCCTTTAACCGATGCTCGAATGCGTGAACTAAGCTCATATGCTGAAGAGGCACCAGAGGGTAAAAAAGTTGTAGAATTAGGTCTTGAAAAATTTCATAGAGGACTGTGGCGAAAACAAGCGATTGCAGATGCTGCGGAAGAAAGAAGAGAAGAACGAATAAGAGAGCAAAGAGAGGAACGAGTAGAAACTCAAATGCAACAAACTGCACCACCGCCTACAAATCGCTACCACATGTTCACAGTACAAGGATCTGACTTTGCAAATTTCAAGGCAAAATATCAATCATTAAAAGGAGATGCATTGAAGCATCAGATTATTAGTGACTTTGAAAAAAAACTATCTGAAATAACAGATAGAAAAACACTCGATCATTTTGTAGCTGATTTCAAAAAAAGCACCGCTTATGAAATACTGTCAAAAGGACAAGGGTTAACAACCAGGCTTTTTTCATTAGATACCACTTCTAAAATAAAAATTGATAATATAGTCAAAGATAAAGAAAGAGAGTTAGACGGACAAAATTTATCTATTACCTAAAATACTGTTACTACTTCAGCTGATTTTTTAATACCAATATTTCATCTCGTATTTTTGCCGCTTGTTCAAACTCCATATTTTTTGCATGAGCATACATTTGTTTTTCCAAAATACTAAGTTGTTTAGCTAATTGTTCTGGTGATAACCCCTCATAGACCATCCTCGTTTCTTTTACCTTACTTCTACGAGCATAAGAATGTGAGCTTTCCAGGATATCAGTCACCGATTTTCGAATTCCTTTGGGCGTGATGCCATGTTTTAAGTTAAAAGCAATCTGCTTGTTACGCCTGCGTTCCGTTTCATCAAGCGCCCGTTTCATTGAGCCTGTTATCTTATCTGCGTAAAGAATTGCCCGACCATGAATATTGCGTGCGGCCCGGCCGATGGTTTGAACCAAAGAGCGATCCGAGCGTAAAAAACCTTCTTTATCGGCATCAAGAATAGCTACAAGAGCAACTTCTGGCATATCCAATCCCTCTCGCAGCAAATTAATTCCCACCAACACATCAATCTCGCCAAGACGCAACTCACGAATGATTTCTACCCGCTCGACAGTATCAATATCCGCATGCAAATACCGCACTTTAATGCTGTGTTCATTTAAATAATCCGTCAAATCTTCCGCCATTCGTTTGGTCAACGTCGTGACCAGAACGCGCTCGCCACCAGCAACGACATAACGAATCTCTGACAATAGATCATCAATTTGATTGACAATAGGACGAACTTCAACGTGTGGGTCGATAAGGCCCGTGGGCCGTACGACCTGCTCTGCCACATTGTCCGAGTGCTCCTGCTCATAAGGCCCAGGCGTTGCCGACACATAAATGGTTTGTGGGGAGCGTTCACTAAATTCTTCAAAACGTAATGGACGATTATCCAAGGCAGATGGCAATCTGAATCCATACTGAACAAGAGTTTCCTTACGTGCACGATCGCCACGATACATCCCGCCAATCTGCGGTACTGTAACATGCGATTCATCGAGAATGAGCAAAGAATCCACCGGTAAATAATCAAATAATGTCGGTGGCGGCTCACCAACTTGTCTTCCAGATAAATAGCGAGAATAATTTTCAATGCCAGAGCAATATCCCAACTCCAACATCATTTCAATATCAAAATTGGTTCGTTGTTGTAATCGTTGTGCTTCTAGCAATTTGTTTTGCGCATTTAATTCTGTCAGGCGTTGTTGCAATTCTTCCTTGACCCACTCAATGGTTTGCAAAATGCGTTCACGCGGCGTGACATAATGTGTTTTGGGGAAAATAGTAATACGCGGCAAGCGCTGCAAAATTTCACCCGTTAATGGGTCAAACGTTGCAATGCTGTCGATTTCATCATCAAATAACTCAATGCGCACAGCATCTTTTTCCGCATCAGCGGGAAATACATCAATCACATCTCCATGCACCCGAAATTGCCCTCGTTCTAAGGTTTGAGGACTGCGAATGTATTGCATTTCTGCAAGCCGTCTTAAAATTTTACGCTGATCACATTGTTCTTTGCGGGAAAGATGTAATACCATACGCAAGTATGAATCCGGATCGCCCAAGCCATAAATCGCGGAAACCGTGGCGACAATGATGGCATCCTTGCGTTCAATGAGTGCTTTGGTGGCTGAAAGACGCATTTGTTCAATGTGTTCATTAATGGAAGCATCTTTTTCAATGAATGTATCCGAAGCAGGGACATAGGCTTCAGGTTGATAATAATCATAATAAGAAACAAAATATTCCACCGCATTATCGGGGAAAAATGCTTTAAATTCGCCATATAATTGGGCCGCCAACGTTTTATTGGGCGCCATGATTAATGTTGGCCGTTGCAAAGCCTGAATCACGTGTGCAATGGTGTAGGTTTTACCTGAACCGGTTACACCTAAAAGAATTTGGCGCGCTAGCCCGGACTCAATGCCATCAACCAAGGAAGCAATGGCCGCAGGCTGATCCCCTGCGGGTTGGTAGTTTGCGTAAATTTTAAATACTTTCTTCATAATATGAACTATATCATAGGAGTTTACTGATGGATATTGTACTGGCAGACAGAATACAGCAAGTCAAACCATCGCCCACATTGGCGGTCGCTGCTAAAGCGACGCAAATGAAAGCGCAAGGTCTTGACGTCATTGGCTTGGGCACAGGCGAACCTGACTTTGATACCCCAGATCATATTAAACAAGCCGCCATTGCCGCTATTGAGTCTGGCTTTACCAAATACACAGCCGTAGATGGCATTGCGGATTTAAAACAAGCCATAAAAAATAAATTTAAAAATGACAACGGCCTGGATTATCAGTTGAATCAGATTCTTGTTTCTACTGGAGGCAAACAAAGCATCTATAATCTATGCCAAGCGTTTCTTAACGACGAAGATGAAGTTTTAATTCCAGCACCTTACTGGGTCTCTTATCCAGACATGGTATTGCTGGCAGGTGCTAAACCTGTGATCATTTCCGCCCCCTCCTCACAACGCTACAAAATTACAGCCGAGCAATTAGCCGCAGCCATCACGCCTAAAACCAAATTATTCTTCATCAACAGTCCTTCCAACCCCTCCGGAATAGCCTATTCCTATGCTGAATTACAAGCCTTGGGCGAAGTGCTTAAACAACATCCGCAAGTATTAATCGCCACCGATGACATGTATGAACATATTCTCTGGTCACAACCTTTTGTTAATATTTTAGACGCTTGTCCCGACTTATACGAGCGCACCATTGTGCTCAATGGGGTCTCAAAAGCTTATGCAATGACTGGCTGGCGGATTGGTTATGCTGGTGGCCCGGCAAAATTGATTAATGCAATGAAAACCGTGCAATCACAATCCACATCCAATCCCTGCTCCATCGCACAAAAAGCGGCTGTTGCGGCCTTAACAGGCGGGCATGAAACCGTGAAGCAAATGGTTAAAGCCTTCCACGAACGCCATGATTATGTCGTACAACGACTCAACAGCATGTCAGGTATTGAAGTCATTCCAGCAGATGGTACTTTTTATATTTTCCCCAACGTACAGGAGATTATTGAACGCCGCGGCTTTGTCAACGACATTGAGTTTGCCGACAAATTATTACAAGACGTCGGGGTGGCACTCGTCCCAGGCTCTGCCTTCGGCAGCGAAGGATGTATCCGAATTTCTTTTGCCACCAGCATGGACATTCTGCGCGATGCCATGGATCGTCTGCAAAGATTTTCAGAAAACTAGATTAATTTCACCTTAGTCTATTGACCCATGAGCGGAATCGATCTAAGATTCCGCCTCATTCCCCGGTAGCTCAGTCGGTAGAGCGGATGACTGTTAATCATTAGGTCGGCGGTTCGAGCCCGTCCCGGGGAGCCATATATAGCAACGCTTCTAGCTCAAAAACCCAAATCAAAAGTTTATTCTTGGTACCGGTTTTGGTACCGATTCGAAAATGTAATCGATTGTTATTCTTTTTAATCGCTTGATGATTTCTAAGTTTTTCATGCATTGTTTTTTTAAAAAAAAAGCCCCACATGGGGGCTTAATACCTTGAAAACACATGCGTCTCGCCATTAACATCTACCGAACAATAGTCATTGATAAACAGATCACGGGCAAAAGCCTCACAATCAAAGTAATATCTCAAATTATCCGGTATCTGGTGCGCATAACATTCATCAAATAATTGCCAGGCAAAATCAACCTCTGAATCGAAGCAACCTTGATAACAGTTATCCATCACTGATTCAGCTTCTGATACCTCGTAATCAGATAGCAGTGCTTCACCAATGCGGCCATATTGCTGGATAAAACTTGCATACTCAGCAATGGTCTGTATCGCGGTAAATTCATCGATATGAATATCACCAAAACCTTCATAATCATGCAGCGCAAATTCCTCTGCGCCAGCTATGGGGCTATTTTCCAGCATCTCGTAGATTTCCGCCATAATATCGCTTTCTGATTGTGTGGCGTCAATCCACTCGCCATACAAGATGGCGTTATTATAAGATGCAAGGCATGCAACATAGATTTGAGGGGTATCCATTGGACTTTCTCCTTATTCATTTAAAGAGCAAGCCCCATGGGAGCATGCTCCCATGTTGGGTGATTGATTAAAACGGTATCTCTTCTGTCGTTTCGTTCAACATTTCTCGCATTTGAGCCATGTGGCTTTCGGCGGTGTTGTTGACAGCCTGGTCATTACTGGTCTTATTTTGACCAAGTAACTGAACGTTACTAACCACAATACTGATAGCAGAACGGGTATTTCCGTCTTTATCAGTCCATGTATTAGAACGCAGTTTGCCTTCAATGAAGACTTGGCTGCCTTTATGTAAAAATTCAGCGACTTTGGTATATTTGCCAAAGAAAACCAATTGATGCCATTCCACCCGTGTTTTCCATTCATCGTTTTGTTTAAACGATTCATTGGTGGCCAGAGTGGCGGCGACAAAAGGTTGACCGTCTTTGCCGGTGATACTTTTTGGATCAGCACCCAAATTGCCAATCAGTTGGATGCGGTTCAATGATGCAGTCATAATATTCTCCTGTTAGGGTTAAAAATCTCATAACAGAAAAACAGCCGCATAGAGCAGACACTTTTCTGTTATGCGGATAATGATTTGCTTCAAGGGATTAACAAGCGATCTTTCTACCTGAGAAAGTTTTTACAAAGGAAATGAGCGATTCCAGTTTATTCAAACTCAGTTCTGCCTGGTGGATGTCATCCGCAGATATTTGCAGGCGAACGCTTTGAAGATCATTCACACAGCAATTGAGTTCAAACAACAAATGCTCAACTTCCAATTGCACCGCTTCTGTTATTTGCATGATATGCTCCTTATAAATAAAGAGGATTAGCCCCATCAGGGATAAGTAATCCCCTGTGGGTTATGCAAAACAAAGATCACCGACGTGTCGGTTGATTTGCCTGATTATTAAAGATGATATGCCTAGCGCATTCCGTAGGCTTAAAGCCGTAAGACGAATCCATGAAGTGTTTCCCGACTAAACGTTCCACCATCAAATTAGGGAAAAAATGGTGTATCACAAGACCTCGCGGTTTCGTCAGGATTTCACTGACTCCTCAGTTGTGTTTCTTTGATTTTATCAAGTTAAATGCTTGAAACAATGGTTTTGGTATAGGTGTAATTAAATGATATTGATATATAGCAAAAGAACTTTTCATGACTGCTATCCACAATAAATTCGAGTTATGACCCTACGAGAATGACCCATTTCCCGGGAAAGTATCTCTCGAACCTTACGGTCAACTTTTTTCTCCGCTGGCGACATTTCTTTATATGCCTTACCACCTTCCAAAGGACAACGCATACCCTTGCCTTGAGGATCATACATTTTGGACAGTTCAAAATATCGTCTTTGAGCATAAGCATGGCGAAGTCCGTGGCATTTCTTTATACCCAGACGTTCAGTTTCGGTCTGGTAACATCTGAGATGTTGCTTGTAAGTTCTAGAATCAGGAATTAGTGAATAGCCTTGCTTTACTTGTAGTGACGCCTTTTGTAGCCACTGGCGCTGCTCTTGATTGGTAATTTCCAGTGTTCGGCCAATACCGCCTTTCGTCCAGCTAGGTTTAATTTTAAGGCAGTTACCATGCCATGCTTTACTGATGATGATTTTCATCGATTCTTCACGGCGAAGTCCGAATAATGCTTGTGCTTCAAGGGATAAGCGGAGCATCGGATCAGTACATTTTGAGGTATCAAGGTTATAAATGGCTTTGTTGTGGGTGGGGGTATAATTTCTTCGTGTTATTGCGTAATCATCATTAGCAGGTTTTACCAGCGTTGGTTTATCTAACAAAATCGCCAGTTTTCTCAGTTTGGACATGTAATTTTTGATTGTAGCGGGCTTCTTGTCCTGTTTTTTCCAATGTTCAACCAATACATACACATGCTTAGGTTTTAATCCTTTGATATGGCCAATTTTGTATCCAAGCTCGTGTAGATCCTTAACGCAACGGTTGAGCATGTGGCGCATGTCGGCAAGGCTTGCGTGGGAGTAACCTTTGATCTGTTTCAATCCTTCATTGATAGAAAATTGTGCGCTGCGTAGCTTTGATTTACTCATTGAGATATAACCATAACGTGTTGCGTGATTTAATGCCCATCTCATCCCGTATCACCCAGCAGGTTTGATAATTGCCTAATAAGGGACACAGTGCTTGATACAAATATCTGGCATAGAGATAGCGCCATGATTTATTGGTCGGTAGATGGTGGGTAGTTAATTCGTTGCGCCACGCCGTTCTGATACTATCGTAGTTGTTTATTTCTCTCATGCTTTTATTATTCGTCAGCTGGCATAACTCAACCACAATCGCCTTTTGTACAGTATTTCTAATCGGAATCATGCGATCCTCTGAATTAAAAGCGATTTCTCGAGTGATCCAAAGACTTTCCTCTTTGATATGAATATCTGGCAGTAAATGAATGGCTTCGGAAAAATTCAATCCAAATTGCGTTTGCAACGCCATGATCAGTCGAGGTATAGGCAAATGCATGTGTTCCCAGATATCAGGCTGGATATCGATTTGTCTTTTGTGAGTTTTCGCGCGCGCGAGTTGTAAGCTTTGGTTATCAATTTCAGCAATCGGGCAGCCAATATTTGCAAGATATTTTCTAATGGTGGTCATATACCGCATGATGGTTGCTGGATTAATGCGGCGTTTTTGCCAGTGCTGAACCAGTTGTTCAATGTGGTACTTTTCCAATGCCTTCCAAGACACTGGGACATGGCCAATCACAAAAAGATCATCAATCATTTTGTGGATGACAAAAGCACGATGTTGTTTATCCTTGAAGCTGCCCCGATGATCCATTTTTAAATATCGGTTGGCGGTCTGTCTTAAAGAATATTTTCTCATCATCCGATCCGAATTATTGTTTTCTCATCAGCCGGTATTTGCCCTGTCTTTGGTTTAGTGTTGGTCGAGCGGCTCACTCAAAGGCGATACCTGGCTGATGCCATAAAAGCTCGATACAGGGGGCAAATCAATCGATCAATGGCTAACGATTCATTTGATTACAACGTTTTTTCCTGGTTTTATCCTCCTTAGGTTTATTGATTAATGAATACGACAAAGCAACAGCCTTGTCACAAGTCCGTGGTCAAAATGAAAGGTGTTGACTGCAAATGCTCAAACGCATTTGTTCTACCGGTTGGTAGAAGATCCATGAAGGGTTTCCCGACTTAACGTCCAGCCACAAGGTTAGGGAATGAAGTGGCATTGCATAAGACGTCAGATAACGTTTCGCCGGATTTGCACCAGCTCATCAGTTATGCTCAATTTAAAATTACCAAAGCGGTGCTTGCTACGCAAGGGTTTAAGGGCAATATTTTGTCCTATCGCATGAGGCGCGCCAGGACAAATGCGTTTAATGGGTTGATTTTACTGCGTAAAATCATGGGTGGTGTTCTGCGTCACTGCACATGATTTGCAGTGACGCAGCTTGATAAATGTTATATTATGCGCACCCAGAAACTGTAATTTTGATTTAAAGCAATACTCACAAAACGAACAGTAAAATTTAAATTTAACAAATCAGACTCAACTTTATGACTAAATACATTAATCAAGAATCAGAAAATCAATTATCTATAGAAAACATTGAGCAGAATCTATTGTACTTGCAAAATTCTTTCCCTAAAGAGGCTGTTTCAGCTGCTATTAATCAAAAAGTATCTATCACCCCCAAATTATTAGCTTGTTTAAATCACGCTATAGAAAACAGAGCGGATTTAGAGGATGACTATATTGGGCATTTATTTGCTGTTTTTTTGCTGTCACAATTTCAGGAGGAAAGTGCTTTCCCCTTAATAATAAAGCTTGCACGATTACCTGAAAATGAAGTTGATACATTAATTGGCGACTGCATAACAGAAGACTTACATCGATTTATTGCCGCAACCTATGATGGTGATTTAATTTCGATTAAAAATCTTATTGAAGATATAGAAGTAAATGAGTGGTCTCGTAAAGCTGGATTAAGAGCTTTAGTAGTGCTTGTAAAGGCCGGAAGAATAGAAAGTAACGCAGTTGAAGAATATTTATCGAGTCTTTTCGATCATCCTTCATTTATTGATGATGATGAACAAATCACCCACTTGGTAACAGTTTGTTGCGATTTTGCACCTAAGCGTTTTTATGATGAGATACAAAAAGCATTTGAAGAACAAAAAGTTGATGAATTTGTTATCAATATGGCTGATTTCAAACTATGTTTGTCTCGACCAAGCCCGAAATATATCGATGATCATTACACATTAATTGAAGACACCATTGCTGAGATGGAGTTCTGGCCTTGTTTTAAAAATTCAAACAAACGCAAGTCGTCAGGCAGCCTTTTTAGCCCAGAGTGGTTTGAAGAAGATAGCCATGCATCCATGGTTTCAACTCAAGTTGTTCGTGGCGCACCCAAAATAGGAAGAAATGAGCCTTGCCCTTGCAATAGTGGAAAAAAATATAAAAAATGCTGTTTGTTGCTGCATTGACAAGAGAACAATTAATGATTGGTTCCAAAGAAGCTTTACTCATGTGGGAAAAAATTCCTAACCATGCACGCATGAAGCTACTCAATAATGTATATTGTAGTCGTTGTCAAAAAGTTACCAGTGCTGCTCAAGCCTATGTGGTGCTGAATGGGGGGGATTTACTTATTAAAGGAAATTGTATTCGATGTGCTGCGGATGTTACTCGTTATGTTGAGTTTGATTAGTGCCGGTAATGATACTGAATCTATCCTCTCTTAATTTTTACTGATTGGCAAAGGTATCCGTACCTTGTAAACCTCCCCGCCACTCACTAAAACAAAAGCCTGTCCCTTCGGTAAAGAAATAATATCATCCACCCCAATCATCGACACAGAAGAAGTTTGCACCCGATCCTCATTAGTTGTATTAAAATAAACCCCATCATCCCCATGAGGTGTATCATTCACCATAGATACCTGCGTATGACCAACCACACCCACTTGAGGCAGGATTTTGACTAGCAGGTTGGCGGTATCTTCATTTTTAACCCGGAGCATAATCAAAGTATTGAAGTTGCCCTCAGAAACATCAGCTTTAGCTCTGGAACTCAGAGCCACCTCCATGTCTTGAATGGTCTGGGCATAGGCGGTCACCTGAAAACCAGCGCCACCAGCTTTATTGAGTATTTTCACAAAGGAATCTTGGATGATTTCTGATAACTCATCGCAATGCAGGTTTAATTTGTAATTGGCATCGGTTTCCTTGTAAATTTTTCCAGCAGTAGATACCAGATCGGATAAAAATGCCTTGCCCACGGCCTGGGCGATGTTGGGGTTGGTGAGGCTGTCTAGCCCAATATATAGGATTTTTTTGTTTTTGATGATGTTCATCAACTCGATATCTTCTGGTTGTTCGTTAGATGACAGGATTTTTGAAGCGTTGCTTTTATTGATTTCTGATAATACCGGACCGACACTAGCGGTGATTTTGTCGTAATAGTGTTTATCCATGATTGCAGCATCATACAGGTCTATCAGGATTTGATCTTGCAAGGATTCAATGTTGCCGTTTTTGATGGTCTTGTTGATGTGGGTTTTGACGTATTGAATCACGGCTTGATGACGCTCCATGGGCGACTTGGTTTTGTTGTTTTTGCCGATTTTGCTGTCGTGTTCTTCAGTGATTTCTTCGATTTGTTGATGATAGTCTGGGTAAAAGCTGGGGAGGATGGCATCGGCGTAAGTCATTAATAACTGATCCAAGCGACTGATATAGAACGATATGGATTGGTAGTTAATGGCTTGTTTCATTTCTTCTAAACAAATCGCTACGATATTGACGTATTTCCAGGCAAAGGCGGCAAACTGTTTGCCTTCTCCTTCTGCGGCAATAGCATCGGTGATTCTTGTTGCGACTTCGCTGACTTGATCGTAGTTTTTTAATGGGTTGTAGTGGGCGGATTGTTCGGGGAAGCCAAGGTGGACGATTTTAAAATCATCGGATCTGCCTGCTACTTTGGCGGCAGCTTTCATATCTCTGACAAGTTCTTGATCGCCTTTGGGATCAACCACAATGACCGCTTCACCGTTTCTGATATCTTGATTGATCAGGATGCTGGCCAGTCTGGTTTTGCCCACCCTTGTGGTGCCAACCACAAAGGAGTGGCCGACTCTGACATCTTGGGGGATATAAACGGGCTTATCTTCTTCGCCAACACCATGCAAGAAAGGGCTTCCGCCAACGGGTGGATCGGGTCGAAATGGGTTTAATTTTGAGCGTATGTTGAGCCACTTGGCTAATGTGCTGTGTTCATGGTTTTGGCAAAAGCGACGCACTGCTTGATAGCATTTGCCCCTTTGCATGAAGCGTTCATTTTTGACTTGTTTGATTTGATGCAGCTTTTGAGTATGGCTTGGTCGCCAGCGAAACCCCCTGCCAATGAATAGCCAATTTTTTGATAGGGGTATCTGGGTGGTTGATAGCGCATAGGTGGGCATGGCCAGTAAACGGTGGTGGTAGCGTTTTACTTTTAATGCCTGATAACCACGAAATAGCCCCGGAATGAATAGAGTGATTGCTGCGTATTTTGCCATGCCTTGGGTAAGCAGGAAAAAATGCGGTTGGGTGTAGGCTAATATGGCTAAGGTAATGCAGGTAATTGCAGAATAGGCTTCTGTGGGTTCACGTAATAAATTATTAATGGGGTAGTCTTTCATGCTTATCTCCAGAGCATCAGTAAATCAATCAGGATAAAGGTGGCGAGCAAATACCAGCGTGCGCTTTTGGCCATGTTGAGCTGGTGGCTGCTTAGCTCAGTTTGCTGTTGAAAACGGTGGATGATTTTAGGCCATAGCAGTATAAATGCCAGATAAAAAACGCCATGGAATATGAGAAACCAAGGCTTCATGGTTGTGAGTTGATGTTGTACTTGCATGAGTGAAGATGAATGATTGAATAACCAAGGGATTATCAGCAGAATTGCGAAAATTGGCAAAATAGCTTGAATCAGGACTATAATAGTTGAACGTAGGTAATTTTTTAGCATAGGGATAGCTCCAAATGAGAAAGGTATTTCAATTGTTGGCAGTGGTGCTGGATGCCATTGTTGGCGTTATAGATGATAAGCCTCGCAAGCCATATATGAGTATTGATGAAGCGCGTGAGAAGTACGATGCTGGCTTGATTGGTATGCATGAATTCAATCAAGTCTTTGAACGAAAAGATACCTTTTAATTGATTCATCGTATCACCCCTGTAGCAATTTTTGCTCCTGTCTTTGCTGCCTGTATACCCGATTGGCTTAAGCTTTCACTTTGTTGCACCGAACTATCAATCATTCCCATTAAGCTTGTGCCTGCTTCACCACCAAAATGACTGGACATTCTCAGCAATAACACCGGAGCTGCAAAATAAAACATGACCGCCATATTTTTCATGGCTGCAATGGCTTCATTTTCACCCAATGGATCAAGCACAGTGCGTTCAACAAATCCCACAAGATGCCAGAGGTATTGCAAAAATATGGTCATGATAAACATGGCGCATAGGCTTCCTAATGCTCTGGTACTGTAGCAACTAAGCGTTAATACGATTGGCGTTAAGATAATCAGAAAGAACATGAAAAATGCCTGCATGACGGGCAGGGTCTGCATAATCGATTCACGTTTTAACGGTGTTGATGTCCATGATTTAGCCCATTGACCGACATTGACTAAACTATTGGTAATAGCACTACCCACTTGGCCATTGTTGGTATCCATCATGTTTTTAACCGCATTAATCTGCATGTCTTTGCTGTCGTTTAATAACATTTTGGCGACATAATCTTCCGCGCTAATCTCTGCTTTCCATGCTTTGGGGTGTTTCAATTTGTACTGGCGAACGCGATCCAGCATGGCGTAATAGTTCAGGTGCTTATTGAAGAAGCTGGCTTTGTTGGCCACTTCAACCAAATCGGTTCGAATTTTATTCCACCATTGCTGGCAACTGGGATAACCATTTTCCGGCAGTTGTTCTTCTGCCAAGTCGCCTCGATTACGTGCCTTTTGCAGATTCGGATTAGGTGCTTGATTGTAACTAAACCCTGCGACTGGGTGTCTGGCATGAATTTTTGCGTAATAAAGCTGTTGTAATATCTTTGAACCCATCCAGCTTAAGTCTTCTTCTCCACCAAAGCGTTTAAATAAAGGGTCGATTTCACTGGCTGGATGCTTATCGTGATAAAACTGCGTTCTGGCTTCAATGAAACATTGGCGGTGAAAATCCAAGGCTTGAGAGCGGACATCGTGTGGCAGGTACGTGGATACCAAATCGCCTTCGATGGATTGTAGGCTATCGGTGCAGCCAGTCACTTTCATTAGGCTATAGGTAAAACTCGACATGAAGTTTTGAATCATGGCAAAGCCAATGGGAATCTTAACTTGTTTGGTCAAAACATCGGCAAAGGCTTCATCATAGGTTGTACCGGTATCGCCAATGCTTGCAGAAGATGGCGATTTTAATCCGCATAACGGCTTAAATTGCAGTGCCTTGGTTTCAAGAGGAACACAGGGATACACAAATATACCGCAGATGAAAACCGTGATGGCCAGTTCATACAAAAAGTGGTTTAAGGCATGTTCGACAGCAAAAAAGGCTCCAGCAGGCACCAAGACATTTTTTAAAAAACGATACCCAACGGCCAGAAACCCCAGATATAACAGCCCCGTTTGCCACAGGGCGTTAAATAAGATTTCATATTGCTGCCAGCCAAGGTAGGTGGTATATAAGGATAGTGGGTTAAAGACAATCATATTAAGCCCCTTGGTTGATATAAACCGCACCATTTTTCACGGCAGGTTGTTCCCGATCTTGCCCGGGCAGGTTTTTGCTTTGAGCTTGTTGGCGTATTTCCATGATCATGCCCAGTGTTTCTGTCATCATTTTTTTGCGGACTTCATTTTCAAAAGCCAGAGAGTGAATATCGTCATCCAGTTTTTTCAATGCAAAACGAACCATGTTGAGCGCGGGTTTTAAATTTTGTACTTCTTGAACCTGCAAGCCAGCCTGTAACATCCGGCGCATCATCAGCGCTTTATCCAGCATATTTTGCACCGCGATTTCTTCAGCCAGTTTTGAAACGGTCAACAGTTGTTCTTCACGGGGCAGGTGTTGAATGGTGAGAATAATTTCATCGGTAATCAGTAAATTAGAAGCGCTGACTTTACGAAGATTGTCCTCGGTTAAAGCCCATGAGCCATGGACCAGATTCCACAAGGCTTTGGCAATATTCTGGCTGCATGTATTGGCATTGGCGCAACTTTGCAACAGCGCTGATAAACCTATACCTGCCTTAGCATCATGATTTTCTTTGTTATCGCTGGTACTGACATGGATATCACCCAAAACTTTAACTGCCCATAATGCAGCATCATTGGGTGATGGCCATATCTGGGTCATTGGTGTGTGTTCGTGGGGTTTAGCTGTGCTATCAAGCGGTTTGCGTTCAAGCAGGATGTTATAGCCCGCTATGACTACATCATTGATCACTTTAATCGGTCGTTGAAACTTACCACCAGCATTGCCTTTTTCATTGCCAATCCACGGTAAACCATATTCATCACGCTTCTTGGCAATGCTTTTTGAGGTTTCGGTCACATCGACATTATCGGTTTTTGCACGTTTGGCTGCATCCAGCCAGCCTTGGCTATCGGATACTGATAACATGCTTTCAACTGGCGATTGGTTTTGCTCCAAAGCTTGTTTGACTTGCTGGCAATCTTTGACCTTGAGGGTAAATTCATTTTGCGCACTGGCAGCCGTATTTTGGATGACGTTGTATAAAGCCGGCATGGATTGTTGCAGTTTATAGAGGGGATAGCCTGCCACTGAGCCTTTAAGATTTCCTATTACACCGGCAGGAATATTAATCGCTGATTTTTTTAAATCCTGAAAGGTATTGGTAATTGATACGACTGGATTAAACCCACTACAGGAAAAGCCCATGCGCCCATCGATATCGGCACCAATGCGTAAGGTTTGATCTTTATTAATCGGAGGCACAAACAAATTTGAAGCACCGCCTAATTGATAATAATAATCCGATTGGCTTGGCATAAAATCACCAGCCAGGGCGAGAGATGGAAATAACAGGGTGATGATGAGCGTTTTTTTCATAAGTGCCCCTATCGTTTTTGAGGTTGACCCACTTTGGGAAAGGTTAAAAAGCGCACGAGTTTGCCATGATGCTGCACACAACCTCGGTACTTGCGCCACAACACAAACACATAATTGCCATTCCCTGCTTTATCATCCTCAATACCAAAATCATCAGGATCACCTGGGTGAATCGTGCGATTGTTTGGATAGACTTCCTGCCAGATAACCTTGCTGTTATTCGGATCAAAAATGGCATTGGCGACAATGCAGTTTTGTCCGCAGCTGTTGCTGGTGGATTTGGTGACATGTAACGAATTTTGATTGGTCACAATATCCACCGCGTGCATGGCAGCCACCACTGAGGCGCGATAATTATAAGGCTGGGTGATACGCATCAGGCGTGGGATTTCAGAACCCCAGATATGGGTGAAGCTGCCAATGTCATGATTAATGAGTAACTGTGGGTGTGTTGCCATATAAACGAGTTCAGCGGCTTCCGTTCTATCCATGATGGCATCGGCCTCTGACAGATAATAAGGCATGCCAAAACCCGTTTCAGGGCGATGCGATAAATAAGGAAACCGATAAAATCCAGCCGGGCTGCCAATAACATCGACTACACGAGTACGCTCGTCATTGCCATGAAGGTTGGTATTCTGCCCAGCATCATTGCCAAAGCCTAAATTAAAGCCAGTCGCTGCTTGATAGGCTTTTTGATACACACTTCTTGCAACAGCGTTTTCATATAATGCCCGTGCTTCAAGCCAAGGGTTTTCTTCTGGGTTATGGCTGACAGTAATCACCAAATCAGGCAGAAATTGTTCAACGGCTGGAGTAAACTCAATCTTTGGTGGGAATTTTTTCACCGTCCAAGCACAAGAGCCAATGATTTTATAATGGCTGTTGTGAAAGATTTTTTGTAAGATGCGCCCTGCAATAGTGAAGCTATTCATTGGATGCGGTGGTTTCGTGCTTTCCTCAGCCAATACTGGATTAGTCATAAAAATAAGCCCGGTTATCGTCAGGTACTTTAGGCTGTTCGAGTTTTTCAGCCATGATTTCAGCAGCTTCAAGGACATCATGTTCTTTCTCCAGTAAATGGCGTTCAGCTTTTTCACTTTTTTCATTCATCAACAGTGCTAATAAATAGCGTGGCGGAATGACACGAAATAATCCTTGGTATCGTGAACCTAATAAAACGGCTTCGGCATACAATCCTTTTTGTGAGTCAATATCACGAATCAATGCTTCTTGTTGTGGGGTCAGGGTTTTAAACTGCTTGATGTTGGTGATTTCATTTTCATCCAGTCCAAGGGCAATCCAAGTTTCAATCAACGATAAAATCTTAGTGGCTTTGGCTGAGCTCATGTCAGCCACATTTTGTGTAACAGGAATCAGCCAAAGGCCAAGTTTACGAGCGACTTTAGCGATTAAGGTGGCGTAAGAAACAATGACATCAATTTCAAACTGCAAATGGGCTTCATCGATAATCAGAAACATGGGTCTTGAATCGTTTTGTGTACGTTCGGCCATGGCAAGAATTCTGGGTAACAAAGACACCATCACCAATGCCAGTTTGCCCCGGTCATCTTTAATGGCTGATATATCAATATGGAAAATATCAAAATCATCTAAGGGTTCAGTGGGTACATTGAAAAAACGTGCTTTAGAACTGTTGATGACGTAACTTTTCAACCGGTCTGCCATATCTTGCAGGCGCTCTTTTTTCCGCTGGATAGGTTCTTTGTCTATACGTCGTTCAAAGGCTTGAAGCACATGTTCGGTAAGCATTTGCGGTACTTTTTTCTGAACAGAGTCTAAAATCGCATCACCTAATATTTCAATTAACAGCGTTTCATCGGCTAATGTAAAACCTTCTTCTTCCCGATTATTGGCTTCGGTGATCATGGTTCTTAAGGCCAAAGCCAATTCTGTTAAGTAGGAGCGTGTTTCATTCTGGCATTGCAATTCATCTTCACTGGCAGGTGTTGATTGTTCTTTTTTTAATTGCATCAATTGCTCAGCTTTTAGGGAGGATTGCTCGGAAATCTCAGGGATGGCCTTGTACGCATCACAGAAGGGATTTAGCGGAACGGCCTTGTCCTTCTGATTTGAAAGTAATAATTGTTTAGTCTGTAAGCCATGCTTTTGACAATGGGTTAAAATGCGATCAAAAGAATTACCCATTTCAAAGAGGACAATACGGGCATTTTTCATAGCCAGTAAAGATTGAATCAACCAGCCAGTTAACACTGATTTACCACCACCGGAGTTGGCAAAGATGGCACAGTGCGAGTTTTGGCTGACAAATTCATGGTGTAGTAAATCAAAAAAGACCGGTTCACCCAGACGATTAAAAAAAGTAAAGCACGGCAAGTGTCTGGCACCTTGATTACGTCCATAAACAGGTAATAAGGCTGCAAGTTCAGTGGCATACATGAGCCGGTCATAACATAGATATTGTCTGGCATATTGGGGAATGAAATTAAATGGTAATGCGTTCAGATAAGAGTTAAGCGGATGCACATCATAGGCTGAATCAATCAAAGGCATTTTGGCTTCAATAAAGATATCGTGTAGTCTTTTCTCAACTTCCTTTGTATCACCATCAGTACGATAAAAAACGGCTTGATTGACCCAGAACAAACGATTGCCCATGGTTAATTCATTACGGGCAGTTTTGATATCATCACGCACTTGCTGGGGTTTTAGGCTGGTACCAACGATGCCTTTTTCAAGCTTTGTTAAATGGGCATCGAGGGCGGTGTCATTGGCAAAAACGACTTGAATGGTATAAATACTGCCTTCGGGAAGCGTATCTAATAATGCATATCGATGTTTGGGGTTGGCTTGTGGTCGTTCTCTTGAAATGAGGCCAATCGCTGGCGCTTCTTTTAAGCCATCCACATATAGAACTCGATGTTTCGTTCCATCAAACATAAAACCCTGTTCATCACTTTCTGGTTGGGTAAATAAGATATTTTGCGCCAGATTAAATCCTGCTGGTTTCGGGCTTGGATAAGGAAACTGTTTAAGTAATTGCTCAGCATTTTTAGGATTAAACCAGCGTACCCACCATTGATAATAATCTTTGCCGGATAACCGCTTTAAAGCCAGCCCGGGTGAACGCAGCTTGGTTTCAATCTGAGTTAAAACGTCTTGATGTTCTTTGAGTGCATCACCCCGACTTGGATTTAATGCATGATACTGGCGATAAAACAACACTCGAATGCGTCGCCTTCTGCCTCGAAAGGGTTGTCCTGTTTTAGGATCGATAAATAAGCCTTCCGGGCGAGACATTTTTTGGAACAGATCCCTTAAACGACGGAGATAATCCTGCGTCATTGGGCTATGAAGGGTTTTCTCATCGATAGAGTGACTGATATGTTCCATGACCGGTTCAAGGTCATATTCATCTTGCACATACATTTGCATCACCCAAGGATCAACGGCATGAAGGGGCACAACCGATGCAAAGGTATCTCGTATTTTATCAAAGACTGCTTGCAGGTGACTGGTAGCTGCTGCTTCTGCTGGTATATCACCCAGTTCAAAGCCCGAGCCTAAACTTTTACCATCACCCAATAAAAAGACTTGATGCCCATCGTCAAAATCGGCGATGTTTAATCGGTCTGCAAAAGATAGTTGGGTATTGCTAAAACATTGTTTAACCGTCTTTATTGTACAGGCATGAGGATTTTTCTTGCCCAGTAACCAATCCCATAATGCATTCATAAAGCCCCCTAATATAATTCAGATGCCAAGGCATACTGGTTTTGTTTGTAGAGGAAAAACCGCGTGGTGTAAGCCGGCTTGATGATCTGCTCATCGCCAATATTGGCGACATGCGCAAAGACATGGATTGGGATTTCTGGATTAGCCAACGCCTTAAAAGCAGGTTGGGCTTGTTTTACAGATACCCTCTGAGCTCTCAAAGGCTGGACAGGTTTTTGGCTGTGCTGATACAACTGGCTTACTGTTAAGCCTTGTTCTGGAATGGTGCCTGATGTCACCTTTGCAGTTGAACAAGCGCATAAACTCAGACTAGCGCAAAGCATTATCAAATTCTTTTGGTTGATGGTAGCCATAATCCAATACTCTCCCGTTAAGTTCTGTATCGATGTTGATGGTTTGATTGATATGAAGGCTTAATTGATTGGGAATAAAGCCACCTTTGACTTTGATACTGGCTGGAACAAAAACCATATCAAAACTGCCTTGAATGCGTTTTTCCAACCAGTCCGACACTTTCTGACTTCCTTCACCTAAAGCGCCACCTGCAGCAGAATGCCCTAAATTGCCCGTTGGTGTGGCAATCGCTGTGCCACCTTCAGCTTGATAACTCATCTGCCATTTTGCTAATGCGGTGCCGGCACCTTGAATACCGCCAGCCACCATCATGGAGGTTAAGACTTGTGGTGCGTTGCTGATGTACTGGCCTTTGATACAGGGATTTCCATATTGAGTGGTGAGATAACCAATGCTGTCGTTATTAATTAAATCGGCGGAACTTTTCATTTGTTCTTTGCCGACTGTTACAAAGTGACCATCTTCAAAAACGAATAAAGCAGAGGTCACATAAGCCCGAGCGCAGGAAATGTTATCGAGAAAAGAACCTACCCCGATGGAGTAGCCACTGATTTTCATACCGATAATTTCATCAGGTAGATGCATTCCATTAGCGGTCATCAAATCGCCCCGGCTGATCAGTGCGGAAAAGGGAAATAAAGGCTGCATCAATTTTCCTTCAACCGGCACTTCACCAATTAAAGCTGATAACAAAGTGACTTTGCTAAAATCACTACCGGCAGGGATGGTATAAAATGGCTTTGATGTTGGTGTATCTTCTTTTGCTGTAGATTCAGCCCATAAACTATTTTCTTTAAAAGCTTGGTTGGGCTTATCAAGCAACGTATCCAAGTCTTTGATCTGGGCTTTAACGGTTTCAACAGCATCACCCATGGGATAAGATTTTGCTGTACTATGAGTTAAGTCGCTGATCTTTTCTTTAAGTGCCAATAATTCTTCTTGCAAGGCATGATTGGGTTCAGCTTTAACCGGTTGCTGTAACTGTTCATGCAGGGATTTATTTTCACTCTGCATTTGTTCAAGCTTTTTTTCTGTTTCCTGCAACCGTGCAGATACATCCCGAATATTGTCATTAAACTGGCTGGCAATGGCTTCGTTAAAGTTATTGGGATTGGTTGCTGTTTCTGTAACGGGTGTGCTTTGTCGGCCATTTACTAAAATCAAAATGACAACCAGAACCACCGACCCTGAGAGTATTTTTATTCCGCTATGTTTCATCATCGGCTAAACCTCGTATGCATGGTTAGGGCTTCATGAAAGGATTGGGTTGATACTAAAAAGACCACCGTACTTTCATGCTGGCTTCTGGGGCTCAATCGAGCACTAGGGTAAAAACTTGCGGTTTGCCAGTGACCGATTAAGCCAGAAGGTTTTAACGTCATGGGGCGATCGAGAAGGTTTTTTAATTCCACTGCTGTGACATATAACGAGCCACCACGCCATGAAGCAATGGGATGGGCTTCAATACTGGCACCATAAAAAAGATTGGTGGTTTTATGGGTTTGCATGGGCGTTCGATAAACACCATTGGGAATTTGACGAACTCGCTCAGGTGCATAGAGTGATTGAATAGCAAAGCGTGTTAATTGGATGGCATTGTATTCATAGTGACTGGCAGCATCCTTACTTTCACGCTTTGGATCATCGGTTAATATTTCAATGGGTGTGGTATTATTAAATTGATCATCGGCTTTTAAATTCAGAATAATCACTTCACCATCAGGGATAAGCTGCACAATGATTCTGGCCTGCTTAAAGGGGGCTTGTGCTTTAAGGTATAAACTGCCTTTGACTTTTAATATCTCCAGATTTGGACTTAACTGCTGATCGATGATTTTAATGGTTTGAGGAAATTGAATCAGGCGTTCTTGTTTGTTGGGCAGCTCTATGGTTAATGGTACTTTTTCCCATACCAGATGCTCGCCTTGCAGGGCATAGCTTGAGCTGGTTATGATTAAACTGAGTAACATAATCTTAATTGTCTTCATGGGTTTCCTCCGCTTGTACCAATAAATCCTTCAATCGTTGCTCTGGCTGGGTATAGCCATCCAAAGCCAACTGAAAGGGATTGTGTAGACGGGATAAATTAAGTTTGACCACGCGCAAATGATAGATAACCACTTTGTCAGCAATAACCATGGCTGAGTTATCTTTTAAGCGTTGGGTAATGCGCAATACCAGCTTGACTTCCCAAGCATTCTGGCTGATTTTTTTGATGTCTTTTGGTTCCATAAACCGATACAGGCTGGCAACCTGAGCCCGTTGGAACAATTGCGCATTTTTGTAAGTGGTTAAAGTTTGTTGTAATAGCTGCTCATGGCGAGGGGTGAAATAATAGTGGAAGCTTTTGATGTTACGGTTAAATTCGTTTTTGCCATTATGAGACCAGCTAAATAAAGTCGGCATCAGTGAAGTCACGAAGCCTTGGACATATTCATTGGGAATATCACTGGCTTTCATTAAACCGCCATTTGCAGCCATATTCGGACTTAACCAGAATTCATAACGCTTTGGGGTGTGAAATAAGGTGATGATTAAGGCCAACACAATCATCATTAAAATGCCCACAAAGGCCAGCAATAAACGATTATGATGGTGAAGGTTGTCGATTTTCTTCCAGTAGTCAAACATCGCGTACTCCCACAGTTTTGTTTTTATTCCACCGTCCTTGGTAATGCATCCATGGGGAATGTTTGAGCCTTAATCGCACCATTAACTGGATAGCCTGTTTCATGACATAGCCATAAGGTTTGCCCACTTTTAAACGAGCAATGCATTTAGGCCAGACGGTAATCGCCAAAATGAAACCGACAATAAATCCCACACAACCACTGGCAATCGGAAAGCGTAAAAGGCATCCAACAACTGTGAACACGATGGTGGTGGCTGGTGTGGTGATAACGACTATCCAGAATAATTCACGCAGACTTAAGCCTTTCCAAGCTGCAAAGTCATGTGATAAATGGCGCGATGAAGGCTGATTCATAACATCACCTCCTATATTTTGAACTTGGTAATCATGGAATAACCGACATAGCCAGAGGCAATGCTAATCGCAAGATAGGTAATCCCCATCACAGCAAAGGTACCAAAGGCGACCATTGAGCCTTCATTTTTCTTCGATTCCTCAATACCATGCTGAACCGTGGTAATGAATTTAATGAAGGTGACAACAGCCGTGATAAAAAGCAGCAACCCCAAACCTTGTTTGACGTAATTGCCCGTTACCGACATCATATTTTTAGAACCATCGCCAATGTTGTCGGCATCGGATATTTTTGGAAACCAGCTATCAGCGGCAAAAAGAGCTGGCGCATAAAGCACGCTGATAGCGCTTAAATAAAATGAGCGAAGTATTGCTTTCATAGAATCCCCTTAAATGGTTAACAATAAAATGAACACCATCAGACCAATCACCAGCCTGACAAGACGTGATCCAAGACGCAGTAAAAATCCATCCTGTTCTTTCTCCTCTGCGCCCATGAAGTGGTTGATTGACCACATGACCGCAATAATCACCAGACTAATGGCAATAAAGCGGATACTGCTGGAAAAGACATTAACCGACACGCCTTGGCTTCCTTGTTGAAAGCTTGAGGCAAACAATCTGGCAATTTCGTCTTTACTCATTAGGGTTTCCTCACAAAATCAAGCGCTAAAGGTTTTACTTTGCGAGGGGCAATGGCAGGTTGATTGATGTAATCAATTAAACCGTTGCGAATGGCGAATAAGTCCTCACGAAGGCCGGCATGATAATGGCCTTCGGCATCTTTAAAGCCTTCAATATGTAATTGAATACGCGCATTGGGCGATATTTCGGCTTGGGCTTCATCCAATAAGGGTTTAATCGCATTAATCTGATTGATGATGCGCACCAAGGTTTCATTCAAATTTGAATCATTGGCATGGGTTGTAAAACTGGTGATGAGTAAGGCCAAACATATCAATCGTTTCATAGCATCCCCTATAAATATTTCTTAAATCGGCTGGCTGTCATGGCCACCATTAATGCCAGCAATAAACTGACTGGAATAAACATAAAAGCCGGTGTCAGGCTGATGGGCATGGCCAACCAGACCATGAGTAAAATCATCAAGCCTCTTTTGAAGTAGTAATTGAGTCGGTGAAACACATAAGAAGATTCACGTCCTAAACAAGCAGTGCGGATGGCGCGTTGATTCAAACCATCCACCAGTCCGGCAACCATAGCCAGGGTAAATAGAGGCATGGCTGCCAGTAAGATCATTAATTTGATCAACATACATTGGCTGGTCAGTGCCATTAGCTGGATAAACTGCTGAGTTTTTTCGATTAGATCGGCGATAAACTGGTTGATTGCCAATTTGGCAAGATAAGGATTGGCAATTGTGAAATCTGGATTGGTATCTAAAGGGAGAGCCGCCAACAGTGAACCTTGATAAACCGGCGTAATCGCTTGTCTTTGGGTATCGACCAACTGTGATAATCCGTTAAAGGCAAAATGATAATCATGCAGCAACCATTGAGCGACAGACCATATCAATAAGCAGAGCCAGCCCAGCAAGAGCACAAGACTTAATTGCAAGGTCATTTGTCTGGAATATTGTTTCACTGCCATACCTTACCCCCAGAAATAACCAATGGGTAATGCTGTTCGTTGATTAGTTTCAACAGAGGATCAACATTAACAGGCAATAAGGGGAGCTGACTTTGTTCCTGTAATTGGGCAATCACTTCAAAATTATCGACATTAGTGATAAAGCCGATGGCTTGCATGTCTTTTAGTTGTTTTTGATGTTGTTGTAACCATTCTTGTGAGGCTTTATCGACGCCAATGATAAAAATAGTTGTATCTAATAATGCATTGTTGATTGTCTTGGCAGCTACTTTGCCAGTAGATGCTTGGCTAATAGCTGGAATGCCAATTGGGCTGCTAAGATTTAAAGCCATTGAAGGATCATTTGAAACTGTGGTTAATGGAATGACTTCCAAACAATAAGCATTGAAGGCAAATATCATTAATAGACCAATCCGCAACATTAAAACCTCCCCAAATCAACAACCTGAGAAGACTTGCCATGAGAAATCAACAGCAAGGGTGTATGTTTCTTTTTAAGGGTTAAGGCGTCATACTGCTGTTTACCCTGACTCAAGGTAATTTGCTGGCTGGTCACTAAGCTCAATGGAATCTGTTGACGGTTTGCCCAAAGTTGGACGGCATCGTTATCCATATCAATAAACAGTAAATGCAAGCTGGTGTTGGGTGTGCGTGTGATGGCATCCACCAACTGCATGACGATGGTTTTCACTGCGTCATCAGGCTTGATAAATAAATAGAGGGTTTCGCCTTGTTGCAACTCAATCGGTTGGTGGGCATAAGGTGAAAAGGGTGTGGGATCAAAATCGCCAATAACAGGAACGTCTTTAAAAAGCTTGTTATAGGCATTGTAAAAAGCATTATTCCAAGCAATATTCTGCGCCACTTTTTGGGCTTCCTGCTTGGCTGCCAGTTCAGCAAAACGGTCACGCTCAGCATCGTTTCTGGCATTCAAGCCCAGAATATCAATTGGACTCAGGCGAAGCCCTTTGTAATAAATACCGCTTCGGCTTTGCATTAATTGGATATAGCGTTTTCCCTCCGCCTCGGTGAGATTCCAAACTTTGGCTTCATGATGCTGGGCATCATTTAGTTCAATGGTGTGATCATCAACAACATCATCCTGAAACTCAGCCAGACCTGCTTTAGATAAAGCATCTTCAGCACCATGCAATTGAGGATTTATAATCCCCGGAATGGTGAAACCTGCCAGTGCTTGCTGGCTTATTAATGCGCCTAGAATAAGAGCCTTCACCTTAACCATGCGCCACCCCATTTGTATTGACATGCAGGCGCACAAGGGCTTTGTCTTGATTCTCAAACTCAATCACCTGTTGGGCAAAATCCAGATGAACAACCGTCCAGCCGGCAAGAGAATCCCCCAGCTCTAAAGCTTTCGTTTTAAAATCATAGGCAACCGATGCCACACTGACTTCCTGAATGCTATCAATGCTAAGAACTTGGAATGGCAGTGCACTGGCTGGCAGCGTTTTGACAGGATGCTTTTGCTCATCAAGTTTATTTAATAATGCTGCAATACCATCCAGTTGCTTTTTCAAGGCGACTTGTCCGGTAGTAAACAGCTCACCCAATTGGTGATCATCCTTATTGTTTAGCTTCTGGATGAATTGTCCAAGTTGGTGGAGGTTTTGATTAATTGGCGATAAATCAGGGGCTTTGACTGGTTGATTTAGTTTAGACTCAATCGCGTGTAACCTGCTTTCAAGGCTTAATAAGTCTTGTATTTGAGATTGAGCCGGTGTTTTATGCACACACACCATCACAACCAATATCAGATTAAATCCCATTAGACTTAACCATTTAGCATCAAGATACCTTCTCATGCCTGCCTCCCTTTTATCAGAGTGAAATTAACTTCCCGTAACAAATCATCGTGTTTAAGGGTGAAAATCTGTTGACCAACCAAGACTGTTAAACCGTCACTAATGGTTAACGGACCGAGGTTGCGATCAACTTGGGGTAAGGGTTGTTTTAAAACCATTTGCAGGCTGGGACTTTGTTTATCCTTGTCGGCCAGATGAAAGCCTGAATAAGCCAACCAATGCTCAACCGCTTGGCCAATGGTTTGTACCGTTGAGGGAAAGTGCACTTGCTGCACGGTTTTCAAAGGATTGATTTGCGCAGCTAGGGCTTGATTTTTTACCGAGGCATAACGCCCGATTTGAGTCGTATTTGCTGCATCCAATTGCAGGCTTAATAACGACAAACCACTGACAACGAATAATTTCAACATACACACCTCCTGCCGGCGCTAAAGCCGGCTAAACAGTTAAGAGCTTGCGCCGTCCTTGGTCATCAATTCCTGGCGGATCAGCTTACGCATAAAAATCTCTTTTCTATCAACTTCAATATGCGAGGGCGCTTTGATGCCAACAGCGACATGACCATTGCGTTCATACAAAATCTTGATCTGAATCAGTCCCTTATCGATGTAAATTTGTTCCCCAATTCGGCGAGTAAGTACTAGCATAAAGTTCTCCTTTTATGATTTTCGGGTTAAATCAGCCAACATCGCCTTCAGGTGCTCATGAGCAACTTTGGGTGAAGCCAGTTGAGTCGGTTTTGTATCTATTGTTGTGAGCTGTCGTCGTGCCACTTTTTCTTTGCAACAGGCAATAAACTCAGGCAGCGTTGGCGGGAATCTATTGTGCTCCCGACAATCGATTAAAGCCTGTTTCAGCGCTTGGTTATCAAAACGCGTCAACGCATCAGACCATTCATATTTAGCAAATTTCAATGAATCGGCTGTTGGATAACTGCTAATCCACACATGCCCATAAATTGCTGCAAATCGGCTAAAGAGAGTATCCATGCGTTTGTCATAATCTTCCGGGTTTTCCGAATTGGATGACGTTGGTGCTTGTTTCCTGCTTTGGTTCATCGTCTTCGAAATCGAATGAGACGCCTTTGCAGGCTTCTGAGTGAACGTCTGCGGCAGACTTTCGGCGATGATTTTGTTTATTTGTTGCATGTTGACGCTCCTGTGTTTGAACCATTTCTATTTCTTCTAGCCAGCAAAGCTGGGCCAACCAGTTTTCAGGATATTTCCACTTAGGCACCCAAATACCAGCATCAATACAGCCTTGACGGTGTTCTATTTGTGCTTGAAGGGCTGAGATCATTTGCTCAAATAACGCATCAGAGGGATTCAGCTTTTCAAAGGCAAGCAAAGCATTGCATCGATTAACCTTCTGTGGATAACTTTCCCAAAATTTTTCAAATTTGTTGCGCACATACACACACAAATTATTTGAGTTATGAGGTGTGTCGGGTTTTAGAGTTTCGCCTATGTTGGGTTTTTGAGAAAAATCACCATATCTTTCTGATTTATATGACTTTTCATTGACCGTCTTTGTGTCGGGTTGCTGTGTCGGGTTTGTGTCGGGTTTATTTTGGACAGAATCACTCGAATCAGCCAAAAGACACTTCAAAACAAGGTTCTTATCAAAGGACTGAATCTCCAAAAGCCCAGCGCGTTCAAGAGAACAAACAATTCGTCGCAATTGCTGGCGACTAGGGCTACCAGACTGAACAAAACCCTGATGCGGCTCAACATACAAAGCTTCAGCTAAAGATTGATAGCTGATACGCCGTTTAAGGCCAACAAGAAAGGTTTTTCTATCCATATAAGGACGAATCCCTAACAGGTAAGCTGACTGCTGAATATGCGGTAATCCCATCAAAGCAGATAACTCCTGTGAATTGATAAATAAAAAATCCATCCAATTTAATCCTTAAAAACCTTGAAAGCAGGGTTTGCACTATCAAGCGATTTCAGTTAATATCTTTTGATTACACGAATCGTGTAAACTATATTTCATTGTAAAATACCCAAAAGCAGGGTCAATAGAGTTTGGAAGACTGTTAGCGAATGAACGCAAATGAACACAAAAAAATAGTTGGAAATCGAATCATCCACGCGAGAAAGGCCAATGGATGGACGATCAAGACACTGGCAGAACGAACAGGCTTTGGTATAGCGAGGATTGGTAACTGGGAACAAGGAACAAGAAGTCCCGGACCACTTGAGGCAAAGGTTTTAGCACAAGCGCTCAAGGTGGCTGCATCCTGGTTGCTTTATTTATCAGATGATCCTCATGGGGAACGTGTTGAGGAGATCATTGCCTTTTATGAGGATATTAGTTGTGACTCCTAATCATTTAGCCAAACTAAAAGAAACCATTTGTTCTGTGCACGGTCAAAAAGGTTTGGAGTGGTGGAATAATTTACCTCATTTGCTTGAAAGCCTGGCACATACGCATAAATTAACATTGAACCTACCTTTCACCGACCTGAATTTTAATTATGTTCTCCCTGTTTTAGGCCCTAATCAGGAAGAATGGGTATTGAAGCTTTGCGCCAATCAGTCTGCGAAAATAAGTATTGACAAAAATGGCTACCAGAAATATCATGTTTCCAGATGACGATGGTAAATATATTTAAAAGATTTATTAAAAAATGACATAATACATCTGCCATCTGCCATCTGCCATCTGCCATCTGCCATCTGCCATCTGCCATCTGCCATCTGCCATCTGCCATCTGCCATCTGCCATCTGCCAATAGTATATGGAAAACTATCAAAATAATCGATAGTTTATGTGTTATGGATTATAAGGATTTGTGTTGAAGTGTTAGATTTACAAAAAATTGATTTAATTCAAAGGATTGAAAAAAGAAATGCTATGGTAGGCATTGTCGGCTTAGGCTATGTAGGGCTGCCACTACTTCTGCGTTGCTGTGAAGCTGGTTACAACGTAGTGGGGTTTGATGTAAGTGAGGGAAAAGTAGCTTCTTTATCCAAGGGTAAAAGCTATATCGAGCATATACCTGACTGTCGAATAAAAGCATACTTGTCAGGAACTCAGGAACTCAGGAACTCAGGAACTCAGGAACTCAGGAACTCAGGAACATTTGAAGCGACTTGCGACTTTGCTCGCGCAATAGAAACAGACATTATTATCCTCTGTGTTCCAACTCCTCTAAATAAATATCGCGAACCAGATTTACATTTTATCACCAATACGATTGACTCACTACTTCCTTATTTTAGAGCCGGGCAAATGCTTTGCCTTGAGAGTACAACCTACCCGGGTACAACAGATGAAGAATTAGCTCCAAGAGTTGAATCTCGTGGTTTAAAAATTGGAGAAGAGTTTTTCCTCGTTTTTTCTCCAGAACGCGAAGATCCAGGTAATGCCAACTTTACCACACGTACCATCCCCAAAGTATGTGGTGGTTTTTCTCCTGCCTGCCTTGATGTAGGAGTTTCTTTTTATAGTCAAATAGTAGATCAAGTAGTCCCAGTAAGCTCTACTCGTGTTGCAGAACTTACCAAAATTCTGGAGAACATTCATCGTGCAGTAAATATTGGTCTTGTCAATGAAATGAAGATTGTGGCTGACAAAATGGGGATTGATATACATGAGGCAATACGAGCTGCAGCAACAAAACCTTTTGGTTTTGTTCCCTACCAACCTGGGCCAGGACTTGGAGGGCATTGTATTCCAATTGATCCTTTTTACCTAACCTGGAAAGCTCGGGAATTTGGTGTACATACTCGCTTTATTGAATTAGCAGGTGAAATTAACGCATCGATGCCTGATTATGTCGTTTCAAAAATTATTTCAGCACTCAATGAAAGACAAAAATCTGTTTCAGGAAGTCAAATACTTGTTTTAGGTATTGCCTATAAGAAAAATGTAGATGATATGCGTGAATCTCCTTCTGTTGTAATAATGGAAAAACTTCAGGAATTAGGGGCATATGTTTCCTATAGTGACCCACATGTCCTTTCATTTCCTCAAATGAGAGAGCATCACTTCAATTTATCAAGCGTGGTGATTAATCCGGACAATTTGCTCAATTATGACTGTGTTCTGTTGGCTACTGATCATGATAAATTTGATTATTCCATGATTAAGCACTATTCAAAATTAATCGTTGATTGCCGCGGGCGGTATACAGAAACAACAAATTCTATAGTAAGGGCTTGATATCATGAAGCATATTTGTTCTCCTATCTTAGATCGAAAGATACGTTTTGCTATTGTAGGTTGTGGGCGTATTGCAAACAATCATATTGAAGCCATTCAATCCTATACACATGATGCAGAAATTGTCAGTGTATGTGATATAGATCCTTCTGCGTTGGATAAAGCCGCGACGCAAACACAAGCAAAAGGTTATACAACATTATCCTCTCTACTTGATGACACGAATGCTGATATTGTCGTCCTTACAACGCCTAGTGGCTTACATTCAAGCCAGGCGATAGAAGTAGCAGAGTCTGGACGACATGTAATTACAGAAAAGCCGATGGCAACAAGATGGCATGATGGTGTTCGTATGGTTAAAGCCTGTGACAAAGCCAATGCTCATTTATTTGTTGTGAAACAAAATCGGCGCAACCCCCCTTTGCAACTGCTCAAAACTGCTCTTGAAGAACGGCGTTTTGGTAAGATTTACATGGTTAACGTCAATGTGTTCTGGACGCGTCCCCAAGAATATTACGATAGTGCGCGCTGGCGAGGCACATGGGAATTTGATGGTGGTGCATTTATGAATCAGGCAAGCCATTACATTGACCTCTTAGACTGGCTAATTGGCCCTATAGAAAGTGTTCAAGCTTACATCGGCACGTTAGAGCGGCGCATTGAAGTTGAGGATAGCGGTGTGATGAGCGTGAAATGGCGTTCTGGGGCACTGGGCTCTGTTAACGTAACAATGCTGACTTACCCTAAAAATTTGGAAGGAAGTATCACCATATTGGGCGAAAAAGGAACCGTTCGTATTGGTGGTGTTGCTGTTAATGAAATTCAACATTGGGAATTTGAGACATCAACAGAAGCAGATAAGACGATACAACAAGCTAACTACGCCACATCAAGCGTTTATGGATTTGGCCATAAACTCTATTATGAGAATGTTATACAGGTGCTACGTGGAGAGGCCAGCCCGCATACAGATGGTCGAGAGGGTCTAAAGTCTCTTGAAGTATTAATTGCAGCCTATCTTTCTGCCAGAGATGGCAAACGTATCGCATTACCATTGGATTATTAAATGACTATAACTATTCACCCCTCCGCAATCATAGATGATGGAGCAAAAATTGGAGATAACACGCGTATTTGGCATTGGACTCACGTGTGTGGTGGTGCTCAAATAGGCGGTTCTTGTTCTTTAGGACAAAATGTTTTTGTTGGTAATGATGTTGTGATTGGTAATAACGTAAAAATTCAAAATAATGTATCCATCTATGATGCGGTGCGCTTAGACGATGATGTCTTTTGCGGCCCCAGCATGGTATTCACCAACGTTTACAATCCACGCGCAGCGATTACTCGTAAAAATGAATACCGGCAAACAACGGTTCAGCGCGGCGCAACGCTTGGGGCAAATTGCACGATTGTGTGTGGAGTTCATATTGGCGAATATGCATTTGTAGGAGCAGGAGCTGTGGTTAATCGTGACGTTAAGCCCTTTGAACTAGTGCTTGGCGTTCCAGCAAAACATTCTGGTTGGATGTGTCGCTGTGCGAACCGCCTTATAGATAAAGGTACGATGCATTGTCACTGTGGCGCCACATATCAAATTAGCGAAGAGGGATGCATTGCACTATGAAGGATAAAATACAATTTATTGATTTAAAAGCACAATACGCTTCCCTTAAAGAGGTTATTAATCATCGAATTCAACAGGTTCTTGATCATGGACAATACATTATGGGACCAGAGGTTCAAGAATTAGAACAGGCGCTTCAAGCATACACAGGTGCAAAACATTGCATTACAGTCGCATCTGGAACCGATGCACTTTTGATTTCCTTAATAGCGCTTGGTGTCAAAGCACATGATGAGGTGATTACTACCCCGTTTACCTTTGCTGCCACAGCCGAAGTCATCGCTTTGCTTGGTGCAGTTCCTGTATTTGCTGATATTGATCCTGCAACGTGTAATATTAGCCCTAAAGCAATAGAACAAGCCATCACCCCTAAGACCAAAGCAATTATCCCTGTATCCCTTTATGGTCAACCAGCAGACATGGGTGAAATTAATGCCATTGCAACTCAATATGGAAATATTCCAGTGATTGAGGATGCGGCTCAAAGTTTTGGAGCAACCTACAAAGGGAGAAAGTCTTGTAATTTATCAACAGTTGGTTGTACCAGTTTCTTTCCTAGTAAGCCTCTGGGCTGTTATGGAGATGGCGGAGCCATATTTACTAATGACGCTGATTTGGCACAGGCCATGAGGGAAGTTCGCGTCCATGGGCAGGAAAAACGCTATTATCATACCAGAGTTGGTGTGGGTGGCCGGATGGATACTCTTCAGTGTGCTATTGTTCTTGCCAAGTTAACTCAATTTGATTGGGAAATAGAACAACGCGTCACAGCGGGGATTTATTATCAAGAGCTGCTGAGCCATTCAAAAAAAGTAACGTTACCTAACACAAGTCCTGAGCGCAGCTGCGTATGGGGACAATTCACTGTTTTTGCAAAGAATCGTGATTCACTCAGTGAGCAACTTAAAAAAGCGAACATACCTACAGCAGTTCACTACCCTAAGACATTACACCGTCAACCAGCCTATGAGAAAATATGTCGTGTTTCAGGCTCTTTGGACCATGCTGACACTGCTGCAGCTTTAGTTATGAGTTTGCCAATGCATCCTTATATTGAAAAGCAAACACAAGAACGAATTGTGAGCGTACTAAATGGAGTTTCAATATGAAAATAATAACAGTAGTTGGTGCACGCCCTCAATTTATTAAAGCAGCTGCTTTATCACGATGCATTAAAGAAGAGTATTCGAATGAAGTAGAAGAAATTCTCGTGCATACGGGCCAGCATTATAATGAAAACATGTCAGCAGTTTTTTTTAATGAGCTAGGAATACCCGAACCCAAGTACAATTTAGCCATAACAGCAAACACGCATGGAGTGATGACAGGTAGGATGTTAGAGGCAATTGAAGATGTTCTGCTAAATGAAAGACCAGATACAGTACTTGTTTATGGCGATACAAATTCAACACTTGCTGCGGCATTGGCAGCATCCAAACTGCATACGCCTATTGCACATGTAGAGGCAGGTCTTCGTTCCTTTAATATGCGTATGCCAGAAGAAATAAATCGTATTGTCGCCGACAAACTCTCCACATACCTGCTTTGCCCTACAATTGAAGCGGTGAAAAACTTACATCTTGAAGGGATAACGAAAGGAATACATCAAGTAGGTGATGTGATGTATGATAATGCCCTCTATTTTAGCCAACAAGCGAAACAAAAAAACGTTATTCTTCAAAAGCTAAAATTAAAAATTGGTGAATTTGTACTAGTCACTTGTCACCGCGCGGAAAATACAGATAACAAAGAGAATTTGACTCATATTCTTAAAGCGGTAAGCGAAATAGCTAACGATCTGCCTGTTGTTTTTCCAGTACATCCACGAACACTGTCATGCATTAATCGCCATGACTTAAATAACTATCTGAAGAATCTGATAATTCTTGAACCAATTTCCTATCTCGATATGGTTGCACTTGAACAATCAGCTCAAGTGATACTCACCGACTCTGGTGGCGTGCAAAAAGAAGCGTTTTTTTATGGTATTCCTTGTATCACCATGCGAGAAGAAACAGAATGGGTAGAAACGGTGGAGTTAGGCTGGAATCAGGTTGTTGGTGCTGATCCAAAAAAAATATATACAGCTTTTCTTCAAATTCAAAAAGGTAAAACAGATTATTTGCCCTATGGTGATGGTCGAGCTAGTCAACGTATCATCCACTCGATACTGGAAACAGAATATGTTTGATTTGTTGTACACTTTAAATAAACACAAACGACTCTTGACTGCAACAACAATAAACGGTCTCAGTAGTCGATTTACTTCAAGTGTTTTTGGAGCTGCTTGGCTAGTTCTCTATCCACTTATCTTTCTTTCAATGTATTCATTAATTTTCATATTTATTCTAGGTGTCAGAATGCCGGATTTAAGCACAACACATTACGTGCTCATTATTTTTTCCGGTTTAGTCCCTTTTCTGGCTTTTTCTGAAGCCTTCAGTGTAGGCACCTTAAGTATTATTGCCAACCGTGGACTTCTACGTAATACGCTATTCCCCATTGAAATGGTTGTTGCAAGAGATGTTCTTATTGGGCATGCCACGATGGGATTGGGTCTCATATTGGTATGGGTGGCTGTTTTATACAACGGCCATATCTATTGGACACAGTTAGTTATTCCTCTAATATTCCTATTCCAAATTATCATGACACTGGGCTTTGTATGGATTACCTCCTCGTTGACTGTTTTTTTTCGTGATATTCAGCAAGCAGTACCGATTATCATTTTGTTTTTGATGCTTGTCTCGCCTATTGGATACACGGATGAAATGGTTCCTCAGGCAATGAGAGCAATCATTAAACTTAATCCTTTGGCTTGGTTGATGCATTTGTATCGTCAATCTTTTTTAACAGGAGTGCTTTCAATTATGGAGCTAGTCTTTTTTGGATTATTTAGTATTGCGTGTTGTTTATTAGGATATCATTTAATTTCTCGTCTTAAACCGATTTTTGCCGATTATGTCTAAAATTGCACTTTCACTCACTACTGTAAGCAAATCGTTTAAACGATTCCAGCATCCTGGCTGGCGTGCTCTGGATGCGTTGGGCTGCCCTGTTTCCTCTAAGTATTTTGATGTATTTATGGCTTTACGTGAGATTACTTTAGAAATACGACGAGGAGAAAAAGTCGCGTTAATAGGTAGAAATGGTGCAGGAAAAAGTACATTGCTTCGCCTGATTTCCGGACAAATCAAGCCAACTAGAGGTCAAATAGAAGTGAATGGTAAATTACAGGCCTTAATGGAGCTTGGGACAGGGTTTCATCCTGATTTTACTGGTATAGAAAATATTAGATCCGCTCTTTCTTATCAAGGAATACACGGTAAAGAAGCCAAGAAGCTTATTGAGAAAATCATTGATTTTACCGAATTGGATGAGTTTATTACTCGCCCTATACGTGAGTTTTCTGCAGGAATGTATGCTCGATTGGCTTTTGCAACTGCAACCACGATTACTCCAGACATACTAATCATTGATGAAATTCTTGGGGCAGGCGATGCCTATTTTGTTGGTAAATCGATTCAACGCATGAAAGAATTAACTTCAAAAGGAACAACAGTCTTATTTGTATCTCATGATATGAGTGCTAATCAACTATTATGCGAAAGAGGTATTTGGCTTGATAAAGGAACCATCAAAGCAGATGGAGATATATTATCGGTTAGTAAAGCCTACTTATCGAGTATTCGTGAAGATGAAGAGCTCAGAATTCGCTTACGCAGTGCTAAACTTAATCAAACTGAATGCGTAAAAACTCAAGTTTCTTTATTTCGTTTCATTACAACCAATAATACTGTTCCTGAAAAACCTATTGTTGTTGCGAGTATTCTATATGGATATGGTGATTGTCACTTGGGTGAAGTATCAATAGATACCTTGGAAGGAATTTCTTCTTGTATTGTCGAGTATGGAGTAACTAATTGGTCAAAAACAGAGACTATTGATAACAATATTTGCAGGAAATTTGGTGACTTTGGTGGTCATTTTATACATGCGCCGTTTCAGATAGATTGGAAATTAGCCCAGAAAGAGCAGCGTTGGATAGAAGTTCGTTATCAAGCATCGCTCACGGATGCAATTGCATTAGATCGATATGATGAAGAAAGTAAAGAGTATGTACGTGTAGCAATCATCAATCAAAGTAATGAAGAGGCTCATTGGCGAACACTTCGTGTGGAGTTAGATACTCGGAATGTTTCTGAAACTTTTGAATTCAATAAGGCGATTGCTGAGTTGCAAAATTTATCCTCACATGATCGTTATGGTAATGGACCAATTAAAATTACCGCATTTGGTTTTTTAGACAAAGAAGATATTCGTCGCCACACCCTAATCAGCGGGGAGGTTGCTAAAGGGTGCATCAGTTACAATGCCTCAGCAACAATCCATAATCCAGTGGCTGTCATTGCTATATATAGGACGGATGGCACCTGCGCTATGCAAGTACTTTCGAATCGTGATGGCGTATGCTTCAATCACCTATCGGGACAAGGACAGATTAATGTTAGTTTTGATCCATTATTTTTAGGTCCTGGAGAGTATCTTGTTTCTGTTGCGCTATTTAAAGAACTTGACCTGGCTTCAAAATTTGAGCCAGAAGCTTATGATCTACACGATCGTTGTTATCCATTAACAGTTCTTTCTCCCGAGGGGATTAGCGTAGAAATTGGAACAGTAAATCAGCCGGCTATCTGGGAGCTAGTATGATAACTCAAGATAAACTTCTGTATGAATCTAAAAAGATCTGGGACCAAACACTGCAAATAGGGCAGAAAAACCTAACTCAAGCTATTATTGATTTTTTTCCACAAGAGATTAAAACCGCTTTGGATGTAGGATGTGGTGATGGAAAGCTGACTTCTGCGATAATTGCTGCGACGAAATGTCCTATTATAGGTTTGGATGCTAGTCGAGAAGCATTATCTCGCTGCTCTTTTAACACAATACATGCTGATGCAACAAATTTGCCATTTCAGGATAATGAATTTGATCTTATTTTAACAATGGACATGATGGAACATCTCCCCAAGCACATGGAAGATATGGTTTGGAAGCAGTTATTTCGTATCTCTAAAAGTTGGGTAATGGTGGCGGTACCTTTTAGAGAAGAGCTTTTAGATGCTACAGCCAAGTGTTCTCATTGTGAACAACTCTATCACGTAAACTGGCACATGAGATCATATGATTGGCCCGAATTGGTTTCACGTTGTCCTGACTCACATGAAATCGACAAAATCATACTGACTGGTGAATCATGGAATCCTTATTCTATTTTTGAGACACGATTTAGACGAAAAATACTCAATGAGTGGTCTGGGTGGTCTGATGCTTTTTGCCCTCATTGCAATCATCCAGGAGCATGTCCAGATACAGTCAATCCATTGCCACCGCTAACAGCTTCTGCTTTGGGAAGTGTCATCTACACTGAGCGACTGAAAGTACCTGATTTTAGAAGTCATAGTGAAATTTTAGTCATATACCGACGCAAGAGTATCACTCAGACGCATAAAAATCATTTTATAAATAAGGCGAATCTTATTGATTCAAAAGCTAATGAGCTTATTTTTGATGAAACGCAAATAGAGAGCAATCTTGTTCCATACCCTTCGATAGCCCGCGCTGTTCGATCAATAGATAAAGACATAATAATACAGTTTCCAGCTTATTCATCTTATGATTTTTTGGAAATAAAAACCATTCAAGATGAAGCCGCTCTGCGTTTGTCTTTGGAGGATGGGCTAGGTATTGTCTATAGCGAGCAATTAAATATAAAGTCACGTGGTACGCATTTTATATCCCTAAAAAGAAAGACAACGCCTTCTTATTACGGTATTTTAGTGCGAATCAATTCGACTAAGGCTATAAAGTCAATACAATTAGGAGAAAATCATTTAATCCGCATATTAAAAAATCCTGCAGATACACAGTGTTCTTATTATTCAACCAAAACCAACCAAATACCTATTTATCTTCAAGTTACATCACCGTGTTATTTTAGCAACAATATGTTAACTCAAACCAATTCCAGTCAAACAAACTGGATAAATCTTTTTAAACAAATTGAAAGTTTGGTACAAAAAGAACGAGATGGACTGCAAGCTCAGAACCAGGATCTCATTCTAGAACGAGATGGACTGCAAGCTCAGAACCAGGATCTCATTCTAGAACGAGATGGACTGCAAGCTCAGAACCAGGATCTCATTCTAGAACGAGATGGACTGCAAGCTCAGAACTATACTCTGCTTAGCGAAGTGTATGCTTTCAATAATCGTCTTGAAGTTCGCATCACCAACAAAATCATCAAACTTCTCAAAAAAATTAAAAGGATTTTCATTAAATGATTCATATAGTTATGCTATGTCACGATCAACATTTAGATAGAAGGGTAATTGCTCAAGGATATAGTTTGACTCAATTAAGCCATAAAGTGACTTTATTTTGTTTATCGCACACAAGTGATGATGAAGAAGAGCATTTACCCGAAGGAATTCATGTTATTCGCATCGGTTTAAAAAATATTATTCCAGAAAATACCATTTATAAGCACTACACTGCTCTCCAAACGAATTTAAACAATGTGTTAAATCAATTGTGTAATCAAATAAACAAGGCCAAGCCAATTTGGAAAGCAGGATATAAATTGCTATCTCGCATTAATTGGTTTACCTATAAGCTCAGTCTTTCTATTCGATACTTTAATCGCACAATGGGAGACCCTCTGCCTTTTAGAAAAGCATTTTTTACTGCTGCATATGATTACAAAGCCGATATTATTCAAGTACACGATCTGCCTGCATTGGAAGCAGGTGCTAGCCTTGCAAAAAAATGGGGTGTGCCTCTAGTATATGATGCTCATGAACTGTACTCAGAACAACGTTCCTTTTCATGGGTGCAGCGTCGTATTTGTGAGCGAATTGAGAAAAAGCTAATTCGATCCTGCTCTAAAGTATTTGCAGTAAATGACTCAATTGCAGAAGAGATGATGACAAGATATGGTATTTCTCGTCCAATCACCTTAATTAATGCCCTGGATCCTTTACCTGAATACAATGTAAAGCATTCCTATAATATATTGAGAGAAAAATTAAATATTGATGCTGGTCGTAAAATACTCCTATTTCAAGGTGGTTTTTCTCCGCATAGAAATTTAGAAAATTTGATTAAGGCAATAAAGCTTGTCAAGAATCCTGACGTTGATCTGGTGATGATGGGATTTGGAGATTTTGGAGCGCTCCTGCAGAATCTCGCAAAAAAATTAGGCTTATTAAATAAACGTATTTATTTTTTACCAGCTGTTCCCCAAGCAGAATTGTTACAACATTCTGCATCAGCCGATGTTGGGATTATTCCCTATCCTCATGTCGATTTAAATAGTTTTTATTGCACTCCCAATAAGTTATTTGAGTTTATACAAGCAGGACTTCCCATATTAGCCAATGACTCTCCTGAATTAAGACGATTCATTCATGACATAGGTTTTGGCTTGGTTAAGCCAATGCATACCAGTCGCCAAATTGCATCAGCTATTGATCAAATTTTTGCGGATCCAAAGCGATATCAATCTTATAGAGAACAATTAATAAACAAGCGATACGCATTTACTTGGAAAGCCCAAAGCAATGTCTATCTTGGGATCATCCAGTCCTTCTTAAATATAGATTCTACAGAAATACTAGAACCCTCTTTAAAGCAAAGCTCTAGGAAGACAGTATGATAAGAGTGTTAAATAATTGTATCAAAAAAAAAGTGATTCATTATCTGTTTGTATTGATATTGATTGCAGGTTATTGCCCATCGGGATTATGTGCTCCGATTTCTCCCTTAAGCGAAAGGATACAGACTGATGTGGACCGAGCAGAACATCTTTTTGATGAACAAGGAGTTCCTATTCTAAAAATAAAAGGGTTAGGGGATCAACGACATCCTGGATGGATTGCTGCCTATGCACTCGCCTATGCAGGTATTGATGCATATGATAAAAGACTATTAAATTTAAAAGATGAAAATAAATTCCAAGCTTGCATTAACTGGCTTAAAAGTAACTTAAAACAAAGACAAGATGGACTCTGGGTATGGGAATATCATTTTGATAGTACTTATAATGACGTCAGCATCAAGGCACCTTGGTCCAGTGCTTTTGGCCAAGCCTTGGGAATCCAAGCTTTTCTGGCTGTATATAAGCAAAATGGAAATCCTGAATATCTTGATTTAGCAAAAAAAGCGGCAAAATCTCTTTTTACTCCAATTGCTCAAGGGGGATTTCTTTATAGAAATAGTCAGGATATTTGGTTTGAGGAAATTCCCGTACCTGTAGACAATCCTTCACATATTTTAAATGGACATATGAGGGCCCTACTAGCGCTTAAAGAACTGGCGGAAGCAACACATGACTCTGAGATTGAAACCTATTTTAAACAAGGAAGTGATACCTTGTACCGATGGCTACCTCTTTACGATACAGGTTATTGGCTACGTTATGACTTAAACCCTAAAAAATCAGAATTGTTATTTCGGTTTGCAAACCCCTATGGATTTGAAAACTATCCATTGGCAATTCACAAAATTACTTTAAGAGATCCTTTGACCAAGGAAGAAATAAGTCTAAATGTTGGTACAGATGGCGATAGTGATGGAAAAGCTCGCATTGCAGGAGTTCACTGGGGGCAGCCAGAAACAGTTGCTGGTAAAAAAGTACGCCGACTACTCCCTGCAGCATTAGAAAATAAGCGAGATGAACTTGCTGCACCTCATAGCTATTTCTACCTAACATTGCCAAGTGAGTGGAAAAATAACCTAAGAAAGGAGTGGTATGAATTAGTCATTGACTATTATGATGAAGCACGAGCAAATATCACCTTACAACAAAGGAGTATTGCACCTGGGCAAACATTTCGAGACATGCGAGATGGTGATTTGCATATTACTGGAGCAGGTCAATGGCGGGAGTGGATTATTCCTGTTAGACCATCAGACTTAGGTTTTTGGGTGGGGGAAAGCTATGCGGATAAGCATGCTCTGTATTTAAAGAAGTTAGCAAAACATGAAATACGCTTTGATTCATGGAAAAGAGTTGCAATATCTTACCTAAATTTAGTTAATCACACTGAGGTAGGTTATAAAGAAAAGAAAAAAATTTCATCTCTAAGCCTGCCAGAGCAATTAGCTATGCTGCCTATTTATAGCCTCGATAACCAGGGCGTGCTTATGCAAAACCAAGCCACAAAGAAAACAAAATTTTTACCTAATGGGCTATATGACCCTAATTCTGATCGAGGGATTCCACGATATTCACCTTTTATTATCGCGGAGCAGTTGACACAAGGCCCGGATGTTCAAGGTGGTAGTTTCTCAAGAATAGACAAGTCCCAGATAAAAAAACAAAGTGCTCTTTTATATTTTCTCAACAACAATAATCAAAAAAAAACTCTTAATGCAATAAGTTACCAATTTAATTTTAATAATACATATAACGATATTATCACAAAAGCTCCATGGACATCCGCATTTAGCCAAGCCTATGTACTTAATGCGTTGCAATATGCTGCTGAAAATAACATTGGCTCATCAGAGCAAATTGATCAGCTGATTCTAAAAGTAGCCAATTCATTCAATGTTGATATAGCACAAGGCGGCGTTTCGACGATAACAAAAGAGATCATGAGGTTTTTTGAAGAGGTACCCAATGCTACACATGTTTTGAATGCGCATCTGATTAGCATCAATGAATTAGCTGCAACCAGCCGCTATCTAAATAATCCTGGTATTAATAATTTATCATGGCAAGGCGTTCTTTCATTGAGGGAAAAGCTTCATCTGTTTGATAGCGGTTATTGGCTAAGATACGATCTTAATCCTAAAAAAGAGCTCCTGTTTCAAATTGATTGGCTGGAAGGAAAAAAATCACCATTAATAGAGCGCATAGAGCTACGAAATCCAGAAAATGAAATGAAAACCAGTATTCAAGTGGGAGACAGTAAGGCTTTTGATGGGCCGATTCGTATATCTGGCAGCGATTGGGAATCAGAGCAACTCATTGATAATAAAGCCGTGCGTTCGTTTCAAAACGGGTATCTTTTGCGAAAACAAGCGGTTCAAGGTGGCACAAAGCATAATGTCTATTTTGTTAGCATCCTGCCCACTCGAAAATTAACTGATGATTTTGATGTTCCTGTTCATCAATTAGTAATTCATTATAAAGATACCGCCCCTGGGCGTTTTGCTGTAAAGATTCAGTCCATTAATGAGGGCAACCAACTCACTTTTGTACCAATGAGGGGTGGTATCATTCATACAAAAGGTGATAAGAAATGGAAAACGGCTTATATCCAAGTAAGACCTCAAGATTTAGGATGGTATGTTGGGCCTGATTATCAACAATATGAAGTGGATCAAATACAACGCATAGCCAACTTAACCAACGACTGGTTCTTTTATCAATATGCTCAAAAGCAAAGAGATTATTTAGAGACAAAAAATAAAAATCAAACCGTTATTGTTAATGCTTCCTCATCAAAAAATAAAATGCCTATCAACGCGGTGATTCAAGGTGCTTCCAAAACCTACACTGGGTTTGGTTTTGAAAATGCATTTAATGACACTCCTGATACAAGTTATGTCGCAGGCATAGATGGAGAAAAAATAGCGTACGTGAATTTAGATCTAAAAAAAGCAAAGCCACTTTCAGAACTATCTATTCAGTGGGAAAACATCAATAATTTTGCCAAAAAAGTCAGAGTAATTTCATTAGATGCAAAAAATCAACGAGAGTTGATTCAAGCACATATTAAGCACGGAGGGTTAAGCCATATCTATTTAGCACAACCACAAAAAATCAAACGACTGCGCATTGAATTCTCCGAATTTTCAGGTCAACCAAGATTGCTGTTAAGACAGATACAATTATGGTCAAAAGGCAAAAATCAAGTGGGCATCAATCCCACTGTACAGGAACAATTGGATAACCCCTACTTGACGGCAAGTGATCCCAAAAATCCATTACATATATTCAGACTCCCAGTGACTCAGCGGATTAAAAAGTTATCTGATGAATTAGCTCAGGGTGTACAAAATGACCATGAAAAAATATTAAAATTTATGGACTATATTGGGAGATTTCGTGTTGGATTTGCGACAGATGCAACACCAGAAACTACAATCAATAAACAAGTAGGTGCGTGTGGAGCATTTACTAACGTGTTGGTGGCATTGGCTGCGTCACAAGGGATACCAAGCCATTATCTCAATTTGATGAATTATCCAAAATCTCAAGGCCATACAGTAGCGGAAGTACATTATGAAGGCAAATGGCATTTATACGACCCAACATTCAATGCATTCTATTCTTTGCAGGATCAACTCCAACCATTGTCATTTTCTGAAATTAAAAAAATATGTAACACTCAACCTGAATCACTTCATTTAAATGCGAAAATATACAGGCCAGGATTTACATCATATACTGGGTGTCCCATTTTTCTTAATGCCTCTCCCTCTGGAGTTATCGGACCGGATCAGGTGATGATTTTTCCGCTGCAATTTGATAACAAGAAACTTAAAAAAATTGAGAAAAAGGACTTTGATACAACTTACCAAGGAGCCAATTTTATTGGTGCCGCCTCAATTAATCAACAACAAGAATGGCATATAAAGAACCTGTCAATTGGTGAGAAATATGAATTTATTGTTCAGCCAGAGTCAATTGGAGGCGATATTACTGCCAATGATCTTGGTTTTTCTATTGATGCTGCTCTTACTAACGGAAAACTAATTAGTAATTCCCATTATAGCTTTGATTTTCAAAATCAAAAGACTTTGCCTTGGATCATCCAATTTATTGCCCAAAGACCAGAAGTAACTCTAAAGATTTCTCATCCTTATTTGGGCCCTAAATATCGATATATATATATATCCAGCTATGAACTTAAAAAAACAAATAGTAAAGGAAGCTAAGAATGTGTGGTATAGCCGGAATTATGAGTTTAAAAATTGGCAGAAATGAACTAAACAAAAAAATACAAAACATGCAATCCACATTACTTCACCGTGGGCCCAATGATCAAGGTATTTTTTTAGATCCCGATTTCCCTGTTAGCTTTGGCCATCGCCGTTTGGCGATTATTGACCCTGAGCACGGAAAACAACCAATGTTCACAGAAGATGGTCTTTTAACCATTGTTTTTAACGGAGCAATTTATAACTACTTGGAGTTACGTCGTCAACTCATACAATATGGTCACCCAATTCATTCCTATTCAGACACAGAAGTTTTACTCTATGCTTACCGGCAATGGGGTGAAGACTGTGTTGATCATCTAATCGGTATGTTTGCTTTTGCGATTTGGGATAAGAAGAATCACAAATTATTTTGTGGAAGGGATCGGATTGGTATTAAACCCTTTTATTATTTTTTCAATGATCACCAATTTATTTTTGCCTCAGAAATAAAGGCTATTTTAGCCGAAGGGTCAATTCAAGCCCAATCAAATCTACAAGGCTTACAAGATTATTTAACCTTTCAATTTTGTCTCGGAGAAAAAACCCTATTTAAGGATATTGTTAAACTAGAGCCAGGTCATTGTTTAACGGTTCATTTTAATCAGGAACGATTAGCATTGAAAGTAAGGCAATATTGGGATGTTACTTATGGTATTGATTCAGCACATGATGAAGCTTGGTTTGTCGATAATTTAGGAGCACTGATTGAAGATTCGATTAACATGCATCTGCGCTCTGATGTGCCCTTGGGCGCTCATCTTTCTGGGGGCCTGGATTCAAGTGTTGTGGCTTCGCATGCCGCAAAATTACTAACTGGTGAACAGTTAAAAACATTTACAGGTGCTTTTAATAATGGTTCACAATTTGATGAAACACCTTATGCACGAATTGTAGCGGAAGCTGCGAACACGCAATACAATGAAATATACATCCCTGAACAAGAGTTTTCTACTATTCTACCCCGGTTGATGTATCTGATGGACGAGCCTGTTGCAGGTCCTAGTTTAATACCCCAATACTATGTATCGCAAAAAGCCTCAGAGCAAGTGAAAGTTGTCTTGGGAGGGCAAGGTGGTGATGAAATTTTTATTGGTTATGCCCGATACATGGTGGCTTACCTTGAAAAAGCGTTGCTAGGCGCGATTGATCAAACCACACATCAATCACAATATGCTGTATCTCTGGAGTCTTTAGTACCCAATTTACCCTTATTACACACTTATCGCCCCATGATGAAACAATTTTGGAGCCAAGGCTTATTTGATTCCGCAGATAAGCGATACTTTAATCTGATTGATCGCAGCGCACAAATGAAGTCAGTGATCTCAGCCGATTGGATACATAATGATTACTCTTCTTTTACATCGTTTCAGTCTGTGTTTAATCGGGAAGACTTGCATTCATTGATTAACCAAATGACTTATTTTGATTTAAAAGCATCCCTTCCTGCTCTGTTGCATGTAGAAGATAGAACCAGTATGGCGGCTTCTATTGAATCACGTGTTCCATTATTAGATCATCGCATTATCGAATTTATGGCTCGTATCCCGCCAAATATTAAGTTTTCAGGCGGTCGCCTGAAGCACCTTTTTAAGGAGGCCGTATGCAATACCGTGCCAACTCCAATTATGGCAAGAAAAGACAAAATGGGATTTCCTACCCCATTAGCTCAATGGGTTAATGGTTCTGCGAAGGATTTTGTTCACGATACCTTATTGTCGAGCCGGGCACGCGAACGAGGCATTTATAATATGGAGCACATTGAATCAGCCATTCAACAGGAACAGGAATTTGGCAGAAATGTTTGGGGATTGCTGTGCTTGGAGTTATGGCACAGAATATATATTGATGGAGAGTATACCTGCTATGTCTGAAATATGCCCATCTGTATTAATGCTGACAACCGATCGTCAAATTGATAGAAGAACATTACAGCAGGCAGATAGCCTAACCCACAGTGGATGGCAGGTTACTATACTGGCTATGCCACGAGATGATCAGGTGCAGGATGATGATCCCCGTATTGTACGCATTAACATAGAAAAGCCGTCTCTTGGTTTGAGTGGTTTTTCTTTATTCTTTTTTTACAAAAAAATACGACGTTATATATCAATAAACAGTCGTTTAATGAATTTTTTAAGGCAGTTGGCATGGAGTTGTTTTGCCAATCCAGAAAAATTGTATAGTAGCCTATTTGCCAATCAATTAAAACAATACAAACCAACCGTTGTTATGGCCATTGATTTACCTACTCTACCCGCTGCGGTAATGCATGCACGACAATGTAGTGCCAAACTAGTTTATGATAGCCATGAATTATATTGTGAGCAAGAATTTTCAAAGCATGAAAAAAAACGATGGCAGGTAATTGAAAAAAAATTTATTCCTGAATGCAGTGCTGTCATAACAGTCAACCCATCTATTGCTTCAGAGCTAAAGCGTCGTTATGCATTAGACACTGTTCAAGTAATTTACAACTCTGTAACCCAGTATACGAAGCCTTTGCGTCATAAATTACTTCATCAAACACTTGAAATACCTCGAGATAAAAAAATTTTGTTGTTTCAAGGAGGTCTATCTCAAGGTAGACATTTAGATACATTAGTGCGTTCGGTAAAATATATAAAAAATGAAATGGTTGTGCTAGTGATTTTGGGAGATGGTCGATTTAAAAACGCATTAGAGCGAATGGTTCAAAAACTCAAGATAAAAAATCGAATTTATTTTCATCCGGGTGTAGCGCAGAAGGAATTACTGGCTTATACCCAGTCTGCTAATGCGGGCATTATCCCGTATCAAGCAATATGTTTAAATAATTATTATTGCACGCCTAATAAATTGTTTGAATTTATCGCTGCGGGCATCCCTATACTTGGAAGTAATTTGCCTGAAATCAATGATATCGTACTTAAAAATCAGCTTGGATTAACTGGTGATATGTCTAATGTGGATCGATTGGCTCAATTGATTGATGAGTTCTTTTCTAATCAAGAGCGGTTAGAAATATGGAAGCAAAATACTCTTAAAGCTCAATCAGATTTTTCCTGGGTCAATGAGGAGAGAAAATTATTACGGATATTCAAGGGTGTCATTGAATGAAAATCACGGTAGTCTATCAATATTATCAAGCGACAAATGCCCCAGGTCATTCACTTATTTATGATTGGACTCAGCATTTAGCAGAAAATGGTCATAATCTGACTGTTGTAGCTGGTGAAACCGGATATATGAACCGTGATACACCAACCAAGCCTTGGTATCGAAGAATCATAAGAAAAGAACAAATAGGCAAAGTAAAGGTATGCCGTACATTTACCTATTCGGAATTACATAGAAGTTATTTGGGGCGTCTTCTGAGTTTCATATCATTTTCCATATCATGCCCCATTGCTTTGTTATTTACAAAAAAGCCGGATCTAATTATTGGGTCCAGTCCGCCAATCTTTCCAATTTTTTCAACATGGCTCATATGCAAAATACGCCGAATTCCTTTTATTATGGAAGTACGCGATCTCTGGCCTGAGTCTGCTATACAAATGGGGATACTAAAAAGCAAACCATTAATTAATATCATGACCTGGATGGAAAAAATTCTATATAGTCAAGCGCATATAATCATTACCCTAACTGAAGGCATTCGTAAAAATATATGTGACCGAGGATGGACAGAAAAAAAGGTGGTTTTGGTTCGCTGTGGAGTGGACACCACAAAATTATATCCAGATCCAGAAGCGGGGATGGTTATACGTAAACGCTATCATCTTGAAGATAAGAAAATTATTTTATATTTTGGAGCATTAGGAGAAGCAAATAATATTTCTGTAATTTTAAGAGCAGCAAAGCGTCTGCAACATAATAGCAATATCGTTTTTATGTTGGTGGGCGGTGGCATGAAATTTAATGAAATCAAAAAAATGGCCGCGGATATGAAATTAACCAATTTTATTTTACATAGGGCCGTACCAAAAGAGCAAGCCAGACTCTTTATTAATGCTGCAGATTTATGTCTTGTAACACTTCTTGATATTCCATTATTTGAAGGTGCATTACCTACAAAATTATTTGATTATTTAGCATGTGGCAAGCTTGTTCTATGTGGTGTAGCAGGTGAAGCAAAAAAGCTCATCGAAAAAATACAAATTGGTTCCACATTTAAGCCAAATGATGATAACCAACTTGCTGAGTTAATTATAAATAAGTTACAAAATATAGATAATGAAACGATAGACCTTGAAGAAACAACGCAATTTATTAAAAACAATTTCAGCATGGTTAAAATGAATCATCTTATTGAGTCACTGGTGATTAAACGGCCACATAGCTAAGGAATACAGTCGCATTATTTTCAAACCATTCTATAGTATTCTGAAAAAAACGATAAAACAACTCCAACTACTCTATGATTGCAAGCTTGAGATACTCGTATGCTGGCCCAATTCTCGTTTAAAGCGACTAGTTCTTCAATCAGTTTGCGAACCAGCGGCTCATCTATTTCAAACTCATTTTCATGCATTTTTATCATAATTTGCTATGTTCCTATCTCACTCTTTAATCGCGTTTAAAAATACTTGTTCAAACTGAACGAGTATTTAAAGCCTCACGTTGATACCTGGTATTTCGTTTAGCGTGTTTCAATCCCATTGTTATAAATGTCGCAGCTGCAAGAACAAATACTAAAATGGACGGCGAAGATGCGAGCTCTGTTTTTTTAACCAGTATCAATGAAATCAAGGGAGCAAGACCTGCCGATAAACTCGCTGCAATGGAATAAAGTACCGATAAAACAGTACAACGCAAGTTAATGGGAAACATCTCTGCCAGCATCACTGGTACGGTTGCATAATAAGCTCCTGCGGGAATAGCAATTAAAGCCTGGCTTAAGATCAATTGATGTAATTCCCCATTAGATAATAAATAGAAAAATGGTTGGGACAGCACTAGAAAACCCAAGCTTGCTGCAATGACAATTTTTTCCCGATTAATTTTATCCGATAATCGCCCAATTATTGGAAAGACACACAGCAACACAACTAACGAAATGATATTAGAAATCATAATATCCTGGTCGGCGAAATTGCCAGAAAGATGTGCTTGCATGGGGCCGTAGATGTAAATTTGAAAGGTGGTAGTAACGCCAAGGCAACTTAAGAAGAAAACATATAAAGCTTGGAGTCGGTTGTTTTTTATGTAGGAAACAGATTCACCAAATAAATTTCTAAAGCGTGGCTTTGGCCTTTCAGCGTAATACATGATGTATTCCATGCTTTCAGGGATACACAACCTTATGTAAAGACCAATCGATGAGCCGAGCAAGGCTAATACAAAAGGGATGCGCCATATGAACCACTCCATATCTGGATATTTTTTGACAAAACAAGATACTGTCAGCGCAACAACTGAAGCAATCATCAATCCAGACATCGCACCAAAGGATGCCCAACTGCCAGAATAACCTTTATTGCTGTCTTCAGCATTCTCAACCAAATAAGCAGAGGAGTTAAGATATTCAGCACCACAGGAGAAACTTTGGATAATTCTGAGAATGAACAACAGGCATACGGATGCGATACCGATGGTGCTGCTGGGAGGTATGAAGCCAATTAAAGTGGTTGAGATGCCCATGGTCAGGATGGAAGCTGCCAGAATAATTTTCCGGCCATACATGTCAGACAACAACCCCATCACCATGGCTCCAATCGGTCTAGCCAAGTAGCCGGCAAAAAAAGTTAGAAACACCAATACTAATCCAATGGCCGCATTGCCCATTAGATATTTGGCCAAGTAAACTGACAACAAGCCACAAATAGCCATGTCAAAGGATTCAATCAGATTACCCAAAGTACCCGCCAAAAGGATTCGAGTTTGATGTTTCATCATGTCTATACCTTTTTTTGTAATTCAGTCATGGTCGTTAAACTGTCTTTATCTTCCACATGATCAAAAAATAAAAACCCATTGAGATGATCAATTTCATGCTGAAGGATTCTTGCTTCCAATCCGGAGGCTTTTTTACTTACCTGATTTCCATCCACGTCAAAGCCGGTATATTCTATCTCCATTGCCCTGGGCACTTCACCCATTAACTCACCGCAGTTCAGGCAGCCTTCATAACCCGTTTGAATTTCATCAGACAGAATCTTGAATGCTGGATTAATCAGTGCTGTATCCGGAACAGGATGCTCTGGCTTACGACGTTTGGTGTATGCAGTACCAAAAACAATAACTCGTTTGCTGATCCCAACTTGGGGTGCCGCGACACCCACCGCCCCTTTGTCTGCCATAATTGAAAATAAGTTCTTAACCAATTCTCTTAGCCAATTGCTGCCAAATTCTGTCTCTGCGACAGGATCTGCTGTTTGCCGTAATATGGGATCGTCTTTATCCAGTAGTGTTTTCATAAGGCACCTTATTGTTAGTAATTAATCGTAAATGTGGCTTTGAGTTTGAAAACTTGGTTTTATCCAGCATAGGAATGGACTCTATTATTTTTCGCAAGCAAAAATTACCCATGGCCATAAATTTCTTGAGCTGAATAGGCGCTTGTTGCTCTATGGTTATATCCGCTGACCTGAAGCCAAAGGAAAATACAACACGATATCCAGCATAATCAGTGGGCATGGAAAACCCACTTGCCAGTCGCTGATCAGCCTGTTTGTAACAGTAAAGCTCTTGTGCATGTTCAGGATGATAGAGATCAGCCCATAAGCGAGGTTCATCCTGATAGATAAATGCAGGTTGAAAGCTACCGTCATGAATCCAAAGGTTATGTTCAATCAGATTTTGTTCAATAGACGGGTGTGAAGACAAAAAGAATATCTGATTTGCTTCGTTAATTAGGGCGATGGACAGGTAATCGGTTTCAACCTGACCAAGCACATCGGAAAATATCTGACGCAGTGTTTGAAAATGCTCAAACAAATAATTCTTTGCTTTGGGGTGAAGAATGACTTCTACAACTGCTACATCCATTTGCCGTAACATCTCAAACAAATTGATCATGCCGATGGCGATTTTTCTCATAGGATGAAATCGAACCAATGGCCAGATCAATAATTTTTATTAAATTTTCTTTCGGAGTGTCTATAGAACGCACCTCCTTGATCAGTCCTAATACAAAATCGGCGTAATCGTTATCACTGACAGGCGTATTCTGGTACAGCCGATGACTTTGTTTTAACAAGTAATGCAAAAGGGTATCATCGAGAACTGTTTCTTTAGATGCGGGTGTTTCTTCATCCCCAAACAGCAGCCAGCCTGGTTTTATCTCAAGTTGATTTGCAATTTTGCTCACTTTGTCAAAATCAGGAAGCGCATCCCCTCTGATGTAACGCCGGCAGATCTGCTCAGATGCACCGGTAAATTCAGCCAGCGTTCGAATACAAATGCCTTTCGGAGATCGTGAAGCGGTATGCCCCTTGTCTTTCAAGGTTTGAATCAGCCTATTAGCGAACGCTTGATAAGGTCCCTTTGACATGATGTTATCCTAGATTGATTAATTTCAAAAAATGTAACATATAAATTGATATCATTCAATATCATATCTTACATTAATATAAATTTCTTACAAAACACTATTGATATTATTTTTATTATCGTTTTAATATTGATTTCGCTACATGAGATTGTTTGTAATTAAAATAAAGACGAACAGGGCTTAACACTTGTTTTACAGGAGTATGATGCATGTATATCGATCAAAAAATAAGCATTTACAAGGGTATTATTCAGTATCTGCTTGATTCTACCGCTTACCCATTACAACGAATTGCAAATTTATCCAATTCTTCAGCGCAACATTTACAGGCCATTTATGAGCGGGGTTGTTTGCCCAACAACTCAAATGTAGAGATCAATCTTCTGAAGTTGTTCACAACCATTATCGACATGGAGCTGAAGGACCAGTGGAAAGCTCACTATAAAAATGCCAGGCAATAAGAAATGGAGAATTCATCATGCACACAAATCAAAATAAAATACCGCAACAAATTTTATTCATCACTGATCTGGAAAAATTGATTGGGCGAAACCGGCTGACGTTAAGACGGTGGTGGACCAGTGGCAAGTTCCCTGAGCCAATAAAACTGAACGGCACAACACTTGCCTGGCATGTTGAAACCGTTAATCATTGGATTAACCAAAAGATAAAACAGCAAATTGGTTAATTAATAACGTAATGAAGCAGGTAGATTACCTGCTTTTTTATGCCGAATCGTTATAACCCATAGACTGTCATTTTAAATGGGTTACTTCTCGTCCTTGGACAACGATTTTTTAGGCTTAAGGAAATTATCTGAAGTCACAACCTTTTGTCCTGTTTTTTCTTCTAACTCCTTGCGAGCCTTCTTGGCAATACCACCGCCTTGTTTGCTGGCTTTTTTGTTTTCCTTCATCCCCGTAGCATTGGTTGTTTCAGCAATTTGTCGGGTGGATAGTTCTGCCAAAGCTGTGAAAATAAGTTCGGCTTCACTCATATGATCGCGCAGGTTTTGTGATTTGAGGCCCTTTGCTTTTTTGTGATCTTTAACGCTAATATCTGCCCATTCTTGATGAATGATATTGGTTAAAATAGCAAATTCTTTCGACTCTTCAATACCATGCTCTTTCCAATAATCAGTGAGTTTATTGCGAGTCTCCTGCCCCATCATGCGTTGCTGAATCCATTTTTCGCTGTAGCCATGCTTTTGCCAAGTTTCCCTCGCTCTATCAAGTGAGCGGGATGGATCAGCCATTTCTTGCATTCGTTCATAACCTACTTTTGCGAGCCATAATTTGATAGGCTCGGCTTTTGGGCTGGGTACTGATTGAACAAGACGTAAAATCACTTCGGCGGAAGCCACGTCAGTGAGGTATTTCTTGCCATCAGCTGCTTCTAATTTCAGTCGGTGACAATTTGTCACCGACTCATTTCCCTCTTTACGTAAACGTTCTTTGAGCTTATTCCAATATTTTCTGGCTAATTGGTACTCTGGCTGATCAATCAATGCCTGAATAATATCAATAACAGAAAAATACCAAACTTCATTTTCTTCATCATATATACGACGAATTTTATATTGTTCAAAAATTGCTGGATTACTAACCATGATAATTTCCTTGTTTGAATTGCTTAGATTTGCCATGTAAATATTATTTCTGTTGAGCATCTGGTAATTGATTTAACAAAGCACGCTCTCGCTCAAGCTCTTTTCGTAATTCTTCTTCACTTGGTAAATAAGGCAAATATTTTGAGGCAAATAATTGTTTGCTCTCTGAAAGCACAGAGTACTTGGCAACAGCTTCACTTTTCTGGCTGCAGAGTATTAGTCCAATAGTGGGATTGTCATCTGAGGTCTTTCTTTGCTCATCGTAAATGCGCACATAGGTATCCATTTGCCCAACATCCTGATGAGTTAGCTTGCCTAATTTCAAATCAATGAGCAAAAAGCACTTAAGCTTAAAATTATAAAACACCAGATCAATGTAAAAGTCTTCATCTTTTGTACTGATCCGTTGCTGTCTGGCAACGAAAGCAAAGCCTTTGCCCAGCTCAAGTAAAAATTGCTGTAAATTATTCATAAGTGCCTGTTCAATATTGGTTTCCAGTATTGAGCTATAAGGCAGGTTTAAGAAGTCAAGAACATAGGGATCTCGAAGGTACTCTTTCGGATTTGTTTGCAACGGTTGAGTCTTTGCTTCTGCTTCATCCAGAACCGATTGCTTGTCTTTGCTGGATAATAAACGCTCATAGTATAATGTGCTGATTTGCCTTTCTAGTGCTCTGGTGCTCCAGTTTTGCTCGATACATTCTTTTAGATACCAGTCGCGTGCAGACGGGTTTTCAATCCTTAGCAAAGTCCGGTAATGTGTCCAGCTTAATTCGGTACGCACTGCGTTCCATTTTGGGTAGGCCATATAAAAAGCCCGCATGTTTCGTAAATTACGTTCATCAAACCCTTTGCCAAATTCTGATTTTAACTGTCGCGACAGTTCTTTTAATAGCTGCAAGCCATAATCAGCCCTTTTTTCCCCATGTTGTTCATGTTCAACAATGACTCGACCAATATGCCAATAGGTTTGCACCATGGTGGTGTTTACCGTATTTTGCAAATGGGTTCTTGCCTCGCTGAGGATGGTTCGTATTGATGTCAAAAGCTCAACATTGGTTGGAATTAAATTGCTCATAAAAGTTAACTCATTCTGTTAGTATTAATTCTTGCACCAGATTCTGGATACACTCAGCCCATTTTTCAAGGGCTTCTTTTCGCTGGGGCAGCATTTCATTTTTATTGTATGTAGCCATAATCCTCGGCATTTTATGACCAAGGCACTTTTCAATCACCACTGGATCAATTTGTAGCGTTTCACCAAGTTGAGTAGCAAACGTTCGGCGCAGATCATGCGCTGTCCAAGCTGGAATGCCAACTCGGTCATGAATACGGCGTATTGCACGAGGCAGGGCATTTTCATCCAATGGTTTATCGGCAATCATACCAGGCAATACATATTGAGTAGTACTGGCTTCTTTCAATTGTTTAAGAATGGCTAAAACCGGTGCCGCCAGATGAATTTTAACCAGAATACCCCCTTTGGTATTTTCTGGCGGTATCGTCCACTGAGCATTATCAAAATCAAATTCATCCCAGGTTGCCAGACGTATTTCGGCGGTTCTAACACCAGTAAGAATAATGATTTTAATAGCGGCTCTGGTTTGCAACGACATATGACAGTCCTCACTACCGAGGAATTCCCAGATTGCCTTAATTTCTTCCAACTTTAAATTGCGCTCTCTTGGCTTTTCAAGTCCACCGATATCACGTGCACGGATATTATTGGCAGGGTTCATCAACATAGCGCCACGACTTACCGCATAGTTAAAGGCTTGTTTTAATGAACTCAGTACCCTGTTTGCATGCACCGGCGCACCTCGGGAAACAATGGCATCCAATGCCCTGGTAATATCCATTGGCTGGATGGCATTTAGTTCCATATCACCAAGTAAGGGAATAATATCCCTATCGATTTGTTTTCTTATCTGTAATGGTTTTTTATGATGTTTTTCTACATAACGCTCGTACCATGTATTGAATAACTTTTCTACGGTGTAGACATCCTTGGATTTTGTCTGTTTGTGATGTTCAATTGGATTAATTCCCTCTTCTTTAAGGCTCTGTGCATTTAAGAGTAATTCTCTTGCTTGCTTCAGAGTCACGGCAGGATATTTCCCCAAAGTCATTTTTTGCCTTTTACCATTCAAAGTAAACCGGTAGATCCACGATTTACTTCCGCTGGGCATAACGCGTACACCCAAGCCACTTGATTCTATTTTCTCATACCAGCTTTTTTCGGATTTTAAATTTTTGATAAAGCTATCGATAAATTTCATATCAGTACCAGTTATTCTTGGTACCTATTTTGGTACCAATTTTTATGTATACATGTGATAATAAATGATAGCCTATGAAATATCAATTAATCTAGCAACCCATATTCAGCAAGGTTTATAAATGAATTTGAATTTCTTTGATATGGAATGATACTAAATAAAAATTGACTGTTAATCATTAGGTCGGCGGTTCGAGCCCGTCCCGGGGAGCCATTCCAAATATTCAAATGACTTCTCAAACGCTCGTAATCCTTCGTAATTCGGCTCTTTCCCATTTAAGGGGGCAGCTATTAATCACCCGCAGAGCACCTTAACACGCACTCTATAATTTTCAAAATTTCTAAACCCATAAGCTCTTCGCTGAATGAGTTTCATTTTGCGATGAAACCCTTCTGTGATTCCATTTGATTTACTAAACCGCCACATTCTGGCGACTTCATCTTTCCAAGCTCCCAGTGTCTTACCCAGTGAAGCTAAGGCTTTAAAAGCACTTTGTTTTAATTCAGTAAGCATGTCTAAGAAGGTAGGTATTACTTTACGACATGCCTTTTGAGTTAAAGCTCTTTTCATTAAAAGAGAATGAAGTTGTTGTTGGAATCGATAGATTGCATCGATAGCCGGATTTTGAATTAAAAAAGCGTCTCTTTTAGCCCTCTTTTCTTCACTCAGGTTATCAGGCCTGGTTCTCAATAAGGCTAAGATACCTCTATTGCTTTTTATTTCACTGGAGAGTTCTCGGTAAGTCATCATACATTGATGTTGAATTAAACGAATCACATGGAATCTATCGGCAACTATCATTGCATTAGGAAAGTATTTTTTTACAATAGACCGATAGGTACTACTTAAGTCCATACAGATGACTTTAACTCGTTCTTTCCCAGGC
>NZ_CAAAID010000005.1 GCF_900639915.1 Legionella nagasakiensis
CGCTCTTACTTTGACAATGACTACAACGGGCTAATCGGTTATAGCTTACATCTAATATTAATGGTTGATATCCGCTCACTTTTACTATGGAAAATCCAGGTAAATTTAGGATAAGATTGTACTTCGGCACTTTAATCTCCTTTTGATCGCTAAATCAAGGACTTAGTTTATACTAACTCGATTAAAGTGCCCCCTTAATTGGTGTAGAGCCGAAATGAGGTATTGTTCGTTTGATTTTGTACTGACATCAATGACAATTCCTTGTGCGATCAAGTGATGGTTATTGATACCAAGCTTTTCAATGGTATCCCCATCTGGATTACAGTGCGCGGGCGCATCAATGTGAGTACCTATACCTGCAGGTAATGACATATGTTGGACTTTAAATTTGACATCGCTATTACAATCTTCATAATTGAGCTTATTTTTTATACTGAACCCACATCCTAACTCCCAGCCTGGGGTCTCGTTACTTAGCGTATGGCTTAAATCTATAATTTCAAAAGGAAAGCCCATGTTCAATTTCTTCTTTAGATACTTTTTATAAATAGGATACAAAAGGATGGGGCAAAAAGGTACCAAGAATATTCGTGTTGTAAAATCTGAGAATTCCGGAGATAGGCTACAGTTAACCAGTTGCATGATTCTGACATTTGATAAAAGAATTCTGTTACAAAAACGACCTGATAATTGGCGAACTTACCCTGGATATGTCTGCTGTTTTGGTGGTCATGTCGATAAGGGCGAATTACCGCTAAATGCAATACGAAGAGAATTGCAAGAAGAGCTTGGGGCAAATGCTGCGGCCACAGATTTGATTCAATTGAGCTGTTATTCTGAATCGATTACCAATTTTAAAGAAATCGTACATGGATTTTTCTGGTATGATAAATACAACACAATTACCGGCTGTTATGAAGGTGAGACGTATTACCTAAATCACATTTCAGAATTAAATAATGTGTCTCTGGTGATGGATGATGTACCGTGGTTAATCGAGTGTTCAGGGGAGAAGGGACTTTTACCTGATAATGTTAGCTAGTTTTAAACAGCCATCGAGGCCATAAACTATCTTAATGATGAACAAAACAACTAAAGAATCCTATCGCTTTTCTTTCAAGAATGATCCCAATTGTATTGACTGCCAAACAGGTAAGCCCGCAGATGATCTCATTTATGCCATGTTTGATGTGAATCAACTCATTATAAGATGAAATTATGATAAATCAGTCAGTGAATATAAATTCAGATCTGGTAAAACAGCTAATTATTTCCCAATTTCCTCAGTGGAAGGATTTACCAGTTAAACCAGTAGCTCTAAGCGGATGGGACAACAGAACGTATCATTTAGGCGACGAAATGTTGGTTCGCTTACCAAGCGCTGAATCATACGCTGCTCAAGTAGATAAAGAGCATATCTGGCTTCCCAAACTTGCATCAAAATTGCCGCTGCAAATACCAAAACCTTTGGCGCTCGGTCAGCCAGAATTGGGTTATCCTTTTACCTGGTCGGTATATGAATGGATCGAGGGAAGGGCCCTCGCTGAGGTGGAAGTTGATAAACAAACACTGGCCAAAGAGCTTGCTGATTTTCTGACTCACTTATATCAAATCCCTGCAATGGAGGGGCCAGCAGCAGGCGCTCATAATTTTTATCGTGGCGGTTCACTGGCGGTGTATGATTCAGAAACAAGACAAGCCATACAGATTCTTGATACATCTATAGATGCAAAAACAACACTCAAAATTTGGAAGATTGCCTTGGCTGTTAGTTGGCAAAATGCTCCTGTCTGGGTTCATGGCGATATTAGCCCTGGGAATCTGATCATCAGAGATGAACATTTGCATGCTGTTATCGATTTTGGCTTGTTGTCAGTGGGTGATCCGGCCTGTGATTTGGTGATGGCCTGGAATTATTTCGAAAGTAAGGGCAGGCAAGTATTTAAAGAAGCAATGGCTTTGGACAATAATACATGGCACCGTGCCAGGGGATGGGCTCTGTGGAAAGCATTAATCATTGCTTCCGGCATGAGTAAAACTAATGCAGTGGAAGCTAATAGAAGTCATCAGATTATAGAGGATATTATTAATGAGTATCAGCATTCGCTTGATGAGTGAGCAGGATATTCCGACCATTATGGAATCTATCCAGGTTCTTGATTGGAATAGGGATGAGTCAGTGTATCGACAATATCTGGAAGAACAACATAAGGGATTAAGGGAAGTTTATGTTGCGTTCCATAATGATTTATTTGCTGGCCATATCAATCTAATCTGGAAACCGCCTTATACCACTTTTCAAGAAAAGGGAATTCCAGAGATATCCGATCTGATTGTTCTGCCACAGTTTAGAAGAAAGGGGGTTGCGAGTGCACTAATGGATGAATGTGAGGCAGCAGCCAAACAAAGATCTGCTTGGTGTGGTTTAGGTGTTGGTTTATATAAAGACTATGGGCCAGCACAGGCTTTATATGCACAGCGAGGATACCAGCTGGACTGTTTGGGCGTGACATCTCACTTGAAGCCAGTGATACCTGGTACTAACGTATTTGTTGATGATGATCTATTAATTTGGATGGTTAAAAAATTATGAGCCTGCCGATTGATAAAATTATCTCCGGAGGTCAAACAGGGGTTGATAGGGCTGCTTTAGACTTTGCCATATCTCATTCAATTCCTCACGGAGGGGCTTGTCCAAAAGGAAGGTTTGCCGAAGATGGTAAGCTCTCTGAAAAATATCAAATGCATGAAGTTGGCACCGATGAAAATGAATTATCTATAAACTATTCATTACGAACCATTGAAAATATTAAGCAATCAGACGAAACTTTAATCTTAGTTCCAGTTTATCCAATTACTGAAGGTGTATCTGATGGAACAAAAATGACCATTGAGAAAGCAAAAGAACTTAACAAACCCTTTTATGTTTATCAGCTCGGTCATTCAAGGGTAGAGGGTATAAGAGATTGGTTGAAACAAAATAAAATTAAAATTTTGAATGCTGCAGGTCCCAGAGAGTCAAATTTCCCTGGTGTTTATTATGAGTCCTATGCCTTGTTAGAAGCACTATTCAGCCTAAATAGATCTCTGTAATACTGAGCCTCGAATGACCAAGGGCAAGGCTTATTGTTTCTCTTGCTACTCTGTCCCAGGATTTCTCGATTGAGTTAATTCTTTATATGACCTGCCTCTCTGTATAGGAGGAATCAGCCCGATTCCCTTTTTATCACATTGAGCAGTAATGCTGTTAGGTTTGTACAAGAAGTCAGTTCGAAACAAGAACATCAAGAATTGCTAAAATAATAATCAACGCCAGAAAAAATCGATCAGTTCTACAATTATGGACTTTCCATGAGGATATTTCATGAGTTGTTTTATGTGTATTATTTTACTTTGATAAATTAACCACATTTATTAACTATTTTCTTGTTGTATTTTCGTTGGATGAAAGGGTAGGGCTAGGTAGTAAAGAAAACCCTCGTTTATTTGACGATTTTGGATTGATTAGTCCCAAACCATACGTTACTTAATACTGGGTTATTAAGATGGCAATATTGTTCTCATGTTTGAATAAGGAATGAAGGCTTGAGGAGCGCTCTATCATAAGTACATTCAAGTCATTTATGGGAACAAATGAATAATCTCTAGTCATGAGATAAAGGAAGTTATTTTTCAAGGTTTTTAATGGTCTGCTCACAGGTTTATCCACAGATTTTGTGGATAAACTTAAAAATGAGCGATGATTTAATCTTGGGATAAGCCTTGTATTTACTGGACTTTTAGTATGTGGAGTGTTTGGCTGTGGAACAATTTGCAGATTAATCAAAAAAATATCCACAGTTTTATACAAAGCTATTTTGCACTGCTTGGCATTAAATCTTACCAGAGAAAATTTAAAAAAACAGTCTTGACGATTAACTATTTTTTTAAATAAGAATTGATGATTTTTAACTGTTCATGCTGTGTATGCGTTATAACCTAAGATATCTGTTTCATGATTAAAAATTGTTTTAGCGGATGTGCCGATGTGTATGTGTATTAAACAGAAGAAATCCATCATGTGCTTCTGAAGAGCGTGCAAATCGTTGTTGTTTGGCTAACCGTAATTGTTCAAGGAGATGAGATGATGATACTTCTCTTTTCATTCTTGGGTTTCTTGTTTTAACTGTTTGGGTTCAATCAAGCGCTCTATGTAGTTAGACTATCTCGCAAGTGCTTATTATCAATTAGGTAATTGAGAAAGAGCCTAAAATTGGCGCAAGAGTATACTTATGATCGTGAGCAGCACACCGACGTCAAAACAAAATTCATTGATGATATATTAAAATAGGCCGGATATATTTACAAAATATAGATAATGATAACTGATGAATAAATTAATACAGAATGTAATTAATATGCTCGGCGAAAAAGGCAAGGCATGGCTTACCAGTTTGCCGAGTACTATTGAAATTCTCGCCGCTCACTGGAAATTAAAAAATCTTGTTCCTGTAGATAATATGACTTTTAACTATGTTGCCAAAGCAATCACGAATACCAATCAGCCAGTCATCTTGAAAATTAGCTGCGACGAAAAAAGTATTTCAGATGAAGCTCTAGCTTTAAAATATTTTGACGGCAGTGGTTCAATTAAGCTTATCGGGCATAATGAAAAATATAATGCCTTACTCTTACAGCAAGCTATTTCAGGCGAAACACTTAAATCACGATATTCATCCCAAGTTGAGTATGTGATGGATTGCTATATTGATACGATGAGAAAACTTCATAACAAATATTTATCTAATAAAAATAATTACCGTCATATCCGTGACTGGCTAATGGCGATTGATACACTTAAAGATACTGACTGCCCATCTTATTTAGTAAAAAAAGCCATTGCACTAAAAAATGAATTATTAACTTCCACGACTACCGAGATTTTTTTACATGGGGACTTGCATCACGACAATATTTTAAAAGATGGGGATTGTTGGTTAGCGATTGATCCTAAAGGAATCGTTGGCGATCCAGAATTTGAAATTGCTGCTTTTGATTTTATGTATATTAATGAACTGGCGAATATGGATGATGTAAAAAATATATTTGAAGCACGAATTAACCTTTTGGCTCAGAAAGCATATCTCAACCCTCAACGAATTAAAGATTGGGTATTTGTCCGTCTTATTCTAATGACCGCTTGGCATGTTGAAGATAATAGTGATCCAAGTTGCGCTATAACACTGGCTGAAAAACTCTAATAAACTTAGCTAGGGGGATGCCTAATGGGATTATTTTTTATCTTGGAATTGGCATTGGATACTATAGTATCTACGCTAACTGTATTAACTTACAAGGATCTGCTACGTTGGCTGATAATTTTTGATCATTAATTCTACTTAGCATAAAATCCGCACAAGGTTTTATGTGTACCTTGACATTATCCCAATATTCATCTTCCCAACCAATACATATGGATTTAGCTCTATTCATTACTGGTTGGTACATTTTTGGTAAACGCTGCATTACCCAATCGGCTGCGTCAGGTTTAGATCTAATCTGGTTCGTTTCTAAGGTACTCCAAATCCGGGCCAAGGTTAGCAATACATTTCGAGTATCCTGTTCAAGATCAGCTGAGAGCCGCCCCAGATCATGTAGCATAGCTTTTATAAAGTCACTGCGGGGGATAGGGGCTAATAGTTGCTCAGGCTTTTCACCCATCAATGTATGATGCTTCAATAAGACTTGAGTAATAATCAAGGCTAGATCGGGCATTTCATGACTCGACCAGGGTTCAAAATTTCCCATTTCAAATGATTGACGTAGCCATTCTCCATATTGGAAATCAAAAAGAGGAGGGTAACGCCATGGATTGATCGCCGCTTTTTCCACAAGAGTAATTTCAATAGGTGGTTTTGTGCTTTTCATGTAAATGCCTGATATTTTCAGAAGATGAGTCACCAACTTAATCTTTTCTTCTGAGGTTGATGCGCGATTTGTTACAATGAATAAGTCAATGTCACTATATTTTTGCAAACCACCTACAAGGAGAGAACCATAAAGATAGACGCCTAAAAGATCCGTTCCTAAAACCTGTGTTAGAACAGCAAGGCATTCATTGAGTTGTTGCTTCACATCAAAGTTGCTTGCTATCATTAATTCTCAGCCATTCTTAAAATCGTTTAATAATGCTTCTGTTTGAGCAGCAATACAAGTTACCACCATACTCTCAGGAATAATATCTCCTGAATAATCGGCAATATTGCGTTCAGCAGCATGCAAAAGCCGTTTATTGTATCTGAATGAGTGTTATTTTTTCCGGGCTGATGCCAATCAAGTTATCCAAAGTCATACTCAGTCCCTATAATAAATAATTTGAATTATTTAAAACTTCTTGGATGAATATCTTATTTTTGTAGACATGTCTTCCATTGCTCTCTTGAATATACTTTGGAAGATAAGAAATATTTTTATCTCCATTTTACTCATAAATCCAAATAATGAAACTAACTAAGATTATCTGCTCTCAAAGCCTTATGGACTTTGTTCAATAATTTTACAGACACATTTTCTTGATTCTCAATTTTACTAATATAAGCCTGAGTCACCTCTTGGCTTTTCAATGCCTCCTATTGCTAATTGCAGAATTATGTTGTAGGTGACCTCCACTTACTGCATAATTTAGCCACTTGTTTTATAGTGCTTAGTATTCGATCTACTTTTTAGTGCCACATTATTTAAACCCGATCAGTAGGTCTGGTGTTCGATTCACCTCAACGACAATCGCGATGAATAAACAATATTGGCAGCAACGATGGCAATGCAACGAAATTGGGTTTAACCAATTACAACCTAATTTATTAATGCAGCGTTATTTTCCTAAACTGAATTTAAAGCCTGGCGATCGTGTTTTTGTTCCGTTATGCGGTAAAAGCATTGATATGATTTGGCTCGTTAATCAAGGTTATAAGGTCATCGGAGTAGAACTTAGCGAGCAGGCATGCAAAACGTTTTTTAATGAACATAAAATTCGTTATAAGATGACTGAAATGTATGACTTTTCAGTCTATAACAGTGATGAAATTACTTTATTTGGTGGTGATTTCTTTAAATTAAACAAAATGCTACTTGGTAAAATAGATGCCATATATGACCGAGCGGCTCTCATTGCGCTACCACAGGAACTAAGGAAACTTTATTCAGAACAATTGGCCAAACTGCTTGAGCCTGATTCAAAAGTATTGTTAGTCACTACCTTTTACGATCAAAACGAAATGCAAGGCCCGCCATTTTCAGTAAACGAAATAGAAGTAGATGAGCTGTTTAAAAATAACTTCGATATTACACAAGCTTACAGTAAAGCGGTGAAGGATATACCAGAGCACCTCAAGGCTAAAGGATTAAAGCATGCAAACGAACAAGTTTATTCGTTGGTAAAGAAAATGTCCTATAAAGGGGTTTAGTAACAAGCAGAGACATGAACATATCCTTGGGCGTACATCGAACAATACTCGGGATGAAGGCGTTGGAATTGAAGTAGCCGATAACTGAGAAAATCTTTCTTGCATAGAACATCATCCAATCTTGTTAGCCTATAATTTAGACAGGCCCATTTGGGAGTCAATGCAATGCGTTTAGATGAGTTTTTAGTGAAATTTGAGCGTGGCGAAACCATTGCAAGAGAGGAGTTTCAAGCCATTTTTAGCGGGTTGGAAAAAGAAGATCAAGAAGCATTGACAGAGCGGCTTGTGGAATTAGCCATTCATCATTATAAAACGGTGGAAGACGACATACAACATGACATCCAGGAAATTGAAGCGGCCGTAGGAAAGGGAACTGGTGTGCCGCAAGCTGCGGGAGATGGTGCAAGAAATTATAATGCGTTATTAAACGCCCAACAAGTAATGAGCATCATCGTGGAAAGAAGAGGTATTCATGAGGTTAAATCTCAAATAGGGAGGCGTTATGAGCAAATTGGTTATGAATTACCATTTGCCATCAATGAACTGCGTTTACGTGGTAAATTGCCGCGTGAAGGAACTTATGGAAATATGGATCTCAGTAAGCCCTTATATCCGCCTCACTTAAATGCGGATCGTTTGCCGATTAAAAGAGGAATTAAACGAAGCGATGATTATTACCCCATCAAGAACATTAATAAATTGTTTCGTGGCGATAAAGGGGATTTGACTTTTTTGGCAGTCCGTCATGATGCAGCCAAGAAATTATACGTAAGAGGCGCGGAAAATTTAGCACCGAATGCTATTTTAGCCTCTAAAATTGCAACCATCATCAGTCCGCGACACTTTTCATCAGAACGTGTATTAGATAACCAAATGGCTGCAGCACGTCATTTACAAGAATATGGAAAGCCAATTGTGATTCCTCTTGGTCTTGGCTATTCTACTTTGCACCCTGAAATTGCGAGAGATTTTGATGAGGGAAGAATGATGTCTGGAACCGGAATCATTGATGAAGTGTGTCATTTTCTTTTGGAAGCGGACCCAAACTCAGAAAACTTTGGTTTTTCAAGATTACCTGATGGCACTCATGCCTTAGCTAAAATAGATTTTGATGCTTGTTATATTGACGGCAACATGACAGAAGAAACTTATGAGGGTGGTGAAATTTTGGGTCGTATGATTGGAACACCACTCCTGAGCTTAAGCCAAGAAGATAAATATTTTTCTGAATCGCTACGCGTTAATAATTGGGTAAGGCGAGTTTCAGTGCAGCAGCAGCTTGAGTAAAATCTTTGCTAGGCTGTCATAATCAATTGGTGAAAAATGAAATATTTACAGGGCAATGTTAAAAATAAGTATCTATTTTTATTGGGAATGTATTTGCTTATCACGATATTCTCGCCAATTGCTGTACATGCACATCCTATTTCCCATACTAAAAATCAAAAAGTTTTGGTACTAATTCCAGGGTCTAAGAATGATCTAAACTTTAGTCAAGCAATATACGATGGAATGGGAGTTATCAAGCAACAAGGATATACTGCTGCATTTATTGATAATGCGGGAATGTTATCTCAAGATAAGTTATTACAGCTTTTGGATAAATATTATAATAACGGTTTTCATATTATCGTAGGTGGTGGTCATGAATTCTCTTTTGTTATCACCGAGTTTGCAAAAGATCATACCGATGCTTTTTTTGCTGTCATCTCGGGTAACGCTAAAGGGAAAAACGTTGTCAACTATTGCCTGGATTGTATTCCGATTGGTGGGTGCTTAGCCGCTTCTGCCGCCTCAGTCCTTACCCACTCTAAAATTGTTGGCTTTGTTGGCGGGGTGTCGTCTATAGAACATTCTGAGGCTGCTAGTTTTACTCATACTTTAAAACTATTTAATTCTAATATAAAACCCATTGTGGAATGGACAGAAAATTGGAATGACAAAAAAGGTGCGGAAGACATGGCAGTGAGTCAAATTAATCGCAGAGCAGATGTGTTAATTACTAATGCCAATGCAAGCCCTATTCACGTAGTGAATCAATTTAAGCATGTTAAGGTTATTGGTTGGATGTCGGATCAAACGTCTCTTGGCGATCATGTTGTTGCTACAAACGTTGTGATTAATGTTGGCAAATTATTTAAAATATTACTGACCTCAATTCAGGCAAATGAATTCAGACAAGGTACGCTCGTTATTACCGGAAAAGATGGGGTTTGGGAACTGACAAAATTTAATAAGAAGATTGTTAGCGGCGCTCAAGCCGAATTAATTAATCAGCGAGTTCAAGACGTTTGTTATACAGGTAAGTTTAATGTCAAATGACTAATCACTTACGTAGCCGGTAGAGCCTGTTTTTATTTATTGTATTCGGTTGTTTAGCTTTAAGGAGTAATAAAGTAAGGGTGTAAAACAGTTAGATCGACCATTTTTTCATTTCAAAGACCTTTGTAACAACCAAAAACAAAAACTTATTATTGAGGCCTGATTGCAAGATGTTATAGAAATTTATTGATTAAATATGAAATACGCGGCAGCGATCATGCATAAAACGGCGTAAAAGAAGTTTAGTCCCAAAGGCTTATTCATATAAAAATAAGCAAACAGAGCAAAAACGCACATGGTGATGATTTCCTGAATTATTTTTAATTGGCCTAAATCGAAGTCTTTATAACCAATACGATTAGCAGGCACTTGTAAGACGTACTCAAAAAATGCAATGCCCCAGCTCAGTAGAATAGCGATTATCAAAGGTTTATTATTTAAAGTTTTGAGATGGCCATACCATGCAAACGTCATAAAAACATTAGAACCAAGTAACAGGAGAATGGTTTTCATAGAGCGCTTAATTTCTCCAATGGAATTTATTTCTTAATCGATAAGTCTGGATTCTGAGTAACGGCATCAGAAAAATCAAGAGTTCACACTTAAACTTAGAATTAGGCTTGATAAAACTACACTAAGTGCCTATTATTTATGCCGTTTGAAACTTTTTAGATGTTAGATGAAATCTCTTGTAATACTACCGATGCGTGTTTTTTTCGTGATCATCGCAATCATCAGCATGATCTTAGTAGGAATATTTTCAAGATCATTTTTGATAATTGGCCCAAAAATCGTTGACGAAATGTATATAACAAAATAAAGAGCGACATAATCTTTTTTTCATTGCTAGCTCATGATATTAAGTGAACTTAATAGTGGTTAATACGTTCTTCTTTGCAGGTAGAAATCATCACAGCAATAGGCATTAAACATCAAGGATTAAGGGATGCAAGAATTTAAGCCCTTTACCGTTGGCTGCGTTCTAGGAACGAGGCCTGAAGTCATTAAAATGGCTCCCGTTATTTTTCAATTACAAACGTGCGCTTGGGCAGAGGTCTTTGTCATTAATACAGGTCAGCACAAGGACATGCTTGATGACATGTTAGACGTTTTCAATGTATGTCCTGATGCCGATTTAAAGGTGATGACTGCCAATCAATCTCTGGGAGAGCTGACGGCTAATTTGTGTGAAAAGCTCGATAGATTGATGAAAAATAAGCATTTTGATGTACTGCTGGCAGTTGGAGATACTACAACGGTCTTTGCTGCATCCTTAATTGCATTTTATCATCAAATCCCTTTTGGGCATATTGAAGCAGGATTACGAACGTTTAATGCTCAAGAACCTTTTCCGGAAGAAATGAACCGTACGTTAACAGCTCCACTAGCGACCTGGCATTTCGCTCCAACCTTTTTGGAAAAAGAAAATCTTCTGCGTGAGAATATTCCTGCCGCTAAAATTGTTGTTACTGGAAATCCTGTGATTGATGCGCTGTTTTGGGTTTTAAAAAATAGGCCAGATCAAAATGTCAATGTCCGCGGTTTGGCAAACATCATTGTGGTTACAGTGCATCGTCGAGAAAATTTCGGTAAAAATTTACAAAACATCTGTTCAGCGATGATTGAGCTGACTGCCCGATTTGAGCACATTCATTTTATTCTACCGATTCACCCTAATCCTTATGTACAACAAGAGATTGAATCTGTACTTCACGATAAACCACGCATTCATCTTTTACCTCCCATAAAATATGATGAATTCGCACATCTAATGCAACGCTCATTATTTGTGTTAACAGATTCAGGCGGTATCCAGGAGGAGGCTCCTGCTTTGCACAAACCGGTTCTTGTGTTAAGAAACAGGACGGAACGGCCTGCCATTATCACAGAAGGGGTCGGATTATTGATTGGAGCAGAAACAAGCAACATTATTCATGTGGTCAGTCAATTACTGACTGATGCAAACATGTACTCGAATATGGCACGGGATGTTTCACCTTATGGGGACGGAAATGCGGCTAAACGAATTGTTGCAGCGTTAAAAAATGGATTATTTACAAATTTTTCTGCTTTTAGCGACTCATTTGTAGATACTTGAATAGTTATTATACCGTTGTATGCGATGCCAGTGATATCAACAGCTTTATATTGTCACCATGAGAAATTTACTTCTTAGGATGGCTAAAGGATTGTAGACCTTTTGATTCGCTTGGCAGGACAGCAGAGGAAAATATGCTTAGAAAGCGGAGTGTTATTTTAATAGTCATGTTGATGCTTATTGTATCAACGTCATGCTATTTTGCGATGAAGCAGGCCAAGACATTGCATCGTGATCCAATCGTATTGATGAATAAATATTATCAATTAAAAAAAACACATCCTGAGGCGGCAAAAAAAGCGCTGCTTATTCTTTTAAATCAGAACAATAATTATTTGCCCGCCCATAAGGAATTTAGTCAATGGCTACTGAATGGTGATAATATGCAGCAAGCGCTTTATTCATTAGAGCGTATCGATAACCTCCTGTCTGACAACGACGATATATATGTTTTGCAATTAGGTTATTTGTATTATTTGAACGGCGAGTGGGAAAAGTCGACACGTTTATACATACGGATGATGGAACATGTTAAAGGAACAATTAGGCTCCAGGCGCAACAAGCGTTAAATGCCATGGCTTCCTATTTGCCTTCCTATCAAGATTACGCTTCTGTGGAAGAGCTGCATAGCATGTATGCTTCTGCTGAACCAATACAAGAATCAGTTACAGATTGTTGCACGAAACTTACCTCTTCTGTAACAAATTTAAAAACAAGCCATGAGTTAAAAAATAAAATTGAGCCAGTGAAAGAAACAAATGTGCTTTTAAATAAATATTATGAGATTAGGGAAAAAAATCCTGTGGTTTCAAGTCGTATCTTCAAGCAAGTTATTGATGAGCAACCTGACCATATACAAGCGCTCAAAGAGGCAGGTTATGCTGCCATAAGAAAAGGGCATACAATCGAAGCAATAAATTATTTTACTAAAGCTTATGATCAGAGTGATGAGCCAAGTTTGGCCATGCAATTGGCTTATTTATATGATCAAATCAATAACAAACCTGCAGCCTATCAGTATTTTAGATTAGCAAGTCGCAGCCTGAATACAAAACTATCTTTTGCAGCTAAAAATGCATTAACAATGCTTGGCGGCCAACAAACCAAAGCATTGCCACCACCTTATTTTTCAGAAATTTATTTTAATCCGTTTACGCAAAGCCGCTTTGGTTTAACGGTAACACCATTTGTTTTCAGGATTGGCATCGAGCAACACAATCCAATGCAGAGTAAAACGTATTTATTTTTTCGTCGAACGGATGATAATCGTTCGGAAAACTTAGGTGAAATTTCACAAATATACGAAGATAATGTACAAATCATGGGCATTGGTGGGCAAATAACACCTTTTAGAGGATTGCCTATTGTTGGATTTATTGAAACGGGTGCCGCATACGATCTGGTGTATCGCGACCGGAATCGTTGGCGAGGGGACTTACGTGGTGGTTTCATGTATTACCAGGAATATGGTGCAAGGCCTGCTTATTTTGATAAATTGCAAATAAGTTCCTGTTATTACAGTGATTGGTATGCTGATGCTATTTATTTTTCCAGATACAATAATAATGTGATTGGGTTAATACGTACGCATCAGGGCATGCGGTTGTTGCAATATCATAGTAGCATGTTGAATCTATATATGACAGGGCGGGTCATTGCTGATACACGTCGTGAATTTTTCAATAACTTGGCTGAAATTGGGCCTGGCATTGCGTTTGTTCCTTCAAATCGCTTCAATTTGCAATTGCGATTTGAACATATAAAGGGTGCTTATTTACCAGTAGGTGGAGCTTCGGTTAATCCTTACGGGAAATACTACAGCAATAATCTCGTTCAACTTCATTTTTATGTGAATATGTAATGCCAAATGAAACAATATTGATTATATATTTTTTGATGTGGTATTTGCTCGTTGGTTTATGCTTGTTGTTTATTCTTTCGGGATTAGATGACTTATTTATCGATTTTTACTATTGGTTGCGATACGTATGGCGGATTTGGAAAACACGTCATTATAGTCCTCTCACGTACGAACAATTGCTTGCTCACGATGAGCAACCAATCGCTGTATTGATTCCTTGTTGGCATGAGGCAAATGTTATTGCAACCATGCTGAAACACAATGCTTATTCTATTGATTATAATAATTACTATTTTTTTGTTGGCGTCTACCCCAATGATCCCGAAACACTTGCAGAAGTGCAACAGGTGGCAAAGCTGAATAAACACGTTCAGTGTATTATTGGGAAACATCCCGGGCCAACGAATAAAGCAGCAAATTTAAATGGAATATACAAATTTATTAAAACGTTTGAACGCACACTCAATCAGTCGTTTACTATTTTTGTGCTGCATGATTCAGAGGATATTATCCATCCCTTATCCTTCAAATTTTATAACTATTTAATTCCTCGTAAAGACATGATTCAAATTCCAATCTTCCCATCAGAGGTGAATTATTGGAATTTCACCCATTGGTTGTATGCGGATGAGTTTGCAGAAAGCCATACAAAAGATATTGTTGTTCGTGAGTCCATAGGAGCCCATGTGCCATCTGCTGGCGTTGGTACTGCATTTTCCAGACGTGCCTTAGAGAGGCTTGAAAATACAGACATAGGAGCACCATTTTCTACCGATTCGTTAACCGAAGATTATCGTACTTCATTGGCATTGCGAGTTCATGGATTAAAACAAATATTTTTGACTCGTCATATCCTACGTATGCAATGGAAAAAACGTTGGTTTTTTGGCCAAAAATATAGACAAAAACCCGTGAAAGAAATTATTGCAACTCGTGCCTTATTCCCACTCGAGTATGCCAAAGCCATTCGGCAAAAATCGCGTTGGATCATTGGTATTGTCTTTCAGGAATGGCGGCATAGCCGGTGGCCGCACGGATGGAGAATTCGCTATACGTTGGCACATGATAGAAAGGCCTTCATCACCCATTTTATTAATGGATTTGGCTACATGACGTTTATTTTTTGGATACTTTATTCTTTTTTTACCAGCGCCAACCCAGAATACCCTGCCTTGCAAGAGCAATTTAATTTACATCCTTGGGTTAAAGGATTCGTTTTTATCGCCGTGATGATTATGTGCGAGCGGCTTATCCAAAGAACGGTAGCGACTTTTCGTATTTATGGTTTTATACCGGCTTTTCTTGCTATCCCACGATCATTGTATGGCAATATATTAAATTTGCATGCCTTAATCCGAGCATACAGCATCTATTTTAGCTCGCCGAAAAGGAAATCATCCAATAGTCAGCCTGCCTGGGATAAAACCGAACATCAGTTTCCGGGCAGCCACTTGCTTGTGCCGTACAGGAGAAGATTGGGCGATTTATTACTTGAAAATTCTTTAATCACCAGGGAGCAATTGCGTCAAGGTCTTTTGGAACAATACAAAACTGGAGAACGGTTGGGCCGGATCCTGTGTCGATTTAATTTCATCAATCATACACAGCTCATACAAACTTTAGCGACTCAGTACGATCTCTCTTTATTCCCGCGTAATCAAATCCCTGCCGCCAGAAATCGTTGCATAGCATTATTGTCTAAAAGAAAGATGAAATGGTTGGTTAAGCATGGTGTAAGTCCTCTGAAGGTAGATGAAGGTAATCAATGCTTGACCGTGGCGATTGAAGACCCGACTAATGAGCAACTTTGTAAGAAGGTCATGAGTTATGTTGCTCCTTATAAAACGCAGTTTATGCTCATAGATGAATAATCACTAGTCTAGGAGAGAATTTTCTCTTCTTAATGATCATTTAATAAAATGGTTATTCGAGGCTTTATATACGTTGTACCAGTCAGATTCGCCTAATACTGATCCTATCAGTAGATAATTTTTTATTTATGGCTAATTTAAATATTATAATCAATAACCTAACAAATGAATGTCTTCAATCATGATCAGCAAAGAAAAATGGGACAACTTGACAACCTGGATGCAAAATTTGTTTGTTCATGACGGTGATCTCACGGAAAAATTTATCATAGGCAGCGGTAAAGGCGGGCAGAAATTACATAAAACTGCCTCTACGGTTTATTTAAAGCATAGACCATCTGGGATTGAAATAAAGTGTCAGAAATCTCGCAGTCGAGAAGATAATCGCTATTTTGCAAGAATGCGGCTTTGTGAAAAATTGCATGCGATGCTTAGCGATGAAAAATCGAAGGAACAGCGAGGAATTGAAAAAATAAAACGGCAAAAACAAAGACGTTCAAGACGTGCGAAACAAAAGATCCTGGATGAAAAATCTAAACAAAGTCAATTGAAACTATTACGAAAAAAGCCTCAAACCTATGAATAATGCACGTGTAAATCCTGCGAAGACGGTTTCTAGATAGAATACTTTTTAACAATTCTATTATTTTTAAGTACTCTCGTATTCCAACATTATTTTTACATTTTACTACTTATTGCAGCTAGGTTTGGTTTTTCTTATTAGTGAGAGCTACATAACCAGTCGTATAAATCAGCTGATGGTTAATCTTTAATGATTAATCTTGAAGGATAAAAAATAACCTTTATGATTATTTGTTGATCCAATTGGTTAAAAAATATATAATATGTCGACAAATTAATATTCATAGAGGTATTAAAATGCCAAGTCCTTATACAAGAAAAATTCTCAATGTATTATCAGAACATAGAAGAATTCCTAAAGATGGAAGGGAAACGCTTAGTGTAACCGAGTTTTCAAGTAAAATCATTGCAACGGTAGATGCAATGGTAGAGCGAAGTGAAACAATACGAATCGTTATGCCTGCGTTTCCAGAAAAAGCCCCCGTTAGAGGAAAGACATTGAGCGACTCCCCGGATATGGCTGAATTAGTTTCTTTGAAACATTTGAATAATATCTGTCAGAGCATAGCAGCTGTTTATCCTTCAGGAGCTGAAGTTGTTATTTACACAGATGGATTTGCATTTGAAGATGTATTTCCCGATATTCATACTAGAGAAAAACGCGAACATTACCTATCAGAATTAGCGGATATGATCGAGAGAAATCATTTAAGCAATATAAAAATTGTTAACCTATCAGGTATTGTTGATTTAAACGAGTATGCAGAAACTGATGCCAGTTTCGCAGAGCGAGTTAGAAAGCCTAAAACTCACGCGGATATTGATAGTCTCAATTTATACCGCGGTGAAATTCGATTTTTTACAACGGAATTAAGCATGGCTTACCCGGATAGATCCACTTCACGAATAAAAAAGGATGCTGCTATTATTGCGCGTGGTGTGGCACGTATGAGTGCTGCACTTAGTAATTATCTATCAATGATTGAACCCGAAGCACTTCGTTTATCGTGCCACCCTAAAACAGTAGATTCTGACAAAATCGGCATATGGTTTAACGAGGATCATTCGCCGGGTGGTACCCCATGGCATAATGCAGCTATTTTTGAAATCCAGAAAACGAGTAATAAATGCGTTGTATCTTTTATGAAAGCATCTGAAGCAGCAGAGAAAGGATTCATCTTAAAAGAAGATAAAAAGGGAAGGCCCAGCCATTTTGTATCAGAGGATGTATTCCGTCATGCTTGTACATTACAATCTTTTTTCAGGCGTGTTCACGCCACCCGATTAAAATCAGTGCTGCATGAGAAAGAGGCTGAACTAACTGGCCATATACCATCCAGATAGTGATTTATGATATTCAGCAAGATTATATGTAATTACTCTCTTTAAGAGAGTAATTACATGCGAGTACTGGCCAATGCATCAACCAGATGTCGTGCAAGCTGGTTGGCAAAAATTGGCTAATGGTGACTCTTTCTTTAAAAGTTTAATTAAGTTACAGCAGCTTATTGTTATATCATATTCACAGGCTCTGATGACGTGGGGATATTCTTGTCTTATTATTAACTGCCCCTGCTCAATAAAAAATTGAACATAAAGATCAGAGCTTGCCTTCTGAGTAAATAAATCATTACAATCCTTTGATAGACTGGGTTTTTGCTTAATAAACTGCTCTCTTATTAGTTTTTTGAGCTGTTTTTCATTGCGGCCCTCTTTCAACAATTCTATTCTTTTTGCAGTGTTTAAATCATAAGTAGAATACAAAATAGCTGAATCTGGATAAGGGCCTGCACAATAAATATCTACATTGCTTGTAAAGCTTAGTAAGTGCTTTGATGAGTATTTTAACTGCACCACGCTTTTGGAGTGCATTTTATGTTTATTGGTGGGATCGGCAGAACACAATTTATCAGAAATCATATCTTGATATAAAAGACGATTAGCAGCTTCACGACGTTGAGTGCCAAGTGTTTTACCTAGCTCTATATACTCTAGATTGAATTGGCCTCGTTCATCATTGCCTCGTATCTTTTTGATTGATATCTGAGGTTGCGACCATGCCAGATTTGAAAAAATCAGCAAACTACAAACGACCGTTAATATGTATTGCATCATGTATCCTTTAATTTTGAGTATTTTGATGAATACTTATATCTTGTTTAACGCATATTCATTGCAAAATAAACCGATATGGTTAATATTTGATTAAAAAGGAATTTTATGAAAAAGCCAAAAATGATAGGGATTAATCATGTTGCGCTTGAAGTAGGTGATATTGAAGAAGCTTTGGTATTTTATGGAAAGATTTTTGAATTTATTATACGTCATAAAGATAAGTCCCACGCATTCATTGATTTAGGCGATCAATTTTTTGCGCTCATGCAAAGAGACAAAAAATATATTGATGATATTCGCCATTTTGGTTTAGTTGTTGATAATCGAGAACATGTTAGAAAACTGGCAGAGAAAGCTGGCGCCACATTGTTGGAAGGAAAGTTTTTAGATTTTCTTGACCCATGGGGTAACCGCATACAGGTTGTTGAATACGCTGATATTCAATTTACTAAAACTTCAGACATACTCAAGAAAATGGGGTTGAACGTAGGAAAAAATAAGAGAAATTAAAGAAGCTTCAGGAAAAGTCTCATTTTATATTCCAAATTTCCTAACTTATATTGTCGATAAAACTAAACATAATAAACAGCCAGAAATTCCTAGGAATTTATATGGCCGTTTAGTTATAGGGTAAAAATTGGTAGACCACAATTCAATTGCTCTTCTGAGCCATGATTATTTGCTGTGTGATGTTCCATCTTGGCAGGTGCAAGTACCGCTACGTTTTTCAATATCGATTACACAGGATTTAAACCCATTGTGTCGACTACAAAAATGCTCACATCTTTTGGTTTGCTGAGTGTTGCACTCTTTGGTTTCATCGGCAAACGCGGCTGCTGGATTAAAACATAATATGAAGCTAAGTGTTATGGTTAAAGATCTGATAAACATTTTTTTCTCCTATTTTATGGTTATTATTTGGTAGATAGAATATTTTTATCATTATAATAGATTTTAAAGAATTATTTTTAGCTGATTATTCAGCGTTTATGTATGGATTTATATATCTGGTTTAGAGAGCATTTACAGGACTTACGCCATTGTTCAATAAACGTCGACAAGGAGAAAACATGTTAGATCGCCTGTTTCCCCGTATACTGAATAATAATTATCAAGGTTATGCCATTGCTAAATGGGTCTTTTATTTAATTACCTTGATGACCATTGTTCGTAGTTTACTTCATATGTTTCTTCCGGATGGCGGGGCACAAAGTATTGCTACGATTCCACTCAATACGTTTACCCAAGATGGTGCGGCCACAGTTATCTTAATCTTTGCTTTATGGGGTTCTTCTCAACTTCTGATGGCGTTTGTCTATCTGGTTGTGATTTGGCGTTATCAGACATGGATTCCTTTTATGTACTTGCTGATTTTTTTAGAATACAGCTTTCGTATGTTCTTCATGCATATCAAACCTATCCATATTACTGGCACTGCACCTGGTCATGTAGCAGATTATGCGATGGTACCCCTAGCATTGGTGATGTTGGTTTTATCTCTTCACCGGAAACATTAAGAAGTAACGATAATAGAAACATTATTTATTCTTACCAAGCCATTTCATGATATCCTCTAACAAAATTAATATTGCTGTTGTAGAAAAGAAAATACCATAAGTGAAAGGGACTGTTTGATAGGCCCGCAAAACTTGTAACCATTCTGGTTTGTTCGTTGGTATCCATATTATGGGAATCATAAATCCCAGGAGGGTAATGAAGGTCAAGGCAACGAAACGAATAAATAATCGTGGAATTTTTCGCTTACTAACGCCATAAATGACTGCTGAAATAACAAGAATGCCTGAAATGATACTAATGATATTGGCTGAGCGAAAATCCAAAAAGCGAAACAGTTCTTCCTCTAACTGGATCGAAAAAACAGGGTGACCAACAAACTGTAGTGCTATATTGCTGATGAGTACCACTATACACAACATAAATGGCAATATAATCCATTTATTCTTTAACAGTAATGAATACCCGTCAAGAAAAAACCATATGATTGGCCAAAGAACAATCCCTGCTGAGTAAATTAATATGATACTCATTGTGCTATCCTAAATTGCAGTCATTCAAACTCGATTTGACCCTAGTCAATTTGAATTGTTATAGATAATCAATTCAAGATTCCTCCAATTTGATATTTGGCAAAAAACCTGTTCATGTACATTAAAAAGAGACGTGCTTCTCAGTACCACCAGCAGCGCCTTGGGTTAAGCTCTGATTATCTCACTTAAATAAAGATGGTCAGTCCAATTGGATCCAGTCCGCCCCCAAGTCGGGTCTATGCCACCTCCTGTGACTTGATTTAGTTCCTCAACAGAAACCCCGCGAACCGGTACGAATAAAATCAACTTGCCGCTCTCGCTTGCTGCGTCGGAAGTGTCAGTAACGACTTTAATATTCACATTGGAGACGATGTTCAAATTTGCTTCGTTGAGAGCCTGAATGGGATGCTGTTTTAGATGTTGTAAATAATCTTTATCTTTTTGAGCTTTTTCGATGACGCTTTTAAGTCGGGATTGAAATAGTTTTTCATCCGTTAACGTGGTTATATCGTGCAGCTTAATCGGTTTTTTAACATCTTGTTCAGATGCCTTAGTTTTCTTCATAGCTTTCTCCAAATAATTGCTTCCTATAAAACCTGAGCTTGGAGCAAACAAGAGGGTGCCCTGATTTCAGAAAATTTTAGTTGTTTTTATAGTAAATATTAGACTACTTGATTTCATTTGAGAAATTTATGGACGGATAAGATGGTTGCTTAAAATAAGAAGAGAAAGGTAGTAAGAGGTAACCCACCGAATTTACAATGAATGCAGACTAGGAATTTCCTAATAAGACGCTTGTTGCATAGTTAGTTGAAGACGATATTTTTTATTTACAGATAAAAGGGCTTCAATAATCATGCATGACAATAGAAAGACTTTGAATTAAAAAAAGAGAGGTGGAGCCTTTAATCAGGCTTGCTGGAACAATCTGAAGAGAAAAATGCATTGTGAGAGACAGTTCTGGGATATTAAAAGATTGATTTACTCGCCAACATTGGGACAATCCGCAATCATTATTGGGTACTACCGTAGGTGAGGTCAGTGGTTGTGGATGTAAAGTTAGTTTTTTTTCATTGATCTCAACGCGTCTATTAAGCAAAAATTGATGCATGGGCCCCCAGGCTCCTGGAAGATAATTTTTGCGTACGGCCTTAATTTCAGCAGGTGTGTCCTTATAACTGGCTGAAAGTGTCTCCATTAATATGTGCTGAGCCCAATCCCCAATCGTTGTCATATCATCCGCATGGGCATAGGAAAAAACGAAAACGATCAAGATAGCCAATTTAATACGCATCATTCAATCCTGTTATTTAAAATGCATTTAAAAAGTAGAGGCCTGTTGTTTAATTTTAGATTAAAAAATATAAGCTATGGGTTTATTTTTAATAAATTTATTCTTTTTGCTCTTTCCTGTGAATTTTTGCGCCTTTTTCTTTGCGCCGTGTGATAATGCTAAGATCGCATTTTCTGAAATAGATCCGTAACTCATGGCAGAAATATTGATTAAAGAATTAGTGGTATAAGGACATTTGCAAGTTTCTCCAACGGTTATTGCATGGGCTTTTACTACATCGCGTTTTAGTACCGGAAAGGGAGAATCAACAAAATAAATGGTGTTGATTGGTCTGTGATCACGGGTTGTTCCAAATCCTATCGTAGTATCCGTATTTTTTGCTGCCTCATATACCCACAAGTGTGCTCAGTACGATTGAATGGCAGCTCTTCGCGATCACGAGCATAAAAATATTGCCGGAAATAAACTCCTAATGATTCAGCAATATAACGACCATAGCCAATGGTAGGGAAATTTCTTAATATCGTGTGCTCTTTTTACAATAGATTCCAATACCCTAGAAAGATAATAAATATTAGAAGGCAGGTGATTAAAATAATAAAAAATAATGCGACAGGGCTTAAGTGAGATGAGAAATGATTGACGTTCATCCGTGGACATCCTTAAAAATAAAACCCCTTTGAATCAATGGTTATAAAAATCGATAGAAAGTACGTCTTTTAGATTTTCATTTTTCGGTGAGCATGATTGATTTAGTTTTTAAATGAGGATATTTCAATGTTCAATCGATACTAGTTTGCTCCAGATTCAGATGAATGTTCTGTGGCTAGAAGCATGTACATCGCAGGCACAACAAATAAAGTGAATAGTGTTCCAATTGCAATGCCGGAAGCAATAACTAGGCCAATGTTATAACGACTTACAGCCCCTGCACCAGTGGCCAAAATAAGTGGTACAACACCTAAAACCATAGCGCCTGTGGTCATTAGAATTGGGCGAAGTCGTATGCTGGCAGCCATTTCTACTGACTCGCGCTTACTTTTTCCTTCTCGTTGCAAATCGTTGGCAAATTGTACGATCAAAATGCCGTGTTTACTGATCAGTCCGATTAAAGTAACCAGCCCAACTTCGGTGTATATATTAAGACTGGCACCGCCGATGGAGAGGCTGATAAAAATCATTGCACCGCAAATGGACATAGGCACACTGATTAATATGGTGAGTGGGTCACGAAAGCTTTCAAATAAGGCAGCCAGCGAGAGAAAAATGATGATGAGAGCAAAGAAAAAGATCATGAAAAGAGCGGTATTTTCTTGTACAAATTGGCGAGATTGTCCAGCATAATCAATGGAATATCCTTGCGGGAGGATGTCTTGTGCCATTGCTTTCAAAGCGTTGAGCGCTTCACCCATAGTAATCCCAGGAAAGGGAACGCCCGATAAGGTGGCTGAGTTGAGTTGTTGGAAATGGTTTAATGACTGGGGAACCACTTTTTTATCTAAGTAGGCAACGGTTGATAATGGGATGGAAGAGCCATTCGTTGCATTGAAATAATAATTTAATAGTTGTCCATCATTTTGACGCTTTTCTCGTGTGACTTGAGGAATGACTTGATAAGAACGGCCTGAATAATCAAAATAATTAATATAGGCTTGGCTTAAGGCGCCGCTTAATACACCGCTGATATCCAACATGGTAAGACCAAATTCTGCCAGCTTATTTCTATCCAGGATAATTTTTGTTTGAGCTTTATCGATTTTAAGATCGGTGTCCAGAAAGACAAAAAGGTTACTTTCGCGAGCCTTATCCATTAAAGCCTGATTGACTTCGTTAAGTCGCTCAAAAGAATCGGTCGTTCCAATAACAAATTGAATAGGAACGCCGCGAGCTCCCGGTAAGGGCGGTGGTTGAAAGGCTGCAATAATACCACCGGTAATTGTATCCAATTTTTTTTGCACAAGCGGCTGTAGCTCGTTGGAAGTTCTTGTGCGTTCATCCCATGGTTTGAGCCCCATGCCAATGAGGCTGGAATTCAGTCCACTAATGCCATCAAGCTGGAATATACGTTCGGTTTCAGGAAATGAGTTATAAATTTCCCTGACGGCATTGGAATAAAGTTGTGTTTGCGCAAGTGTGGCATTAGGGGCAGCGGTCAATTGTGAAATAATAACCCCTTGATCTTCTTGCGGTGCTAATTCTGATTTAGACGTTGTATATAGAAAATAGATACTCAGTAAGATAATGATTGTGAAAACAATGGTGACGCTTAGTGAATTCAGTGATTCATGCAGTAAGCGTTGATAGGTTTGCTTCAAACGATCAAATTGCTTGTCAATAAATTCTAAAAAACGATGGTGATTATTATTTTGATGATGTGGTTGTTTTAACAGTTTGGAGCACATCATTGGTGATAGCGTTAATGCGATAATGGCTGACACGGTAACTGCTCCAGCTAACGTAAATGCAAATTCTGTAAATAACGCCCCAGTTAAACCACTCATAAATCCTATTGGTACATACACGGCAATGAGTACAATCGTAATAGCAATGATGGGATTGGCTAATTCACGAGCTCCCCGTAAGGCCGCATGAATTCGTGAGACGCCTTCTTCCATGTGTCGTTGAATGTTTTCAACGACAATAATGGCATCATCAACGACTAAGCCAATGGCTAAAACAAGGGCGAGCAACGTCAGCAAGTTGATGGAATATCCCAAGAGTAACATGATAAAAAAAGAACCAATCAATGACAAAGGAATCGCAACCAGTGGAATGACTACGGATCGCAATGTTCCTAAAAATAAAAAGGTAACCATCGTTACAATTGCCAAGGCTTCAGCCAGAGACTTAACGACTTCATAGATAGAACTGTTTACAAAGGCGGTTGAATCGTAAACAATTTTTGCGTGTAATCCTTCCGGCAGCTGACTTTGAATGTCAGGAAACATTTGTTTGACTTTATTGATGACTTCTAAAAGATTTGCAGTCGGTGTTAAAAGAATCCCGATATAAACCGCTTTCTTTCCATTAAAGCTTACTGCGGTATCATAGTTTGTGGCCCCAAGTGATACATTGGCAATATCCTCCAATCGAATGATTGCGCCGTTTTGGGATTTGATGATCATTTTTCGAAATTGTTCAACGGTGGTCAGATTTGTGGTTGCCGCAAGATTGACAGTAAACATGCTACCGTCGGTGCGACCAGCAGCAGTAATGACGTCATTTCTCGCCAAGGCCTCTGCAATATCTTTCGTATTTAAACCAAATCCCGCTAATTTTTCGGGGTCAACCCAAATCCGCATGGCAAACTGCCTATCGCCACGGAGTTCAGCCTGTTGTATGCCCTCGATGGCTTGTATTTTAGGTTGTACAACCCGTAAAAGATAATCCGTTACATGGTTTGTTTCGAGAATATCACTATAAAATCCAAGATACATGGCAGCAATGGTTTGCCCAATTTGTATGGTTATGACCGGGAGTTGGGTGTTGGGCGGTAATTGATTGAGTACAGCATTTACTTTAGTGCTGATATCGGATAGAGCCTTTTGTGCGTCATAATTCAAGCGTAAATAAATGGTGATTGTGCTGGCATTAGAATTGCTGCTGGAGGTCATGTAATCGATCCCATCTGCTTGCGCTATCGAATTTTCTAATGGCGTTGTGATAAATCCGGCAACAATAGAAGGGTCTGCACCAGTATAAGTTGTAGAGACGGTGACAACGGCGTTTTCGGTGTAAGGGTATTGTCGTACTGGTAATGAACTAAGAGAGCGCATCCCCAATGCTAAAATCATCAAGCTCACCACCGTTGCTAAAACCGGCCGCTTGACGAATAGATCAGTAAATTTCATAGCGCCACCTTTAGTGATTATTCTTTAATTCGGGATCTGGATTGTTGGGGAGCGCAATGGAATTATTAATGGCAACTCGACTGCCATTTTTTAACTTAAGCTGCCCACTGGTGACGATCTCATCGCCTTTTTGCAATCCCTTTAAAACCTGTATTTGTTCACCTCTGGTTTCGCCTGTTGTAACAAAATGCTGGGTTGCTATCAAAATGGGATGGCTTTGCTTATCTTTACCTGATTCTTTAAGGATGTAAACGATGTCACCATAAGGATTAAAGCTAATTGCTGTTTGTGGAACGGTAATAAATGAAGAAGGTTTGCCAATGATAATTTCTACCGTGCCAAACATGCCTGGCATTAATTGATTCTTTGGATTTGCTAGCGTGGCTTCGACTTCAACGTTGCGCGTACCGACGTCTAGGGCGGGATTAATGGTTGTAATTTTGCCGTGAAATGTTTTGCGGGGATAGGCGTCTGAGGTCACTATGACATCCTGGCCAATTTGAAGTTTGGCTAATTTTTGTTGGGGTATATAAAAATCGATGTAAATTGGGTCGAGGGTTTGCAGCGTTACTACTTTATCACCCGGGTTGATAAATTGCCCCGGGTTGACGTTATTGATCCCTAAATGTCCTGCAAAAGGTGCCCGGATTGATTTTTTATCGACAATCGCTGCTTGTTGGGCAACTTGTGCCTGTAAGCTTTTCAAGTTGGCTGCGTCATTATCAAGCGTCTGCTTGCTTACTGCATGAATGGCGTATTGGGCTTTATCACGTAAGTAGGTGATTTTCGCAAGTTCCGCATTGGCTTCTAGGGCGTGTAATTGTGCAATGTCATTGTCTGCATTGAGTTGGACTAGCAACTCATTTTCCTGCGCCATGGCACCTGGTTTAAAATAAATCGTTTGTACCATACCTGCCAATTGTGTCGTGACGTCAACGCCTCGTATGGCACGCACACTACCAGAGGACAATAATTTGGGCTGCCATTGTGAGTAACCTACTTTCATGGTGGCTACGTTCGGAATTTTAGATTGTTTTTCCATGGCGGTTTTTAATAGGAATCCGGTAATGATTTTGTAAATGAAGATACCTCCAAAGAGAATGCCTACGCAAAGCAGCATAATGATCATTCTTTTTTTCATAAATAATCCAATAATGTATTAACCAAATACCTCTGGTTTATATTGCTGTAAATTATCTGCCAAAAGTGGGCTGCAATTTAATAAGCAGCGATTCCACCAACCACCACCCAATGCTTGAAACAGGGCCGCCGTATCGGTATATCGGGCGCTTTGTGCTTGAATTCGTGCAATTCGTGCTTGCTGGTAATTACGTTCGGCCGTTAATAAATTTAAATAGCTGACCGCGCCCAAGCGAAATTGTTGTCGTATCAAACCAAGTGAGTCACGGGCGGTCTTTTCAGCGGTGGTTTGCGCGTTGAGCAACTGGGCGTCATATTCTAGTGCTCGCAAAACATCAGCGACATTCTGAAAGGCTTGCAGAACCGTTTGTTTGTATTGGGCAGCCGCTTGTTCATAAGCGGCAATGGCTGCATTCCGCTGGGCAATTAATGTGCCGCCATTGAAGATAGGTTGTGCAACTGCCGCGGTAATACTCCAAATGTTATTTTGTGGTTCGAATAATGTACTAAGTTTTGTGCTTTGCTGACCATAATTACCATTTAAGGTAATTTGTGGATAAAGATTTGCTGTTGCTACCCCTATCTGTGCGCTGGCCGCATGCAATAAGGCTTCTGCTGCTCGAATATCTGGGCGTTGTCTAGCCAGCAAAGAGGGGCAGCTTAATGGTAAATCCGTGGGTAAACGTAAACCATCGAGCTTCAGCGTTGGCAGTTCTTTTTCACTTGGAAGTTTACCTATCAGTAAAGATAGAACATGTTGATTTTGTGACAAACTTTGTTTGAGTGGTGGCAACGATGCCTTAATTTGTGCAAGTTGGTTTTCTTGTAATAAAACTTCCGCTTTGGACACGCCTCCTAATGAAAATTGTTCTTTCACGAGTGACAGTGTTTTTTCTTCAGCTCGAATGAGCCCATGAGTTGCATTAATTTGCGCTTGCAAGGACGCTATGGTGATGGCCGTGGTCACAATATTGGAAGCCAGAGTAAGAAAAGCGGCTTCAAGCTCAAACTGTTGATAATCAACTTGTGCGCCGGCGGCTTCAATTTGACGACGTAAACCTCCGAATACATCGAGAGTATAGGCGACACTGATGTTCGCATTGAATAAATTAAATACCCGTGATCCAATGATGGGCGTGGTGCTTGACCCGCCAAATTGTGCCGCGCTAAAACGTTGACGTTCTGCTGAAAAATTGCCGGTTACGGTAGGAAATAAGGTACCGACTTGAGCAATATAATTTTCTTGTGTTTCAATCAGTGTTGCTTTTGCTGCAGCAAGTGTGGGGCTATTATGCAGGCCTGTCATAATTAAGGAATGAAGTTCAGGGGAATGAAATACACGCCACCATTCTGCAGGAATTTGTTGACCTAAATGAAAAGACTGTGATTTTCCAGCAAGGCCTGCTTCCTGGACGCTGACGGTTTTTTTAGGAGAGTGACCGGGAATATATTGGGTGGTTTGTGGGGAAGCAGGGGGATGAAAATCAGGGCCTACCATACAACCGCTTAATATTGTAAGGATAAACAATAAGCAATGGTTGTAACAAACACGAAATAAATACATGAGCATCCTGCCAGATCATTTTCCCTTTCTATTTTGCCACAAAGAGCGGATGAGAGGGAGCTTTAGAGAGCTACTCATGCAACGGATAAGCATTTTTGGAATATTCATCTTTAATCCAACAACTTAACCAGCATCTCCAGGAATTGGAAAATAATGGCACTTATACAGCACTTATTTTGGTAATGAATCATAAATCCATGTTATCCAAAAAACTACTTATTCTCCTGCCTGCCGACATTCATTTTTAGTATTTTTTTTGCATAGTTGCGTACAATTGATATCCTCCGTCTCTTGGCATTTATCAATACATTGCTTTATCTTTTGTTGTACGCACAGTTCTTGATCATTTTGTTGGGCTTGTACCGCTGCTTCAGGGATATCTGCTGCTTGCGTTGGCAGAAAAAGTAAGGCCAGTAGCATCAATACGATAAATCGGCTCATAATATAACTTTCCTTTGAACGGCAAAAACTGAGAACACATTTACAGAATTCCATAGCTTATAACTCATGCTTCTTGAGTACAATAACCTTTTTTATAGGTTGTTATCAGATATGCTATAATTTTTGAGCATGCGTGGATTATTTTTCTTATTATCAAGGAACGACTTATGAATAAATTATATTCGAAATTAAGCATATTGATTTTAACTATGGGTGTTTCTACCTATGGATGGACAGATGAACCTTGTAAGCCAATTGCACAAGCTTGTGCGCAGGAGGGGTATTACATAGGCGGAAATAAAGTTGGAAAAGGACTTGTTGAAGATTGCATTAAACCGGTTATTAGCGGTGAGAAAACTCTGGCGGGTACTAATTTTAGCGATACTCAGATTCAACAATGTAAAATGTTATTAGAGAAAAAAATGGCGCGGGAAAAAGTTGAAAATACTCAGATGTAAGTAGAACTGCGCAAGAATATTATTAAACAGATGTTGAGGATCACGTCTGAATTGTGAACTAAAGCAGGGGGCATGTATAGTGCAAGGCACCATACATGCTAATAGATTATAAAAAAAGTGATTATTGATTCTCGTGCATGGCAATCTCTTTTTATCCAGTATAAAGCTATTGGTACGCACCATATTAATATGGTCTAGATCGTGGTTTGATTCATGAAAAAAAACATTATCTTATTTATTGTTTCTTTTGCCATGTTCATGGAAACAGTAGATACAACCATCATTAATACGGCTGTTCCAATGATGGCTCGCAGTTTAAATGTCAATCCCATTGATCTGAAACTGGCTTTAATTAGTTATTTGGTCAGTTTGGCCATCTTTATTCCAATTAGTGGCTGGGTGGCAGATAGATTTGGCGTTAAAAAGGTATTTATAGCTGCAATTTCCATTTTTACCATAAGCTCAATTTGGTGTGGATTCTCTCATAGTCTATCCGAACTAATTATTGCGCGATTTATACAAGGTTTGGGTGGCTCTTTAACGATTCCTGTTGGACGGTTAATCATTGTACGCACTTGTGAACGTCATGAATTGGTTGCAAAAATGAGTATTGTGGTTATGGTGGCTGCCGTAGGAATGATGCTGGGTCCCGTACTAGGCGGTATTATCACCAATTATTTTTCTTGGCGCTGGATCTTTTGGGTCAATGCGCCTGTTGGTTTTTTAGCCATACTTTTATCCCTCTTTTTATTGCCGACAATGCCTGCTCTTTCTATCCATGCATTAGATAAATTTGGCTTCATTTTGTTTGGCAGTGGACTTGCAATATTAACTTACGGTTTATCCACCCTCAGCGAATCGGAAGTGCAAGATGCTTATTCTATTCTTATGGTTGGAATAGCGCTCATATTATTGCTTTTATATACGTGGCATTCTTATAAACAACCCCATCCTATTGTCAGAGTTGAGTTATTGCGCTCAAGAACATTCCGTGTTTCTGTTATTGGTAATTTACTTGCTCGTTTAGGGTTTGGTGGCCTTCCATTTTTATTGCCTTTGCTTTTACAAATTGGTCTTGGATTTTCTCCTCAGTTATCTGGAATATTATTGGCGCCTACCGCCCTGGGCGTTCTTTTGATGAAACCCTTATCCGTGTCCATATTAAGGGTTTTGGGATATAAAAGATTATTAATTTTAAATACAATTTTGGTAGGATTGGCCCTTTGGATTTTTTCCTTCATTAATCAATCATTTTCAATCTATAGTATTGGATTTTTGACATTTATCTATGGGTTTTTAATTTCATTACAATACACCGGCATGAATTCATTAGCCTATGCGAATATTTCTCATGACGATCTCAGTGCGGCAACGAGTATTATGAGCACAATTCAGCAATTGGCACAAAGTTTTGGCGTAGCCATTGCTGCTATTTTAGTAAAGCTATTCTCGATTAAATTTCCCGATCATCTATTTTTGACAATAGAAACTTTTCAACAAGTATTTTTTGCAATGGGTGTATTGACACTTTTATCAACAATCATTTTTGTGCGTTTAAAAAAAGAAGACGGGCAAGAATTAATTGAAATCCATGCTTCCTAATCCGATCCTACCGGCAATTAGATGCGTTTTCTCCAAATAAATTTTTTTTTCATCGATTCTTTTGAATTTATTTAAAAAATTTATTTAGAGAAAAATAAAAAATTATTCCCTATTTTTTTTGTACTAAACTTAGGTTGTACACATAGCAAGGAGAGCAATGATGAACAAAAATATACTAGGATTAACCGCAGCCTTTGCCATGTTTTGTTCACCTGTGGCATTTTCTCAAACGGATAGTACCGACTCTAATGCGATGCAAGATAACGGCAATATGAATGCTGCCATGCAAAGCATGCAACCGGCTGATAATCATGTGGATGTGCAACTTAAAACAAATAATGGACAAACCATTAATGCATTAATTCATGAAAATGACCTCACAGGATTAAAACAAGGCGATACCTTGCAATACCAGGGCAGTGAACAAAGTAATGGAATGAATATGAAGACGGATTCAGATTCAACCATTAATCAGCAATAATTTCATTTTGAAGAGGGAGCATCTTATGAATAGGGATATTTTTGAAGGAAAATGGGAAGAAACGAAAGGGAAAATGAAACAAGCCTGGGGATGGCTAACGGATGACGATTTAAAAGAAATAGAGGGAAATCACCAGGAGCTCTATGGGAAAATTCAAAAACATTATGGTTACTCTAGAGAGGAAGCAGAGAGAATTATAAAAGAATTTAGAAAAAATTATTGGCACTGAAGTAGATGTTGACTCTGATCAATCGTGATCAGAGTCATTAGCTTTCTATACTGAAATGTGTTTCACAACCAGTTGCAAGGTAGAGCATTATTGATAGGAGGAAATATGCCAAAGCAACCAAGGCCACCTTTTCCAAAACAACCTATTACTCCGCCTGGATTAGAAGAGAAAATGCATCCTAAACCTCACTATAAGGCCGAAGATTATAAACCCGCAGGGAAATTAAAAAATAAAGTTGCCTTAATAACCGGCGGTGATTCGGGTATTGGGCGAGCTGTAGCACTTATTTTTGCACGGGAAGGAGCTGATTTGGCCTTGGTTTATTTAAAAGAAGAAGAACCTGATGCACAAAAAATAAAAAAAGAAATAGGGCTTATAAAGCGGCATGTTCTTCTTATTCCAGGTGACATTAAAAATCCTTATTTTTGTAAAAAGACGGTGGATAAAACCATTAAGCAATATAAAAGAATAGATATTTTAGTCAATAATGCAGCCTATCAAAAACATCAACCAGGATTAAGTGAATTAACGCCAGAGCAATGGAATCTTACATTTACCAGTAATATCTATAGTTATTATTACATGACTAAGTATGCTCTACCTTATATGAAGCGAGGGGGAGTGATTCTCAATACCGGCTCTGTGACCGGATTGGAAGGCAGCAAAGCGCTTTTGGATTATGCGTCCACCAAAGGAGCGATACATGCTTTTACAAAGTCATTAGCACAGAACTTAGTGGACAAGGGTATTCGTGTAAATTGCATAGCACCAGGGCCAGTGTGGACTCCGCTGAATCCTGCCGAAAGACATGATGATGATATTAAAGAATTTGGCTCTAATACGCCCATGGGGCGCCCAGCTCAACCCGAAGAATTAGCACCTGTCTATGTTTTTTTAGCATCGAATGCTGATTCAAATTACATTACCGGACTTGTGTTACCGGTATTGGGAGGTGAAACTATAGCTGGATAAGTCATTATAACGTCATCAAAGGGGAGGAGGGGGACCTCTGCGACCCAGAACCAGAAATACAACAAAAACCACAAGAAATAGGAAAAATAATATTTTTGCGATCCCAGCCGCGGCACCGGCAATACCTGCAAAGCCAAATATTCCGGCAATGATGGCAATTATAAAAAAAAGAATAGCCCAACCCAACATAATTCTCTCCTTGAAATTTGAGCCTTCTATAAATATAGTCCATTTTCAGAATCAAGGCAGAGAGATTGTTGTTTATAAAGTCATGATAGAATACAGTGAATGAGTTTATGGGCAAAACTCAAAATCAGTATAGTACCAATATAATGTAGAGTTACAGGATGAGATTAAGAACATTAGGTCAACAAGGATTAGAGGTTTCTTCATTAGGTTTAGGTTGCATGGGTATGTCTTATGCTTATGGCTTTGCCGATCGCACAGAATGCTTACAAGTGCTGGATCGCGCCCTGGAATTGGGGGTTAACTTTTTTGATACGGCTGAAGTATATGGCCCTTATAAAAACGAAGAATTAATTGGAAATTGGTTAAATAGTAAGCCACGTCCGTCTATCATTATTGCTACAAAATTTGGGTTTACCTGGGATTCAGACGGGTTTCCAATTGCAGGAGAACGTTATCCTGAAGCGGTGTTAAAGCTTGTGGATCGTACGCTTTAATAGGAAATAACGCGTGTTACTTTTCAAATTTAATGTTGGGCCTGTTGCCAAATTATAAAGGAATTTTTTTATCTTTTTGCCATAAAAATACGCAGCATTTGTGGTGATATCAATGAGCATGTAAAGGCCTGCGATGCCAGAGGGTGTGTAGGCGATGGGTGGAAAATAAGGATGATTACCAAGAACGGAATACCATGACCACGCAGAGAAAGCGGTGCCCAAAAACTCTAAATAGTACACCATGATGAACATGCTCAAGTAGAATAAAGGTTTTTTCCTGCGATATAAGATAATCAAAAAAAGAATATAACAAATAAAACCCGCAGCGTCTTTTAAGAGGACTAACGACATAAAACTTGTGATAAACGCTAATCGTTGTAAGCTTTTTTCTATCGCTGTGTGATATCGCCAAATGAGAGGTCGTCGACAAAATTGATATACGGTAGCATACATAACAGCGTGCCCTAGGGGGATATACATGGGGATGTTTTTTAGATGATATTGATATAAGCCTAAGATCAGTGAGCCGAATATTTCAGCAAAAAAACTTACTGTAGTCATCAGCAATATCAGCCAGCGCAATCGAGGTTTTGCGCCCAGTAAAAACCAACTATAGAAAAAAACCATAATTGCATTGACGGTGTCTTGTCCATATAAAAAATAATGGCTTAACCAGGGACTATCTAAAAATACAAGGAAAGGCAGTCCTAACCATACAAAAATAATTTGCAACGGAACTGTTATGTTATATTCAAATTTTATTGTATTTCTTTTAAGTGGCACAAACTATAATTCCTTTCAGGATTATAAATAAAACCAAGGTAGCATAATTTTTCATGATGATAAGAGAAAAAAAATAGGCTATGCTAACAACTCTTATAAATGGCGATTGAAATTCTAATATGGCCCTGCATGAGCATTAAAGAAAATATTACAAATCTTATCAAAAATCCTAATCTGTATGTGGCTGCTGTGGTTGGTACGGTTCCAGGCGGAGCAGTAGGAGGGGCAGTAGGCGCGGTAGCTGGGGGATTTATTGGCACCAGGTTTGAGTTATGTTCAGGATGGGTAGCTCCTTTGGTTGGCGTAAATCTTGGCAGTATCGCGGGAGCACTCCTCGGTCTTATCATAGGGACTGTTTTGGGAGGTATGTTCACAGGAGGTTTTTCTCTTTATAAAATTCACAAGAAAACACATCAGTCACCTCAATTGTCTTCCGAACAGGTCATTGAGATTTTTTTAAGTGGTTTTGGTATTAGTCTGGAGATAGCCATTGGCATGGCTATAGGTGCCATTATTGGCAGTTTAAAATTGCTTGGTATGGGGACTCTCCTAGGCGCTCTCATGGGAACAATTCTTATGCTTTGTTCCATTGCTTTAGAAAAAAAATCAGCTCGGTTTCTGCGAGAAGATAGATAGTTGTTTGGCTTTTTGTACAAATCTTATTTATCTAGTACTTTATTCATTTATTGTGGCTGGCATTATGATTCATACTGGAATCACCTGGTGAAAAGTGTTCTAAATTGTTCTAAAGTCTTATGGATTAGACTCAATCAATGGATCAAATGAATTTAAGCTAAATTTTTATGACTCGATGCCCATGCGGTTCTAATGTTGATTATTCTCATTGTTGTGGATTGTATCTGGAAGGAGAACAAATACCTCTCTCTCCAGAAGCATTAATGCGTTCACGTTATACGGCTTATTCCTTAGCCAATATTGATTACATCAAAAAAACAATGCGTGGAAGAGCATTAAACGGTTTTCATGAAGAGGAAGCACGATTATGGGCAGAGCAAGTAGTATGGCTTGGTTTGCAGGTAGTCAATGCAAGGCATGAAACGCCTGAGCAGGGGTATGTTGAATTCATTGCGCGTTTTATGGATGGAACCACCATAAAGTCTATCCATGAAATCAGTGAATTTCATCGTCAGCAAGGACAGTGGTATTACGTGGATGGATGCTGTCCGGCAAACAGCAAGGCACCAAATAATCAAAACATCGGTCGCAATCGTTTGTGCCCTTGTGGAAGTCAGAGAAAATTCAAACATTGTCATGGGAAAGGCCATGCATCTTGAGTCCGACCAAATTGTTTTCTCACCCTCGGATCTGACTCAATACATGGATAGTCCATTTGCTTCCTGGATGGAGCATTTGGCACTGACCAATCCTGAGTTATTACCCATGCGTGACGCAGAAGAGGCCTTGGGAGCAGTATTGCAAAAAAAGGGATACGAACATGAACTTACCGCATTAGCTTCATTTGCAGCAGATGGCTTAAATGTCGTTAATTTATCAAAGGCCATGGATGCAGTCCATGCTACGCGATTAGCCATGCAAGCCGGTGCTGATGTCATTTATCAAGCTGGCCTGCTATTAATGTCCTTCAAAGGATTTGCCGATTTTTTAATAAAAGTCCAAGGCGACAGTTTGTTGGGCAATTACCATTATGAAATCTTAGATACTAAACTGGCTAAGACGCTAAAACCGCAGGTTATCATGCAATTGTGCTGCTATGCAGACTTATTGGAAGCCATGCAGGGAAGAAGACCAAAACGACTTTGGATCATGTTAGGTGATGGTACGAAGCAGTCGATACGTACGGAGGATTATTTTTATTATTATCTCAATTTAAAAGACCGCTTCTTGCAAGCGCACCAATTCTTTAATGCTCATCAGCCGCCTGATCCTGCGGATTCAGAACATTGGGGTGGGTGGAGTCATTATGCGGAGGAGTTGCTTAAGCAATCCGATCATCTTGCTCAGGTCGCAACCATGACCAAAAGTCAGATTAAAAAATTGCATAAAGCTGGAATTTACACCATGCAAGCTTTGGCGGCTATGGATTGCAAGCGCATTAAAGGCATGAGTCAAACTGTATTTGAGCGTCTGCAAGCACAAGCCGCCATGCAAAAAGAAAGCCTTGGTCATGAGGTTCCTTCATACAAACTATTGCCGCATGAAGCAGGGGAAAAACAAGGTTTGGCATTACTGCCTCCGCCATCGCCTCTCGATGTGTTTTTTGATATCGAAGGGTTTCCTCTGGAAGAAGGGGGATTGGAGTATCTCTGGGGCGTGACTTACTTCGATGAACAAGGCATTCGTCAATATAAGGATTTTTGGGCGCACAATGCAGCGCAGGAAAAAGAAGCGTTCATGGCGTTTATTGCTTGGGTTTATAAAAGATGGCAGCAAGATCCCAACCTGCATATTTATCATTACGCCAGTTATGAAGTGACGGCCTGTCGCAAATTGATGGGACGGTATGGCGTATGTGAGCAGGAAGTCGATGAATTATTACGAAATGAGGTATTGATTGATCTTTACAAAGTAGTAAAGAGTGCCTTGATTTTAGGAGAACCACGATATTCCATTAAAAATGTGGAACATTTATATCGCTCCAAGCGTTTGACAGACGTTGGAACAGGCAGTGATTCGGTTGTCGTTTATGAGCATTGGCGGGAAAACCCAGATGGGGATACCTGGCAGACATCAACAATTTTGCAAGCCATCCGTGACTATAACGTCGATGATTGTAATTCAACTCAGGAGTTAGTGGACTGGCTTAGACTAAGACAAGAAGAGCAGGGTATCCCTTATCTTGGAAAAACCGAAATCGTTGAAGTGCCGCAAAAAGAAGAACTTCATGAACGACTGCAATTGCGTGATCGATTATTGCAGATGGCTCATGATTTAAATGCACAAGGCAAAAACAGAGACGCTGCCATTTATTCCATGTTTGCCTGGTCACTTGAATTCCATCGCCGTGAGTCTAAACCTGTTTTCTGGCGACTGTTTGACAGGCTTGGTTTAAGTGATGAGAAATTATTGGATGATTTGGATTGTCTTGCTTATTGCATGCGCACTGATAAACCGCCTTATAAGCCAACGCCCAAAGCACGTCATCTTGCTTACGAATATTCCTTTGACCCTAATCAGGAATTTAAAGGAACCAGCGAGCAATATTATGTTTTAGGAAAAGAAACGGCTGATGGTAAACCTTTAAAAGTCACGTTTTATAAAGAGGACAGTCGATTGGCAGACGGGTTTATTGTCTTGCAAATGAAAGACGAATTAGCTGGAATGATTACGTTAATTCCTGATGATTATTTGCAGCCTGAGCCCATTCCCCAAGCCATTGCCAAACAGGCCGAGGCATTTGAACGAGGCAGGCTTGAGAAATCCGCTATTTTGGATTTTCTTCAAAGAAACAGACCAAGAATGATTGGTCATCAAAGCGGGCATCCAATCGCTCCAAGCCACGAACCTAAAAAACGCCTGGAACAAATCATTCACGCCGTGAATCATCTGGATGCCAGTTATTTGGCGATCCAGGGTCCACCGGGGGCCGGAAAAACGTATACCGCTAAACATATTATTGCCGCGCTACTGAAACAAGGTAAAACCATAGGAATTTCTTCCAACAGTCATAAAGCCATTAATCATCTTCTGCTCAGTACGGTTGAATATTGCCAAAGAGAAAAGATAAAAGGGCATTTTGCCTGTACCAGGGAAACCGATGAATCATTAAAAAAATTGGGCGTGACCATTATTGAAAACAAAAGTATTTTTCAATACTTGCAATCTGCCAGTGTTGTTGGAACAACGGCGTGGGGGTTTGCTCGCGATGAGTTGACGGATGCCTTTGATTATCTGTTTATTGATGAGGCGGGCCAGGTGAGTGTCGCTAATTTAATCGCCATGAGCCTCGCCGCTAAAAATATTATTTTAATGGGCGATCAAATGCAGCTGGGGCAACCATCACAAGGCAATCATCCTGAAGAAAGTGGCTTATCCATCCTTGATTATCTTTTGCATGCAACACCCACCATTGCGGAGGACATGGGGATTTTTCTGGGAACAACGTATCGTATGCATTCTGCCATTAATCAATTTATCAGTGATGCCATTTATGAAGGAAAGCTTGAATCAGCTCCAGAAAATGACCGACAACGTATTCAAGTTCCTAACGATTATGAAGGGATCTTAAGTCAGGACGCTGGAATCATCACCGTGCCTGTGATGCATGAAGGAAATACCCAGGCCAGTGATGAAGAGATTGAATGTATTGTGAATTTAACCAAGCAATTGCTTGGACGTGCATTTACTAATAAAGATGGCTCGTCACAGTTAATCCGTTGGGAAGACTTATTATTTGTTGCGCCTTATAATCATCAGGTTAATAAACTTAAGTCTGCTTTGGGAAAGCAGGCAAAAGTCGGGAGCGTTGACAAATTTCAAGGACAAGAAGCTCCAGTCGTTTTCTTAAGCATGTGTGCGAGCAATGCAAATGAATCGCCTCGCGGCCTAAATTTTTTATTTAATAAAAACCGCATGAACGTTGCTATATCGCGAGCTCAGTGTATGGCCATCATTGTTTATAGTCCGGCATTACTGGAAGCGTCCGCAAAGAATGTTGAACAGTTAAATTTAATTAATCTGTTTTGCAAACTGATTCAAGGTCATTGCGGTAAATAATCCTTATACTGTGATAAATAGAACACATTGGTCGGCAAGCATTTGTGTTGTGTCTTATTGTTGATGTCTGTTACGGTAAATTTTAGGTGCCATAATCTGTTTAAAACTTACTGGACCAAGGATGAAGGTTATGCTGGCAGAAGAAAGCAACCTTAATGAAATGAATTGGCATACACAATCGGTGGATGATGCTATGGCCAAGTTGCAAACCGAAATAACAGGATTAAGTGAGTTTGAGGCAACAACTCGATTGAGAAAATACGGCCAAAATCGTTTGCCTGAGACTGTAAAACAAAGTATCTGGAGTCGCTTTTTTCTGCAGTTTCACAACATCTTGATTTATGTGCTATTGGTTGCGGCAGCCATCACGATTCTATTGCATCATAAAGTGGATGCTCTAGTCATTCTTGCTGTTGTCTTTGTGAACGCCATGATTGGTTTTATCCAGGAAGGGAAAGCAGAGAAAGCACTGGATGCGATTCGCCATTTATTATCACCCACGGCTACAGTATTGCGTGATGGCGAGCGCCAGAGCATTGAGGGTTATTTGTTGGTTCCTGGCGATATTGTTCTTGTGGAAGCAGGTGATAAAGTGCCTGCAGATTTACGTCTTCTTAAAACGCACAGCCTAATTATTGACGAAGCCATTCTTACAGGGGAGTCGGTTCCTGTGGAAAAACATAGCGAGCCAGTGAGTGAGGATGCCACTTTAGGCGATCGAGCTTGTATGGCGTATAACGGAACCTTAGTGATCAGGGGTCAGGGAAAAGGTATAGTGATTGCTACGGGAAGAATGACTCAAATTGGTCGCATCAGCCGTTTATTGTCTCGAGTGGAAACGTTAACCACGCCATTGATTAAACAAATGGGATTATTTGCCAAATGGCTTACCTTGTTGATTTTACTGATGGCAGCATTGCTTCTTACTTATGGTTATTTCGTACAACATTATGAGTTTAGTGAATTATTCATGATCGTGGTTGGGTTGTCCGTCGCAGCCATTCCGGAAGGACTTCCTGCCGTTTTGTCCATCACACTGGCCGTTGGAGTACAGGCGATGGCTCGTAAAAATGCCATCGTACGCCGCTTGCCTGCCATTGAAACCCTTGGCTCGATCTCCGTGATATGCACGGATAAAACGGGCACGCTAACTCGCAATGAAATGATGGTTGTTTCTATGGTGACTAGCCGCCATGTTTTTACAATTGCAGGGTCAGGATATGTGCCGTCTGGCTTGATTCGATTAAACGAGTATCCCGTTGAAAATGGACAATATCCTTTGCCGAATGAGCTGGCTCGTACGGCAATGCTTTGTAATGATGCTGCCTTGTTTGAACGTGATGGACACTGGATGGTGAGCGGTGATCCTATGGAAGGAGCGCTACTGGCGCTGGCTGGAAAAATCGGCTTGTCCATTGCTGATGAACGAAAAATATGGACGCGCACCGATATGATTCCGTTTGATTCCAGGCATCGTTTTATGGCAACCCTGCATCATAATCACCAGGGAGAAGCATTTATCTTTGTCAAAGGCGCGCCTGAGCAGATTTTAGGAATGTGTCGGCAACAACAAATCGACGATGATGGGTTAGAGCCAGTCAATATTGACTATTGGCAACAACAAATTGAAGCGATTGCCGCAAAAGGTCAGCGTGTGTTGGCATTCGCGTTGAAGCCAGTAAAACCCAAACAAACCGTTCTTGAATGTTCTGATGTGCAAGAATTGATCTTGCTTGGCGTGACTGGAATGATTGACCCACCCCGAGAAGAAGTCATTGCTGCGGTTTCTCAATGTTTAAGTGCCGGTATCCAGGTAAAAATGATTACGGGTGATCATGCAGCCACTGCAAGGGCAATAGGACAACAAATAGGACTTCGCTATCCAGATAAAATTCTAACGGGGGTCGAGCTGGATAAAATGAGCGATGTTGAGTTGGTAGGTGTTGTATTACAGTATGATGTGTATGCTCGCACAAGCCCAGAACATAAACTGCGCCTTGTCATGGCCTTGCAATCTCATGACATGATTGTCGCAATGACGGGTGATGGTGTGAATGATGCACTCGCCTTAAAACGCGCGGACGTGGGCATTGCCATGGGTAAAAAAGGCAATGAAGTGTCAAAAGAAGCGTCTGAATTTGTTTTGGCCGATGATAATTTTGCCTCGATTGTGGCAGCGATACGGGAAGGTCGTACAGTCTATGACAATCTGAAAAAAGTCATCAGTTGGACTTTACCTACGAATGCGGGAGAAGCAATGGTTATCATTCTGGCGTTATTTCTTGGTTTAAGTCTTCCGGTTACTCCTATTCAAATCTTATGGATTAACTTGATTACTGCAACCACCTTAGGATTAGCTCTGGCGTTTGAGCCAACCGAAGACAATACGATGCAGCGCCCACCTCGCCCTCGTAATGAACCTATTCTAACAGGGGCATTGGCCTGGCACATGCTTTTTGTATCAATGTTGTTTATAGGGGGTGTTTTTGGCATCTATTATTACGCTGTGGATAAGGGATATTCACTGATGCTCGCCCGTACCATGGCGTTGAACACCTTGGTGGTTATGGAAATTGTTCACTTGTTTTATATTCGTAATCTTTATGGAGCATCGTTGACTTGGAGTGCTGTACGGGGAACAAAAATGGTTTGGTTGAGTATCGTTGTTATTACCGTTGCGCAATTTGCCATTACTTACTGGTTGCCATTGCAAAAAATTTTCGCAACGGAATCGGTTCCCATCCTGGATGGGATTCTGATCATACTGGTTAGCATCGTTTTTTTTGCGGCACTTGAAATAGAAAAGCAACTCCGTTTGCGCCTTGTTTCTTTGCGCTATATGAGTTTGCGCAACCGTCATGGTGACGTTTTATGATGGATATTGCCTTTTTGCATACTTCTCCATTTTATGAGCTAACCGTTCTTTTGCTCTTTGCTATTGCGATTGGCTGGTTCAGTCTTATGCTGCGCCAGCCGATGATTGTCAGTTTCATTGCCGTTGGAATTCTTGTTGGGCCAGGATTTTTGGGCATTGTTCAGTCTTATGATTCTATTGAATTGCTGGCTGAGCTGGGAATAGCTGTGTTGCTTTTTCTCGTTGGTCTTAAGTTGGATATTCAGCTTATAAGAACCTTGGGGTCCGTTGCTCTGGCCACAGGAGCAGGTCAAGTTTTTTTTACTGCAGTCATCGGTTTTTTTATCGCCGTGGCTGTCGGCATGAATGTTATCAATGCATTATACGTCAGTGTTGCACTGACTTTTTCCAGCACCATCATTATCGTCAAACTGTTGTCCGATAAACGAGAAGCAGACTCATTGCATGGGCGTATTGCGATCGGATTTTTGATAGTACAAGATATTCTGGTGGTCTTGGCAATGATTATCTTATCTGCTTTTGGTCTGAAGATTGATGACGGAACCTCTGGTGAGGTTACGAGCGATATTACCATGATGTTTTTGTCGGCGATTGTTGTTTTATCTTTTCTTTGGTTCTTTATTCGATACGTTGCAAACCCATTAGTGAAGGGTATTGCGCATTCACCTGAATTACTGATCATTTTTTCTATTGGCTGGGCCGCGTGTTTAGCAAGCCTTGGCAGCTATTTAGGGTTTAGCAAGGAACTAGGCGGGTTACTTGCCGGGATTTCTCTGGCTTCCACACCTTTCAGAGATGCGATTGCTTCACGGCTTTCTTCGGTGCGCGATTTTTTACTGCTGTTCTTTTTTATTGTTCTAGGTTCACAATTGAACCTCAATCAACTGGGTGAGCAAATTGTTCCTGCCGTTATTTTTTCTTTGTTTGTGCTCATTGGCAATCCGCTGATTGTCTTGGTGATCATGGGTGTGATGGGCTACCGTAAGCGTACCAGTTTCCTTGCCGGTCTTACTGTCGCGCAAATCAGTGAGTTTTCTTTTATTTTCATGGCCATGGGTTTAAAGCTCGGTCATATAAACGCCGAATCGTTGGGAACGGTGACGCTGGTCGGGTTAATTACTATTGCAGTTTCGGTGTACATGATTACCTATTCACAATCCTTGTACCGGTGGCTTGAACCTGTATTAAATATATTTGAACGCAAATTTCCCTATCGTGAAGAGTCTGATGTTCAACAGCAGTTAGTAGGGAAACATTATGAGATTGTGCTGTTTGGTTTAGGCCGTTATGGTCAGGCCATTGCTGAGCATTTGCTGCGAAATAATTTTAAGCTACTTGCTATTGATTTTAACCCTGACGAGGTAAATAACTGGCTAAAGCGTGGTCAACATGCGATGTATGGAGATGCTTGCGACATTGAATTCATTGGCTCACTTCCATTGAAAGATGTTAAATGGGTTGTTTGTGCTATCCCACAACGTGCGCCTGGTTTAACGCATGATGATCCTCGTATGATGTTGGTAAAAGGACTTAAAGCGCATCACTATCAAGGAAAGATTGCGGTTTCGACACAACATACGAATCAGGTCGAGTCGCTTAAGGCACTGGGAGTAGATATGGTCTTTTTACCGTTTTTTGATGCAGCCAGCAGAGCTGGTGGAAAAAATGGTGGCAGCGACTTAAAGGCTGGTTTTGAAAAATTTGTCAAATCATTCAGATGTTGTTACTTTAAAAATAAGCATTTCATCAAATACTTGGATTAAAAAGTATGGGTGTTTACCATGCTTTTTGGTGCATGACAAAACGCTATTGCTCATGATGTTTTAACTTTAATACTACAGGACTTTAAGGATGAAACCAAAATTATCACTTGTTGCCCTTGCTTTATTCAATGCTACTGCCAGTTATGCCAATCTACTTTCGAGCTATCCAGTATCGGCCTATCCGGCAAGAGCGACTGGTCAGTTTTTAGCAGGGGATGAGCAACAATTGGGTGGTTTTGGCGATTTGATGATTCCTCTGTTGGGAAATGAGCGGCGTATTTTTTTCACGGATGGCACGATTTTGTTAGGTCAGAATCAACGCGCCACTTATAGTGGTGGTGTAGGGTATCGTGAAATCAAGGAAATGCGGTTTGGGACGGGTGTGATTGGCGCCTTTGCGTTTGCTGACTATTACCGGACGTCGTTAAAAAACCAGTTTTGGCAATTAAACCCTGGACTGGAATGGTTAACGGCGCGTTATGAGGCACGATTGCAAGGATACATTCCATTGAGTTCGCGCAATCAAGGGTATTTAAATACATTTGCCAGCATGATACCGCAAAGCGTTATTGCAGATTCTGGACGAGCAAATCATTTAGCGGGCGCCACAGGCCATACCATTTTTGATACGCCCGTTCGCCTGGTAGAGGAATTAGGTACTGGGGTGGAGCTTGAGGTGGGCCGTTTTATTGATTATGGCCAAGGCGCTTGGGCACGAGTGGGTGGTTATCATTTCAATTATCGTAACAGCAAGAACATTAATGGCGTTGAAGCCAATGTTGAACTGGCGGTGAATCGACGTACCTCATTAATCTTGCAAGACAATTACGACAACCAAAATAAAAACCGGTTTTCGGTGGGGCTGCGAGTGAATTTGGGTGGGGCGGATGCGCCACGCAATACCCTTCAATATCAAATGACATCCCCAATCATCCGCCATGTGGCCAGGCAATCGTACGGTGAAGCGGCTCCCTTACGCCAGAATTTCCAGGCAACAGGCTCTTCTTTTAATTTGTTTGACAACGTTTGGTTTTTTAGCCCATCGGGCGCTTATCCTCCTGGTGCGAATACGACGTTGGCCAATTGCACTGCAGAGAATCCATGTTTGACGATTGATACGGCCACCGCAGAACAAATTGCAGCACTTACCCCTAATGCCAATTTATTTTTTGAATCAGGCAATTATCTGATTCCTGCCAATAGTCCTCGTTGGGCCAACCTGCAAGACGGTCAATCAGTCTGGGGACGAAATATCGGCTGGTTAACACCCGCCTTCGGAAATGACCGACCATTGATTCAGGGTGGGCTGGTCTGGGGGAATTTCAACACCATCGAGAATGGTGCCGCCTATAACATCCGTGTTTTGAACAACAATCAAGTCATAGGGGATGGTGTGGGGCTAGATTCCACCGTAGTCGGATTATATGCCACCGGCAACCTGGAGGTGAATGACAGCGACATCCAGGCATTCAGTGATGCAGGCAATAGATCAGCGACTGGCGTGGGAGTAGGTCTTAATTTGACCATTTCTCGTTCTGCTGTCACTGCGATGGCTCATGGGGATGGTAATGGGGAGAATGCAGATGCGGTGGCTGCGGTAGCAGGTGGCGAGATTATAGTAAATAATTCAACGATTATTGGAGAAGCGACTGGTGATGCACTTAATGCAGGTACAGCGCGTGCTTTTGGGGTCAATGCTTCAAGCATTACCGTCAATCAATCTATTGTAACCACAGAAACCCGCGGTAATGCTAACAATGGTCTTACAGATTCCTATGGGGTAGCTGGAGGAGAAATTACTATTAATCATTCTACTGTAACTTCTCAAACCAGCGGGAATGTTGATGACGGTGCTGCTGCCCGAGCGCTTGCTGTTGCAGCGTTTGGTGGTAATGCAATAGTGAGTGATTCAACCATTCTGGCGGAAACCAATGGTAATGCCATCAACGGAGGTAATACTATTGCTTTTGGGATCTATGCTGAAATAGGAAATGTTTTAGTCAGTCAGGCTACGGTGACAGCCAGGACGAGTGGCAATGTGGATGGTGGTTTTGCTTCGGCGATTGGTATTTTAGCGTTTAATGGTAATGCAACGATAAATGATTCAACCATTACGGCAGAAACCACCGGCAATGCCATCAATGGAGGTATTGCAGATGCAGTTGGCATTTCGGCAAATGGTGTTGTGACCTTTGAAGGTGGTGCGGCTAGTTTTGTCACGGCCATCGCACAAAATGGCGATGAAACAGCCGTGCAAGCACTCATCATTAATAATGACAGCAATCCTCCTTCGCAATGCTCCACAAACGGCGTTGATTTTAACGACTGCTAGTTGTAAATCATATTACCTCCTCCTTTTTTAAAAGGAGGAGGTAGGGACTTCTCAAATGCCAACAGTTAGATGCGTTTATCCTCTTTTTCTGATCGCTTGAATTCTTCTCTTTTATTATCTATGTTATAATGGCTTAAAAAAAATCACTTTGAATCAATGTAACATCACATTCAGAACGATTTCACTGGACTCCCACTCATTCACCCAATGCACATTGCCATGGGTTTTTTATAATAAGGAATCATCATGAGTTTTACCGCATTGGGTTTAATTGAGCCGTTAATTCGCGCTGTTAGCGAATTGGGTTATGTCGAACCTACGCCCATACAAATGAAAGCCATCCCCGTTATTTTACGTGGCGGGGATTTGTTAGCGTCCGCGCAAACAGGCACAGGAAAAACCGCAAGCTTTGTATTACCACTTTTACAGCAGGCCAGCAAAAAGCCGCGTACTAGATCGAATCACGTCAGGGTATTAATTCTTACACCGACTCGCGAGTTAGCTGCGCAGGTTCATGAAAATATTGTTCAATATAGCCGTTATTTGTCGCTTCGTTCTGCGGTTGTGTATGGTGGCGTAAAAATTAATCCGCAGATGATGCGATTGCGCGCAGGCGTTGAGTTGCTTGTTGCAACGCCTGGAAGGTTATTGGATTTACATCAACAACAGGCCATTAAATTTGCTGAGATTGATGCTTTGATCCTGGATGAAGCCGATCGAATGCTGGATATGGGATTTATTCACGATATTAAAAGAATCATCAAGTTATTACCCTTAAAAAGACAAAATCTAATGTTTTCTGCCACTTTTTCTGAGGAAATCCGCACCCTGGCTAAGGGAATATTGAATAACCCCACGGAAATTGATGTGGCTCCCCGGAATACGTCGGCCGTCGCCATTCAGCAAACCATTCATCCAGTGGATAAACATCGCAAGTCAGCGCTTCTTGCTCATTTAATTCATAAGAATAAATGGGGGCAAACGCTGGTATTTTCGCGCACAAAACATGGTGCGAATAAGCTGGTTAAACAATTGGCCGAATCGCATATTCATTCGGCAGCGATACATGGCAACAAATCGCAAGCACAGCGAACCAAAGCGCTGGCAGATTTTAAATCCGGTAAAGTACAGATTCTCGTGGCGACTGATATTGCAGCGCGCGGCATTGATATTGAAAAACTTCCCTGTGTGGTGAATTTTGATTTGCCTCAAGTTCCTGAGGATTATGTGCATCGAATAGGGAGAACAGGGCGTGCTGGTGCCTTGGGGTTTGCTGTATCATTGGTAAGCGCCGATGAGGCAGTTCAGTTGCAATCTATTGAAAAACTGATTAAACGAAAACTTGAACGCATCGAAATTGATGATTTCGAACCCACGCATCATTTGCCTGTTGCCAACCTGATTGCCTCTAAAAGGGACAATCATCGGCTTAAGAAAAAATCCAGTTTTAATCCAAGGCAAAAGATAGGAAAAAAAATCAATCGATCGGCAAAATAAACAAATTGTCTTAGCGCGCCATTATTTGGTCAAATAAATTCAGGTTATGACCTTACCCTCATATTGAAACGTGGGTATTCGTGGCTTTTGTAGCCGATTTCTAGTAAATTAAGCAATTTTGAAATTTGGATTGTTGAGAGGATTGTAAGGGCCATGCTGAATACGTTGATGAAGAAGATGTTTGGTAGCCGGAATGAGCGCACTTTAAGGCGCATGGAGAAAACTGTATCGGCTATTAATGCCTTTGAATCCCAAATGCAGGCTTTAACCAATGAACAATTAGCAGCAAAAACGGCACACTTTAAAGCCCGGATTGCCGATGGGGAGACACTGGATGAACTGTTGGCGGAAGCGTTTGCCGTAGTCAGAGAAGTATCTGTACGTACCTTGGGACTGCGTCATTTTGATGTGCAGTTAATTGGTGGCATGGTATTGCATGAAGGCAATATTGCAGAAATGCGTACTGGTGAAGGTAAAACGTTGGTGGCAACTTTACCCGCTTATCTTAATGCGCTGACCAGTCAAGGTGTTCATGTGGTTACAGTGAATGATTACCTTGCCAAACGCGATAGCCAATGGATGAAGCCTATCTATGAGTTTCTCGGTTTAAGCGTTGGTGTGATTTATCCCGATATGCCGCATGAAGAAAAGCAGGCGGCTTATCGGGCCGATATTCTTTACGGTACAAATAACGAGTTTGGTTTTGATTATTTACGTGACAATATGGCGTTTAGCCTGGAAGACAAGGTGCAGCGCGAGTTACATTTTGCCATTGTCGATGAAGTTGATTCCATCTTAATTGATGAGGCACGTACCCCCCTAATTATTTCTGGTGCCGCTGAGGATAGTTCAGCGCTTTATATTAAAGTCAATCAACTCATTCCTCAATTAAAAATACAACAGGAAGAAGGCGATGGTGGAGATTACACGATCGATGAAAAGCAAAAACAGGCCCATCTGACGGAAACTGGTCATCAACACATTGAAGAGTTGCTGGTTCAAGCGAAACTATTAGATCCTGGTGAAAGTCTTTATCATGCCAGTAATATTATGCTCATGCATCATGTTAATGCTGCCTTGCGAGCACATACGATGTTTCATCGTGATGTGGATTATATCGTGCAAAACAAGCAAGTCGTGATTGTGGATGAACATACCGGCCGAACCATGCCGGGAAGGCGCTGGTCTGAAGGATTGCATCAAGCGATCGAGGCGAAGGAAAATGCACCCATTCAGAATGAAAATCAAACCTTGGCGTCCATTACGTTTCAGAATTTTTTCCGGCTTTACGACAAGTTGTCTGGCATGACTGGTACGGCCGATACAGAAGCGTATGAATTTCAACAGATCTATCATCTGGACGTGGTCGTCATTCCTACAAACAAACCAATGCTTCGTGTTGATCAAGCAGATTTAATTTATTTAACCCAACAAGACAAATATATGGCAATCATTGAGGACATTCGTGATTGTGTAGCCCGTAAGCAGCCTGTACTGGTTGGGACGGCTTCCATTGAAGCTTCTGAATTACTCAGTAATTTACTAAAAAAATCAACGATTAAGCATCAGGTATTAAATGCTAAATTTCATGAAAAAGAGGCACAAATTATTGCTGAAGCAGGACGTCCTGGTGCGGTGACCATTGCAACCAACATGGCAGGCCGAGGAACAGACATCGTATTGGGTGGTAATATGGCGGCTGAACTTGCTGAACTAGCAGAGGAGGCTGGCGAGGCAGAGCGTGATGCGGTGAAAAAAGATTGGCAACAGCGTCATGATGAAGTCGTTGCTGCTGGTGGTTTGCGTATCATTGGTTCGGAGCGTCATGAGTCTCGGCGCATTGACAATCAGCTGCGCGGGCGTGCCGGTCGCCAAGGGGATCCGGGAAGCAGCCGCTTTTATTTATCGCTTGATGACAATTTGATGCGTATTTTTGCGTCGGAACGTGTGGCTGCCATGATGCGTCGATTAGGAATGAAGCCTGGGGAACCGATAGAGCATAGTCTTGTAACAAAGGCCATCGAAAATGCACAACGAAAGTTGGAAGGCCATAATTTTGATATAAGAAAACAGTTGCTTGAGTATGATAACGTTGCCAATGAACAACGAAAGGTTATTTACTCACAACGTTCAGAAATCATGGCGATGCATGATCCATTAGAGTCTGTGCAGGCCATTCGTGAAGACGTGCTGGGTGCGCTGGTGGATAGCTATATTCCTCCGCAAAGCATGGAAGATCAATGGGATTTGAGTGCTTTACAGCAAGTTTTGCGTGACGATTTTAAATTAAATACACCGATTCAACAGTGGGTTGAGCAAGATCACAGCATTCAACCGGAACAAATCAAAGAAAAAATAATATCACTTTGTACAGAGCAGTATCAGGAGAAAGCGAAACATATTGGTCGAGATGTTTTGGCACAATTCGAGAAATCAGTCATTTTGCAAACGTTGGATAATCATTGGCGAGAACATTTAGCGGCTATGGATCATTTGCGGCAGGGTATTCATTTACGTGGTTATGCCCAGAAAGATCCAAAACAGGAATATAAGAGGGAAGCATTTTCTCTGTTTTCCATGATGCTGGATAACATGAAATATGAAATTATTCGTTTGCTTTCTTCTGTTGAAGTAAAAACCGAGGAAGATGTAGATGCGGTTGAAGAGCAACGTCGTGTTGAGCAAATTCAAAAAATGCAGTTTATTCATCAAAGTGAGGTGCAATCCTCTGACGAAGAAGAACAAGGGATTACAACCTTTAAACGTGTTGAGAAAAAAATTGGTCGTAATGATCCATGTCCATGCGGCTCAGGAAAAAAATATAAAACTTGTCACGGTAAGATAGCATGAAGGTTGCTGTTGCGGTTATTGTTGATGCAAAGCAGCGTATCCTTATTACCAAACGCCCAGCTCATGTTTCCCATGGCGGATTTTGGGAGTTCCCTGGTGGAAAATTAGAAGAAGGAGAAAGTCCAGCTTCTGCATTAATACGTGAAATAAAAGAAGAAGTTGGCTTGGATGTTATCGACTATCATTTTTTAGGTGATGTACGCTATGTTTATGATCAACGGGAAGTTAATTTGTTGATTTATCATGTGAGCCGTTTTACGGGTCAAGCCGTATGTCGTGAATCGCAAATGGATTTGTGCTGGGCAGAGACAGCGTCGTTGTCCCAGTTTGAATTTCCCGCTGCCAATGTGGATATTATTCATCTGATTCGGCAGAACCTATACCCTGAAATGCCTGCCTAATTTTATACTTGGTCGCTTTTTCTTTGCCGTAAAGAGGTTTTTATTCATTCTCACAGCTGACAGATGGCTAAATCAATGGCAGTATTTGCATGCCGAACCTCATTCATGGAGTTGGCTTCGCATAATCTTAAACTTAGGCCGTGATGGCCAAGTTGCATTTTGGGTACAATGCCACAATCTTTATCCATTCTTAATAAAATCAAATGGCATGATGTTTTTGAGGGTAAGGAACGTTGATAAAAACCACTGAACATATCAATTTTGTCAAATTCAGCTGTGTTTCGTAATAAGGCTAAATACACGGAAACGGTATCAAATAGAGTTTGTAATTGTTTCAGCCAGGCATTCAAATCATGTTGTCTTTTTTGTGGCTCACTCTCTAACCATAATAAAAGCTGGGGTGAATGCATTTCACAATCACTATAATCACCGGCTTGCGCAAGCCGAATGGATTGTAAAAAAGGATCGTTATGAATGGTTCCGCCAAAGCGTCCTGCAACATGGCTTAGAAACTGAATTTGTACAAAAAGATTGGCATAAAGTGCGTTTGATATGGATAGTTCTGATTTGTTTAACATATGCTCAATACGCATAAGCTCTTTTAAAAATCGACTCTTAAGTTCAGGTTTTTCAATTAATTTAATAATTTCAATGATATTTTTTAACGCATAATGGTGAATGACTGGATGAGTTTCTTCGCGTGCTTGCGTGATGGTCAGAAAAAGACATTCCAGCCGTAAGGCGACTTTGGATAAATAATGCGTGGCTAATTGAAAAGTTATCGTTTCATGATGCATGGATTTATGCTGTCCTTTGCTTGTTTAAACAAGCCTAACATAAAATTAATTGAACACAAAAAATACGGCCAATTTATTGGGTCTTAATCTCTTGAACAAAAAAAGAGTACTCTTTGACAAAAAGTATTTTGCTCAATTCATAGATTCCAAAGGTTATAAAAGGTGCTGCAAATACATCAATACTGTAATGGATATGTCCAACAAGAACAATATAAGCAAAAAACACACTGGCAGCGAGCGAAAAATAACGCAAGATTTTATTTTGCCAGAATAAAAGTGCCAGTAAAAAAGGTCCACCGACATGGCCTGAAAAAAATAAATCGCCATTAAAAAGAAAAAATGAGGAAAAACCTTCAGGAATCATCAACTGATTTGGAGGAGCACCAAGATGCGTTAGACAAATAAATGCACTGCGAGTGACAATAAAGACACTTGCTGTTTTCGTTATAAATGGGATCAGGCCAGGCTGAGTCAACATGTAAATAGAAACGAAGAGCCAAAATAATAAGGCAGCATACACATGCAGGACAGTAACATCGCATAACGGTAAGTAATTAAGTATTAAATCATCCACTGGATTTCCTGCCATCTCAGAGGCATACAATCCGGCGTTGTTTGCTATAAAAAAGCTAATGATGAGTAAGGTAAAGCCGATGAAGAGGGATCTTAGGAACCCTGCTTCTTGAGAGAGGGTAACATAACGATTGACTAATACTTTCATGCCTGCACCATCTTTAAGTAAAGTTGTTCGTATTGTTCGGCTGTTTTACAGATATCATGTGATTCAGCTTTTTTTCTACTTTCGCTGCCCATGGATTGACTTTTTTCTGGGTTCTTAAGGAGTTCAATGAGATAGTGTGCAAGATTTTTAACATCATTAGGCAAAAAAAGATAGCCATTGACGCCATGTTCGACCAGTTCAGGCAATGCCACAGCGTTGGCGGCGATCAGCGGTAGGCCGGAGGCAATGGCTTCAAGCGCAACGATGCTTTGCAATTCCGCCGTGCTTGCATTTACAAAACAATCGGCGAGTCCGTATATTAATGGGTATTCCTCATCGTTTAAATAACCGGTAAATGTCACATGCTGGGTCATATTGAGTGTTTTTACCAATTCTTTTAACGTGAGTTGCTCTTTTCCACGACCGGTAAGCACAAAATGAGCATCTACTTGCTGCCTTGCTCTATGAAATGCTTTGAGCACTATGGGTAAATTTTTTTCTTTATCAAGCCGTCCTGTGTATAACAAAACTGGTTTATCAGGAATTTGAAAACGTTGACGAAGCTTATTGGCGTCTTGTCCTGGTTTGAATTTTTTTAGATCGACACCGCAGGAAATGACATGAATCGGTTTATGTAAGTCGACCGATTGCAGCAGGGTCGCTGCGGTCTGAGTTGGTGTGGTCACAACATCTACATGCGATAGCATATCAACTACAATACGCCAGGTATAACGTTTAAACCATGGTTCACATCGGCTGGGAAGATGAGTATAGTGAAAGAAATTCTCTGGCATGAAATGATTCGTCGCTATTAAGGGGATGTTTAGCTTGCGACAGGCTTTGTAACATATCCCGCCCAGAAAAAATTTCCCTTGCAGATGCACGACATCGGGTTGAAATTGTTGTATGGCTTTAATGATGCCACGTTTAATAAAGATGGGCCAGCAAACGCGAAAATGCGTGTAATTCAATACTGGCCATGAGCGCACGGTATAAAGTGGAATCTCTTCATAATTTGTATAGCCTTGCTTTAAGTTTCTTGATGGGCATATGACTAATACGTCATGGCCTCTTGCTTGCAATGATTTGGCTAGGCGATGGGTAAAATAAGCCCCTCCATTGAGGTCTGGTGGATAACTGTCTAGTACAGTCAGAATCTTCATGGGGTATCGTGAGGGCAATTAATAGACCATAAGGTTAACATTTGTCCATTTTTATGGCAAGAGAAATCTGGGAACCATAGAGGTATCAACAGAGTGATCTAATCCATTTGTTGTTAGAGCAATTTATTTGATAAAAAAATATACTTTTAGTATAATGAATGTCATTTTAATGATTAGGAAGTGTTCCATGCCTGCGGTAAAAATCACTGGAATGGGGCAATATCTGCCTTTAAATAAAATTCTTTCAACCGAATTGGATGCAAAACTTGGACTTGAAACTGGACGTGTGGAAAAAAAATCAGGGCTTGTCTCTCGTCGTTTTGCCCAAGCACATGAAACCACTTCGTTTATGGCGGCACAAGCTGCGTTGGTTGCGGTTGAGCAGGCTGGAATAGCATTATCCAAACTTGATGCGATTATCAGTGCCTGCGGCGCAAGTGAGCAACTTCTTCCTTGTTCAGCTGCTCTGATACAAAAACAGCTTGGTCTTGAACAATCGGGAATTCCCTGTTTTGATGTCAATAGTACGTGTTTAAGTTTTCTTACAGCCTTAGATACTGCTTCTTATTTGATAGCTGGAGGACGGTTTAACCGCGTATTAATTGCTGCCAGTGATATTCCATCGGCTGGATTGAATTGGCAGGATATGGAGACTTGTACGATTTTTGGTGATGGAGCGGCGGCTTGTATCCTTGAGAAAAGTAATGGCTCAAGTCGAATTCTTGCAAGTCATATGAATACTTATAGCTCGGGTGTGGGTTTTTGCCAGGTGGAAGCTGGGGGAACACGAATTCCCCCCGCCTCAGACTACGATAAGAAGCATGGTTTGTTTTCTATGGACGGGAAAAAAGTGTTTAAATTAGCCACCCATATGGTGGTTGAGCTTCATGAACAGTTGTTGGCGCAAACTGGGATAACGCTTTCTGATATTGATTGGGTTGTCCCACATCAAGCCAGCATGCTTGCTATGCATCACTTAAGAAAACGACTTGATATTCCACAAGAAAAATTTGTGGACATTTACGCGACCCATGGCAATCAAATGGCAGCTTCCATGCCTTCTGCTTTTTATCACTTAGTGCAAACTAAAAAAATACAACGAGGACAGCTTGTTTATTTATTGGGTACCGGTGCCGGATTGTCTGCGGCGGGTATGATTTTGGAGTATTAACATGATGTGCGTCGTGACCGGTGCAACAGGTTGTCTAGGTTTAAATTTAACGCGCCGTTTGCTAAAGGAAGGGCATGAGGTTGTTGCTCTGGGACGAAACGAACAATTAGGTCATATTCTTACCCAAATGGGCGCTAAATTTAGAGCATTGGATTTAAGTGAACCAGTACGGTTGCAAGCCATCACCCAAGAAGCGAAAGTTATTTTTCATTGTGCAGCTTTATCCAGTCCTTGGGGAAAATACAAAGATTTTTACGCAGCGAATGTGGTAGGGACGCAGCATGTGATTGCAGCGACACCGCCAGGGGCACGCCTCGTACACGTTTCTACGCCAAGCATCTATTTTGATTTTAGTGAAAAACACAATATAAAAGAGGATGTGATTTTACCATTGAAACCAGCCAATCACTATGTAAAAACCAAGTTATTGGCAGAAGCTTTGGTGGATAAGGCTTATCAGGACAATAATCTTAATGTCATTACCATACGCCCACGAGCAATTTTTGGACCGTTTGACCGCGCTATTTTACCAAGGTTGTTAAGTGCTGAACGGAATGGTGTTTTACCTGTGATTGGAACGGGGAATAATGTGATTGATATCACCTGCGTTGAGAATGTTGTAGACAGTCTTATTTTGGCAGCCAATGCTGCTCCAGAATGTTGCGGCAATAAATACAATATTACCAATGATGAACCTCGTTCTTTGCAGAGCATTCTTTCTTCATTATTTACTGCATTGCATAAACCATTGAACATCAAATTGGTTCCTTATGCATTAGCAAAACCAATCGCCTTTGGCTTAGAAAATCTACATCGTTTATTCTTATTGAACTCTGAACCACGATTGACCAAATACACTGCTGCTGTGTTGGCATTGGGACAAACGTTGAATATTGAAGCTGCGAAAAAAGAGTTAGGTTATCGTCCTAAGGTAACGATCGATGAAGGTATTCGTCAATTTGTCCAATGGTATACGTCATGAGTATCCCTTATCAGTTATTTGAAGCAGGTTTTTGTAAACATTGCGAGCGAATGACATTAAAGTCTGGTCGCTTAGGGAGTTGCGAATATCCAGCACTTTGTGCGTTAATAAATCATCCGACAAAAGGTTATATTTTATTTGATACTGGCTATACAGAGCGGTTTTATCATTTAACTCAAAAATTACCTGCTTCTTTGTACCGACGTTTAACGCCTGTGACATTAAGAAAATCACTAAAAGAGCAATTAGCCGACGTTCATATTCAACCAGAAGCCATTCGTTATATTGTCATTTCTCATTTCCATGCTGATCATATTGGTGGGCTATGTGATTTTCCGCACGCTCAATTTATTTGTCATCAAGAGGCTGTTGATGCCGTTTGTCATAAAACAGGGTGGCGTGCCTTACTGAAAGGTTTTTTACCCGGGCTTTTACCAGATGATTTTTATGAACGGTTAATCATTCTAAATAATAAAGTTGGGCTTGATGCAACGCTTGCCCCGTTTTCCTTTGGTTTTGATGTGTTTGATGATGGGCATTTCATTGCTATTCCGCTACCAGGACATGCCCCGGGGCAAATTGGCTTATATTTTGATTCATTGGTTCCTACTTTTTTAATTGCAGATAGTTGTTGGCATCAGGAAACCTTTAAGGAATTGATTTATCCCAGTGAATTAACCTATCTGGTCCATGATGATAGGAAGGCTTATCGGCAAACGATTCAAAACTTACATGCGTTATATCAGCATCATCAGTCAATTGATATTATTCCTTCACATTGTGGACATGCGAGGAAGCGTGTGCAGGGTAATGCATGATGATAGCTCGAATTCTTTATTATTATTTTAAAACAACTTATTTGAAGAATCGCTTAAAAAACTCAGAAGTATTACGTCATTATCAAGACATTTGTTTAAAAAAATTGACCAATGATGCATTAAAATATTCGCCTTTTTATCAGCCCTATTTGGATAAGCCGTTTCATCAATGGCCGATCATTAATAAAAAAATTATGATGGAGCAGTTTGATGAAATTAATACAGTGAATATTAAAAAAGAGCAGGCCTTGGAGATTGCCTTAAAGGCTGAACGCACGCGCGATTTTTCACCGATGATCAAAAACATTGCTGTTGGTTTGTCTTCTGGCACCTCTGGAAATCGAGGGTTATTTTTAGCGAGTGGGAAGGAGCGTGACGCTTGGGCTGGTATCATGCTCGCCAAGGCAATGCCTAAAGGAATATGGACAAAAGAACGCATTGCGTTCTTTTTACGAGCAAATAATCGTTTATATGCCACGTTGAATAAAAGCAAAACCATTCAGTTTTATTTTTTTGATTTGCTTGCTGATTTTGAGGCGCATATCCAACGATTGAATCGGATTCAGCCAACCATTCTTTCAGCCCCTGCCAGTGTTTTACGGATGCTTGCTCGGCAAAAACAGCGATTAACCATCAAGCCCAAAAAAATATTTTCGGTTGCGGAAGTATTGGAACAAGAGGAAGAAGAGCAATTATCTCATTATTTTGATTGTAAAATCTCGCAAATTTATCAATGTACAGAGGGATTCCTTGCTATTAGTGATAAAAAAACAAATCATTTACGGATGAACGAAGAGTTTCTCATTATCGAAAAAGAATGGTTGGACGAGAAGCGATTTGTGCCGGTGGTTACTGATTTATTGCGTACAACGCAGCCAATCATTCGATATCGTCTAGATGATGTTTTGGTTGTAAAAGAATCTACTTCAGGTTTTACTGAACTGTCGGCGATTGAAGGTCGGTTAGGGGATGTTTGTTTTGCAAAAAGAAAAAATGAAGAGATTCCACTGTTTGCGGATGTGATTCGACAACAAATGGCAAGCAGTGGTGTTGATTTTGAAGATTATCGGATATGTCAGCACGATTTGAAACAATTCAGTATCCAGGTATATCCGGACGTAAGAGATAAAGAAGCACTCATTGAACACTTAAATCAGCTGTTTATCCACAAAAACTGTGAGATTCCTCAGTGGTCCTGGCAGGCGTTCAATCCTTACGAACCTGGGGTAAAACGACGCAGGATTGTGTCTTTGGTCAATAAGGCTAAATAATGTTGAGTAAACAACCTTTAAGCATGTTTCCCGTCCGTGGCATACCAGGTATCGCCTGACATGAGGTTATTCCACCATGCTGTTGTCGTTTCCTGATTCATTGCATCCCAGGGTTGCGAGGTAAGCACTAAGGCATTCCCCATTCGTTGAGCAAGCTTTTCCAAACGGTGACACTCTTGACTACGAATTCTATCCCAAGCTTTGCAGGCTTCATCCATAGAAGTGTAATCATTTAGTGCTTGACCAAGCGCAAGCGCTTCTTGTAATGCTTTTGTAGCGCCACTGCCAATATGCGGCCTTAATATGGTGTTGGCATCTCCTGCCAACAGGAGGTTTTGATGATAATTACTGGGAACTGATAAATCATAAATTGCTTGTAGAAAGGGTTCTTTTGTATTTAAGACAAGCTGAGCGATGGCTGAAGGCAAGCTTTGTTGTGCGAATTGATGAAATTCATCAAGGGTTTTCTGGCTCATGAGGCCAGGTGCCAGACTGCCTTGGTGAGTAATTCCATATTTATCTTTGAAGATCTGGTCAATGCCTAAATGGCGCCTATCTTGGTAGAGTAACCAATTTAACAAATAGCCATTCTGGTTCATTTTAGGGATATAATAAAAAACTGCATGTCCGCCAGGATAAAAATAAAAAGGGATCTGATGATGGAAAGGCAGGTCTGATTGTGCAACGAATTCATTTTCCACCGGCAGGACCCCACGCCAACCAACGTAGCCTGCATAGATTGGTTTTATATCAGGGTAAATAAATTGCCTTCCCAAAGAATGGTATCCATCGGCACAAATAACGACATCAAACGTTTGCGGTTCTTGTTGGTCAAAATGAAGGGTAATCCGTTGATTTTTATTTTGTACAATGTTTGTTACTAAAAATCCTATATGATAATCTTCATCGGGCACGCGCTTACGCAGTTGACTGAATAAAACGGCCCAATTTAAGCCGGTTGAATAGAGTGGTTGCTGCCAAAACAATTTTCCTGTCGGTTGGCCATTGTTCGTGTAAAACTGACGTGAATTAAGTGCGTAATAAGGAATATCCGCATCAAAATAGTCTTGTTCGATGCAGGTTTGCAGTAAATCGGGAGGTATGCCAATTCCTGCTCCTCGGTCATGTAAGGAAATTTCGCTACGCTCAAATAGTGTGACAGAATGGCCAAGTTTCCTCAGCGAAATGGCCGTAGCACAGCCGGCAATAGAGCCTCCAATGATGGCAATGTCCTTTTTTTTCATGCTCATTTGTTTCCTATACTATAGCGTTGATGAAGTGATAGCACCTGTTCTTTTAATTGTTGAATCGTGCCATCATTAACGAGTATATCGTCTGCTATCTCCAGATGTTTACTAATGTTTGCCTGTGTAGCCAAGATAGTCTTCGCTTCTTCCCGGCTACACTGGTCTCTTTCAGTGAGCCTTGTGATTTGTGTTTCTTTATCTGCTTTTATAAATAGAATGCGATCAAGGTAAGGATAATTTTTTTTATCAGGAAGCAAGGGAATTTCAATGATACAATAAGACGCTTGACAGCGATTGACTTCGCGAGTGATTTCCTGGCGTATCAAAGGGTGCAGCAGGTTTTCAAGCCATTGCCTTTCTTTGGGGTCATTGAAAATAAATGCTCGCAGCTGGCGACGATTTAATTCGCCGGACTTGTCTTTGATTAATTCCCCAAAATGTTTAACAATTTTAGCAAACGCTGGTTGTCCCTGTCCTGTTAGCTTTTTGGCAATGTTATCGGCACTGATGACATCCACTCCCAATTCTGCAAATAAAGCCGCTACCGTTGATTTGCCGCTGCCTATGTTGCCTGTCAAGCCTATGCAAAGCAAAATGATGCCTCCTATTGGGCGTTAAGATTTTTACAAGTGAGTAAATTTATATAGCAGCTGGCAGGTACGGTACTGCGTTGCTGGCAATAGGCTTTCGCACCTAGGGCTGCATCATCTCGGTGTCGATAAATGTCACTCATCCATGCTTTAGCCATACTATCTAGTGCAGTACACCGCCACATGGGACGTATGTTTCTTCCTTTAACAATCGCATCACAGGATTCTTTTGCTGTTTTACACGTCTTTGGTGCTCGGCTTTGTTTTTTACAAGCATCATAAGCCTTATTAATCGCAGTACGTTCATAAGGACTTTTTGCTATCCATTGATTATTTTCTTGATCATAAGCACTGCATTGCCAGTAGCTGTCATCACCTTTCAGGATAACGGCTTCTTGTGCCCATCCTGTTGAAAAAAGAAAGAAAAAAAATGATAAAAATATTATAAGATAAGACTTATTCATGCTGATCCCCTGTTTACAAATGAGCAGTTGCCCACTTTTCATGGATGGTATTCATACATTCTCTGTGATCAGTAAACAGCTTTGATTGAGTTTAATGTAATTTCTGCCAATTTCTCAATGGTTTCTTGGTTGGTTGTCAACGGAGGAAGCCAATACAGTGTATTTCCTAAAGGGCGTATTAATGCTCCAAGGCTTAGTGCTTCTTGGTAAATTTTAAAGCCGATTCGTTGATTGCCTCTTTCTTCCAGATCGCCCGCAACACAAGCGCCAAGTGAGCGAATGTTACTTATTTTACCTGTCTCTTTAGCGATGTCGGTAAAATACTGTTGCATCCATAGACCAAGGGTCTTAGCTTTTTGGTTGATATTTTCACGATGCATGACGTTGATGGTTGCCAGAGCGGCACTCACCGCTAATGGATTTCCGCTATAGGTGTGAGAATGCAAAAATGATTTACCACAGTCAAAATCATCATAAAAGAGTTGGTAGATGGCGTTATCAATCATAACGCAACTTAATGGTAAAGTGCCGGAAGTCAATCCTTTTGATAGACAAACCAGATCAGGATTGATTTTGGCATGATCACACGCCAGCCATTCTCCCGTTCTGCATAAGCCAGTCATGATTTCATCGGCAATCAGATAAACATCATTTTCTTTTGTCCATAAAGCGAGTTTACGTAAGAAATCTGCACTATAGCAGCGCATGCCGCCGGCTCCCTGAATCAGTGGTTCAACAATGAGGGCGCACGCTTTTTCTTTTATTGCTTCAAGTTCGATTAGGGTTTGTTCCCACATTGAATCGCAAGTTTGCCACATTGGATCATGTTCACCCGTTACATAAGGAATGTGTTGTAAAAAATGGCAGTTGAGGCCAAAGTGACTGTATGGTTTTTTATAAAGTCCTAAATCACTGATGCTTAAGGTTGCCAGGGTTTCACCGTGATAACTGTTTTTTAATGAGATAAATTGATCGCGTTCTGGACGTCCACGTAACTGATTGGCATGCAAGGTAAGCTTCATTGCAATTTCAACGGCACTTGAGCCGTCACTGGCAAAAAATACATGTTGGCGATGACTAAGTATTGCAAGCTCTTCTGCGAGTTTAACAATCTCTGGGTAAGTGGTATTTGCGCCAATGACATGCTCGAAACGAGTTAATTGGTTTTGGATGGCCATGGTTACTTCAGGAAAACCATGCCCTAAGGATTTACACCACCAGCTGGAGATGGCATCAATGATTGGACCGCGGTTGGTTTCAAGATAGCTACCTTGGGCATGATGCACCACTAAAGGTGCACATTGTTCAAAATCTTTCATTTGTGAACAAGGGTGCCAGATGTGTTTTAAGTCTCGTTGAATGAGATCAGCGTTAACCATAAAAATAAATTTGGTTGACAATACGTGGCGTCACTCTATCATGTTCAGTTTTCAGTCTCAATTAATGCGATTATAAGAAGTTAAAATACGGGAGCCAATATGACCGAACGCACGCAATCCTGGAGCCTTGAGGACGTGGCTCAAATTTATGAACAGCCATTCAATGATTTATTGCATAAAGCGCATACCATTCATCGCCAGCATCATCAAGCGAATGCGCTACAATTAGCGACGTTATTAAGTATAAAAACAGGCGCTTGTCCGGAAGACTGTGGTTATTGTTCCCAAAGCGGTCACCATACAACGCACGTTGAAAAAGAAAAATTGATGTCAGTCGAACAAGTTCTGGCATCAGCGCGTGAAGCAAAAGCAGGAGGAGCCAAACGTTTTTGTATGGGAGCGGCCTGGCGTTGTCCGCCAACCAAGGTGATGCCGGAGTTACAAGCCATGATTGCGGGTGTTAAAAACCTTGGTATGGAAACTTGTATGACGCTCGGCATGCTTTCTGAAGAACAAGCGCAAGCATTAAAAGAAGCAGGTTTGGATTATTACAATCATAATATCGATACGTCGCCAAGTTATTACGATAAGGTTGTTACCACTCGTAAATTTAGCGACCGATTGCAGACGTTGGAACATGTCCGAAAAGCTGGAATCCATGTTTGTTGTGGTGGGATTTTAGGACTTGGGGAAACCCGCAGCGATCGCATCGAATTTCTGTTTACGCTGGCAAATCTGGAAGAGCCACCAGAAAGCGTTCCTATCAATCGTTTGATTCCTGTTCAGGGAACGCCGCTGGCATATGCTGAGCCAGTAGATAATATAGAGCTTGTACGTACCGTCGCAACAGCACGAATATTAATGCCTGAAAGTGCTATTCGTTTGACGGCAGGGCGCACGGAAATGAGCGATGAATTGCAAGCATTGTGTTTTTATGCTGGTGCTAACTCAGTGTTTATTGGCGATAAATTATTAACGGAAGAAAATCCACAACGAGAGAAGGATAAATTATTGTTTGACAAGTTGGGCATACAGGCTGCAATGACTGAAGCGGCTTTAATCTAAAAGGTCTTGAGGCTCAATGGGCGCTTGCAAAAATCCTCCCTACCCCTTTACAAAAGGGGGGAACCTTAGGATATGAATTGAAACCATTAAGCTTCTCCTTAATGCCTCCCTTTTCATAAAAGAGGCTACTAGGGGGATTTATAAAGCCATTATTTTTCCTTGAGGAACTTGATTTCTTCAATTTTGGCAGTGATTCTTGCCTTTAACAAACGATCGTTTGTTGATAATTTTTGAGCTAATTTTAATTGATTTATGGCACTGTGATGACGACCTTGCAATAATTCACACTGTGCTTGTGTAAAATAAGCATAATCTTTGCGGTGAGCCTTGGCTTGCGCTTGAGCAAGCAATTGACAAAGCGGTAAATCTTGCTTAAACATTCGACTGCCTTTAAGCAAGAGATTGGCTGCCTTTTCTGCTTGGCCAGCATTCATTAATCCTTGAGCATAGCTTATCAGGCTTGCGTAGTTGTCGGGATAATTTGCTTGCAGTTCACCCAGCCTCGTTAAAGCACGCACATTCTGATGACGGCCAAGTTCAGCTTGGGCCATTGCAATTTCAAAAAATAAATTATCATGTTCATATTGGAGCAAAGGATTTAATTGGTTTTCCGCTTTTTCATAGTTATTTATATTAAGCAGGGCTAAAGCATAACCATATTGACAGGCTTTGATATTGTTGTTTTTCTGACAGTGTTGTTGGTAGTAATCAAGCAGTTGCTTATTGTCGGTTGCAACGGATGTTCTGACTAATTCTTTAAATAAATGATAATCAAAGCTATCGATATAATGCTTTTGCGGCAAAGACAGGCTGCGATTTTCTGCCTCGGCAATTCGGTCTTCATCCAATGGATGAGTACGTAAAATAGCAGGGATATTGGCGGTGTAATAATAGCGTGAACTTTGCTGCATTTTTTTAAAAAATGCAGCCATGCCACGCGGGTCAAGTCCTGATTTTATAAGCATATCAATGCCAATTCTATCGGCTTCTTTTTCATTGGCACGGGTGAAGTTAATATTATCTTGGGCAATTCCAGTAAGCGAGGCCATAAGTGCTCCACTCCCTAGAACAGGATTAACAACGCCAAGCGCTGCTGCTGCCAGAATGGAAGCAAGCGCTGGGATACGCATTTGTTTTTGATGTTGAATCATGCGATACAAGTGATGCAGGCGTACATGCGCCATTTCATGAGCCATGACAGCGGCAAGTTCACTTTCGTTTTCTGTGGCAAGAATAAGCTGTGAATTGATACCAATATAACCGCCTGGTCCAGCAAATGCATTGATTTCATTGGATTTAACAATAAAAAAATAAGGGATAGGTAATTGAGAGTTGCGCGCCAGCGTTTTTCCAAGGTGATTAATATACTGGTTAGCCAAAGGATGGCGTAATACGCTATCGGATTGATTGATTTGTTGGATAAATTCTTTTTCGAGCTCTTCTAATTCTGTTGTTGAATAGGGGGAGTAGGCTGCCCATAAGGTATGGTAAAGTAATAGGCTTAGAAAAAAAGTAAAGTATCGCTTCATCTTGAAATAAAAAGAACCGCCTTGTTTTAGTGATAAGGCCATTTTAGGACAATGAACAAAAATAGAAAACGGTAGGATTATTGTTTTTAAGATGATTGTAAATTGCTGAATACGCTTCGACAAGGCCATAGTCTACTCAAAAATTGAATAATTTGTTATCATGCACGCTCATTTCAAGGGTTTTTGAACATGCACAAACAGTTTCTGCTTGCCGCTCTCGAACAGGCACGTCTTGGACGTGGGTTTTGTGCCCCCAATCCAAGTGTAGGAGCCATTGCAGTACAAAATGGGAAAATTATAGCACAAGCATATCATCTTGGTGCAGGAACGCCACATGCTGAACAATTGCTATTAAACCAACTTCCCGCAAACCTCCTTGATATAACAGTATACGTAACGTTGGAGCCATGCAATCATTGGGGCAGAACACCGCCGTGTGTCGATGCCATTATTAAATACGGGGTTAAGCGGGTTGTCTATGGATACTCGGATCCTAATCCGATTGTTGCGGCGAATAACACGCCTGAACGATTGCGGGGGGAAAAAATTGAGGTTATTCATTACCCTCTGGTTGAAATTGATGAGTTCTATTTAAGTTATCGTCATTGGATATTAACTGGGTTGCCGTGGGTGACTGCAAAAATTGCTCAAACGCTAGATGGTAAAATTGCTGGCAAAGATGGTAAAAGAACTTTTTTATCCAATTCACTTTGTGCTGAATTTACTCATAAAAAGCGTTTACAAAGTGATGTGATTTTAACGACTGCTCGAACAATTAATCAGGATGATCCTTTATTAAACGTACGTTTACCTGATATGGAAACCAGTAAAACAATTGCGATCATTGACGGCAAAGGTTTATTGAATCCACACGCCAAAATGTTTGCTACAGCGAAACAATGTTATATCTATCATGCTGACCATTATAAAATTCATGACGGTTGTCCCCAGAGTTTTTATCATGCTGTGCCGGCTCAAAATGGTGAGGTTGATTTGAATGCCGTTATCAAGCATTTAGGAAAAGTAGGATATCATGATGTCTGGGTTGAAGCTGGTGGACGTTTATTCAGTGCATTGCATCGATTGGGCCTTGTGCAACAAAGCTATATTTACATTGTTCCTGGCTTGCTGGGCGAAGATGCTACTACGGGTTATCCCTGTGGGGATATTTTCAGGCGGGCCAGGACCGTCACATGGCATCCTATGGGGGATAATATGATAGCATCGCTTGTATGGCAGGCTGAGGAGGATTTATGTTTACCGGCTTGATTGAACAGCAGGGTGCTGTGATTGCTAACATCAATGGCGACGGTGGTCAGCGGTTATTAATTGACTCGCAATTTAATAATCTGCAAGACGGTGAAAGTATTGCTGTAAATGGCGTCTGTTTGACACTATTGTCTGCTGCTGAACAATATCTTGCGTTTGATGTTTCACCAGAAACACTTGCCCGAACGGCGTTAGGGGAGCTTCGTGCTGGAGATTTAGTTAATCTTGAGCGTGCTTTAGTGGCTACTGGACGTTTCGGAGGGCATTATGTGAGTGGTCATGTCGATGGGATGATCCGTTTGCAAACCATCACTCAAGTTGGTGAATATGTTGAGATCGTTGTTGGGGAATTTGAGTCTGAGCACCTGAAGTTTTTATTGCCTAAGGGCAGTATTACACTGGATGGTGTCAGTTTGACGATTAATGCCGTTAAAAATCAATGCTTGAGTATATTATTGGTTCCACATACTCTTGCGAATACAACGTTAGCAAAACGTTATGTTGGTGATCGTTTGAATGTGGAGTTTGATTATTTAACTCGCATTGTGGCGCATCAATTAAATTTATTGACACAATCTTCTGTTATGAGATGAGGTTTAAACTATGACAAATCCTTTTACCACAATTAGCCATGCGATCACTGAACTTCGAAATGGTCGGATGGTGATTTTGGTGGATGATGAAGATCGTGAGAATGAGGGCGATCTTGTGATTGCTGCTGATTATGCCTCTGATCAGGCCATTAACTTTATGTCTCGATTTGGCCGCGGCTTGATTTGCTTGCCAATGGCCGATGTATTGGTTGATAAATTGAAGCTGCCAATGATGGCCCATAATAATCGTTCTCCGTTTGGCACCGCTTTCACAATATCAATCGAAGCTGCTCATGGTGTGTCTACGGGAATTTCCGCAAAAGATCGCGCCCGAACGGTTCAGGTAGCGATTGATCCAAACAGTGGTCCTGCGGATATCATTTCACCTGGACATATTTTCCCTTTGCGCGCTCGTCCACGCGGAGTTCTTGAGCGTGCAGGGCAGACCGAGGGCAGTGTTGATTTGATGAAGCTGGCAGGTCTTACGCCTGCTGCCGTTATCTGTGAAATCATTAATGAAGATGGAACCATGAGTCGCAGGGATGAACTGGCGATGTTTTCTCAGGAGCATGGTATCCCGATGATTACGATTAAGGATTTGATTCAATACCGTATTCGTCATGAGCAGTTGGTTCAAGCCGTTGCAACCAGCCGGATTCCATTACAAAAGCATGGTGATTTTACCATGACTGTCTTTGAAAACTGGCTTGATAATGCGGAACATTTTGCTTTGATCAAAGCGCCGCTGTTTAATAATCAAGTCCCTTTGGTACGTATTCACTCGGAGTGTATCACCGGGGATGTATTTGGCTCTTGTAAATGCGATTGCGGCTCACAATTACAACAAGCACTGGCATTAATTGCCACAGAAGGCGGCGTTTTGATTTATCTGCGACAAGAAGGCAGGGGAATAGGTCTTGCAAATAAGTTAAAGGCTTATGCATTGCAAGAAGAAGGTTTTGATACCGTGGAAGCGAATCTACAGCTTGGTTTACCTGTTGATAATCGTAATTATGCGATTGCATTTCAAATCCTGAAACATCTTGGTATTGATGTCTTAAGATTATTGACTAATAATCCGGCAAAAGTAGAAGCAATTTCCTATTATGGCATTAAAGTGAGTGAGCGTATTTCGCTTGATATTGAACCAACCAATGAAAATCGCACTTATTTAAAAACAAAAAAAGAAAAACTTGGTCATTTTTTAGCAGTTGAATAGTCTTGCAGGAGAGAGAAGTAAGGATGAGACATATTAAAGGTATTGTAAACGAGCGAGGTCAATCTTTTCCCATTGCTATTGTGGTTAGTAATTTTAATCAGGATATTACTCACAAACTCATGCAAGGTGCGATAAAGCGACTTTTGGAGTGTGGTTTTAACCAAGAAGATATTACTGTCGTGGAAGTCCCTGGTGCGATTGAAATTCCTATGGTGGCCCAGCGTTTGGCAAAACAGGCGCATTGTGACGTTATTATCGCATTAGGAGCAGTCATTCGTGGGGAAACAACTCATTATGACTATGTTTGTCAACAGGTCAGTGATGGCTGCCAACAAGTTGCTTTGACCTATGACATACCCATTATATTTGGTGTGTTGACCACTGAAAACGAAGCCCAAGCCTGGGATCGACTTGGTGGGCAACATGGTCATAAAGGCATTGATGCTGCCAACTCAGCCCTTTTGATGTATTCTGCATTACGGCAGTTAAGTGAGTAAAATAGGGCGACTTTTGCCTAACTGCCCTTTTTTAAAAGGCGGTTAGGCGGGAGGATTTCTATCTCCTTTTTAAAGGATAGGATTTAATTATCGTCAGATAGACGGAGAAGGATTGTCTTCGTTCTCTTCGTGTTTAGCGGACGTTACCGACGTTGTGGGTGAGGCAAGGAAGAATCTGTCTCTTGAGAAACGAACACTTTCAGCAGCACCAGCAGCTTCTCCGTCTTTTGTAAAAGAGGCTCGAATGCTTGTAATTTTAGCCTCTAATAAGTTCTGCATCTCTGGGGGTAGCGTCTGTGTAAGCTGGCTAAGAATAAGCTCTAATTGAGAAGAAACAAGGTCCGGGCTGTTTGGGTCATCATGTTTTCTTATCATGAACTCTAGGCAAGGTGGTTTTTGATCGCTTTGGTCAATTAAAGCCTGCATCATGAGTTGAGGGTTAGAATTGAATAGGCGAGACACAAGTACCATAAGAGAAGACATGTCCTGGTGATGTTCTAAGCCTGCAACCAGTGTTTCAACTAACATTTGAACGCCATTCTTGCCAGTGTACGTAGAATCTCCACTATTAATGCTCGCACATAATGCTTCATTGATTTCTTCAGAATCCAGTTTACTGAAGCATTCCTCCAATAAGTCAACCATTATTTTAGTTGTTTCTTCGTTTCTGTCTACATAGGCGGCTGAAACAAGACTTCTTAGGATGAGATGTAAGGGAAGTAAACCTTGTTGTGGCCCTTTATCTATTGTGGTCAGCAGCGCATTTGTTAATAAATCGGAAGCTACGAGGCCAATCATTTGCTTAATGACATCGCAGATAATTTTAGTCGTTTCAGGATTGTCCTTTGCAGAATATCTAAGCGTGTTTGCCAATAAATAAAGGCCATGTTTGTTAACAAAAGGTCCTTTGTTAATGGGTTGAACCAGAGCATTGCTGATTTCTGTAGGATATTTTGTCATGCATGATAAGAGCAATGTTGCAATATGTTTGGTTGATGGCTGGTTAAAAGAGGTTTGTGCTGTCTGCAGCAAACTGAGTAGCATTAAAATAAGTGGACTTTTTCCTTGTTCTCTCCCCGTTTCAACCGGTTGGACAAGTGCGTCGGCGAATGTCGATGTAGCATGCCGTAGTACATAAGATAGAATATAATTGATGGCTATAATATTCGAAGAATTTCTTGCATCAAAGGTTGAAGAATAAAGCTCATTCATCCATACAAATAAAATGGTTTGGCCGTTGAACTTGCCGGCTTCAAATTTTTTCCCCAGCAGAAAAAGTAACGTATCCACATCTTTTTTAGCCAATTCAAACATTACGCTGGATATATTTCTTACGAGAGCATCGTCTTTTGTTTTTACGGAAGAATGAAATGCATAAGTTAACCATTCGATTACATAGCTTTCCTTGATGTCCTCAATGGTAGCAGATTCAAGAAAAGCCCTTGATTGTGAAATGATGTCATCAATCATCTCTTTAGAAAGATGCGAAGAGGTCGTTTCACTGATTGGTGTTGTGAGGCTTGGCTTGCTGTCTACTTCCCCTCCTTTGATGAGTGGTATAACGCTTGGAGAACTATTCCGGCTTGTTTTTGACATTTCTGATAATTCTCCTTAAAAAACTTTAAAACAGCATACCATTAAATTGCTTAAAAAAAAATCATTTATAAATTCTTGCAATGATTGTTAAGGGGGAGATGGGCTTTCATCATCACCGGGTGTTGCCGAAGCAACGCCATCTGTTACTTCTCTTTCTGCTTCGGCTGGAGGAAATAGGGTGTGTCGTGAATGGCCTGGAGACGTATCCCTAGCCGGTGGACTTCTTCGGTCTTCATGCTCGATGTGTTCACGGCCGTCACCCCTTAATCGCTCATCTAATGCTCGCTCACCGGATCGTTCAGCCAGTTCCGCTGCTTTGCGGGCTGCTTCTTCCACTTCAAGCCTTGCTCTTTCTACGGCTTCCCTGGCTTTTACTGCCCATGCAGGTATTGTTGGAATAGCGCCAATTGAGTCATCTTTTTCTGCAACCACTTCGATGGTGGGTAATTCAGAGCCTTCAACTTGCCTGGTCATTGCGCGTTCGGAACCCAGACCACGGCTTCCACCTATCGCGCGATACTCAAGAAGTGCACGAAATTCTTCTTCCATACGCTGGATTTGAGCTGCTAGTGCTTCTCTTTCTGTATCGCCTCCGTGTGCAATAAGGTCTTCAATTCTTTTTCTTGCGCTTTCAAAGTCTATGCTTAATTCATCGACGCTAATGCGGCAGGGTTCCTGTTGCAAGCCAAACATGCTAAATTCCAGCACATCAGCCGTATTTAATCTCTGAGAAGGTTGTGACATGTATTCTTCTTCTGGGGATAATTCGCCGTCTTCTTTATGGGTCCATCGTTCATAAAATGCAGCAAAGCGTTCACATAACGCATCAATTTCACCAGGTTCAAAAAACGCATCATGCACTTCATGCGTTTTAAATGCTTGGAGGTGTTCTGTTAAGTCTTTGGGTGTTACAGGCTGATTGTCGCGGATACGGTAATGGTTATGATTATGGCCTGCTTCTATTTCAAGATGATGCATGGTTTTGACATGAAAGGCATTACTGCCACGATAATATAAGTCACAACCCCGCTCAACTTTAGTGTGGCATTCGGCGGCTGCTCCATATAATCGGTCTCTAAAATCCTGGGGATATTGGTCCTTGCCATCAGGAACCCAAAAATACCAGGTAATGCTATGGCCCTTGACTTGCAAGGCAATCCTTACATCGATTCGTTCACGTTCATCCCGTGTCTCATAAACGCACATATCCGTTAGGCGAAAGGTTTTACCGAGCTCTTGAAACTCTCTAAGTCTTTTACTGTATTCGGCTGTATCATTTGCATCAATCAGGCGTTGTAACTCCGCAGCTTCTGGCGAGTGCTCTGCATCGTAGGACGTTACTTTTGGTAAGTTATGTGTTTTTTTTAAGAAAACAAAAAATGGGGCAGGCATCACTATTCTCCCAATCACCATGTATATTATAAATTTAGACCATATTGCCTTTATGTAAAGCACGAAGATCATTTTTTAGAAAATATAGAGGTGATTTAGAGAGAGCATCTTGTTAGTTAATGCGAAAATATAAAAGGGAGTGAAGGTATTTTTAGCAAAATCTTTTTATCTGTACTATATTAATCAACATGATTCATTTTTAATTCTATGATTGCAACATCATGGAAAAATAGAGGAAATGACCATGCCTAGTCCAATAGATACACTTTCCCGCGATAAAAAACTCATAGCCGAGCAAATCATTGGCGGTATGCGCGCACTGATACCTTATGTGCAAAATTATAAGGAACAAGTGCATGAATTTAAAGAAGGGCTTGCTTCTGCAGATTCTTCTGATGCGTTTATTACCATCGTTCGACGAATTATAGCCATGGAAAAAGAACTGTTTGATTTAAAGCTGCGAGTGATGGAGGGTATGGATGAAGAAATTGCAGGGGCTTTAAGCCAGCATGTTGTTGAAGATAGAGATTTAATGGCGGTCATGGAATTGTTTCAAGATAATGGCGAGCTTACCCGCAGTATTCGAGAAGCCAAACAACGGTTAAGCCGAAGCGATTTATTCAGTGATTTATCAACGGCACAACAAGATGTTTTAAACAAATTTATTCATGATGTTTTAGAGCTTGAAAAAGTCGTAGGTTTGTTAAAACCTGTTAAAGAACGTTATCAACAACGGCTGCAAGAAGCCACATCACATGATGAAGTGGATGAAATAGAACGAGAAATAACCGCTAATGGAGAAGCGCTTGCCGCTTTATATAGAAAAACAGTTTCCTATCCTGAAGATGAAGAGACCGCTGGGGTTTTAATTAAATACCTTGAAGCGAATCGTGAATTACTACTTATTATAAGGGATTTGGATGGTGGTTTTTCTGAATCATTGGATGATGATGTATTAGCCGCAAGGGCTACTATAGCCAGTGCTGCTTCGCCAAGAATGTAAGGATTATCCTTTGTTGACCATTATAAGCTCAATCTGATCTTTGGTTGCTCATCAAGCGTAATGCTATCAACGCCAAGTTTTTCAGCGAGCGCTCTTTTGGTATGGGCCATACAACCATTTCCTGTTAAATAGGCACTGTCTGCCATCGCGTGTCTATAGATCACTTCAATATCAGGTAAAACGGCTTCGATGGCTCTTTGCTTGTGGGTTAATGCGTCTTCAGATTCTCCTCCTATCAGACCAATGCGGTAGTGCCTGTTTTTTGATAGGCCTAATTCTTGCAGAGCATCTTTTAAACTGACAGAACCTTTACCGTTAGCAAGATTTGAATCACTGTGGATGAAATAACAATTCTCTTCATCTACGATTAAAACAGCAATGCATCCTACCAGATCAGAAGTATATAAGATATCTTCTGAGCCATGTTCGATGGATTTGCCATGTCCATTTCCCTGCTCGACAAAATACCCAATTACAGTGATGTCTTTAGGCATAATATTTATCTATTTTATGGGCTATTTGATTAATTATAGATCTATTATTTGGGTTCATAAAAAATACCCATTGTGTGTTTTATTGACAAGAATTAAAATGTCTGACTTCTAATGATTGAGTTTCAGCCAAACACCATGGAAAAAGAATCTTTTCAAGATGCCTATTTAAAAAATAAAAGCTCTAATAAACTTGCACAAAATATCAGTCAACTGATCTTTATGGGACGCTGGTTGCAGGCGCCTTTATACCTTGGTTTGATGTTTATCTTGACTGCTTATGTGTACCGTTTTGTTATGGAGTTATTTCACTTGATGGTTCATATTAATTCAGCGGATAATACGCAAATCATGCTGGGTGTGCTGGATCTTATTGATGTCGTCATGATCGCCAATTTACTGATCATGGTGATTATGGGTGGGTATGAAACCTTTGTATCACGTCTGAATCTTGATACACATCCTGACCAGCCTGAGTGGCTGGATCATCTGGATGCTGGTGCTATGAAAATTAAGCTTGCCCTTTCTTTAATCGGTATATCTTCCATTCATTTGCTGCGAACCTTTATTGATCCGGTTAAACAAGGCAACGATGCTGTATTGTGGCAAGTGGTTATTCATTTGACCTTACTTGTCTCAGCGCTTGCTATTGCTTATACCAACTGGTTATTATGTAAAACCAAATAGTAATTCATGGTCTCCCTGTATAAAAAGGGAGGCATTAATGTAATTTAGGCAGTGGATCCCTTTTTAAAAAATGGACTATCTATGGAAAGTTGGCTATCCTATGACCGTTCGTTGACTATAATGACGAAAACCATGGATCGTAAAATACAGCAGGGTGAGTGGTAGTAACAATAAATAAAATGCTTTTTGTCCACCAAATGCATTAAATAAGTTGCCAGTAAGAAGACTTCCTGTTGTGCCTCCCAAGGCGGAAAAAATGACGATTAGACCGGTCATCGCAGCGTGTTGGGATTTAGGAAGAGTAGATAACATCACCGAACTGATAGCAGGGTAAATGGGAGCCATAAAAAAGCCAACTAATGGTAATAAAAATGTGGCTAATGGTGCCGTTTGCCAAGTGATTGGTGATGGTATGCTTATGTCTTGGGTCGCTGGTAAGATAACTATCATTAAAACGGCCATGGCAAGCACACAACCTGTGAGCAAGTGATACCAGGGCATTTTTCTCAATAAAATTCCCGCAAGGAGACGTCCCAAGGCCAAAGAGGCTGCGAAAATACTAGCCGCTTGGACGCTCATTGTTCGAGGAAACTGTAATATTTCATGATTGAAAGTTGGCAGCCAAGTACTAATGCTCTGTTCTATGAGTACATAAATAAATGTTGATAGAATAAAGACAAGAACAAGCGAATGAGCAATGAGGTTAAGCATGCGTTTAAAATCGTATAAAAACGTGTTGAAGTTAGGCATTTTTACGTTTGGCATGGCCGTTGAATGCAGTAAGAACAAATTGATTACACATAACCCGCCTAGCAACCAATAAACAGTTAACCATTCGTTATTACCACTTCCTGAATCGTGAATAAATAGACTAAAAAGCCAATTACCCAATAATACGCCAACCATAAAAAACCCTTCTACGGTATTCAGTAAAGAAGCATGTTGTTGTTGATTGCGGGTGATGATGCCGATGCTGGCATAGATTGAAACTTTTACTAAAGCGAAACTTACACCTAAGATGAGAAAATGAATTTGAGTGGTTAGAAACGTTGGAATAAACGGCATGGCAAAACAGGCGAAGGCTACTAAAAATAAGCTCATTTGTAATGCTGATTTATATCCCAGACGTGGTAAAAAAGAGGCAAATAAAAAGGATATGATTGCAATGGGTAAATCTTTGAATCCTTCCAAAGTACTGGCGTGTTGTTTGCTTACGCCATAATGATGAATGACTTGTAAAATAACAGCACCAACGCTGTTTAACAAAATAGCAAAGATGATGTAGGTAAGAATTAAAGCCAGAATCATTGGCCATTGTTTCATAATTCTTCCTCCCTGCTGCGTTTGGCCATCTCTTACAGAACTTACGAAAAATCCCAATCTCTGCGTTAAAAAGACATTTTGATTCGGTCATTTAGTTTGTCTAAACTCCCTCATCAAAATGTCTTTTTGCCTTGACCGTGGGATTTTTCGTAAGTTCTGTGTTATTCAGTTTAACGAGATCAATTCATATTGCAATCCATTTGAAACGAAGTAACATGATCCTGTTTTATTTGATGGCCCTATGATTTTTTTGATGCATGCAAAAGAAGGTGTTTCTGATATGACTGACCACTCGAAAAAAACCGGTTTTACCATAGAACCCTGGCATATCAAGGCCGAGCGCTTTCGCCCGGAGCAGCAATTGCTGTTGGAAACGCTTATGGCACAAGCTAATGGATATATTGGCAGCCGGGGTAGTTATGAGGAGGCATTACATGAAGATATTCCAAGTTGTGAAGGTGTTTATTTAAATGGTGTTTACCAGCAAGAGCCTATCTTATACGGCGAATCTGCTTATGGTTTTGCGACCCATAATCAAAAAATGATTCAGGTTCCTAATGGTAAGCGCATAACACTGACTGTAGATGGTGAATGTTTGCGTGCCTGTCATCGCCATACGTATGGTTATCGCCAGCTTGATTTGCATACCGGTGTATTAACCCGCGTTCAACATTGGACAACCCAGTCTGGGAAGCAGCTTCAGTTGAAGAGTCGCCGCTTTGTTTCTCTGGCTGATCCATATCTCATGTGTATTGAATACGAAGTAACGGCCAAAAATTTTACTGGTTCTGTTCAGCTTACTTCCGCATTGGACGCTAATTATCAGTTTCAGGATAACAAAGATGACCCACGTGTTGGTTGTATGTCGATTGCTGACAGCTTAATACTGCTGGAAAGCAAACAACAGCCACAAATGAATGGCTTATTGCATAAAATCGCAGGGACTGATTTTATGGTGGCCTCAACTACTTTGGATATTTTACCGAGGGAAACAACATGGTTGGAGATGACTTCTGCCAACGGCGAATGTCTTGCGCATCAGTACCAACTTATGTTAAATGAAAATCAAAGTCTGACCTTTTATAAGTGGGTAGGTTACCGACATAGTAAAACGCAAGACGATGAATCAAATACTTTATTAATTAATTTACAAGCACATGTTGAAAACAAGGCCATAGGCGGTTTTGATTTGGCATTAGAAGAGCACTGCAAGCAATTTAAATCTTTTTGGCGAGATGCTGATGTTGTCATTGAAGGTCATTCTGAGCTGCAGCAGGGAATTCGTTTTAATTTATTTCATCTGTATCAATCCGTAGGCAGAAATGGAGCTGCCAATATTGGTGCAAAGGGATTGACTGGCCCTGGTTATGATGGTCATTATTTTTGGGATACGGAAGTTTATGTTATCCCTACCCTTTGCTATACAGAGCCGGATGTTGCGCGAAAACTTATCGAATTCAGAATCAGTACATTGCCACAAGCAAAACAACGAGCACGGCAAATGTCGTTAAATACAGGAGCACTTTATCCATGGCGTACGATAGGGGGTGAAGAGTGTTCTGCTTTTTTCCCGGCGGGCACCGCCCAATATCATATTAACGCTGCGATTGCTTATGCACTGCGATGTTATATGCGGGCAACGGATGATGAGTCACTGTTATGGCAAGGAGGGGCGGAAATGCTGTTTGAATCGGCTCGTCTGTGGTTGCATCTTGGGCATTTCAACGCTCGTTATCATGGCAAGTTTTGCATTGATGCTGTCACTGGTCCCGATGAATATACGGCGGTGGTGAATAATAATTTTTATACAAATGTGATGGCTCAGATGCATTTGCGTTATGCGGTCACTGTCGCAAAAAGGTTGGCTGCTAAAAATAATGATGAATTTCAGCCACTGGCATCCAAAATTCAGTTAACAGCTGATGAAATTAATGCTTGGGAAGAGGCAGCAGAGCATATGTATTTGCCTTATGATGAGAGGCTTGGTATCCACATGCAAGATGATGCGTTTCTCAATAAAGCGGTATGGAATTTTGCCAATACGCCTGCCGATAAATATCCGTTGTTGTTGCATTTTCATCCGTTAGTTATCTATCGTTATCAAGTTTTAAAGCAGGCTGATGTGATGCTGGCTATGTATTTGCTTGATGAGCAATTTTCTACAGAGCAAAAAAAGCGCAATTTAAATTATTATGAGCCTTTAACAACGCACGATTCTAGTTTATCAAGCTGTATACACAGCATTGCGTACGCTGAAACAGGTGATTATTGCAAAGCTTATCAATTTTTCGAAGATACGGTAAGAATGGATCTGGATAATCACCATGGAAATAGTGAACATGGTGTGCATATTGCCTGTATGGCGGGTTCTTGGGCCAGTGTTGTTCATGGTTTCGCGGGTCTGAGAGTCAGGGAAACGGGCTTATTTTTTCGACCCTATCTGCCGAACAATTGGCAAGGGTATCGTTTCAATATACGTTACCGTCAACAACGTTTATCTGTATCGGTTACTGCAGATAAAACGTGTTATCAGTTGCTTGATGGTTCGGAGTTAGTCCTTATGCATTTTGATCAACAATTACTATTAAGTCCTGAGCATCCAAGTCAGGTTGTTTTTTACTCAGTTGAGGCGTTTACATGAAAGTAAAAGCGGTTATTTTTGATCTGGATGGCGTGATAACGGATACGGCAGATTATCATTTTATGGCATGGAGGCAATTAGCGGCGACGTTAGGCATCGTTTTGAATGAAACGGATTGCGAAGCCTTAAAGGGTATTGATCGCGCTACTTCACTGGATATGATTTTAGCAAAAGGTGGAATAAAAAAAACCGCTGTTGAAAAACAGTTACTCGCCGAGCAAAAAAATCAATGTTATCGCTCTTTGGTCACTACGATGACCCCAAAGGATGTATTGCCGGGTGCTGAAGAGCTTTTGAACGAACTACGTCAGCAGGGATTGTCGATTGGTCTGGCATCAGCAAGTAAAAATGCTTTTTTTGTATTGGAGCGATTAGAACTTCGTCATCATTTTGATTACATTGCCGATGCAACTTTAATTAAAAATAATAAGCCACATCCTGAAATTTTCTTAACCGTCGCCGAGTCTTTGAATGTGCCGGCCAATTTGTGCGTCGGCGTTGAAGATGCTCAATCTGGGATTAAAGCAATCAAGGCGGCAGGAATGTTTGCTGTCGGTATTGGTGCACCAGATTACTTAAGCGAAGCAGATAAAGTATACCCTTCATTGCAATCATTTGATTTACAGGGATTTGTCGGATGGCCATTTAATTGATTCTTGGTCAGGACTTACAAAAAAACCTAATCTCTGCGTTAAAAAGACATTTTGATTGAGTCATTTAGTTCATCTAAACTTCCTCATCAATATTTCTTTTTGCCTTAACTTTGGGGTTTTTCGTAAGTCCTGTTGGTATTTTTTTTGATGTTTTGATTCACAATTTAACTATATATTGATAAAAAGATAGAAAAAAAGATAAAATTGTCATTAATTTTTCCTTCTTACTATTGGCTTCTTTCATGTTGTCATCCTCTGCGTATGTGGAGGATGACGATAAGGACAGAAGTATCGAGACAGAGTACTAGGGAAAAGGAATGTTATTTTATTTGTTTATTTTTGAGTATTATTATGATTTCCACAGAATACCGCGGCTCATTTTATGCCATTTTGTCTGGCTTTTTATATGGTTTTATTGGGTATTTTGGCTTAAGTGTGATGAACGCTCATGTTTCTGTGAGCAATATGTTGTTTTGGCGGTTTTTTATTTCAAGCCTCATAATGATACTTATTTTATTGCCTCACCTTAGAGGGATTACTGATTCTTGGGGCAATATTTTATTTGCGTTTGTCACGGGAGCTGCTTTTTATAGTTTTTCCACCATGTTGTATTTTTATGCTAGTCAATATATTGGTTCAGGCCTGGCCATGGTTATTTTTTTTACATATCCTGTTATCGTGATGTTGCTTAATTATTTTTTCTATGGGCAACAGATGCCTCGAATTTATTATTTAGCAACACTGACTATTCTTTCCGGGATGGTATTGTTTGTTGATATGCATGAGATAGCACTGGATTTGAGCGGAATTATTCTTGGAGTCATTTCAGCATTTTTCTATGCTTGCTATATTGTTGCCAGTAAACAAAGTCGTATTTCTCCTAATATGTCTGCCCTCATGGTATCGGTTGGCGCGATGACAACTTGTTTACTGGTTACACTGGTTAACCATACCTTTGTTATACCAATTTCATTAGCCATATGGGGAAATTTGATTGGTATTGGGATTATTGCAACGGCTATCCCTATTTTATTACTTTTGTATAGTTTAAAGTATATAAATTCAGAAAAAGCGTCCATATTATCAGTATTGGAACCTATTTTTGTTGTTATTTTTGGTGTTCTTCTTCTTGGTGAGAAACTGACACCCCAACATACTATGGGTATTATCATTGTACTAGCCGGCGCATTGATCACATTATTTAGCCACAAGATTGGCGTGAATAAGGTGCAGCCATGCGAATGACTATTGATCTTGCAAGATAAAAAATGTGAATTATATGAGAACATTAAAGGAGTATTTACTCTTTTTCTATCATTATTTGGTGAAACAAACAGAAGACGCCGGTCAGCAAATTAACTTATTTGCTGTGGTGATGATGATCAATTTCCCTTTATTTGGCATTATTTGGAGAATAGACAATCCATTATCAACTGAAGAATTTGTTTTTCGGATGATTGCAACCGTTTTGTGTGCATTGCTTGTTTCCAATCGTTTTTGGCCATCGTCTTGGCTGAAATTTCTTCCAATCCTTTGGTATATTACCCTTTTATTTTGCCTGCCCTTCTTTTTTTCGTATTTAACTTTTCTACATAACGCATCTACGATTTGGTTGATGAATTGTGTTTCCGCTGTATTTTTTCTCTTATTGGTCACTCGAGTTCTCGATGCCCTTTTACTATTAATTTTAGGGTTTAGCCTGGCCTTTTTTATTTATTTTTATATGGCGGAACATGTCATGGAATACATACCTGGCGATATTTCATTGTATGGTTTGGCGACCACATTTGCAGCCGCGATCATCATTGGTGCTTTATTTGCAAGAGATAGGGAAATTATGCATGACAGCCGGATTTCAGGGATGCGCCTTTTGGCTGGTAGTCTGGCCCATGATTTACGCACATCACTTGCTAGCATTCATTTACAAGCTGAATTGCAAGAAATGATTGTTGAAAAATTGCATCAATCAGAAGTGCAAAGAGATTTAAAAAAGAGTCTTGACAAAATTATTCGCGGCATTGAAATGGGTAACCAATTGATTAGTATGCAATTAAATAATATTCAACACGAAAAGTTTGATACAAAATATTTCACCATCCAGCCCATTAAGGCCTTATTAGAAAAAACGCTTAATGAATATCCGCTGAAAGAACAACAAAAATTGTTGATAAAGACAGATTTAACGGATGATTTTTCCGCATGGATTGAAGAGGTTGCTTTTAAAAATCTTATCTGGAATTTATTAAAAAATAGCTTGGATTGTATAGAAGAGACGGGGAAAGGGGATATCTCTATTTGGTTGACCAAAGGCAAGCAAGAGGATGATTTTAATTACCTTAATATTATGGATACGGCGAAAGGCATCTATCCAAAACAAGCTGAAAAAATCTTTGAGTCATTTTACTCTGATCGTAAAGGAGGGACGGGGGTTGGTTTGGCGTATTGTAAGATGTTGATGCAAACAGCCGGTGGTGATATTTACTGCAGAGGTAAGTTTAATCAATTTGCTCATTTTATTCTGAAATTTCCAAAAATAGATTAGACTTTCTTCAAAACTCGCTGCAGTAGGGTTTCGCAAGGAAAGTCTATTTTGATTGTTTAAAGCCTCGTAACTGCTCAGCCCCATTCAACTGTTCACCAAGATTTTGACATGTCTTTTGAGCTATTACAAGGCGTCAGCTATAAGCCATGATGGCATTGGAAAGCGTTTGCCACATGTTTAGTTGATGAGAGTAAATAAAGTTAAACGCTTCTCGCACTGTTTTAGGAGAGGTTTGCCAGATATCTATTAAGTGATCCTGCGTTGATTCAAAATGCTTAACATACACATGGACTTTAAAAAATTTCATTGCTTTTTCGGATAAGTCCAAAGAATAAGCAAATTCGGTGAGAAGAGGGTAATCAATGTTGTCTAACCGCTCGTAAGCGGAAAATGCGGCTAGATGCGAATGCTTATCATGTTGCGTGAGCCAACGCAGATGTTCCTGATTAAATTCTTTTGCAAATGGAAGGTAATGAGTTTTATTTACAATTTCATCATGAATATTAACACCACATTCTTCAGCAAATTGCGCATATAATTTTTCATGAGAGGTTCTGCTTTTTGTTCCAAGCTCTTCTTGAATATTTTGTAAAATAATATCTTTTATTTCTTCATCTTCTGTAAAATTGGCAACGTACCACATAAAATCAATAAAATAACCCCTAAGATGATAAAAAACCGCAGCAAAGTATTTTTTCCGATTATCATCCCACGTGGAAGTAATGGCTCGGTTAAATAAAGGCAGAACGGCTAACTGTTGACGATAATTTGTGTCAATTTGCTGCAGAAATAGATGAAAATCAGATGAAACGTTAATTTTCTTTCTCCTGGAGACTTTTCTTTTGTTAGTTATTTATAAAGAGCACTAATATAACATGAAATGAATCATAAATATATCTTTGTGCTTAAAAAATAATCATATTGATGTTTTTTTATGATTTCATGCGCAAGCTCGATTAGGACATCTTATTATTTTTTTAGAGCAGTTGACAATTCCTGGCCAACATTCGTAAATTAAGTCCGCTTGAGATACCAATGTGACGCACCTTGATTTAAAAATGAGCGATATTGTTCATTTTACAAAATAAACAAAGGAGAATCATGTCTTTCCTTAAAAAATGGGGATTTTTATTATTGATGATGAATATTGCATCGATCACTTGGGGCAGTTCTCATCATCCACAGGATTTTTTAAAAGAAATTTCTGGTTCAAACAATGCAGGAGAACACATTGTTCATCACTTTTGTATTCATTGTCATGATAGAAAACCACGCATTCCAGTCGGTGCTCCTCGCATTGGAGTAACCAGTGACTGGGAACCACGAGTTAAAAGGGGGCTTGATGTTTTATTTAAACATACAGATGAAGGTTTAAACGCTATGCCAGCACGAGGAGGCTGCTTTGAGTGTAGCGATCAACAATTACTGGAAGCCATTCTAGTGATGCTTCCCCAAACAATGAGAGAAAAATTTTCCGGCACACAAAAAGATCATAATAAAAACAATTAGATATTTTTTTTTGTAAAAAGTTCTAAATTTATTCTAAATCCGCCCGATAAATAAAAAAACAGGGAGGATTGACTCATGAAACATAAACTCATTGTTTTACCCTTTTGTTTATCTGCTGTTGCATGTGCACCAGTAGATCCCTCTACTGCTGTTGTCGATGATGCTGGCTACACGCATTACACCACGCATTACACGATGGATAATAAGGGAAGCAGCTATTTCCCAGAGAAACGCCCGGCAACTGGCAGAAAAGTATTTGTTTTTGATCCAAAAGCAACTGCATGGGCTGCCTATGATGCCCAGGGGAATCGAGTTAAAACCGGCAGTGCATCTGGCGGAAAAGATTTTTGTGAAGATGTTGGGCGTCCATGTCGTACAGTAACAGGAACGTTCAGAGTTTATTCAAAAAAAGGTGAGGATTGTACTTCCAGTATTTATCCTATAGAAACAAATGGTGGTGCTAGAATGCCGTATTGCATGCATTTTAACGGTGGTTATTCAATTCATGGTGCTTATGAGGTACCTAATTATAATGCCAGCCATGGGTGTGTGAGGGTATTGCCCAGCGCTGCAAAATGGTTAAATGAAAATTTTATGGATATTGGCACAACCGTTATCGTCAAACCTTATAACTAAGATAAGCGCGACATAAAAATATCATGTTTTTATGTCGCGAAATACAGGCACCAAAAAGCTTTATTTTAAATATTGTCGCAGTAATTCATTCACATGGGCAGGATTTGCTTTCCCTTGGGTTTCTTGCATGATCTTACCTACAAAAAATGCAAGTAGTTTAGTCTTACCAGCCTGATAATCCGCGGCTTGTTGTGGATATTGCTCGATTATGTTACGAATGATTTCATCAAGCACAGCTTGATCACCAATTTGTTGATATCCTTCTCGGGCAATGATGTCATCTACCGTTGTATCTTCAACCATCAGCTGGCTAAAAATCGTTTTAGCGATTTTTGCAGAAATAATATGATTTTCTAAGTGGTCTAACAAACAAGCTAATTGATTGGCGCTAACGGGAGGATGATTAAATGAACCTCCTGTTTCTTTCAAGGCGGCCGAATAAGAGCCTTTTAGCCAGTTTACTAGTGTTTTAGCCGAGGCTTTTGTTTTTCCTATCACTGCATCGAAAAAAGTAACGAGCGCAGGAGAGGATATTAGAAAGTCAATGTCATCTTGCAGGAGATTATGGTTGTTTTGCAAGCGAAGCCGGATCGATTTTGGCAATTCCGGCATGGTTTGCTTAATCATCTGCAAATTGTGCTCGTTAATAACGATGGGCAGTAAATCGGGATCGGGAAAATAACGGTAATCTTTTTCACTTTCCTTACTTCTCATGGAGTGGGTGCTGTCTGTCTCAGGTGAGTAGAGCCTTGTTTCTTGTGTAATAGGTTGGCCAGTTTCCAAAAGATCTTGATGCCGAAATTGTTCATGAACGATTGCTTTTTCAATAAAGCGAAATGAGTTTAGGTTTTTAAGTTCAGTTCGTGTTCCTAGTGTGGCACTGCCTTTGGGGCGTAAAGAGATATTAACGTCACAGCGAAATGATCCTTCTTGCATATTGCCATCACAAATATCTAAAAAACGTAATAATTGATGTAAGGTTCTTAAATACGCAACCGCTTCTTTTGCGGAAGAAAGACAAGGTGCGGTGACAATTTCAAGCAATGGTGTGCCTGCACGGTTTAAATCAATACCTGTGTATTCGTGTTTGACGTCGTGCAGAGATTTACCGGCATCTTCTTCCAGGTGAGCTCTCTCGATGATAATCATTTTTTCGGAGCCATCTGGAACCAACACTGCAAGATGTCCATGCTGAATGATCGGACGGCGATATTGACTGATTTGATATCCTTTGGGAAGGTCTGGATAAAAATAATTTTTTCGTTCGAAATAGGAAAAATTGTTGATTTCTGCTTCTATGGCTAAGCCAAATCTTATGGCCATCTGGATGGCTTCACGATTTAGTACTGGCAAAACACCTGGCAATCCAGCGTCAATAAAACTGGCTTGGGAATTAGGTGGTGCACCATAACGGGTTGCAGTGGCAGAAAATAATTTTGATTGTGTTTTTAATTGTGCATGCACTTCAAGGCCTATAACCGTTTCCCAGCTCATATAGACTCCTTTGGCTTGGTTTGATGCCAGTCGGTGCTTTTTTGATAATGGTGGGCCAGATTTAATAGTTGTTCCTCACTAAAATGCGATCCCATAATTTGCATCCCTATAGGCAGTTTTTCCCGGTTAAAGCCTGCGGGAATAGATAATGCGGGAAGACCGGCCAGGTTGGCTGCTACGGTAAATACATCTGCCAGATAGCGTTGAATTGGATCGGATACTTTTTCACCTAATCTGAAAGCGCACGTCGGAGTGGTTGGTCCAAGAATGACATCTACATTCGTTAGAGCCTGAAGTAACTCTTCTTGTATCATGCGTCTTACTTTTTGTGCTTGCACATAATAATCATCAAAATACCCCGAAGAGAGTACATAGGTTCCAGTAAGAATACGTCGCTTGACTTCAAGCCCAAATCCTTCGCTGCGTGAATGAGTGATCAACTCAGATAGATTTTCAGCGTTAGGCGTGCGATAACCGAAACGAATCCCATCGTAACGTGATAAGTTAGAAGAGGCTTCTGCACAAGCAATGACATAATAACAAGGCACCCATAAGGGTTGTAGGTGAAGGTCCATCTCGATGATTTTACAACCTGCTTTTTTAAAGACATCAACTGCATCGAGAATAGCCTGTTGAATTTCAGCATCGATTTGAGGCTGAAAGAAACAATTTGGCAGACCAATGCGAAGCGGTTTTAAAGGAGTGTCTACTGCGTTGATATAATCAGGCACTGGGCGATTAATCGACGTTGAGTCATGCTCATCATGTCCCACAAGGACTTGCAGAATGAAGGCGAGATCTTCAGCACTATGGGCCAATGGCCCAGCCTGATCAAGACTGGAGGCAAAAGCCACCATACCAAAACGAGAGACTAATCCATAGGTGGGTTTTAGACCGGAAATACCGCAGAAAGCAGCAGGTTGCCGAATGGAGCCGCCAGTATCTGAACCTGTGGCAAAAGGGACAAGCGATGCTGCAACGGCTGCGGCAGATCCTCCTGATGAACCGCCAGGAACGCGTTGCTCATCCCAGGGGTTTTTGACAGCACCAAAATAACTGTTTTCATTGGCTGACCCCATGGCAAATTCGTCCATGTTGGTCTTGCCAAGCAAAATGGTTCCTTGAGCCGCCAGGCGCTGTACGACGGTAGCTTGGTAGGGTGATTGGAAATTTGCCAGCATTTTTGAGCCACAAGTGGTTGGCATTCTTTGCGTGCAAAAAATATCCTTATGGGCTAAAGGAATGCCTGTTAGTGGTTTTGCTTTCCCTTGATGAATTAATGCGTCAGCGATAGCGGCAGCGGATAGAGCGTATTGCTCATCAACATGAATAAAGGAATTTAGGGAACGTTTCTGCTCGATTCGCCTTAAATAATGACGTGTCAGTTCGACGCTGGACAGTTCTTTATGATGCAAGGCATGGCTGAGTTCACGTAGTGATTTTCTATGCATAAACCTATTTTCCTATGTCAATGACTTTGGGAACCAGGTAGAGATTTTCAGCAAATAAAGGAGCGATGGTTTCCAATTCGGCAACGCAATTCTCTTCCTTGACTTCATCGTTTCTCAGTGGTTGATGCAGATCAAGCGGATGGAGCATGGGAGAATAGTGTTCTGTATTAATGGTACGTAACTGTTCGACAAAATTCATAATGGCCTGAATATCCTCAGTTAACTGAGTGAGGTTGTCATGACTCAGTTCGATGCATGCAAGCTCGGCAATTTGATTTAATTCATTTTTTGATGTGATCATGATTGACCTCAATGCCATTTTAAAGCAGGAGACAATTATACTCTCTGAGTATAAAGTTACAATGATCTAGGCTTACAGAGCCGAATGTTTGGTGATTTTTTAATTCCAATAGATACAATAACATGATAGAACATGATGCATTATTCAATTTTGAAAGAGCAGTTGATCGATGTTACATCAAGTTAAAACGACCGGTGGTGTTCATATTGAATATGAGCAGCAGGTTCTTCCTTATTCGAATGCAATCGAACCTCTTCTGGAACGCCTCGATTCGCATCGAGGCGCTTTGTTCGCTTCAAGTTTTGAATACCCTGGACGTTATACTTGTTGGGATATTGGTTTTTATAATCCGCCTCTTGTGATTACTTGCCATGGTAATGAGTTGACCTTAACCGGTTTAAACAAACGGGGTGAAGTTTTGCTTGCCATTCTAGTGTATTTTTTAGAACTTTCAAATGAAATAGAAATCGTCAAAAAATCAGAAATAGTTTATTTGTTACGAGTAAAGTCGGGAAAAAAAGTCTTTAATGAAGAAGAGCGTAGTCGCCAGCCTTCGGTATTTACAATACTACGTCATATCCTTGCATTGTTTAAAGCAGATAATGAATCGTATTTGGGACTGTATGGAGCATTTGGCTATGATTTGATTTTTCAGTTTGAAGCCGTAGAGCGTTGTAAAAAACGCGACGATGACCAACGGGATATGGTGATTTATTTGCCTGATGAAATTTTTATTGTCAATCATCGTAAAGAAGAAGCGTTTATCCGACGTTACGAGTTTCAGTTTCAAGGTAAAACAACGCAGGGATTACCTCGTGAAGGAGAGTATAATCCTTATCAGCCATTACGAAAACCGTCAATGGATGGTGATCATGCACCCGGGGAATATGCGCAAATCGTTGAAACTGCTAAAGAACACTTTGCCTGTGGTAATTTATTCGAAGTTGTTCCAAGTCAGACGTTTTATAGGCATGCGCCAGAAAAGCCTTCTTCTGTGTTTAGACGGATGTGTCGGATCAATCCATCTCCGTATGGATTTTTCATTAATTTAGGGGAAGAGGAATATTTAGTGGGAGCGTCGCCGGAAATGTATGTGAGGGTTCAAGGTAGACGCGTAGAAACTTGCCCTATTTCTGGCACAATACAGCGTGGTGCAGACGCGATAGAAGATGCGCTAAATATCCAGACATTGCTCGATTCTGAGAAAGAATGTTCCGAGTTAACCATGTGTACGGATGTTGATCGAAACGATAAATCACGTATCTGTAAACCAGGAACGGTTCGTGTAATAGGGCGTCGTCAGATTGAAATGTATTCCCGTTTAATTCACACCGTTGATCATGTTGAAGGTTATTTACGCGATGATTTTGATGCCCTCGATGCGTTTTTAACGCATATGTGGGTGGTGACGGTTACTGGAGCGCCCAAATTATGGGCCATGAATTTTATTGAGCAATATGAAAAATCACCGCGAAGATGGTATGGTGGTGCTGTGGGCTGGTTTAATTTTAATGGCGATATTAATACGGGTTTGGTATTAAGAACGATGCGAATTCAACAGGGGATCGCTGAAATTCGTGTGGGTGCGACGTTGCTTTATGACTCTGACCCTCAAGCAGAAGAGCAGGAAACGCGTCTGAAGGCTTCAGCGTTCATCGATTTATTGTCTCAATCGCAAAAGAAGCATCAATCAGCTGCTTGGAATCCATTATATGGTACAGGGAAAAGGGTGCTGCTTATCGATCACCAGGATTCATTTGTTCATACGCTGGCAAATTATATTCGGCAGACTGGTGCAGAAGTGACTACGGTACGTAGTAAGTATGCCTTAACTTATTTGCAAAAAGAGTCTTATGATTTGGTGTGTTTGTCGCCTGGTCCAGGAAAGCCAGAAGACTTTAATTTATCACACACCATTCGCACGGTGCTGACAAAACATATACCATTATTTGGCGTTTGTTTGGGTTTACAAGGAATTGTAGAGCATTTTGGTGGAATCTTGGATGTACTGGCTTATCCTGTGCATGGGAAATCTTCTGTTATTAAGGTGTTGGTTGAGGGTGGGCTTTTTACTGGCTTGGATGACACGTTTACTGCTGGGCGTTATCACTCTCTTTATGCACGGCTTGATAAAATGCCTGGTGAATTTGAAGTGACGGCCGTCAGCGAGGATGGTATTGTTATGGCTATATCCCATAAAACATTGCTTGTGCAAGCCGTACAATTTCATCCTGAAACAATACTTTCTATGCCAAAACAGGCGGGTTTAAAAATCATCAGTAACTTAATGGAGATGGTTAAAAACAATGCGCGATAAAATTCTTATTCTATATGCTCTGGCTATTTTATTGGGTGTGCTCACAGGATTTGTGGGTTCTCTATTGCAACTGGGGATTGTCTGGTGTCATGACGTCTTGGTATGGTGGTTTGCTTTTGCCAAGGCCCATGACTGGCCGGTAAGTATGGTATCTGCTTTGACGACGATGGCCATGGTTTTTATTTCTTGGAGCTTGGTGAAGTGGATTGCTGCAGAAGCTTCTGGTAGTGGTGTACAAGAAATAGAAGGGACTTTATTGCATGAGCGCCCCATTTTCTGGCGTCGACTCTTGCCGGTGAAGTTTATTGGCGGTGTTTTGTCTATTTCAGCAAAAATGGTCGTTGGACGGGAAGGTCCCACCATTCAAATTGGTGGTAATTTGGGAGAAATGCTTGGTGAATGGTTTCACATAGCTCGCGAAAGGCGAGATGCTTTGATTGCCGCAGGGGCTGCTGCTGGTCTTGCCACAGCATTCAATGCCCCATTAGCTGGGGTACTTTTTGTTCTGGAAGAAATGAGGAATGAATTTAATTTCTCCTTCACCAATTTTAAAACGGTTGCAATTTGTTGTGTTTCTGCCACTGTTGTCTTACATATGATGATGGGGGCCCATCCTGCCATTCCTATGAGTGTTTTTGAATTGCCTAGCCTAAAGTCTTTATGGCTTTTTTTCATTTTTGGAATTGTGGTTGGCTTTGTTGGGCTTCTATTTAACATATGGCTCATGAAAACACTGAATAATCTGGATAAGCTTAGTAGTTTGACTCGGGATGTGTATGTTTTGCTGATTGGCTTGGTCGTTGGTTATCTTGCCTACGTTTATCCTGATGCGGTGGGCGGTGGTTATGGGATCATTGAAAAAGCATTGACCATGAGGCCTGCGTTTGGTGTGTTATGTGTTTTGTTAGTTATACGCTTTGTTATGACGCTTTTATGTTATGGTACAGGGGTCCCCGGCGGGATTTTTGCACCGATGCTTGCCTTGGGGACGCTTCTTGGCTTGGCTGCTTCTTACTTATTTCAGATCATTATGAGTGACATGACGGTGCATCCTGGCATGTTTGCGGTTGCTGGTATGGGGGCATTATTTGCTGCCGCGGTCCGGGCACCTGTCACGGGAATTATTCTTGTGGTTGAAATGACACAAAATTATTTGTTGATTCTTCCATTAATGGTCACTTGCTTGACGGCAACAGTTATCGTGCAGTTAGCGAATAATCCGCCAATTTATACGCAATTATTGCAGAGGACTTTAAGAAAAGCTGAGATAAGATCTGCTGAAATGTGATTTGAGACCCTGTCTTCACAGTCTACTATGCTGGCTGAAATGCACCGATTTTCTGCGGTCCGTTACTCACATACTTCTATGTATGCTGCGCTACGGTCCTCTAAAACCAGCACATTTCATCTCAGCCTGGCGACTGTGAAGACAGGTTCTGACTTTGATTGGCAATGAGATGAGGTCAGCACTGGTTACTTAATGACAAAATATACGCAGCATTCCAAAACAGCATTGTTATTTATTATTCCACAGTTGTTGGTGACTGTTTTGTTTTTTATTTGGCCAGCTTGCAAGGCCTTGTGGCAATCGCTATTTTTCAGCGATGCATTTGGTTTGCATCAGCGTTTTGCAGGCCTGGCTAATTTTATCGATTTATTAAACAGTCGCGAGTATCTAAAAGCAGTTAGTGTAACTCTGATTATCGCAGTTTCTGTTACTTTATTAACCATGTCTCTAGGGTTGAGTTTAGCAGTCATGGTTAATAGGCGCCATAAAGGGCAACAACTCTATAAGTCATTACTTCTTTGGCCTTATGCGGTCGCCCCAGCGGTGGCGGCGCTTTTATGGCGCTTTTTATTTCATCCAGCATTGGGATGGATGACTTGCCTGCTGAATAAATTTGGTGTGGATTTTAATTATCTTATTCATGCAAAGCAGGCGTTATTTGTCATTATTATGGCCGCCAGTTGGCAACAATTTAGTTATAATTTTCTTTTCTTTTTTGCCGCCTTAAAATTGATCCCTTCTCCCCTTATTGAGGCGGCCATGATGGATGGTGCATCATCTTGGCGAATATTTTGGCAAATTATTTTCCCTTTATTATCGCCCACGGCTTTTTTTTTACTGACCATGAATCTTATTTACGCGTTTTTTGATACGTTTGGTATTATCCAGATCATCACCAATGGCGGTCCGGAATACAGTACAACGACCTTAATCTATAAAGTATATGAAGATGGATTTGTTGCCATGGATCCTGGCAGTTCTTCAGCCCAGTCGGTTATATTGATGCTCATCGTGGTTGGTTTGACTTTATTGCAATTTCGTTATCTTGAAAGAAAGGTTCATTATCAATGAGCTGGATATTATTTATTGGTAAATTATTTGCTCAGTCCTTAGGTGTCTCTTTAGTCCGAAGCATGAAAGATGCAGGTGTTCCATATTATAAAAATGGTGATGTAGATGGTTTTAAAAATAGGCTGATTGATAAGATTGTGTTTCGTGATTTTGCATTCAAACCACGCGGGTTATCTTATGGCAAGTTTTTAAAGCGTATTTTTACGCAGTTCCTTTCTTATATTGTTTTGTATGGTTACATTGGGTTGATGTTTCTGCCCCTCTATCTTGCCATTGTGGCTGCCAGTCATGATGGTGTCGCCATGATGCAAGCTCCCATTCCTGTTTGGCCTGGGGCATCGTTATTAGCAAACATAAAGATGGTCATGGTTGAAGGTTTGGCTGCAACGGGAGGAGAGCCTATCATCAAAATGCTTATAAACAGTTTTATCATGGCAACATTGATTGCCGCAGGTAAAATTAGTTTAGCTCTTTTGTCTGCTTTTGCGCTGGTGTATTTTAAATTTCCCTTTAAGCGTCTGTGTTTTATGTTAATTTTTTTAACGATGATGTTGCCTGTTGAAGTGCGGATTGTGCCTACGTTTCAGGTGGTAGCATACATGGGCGGATTAAATTCCTTTACTGGCTTGACCTTGCCGCTCATGGCGTCAGCCACCGCGACCTTTTTATTCCGTCAATTTTTCAAAACCATTCCTGGAGAATTAGTAGATGCTGCAAAATTGGATGGAGCAGGCCCTATTCGCTTTTTTGTTGATATTTTATTGCCGCTCTCAAAACCGCAGTTGGCTGCTTTGTTTATCATCATGTTTGTCTATGGGTGGAATCAATATCTTTGGCCTTTGGTGATTACAACCAATCCTGATATGGCAACCATCGTCATGGGCATTCGTTCTTTAGCAGGGGTTGCTGATCAAATTCCACAATGGCATTACATTATGACGGTTGCATTAATTGCTTTATTGCCCCCTTGCTTGGTTGTTGTCCTATTCCAACGTTGGTTTGAAAGAGGATTAATTGATTAATGGCTACTGTAAGCATAGCGTCTGTTGATAAATATTATGATGATCATATCGTTTTAAATAACATCAATTTAACGATTGAAAGGGGCGAATTTGTTGCTTTGGTTGGACCTTCAGGCAGCGGAAAATCAACCTTGCTGAGGCTGGTTGCCGGACTTGATACGGTCGATGATGGTCGTATTTTAATTAATGAACAGTGTGTGAACCAAATTCCGTCTTCTCAGCGAGACATGGCTATGGTTTTTCAGAATTATGCTCTTTATCCACACATGACGGTTTTTGCCAATATGGCCTATGGTTTGAAGATGCGTGGTATGAAAAAAACACTGATTCGTCAGCGTGTGGAAGAAGTAAGCGAATTATTGCAATTAAAAGATTATCTTCACCGCAAACCAGGAGCGTTGTCAGGAGGGCAGCGCCAGCGGGTAGCTATGGGACGTGCCATTGTACGTTCACCTGCTGTTTTTTTATTTGACGAACCATTATCCAATCTTGATGCAAAATTGCGCACAGAAATGCGTTATGAAATAAAAAAACTGCATCAGCAGTTACGTACTACTTGTCTATATGTGACTCATGACCAGACCGAAGCAATGACATTAGCAGACAAAGTGGCTATTTTAAATCATGGCAAGGTAGAGCAGGTAGGAACACCGCAAGAACTCTATCAATATCCAGCAACGTTGTTTGTGGCAAGTTTTATCGGTCATTACCCAATGAATTTTTTGCCGGGCAAAATAGACTTATCCTGTCAAAAAATCATAACAACAATTGGAATTGAGCTTCCTTTGCCCAATCTAAACGTACAAGTAACCTGTGGGCAGAATGTTATGATAGGGGTACGGCCTGAGCATATTAAAGTTGGATTACCACAAAAAAAAGGTCAGGTGCTGGCACAAATTGAATTTATTGATGATGTGGGGTCAGATAGGTTTCTGAAAGTCATAACAAACGTTGGAAAGGTTTCTTGTACTATTCGTGTACTGGACGACGTACCATTGCCAACTGATAATCAATTAACGTTTGATATACTATTGAATAAGGCCAGTCTGTTTTGTCAACAGACTGGCCTTTATCTAGGGGGATGGAATGGGTAAAAGAACTCAGCAGTTGCGTACCATTGATGCGCCAATTTTTCGTTATTGGCATGCGATGTATATGTCTTTCTATTCCCGCCGACTCTATGTGGATGTCTCTAAACGTTGGCACGGTTTTGGCCTTACTTATTTATTCCTGGTTTTAATGATTGCTTGTGTTCCTTTATCAATACGGATTATTGTGGATTTTAGGCAGTTTCTTGACGAACAAGTCCTTTTCCCCTTGGAAGAGTTACCACCGCTTTATATTCAAGATGGTCAAGCGTCTTTTGATAAACCAATGCCGTACACAATAAAAAATAAACAAGGTGAAATTGTATTAATTGTAGATACGATGAGTACAAAAGCTGATTTACCTAAATTAACCCGAAATTATCCGAAGCTAAATGTATTGATTACTAAAAATAAACTTTATTTTAGACCACCGAGGCCACGCTTTTTTTTCAATTCAGACACACAAATGCCTACAAATAGTTTTTATGAACAATCTTTTTCTAACTATGAAAATGAAGTTTTTGTTGGGCAAGAAGTGATGAAGTCCACGGTGATTTCACGGATTAAATGGATGGCAGAGTTTCTTATTTATTTTTTGTTGTTCAGTATTTTTTATTCCATTTATCTTGTTTTAACCTTAACCTTGGCTTTTCTGGGCCAGGTTTTCGCTCAGGTTTTATTTAATGTAAAAATTAAATACAAAGAATCTTGTCGTCTGTTTGCAGTGGCTGCAACCCCACAAATTGTACTTTTTCTGATGATAGCGTTTGCTGGCAATTTAATGTTTCCAGGCATGGGTGTTTTTTCTATCGGATTATTGGCAATCTATTATTGCTATGGGGTTATTGCGATAAAAAGTGAACGAAATAAAATGGTGATTTCATGAGAGAATTGTTGCATTTTGCTCATGGGAATGGCTTTCCCTCACCTTGTTATCAGCAACTGTTTCTTCATTTGAAAACTCATTTTGATTGTTGCTACATTGATCGCGTTGGGCATACGCCGGAATTTCCGGTGACTGAAAACTGGCATCATCTGGTTGATGAAGTCATTGCCAGTGTTCAACACCAGACTTCGCATCCGGTTATTGCATTGGGCCACTCACTAGGTGGGGTATTAAGTTTTAGAGCAGCAGTTGCACAACCTTCTTTATTTAGGGCGGTGATCTTATTGGATTCTCCGATCATAGGCCGCTTTAAATCAGGTTTATTAAGACTTTCAAAAACATTAGGAATGATTGATCATGTGACTCCTGCTTTTCGTACTCGCGGACGACGCCAATACTGGCAAACCAAAGAACAGGCGTTAACTTATCTTAGAAGCAGAAAATTATTTAAACACTTTACGGATGCATGTCTTGAGGATTATATTGATTATGGTATGCAACAGGATGAGAAAGGCTATTCATTGCGATTTGACCGTCATATAGAATATCAAATTTATCGTACCATTCCTCATATGCTTTATGAATATGAGGGAAAATTAAAAATTCCGGCAGTACTCATCCACGGCAGTAAAAGCAATATTATTGACCGTATGGACTTGCGTTACATGCAAAAGCATTACAATATTAAAACTTACGAAATAAGTGGTACTCATATGTTTCCGATGGAGCATCCTAAAAAAACGGCCGATTTAGTGGTTAAAGCGGTGGATGCATTATTCAAATAGTGAAGTGGATATAAATGTATCCTAGATAATACGAAGTGCTGTCCGGGATGTTACCAGTGCGGTTACTGCTTTGCATTAACCAGACCATGGGATAATTATTAAGGGAGAAACCATGCTGCATAGTCTATTGATCATGATGGTTTTAGGTGCAGTCTATTTGTTGCTTATGAAACAAGCATCCATGGCTGTATGGTCCATCAGTTATGCAATATTTGCATTCTTGGTTATGAAATATGGTTCTCCCAGCTTGCTTGTCCAGGCTGGGTTATGGCTAGGTTTTGCACTGTTCCTCATCGGGTTAATTAGACCGCTTCGCCAAGTATTATTAACCCGTCCCTTATTTCGTGTCGCCCGGCGAGCTATGCCGGCAATGTCTGCCACCGAGCGGGAAGCATTGGAAGCAGGTACGATTGGTTGGGAAGGGGAACTATTCAGTGGTGCTCCAGATTTTAGTCGTTTGCGGTCCGCTCCTGCTCAACCATTAAGCGATGATGAGCTGGCTTTTTTAAGTGGACCTGTGAATACGTTATGCCGCATGATTGACGATTGGGACATTACTCATAATCGCACGGATATGCCACCAGAAATGTGGACATTCATAAAAACGCATGGTTTCCTGGGAATGATCATTCCCAAACGTTATGGTGGACTTGGATTTTCAGCAACAGGACAGATGTCGGTTTTAGTGAAACTGTATAGTCGTTCCGTGACGGTGGCGTCTACCATTTCGGTGCCTAATTCTTTAGGCCCGGCCGAATTGCTCTTAAAATATGGTACAGAAGAGCAAAAAAATTATTATTTGCCTCGTTTGGCGAATGGTACAGACATTCCATGTTTTGCATTGACTGGCCCGAATGCTGGCTCAGACGCTGCATCCATCCCGGATCTGGGCATCGTTTGCCGTGAGCGCATTGATGGGCAAGACGTGTTGGGAATTCGTTTAAATTGGGATAAGCGTTACATTACATTATGCCCAGTTGCAACGGTTATTGGTTTGGCATTTCGCTTGTTTGACCCGGAAAATCTCTTGGGTAAAGGACATGACATCGGTATTAGTTGCGCTTTAATTCCTGCAGACACGCCAGGTGTTATTAAAGGTCGCCGTCATTTTCCTTTAAATATTGCATTTCTCAATGGCCCAACGCAAGGGAAAGATGTTTTTGTGCCTATTGAGTATCTCATTGGTGGTGAAAAAATGGCTGGTCAGGGATGGCGCATGTTAATGGAGTGCTTAAGTGCGGGACGCGCCATATCATTGCCCTCAAGCGCTGCAGGTGGTACCCAAGCCGTTTCTTTGGCCAGCGGTGCTTACGCGCGTGTACGCAAGCAGTTTAATCAACCGATTGGGAAATTCGAAGGCATTGAAGAAGCACTGGCACGCATCGCTGGAAAAACATACATGATCAACGCTGCTTTAGCCATGACCACTGCCGCTATTGACCATGGGGTCAAATCAGCAGTTGCAGGTGCAATCCTGAAATATCATACGACTGAATGGGCGCGTGCAACAGCACTTGACGCCATGGATATTCATGGGGGTAAAGGCATCTGTCTTGGTCCCAATAATTATTTGGGTCGGGGTTATCAAGGCGCTCCCATCAGCATTACCGTGGAAGGGGCTAACATCCTGACCCGCAGCCTAATCATCTTTGGGCAAGGTGCTATTCGTTGTCATCCGTATGTGTTCCGTGAAATGGAAAGCCTTAAGGCAAATGATTTAGCCGCATTTGATCAAGCATTATGGGGACATACCGCATTCATGTTGGCAAATTTTACCCGCTCTTTGTTATTTTCTTTCACCGATGCCCGCTGGACCAGGGCACCAGCGATGACAGAGATAAAACGCCATTATCAATGGATTAACCGGTACAGCAGTCATCTCGCTTTTCTGGCTGATTTTTCCATGATGACTCTCGGAGCGACATTAAAGCGAAAAGAAACATTATCTGCTCGCTTAGGGGATATGCTGAGTTATTTGTATGTTGCTTCAGCGGTTTTAAATCGATTTCAGCAAGATGGGGAACCGGCTGCTGATTTGCCATTGGTTGAATGGTGTTGCCAATATTTATTGCATGAATGTGAGACAGCCATGCAGGGCGTCATTGCCAATTTTCCGCGACGTTGGGGACGAATTATTTTAAGATTGATTTTACAGCCGTTAGGAGGCCAACGAGCAAAACCAAGCGATAAACTAGGCCAGGCAGTGGCACGTTTGTTGATTGAGCCTAATGAAACCCGGACACGTCTAACCCGACTGGTGTTTGCTGAGCCAAGCCAGCAATGTCCTTTGGGGCAATTGGAAGAAGCATTCCATAAATTATGTGCAGCAGAAGCGCTGGAAAAGAAAGTAGCGCAAGGCGTGCGTGAAAAACTCATCCATTCCTTGACGTTGCTTGAACAAATTGAAGAGGCAAAAGCAAAAGGCATCCTCAATGCACAAGAAGCGCGGCAGTTAAAAGAAGCAGAGCTGGCTAGGCAACAAGTCATTGCCGTTGATGATTTCAGTACGGAAGAATTGGCCCGGCAATCGACAGGAGTGAAAGCTGGAAAAAAGCACTCAAGTGAAGAAGACGTGGCATCAGTCGAAATTGCATAATTACCAGGCATAAGATAAGAATACCTGGTTGGCATCTTTGTGGATGCCATTATGAAACGCTTGGCGATGATTTTGTTGTTAATTCGGATGCCGCTTCTCTGGATTCATCTAACAATTTTTCAGAAGATGTTTTGATACCGAGGGTCTCCCGCACTGTTTTTACTAGCTTTGCTAAAAAGTTAAAAACCCAATTGTCACTAAATGAATGTTCCTTGAGGGCACTTTTCTTTTGATCTTGAGTCATGCCTGCTGACCTATCTTGATATTTATCTCTTTCTACATCCTGGGCATTAACAATAGGTTCGGTTCTTTTTAAAAAGTCCGTAAGAATTTTCCCGGCTTTTTCCTCGTCCATGGCATCAATCATCTCATTTAGCTGCGCAATTTTAGCATCGGTTTTGGTTCCAACTCTAAAAAGCATTTCAGTACCACGGCTAGGATCTGGACTTTTTAGGTCAAGTATTTGTTCTACCGTTGGTAAAAACAATTCATCAACAACGGCTTTCCTTGCTCTTATTCTGGTTACATCGGCATTGTTTAAAAAAGCAGAACCATCAAAATTCCTTTGAGTTGTAACCCTATCAATATAGTCCAGTTTATCAAGTTCGGTTAAAAAATTTCGTACGATCTCTTTTAGGCAATCTTTCTTAGGAGTAGGTGATGGCATAATAAATACTCAATTTGATAATTAATTTAATACTAATTTAGTATTAAATTTGCTTTTTTACCAATTTATTTCGCTATTATTATTTTTTATTCGGCACATGTGGTGGTGTTATAGGTATAATTGCATGATAATTTCCGGATATCGCTTTGCGCTATCCAGGCTACGGTTTTTTCTAGATAAAAATAGGATTGTGTTTGTTTTTTGGAAAGTATTGGGGAGCAAGAACCGCTGAGATAGCAATCTCAGGTTAGTGAATTAATGAAACAAATCTGTACTACAGTTATGCTAACGCTTCATCCGGCATAGTGACGTTTAGCTCAAGCACTGCATTATCACCCATGCGTTCTAGATTGACACTGACTTGATCATGGCTGATGGGGATGTATTTCGCAATGACGGCCAGAATTTCTTCTTGCAATTTTGGTAAATAATCGGGCGTATTTCTTTGGGTGCGCTCGTGCGAGATGATGATTTGCAGGCGTTCTTTAGCGACTTTTGCCGTCGTATTACGCTTGCGTAAGTAATTAAAGATACTCATGCTGGGATATCCTCCTTGTTTTTTCCGAACAAACGGCGCAATATTCCTTTGCGTTCCGTATTGATGAACCGCATCGGCCGCTCTTCACCCAAGAAGCGAGCAATGGCATCCTGGTAGGCAAGACCGGCATCACTTTGTTCATCAAGTGTGACTGGAACACCCGTATTAGAGGCTTTAAGCACGGCTTTGGATTCAGGAATGACCCCAATTAATGGGATGGCTAAAATTTCTTTGACATCCTCTACTGAAAGCATGTCGCCTTTGATAACGCGATCGGCATCGTAACGAGTCAACAAGAGATGTTCTTGTATGGGGGCGCTGCTTTCTTTCGCACGTTTTGTTTTGCTGGATAAAAGCCCCAAAATCCGATCGGAATCCCGCACAGAGGATACTTCGGGATTGGTGACTACAATGGCATGATCGGCAAAATACATGGCCATTAAAGCGCCTGTTTCAATACCTGCAGGAGAATCACAAACAATATAATCAAATTCCTTGGATAATTCATTTAATATGTTTTCAACACCTTCTAGTGTTAAGGCATCTTTATCGCGTGTTTGTGAGGCAGGCAGGATATAGAGTTCTGGCAGCCGTTTATCTTTTATCAGAGCTTGTTTTAATGTGGCGTCACCATTAATGACATTGACAAAATCATAAACCACACGACGCTCACAACCCATAATAAGATCAAGATTTCTGAGGCCTATGTCAAAGTCAATGACGACGGTTTTGTGTCCTCGCAGGGCAAGGCCAGATGAAAATGCCGCCGAAGACGTCGTTTTCCCAACGCCCCCTTTACCAGAAGTAACTACAATAATCTTAGCCAACGCTTAACCCTTCCCTTCAGTTGACAAAAGCAATAAACTCGTCTCAGTTTACACGTTCTTCCCAGGTTTATTCAACCATCTATTGGTAAAATAGTTTTCAATATAGGATGTTGTGGTTATTTTTAATTTATTTTGTTCTAAATATATCCTTCCATTTTGTTTCTTCTTTTAAAAAGACGTCTGGATGCCTCTTTAATTTATTAAATTTAAAAGTAAATTAAAAGCGTCGCATAGTAAAAAATTAGTGCAAAACTATTTATTTGAAGCAATAATTATTATATAATGTTCGGTTAACTAAATTGCCGGAGGGTAGTATGCCTCTCTCTATCATCCAACAAGCATTAACGTTTGATGATGTCTTGTTAGTTCCTGCCCATTCTATGATATTGCCAAAAGATGTTTCTTTGAAAACACGTTTGACAAGAGAGATTGAGCTAAATATGCCGCTTATTTCCGCTGCCATGGATACCGTAACCGAAGCACGTCTGGCTATTGCCATGGCTCAAGAAGGTGGAATAGGGGTGATTCATAAAAACATGAGTATTACTTCTCAGGCGGAAGAGGTAAGAAAGGTGAAAAAATTTGAAAGCGGCATGGTTAGAGATCCTGTTTCTGTAACGCCAACCTTGAGTGTTAAGGAATTATTGGATGTGATGGCAAAACACAACTTTTCCGGTGTTCCTGTCGTGGATGATGAGCATTTGGTTGGTATAGTGACCAGTCGTGATATTCGCTTTGAAACCAATTTATCGTTACCTGTTTCAGCGGTGATGACGCCAAAAGAACGTTTGGTTACTGTCAAAGAAGGGGCAGGCCGCGAAGAAATTCGTCGTCTTTTACACAAGCATCGACTGGAAAAGTTACTGGTGGTCAATGATGCATTTTGTCTTAGAGGTTTGATTACTGTTAAAGACATTCAAAAAGCAAAAGAAAACCCTTATGCTTGTAAAGACAGCTCCGAACAATTACGTGTGGGTGCGGCCGTTGGCGTGGGCGAAGGGACAGATGACCGAGTCATGGCTTTGGTTGATGCAGGTGTTGATGTTATTGTGGTTGACACAGCCCATGGTCATTCTCAAGGCGTACTTAATCGGGTTCGGTGGATTAAAAAACATTGTCCTCAGGTGCAAGTGATTGGTGGTAATATCGCTACCGCTGCTGCGGCTCGCGATTTAATTGCGGCAGGTGTTGATGCAGTTAAGGTTGGCATTGGTCCCGGTTCTATTTGCACAACCAGGATAGTGACCGGTGTTGGGGTGCCACAAATTACTGCCATTGCTAATGTTGCCTCCGGTATTCAGGGGGAAGTACCCGTTATTGCTGACGGTGGCATTCGATTTTCAGGGGATGTCTGTAAGGCATTGGCCGCAGGAGCTCATACGGTGATGCTTGGTAGTATGTTTGCGGGGACAGAAGAATCACCAGGGGAAATTGAGCTTTATCAAGGGCGTACCTATAAGGGATATCGAGGCATGGGTTCCATTGGGGCTATGGCTCAGGCGCAAGGTTCAAGTGATCGTTATTTCCAGGATATGAGTCAGGGGACTGAGAAGCTTGTACCAGAAGGGATTGAAGGACGTGTTCCTTATAAAGGTCCAGTACAAACCATCATTCATCAAATGTTGGGCGGATTGCGTTCCTGCATGGGTTACACGGGTTGCGGTACTATCAATTTATTGCATGAAAAAGCAGAATTTGTTCGGGTGACTCATGCAGGTATCCGTGAATCCCATGTCCATGATGTGAGCATTACCAAACAAGCTCCTAATTATCAAATTGACGAATAGCATTGCTGCAAAAAACTCCTGGCCCTTATTAAGAAAGGGCTAGGAGAATAATTAAAAAATAGTTCACCTCCTGGCTTAACAAAACTCTATAGACTGAGATTTATGAAAGATATTAAACAAAAACCATTAGTCATTCTTGATTTTGGTTCTCAATATACCCAACTGATTGGTCGCCGTGTCCGTGAAATGGGGGTTTATTGCGAAATCCATCCATTTGATGTTGATGTGGCTCATTTGCAGAAACTTGCTCCCTGCGGCTTTATTTTGTCCGGCGGACCTTCTACGGTGATTTATGATGCAAATCCTCACGCTCCAGAATGGGTATTTCAATCCGGTATTCCATTATTAGGCATCTGTTATGGCATGCAAACCATGGCGGTACAATTAGGCGGGCGAGTTGAATCCTCTAAACTGCGAGAATTTGGTCATGCAGAACTTCGCATTCATGGACATAGTCAACTGTTGAACCACATTGAAGACCGAACAACGTCGGCCGGGGAAGCTGTGCTCGATGTTTGGATGAGTCATGGTGATAAAGTAACTGAACTTCCGCCTGGATTTGAAGTGATTTGTGAAACCACAAACGCCCCTATTGCAGGCATGGCCGATGAATCACGTCATTGGTATGGGTTGCAATTTCATCCTGAGGTGACGCATACCTTGCAAGGGATGCGAATTTTAGAGCGTTTTGTGATAGATATTTGTAAAGCAAAGACCAATTGGACCGCTGATAATATTATTGAACAAGCGATTGATAAAATTCGTCAGCAAGTTGGTGATAGAAAAGTGTTACTTGGTTTGTCCGGTGGGGTGGATTCGTCTGTAGTGGCTGCTTTGTTGCATCGTGCCATTGGTAAGCAACTGATTTGTGTCTTTGTCGATACAGGCTTATTGAGGCTTTATGAAGCGGAACAGGTGATGACTATGTTTGGCCAACACATGGGGGTTCACATCATTGCTGTAAACGCCGAAGAAAAATTTTTATCTGCCTTAGAGGGCATAAGCTGTCCTGAAACCAAAAGAAAGATAATAGGGAAAACGTTCATAGAAATATTTGAAGAAGAAGCAGCAAAGATTAAAGACGTTAGCTGGTTAGCACAAGGTACGATTTATCCTGATGTTATTGAATCTGCTGCCACTCATATTCGTGGTGGGGCAGAAGTTATTAAGTCGCATCATAATGTTGGCGGATTACCTGAAATTATGAATCTGAACTTACTTGAACCGATTCGCGAATTATTCAAAGACGAAGTAAGGAAAATTGGGTTGGAATTAGGTTTACCTTACAATATGGTTTACCGTCATCCTTTCCCTGGACCGGGACTGGGTGTTCGAATTCTTGGAGAAGTGAAAAAAGTCTATGCAGACATTTTACGTCAGGCGGATGCCATTTTTATTGAGGAATTGCATGAGGCTGATCTCTATCATAAAGTGAGCCAGGCGTTTGCGGTATTTTTACCGGTAAAAAGTGTTGGTGTCATGGGTGATGGACGTCGATATGAATACGTTATCTGTTTGCGGGCTGTTGAAACCATTGATTTTATGACGGCTAAATGGGCGCAGTTACCTTGGGCCTTCCTGGCAAAGGTATCCAACCGAATTATAAATGAGGTAAATGGCGTTTCAAGGGTGACTTATGATATATCAGGAAAGCCGCCAGCAACTATTGAATGGGAATAATTGGCCGTGGTGAATCAAGATGTATTCTGGATGTCACAGGCTATGGATATGGCTTTGAAAGCAAAAGCACAAGGGGAGGTCCCCATCGGAGCAGTATTGATTAGCGAGAATAATCAGTTGCTTGGTTGTGGATGGAATCAAGTGATTCAAACGCATGATCCGACGGCACATGCTGAGATCATTGCCATTCGGAAAGCTTCTTCTTATTTAAAAAATTATCGGTTATTGGACAGCACTTTATACGTTACTTTAGAACCATGCAGTATGTGCGCGGGTGCATTGGTGCATTCACGGATACGGCGATTGGTTTTTGCAACCCGAGATTTTAAAGCCGGTGCGGCAGGTTCAGTTTATAACCTGATACAGGGACACCCTTTAAATCATGCGATTCAGGTTGATGAAGGCCTTTTACAAGAAGAGGCTGCTGCTTTATTGACCGATTTTTTTAAGGATCGACGCAAAAATCCCTCCTAACTTCCCTTAAATAAGGAGAGGAATGATAAGGAGAGGAATGATATGGTTAATGGTTGCTGAGTTCGTCGATTAATTTTTGGCGTAAACGGCTTTGTTGTTCTTTTGATAATGGTTGTCCACCCTGATTGCTTAGGTAAAACATGTCTTCGACACGCTCGCCAGCCGTGGCAATTTTTGCATTGTGCAGGTGAATGTTCTCATTTAAAAAAATGTGACTAATTCGTGCTAACAAACCTGGCTTGTCTCCAGTAATTAAAAACATGCGTGTATTTTGATGTTCTGTGTCGTCATTGAATGTGATTTGCGGTTTGATCTTAAAATGTTCTTGAATGCGGGATAATCTGCGGGATGAAATTTTTGGCATATGATTTTTATCGGCTAAGTGTTGAACCAATGCACGTTGGATGTTGGCAGTTTGGTGCTTATCAAGAAAAGCCTGATTTTTTTCATTAAGAATGATGTAAGTGTCCAAGTCAAAATGATTATCACACGTTAGAATGGTTGCCTCCTGAATGGTAACATGATGATTATTGAGTACGGTGGTGGTAATTGTAAATCGCTCATCGCGATGTGGCATATAGATGAATACTTCTGTGCCGCCATCACTATGATGAGGCATAATGAGTACTAAAGGAAATTGCTGACAAGAAAGTATGGCTTTCGTATGCCTGGCAATGATTGCTGGCGATTCATGCAGGAAGTATTTTCGCTTAAAATGATTCCATAGATTTTGAGCAGAAGTTGGCGATGTATTTTCCTCAGTTAAAATAGCCAAAGCTTGCTGTTTGCGTAAATGAACCAAAGCCGCTTCATCCAGCAATTTTTTTTCATGTTCCATAGCGCTTTTGGCCGCATAATATAATTCTTTTAATAGAGAATCTTTCCATGCATTCCATAAACTTGGATTTGTTGCACAAATGTCTGCAACGGTTAACAAATAAAGGTATTCGAGATAGTCTGCTTTTGGCAGCAAATTACAAAACTGTTGAATGGTTTTGGGATCATAAATGTCTTGCCGCTGTGCGGTTTGTGACATCAATAAATGATTGCGTACCAACCATATTAATAATTGACGGTCATCTGTATTTAAGTGATGGCGTATTGCGAAATCAGAGGCATCAACGACCCCTAATTCAGAATGATCACCGCCACGGCCTTTAGCAATATCATGAAAAAGAGCTGCCAGATAAAGAATTTCACGTTTTTGTAGATTCATCATGAGTTGAGCGCACAACGGAAATTGTCGAGCGTATTGAGCATCAAGAAAACGTCCAAGGTTACGAATAACAAAGAGGGTGTGCTGATCAACCGTATATACATGAAATAGATCATATTGCATTTGGCCGGTGACCATGGCAAAACAATCCAGATAATGCCCTAATACTCCGTAGCGATTCATTCGCTGCAGCGCTTCGTATGGATTGTTTTCTGTTTTCAGAATATCCATAAATGTTTGAATGTTTTTAGGGGAAACGTTAAATCGTTTATCTATAAGATAAAGATGTTGACGAATTAAACGGATAGTATTTGCACGTATCCCTTCAATCGCTGGATTTCTTGCAATCCACAAGAAAATCTGTAGTAAAGTTTCTGGTTTTTGACTGAATCGTTTGGTGTGACGAACTTCAATGTAATTATTTGATAATTGAAAGTTATCATCCAGTGGTACTAGTTTTTGTTTTTGTTGATGAACAATGGTTTCAGAAAACCACTGTAACAGCATTTCGTTCAGTTCTCGACTGCGCTTGATTACTTTAAAATAGGCTTTCATGAATTGTTCAATGGCCAAGGAGTGAGAATTATCTTTATAGTTAAACAAACTTGCCAATTTAATTTGATGGTCAAATAATAAGCGATCTTCTTTTTTAGCGGCTAAGATGTGAAGAGCGAAGCGAACTCGCCAGAGAAAATGCTGACAATACATTAATTCTTCATATTCTTTTGCCGTTATAAATCCATAGTGAATACCATCCTTGAGTTTTTTTATGTCGAAATGTCGCTTACCAATGCCGGATATGATTTGAATATCACGTAATCCCCCAGCGCCGTTTTTAACATTGGGCTCCAGATTGTAGGCTGTTTCACCATATTTTTCATAACGTTGCGCTTGTTCTTGCATTTTGGCAAAAAAGTAATCATGACTGGTCCACATATGAAGTGGGTGTGTTTGATACCTTAACTCTTCCATGAGGGTGCCCCGACCACAAATCAAACGCATATCCAGGATACTGGAAATCACAGTAAGATCGCCACTTGCAAGATGAGCACAGGCATCTACGGTGGTCATTTGGTGACTGACTTCCAAGCCAATATCCCAACAGTCCTGGATGAATGATTGCGCTTGCTGTAACTGCATGTCAGAAATATGGATAGGGTGTAACAACAATAAATCAATATCGGAGTGCAACTGTAATTCACGACGACCATAGCTGCCTAGAGCAAGAAGACAAAAATGTCCTTCTTTATCGAGTTTATGTTTTTGAAAAAGGATTAATAATAATTTATCAAGGTAGGTAACCAGTTTATTGGTGATCGACTTAATATGTATTTTTTGATAAAAATTAACACTTAGCTCATCCTTAAGCCGTTTGATGTCTTGTTTTAATAAACGAGCCTCATGTTTCATAAGACAGTGAAGCCAATTGTAACGATTCCCGTTCTTCATTACGCAAGGTCAAAATCTCAACGCCATCTTCCGTGACTAATAAAGTATGTTCCCATTGTGCCGATAAACTGTGATCTTTAGTGACTACGGTCCAGTTGTCAGGCAATAAACGAGTCTGGGGTTTACCCACGTTAATCATTGGTTCTATAGTAAATGTCATGCCAGGTCGCAGCATTTCTCCCGTTCCTGGTGTTCCATAATGCAATACTTGCGGATCTTCATGAAAGATACGCCCAATGCCATGGCCGCAATACTCACGAACCACAGAACAACGATGAGCTTCCGCATGTTGCTGAATGGCATGTCCAAGATCTCCTAGACGTACCCCGGGTTTTACCATGTTGATTCCAATAAAAAGACACTCATGTGCAACTTTAACCACATGTTTTGCTTTCACAGAGGGTGAGCCAATAAAAAACATCTTACTGGTATCTCCATGGTATCCATCTTTTATTACGGTGACATCAATGTTGATGATGTCACCATTTTTTAATGCTCGTTTTCCAGGGATACCATGACAAACAACATGGTTAATGGAAGTGCATATTGATTTTGGAAATCCATTATAATTTAGGGGCGCCGGGATAGCTTGCTGTTCATGAACGATGTAGTTATGGCATATTGAGTTAAGCTCATCCGTCGTTATGCCTTCTTGCACGTGAGGCGTTATCATTTCAAGAACTTCACCGGCAAGACGACCAGCAATCCGCATTTTTTCAATTTCTTCAGGGGTTTTTATTGTGACAGCCATGAGTGGGATCCATAAATTCTTAAATAATAGCATAATCAGCGGAGTTGTTAACAAGCTCTAAAGGGTATGTTTTTTCAAAAAATTGAAATTTAAGGCAAATAACATGGAGGAGGCGTTTGTTCATCGTTTGTTAAAACGATGAACAAATTTATCATTTAGTCATCCATCTCTTCTTCATTCATTTTTTTCATTTTATTTTTCCACTTGTTTTCCCACTTATCCATCATAGCGGAGAACTTGGCTTTTTGTTGAGCATTAAGGACATTATAGATCTGGTTCTTCATCATGATTTTTGTTTTCATTTTAGAGGCCAGAATTTCTTTTTTTTGCTCAAGCAGCTTGTTGAGCTTTGCTTCATCTATCTTGTCTGATTTGATAAGTTCTTTTACTTGGGTACGAATGGATATCATTTCTTCTTTATTTGCTTGCAGGCTTTTTCGAGCTTCTTCTTTAATGGCTTTGATCTTTTCTTTTTGATCAGCAGTCAGATTTAGCTCTTGGCTTATTTTTTGCATACGCATGCAAGGACATTGACCGTTTTCATGTTGATCAGCAAAGCTGGGGACGCTGAATGTTAGGGATAACGCCAACGCAGGTAACAAAATCATTTTTTTAATCATTTTAATCTTCCTTAAACTTAGTTAGTAAGTGTTACTGTCCTGAAATAGGCACTCACTAGAGTATAGACATTTTATAAAATTTTCCAAGTTTCCAGATCATTACAAGTTGCTTATTATTATTCAAAGTAAATTGATGATAATTGGTAGTTATGATATTATTCCTGCGCTTTTTAACGACACACACGTTTCGGCACATGCGGTAGGGTCCCGCCTGATTAATTATCCTGTTAATTAAGATGGGTGCCGTATGGGAAGCGTGGAGGCTTAACCCTGGAGAAATTAGAATGAATTTAAGTATGCGCGAATTACTAGAGGCCGGTGCTCATTTTGGCCACCGCACCCGTTTTTGGAACCCAAAAATGGCTGAGTATATTTTTGGCTCTCGAAATAAAATCCATATCATTAATCTGGAAAAAACCATGCCGATGATGAACGATGCGTTGAATTTCATCGGTCGTTTGGCAGCAAATAAAGCAAAAATTCTGTTTGTTGGCACAAAAAGAGCTGCACAAGATAGTATTCGTGAACATGCAAAACGTTGTGGAATGCCCTATGTGGACCATCGATGGTTGGGTGGAATGCTAACGAATTATAAAACCGTTCGCCAATCTATTTTTCGTCTGAAAGAATTAAAAAAAATGCGAGATGATGGTGCTTTTGAAACCATGATTAAAAAAGAAGCCTTGATGTTATCTCGTGAGTTGGAAAAACTGGAGCGCAGTTTGGGTGGTATAGAGGATATGGGTGGTTTGCCCGATGCGCTGTTTATTGTTGATGTAGGATTTGAACATATTGCTGTTGAAGAAGCACGACGATTAAGAATCCCAGTCATTGGTATCGTTGACACCAATAATGATCCAGATCTCATTGATTACATTATTCCTGCTAATGATGATTCCATGAGGGCTGTGGAAATTTATGTTCGTTGTGTAGCAGATGCTATCATTGACGCTCAACGAGGTAATACGGTTGGTGGCTTGTCTTCTGATGCGGAATTCATTGAAGTCCCGACCGAAAAAGATTCGAAAGAAGCGGCTAAATAATTTTAAATGAGGGACATGATTGATTGCGCCCTTTATATATCTCTCGCAGTTATTAACTGCGAGAGCAGTTCAGCCTGAATACTATGCAGATTGGGTTTATTGAGCAACCCCTATTTCCCAAACAGAAGGCCTTTGCATGTGCCTTAATCCAGGTTGACCCATGATAATCTATGGAGAAATGAATATGACAATTAGTGCTGCATTGGTAATGAAGTTACGTGAACGTACTGGCGCAGGAATGATGGAATGTAAAAAATTCCTGGTCGCAACCAATGGGGATATTGAGCAAGCAATCATTGAAATGCGTAAAGCCGGGCAAGCCAAAGCGGATAAAAAAGCTGATCGAGTGGCTGCCGAAGGGGTGATTGTTATTGCACGTTCTGCCGACGGACAAAAGGCGGCAATGCTTGAGGTGAATAGTGAAACAGATTTTGTTGCACGCGATGATAATTTCACACAATTTGCTAACCAGGTTGCCGAAACCGCATTGAGTACGCAAGTCTCAGATGTCAATGCCTTAGCTAAAGAAATGCTTGTTGGGCGTCAAAATACGATTGAAGAAGCAAGACAAGCATTGGTAGCAAAAATCGGCGAGAACATTAAATTACGTCGCCTTGAACAAATGCAGTGTGATGGGGTTATTGGCTGTTATCTACATGGAACTCGTATTGGTGTGTTGGTTGCGTTGAAACATGGTGATGAATCTTTGGCTAAAGACATTGCAATGCACATTGCTGCCAGTCGTCCTTTGGTGGTAAGTCGTGATCAGGTTCCAGAAGATGCCATTGCAAATGAGCGTGAAATTTTCACCGCACAAGCACGTGAAAGTGGCAAACCACAAGAAATCATTGACAAAATGATTGAGGGACGTATTAGTAAGTTTATTGATGAAGTCAGTTTGCTTGGCCAGCCTTTTGTTAAAGATCCGAACAAAAAAGTGGGTCAGTTGCTTAAAGAAAAAAATGCTGAAGTTCTCTCATTTACCCGTTATGAGGTGGGTGAAGGCATTGAAAAGAAAGAAGATAACTTCGTTGCTGAAGTAATGGCTCAGGTTCGTGAACAATGATAAATAACAATCAACCAACCCTGAAATACAAGCGTATTATTTTAAAATGCAGTGGTGAAGCATTAATGGGTAAGGCGCAATTTGGTATTGATCCATCCATTTTGGATAAGATAGCCAATGATGTTGCAGAACTTATTCAAATGGGTGTAGAAGTTGGTTTGGTGATTGGTGGTGGAAATTTATTCCGTGGTAAAGCGTTATCAGAAGCTGGTCTTGGCCGGGTAACGGGCGACCACATGGGGATGTTGGCCACAGTGATGAACGCGTTGGCTTTACGAGATTCTCTTGAGCGCATTGATTTACCGGCTAGAATTATGTCGGCAATCCCTATGCTAGGTGTTGTTGATCCTTATCATCGCCGCAAAGCAATGACTCATTTACGTAATGGCCATGCCGTGATCTTTGCTGCAGGAACTGGAAATCCATTTTTTACAACGGATTCTGCCGCTTGTCTACGCGCGATTGAGGTTGGTGCAGATGTTGTATTGAAAGCAACGAAAGTAGACGGAGTTTATTCAGCTGATCCAATTAAAAATCCTCAAGCGATTCGTTATGATTTTTTGACTTACAGGGACGTATTAAGTCAAGGATTGCAAGTTATGGATGCTACCGCTATTTGTTTATGTCAAGATCATGGCATGCCATTACAAGTCTTCAACATGTCAGAACCAAATGCTTTAAGTAAAATTGTTACCGGTGAGCGCATTGGAACCATAATAGGAGCAAATCATGATCAATAAGATCAAACAGGATGCGGAAAAACGAATGCAGAAAACCATTGAGTCATTACGACATGAAATGACTAAAATTAGAACTGGCCGGGCTAATGCCAGCTTGTTGGACCATGTTCAGGTTGAATATTACGGCAGTCTCACGCCGTTGAATCAGGTTGCGAATGTGACTGCTAGTGATGCGCGAACTTTATTGGTTACACCCTGGGATAAATCCATGGTAGCGGCGGTTGAAAAAGCGATTTTAACTTCAGATTTGGGTTTAAATCCCGCGACGGCTGGGGCTGCAATTCGGGTACCTATGCCTCCTTTGACCGAAGAACGACGCAAAGAAATGATTCGTGTGGTTCGAGGCGAAGCGGAGCAGGGGCGAGTTTCTATTCGTAATATTCGACGAGATGCAAATAATCAACTTAAAGAGTTGGTTAAAGAAAAAGAAATTTCTGAAGATGATGAGCGTCGTGGGAATGAGGTAATCCAAAAATTGACGGATAAATACATTGCCGATGTAGACGTGATTTTAGCAGAAAAAGAAAAAGATTTAATGGAAATATAGAACGTGTTGCCACGGAATTAAGGAAGCTTTTAAATGTCGGCAACATATCCCCAATTTGAATCCCATGATAATTGTTTTAATCGTTGGCTGCTTTTTAGCAGATCTATCAGTGGAAGAATAGTATTTGCACAAGATGCGAGGATCACCATATTTGCTGTTCCTTTTACCGGTAGGGATAGGACTGATTGATTGAAATGCGTGCGAATATGTTGAAATATCGGCCATTGTTCACGTAGGTTTGCTAAATTAACGGCAAGTGTGCCGTGGGGAAGTAAGAGTCTTCGACAGTGGGCAAAAAAATGACTGTGATTGCAATGTTGGGGAAAAGAATGAGCATCAAACAGATCAACCATTAAATGATTGTAGATTTTTTGGTTTTGCTGCATAAATATATTTGCATCCCGCCGAATAACGTTTAAGTTAGCTAATCGATCCATCATAAAGTATGTTTTGGCAAGCCTAATAACTTCAGGGTTATGCTCTACCACATCAAGATGATAATCAATAAGGCAAGAGGACAAAGCATGAGCAACGCCTCCACCTCCTAATCCTAATAAACAGCAATTGGCTGGTTGGGCACGCACACTGATGGTCAATGGTTTAATATAATCAAGTGCAGGTCTTTCGGGATGACGACGATTGATTAAAGTTTGTACTGCATTACTGTCCAAAGTTAGCCAACGATATAATGGATTTTGATAAACGTTAATTCCATTCGGAGAATGATAAATGCATCGTCCGCCCAGTGTTTTCCACCTCATCTTGTTCATGATGACCATATTCAAGCAAGCAACGAATTAAAAACAGCTTTTAACGGTGTTTTCCAGTTGAAACGGATAAATACTGCCCAAATTAAGTATAGCTGTTAATTCATCCAGTGCTGAAAAACACTCATCAATTAATGTCGGGTCAGCCAGATCGTCGGCGTGTAATTGCGTGCGGTAATGCCGCTGTACCCAGCTTTCCAGATCATCGAGCAGTGTATCATTAACCAAAACACCTTGATGCATGGCTGCTAATTCTTGTTCATTTAATGGAACACGTAGACGTAGACAAGCAGGTCCTCCTCCATTGCGCATGCTTTGTTTAAGATCGAGATAATGGACTTCAATAAGAGGGTTAGTGTCGTCAGCGAGCATTTCATCAATGAATGATTTGATTTGTTGATGATGTTGACATTCAATCGGTGTTATCAGTACCATTTTTTTCTTGCCATGCTCATCAGGTAAGGTAATCAATTGCGAGTTAAACAAATAGGTGTTTACCGCGTCTGCAATTGAAATCCGATTAGTGCGGACTTCAATAATATGCAAAGGAAAATTGGCAAGCTGTTGCAGCGCTGCTAAAACATCCGCTTGATGTAAAAAAGCTTCTTCATGAAGGAAGAAGAGCGATTCATTGGCCACACCAATCACATCATTGTGAAATACGCCTTGATCAATCACTTCAGGATTCTGGCAAACAAATAAGGTTTGTTGCAGGTTAAGCTGATGCTTACGTGCGACGGCTTGTGATGCTTCCAATGTTTGTCTCGCTGGAAAACGACGTGGACAAGGACAGGAGTTATTTGCTGGCAAGGCTCGCTTGCCATATACAAATAGATTAATGGCGGGGGTATTGTGAGAGGCGCATAAACGGTTATGATTGGCTGCTCCTTCGTCGCCAGTCACTAAGGTTTTAGGCAAAGGCTCATGATGGTGAAAAAATTGTTCATTAGCAAATATCTTTTTTAGCAGTTGGTGAGAATAGTCGGCTTCCTGATATCGATGCAGATTTCCTACTAAGTTGGCTGCGGTAAAGTGCACACGATGATCTCGGGTATCTAGGCTTGCAGAGATGGTTGCTGCATTAGCGGTCCACATGCTTGATGCCGAATAACAGGCACTGAGTAAATTGGGGTCGGTTTTTTTCGCTTGGCTTATTTGCTCAGCTGGCGAACCATAAAACCCCAATTGATGGAGTAAATGAAGATTAGGTCGTTGATGGGGTGGTAGCAGAGCCTGCTTTACTCCCAAGTGATGCAATAAGCGCATTTTTGCAAGTCCCTGACAGGCTGCAGAATTGGGATTGGCAACGGTAAAGGCATTAAACGTTGATGCAATATTTCCTAGCGAAAGTCCGGCATAATGGTGGGTGGGACCAACAAGCCCATCCATATTTAATTCATATACTTTCATGGGGCTCTCCTGTAGCACCTGTCTCTTTTATACATCTTTTACACTCTAATATAATTCAATGCCAGGTAATAATTTGGGGGGAGTCGATAATTGTGGCTGTTCCAGACTCGCAATAGGATAGGCACAGTAATCGGCGGCATAGTAAGCGCTAGGGCGGTGGTTGCCGCTATGGCCGATGCCGCCAAACGGCATATTACTTGCTGCGCCAGTCGTTGGTCGATTCCAGTTGATTATTCCGGCACGAACGGTTTGATAAAATTGTTCGTAGTGTTGGTCGTTATCCGTCATAATACCTGCTGCCAAGCCATATTGGGTTTGATTGGCAAGGACGAGAGCTTGTTCAAAATTATGATAACGGTAGATTTGCACCAAGGGTGCAAAAATTTCTTCATCAGAAGGATTTTCAACACCACTCATATCTATAATGCCTGGGGAAAGCAAGCCAGTATTATCTGCGAGCAAGGACATGGCAAGCAATGAATTACCTCCTTGTGTTCGCAATTGCTCTTGAGCTTTAAGGTGCATCAAAGCATGAGAATGGCGGATCACAGGGCCGATAAATGGTTCAGGCACATCCTTAAACGTTCCTACACGAATTTTTTTACATAATCGAATGAAGCATTCAAGAAATTCATCACCAAATTTAGTGTCCGGAATTATGACTCTCCTGGCGCAAGTACAACGCTGGCCTGCGGTTATCAAGGTAGATAGTAAAGTATGATACAAAGCGGCTTGCAGGTCTTTTACGGCATCGATCACTAAAGGATTATTTCCACCCATTTCCAAGGCAAGAATAATGCCTGGACGGTCACTAAACTGCTGATGGATGGCTAAACCAGTTTTGTAGCTGCCAGTAAAATACACACCTTGAATATTTTTCTGCAACAATGTCTTAGCACAAGAGGCATCACCCTGAATGCAATTAAGAACACCAGGTGGTAAACCGCTATCATGCCAGCATTGAATGATTAACTCTGCGACGGCAGGCGTTAATTCGCTGGGCTTATAAACAACCGTATTTCCGGCTAATAAAGCGGGTACAATATGGCCATTGCTTAAATGCGCAGGGAAATTAAAGGGTCCTAGGACAGCAACAACACCATGCGGCTTATAACGCAGATGGCCAATAGCGTCTGGGGTATTTATTTTTTTCTCATAGGTGCGCTCTTGATAAGCTTGAACAGACAGCCCAATCTTACCAATCACCGCATTGACTTCAGTTTCCGCTTCCCATAATGGTTTTCCTGTTTCAAGTGCTATTAAATAGGTCAGCTCTTGGCGCCGCATTTCAACTTGTTTGGCAAAATTTTGTAAATAATTTGTACGAGTGGCGAAATCAAATCTGCTCCAGAGTTTTAAGGCATGTTGTGCTGCAGCAACTGCTGCAGCGATTTCTTCCGTTGTAGCGTTTCTACCTTCCCATACGCAAGTGCCTTCGGCCGGATTGATCGACATGAATGCATCACCGGAGCCGCTTATCCAATGCCCATCGTAATAATGACAAGAATTATTTTTTTTTGAATCATTGTCCATAGTGTTTGTTTTAAAACCTCGCTTGATCGAGTTGGAGGGGAACAATCCGTATGCAATCATTTCTCTCTACCTGCAGTAGTTCAGCAGTTTCTTTACTGACAATGCAGGAATTCTGGTGTTGATTAACAATCACCTGGCTAATTGTTGCACGAAAATCGAGTCGGGTATTGGCTAAAATAAATCGTTTGCTGCTGACTTCATCAATAATATTTTTAACGGTCATGACCTGACTTGCAGCAACGCTATGAATTTTTTCTCGAGGCGCTTCAAGCGTTGGACCAGCATCAAAGATGTCCACATAATTATTATAACGAAACCCTTCATGCATTAGGATATTCATTGCGGGAACGGTTGATTGATGTGGCTTGCCAATGACTGCCTGGGCTGCAGGATCGATTAATTTTACATAGACTGGATTTCTTGGCATGAGATCAGCAATGAATTGTTTGTTGGTTGATATAGTCAGTCTATCTGCTTCTGCAAAAGACATATGAAAAAAATGACGACCTACTGCATCCCAGAAAGGAGAATGCCCTGCTTCGTCTGAAATACCACGCATTTCAGCAATGACTGTGGAAGTAAAACGAAAAGGGTAGTGGGCCATAAATAAAAAACGGGCGCGTGAAAGTAATAAACCATTGCTGCTGTGGCGGTAATCAGGATCTAGAAAAAGTGTGCAAGTTTCACTGCATCCTTGGTTATCATTAACCAGACTTAATACTTCATAGTCCGTACGAATATCCAGAGAATGGCATACGCGAGTACGTTTTGATAATTTGTAAGAGTAAAAAGGATTGTCGTGGCCAGTAAACGCTTCAAGGGCTGATGTTCCTACGACTTGATGGGTTGACGGGTCTTCCAGCACAAATAAATAGTATTCATTATCAGGATGACTGACTGCCCTGGAGAAAGAAGTCGTTGACCATTCCAGTCGTTTACTTAATAAGCCCATATCATTTGGTAATGTGGTTAATCCAATGCCACTATGTTTAGCCAAATGATAAATGGCCGGTAAATCAGTATTTTTTGCGCTGCGAAATAACATCATTGTCATCACGCCTTATTTAAATGTTTTGTTTTCCTGTCAGTTCTTCAAGTCCACCCTGTGCCAGGTCAACAAGTAATAAAGCACTTAATGTAGCGCGCTCCACAAGACTGTCAAGCAATATGTATTCGTTAGTGCTATGGATATGTCCGCCCCGCACCCCTAAGGTATCAATAACAGGCAAGCCATGACGTGCGAGATTGTTGCCATCACAGCAACCACCACTGTCCTGCCAGTCAATAACTAAGTTGAGTTCTTTGCCAACATGCTGAATTCGTTTAAACAAGCGTTCAGTTGCAGAAGTGACCCGTTTAACGGGTCTGCCGAAATGGCCATGGATTGTTAGTGAATAATCGTCCTGCTGTAATTTATTAATAATTTGATCCAGTTGATCACGAATCCATTGTTCGTCTTCTGGCTGACTAATGCGTATATCCAGTTTGGCAACGGCTTTATCCGGAACTACATTTAACGCTTCTCCTCCAGCAATTTTACCAATGTTAATGGTTACACCTTCTTTTTTGCCATTCAAGGCATGGATGGCAGTAATTGCATCAGCCAGATAACAAATAGCGTTTCGTCCTTCGTGAAATGCTCGACCTGCATGGGCAGCTTTGCCAGTGGCGATGAGCGTTAATTTACCACTGCCTTTGCGGTTTTTTGCCAATAGGCCATCTGCGGTCATAGCAGGTTCATAGACGAGCGCTGCTTGATAATTTGGCGCCATTTCATCAAGTAGAATGCTAGAGGCTGCTGAACCAGTTTCTTCATCAGCATTAATAATAACATCCCAGCCCAATTTATCTGCAAATGGTGTTTTTTCGAAGGCACCCAAAGCATGTAACATAACAACGAGCCCACCTTTCATATCGGCTACTCCAGGGCCATTCAAATGGTTTTCATTGATATAGGTTAACGCTTGAAAAGAATGCTGTGCGTTATACACTGTATCCATATGGCCGCTTAAAAGGATGCGTCGTTTCAGGTCAGGCCGTTTTTGTATGTAAAGAGCATTGCCAAAAACGCTTGTGGTTGTTTCACCAGCCATGTTAATGGTGGTCATGGGAGGCATGCGTCGTGATTGGATTTCATCTGCTATAGGAATATACGCAGAATGCAACGCTTGATGCATTGTTTTTAATCCTGCAAGATTATCAGTGCCTGAGTTAATTTCACAAAATTGATGTAATTGTGCGACCATCATTTGCTGACTGGCCTGCAATGAGTGAATGAGTTCAGGTAATGAGTTGAGCATCTTGATAACTCGCTTGCGAAGAATAAGACCTTATCTCAAATTATATGCCTTCGCAAGTCAGAAGGAAGCGATCAGGGAAAAATCATGGACTAAGCAGGAAGAGGCGTTTAAGAGAAGATTATCCCTAAGACCACGGCGCGTTGTTCACTTAATAACACATTGAACGTGCGACAAGCGGCTCCTATTGACATGCATTCCAAGCCAATTCGTCGTTTTGATAAGTATTGGTGGACGGATATAGAAGCCTGCAGACCTACCTTATTATGGCCAATAATAATAACCTCGGGATTAAGTTCAAGCATAGGTGCTAGAAGCGTTTCATTTAATTCCTGCACTGAATGGATCTGCCACTGCGCAATAAGCGTTTTACGGCTTATGATCACGCTACGCTCATACAGTGTATTGTTAATTTTAATTTCTGATTCGGAATACGATTGGATCGTATGCAGATCGACTTGTTCACGGGTGATGTGCATGGTTTTTCATGGCTCAATAATTTATACTGCAATCTAAGAGCTTGTTCATTAGTTCGCTAAAAATAGAGCAATGGATGTTATTGGCGAGCATTGCAGTACAGTCAATGAATTAACAAGCTCCAAATCATACGGTGTATGTTAACATTGTCAGGATAATTGCAAAAGCGTTGATTGTATTTGATGCCAGATAAACTGTAGGTTCTGTGTGTAGAGCTTGGGGCATTTGTTAAAACAGAGGTTATAATCATGAGTCAATTTCCACGAATTAAGCGCCTTCCTCCTTATGTGTTCAATACACTGAATCAATTAAAAATGGAAGCACGGGCGCGTGGAGAAGACATTATTGATTTTGGCATGGGTAATCCTGACCAGCCTACTCCACCACATATTGTTGATAAGCTTATAGAAACGGTTAAACGTCCGGATACACATCGATATTCTATGTCTAAGGGGATTCCTCGTCTGCGACGTGCAATGGCGGCTTGGTATCAAAAAAATTATCAAGTCACACTTAATAGTGAAACACAGATTTTAGCAACCATCGGTTCAAAAGAGGGATTGGCACATCTTGCCTTAGCCATTTCAGGACCTGGAGATACCATTCTTGTTCCGGATCCTGCTTATCCAATCCACACGTATGGGTTTGTGATTGCAGGAGCAAACATCAAACAAATTCCTTTAAAGGAAGAAACCCAGTTTTTGCAAGCAATTGAACAAGCAATTGAACAAAGTTGGCCTAAACCCAAAGCGTTGGTTTTAAATTTTCCAGCCAATCCAAGTACTCATTGTGTTGATTATCCATTTTTTGAGAAAGTGATTGCATTGGCCAAACAATATAAAATATGGGTGATCCATGATTTGGCCTATGCCGACATTGTGTTTGATGGCTATAAAGCGCCTTCTATTCTTCAGGTTCCAGGAGCGATTGATGTTGCTATTGAAACGTATTCACTGTCCAAATCATATAATATGCCAGGATGGCGAGTTGGATTTGCTTGCGGTAATGATGAACTGGTTGGCGCATTGACGCGAATTAAATCTTATCTTGATTATGGAACGTTTACCCCTATTCAAGTGGCTGCCATTTCTGCGTTAGAAGGTCCTGATGATTGTGTCCATGAGATTCGCGCCATGTATGAAAAACGCCGCAATGTTTTATGTGATGGTTTGCAAGACATTGGCTGGATGGTTGAGCGGCCGAAGGCAACGATGTTTGTATGGGCTCCTATTCCTGCTTTTTATCGCCATCTCGGTTCGGTGGAGTTCAGTAAATATTTGCTAAAAGAAGCACAAGTTGCAGTTTCTCCGGGTATTGGTTTTGGCCAGCAAGGTGATGGTTTTGTTCGGTTTGGTCTAATAGAAAATACTCAACGCATCCGTCAAGCCATCCGGAATCTGAAATTAATGTTCAGACGAGACGGATTTATGCAGGCTGTATGATATGGATGTTATTATTAATGCGCAACACACTGTGGTTCCTGAACCTAGCATACGTTTGACAGAACACGGCCATTTTTATCATCATCTTTTGTCTTGCTTAAATTATTCTGATAAATACCCCCCGGTTGCGGATTTATTAGGGCGTTACTATGGGCTAGAAGGGCGCTGGCTTGTTGTTTCGCCTGTTCATTGGGAGGCGACACATAATGATGCCATGATGATTGCAACGTCTCATGAACTTCATTTATCTGAGGAAGAGTCTCGGCAGTGGTTTTCAGCGTTTGCTGAATTTTCAGCTGAAGAACGTATGCAAGCTTACTATTGTGATGCACACACTTGGCTGCTTCGCTATGATGATAAGCCTGAAATTATAGCAAAGCCTGCACATAGCTTGCTGCATCAATCTTTATTGCCTCATTTGCAAGCGCTGGATGAAACGTTTTATTGGCAGCGATTTATTACTGAAAGCCAAATGTTTTTTAATACTCATCCTTTAAATGACAAACGTCCGGATTGCTCAATTAATGGGTTGTGGCTATGGGGCAGTGGTCGGTTAAATACGTCAGTTTGTATTCCCGTGATTTGCGGCGATTCTTATTTGATTGAGATAGCAAACCATCTTTCGTCTGACGTCAGACTTTATCAACCCTCACAATCCCTTCCTAAAAATGCCATCTTACTTATTGATTGTCTTGATGCAAACGAATTGCATCATTTACAAGTGCAGCTATGTCACACTACCGTGCATTGGTATTGGAATAATGGTGTCTATTGTACACGGCCAAAAAAATGGTTATCACGTTTATGGGGTTCGATTAGTTATGCAAATTAAACGGCGCATCATCCCAACCACATTGCCTTCTTTATCCGTTGCTCATCCCATTTTGCAGCGCATTTATGCGGCAAGAGGCGTGCTGAACGATTCGCAGTTGGATAAACGATTGCAGAGGTTATTGCCCTTTCATACATTGATGGACATTGAAAAAGCAACACGGCGTTTGGAGCAAGCGCTTCATGCTCAACAGAAAATATTAATTGTGGGAGATTTTGATGCCGATGGCGCAACATCCAGTGCATTAGCCGTCACGGCGTTGCGCGCCATGGGAGCAAGGCATGTTGAATTTTTAGTTCCAAATCGATTTGAATATGGTTATGGGTTAACGCCAGCCATTATTGATGTTGCAAAAAAATGGCAGCCGAAGCTCATTATTACGGTTGATAATGGCATTGCTAGTATAGAAGGTGTTGCGGCGGCTAATGAAGCGGGTATTGATGTATTGATTACAGACCATCATTTACCAGCAGAAATATTACCTGCCGCGTGCGCAATTGTTAATCCCAATCAGGCAGGCGATCATTTTCCGAGTAAATCGATTGCTGGGGTTGGTGTGATTTTTTATGTGATGCTCGCTTTACGCCGCCGGTTAAGCGATAACGGTTGGTTTAAATCAAACGATCTGACCGAACCGAATATGGCACAATTTCTTGATTTAGTTGCCTTAGGAACCATTGCAGATGTTGTAGCACTTGATCAGAATAATCGGATTTTAGTTGAGCAAGGTATTTCCCGCATTCGTCAGGGCGTATGCCGTCCTGGCATCAAAGCATTGATTGAGATTTCAGGCCGACGTTGTGAAACAATCGGTGAAGGTGATTTGGGGTATGCTATTGCACCACGATTAAATGCCGCAGGCAGGCTTGATGATATGTCTTTAGGCATCAATTGTTTGCTATGTGATACGATGGAGCAAGCACGTGTTTTTGCTCGTCATTTGGATGAATTAAACATCGAGCGGCGTAAAATTGAATTGGAAATGAAAGAACAGGCAACCCTTGCTTTGAATAAACTGGCCTTTCAAGTTGATGAAAAAGCGATGCAATTACCGGTGGTTTTGTGTTTGTATGACGAATCTTGGCACCAAGGTGTTATTGGTGTTTTGGCGGGTCGCTTAAAAGAGCGTTACCATCGTCCAGTCATTGCCTTTGCCAAGGTCAGTGATGATGAACTTAAAGGATCGGCACGTTCTGTATCAGGGTTAAACATTCGAGATATCCTTGCGGCGGTGGATAAAAATAGTCCTGGAATGATTGATAAATTTGGCGGCCATGCGATGGCTGCTGGAGTCAGCTTGCATCCACAGGTTTTCTTGTCCTTTCAACAAGCGCTTACTGCTGAGGTCAGTAAACATATGGATGTGTCACAATGTCAAAATGAGATTTGGAGTGATGGGCCATTGATGGCTACGGATCTCAATAGGGAAGTGGCAACTCTCCTCAAATTAGCAGGTCCGTGGGGACAACAATTTCCTGAACCAATTTTTGATAATGTTTTTGAAATTCTAGAACAACGTCTTGTCGGAGAACGGCATTTGAAATTAACATTAATGCATGAACAAAAAAGCGAACCTGTGGATGCCATCGCTTTTAATATTGATCTAAAAGCATGGCCAAATCATCGTGCTCGCTATATTCATGCTGCTTATAAGTTAGATCTTAATGATTATGGCGGTAGAACTCGAGTGCAATTAATTGTGCTTGCAATGCAAACGTATGCCTCATTAAATAGGGAGTAATAAACATTATGTTCGCAACAACACCGAATGATAAAACTTGCGATCTGATATTATTTGGTGCGAAAGGCGATCTGACTTGTCGCAAATTATTACCCGCACTTTATCAATTGGAAAAAGCAGGATTACTTCCGAATGTGACCCGCATCATTGGTATTGCAAGAGATGACATAGAGGAGGCTGCTTATTGCCAATTTGTTGAAATTCATTTGCATAAATTTTTAAAAGAGAAGATGGATGTTGATGTGTGGAATCGATTGCAGAAAAAACTGCATTATCTGCAAATGGATTTAACCAATGCATCCGATTATGCCAAGCTAAAGACGGTGACTCAGCCGGATACAAAAGTCGTCATCAGTTATTTTGCAACGCCTCCTTCTTTATTTGGATCAATAAGCCAAGGGTTGGCCGAGGTGGGGCTTACTCAAGAGCCCGCTAGAGTCGTTCTTGAAAAGCCGATAGGTCAGGATTTGTTGTCATCCAAACGCATTAATGATGAAGTGGCTCGGTATTTTAAAGAAAGCCAGATTTATCGAATTGATCATTATCTTGGTAAGGAAACGGTACTTAATTTACTTGCGTTGCGTTTTGCCAATGCCATTTTTGCCTCTAATTGGGACAGGACCATGATTGATCATGTGCAGATTTCTGTTGCTGAGGAAGTTGGTGTTGAAGGTCGCTGGTCTTATTACGATGAAGCAGGCCAAATGCGTGATATGGTACAAAATCATTTGTTGCAAATTTTATCATTAATTGCCATGGAACCCCCCGCTAATTTGGATGCAGACAGTATTCGCGATGAGAAACTGAAGGTTTTAAAAGCATTGCGTCCGATTGATATGGGAAATGTCGGTGAGAAAACCGTTCGTGGGCAATATACGCAAGGCTTTATCGGTGGGCAAGCGGTTCCGGGTTATCTTGAGGAACCAGGCGCACGACCAAACAGCCAAACGGAAACGTTTGTGGCCATTAAAATTGATATTGATAATTGGCGTTGGGCTGGTGTTCCTTTTTATTTGCGCACTGGTAAACGAATGCCGAAAAAATCAAGCGAAGTGGTGATTTGTTTTAGGCCGCAATTGCATAATATTTTTCATCAGACCTACCGACAATTGCCACCTAACCGATTGATCATTCGTTTACAGCCTGATGAAGGGGTAGAAGTTGAGATCATGAACAAAATTCCCGGCTTGGGTGAAACAATGCGTTTACAACAAACCAAACTGGATTTAAGTTTTGATAAAACCTTTAAGTCTCAACGGATTGCAGATGCGTATGAACGTTTATTGCTAGAGGCTTTATTAGGCAATCAGTATTTATTTGTTCGCCGTGATGAGGTAGAGCAAGCTTGGAAATGGGTTGACGGTATTATTGATGCATGGCGCAATCATCATGAGCCTCCACGAGCTTATCAAGCTGGTACGTGGGGGCCTATCGCCGCTATTTCTTTGTTGGCGCGCGATGGTCGTAACTGGGACGAATAAAATGCGATTACATTCATTTGATCATGTTCAGACATTAAATCAATATTTTTCAGAGCAATTGGCCATGATTTTGACCCAAGCCATTGCGCAACGTGGTCATGCCTATCTAGTAGTCTCTGGAGGACGTACCCCTGTTGCTTTATTTGATTTACTGGCTCAAACGCCAATTAATTGGGCACAAGTGACGATCACTTTGGCAGATGAGCGACAGTTGCCACCAACGGCACAAGACAGTAATGAACGAATGGTCAGAACGCATTTATTACAAGGATTTGCATCGCAGGCAACGTTTATTGGTTTATGCCAGAACAATGACGAAGCGGCTATCAACGCAGCGATAGCTGCTTTACCAACCTTTGATGCGGTTATTCTAGGCATGGGTGAAGATGGTCATACGGCTTCGTTATTTCCCTGTAGTCCCGAAATTCATCTTGGCTTGGCTGATGATACAAAACAGGCCATTGTTAATATTACTCCAGTTTCAGCACCTTATCAGCGAATATCATTAACCAGAAAACGATTATTAAATAGTCGGACTGTATTTTTACATTTGGTTGGCGAGAAAAAATTAATGGTTTTTAATCGCGCCATGGCCGAGCAGGATTTTTTCGCGATGCCAATTCGTGCTTTCTTGCATGATCCACAGGTGGATATTCAGGTGATGTATGCACCGTAGTTTAAGTCTTCCTAACTCCCGGACCTGTTTGCGGAAACTAGTCGTGGCAACGAGGTAGTCGTCATTATGAACCAAGTAATAAAAGAGGTGACAGAACGAATCATTGAGCGTAGTGCATACAGCCGAAGCATCTACCTTGAACGTTTGGAAAAGGCCTGTTTATCGAAGCCACATCGTACAGTTTTGCACTGTGGTAATTTAGCGCACGGTTTTGCCGCTTGTAGTCAAAAAGACAAGGCAGCGCTACGTGGCGAAAGTAGAGCCAATATTGCAATTGTATCCGCCTACAACGACATGCTATCGGCTCACCAGCCTTATCAAGATTATCCAGAACAATTGAAGCAATCCATAGAAGATGCTGGAGGCATCGCACAATTTGCTGGTGGAGTACCTGCAATGTGTGATGGCATCACTCAAGGCCAAGCTGGCATGGAATTAAGTTTGATGAGTCGTGATGTTATTGCCATGTCTGCTGCAATCGCATTATCCCATAATATGTTTGATGGTGGGTTAATGCTGGGAATATGCGATAAAATTGTCCCAGGACTATTGATAGCAGCGCTTTCTTTTGGTCATTTACCGTTTATTTTTGTACCAGCGGGACCTATGCCATCCGGCATTTCAAATTTAGAAAAAGCACGCATTCGCCAGTTATATGCACAAAGGAAAGTTGATAAAAAAGCACTTCTTGATGCCGAAGCTGCTTCTTATCATACATCTGGCACGTGTACTTTTTATGGTACTGCTAATTCAAACCAGCTGCTGATGGAAATGATGGGCTTGCAGTTGCCTGGGTCGTCTTTCATAAATCCAAATACTGCTTTACGCCATGAGTTAACAAAGGCAGCTGCACAGCAGATCATCCAACTGACTCATCTTGGTGACCATTATCTTCCAATTGGTAAGCTCGTTGATGCTAAAACGCTAGTAAATGGCATGGTTGGATTATTAGCTACTGGAGGTTCAACCAATCATACGATGCACTTGGTTGCTATTGCACGTGCTGCTGGTTTTATCATTAATTGGGATGATTTTTCCGATTTGTCGGTGGCTATTCCATTAGTTACGCGCATTTATCCTAATGGTCAAGCTGATATTAATCATTTTCAACGTGCGGGGGGGATGGCTTATTTAATTCGCACCTTGTTGGAAGCGAATTTATTACATGAACAAGTGAATACCATTGCAGGATTTGGTTTACACCATTATCTGAAACAACCTGTGTTGCAGGAAGATACCTTGCTTTGGGTGGATGGTCCTCAAGTTTCTGGCGACAGGGATGTTCTAAGACCCGTTTCTGCGCCATTTAAAAAGCACGGAGGGTTATGCGTACTGAAAGGTAATTTGGGACGAGCTGTCATCAAAACATCTTCCTTGCGAGATGATTTAGAAAAAATACAGGCGCCTGCTGTGGTATTTTCCAGCCAGCATGATTTGGAAGCGGCGTTTAGAACAGGCGCGTTGGATAAAGACTGCGTGGTGGTGGTTCGTTTTCAGGGACCTAAAGCCTGTGGTATGCCAGAATTGCATAAACTAACACCAATGCTTGCTGTCTTGCAGGAACGTGGTTTTCGCGTGGGACTTATAACGGATGGGCGAATGTCTGGGGCTTCAGGCAAAATACCCGCTGCCATTCATGTTACCCCAGAAGCGGTTGAGGATGGTTTGATAGCTTATGTACAAACGGGTGATGTTATTTTAATGGATTGGACACGAGGTATTTTGCAATGGCTTATTTCTGAGCAGGAATTGACGCAGCGTAAGGCAGTCAGACCGGATTTGTCAGATTATTATCATGGGATGGGACGCGAATTGTTCGGTCATATGCGCCAACAATTAAGTGGGGCAGAGCAGGGGGCGTGCAGTTTATTTGCTGAGAAACAATATTATGAATAGACAGCCAGACGATGCAATTGCCATTGTTGCAGATATTGGTGGGACAAATGCTCGTTTTGCTTGTGTTAATACGCGTCGTTTTATCATTAAGAACGTCGTGACCTATCGTTGTGCTGATTTTGTAAATTTTGCCGAAGCTTTTCTCACTTATCAGCAACAGCAAGGTTTAATGACAGTAAAACAGGCGGCAATTGCCGTGGCTTGCCCTGTGCATGATGATTGGATTCGTATGACCAATCTAGATTGGCAATTTTCGATTAACGAGATGAAGCGGCATCTTGGTTTGCATCATCTGATGATTATGAATGATTTTGCTGCCGTGGCCATGAGTTTGATGCAACTGCCGCCTGAAGAAAAGATTCAGATAGGAGAAGGCGGGATTAAAAATAAAAAGCCTGTCGTGTTTTTAGGGCCTGGTACTGGCTTAGGTCTTGCTTATCTTATCCCTCATGAAGATCGTTATTTGCCTTTTCCAAGTGAAGGTGGCCATATGGGGTGGAAAGCTCAGACAGAGCAAGAATGGTTTATTCATCGATTCTTAACACGTCAGCATGGCCATGTTTCTGTAGAGCGTGTTTTGTCAGGGGCAGGGCTAGAAAGTCTCTATTTAGCACTTGCTGATTATAAGAAACAAGTCGCAGAACCACGATCTGCTTCTGACATTACAGCTTTGGCATTGACGGGTGAATCATCATTGGCAGTTGATGCCGTAAACCAATTTTTTGCAAGTCTTGGAAGTTTTGCGGGTGATCTAGCTTTAAATCTCAATGCGTTTGGCGGCGTTTATATTGCTGGTGGTATTGTGCCGAAATTATTGCCTTTGCTTCTGCAAAGCAAGTTCCGTGCTCGATTTGAAGAAAAAGGGCGGTTTCATTTATTTAACCGTCAAATTGCAACGTATGTGATTACTACAGAGCAACCAGGTTTATTGGGCGCAGCAGTATATCTAAAACAAAATGGAATGGAAAAAGTGCATGATGTCTTATAATTGGCAACAATTACCTGAGGCTTTATTTGATGATAGTCCATTGATTCCTGTGATAGTGATTCATGAGTTGGAACACGCCATACCCATGGCAAAAGCAATACTTGCTGCAGGTATTCGTATCTTGGAAGTGACTTTACGAACACCGGTTGCTTTGCAGGCAATCCATCTATTACATCAGGAAGTCCCTGAGGCAATGATTGGCGCAGGTACGATTCTTAATCATCACCAATTACAGCAAGCGATTAAAGCCGGTGCCGGCTTTGCCATTAGTCCAGGATTTACCCCCACTTTATTGCAAGCAGGCCAAGAATCCGGTATTCCTTTTATTCCAGGAGTGAGTAGTGTTTCTGAAATAATGATGGGTATGGAATATGGTTATAAACATTTTAAGTTTTTCCCGGCTGAGGCAGTTGGGGGTACAAAAGCTCTGAAATCGATTGCTGGTCCTTTACCAGATGTGCGCTTCTGTGCTACTGGAGGTATTCACGCACAAAATTTTCTAGATTATTTGGCTTTGCCGAATGTTGCGTGTGTGGGTGGGTCTTGGGTCATTCCAAATGAAGCAGTCATCAAAAAAGATTGGCAGCAGATAACGGATTTATGTTTAGCAGCGATAAAAAGCGTTTTTGAATATAAGTCCTAAGACTAACCTCAGCTTGATTTAATCCTCTTTTCTTTAGATAAGTGCACAGAACCTAGGAGAGTTGGTGGGCAGGGGTGTCGCTAGGTTCGGATTCTTCGGGTTTGCCTGTTGGTACTGGAGGATGTGCCAAACGATCTTTCAGAGAAGACTGAGGGGGTTGAACTTGACTTGGCATAACAAATGACTCTCCTTTTTTAATTTCTGCTCCTTCTGGGCCTGGATAATAAAGTTTTCCATCTCTAGCAACGGCTATAACTTGACCGTCTTTTTTTAATTGAACACCATCTAATTTCTGATTTTGAGCTTGCTCCAGAAAAAAATCGATGGCACTCTGTAACGAAGAAAATTTAAACGTTGCAGATTTTTGACCATCTTTAGCTTCTTGGATTCTAGGCGGTTCATGACCTGAAGAATATTTGCCGCTGGAGAGGAATTTTTTATTATAATTTTTGATTATATCATCAAAATGCTCTGCTTTCGCTTTGGCCTCAACGTGAGCAATTGGTAACGGATAGGATGTGGCAGCAGAAGTGTGTCTAAAAGCAGGTACATGTTCTGCCCCTTTTTGAGGAGACACAGCAGGAGCACGAACTGTAGCAGGGGGTCTTTTAGTATCAGCAGGGGTGGAAGTCGGTGCAACTTCTTCATCTTCTTTATCTGCTATCGGGTCTTTATTAAAAAGACCCCGCTCTCCACCTCCAAGATTAAAAGTTGTGGCTAAAGGATTCTGCAATAAACCACCTATGCCATTTCTTGCACCTCCGATTGCTCCATTAATAGCACCATATGCAGCTAAAGGAATTCCCAGAGCTACAACGGCTACAAATCCCAGAAAGGACTCCCTGCCCTGAGCTTTCTCTTTATATGTGGACTGGCTTATCTTTCAAATTGATGTTTTATTTTTAGAGCTGAATTGGCATTGAACTCCATAGCTCAATGTGATTATTCATATTGAGGTAAGATAATCGCATTCGAAACTGATTTTAACATGGCTAGGATTCTGTTCGAGCGTTCTTCTGCAATTTTCTTGGAAACTGCATCTTCTACAAGAAATGATTTGCTCACCCAAACACCAAATTCCTGATTAGCATCAACAAAGGAGCGTAGTAGTGCATTATAACGAGTAAACGCCTGCATATAATTTCCATTAGCAGCTTTTAATTCTCCCGCTAGGATATATGCGCCAACGAATGCCAAATTATTACCTTGGCCAGATAACGGAGAAGGACAATAACCTGCATCGCCGACAAGCGCTATTCGACCTTTGGTCCAACTATTCATTTTTACTTGCATAATAGCATCAAAATAAAAATCATCGCTTTCTGGCATTCGATTTAAAATATTTTTTGTTTCCCAGCCAAAATCGCGAAAAGTATCACACAGGAATTTTTTTTGCTGATGCTCATCACGAATATCCTTCAGGATATGCTGAGAGCGAAACATAAATCCAGCTCTTGCTATTTCAGGGTTGTTATCGCTATTGATTGATACCAATTTATGATTAGCTTCACATTCCAGATCTATGTGACTCAAGCTAAGATAATTTGGAATGGTAAATGTACTAAGATACGAACCAAGATGAATTAATTGATATTCATTTTTATCAAAAATCATGCGCCTTGTAGCAGAGTGAATGCCATCTGCAGCGATCACTATGTCATAATTTTCAACCTTGCCATCCTTGAAATTGACTATAATGTTATCAGTATTCTGCTGTATGCTAGTAATGGATTGATTGAAATAACAAGGTACATCAGCAATTGTTTTCATCAGGATCTCAACCAAATCACCACGGAGAATTTCGACTTCGTCATCTTGCCTGAACCCAAATTTCTCACCATGTTCTTCATGTAGAACCTTGCCCGCCGCATCTACAAAACGACCGTACTTTATTCGCGTGCGCATCTCACATATTTGATCATAGATACCCATTTCTCTAGCGATATGAGTTGCTATGCCACGGACATCCAGTGCCTGACCGCCTTTTCTAATAGCAGCAGATTTTTCAATTAAGATAGGAGAAAAACCAAATTTTCTTAACCAATAACAAATTGCAGGACCAGCTATACCAGCGCCAATGACGAGGATTTTGATGTTTTTAGACATTAATAATTACCTTAATAGATTAAATTTTTTAAGTTTATCCAATCGTTGATTGCTTTAATCACATCATCTACTTGAACTGGCAAATTTAGACAATCTCTAAATACTAAACCATGCAGATGATTACTCCAGCTTTTCAGCAACATTTAGTGTCTCAATTGACCTTCCGCTACAACCTTACAGAATTCAGGCGTGCATTTTAAAGAAACAAAATCTATATGGCACCGATAATTTTACAATATAACTTTAGCTGAGGTTAAGGCTAGAGTCTGTTGATATTTCAATTGAAGCCAAGTCATTGTTTAGTGTTTTTCCAGGTTTTTGCGGTGGTTTTCCTAATAAAAACAATTCAAGAGGCAGTGGACTTATTCCTAAAGAGGGTTTTTCCTCATTGTCTTCAATCCCTTCTATAAAAGCATAATAATCCAAGGGAATAGATTCAATGATTTCAGGTTCTTCATCTTCCAGTTCATCGTGATCCCATGGAATAAGCCGACCATATAAAGTACCTTCTCGAATGCTGCCTCCATAGGCAAATAAGTTTCCTTGCCAATCCGATGAAGAACAAATCATTTCGGCCCATGGGTCAACAATCAGATCGTCAACAAATAGAAATTGATGATTTAGGCCATATTGGCCAATAGAAATAGAACCTTGATATTTTGCTGCTCTTAATACAAGAGCGCCGGCATAAGCCAATTCCTGGCAATTCCCACAGCCGGTTTCAAGTGCTTTTATGGCGGCATGGGCTGGTGATGATGCGCTTCTTCGATAGGTGCGAATGGTGCGTTCTACGTCGCCGTCCTCAGGGTAACCACCAGCGTGTAAAGATAACTTAGTAGAACTTTGGGGAATTTCTGTACGAAGATAAGCCAGAAGGAATTCGGCTGCTTCTCTCGATGAAGACGTTGCCAGATCAGGTAAACCATGCAGCTTATTCATAATCCTACTTACATCATCAATTTGTTCCATATTTTACCATTATTTTGCAATAATGTCATATTGATTCTTTATAACACATGAAAAGTGAATAGAGTGTTTTCAGACGAACAATTAAGTAAAGGCGGCTTCTAGGTATTATTTATGTTCTTTATTTGGTAAAATAAACCCCCGTTTATATGCATCTTATCGTTCCGCTTATTCGGCGGCTTACGCATGACAACGGGATTTTTTTATGACACGTTATATTTTCGTTACCGGCGGGGTAGTTTCTTCTTTAGGGAAAGGCATTGCCGCCGCATCACTTGCTGCCATTCTGGAAGCACGCAATCTGAAAGTTACTCTCATTAAGCTCGATCCCTACATCAACGTTGACCCGGGCACCATGAGCCCTTTCCAGCATGGTGAAGTTTTCGTAACCCAGGATGGTGCAGAAACGGATCTTGATCTTGGTCATTATGAGCGTTTTGTACGTACGACCATGACAAAATTGAATAATTTCACTTCAGGAAAAATATACGAGAATGTCATTAAAAAAGAGCGTAGGGGCGATTACCTTGGTGGTACCGTACAAGTCATTCCGCATATTACCAATGAGATAAAGCGTTGCATTAAACTGGGCGCAGACGGTTTTGATGTAGCGATGGTAGAAATTGGCGGAACCGTTGGTGATATCGAATCTTTACCATTCCTTGAAGCAATTCGTCAAATGCGTATTGAGTTGGGAAGCCAGCGTTCATTATTTATTCATTTAACCTTAGTGCCTTATATCCCAACTTCTGGTGAAACCAAGACCAAACCAACGCAGCATTCCGTTAAAGAATTGCGCTCCATAGGAATTCAACCTGATATTCTGATATGTCGTTCCGAACAACCTTTATCCATGCATGACCGAGCAAAAATTGCGTTATTTACCAACGTAGAGAAAGACGGCGTTATCTCCTTACAAGATGCAAAAAGTATTTATCAAATACCGATGATTTTACACGCACAGAGATTGGATGAAATTGTAGTAAAAAAACTGGGCTTGGAGGTCCCAGAAGCCGATCTGTCCGAATGGCAACAAGTGATTGACGCTCAAGTCGTACAAACCACGACGGTCAAGGTGGCGATGGTCGGTAAATACACCGAACTGAATGATGCTTACAAGTCCCTTAATGAAGCATTGCTTCATGCCGGTATTCATACGCAGACTCGCGTTGAAATTGTTTATATCGATGCCGAACTCATTGAAAAGCATGGGACATCTTTATTGTCAGAAGTCGATGCCGTATTAATTCCTGGGGGATTCGGCGAGCGTGGTGTCGAAGGAAAGATACAATCCGTTCAATTTGCTCGAGAAAATAAGATTCCTTTCCTTGGTATTTGCCTTGGTATGCAAGTGGCGGTGATTGAATACGCGCGCCACATTGTTGGCTTAACAAATGCCAATTCGACTGAATTTGATAAACATACACCTTATCCGGTTATTGCATTGATTAGTGAATGGATGGAAGCAGATGGTCGTATCAATCTACGAAATGAAAACAGCGATTTGGGTGGTACCATGCGCCTTGGGGCTCAATTTTGTAAGTTGGCAGCAGATTCTTTAGCAAGGAACGTGTATGGAAAAGCACAGATTCTCGAGCGGCACCGCCATCGCTATGAAGTCAATAACTTATTTGTCGAATCATTGGTAGAACATGGATTAATCATTTCCGGACGTTCAAGTGATGAGAGTTTAGTTGAAATGATAGAACTTGCTGATCATCCATGGTTTCTGGCATGTCAGTTTCATCCTGAATTTACGTCAACACCTCGAGACAGTCATCCATTATTTAAGTCATTCGTGCTGGCAGCACGTGATCATCATCAACAACAGGAGGGCAATGCATGAGATTATGTGGTTTTGAGGTAAGTCTTGATTCTCCTTTATTTTTAATTGCAGGCCCTTGCGTGATTGAAAGTGAGGCACTTGCTATAGAAACGGCTGGTTATCTTAAGGAACTATGCGCGCAGCTTTCATTACCATTCATTTATAAATCTTCTTTTGACAAAGCGAATCGTTCGTCCATCACGAGTTATCGTGGTCCTGGATTTGAAAAAGGGTTAATGATCCTTGAGAAAGTGAAAAGTCAGATTGGAGTACCGGTATTGACGGATGTTCATGAGGATACACCATTGCTTGAAGTATCCAGTGTCGTTGATGTATTACAAACGCCCGCGTTTCTCTGCAGGCAAACCAATTTTATTCAAAAAGTTTCTGCGATGAATAAGCCAGTTAACATTAAAAAAGGACAATTTTTATCTCCTTGGGAGATGAAGCATGTCGTTACTAAAGCAAAAGCTTGCGGCAATGAGAATATTATGGTGTGTGAGCGCGGTGTGAGTTTTGGCTATAACAATTTAATCTCCGATATGCGTTCTTTGAAAATCATGCGTGAGACAGAGTGTCCTGTCGTGTATGACGCGACCCATTCAGTGCAATTACCGGGTGGCAGTAATGGCGTTTCAGGGGGGCAGCGCGAATTTATTCCGGTGTTAGCCCGTGCCGCAGTTGCTGCTGGCGTTGCTGGCCTATTTATGGAAACGCATCCTGATCCAGACAAAGCATTGAGTGATGGTCCAAACAGCTGGCCATTAGCAAATATGAGGGCGCTATTAGAAACGCTTATGGCTATTGATCATGTGTTTAAAAAAACGGGGGAAGTAATCTAAAGGGTGAGACATTTCAGTTCGTTGGCGGAGAGACAGGGATTCGAACCCTGGGAAGGTTGCCCTTCAACGGTTTTCAAGACCGCCGCAATCGACCGCTCTGCCATCTCTCCGCTGCAAATACTATCGTAATGGAATCTTGTTTGCAATGATTTTTAAAAATGATTTTTGATGATAATAATGTGCTGTATTTGCAATGGGTTGTTGTATACTAGGCTTCCTGCGAAACTTTCCACTTTTGTGTAAATCATTCATTTGGTTTTATAAGGCTGATGGCTTATTATGCTCCGGAGAGCTTTATCCAGGTTGTATAGGATGTATGTGACTACTCGTCGCCCCAGTATGATTTAAGGTATTTTTGTATGAAACAAATAAAAGTGCTGTTTGTGATTTTTTTTCTATTATCGGTCGTTGGCTGTACAAAATGGGGTGGTAGTGATGATGACGATGGTCCATTTAAAGGAATAAGTGCCAAGCAATTGTACAGTGAGTCAAAACAAGCGTTGGCTAAGGAAGAATATGAAAGTGCGATCAAGCGGCTTGAAGCATTGGAAACCATGTATCCGTTTAATGATTATGCAGAACAAGCTGAACTTGATTTAATCTATGCTTATTATAAAAAAGGTGATTATCCATCAACTGCAGCAACGGCTGAGCGTTTTATTCATCTTTACCCACGTGCGAAAAAGGTGGATTATGCTTATTATATGAAAGGCTTGGCCAATTTTCAGCAAACTCGTGGTACGTTGGCAAATGTATTCCCTATCGATGAATCCTGGCGGGATCCTGGCACGCAATCCCAGGCTTTTTCCGACTTTGCAACATTAGTTCAAAAATTTCCAGAGAGTCGATATAAAGCAAATGCTTTACAGCGCATGATTTATCTGCGAAATCTTTTTGCAAAGCGTGAGTTAAATATTGCTAATTATTATTACGTTCGTCAGATGTATGTTGCAGCGGCTGAGCGAGCCAATTATCTGATTAAAACCTATCCACAGGCACCAAGTGCCAAGCCTGCCTTATCTATTGTCTATCATGCTAATAAGGCGCTGGGATTGAAAAAAGCAGCCGATGATGCCAGGGAAGTCTATCAGGCAACTTATCACAGTAAGCTTGATGAGACAGAAACCTCGGCTTAAGCGCTTATGAGGTATTTCTTTCTTTGACCAGTTCTGAAAGAGGGCATCCTTTTTCGATTGCTTCTGCTACCCAAATTCCAACTTGATGATGTGCCTCGCGAAAAGGCACACCTTGCATGACCAGCGACTCCAAAACAGCGGTCGCATCAAGATAGCCGGAATGCGCTTTTTGATGCATTAATGCTGTATTAAACTGCAGGCTTTGTAAAAAGGGAGTGATGATCTCTAAGCATGCCATAAGGGTCTGACAGCTATCAAATAAAGCTTCCTTGTCTTCCTGCATGTCCTTATTGTAAGCAAGAGGTAAACTTTTCATAACGGTTAATAAACTAAATAAATGCCCAAAAACTCGACCAGTTTTTCCACGAATTAATTCCAATACATCCGGATTTTTCTTGTTTGGCATTAAAGAAGAGCCAGTGGCAAAAGCATCATCAAGTGTTACAAAATCAAATTCTTGGGTTGCCCACAAGATTAAATCTTCACATAAACGCGATAAATGCATCATCATGATGGTTGCTACACTACAGAATTCAATGACAAAATCCCGATCGCTGACTGCATCAAGGGTGTTTTCGATGACGCCATCAAATTCGAGCGTCTTTGCCACCCATGTACGGTCAAGAGGCAAGTTGCTACCCGCTAAAGCGCCTGCACCCAATGGTGAATAGTTCATGCGAGCGTGCCAATCTTCAAGACGGTTCTTATCACGCTTAAACATTGCCTGATAAGCCCCAAAAAAATCTCCTAAACGCACAGGCTGTGCTTGTTGTAGATGGGTGTATCCTGGCATCCAGTCTTCTTGATGTTTGCTTGCCAGAACATTAAGAGCCTCTATCAGATGATTTAATAGGGTTAGGATTTGTCTACTAATATCGCGAGTATATAGACGCAAATCCAGCGCACTCTGATCATTACGACTTCTGCCAGTATGCAATTTTTTACCGATATCACCAATTTTATTAATTAGTAATTGTTCGATGAACATATGGATGTCTTCAGCAGATTCATCGAATGGATGTCGTCCTTCCCTGATTTCTAGTCTTATTGTTTCTAATGCAGAATGAATTAATTCACTTTCTTCAGTGGTTATAATTCTTTGTCTGGCCAACATGCGGACATGCACTTGACTGCCAGTAATATCTTGTTCAAAAAGAGCTTTATCAAACGCTAACGATGCATTAAACTTAACAACAAGTGGATTTAACTTTTTTTTAAATCGTCCCCCCCAACTTTTATTAGTCATTTTTTTCTCCCTGATGTACCAGTCCATATACTTTGGCTGAAAGGGAAAAAAGATTGATAAATCCTTCAGCATCTTGCGAGTTATAACTATTATCTTCTTCAAAAGTTGCGTATTCTGGGTGATGCAAGCTGAATGGTGATTGCATGCCACAGGGGATAATATTGCCCTTGAAGAGCTTTAATTTGACGCGGCCAGTGATGTGTTGCTGCGTGACATCGATCAATGCATCCAAGGCCTGTTTTGTTTGGGAAAACCATCGTCCTTCGTACACAATGTTGGCGTAGGTTTGTTGAAGTGACTGTTTGAGATGTAATGTTGCTCGATCAAGGCATAGGCTTTCAAGCATTTGGTGGGCTTTATAAAGTACAGCCGCGGCAGGTGCTTCATAGATCCCTCTGATTTTCATGCCCACCAATCGATTTTCAATAATATCAGAAACCCCAATACCGTGCATGCCTGCTTTTTGGTTTAGCCATTTCAGTAATTCAAGTGGATCTAAAGAGTCGCCATTGACCGCAACAGGAATTCCTTTTTTAAAATCAATAGTAATTTTTTCAGGTTCATCAGGAGTTTGTTCCAGGAGCGATGTCATCAATAATAAATCAGCGGGCATTTCCGTACTGGGATCTTCTAATGTTCCACCTTCGTGTGAAATGTACCAAATATTATGATCACGTGAGTAAGGAGATTTCGGTGTTACTGAAATTTCTATCCCATGAGTTTTAGCGTAATTGATGGCTTGCTGTCGTGATCTTATTTCCCAGCTGCGCCAAGGTGCAATGATATTAAGTTGAGGGGCTAGGGTTTTAATGGTGTATTCAAAACGTACTTGATCATTGCCTTTTCCTGTCGCTCCATGCGCGATGGCATCGGCTTGTTCCGCCATGGCAATTTCAACCAGTTTTTGGGCAATTAACGGCCTTGAAATAGTGCCTAAAATATATTGTTCTTCATAAAGTGCTCCAGATTTAACTAATTGCCATAGATAATCGCATACAAATTCATGCTGTACTTCTACTAGATAGGCTTTTGTAGCTCCACTGTGCAGCGCTTTTTCCTTGATGGCAGCCAAATTTTCCTGTTGTCCCAAATCACAAATAACGGCAATAATCTCGGCCTGATTGTAATGTTGTTTCAACCAGGGGATCATGATGGAAGTATCCAGTCCACCGGAATAAGCTAATGTAATTTTTTTAATGTTCTGTTTCATAAGGCGCCTCTTGATAATACGGTTTTAAATAGGCAACGGGATCAGTTAATGCCGCTGGTTGAATGTCGGTTGTTAAACTTCCTTCTTTCAGTAGTATGATACGATCGGCAATTTGAGTCAGAAATTTCAAATCATGAGAGGCAATAATCATCGTTACTTGCATCGATTTGACGGTCTTTAATAAAGAAACGACCCCACCAATACTGGCCATATCCAGCCCGGAAGTTGGTTCATCGCAAAGCAGTAAATCCGGTTGCATCATTAAACTTCTGGCTAGGGCTACTCGTTGTTTTTGCCCTCCAGACAATTGTTGCGGATAAAGATGCGCTTTATCTTTAAGTCCTAGGGTTGTCAGCAAATCAATAGCTTTTTCACGATGATTATGATTTTTATCATGCAGTGTTGGTGCATACATTAAATTTTTCAAAACGGTCATATGCGGAAACAGTTGAAAATCTTGAAACATAAAACCACTTTTACCGGTAAATTGGATGGCTCCTGAGTCCAGTGATTCTAATTGCTGGATGCATCGTAATAGTGTTGATTTGCCGCTTCCGGATGGTCCAGCCAACCCTACAATGCTATTGGCTGCAATAACCAAATTAAGCCGATTAAGTACTAATGTTCTATCAAATTGTTTACTGGCATCAATGATTTGCAACATACCTGCCTCTTTTTTCAATTCGTTTTCCTGCGGTTTCGATCAATAAAACCAATCCATAGTAATAAGCTCCGGCGATGGTTAGTGGTAAAAAATAAGTAAATTGTTCTGCTGCTAATGCTTGAGCATGGCGCATTAAATCCATGCCACCAATTGTCGAAATTAATGCGGTTTCTTTGAGTAAGGAAATCAATTCATTCACCATGGCTGGAAAAATATTTTTCAATACTTGCGGTAAAATAATATCTTTCCATAAATAAAAGGTGGGAATCTGCAATGTTCTCGCTGCTTCAAATTGTCCTTTAGGCAAACTTTCAATCCCTGCCCGTAAAATCTCGGCAAAATAAGCGGAACTGTTTAAGCCATACGTAATAATGCCCGCAATCAGAATGCTGGGTCGAATTCCTAAAATGGCTGGAGTTGAAAAGTAAACCAGGCTTAATTGCAGAATTAAAGGAGTACCTCTCATGATGGAAATAAAGCGGTTGATCAATCGGACGGCTATGCGTTGGTAACGACAGATGGCCCATAAAATGCCGAGTATGAAGCCAATTGCAATACCGCCCGTTAATAATTGCAGCGTTAAGACGATCCCTTGACCGATAAATACTAAGCTGTGATTCAGTTCTTCCATGATGTCTCCTCCAGCCATTTTTTCTTAAGCCCGTTGACTTCACCACGCCCCATTAATTTGATTAGTGCTTGATTGATTTGCTTGGTCAAAGGAGAGCCTTTTCGCAGGGCAATGCCGTATCCATCGTCGGCTTTTGCAATGACATGATAAGATAATTCTGAATGTTTTTGACTGAATATACGGCCTTGCGCACCATCCATCACAACCACATCCACATGCCCACTTATTAAGGCTTCTATGGCCTGATTGTTGTTGTCAAAAGCAATGATATTAGCGTTTGGAACATGTTGATGCAGCCATATATCCATAACACTGCCTAATTGTGCAGCTATTTTTTTCCCAGTTAATTGACGTTGATTTTTAACAGGAGTATGGCGTTTAAAAATAGCGACCAGGTTTTCAAAATAATAAGGGGGACTAAAATCAAAATGTTTTTTTCTATCTTCGGTGATCGTAATGGTAGCAATAGCAGCATCGTCCTGCCCGGAAGCAACAGCAGTCAACACCGTACTGAATTGTAGATTATCAAATACGGCGTTTTTACCCAGTTCCTTGGCAATCAACCGCGCCAAATCAATATCAAATCCTTTTATTTCTCCATGTTCAATATATTCAAAGGGTGGGTATTCAGCAGACGTTGAGAAGTGAATGTCTTTGATGTTTTTTTCTTGTTTACATCCTATCAGTAAGGACATAGCCAAAAAAGGTATTAATCGTTTAATATATTGGCTCATTTTTGAATTTATATCCAAAATTTATCCATTATCGCAATTTACGGGGTTTATTTATTTCTGTCAAGGTTAAAGTGGATTTAGTTTCAATTTATTGGTTTTATATTCAAAATGAATTCAATAAGGCCTTTTGACTAACAGGCCTGTTAGGAGATTAGAAGTCTAACTAGGCAAGTGCTAAAAGCCTCGATTTTCTGCGCTACGGCGCTCTAAAATCAAGGCTTTTAACCTCATCTAGCGACTCTGAAGACAGCTTCTTAGATGACAAGCTCGGTTTCTGGACGTGTTTTAAGTGGTTTTTGACTTGCGGTTGCCGTGAGCAAGTCATTAATTAACGTTCTTAATTCGCCGGAAAGTAGAGTCAGAGCAGCATCTTGTTGCTGATATTCCTCCTCAAGTTGGCGAATGTCATTAAATTCATCCACCAGATAATCCAGACACTTAATACGTTTCAAAGTAAAATCATGAGTTAAAGTAAATTGGATACGTTCGTTCCATATTAATGAAATTTCAGCGGCCGCTAATCCTTGTGATAATAGGGTTAAAATTTCTTCTGCAGGTAATTCATATCCTTTGCAATTAAAGCGTTTTTTCTCATCTTCTGGTGAAAATAACAGACAATCGGCGGCTAATTGAAAAACAGGTGGCAATGTTGCAGGATGATTTATCCACTCTGCAAAACGATGAGCTAAATTTTCCTCATATTGCAGAGGTTCGATGCTTATGCCCGGAAGTGATTTACGTAATAAGGCAGTAAGTTGTGCTGCTTGATTATTACTGGCTGTATTAACAATTAGCCGTTTACTTGTGGTATCAAATAAGGCAAACATCCGTTTTTGCAGACAAAATGATTTGGGAAGTAATTCAAATTCCAGCTCTTCAGCCAGTTGGGCTTTCTCTGCACGCTTCATGGTTTTGCCTTGCTGAGATTCCCAGTTTAGAATTCGTTCAGCAAGCATTTTATTGATGACGCCCCTTGGTAAAAGCCGTTCCTCTTTTCCGAGGCAAATCAACATGGAGCCTGCAACTTCCTGAACCAGTTCATCCGCATAGGCAGGTAGCCAACCATAAATAAAGCGCGCATGTGGCGGACATGGTTTTAGAGATTCATTCGCTAAGGAAGCTGTTAAATCAAAAGGTTTGTCAAAATCGTATTGAAATAGTAATGCATTACTAAACCACATCATTAATCCCTCATGAAAAAGTGCGATGCTACCATGAATCGACAAAGGCTGCGATTCGAATTTGTGTTTAATTAAACTGATTTGATGAGGCCTCCTATAGCCTGTATAAACAGGATAAGGAGGCGCATTGAATCTTACCAAAAAGCATTAAAGGCAATAACGGTAGACATGAAGTCTGGCGCATCTTTTCCTCTTGTGGAAAACCAAACGCCAGCAATAATTCCATAGTTCGCAGAAAAATTATATTCAATGGCGGGTGCAAGACTAAGTTCTGCAATGGTATCGTGACCAATCATGAGCGGTAATCCCTGGGTATTTAAGCCTGGATTACCTCGGAACGCGGAAGCTCCCCGGGTAAAATAATAGCCTTCCATAACAACGACCCAGTTTTGAGTAAGGCTCAGCTCGCCAGCTAAATCAATACTTGTTAGATTTCCAGGTTTAACCGAGCCTCTGGTATCCATATTGCCACCGTAACTGTTATGTCCTCTGATACTTACTGGGGCGGCATATAAATAAGTTAAACTAAGACGCTGGCGAAAATAATGAGTTTGGCTAAGTAAGTTTAAGTGTTGAAAATTAAATCCAAGTGCTGTTTGATAACTTCCGATACCCGTTGCTTCTGTTCCTTGGTTGGTGGGGTTGAATCCTTCATATCGTCCAGTTGGAAAAATTTGTTGTAGAGAAATACGAAGATCAGGCCACCAAAGAGATTGTTCTTGTTTAAATATCTGGAAACCTAATGTTGCAGCAGTATCACCGATGTGTCTTCCCGTTTGTCCATGGGTGCGGTTAATGACGTACGGTAGACTAAATTGCAGATCCATACGATCAGTTAGCCCATATGAGAATAATGGGTTGATTTGAATATTTTGAGAGGAAGGTCCTTCAATTAATTTCCAGTGGCGGTCAAACATGCCGGAGTTTTCGGTGTAAAAGCCATAGGTTTCAAGGTTTACATGTCCACGAGGAATCGTTTTTCCTGATGGAGCAAGTAAAGGACCCGTAAACCAAGGATCGCTATATGCTACATCACAAATAAAAAAGAACAAGGTAACCAGACATGCTGATCCAACTCTTTTGTACATAATAACCTCTTTGATAAACCCTGAAATTTTTACTGACTTGAGCATCAATCATCCGTAGTGTAGATTAACCGACTTTTATAAAGATGAAAATAGCGATGAAACCTACCATTTATCTCCATCCTGTCAAACAAACGATTTTGCGTCGAGAGCATCCTTGGATCTTTTCCAAAGCGATTCAAAAAACAGGAAGGGGTATCTTATAACTGGTTAGCCGTATTGTTTGCTATCTTTTAACGGAACAATGATGGAAAAATAACATGCAGAACAACAAATTTGGACTTTGCATCAATCGCTTTTTAAAAAGCCGAACCTAGGAGAAAAAAATGTTGTTAGAAAAAGAGAAATCTTGTTTGTTGTTAGTGGATGTGCAAGAAAAATTAACCCCTTATGTTATAAAGCCGGATGCTTTGGTCACTCGTTGTCAATGGTTAATGCGGTTGGCCAAGACGTTAAATGTTCCATTATTGATAAGTGAGCAATATCCTCAAGGTTTAGGGCATACGGTGACGGCATTAAAAGAGTGGATGGTTTCTGGAAAGTGCATTGATAAAGTTCATTTTTCTAGCTACAGAGAACCTGCATTTGTTAAACATTGGCAAGACATTAATAAAACTCAGGCCATTATAGCAGGTATCGAGACGCATGTTTGTGTATTGCAAACGGCAATGGAGATGAACGATGCTGGTATAGATGTTTTTATTGTGGTTGATGCAGTAAGCAGTCGATATGAACTGGATCATAAATATGGTTTGAAACGAATGAAAACACAAGGTATTCATTTGATTACTGCAGAAATGGTGTTTTTTGAATGGGTCAGACAGGCAGGTACTGCCCAGTTTAAAGCACTTAGTCAATCGTTTTTACGCTCGTAATGTAACAGGGAGAATGTATGAATCTTGATAATCAAGTTGCAATTGTCACAGGTGGTGCATCCGGGATGGGCAGAGCCTGTGCCCAGCTTTTAAAACAGCGTGGCGTTCGGGTGGTTATTTGGGACCAACAGATTCAAGAAGCGTCTGAGGAAGTCATGGTATGTGATGTGAGTTCTGAACAAGCAGTAGAACGGGCATTGCAAGAGACTATCAAACATATTGGAATTCCCAGAATATGTATAAATTGTGCTGGAATTGCGCCAGCCAAACGCATGGTTGGCAAAGAGGGTGCCATGCCTTTAGAAGCATTTCGCAAAGTTATTGATGTTAATCTAATAGGAACGTTTAATGTCATGAGAGTTGTTGCTGCTGCAATGACAAAGCTGGAAACTATGGGCGATTCACAAGAGAGAGGTGTTGTTATCAATACAGCCTCTATTGCTGCTTATGAAGGTCAAATCGGACAAACTGCTTATAGCGCGTCAAAAGGAGGGGTTGTGGCGATGACCTTACCTGCAGCTCGGGAACTAGCTCAATTTGGAATTCGAGTCAATACAATTGCACCTGGCTTGATTGCAACCCCCATGCTGTTAAACATGCCTGTTGAAGTGCAGCAAAGCCTTGCTGAAACTGTACCATTTCCAAAACGATTGGGAAAACCAGAAGAGTACGCTGCTCTTGTGATTCATATTATTGAAAATTGCATGATCAATGGAGAAGTGATTCGCCTGGATGGTGCCTTACGGATGCTGCCGAAATAAGAACTGAAGTTAAATAAACTGCAAGCTTGCCATCCTCGGATTTCTCGGAGGATGGCAACTAATCAGTATTAAAGAACTTTTGTGGCAAGATCAACCTACATAATTTGCAGGGCAATGTTATGCTGGAATCAGGCCAGTTCGAGTTCTCTGGTGACTTGATGATATGCTGTTAATTTACTGGCAATTTTTGTGCTTTGAATTTGGTATCTGCCGGCAGCTATTTCTTCTTTAAGAAATTGAATTTTTGCTTGATTGATGTCTGGGGCATTAAAAATCATCGCTTTTAGTGCTGTTATTTGTTTCACGGTATCATTAAAACTGAGGCGTTTCATAAAATTCTCCAGCACCTGGCAGGATGATTTAGCATTCATTTTTTTTGCATTTAAATGATCAACTTGACTCATAGTCTCCTCCCTAATCACGTCCTTCTTGGTTATCGTCTGCACTTGAATAATCTTTAGAACTTTTTTCAAAAATAAAAATCAATGGATAGGCGGATGTGTAAATGGCTTTTTAATAGAGTATATTGTTTAGCATGCTTATATCAACCTACAAGTATTATCTGCGCTATAATTGCATCATATCTAAATGTCTTGTGCTTACTTTGATACAGAACGTTTTTATCTGAAATTTATTTTTTTTCTAATATTTGGTTGTTATGCAAAAACTGGGGCGTGAATTTTATAATCGAGATACGGTATTGGTTGCAAAAGAATTGCTGGGTAAATTGTTGGTGCACAAAACATCAGCAGTGGCACGTATTGGCCGAATTGTAGAGGTAGAAGCTTATCTTGGTCGACATGATCTGGCAGCCCACTCATCCAAAGGCATCACGAAACGTACCCAAATTATGTTTGGACCTCCAGGTTATGCCTATGTCTACTTAATCTATGGTATTCACCATTGTGTGAATGTTGTGACAGAACAGGAAGGGAATGGGTGTGCCGTGCTGTTGCGTGCGCTTGAGCCTATAGCCAATCTTGATACACGCACACAAGGCCCCGGATTATTATGCAAAGCAATGGAAATTGATAAACAATTAAATGGCCATGATCTATTAAGTGATGATTTTTTTATTGCAACGGCGAATCATGAGTCGCGCATCACTATCGTAAAAACCCCAAGAATTGGCATTGCCTATGCCAAGCATTGGGCAAAGAGGTTATTAAGATTTCACATCAAGGGAAATCCTTTTGTGTCAAGATAATACTTAAATCAATATTTACGAAAAACCCTAATCTTTGCGTTAAAAAGACATTTTGATTCAGTCATTTCGTTAGTCTAAACGTCCTCATCAACATTTTTTTGCTTAGGTCTTGAGGTTTTTTCGTCCTGTAAGCTTAAACAGGCCAAAAAAAGTAAGAGAGCCTAAAATCAATCCTATAATGAAGTAAAGAGGATCTAAGTTAAAAGTAGATAAGGCTGTAATTCCTGGACCTGGGCAATAACCAGAAAGTCCCCAGCCAATGCCGAAAATTATACTGCCAATGATAAGAGGAGCGTTAATGTTTGTTTTTTTGGGCAAATGAAACTGATTGTCAAGTTTCGGTTTATTTGATTTTAAAATCATTTGATATCCAGGGAGGGTAACGAGTAGTGCAGCACCCATGACCACAAATAAGGTAGGATCCCAATGTCCAAATACATCTAAAAAATTTAAGATTTTGTTTGGGTTAATCATATTAGAGATGGCCAGACCTAAACCAAAAATTAAACCGCATAAAAAAGCTATAAAGGAATACATTCAATACACTCCAAGAAGATGCCTAAGTATAAAAACGGTTATCATGGCTGAAATGATGAAAGTAAATGTAGCAATGATTGAACGTTTGGACAGTCTTGCAATGCCGCACACCCCATGTCCCGAAGTGCATCCTTGCCCTATTCTTGTGCCAAAACCAACACAAAAACCTCCTAAAATCAATAGAGAAATTGGATAATGGCTTCGTGGTGAAAATTGAATCATAGGGAACAAATAAAAGCCTAAACCACCGACTATTAAACCTAACAAAAAAGTAAGACGCCAAAGCTCGAATGGTTTTTTAGGGGGACAAAGACCATGAATCAAGCCACTCATCCCAGCAATACGGCCGTTGAACCATAAAAACAGAACAGTACTAAGACCAATTAAAATACCACCAATAACTCCACGAAAAGGAGTAAAAAAAGTCAGATAATCCATTCTTGATTGTCTTCAGTTGAGATTTATCCATTCTGTACTATGATGATTTTAACCGTCAATACCAATCAACAGATAATCAACTGCTGGGAGAATGGTATTAGAGTAGGTGAATTTTGTAATTGAGAAGTCACTGTGATCCATGGTGATGAATCAGTTAGAAGCTTTATCAAGAGGTTAACTTATAATGGATTCAACCAGTTTATAATTACATTGTGTTTAAAATAAGATATAATGTACAAATTATTAACAACAAAAATGCCATGGTAGAGAATGAAAGCTAAAAAAATTTCTCATTTTATTATGATGGGCGATAGTCTTTCTGACAGAGGAACATTGGATCATCGCTATCTGTTGGGTTGCATTCCCATGGCATCTTTAAGCGGATTAAGCAAGCATTCGCCAATAGGCCGTTTTACGAATGGATTGGCTTGGAGCGATTTTATCAGTGCCATGATTGCGGATGAGTTTTTAATTGAGGAAACGGAAGAGCGTGATCAAGAAGCAGGACAGCATCGAGAAGAACATGATGTTACGGATATTGCCGATGATATCATTACCAATTCTCATTCTCGCCCTAAAACGCCTGCGGATGTTCTGGAGCCCTCTGAAATCGCCGATGAAATTCTAACTGATGATCCACGCATAAAAAAATTGGTCAGGTATTCCTATTTTTTAAATGATGATCGTTTTGTTCGTTATCAGGGTCGTGATTTTGTCCGAAATTATGATGAAGGTGGCCTGACTGCTCATGATTACAGTTGGATGCCCAGTACAAGTGTCAGCCGATTTGTAAGCCGAATCATTTTATCCAAGCTGGCAACGATGCGCAATAAATTACTGGCGTATGATCGAGACCATGAATTGTCAAGAAAGCATAAAGCAGAAACCCTGGTGCTTGAATGGTCCGGAGCAAATGACTTAATTACAGTGAATGCTCATCCATCAAAGGAAGAAGTCAATCGTGCCATTAAAGATCGTATCACCAATGCAGAACAGTTAATTAAAAATGGCTATCGCCATTTTGTTTTATTTAATCTTCCTGATCTCTCGTTGACTCCACGATATCAGGCTAAAAGCCAGGAAGAGCGTGATAATGCACATGCATGCTCCTTATATTTTAATGAACAGTTAGCCAAGGCATGTAAGGAGCTGGCAGAAACTTATCCTCATTGTTCGGTAGATGTGTTTGATGTGAGCTCTTTATTTACTGAGATCTATCAACATCCCGAAGCGCATGGTTTTGATCCGGCAAAACTTAGGATACCATACACGGAATCAGCGGATTTTAAAATCAATCCTGACCGTACTTCACCGGCAAAAGGATATATGTTTTGGGATGATGTTCATCCAACGGCTGATCTGCATGCATTATTGGCTGAGCGTTTTTACGAAAAGTACAGTAAAGAATATCATTTTTTGGAACCTCAGGAAGAAGCGCTGGAAAAGGAAGAATTAGACATCAGCGAAGAGGCACTGCGGGCATCCTTTATTCGAAAATATGAAAGTAAATTACAGGCGGAACAATCCGGTTTTTTTGGCAGCTTCAGACGCAGCAATATCAATTTCAGACAAGCAAGTCTTAAAGAAATACTGGTTCATGCATTATATGGTGGAGGACATCGCACCCGTGAAGTGATCATGGAATTACAGTGGATAGATGCGGCTGGTAACCTGGATTTGAATATCCCTGTATTGAAAGAAGCAAAAGAAGCATTGGATTTTGAGCGTTCTCAACAGCGAGGCATGGCGCTTGACCATTAGGAGCAGATTATGGATGATAAAATAAGGCAGTTCTTTACTTCCGACGGTTATGCGGTTATTGGGGCATCAACCAATCGTGCAAAATATGGTAATAAAGTGTTGCGTTGTTATTTACAACAGCATAAAAAAGTGATTCCTGTGCATCCGAAAGAAACAGCGATCGAAGGGGTATCATGCGTGCAAACCATCAATGATTTACCAGATGCTGTTCACAGCATTTCAATTGTTACACCTCCTGCAATTACGGAAAAGGTAGTTGAACAGGCTATTGCTAAAGGCATAAAAAATATATGGATGCAGCCTGGAGCGGAAAGCGAAAGAGCAATTAACGACTGCGCAAAACATCATATCAATGTCATAGCCAAGGGACCATGCATATTGGCGGTGACTGGTTATAAAGACCGTTAGATATCAATCATTTTTTCATGACTCGACTGGCTTACCTTGACCATCTTAAATGGGCGCTTATTATCCTAGTATTGGCTCATCATGTGGGCATTGCTTTTGGAGGAATGGGTGAGTGGTATTATATTGTCCCACAACGACCATCCCCCATTTCTTTTTACTGGTTAACTTGGTTTCTCGCTCTCAATCAATCTTTTTTCATGGGGTTTTTCTTTTTTATTTCAGCGTTGTTTACACCCCTATCCTTTGATAAAAAAGGCCAAATTCTTTTTCTAAAAGACAAATGTCTACGCTTAATGATTCCGGCTTTAATGTTCTTCTTTATTTTTTCTCCCCTGGTGGTGGCGATGGCTTCCTTTTTTGACCACCATGCATTGAATTATGCTTTTTCTTTTGGCCCTACTTGGTTTCTTGTGACGTTATTTGCTTTTAATTTATTGTATTCTGTTTATCGGTATATCAATCTTTGTCCATCAAAATTAAACGTACGCTTGCCCTCACAAGGGTTGATTATCTTGATGGGTTTTTTAATAGGATGCATCACTTTTTTGCTAAGACTCTACTGGCCAATTGGCACTCATTGGCATGGTTTTCAATTCGGTTATTATCCCATGTATCTTTTCCTGTTTGCGACAGGTATTATTGCTGTCCGTAATGATTGGCTGAATAAGTTTAATGCAGCTTTTGCCAGGCCTTGGTATATTGGTGCGTTCATCAGCATGGGGTTTATTGGTTTTTACCTGCAATATGTCATGAAGCATGATTTAATGACTGCAGTGATGGGGGGCTTTAATTGGTATGCTTTCCTATGGACACAATGGGAAGCTTTTTCTGCGTTTAGTTTGATTATCAGTTTGCTCGCCTTAAGTCAGATCTATTTTAATAATACGAATCCGATGTTTCAGACCTTAACCAAAGCATCTTTTACCGTTTATTTGATTCACCCGCTGATTATCGTACCTATGTCTTATTATGAATATCAATGGCTGGGGTATTATGGGATTGCTGGCTGGGTGCTGACTTGTCTTTTGGCTATACCTTTGACGTTTTTACTGGCCAATTATTTTCGGAAATTACCCATCCTCAATAATATTTTATAAAACTTAAGCAACGATCCTTCCTGGGCATAAAAAATGCAATCAGCCTATGCACAAAATTCCCGAAACAGATTTTTAATGGAATCATGAGGTATCCCTAATAAAATGTTAAGAATATATGTATATAATTTACACATGTTTGTTAAAAAATACAAAGGGTCGATGTTGTCCCAAGTGAGGAGTGATATGTCAAGTTGTTTTCGTAGTGCCGTTTTTGTTTTAGTTTGTTTATTTACCATACATGCATACGCACAAAAAATGATTAAACTTGCTCCCAAAGAGTCTAAGTCTTTAACAAACCATTATGCCTGGACTTTAAATGCAACTTGCAATGTTCAGAATGATAATACCAAAAGTAAAATTCGAGTCAGTATTTTAAATAATAAAGGTAAGGTAAACGGCAGAAATTTATCCCAAGGGCAAGCTACATTTCTTATGTTAAAGAATAACGATCAAATTTCAGTGAGTGCAGAGCCAGGTACGAGAGTATACCTTGTGAATGTAGGAGCGTCTCCTGTTCAGGCGACCTGCTCAGTATAAGTTGTTCTCTTAAAGTGATATAATTTTGCCCACATGAATATAAGAAATTTAACTCTGCATCATTGTATGATCCGTATAGCGCTGAGTTTATTTATTGCATCATTCCTTGTTTTTTCGCCGACCAGTTTAGCTGCTCATCCTAAGGGGCAATCAACGTCTGATGCTGATTATCAGAAATTGATATTGCAGTATGTTAATGAGTATCGATTAAAACATCACTTGGCGCCACTGACAATGAATTCGCTTGTGTCTTTAGAAGCAAAAAAACACAGCCAAGCTATGGCAAATAAGGCGGTTCCATTTGGACATCAGTATTTTGATGCTCGTATACATCGGTTGTATAAGGACATAAAAAATTGTCATGCTGGCGCTGAAAATGTCGCTTATTACAAGCTGGACGCCAAAAAACTTGTGGACGCCTGGATAGCCAGTCCTGGGCATCGTAGAAATATTAAAGGCAATTACAATTTGACCGGTATAGGAATTGCTCACAGTAAACAAGGCTGGGCTTATTATACCCAAATTTTTTTACGTGCTGATGTGTAGTGTTTCTAAATTATCCTTTAACACATACTAAAGGCTTTAAACGGACTACCTTTTTAGCTCAGCCTGAATGATGAGCTAACTGGTTGATGGCGAAGACGATTAATTTTTTCTCCTTTTATCGTCGCGTTTAATTTAAACGGTTCAGCAATGTCTACATGAAATTCTGCAAAAAGCATGTCTTTGGTTTCAATTTGATAGATGATGGCATTCAGCCAGTCAAGAAATAAAATTTCATAATCAGGTGCATAACAAGAAATGGAAATTTCAATCGTTGGGACAATGTTATCAGGGTTGGTTATCACACCAATTAAGGCCAAGCCTCCCATTTCAAATGCATGAGCGATGGAATCACCAATCCCTCTAACGCCTATGTCGGCGCCATGAGTAAAATGTTCCCATCTATTATGAGGTTTCATCATTGCCTCGACTCATTTTTTGACGATTATAGGGAAGATTGCTCCCTGGTTTTATCCTGTTTATTATCAAACCGGCCTAATTATAATTCTTAATCATGCTTTTTGTTCTGAGAATTAAAGAATAGGTTTTGTAATAATTCAATGTTTAGGTTTAGAGAAATGAACATTTAGCAAAAAGTTCTGTATTATTTGGTTTCTACCCATTGGGCTCGGAACTGATGACTCGTCGTATTTGTAGAGAGTAGTGCTAGAACAGAAACATTAACGGATAATAACCCTCATTTATAGAGGATATGCATGCCTATGATCAATTACACAGGAACTTATACTGATCAGTATCAGCTCACCATGGCGCAAGCATATTTTCTTAAGGGACGAGCAAAACACTCGGCAATTTTTGATTATTTTTTCCGAAAGCTTCCTTTTAATGGCGGGTATGCGGTATTTGCTGGTTTGGAAGATCTCTTGGATGTTTTGGAAAAACTCAAATTTAATGATGAGGATATACAATTTTTAAGACAACAAGGCTTTGTGTCTGATTTTCTCGATTATCTTAAGCAGTTTCGTTTCCGTGGAAACGTTTATGCTTCTCGGGAGGGAGATGTTGTTTTTCCAACCCGGCCTGTGATTACCATTGAAGCAAACATGCTCGAAGTCCAGATCATTGAAACGATGGTGTTAAATATTTTGAATTTCCAAACGCTTATTGCAACTAAAGCCAATCGTATGCGTCAGGTAGCAAAAGAACGTCAATTGGTAGATTTTGGATTGCGTCGGGCCCAAGGTGCCGGTGGTTATTTTGCAAGCCGAGCAGCTTTTATTGGTGGATTTAATGCAACCAGTAATGTGGCTGCGGGACGGGATTATGGCATTCCAGTTTCAGGTACCATGTCTCACGCGTTTATTCAAAGTTATGATGATGAATATTCCGCCTTTCGTGATTTTGCCGAAGTTTGGCCTGATAACTGTATTTTATTGGTTGACACTTATGACACATTGAACAGTGGTTTACCCAATGCGATTAAAGTCGGTAGAGAAATGGAGGCAAAAGGCCATAAGCTTAAAGGGATTCGTTTGGATAGTGGTGATTTGGCCTTTCTGGCTAAACAGTCTCGTCAACTTCTGGATGAGGCTGGAATGACCTATGTCAAAATTGCTGCCTCCAATCAATTGGATGAATACGCGATTCAACAATTGCTTGAACAGCAAGCACCGATTGATCTTTTTGGTGTTGGTACAAGCCTTGTGATAGGACAACCAGATGGCGCATTAGATGGTGTTTATAAATTGGTTTCTACCCAAGGTAAACCTCGAATTAAATTGTCAGAAACGATGGATAAAATTACTATCCCAGGTAAAAAACAAGTGCATCGAATTCTTAGGGAAAATGAGATGTTTTGGGGTGCTGATGTGATCAGCTTGGAGGATGAGCAGGATATTACGGCGATGTATTCTCCCTTTGACCATTCAGGTTCTGTAAACATTAAAGGGCTTAAAACAGAACCTTTATTGCAACAGGTCATGAATAATGGAAGACGGGTGGAAGAACCTAAGTCGCTTAAAGAAATCGCATGCTTTAGTCAAAATCGACTAAAATTATTATCGGGTGAATTTAAGCGTCTTGATAAGGCAGGTATTTATAAAATTGGAATAAGCAATCGGTTAAGAATAATTCGCGATCAACTGATTCAGGCTTACAAAAAGGATGATTCATGAATGCTCTTATCATCATTGATGTCCAGAATGATTTTATAAAAGATGGCACATTGGAAGTTCCCGATGGCCACCGTATTATTCCTGTCATTAACCAAATCCAAGATTATTTTGATCTTGTTCTAGCCACACAGGATTGGCATCCTGCCGATCATAAAAGCTTTGCTTCCAATCATCCTGATAAAAAGCCCTTCGATCAGATTGTTCTTCATGGAATGAAACAAACACTTTGGCCTGATCATTGCGTGCAGGGTACCCCAGGTGCTGAACTTCATCCTGAACTTGATAGTTGTCCTATTGAGGCAATTTTTCGTAAAGGGACTGATCCTGAAATAGATAGTTACAGCAGTTTTTATGATAATGGTCACAGGAAAAGTACAGGGCTTGCAGGTTATCTTCGCGATAAAAAAATTGATGATTTGTATTTTTGCGGTTTAGCTGCCGATATCTGTGTGTATTTTAGCATTCAAGATGCTCTGGCAGAAGGGTTTAGGTGTTGGTTAATAGAAGATGCTGCTCGCCCATTAGATAAGGACCATTATCAACAACTTAAAGGTGAACTTTTGAATAAAGGAGTGAATTTTATAAGCAGCCAGGCGTTTCGTTAATTTGGATAAGCTAGATTAAGGAATCATTATATGGATATTATGCTTTTTGCACTGAATGCTTCTAAAGACTGGGGAACACATTTAGTGTCACATGTTAAAAATATCAGACTTGCGTCCCATGAAGAGCGGGATTTTGAAGATGGTGAACATAAGGTGCGCTCTTTGGAGAATGTAAGAAATCAACACGTGTTTTTAGTTCAATCCTTATTCAGTGATCGTGAGCAGAGTGTGAATGATAAACTTTGCCGACTTCTTTTTTTTATTGGAGCACTTAAAGACGCTGCAGCGCATGAAGTGACTGTGATTATTCCTTATTTTGCATATGCTCGTAAAGATCGTAAAACCAAATCCAGAGATCCGGTTACCATAAAGTATGTTGCACAACTTTTGGAAGCCGTTGGTACGGATCGAGTAGTCACCATTGATGTTCATAATGTGGCTGCCTTCCAAAATGCATTTCGTATACCAACAGAACATTTAGAATCCAGGGTATTATTTGCTCCTTATTTTGCTAACATTGTGCAGGATGAGGAGATAACCATTGTGTCACCTGATGCTGGGGGAGCCAAAAGAGCCGAGTATTTTCGTGAAACCCTTAGTGAACTTTTACAAAAAGAAGTTAGGAAAGCATTCCTGGATAAGCAAAGAAGCGCTGGAGAAGTTAGTGGCGGGCAAGTCATTGTTGGAGAAGTTAAAGATCGTACAGCCATTATTGTTGATGATATGATCAGCTCTGGTTCAACCATCCGTTTGGCCGTTGAGGCGCTGCATCGTGAGGGAGCCAAACGCATTATGGCTTGCGCAACTCATGGCGTTTTTTTAGATAAAGCGAATCAGACGCTTGCAGATTCAAGGCTCGAAAAAATTATCATTACTAATACCGTTTCATCTCATCGACTAAACAAACAATTATTGCATGGGAAAGTGATTGTTTTGGATGCCACACAGTTATTTGCACAGGCAGTAAAAATAATGTATGAAGGAGGATCAATCGTTGAGTTATTGCAAAAATATCAAGAAAATAAAATGAGTTAGTTCATTATTTTGGTTGCTAAATTAAGATAAGCTTTAGCTTTTTTATGCCATTTTTCTTGGTTTACGACGTGTTCATCATCAAGATGCCATGCGGAAATTTTTGCTCTGAGACAGGCCTTGTAACTTTTATAAAATTCAGTAAGTCTTGGGTCAGGGATATCAGGAAACTCTTTCTGGTAAATTTGCAAGAAAAATGCACCCACCTCAGGTTTTCCCAAGAATTCACATTCAAGCGATAAGTACGACAACTCTGCTACAGGATCCATGATCCTGAGACTCGTATTAAACTCAAGGCGGTCGGTAAAAATAGGTGGAGAGATAAGGCAAATGTGTTCAGGCCGTAAATCGCCGTGGCATTCAATAATACGACCTTCGAGAACCCGGTGAGTAATATATTCGGATAATAAATCAAGTTGATGCATTTGTGCCTCATGCATCTCTATAATAACAGATTGGTTAAATTGATATTTTTTATTTAATAACGCTTGGTAATTCTCATCAATATATTGATGTAGTCTAAGTATATATTCTTTTGGGTGTAGAGGGAGAGGATGAGCGTCTTGATAAAACTTCACCAACTTGTACGCTGCGGCAAGAAGCAATGATTCATCGATATTATCGCGTAATATTACATTATCGAGCGTTTGTTCGCGGGGAAATCGACGCATCTTTACCAGCCAATCCACAATGTTTCCTTCTCGTAGCCAATCAATTGGATAAAAAGCATGCAGGTGACTTTGAATCATTGGTACGACATCCAGATAAATGTCAGGTGCTAACGGTTGATTTAATTTGATTTCTTTATGGCAATTTAGAAAACGGCTTGTTATATGACTGAAATCAAGAAAAGAAAACTCTACTGGTTTTTTAATTTTATAGGCATGTTTATCCGTTAAAAATACCCACGACATGTGAGTTTCGATGCTCTCAATCAGTGAGTTATCTTCATGATAGGAATCTGATTGCTTTAAAAATTCAATTTTTTCTCTAAAGGATTGCCATGTTTTCTGTTGATTATTTGAATTCATAATTTGTATTGATTATAGCCAGAAAATGAATAATGCGGGCAAGGAAATTGCTAGAACAACCAACTCTAAAGGAATACCAAGCCATAGATAATCATAAAATTTATAGCCACCTGGACCCATAATCAAGGTGTTATTTTGATGGCTGATAGGGGTTAGGCATGAGCAGGATGCTCCAATGCCTACTGCGATCAAAAAAGGATCTGGATTCATATGCAGCAATTCAGCTAAATCCGCGCCAATTGGAGCCATGACAACGGCGGTCGCGACATTATTCATTAAATCGGATAGCGTCATGGTGATGAGTAATAATAGCCCTATGATTAAGAGAGGCGAGTTGTCGCCAGTCATGGTTATCAACATGGAGCCAATCATTTTTGCAGCACCAGTATTTTGTAAAGCATCACCCAGTGGAATAAGTGCGCCCAGCATGACAATAATTGACCAATCGATGCTTGTATAAACTCGCCGCATCGGAATAATATTAAAAGCAACCATTAAAACAATAACCAGTGTGAACGCAATTTCAATAGGCAAAATTTGCAATGAAGTCAGCAACATGCCACTAATAAATAAAAGCAATGGCAGCAATACACTGCGTCTAAAACCAACGTTAATCATCCGTTCAGCTATTGGAACAAGTCCTAAGCTCACAATATTTTCTTGGAGATCGGCCGTTGGTCCTTGAATCAGTAAGATATCTCCGGGATTAAAATTGACATGATTCAATCTATTTTTAATTGCTTTTCCCGAGCGAGCAATTGCCAATAAATTTAATCCTAATCTGGAACGGATACGTAAGCGTTGCCAGGAGCGGCCTTGCATTCTTGAGCCTGGAGTAACCACGGCTTCAATTGTACTGATGTCTTTTCCTCGTAAACTTTCCGGTGAAACGATTTCCCCATGATAAAGCTCCAACTGGCCTTTAATAATGAGATTATTCAAATCTTCATGGGAGGCTTCAATAATCAAGACATCATTGGCTTGTAGTTCTTCATCATATGGAACAGCTAACTTTTTTGTCCGTCCACGAATTAATCCTAAGATAGAAAAATCTCCTGCAATTAAGCTTTCTAATTGCTGTCGCTCCATGCCTACGACAGGAGAATCTTCAGGAATACGAATTTCACTGATATAGTCTTGTATTTGGTATAATGTGCTGGGATCACTTGAAGCTGCTCGACGTACTGGGACAAACCGCCAGCCAATGGTGCTAATAAATATTAATCCGCCAATAGCAACTGATAGTCCAACAGGGGCAAAATCAAACATGGAAAATGGCGTTCCCAGAAGCGTTTCCCGATAAGAAGAAATGAGTAAGTTTGGCGGTGTTCCTATCTTGGTAACCATACCACCTAATATAGTCGCAAATGACAATGGCATGAGTATTTGTGATGGAGAAATTCTGGCATTGATAGCGCTTTGAATAGCAACAGGCATGATTAAAGACAATGCCCCAACGTTATTCATGAATGCAGATAGAACAGCTGCGACAAAACATATGGCACTTATCAGCAAAAATGGAGAAACCAGCAAAGGTTTAACGATGACTAATATCTGCTCAACTAGTCCAGATTGGATAAGCACACCTGATATGACCATAACAGCCGCAACACTAATCACTGCCGAATTACTAAACCCAAGAAATGCATGCTCTGTTGGAATAAGTCCTGTCAAGACTAAGGTGAGGAGACTCATTAAGGCTACGGTATCATAGCGAAATTGCCCCCATATAAACATGGCCAGCGTTAAGGAAAGGATTAAAAACAGCAAATACGCATCATGCATGCCAAGTCCGTTTCGGAAAAAATAGATAAGTTAGCTGTAAATTTACATGCTCCTTCTGAAGTTAACAAGTTTTGCTTCGATGATATTGGGTCAGAATTTTATCCAAGTGATTGGAAAAGTTTTGTATTTCTTTTTGACTCATTTTTGCGGCACCACTGGTTATGAGGCCACAACTTCGTAAGGATTCATTCAGATTTCGCATGGCGAAAATTTGATCAATGTTATTTGAGGTGTAGAGATCGCCTCTTGGGTTTAAGACGGTTGCTTTTTTATCAATGACGGCTTTAGCAAAAGGTATGTCTGCCGTTATAACCAGATCATGTTCAGCCACATGACTAATAATGGTTTTGTCGGCAACGTCAAATCCACCTGCAACGATCCATTTTTTTATAAAGAAAGAAGAGGGTACTTTGAGATGATGATTGGAAACGATAATTAAATTAGTTTTCGTACGAATAGCGGCACGAAATGTAATATCTTTTATGACATTAGGACAAGCATCGCCATCAATCCAGATTTTCAAATTAATGGCGCTCTAAAAATAATCAAGTAAGGATGAAGCGTACATAACAACGATTAGGCAACTTCAACTTCTTCAGCTTGCGGACCTTTTTGACCTTTGGCAGCTTTAAATAAAACAGCAGCGCCTTCAGTTAACGTTTTAAATCCAGAGCCTTGGATTGCACTGAAATGAACAAAATAATCCTTCCCTTCACTCTCAATGAATCCGAAACCTTTACTTTCATTGAACCATTTTACTGTACCACGTATTTTTTCTGACATGTTGTTTATTCTCTAATATAGGAGACTTAATTCTAACATGTTTTTATGACTTTTCTAGTTCTTATATGCAAGAATTAGTTTTATGTCTTTATGCGACATAAGCTATACTAATGATTGAGGAACATTATAAGCACTAAATGTCGTGCTATCCTGATGATAAGCCTATTTAAAAATGCATAGAGAAGGTAAGGGCGTACGCCATGTATTTAATGCGTTTCGTACAACCGAAAACAATTTTTTCAGCATGGTCAGTCTCGAACAGATTGCCTTTGGTCATTTAATTGCGTTTGCTACTGGCGTGGAAGCGCCTGGTTTAAATCCAGCGATTGTTTATCAGGTTGATGAATCATTTGAAACAAGTTTATCGCTGTGTTTCGATTTTTATGCAGAAAAACAACTTCCTTGGGCATTAATATTACCTGATTATTATCATAATCCAAAAATTGCAGACTTATTACAGCAACATCATTTTATTTTAAATGGGGATAATGGGGTCGCCATGTTTATCGCCCTTGAAAAAATTGAAGGTCCGATGGAAACAGCCTCATTAGAAATCAGAGAAATTCAGGGAAATCTGGCGGAATGGTGCATGCCGTTAATTGAGGGATTTGAATCAACACCAGAAATAACAAGGCCTTATGCGATAAGGCATCAGTTAGCAACGGAAATGGGAAAAAAGCTTTATCATTTTTCTGGTTTCATTGACAATCAAATAGTTTGTTCTTTATCCCTCTCATTCTATGAAAATAAGGCACGAATTGATGATATTGCAACAAGGCCTCAATTTCAGCGAAAGGGCTATGCTAGTGCGCTTATTTTTGCAGCATTAAGGCGGGCAAAAGAGTATAATGCCCGCTATTGTTTTCTGGAGGCTTCTGGTATTGGACTTAATTTGTATAAAAAAATTGGATTTCGTGAATTGTTTACAAACTACTGTTACGAATCCATGAAGTATTAAGCAACTTGGTTATACTACCAGCCATTATAAAACCATACCATTCACCTGATTATCCCATAATTGCTTGAAATAACCATTTTTCTTGTTCATCAGTTGATTAAAACTGCCTTCTTCAACAATGTTTCCCTCTTCCATCACCACAATACGGTCCATATGGCGAATGGTGGATAAACGATGGGCAATGGCGATAACGGTGGTCTTATTTTCTTCCAGGATTACATTCAGCGATTGTTGAATTTGTTGCTCTGTGGCAGTATCAAGGCTGGATGTTGCCTCATCAAGAATAATAATGGGAGCATGTTTTAAAATGGCGCGCGCAATGGCAATGCGCTGTCTTTGCCCACCTGACAGTTTTATGCCGCGTTCTCCTACCAAGGTATGATAGCCATTGGGCAGTGATTCAATGTATTCATCGACATTGGCCATTTTGGCTGCTGTTTTGATGTCTTGCAGAGAAGCTTTTTCCTTTGCATAGCCAATGTTTTCTGCAATCGAACGATGAAAAAGCATAATATCTTGTGGAATAAGTGAAATTTGTTTTCTGAGAGAGTCTGAAGTGATTTCAGCAATATCCTGGCCATCGATTAAAATCTTTCCTGAAGATGGCTGGAAATTTTTAAGCAATAAAGAAATAAGCGTTGATTTACCGGCGCCTGAATGACCGATAAGACCTATTTTTTCGCCAGCGCTGATGGTTAAATTTAAATCGGTGAAAATTGGTCTTCCGCTCTCATAGGTAAAGAATAGATTTCTAAATTCTATTGCTCCTTTAATCTCATGAAGATTAATCGCATTGGGTCGATCCATGGTTGCATGAGGCACTGTTAATATAGAAAAAGAGGATTTGAAATCGCCTATCTCTTTCATAAATTCGCACATGCCGGAAATAAATCCCCATAATTCAAAAGAAATCGCGATTGCGGTTAGCATGACAAAAATAAAGTCTCCAGTTGAAATGGAAGCGTTTGTACGTAAATGAATCATGAATAAAAAAACGGAAATCAGCATGATCCAATACATGATGCTGCCGACAAAATTAAAAACAAAATCATAACGATACATGCTGATTTGGCGTGGCACGTAATCTTTTGACATGAATGAGTCTGCGCGTTTAAGCTCAATTTTACGAGTTGCAAAATAAAATAAAGAAAAGATATTGGTAATGTTGTCCGATAAAAGCCCAATGACATGATGCTTGCTTTCAGCTGCTTCATTAGACAGCCTATTTAAGCGCAAAGCCATGGGGTAAAGAATAATCACGACAAGGATGCACCAGACCAGCATAAAAAGAAAAACCGTCGTATTGATTAACCACAAAACAAAAATAGAGACCACCACCACACAAAAATTTTTGCCAATGATGTGATGAAGGTTGGCAAATACACTGTCATATCCATCCAAGATGCCTTTCAACTTGCTGATGACGGTACCGCTTTGATTATTTTGAAAATAATTATAAGAGTGATATTGAATATAATTATAGGCTTTTAATAACAAGTTACGGCGTGCGAATGGTTCTGCTTTCCATTCTGCAATATTGCTTATTCGCCATGACAAATCCAAAATAATCTGAGCAGTAATAAATAAAGCAATTGGATAAATCAAATGGTGATACCCAACGACGGAATCCCTGGAAAAAGCGTCAACCAGCAGTTTCAGCGAATAGTTATTTGCAAATACGTAAAATGCAGTGACTAAAGGGGCTTGCAGCATGAGCACATACCACCAGCGATATGGCTTGATGATGGTCCATAAAAATCCCCAAACAGTTAATGATTGCGGGGCATGGTGATTATTAGCCATCGTGTTTCTCCAGCATAATGGTTCGATGTATTCCCAGGTTGTTTAAAAACGATTGATCATGGGAAACCACGATCAATGCTCCTTCATAGTGACGTAAAATCTGTTCAATGGCCTCAATGCTTCGTATATCTAAATGGTTAGTCGGTTCATCTAGAATCATTAATTGCGGGGGTATTTTGGATAAAAGACGGATGGCTAGGCCTGCACGTAAGCGTTCGCCACCACTAAGATGACAAACGGTTTTTTCAGCATCTTTATTTCTAAAATTAAAAGAAGCTAGGGCTGCATAGGATTCTTGAACTTGCATGTCAGGATTGCATGTTTGTAAATTCTCAACCAAAGAAAGATTGGGATTAAGAAAATGTACCCGTTGATCCAAGTAACAAACCGGTGAAACGCCAAGATAAATGTCTCCTTGATAATCTTTAATATGATCTAAGATCAATTGAATTAATGTTGTTTTTCCTGTGCCATTGTTGCCTGCTATAGCCACACGCTCAGGACCTGTTATAAACAAATTAAAATCCTGAAATAAGCTAGATTGTTGAGGAAAGGCATAATTGAGTGAGTTAATGCGAAGAACGATTTTGCCATTAGGTACCCGTGTTGACGCAAGGTTAGCATGAATGGTTTCTTTTACTTCGAGTTTAGATTGAACCATAGCTATATTTTCTTTTGCTTGTTGCTGCATTTTGTTGGCTTGCGTGGTATGTCTGGATTGCGTTCGTTCGCTTCGGCCACGCATGGAATTTGCCATCAATTTATCAATTTTTCCTTGATGCTTTAATGTTTTTCCTTGTTTTCGGCGTTGCTCGAGTTTTTCACGTGAACGTTGAATACTGCCTTGTGTTGTATGAATTTGGTGTTTGGCTTCTTGTAATTGCTGCTCTAAAGCGGCTTGATGAATTTGTTTTTGCTGCTGATAAAATGAATAATTGCCACCATAATGATTCACGCTGATTGGCGTTATTTCAATAATTTCATCCATGGTGTCAAGCAAATGACGGTCATGGCTTACAATTAAAAACCCTTGTTTGGCTTGTTTTATCCAGGCGGACAGTTTTTTTCGTGCCAGGCTGTCCAGGTTGTTGGTAGGCTCATCCAGTAAAATGAAATCTGCATTCATAAGTATGGCGCGCGCCAATAAACATTTGGTTGTTTCCCCACCACTTAAACTTAAGACAGGGCGTGCCAAATTCAGCTCATCCAACCCAAAGGTGGCGAATGCCTGCACCACTTTGGTATGGATGTCCCAGTCGTCTGCAACGAGCAGCAAGTCTTCTTTGGTGATTTGGCCTTGTTGAATGCGATGGAGGGCTTGCAGTTTATCTGCAATGCCTAACAGTTCGGATATCTGTTCTTTGGGGTGAGTTGGTTTATACTGCTGAGGACAATAGGCAATGCGTCCAGCACTTTTTACGCTACCATGTTGTGGCAGCATGCATTGGGCAATCAATTTTAATAAGGTTGTTTTTCCTGTTCCATTATCACCGACAATGCCATATCGCCTTTGATTAAAAGCAAATGATACGTCCTGAAATCGAACGCTGGTGTCAGGGATGGAATAAGATAAATGATTAAGAAAAATCTGAGGTAAATTACGCATGAATAATCTCCGTTTTTGTGCCAAAACAAAAAATGGAAAATTACTTGCGCATTGGAGGAACACCTGTTGAAAATAATGGCTAATAAGCATACACGAAATAGAATAATAATGTCAATTCTTGCTCTACAAGATAGAAAAATAAAAATAAATGAGGAACCGTTGACTCCTTCATCATGCCTCGTTAGTATGTAAAAAAAATTCACCAGGGGTGCTCTGAAATTAATCAGGGCTGAGAAACACCCTTATAACCTGCACTGGATAATGCCTGCGGAGGGAGAGTGATGATATCCACACTCAAATTGTGTTTAGTAACACATATTCATGGTTGTTCATTTTCAAGTTATCTGAAGTTCATTCAGCAAGCGGTGAATGGCGGGATAACGTCAATACAGTTGCGCGATAAGAATAGTTCTCTCTCCGAGTTACACCACCGGGCTCAAATCCTCAAATCGATTTTACAACCTTTGTCGGTACCTCTCATCATCAATGATTCCGTTGAACTGGCTTATGCCGTTGATGCTGAAGGCGTTCATTTGGGACAGGCTGATGCTTCCCCCATATTGGCTCGTGATTATTTAGGTTCACAAAAGCTCATTGGTTTATCCATTGAATCCTTTTCAGACTTGGAGTATGCCAATACATTGGATTGTCTTGATTATGTTGCCGCTAGTGCAGTTTTCCCGAGCCTAACCAAAACGGATTGTAAAACCATCTGGCAATTAGATGGTTTAAGAGCCTTGGTAAACTCATCAAGGCATCCGGTCATTGCAATAGGGGGAATTAACACGTCTAACCTGCAATCCGTTCTTGAACACGGCGCTTATGGAGCAGCTGTGGTTAGTGCGGTCCATCAGGTCACGGATCATCAACAAGCTGCAAGCGCATTAAGGAAAATTATTGATGAACATTATTAGCCAAGATAGGGCGATTATTGCTCAAATAAGAGCACAAAAACCTTTGATTTTGAATTTGACAAACCATGTATCCATCGAATTAGTCGCCAATGGTTTATTGTGTATCGGTGCTTCACCGGTGATGAGCTTTGCGGAAAAAGAGCTTGAATCTTTACTGCAATGTTCCAGGGCAGTTGTGATTAATATTGGAACGTTAAACACGGATTTTATCTCTTTAGCTCAAAAAGCATGCAAATTTGCCAATCAGCTTACTGTACCCATTATTCTTGATCCAGTGGGAGCAGGGGCGAGTCTTCTTCGTACGAATGCTTGCTGGCAATTGCTGGACTCCAACTCCATTGCAGTGGTTCGTGGTAATGCCAGTGAAATCATGGCATTGATTGACTTAAACGTCAGAACGAACGGTGTAGATAGTTCCGAGGCTGTCGCGCAAGCAATTTCAGCAGCACAACGACTTGCGTCATTAAGTCAGGCCGTGATTGCAATCAGCGGGGAGATGGATGTGATCGTTAGCCAGACTCAGTCGGCTTGTATTCATGGAGGTTCAGAAATCATGCCGTATGTAACTGGCACAGGTTGCTTGTTTACTGCAGTTATTGCGGCTTTTTGTGCTGTCTATAACGATTATTATGTGGCGGCACAAGCCGCAGCACGATTTTATGGTGCCTGTGGCCAGCTGGCTGCTGATAAGGTGCAAGGACCTGGTTCTTTTAAAATGCATTTTCTGGATGCGTTGTATCAATATTCACATGAGAAAAGCGATGAATAAAAAAAACTATCCATGCGTATTGACCATTGCTGGAACTGATCCTTCGGGTGGTGCCGGAATCCAGGCAGATATTAAAGTGATTTCAGCAACAGGATGTTACGCTGCTTCCGTCATTACTGCGCTTGTTGCGCAAAATACCCAAGGTGTGCAGGCTATTTTAGACGTGCCAGCTTCTTTTATTCAACAACAACTTGATTCAGTTTGTCAGGATTTAAACATGGCTAGTGTGAAAATTGGCATGCTACACAATATGGAAGTCATTGATGTGGTAGCCCAAGCTCTTCAAGTGTACAAACCTAGGCATGTTGTACTCGATCCGGTGATGGTGGCAAAAAATGGTTCTCCGTTGCTTAAAATAGAAACGCTTTCGTATCTTAAGAGCAGACTTTTCCCAAACGTTCATTTGCTTACCCCGAATTTGTTTGAGGCAGAAAAGATATTGAACGTTGCTATTGCAACCATGGATGAGATGGTTGATGCTGCAAAAACGATGGCAGAAGCCTATGGCGTAAATGTCTTACTCAAGGGTGGCCACTTAAATTCTTCACAGGCTTCTGACGTATTTTATTCTATAAAAACACAAACCATGACATGGTTTCATTCCAAGCGCATTGTTACTAAAAATACCCATGGAACTGGCTGCAGTTTATCGGCGGCAATTGCTTCTTTTTTAGCGCTGGGAGAATCGTTAGACGTCGCAATTGGATTTGCAAAACACTATCTTACTAATGCGCTTGCGTCAGCAAGCCATCTTCACATCGGTCATGGCCATGGCCCTGTTGATCATTTTTATTTTTTGGAAGATTTACGTGCTCATCTTGCAACACATGCTGCGTGCCGCTGAAGCGAACGTGCATAAAATATATACTCATCCATTTAATCGTAATTTATATCGTGGCACATTGCCTCCAGCGGCTTTTAGACATTTTGTGATGCAAGATCAAATTTATCTTCATCATTTTGCTAAAACCTTGATGGTTATTACCAAGCGTTTACCTAATAAAGAACAGCAATATAAATTTGAACGTCTCGCCACTAAAATGATACGTACAGAGCAAACGTTGTTACAAAAATACTTAAAGCCATCTCCCTATCTATTTTTTTCCTCTCATCCAGCTAGAACAGAATCACCAATCATTAAAGCGTATCGTATGCATCTTCATGAGAGTGCAGAACATGCTTCCCTTGCCACGGCAATCGCAGGTTGTATCCCTTGCTTTTGGATTTATTGCAGCTTGGGCGAGCAAATGCCCACGGTATTACTGCCCGGCAATCATCTCTATAAAAATTGGCTCCAAACATATTCAAGCCCATCATTCAGAATCGCAACACAACACGTTGTGGAAATATTTAACGAATATGCTCAATGCGAGCAGGAACAAAGAGCGATTGATGCTATGACAAGTGGATTTTGCCGTTCTGTTTCCTATGAACGTTGTTTTTTAGACGAAGCCTATGAAATCTCTTGCTCACATTCGGTTGATTATTCTGAACCATTGAATTCATGTCTGTAGTCGAATTTCACCTAAATGTTAAAAAATAGTTGTTACTTAAAAATTGTACTATTCTTAATGGTTGGACACGGTAATGGAGGGTATTTATGGTGGCATTAGGGACGCAACATTCATTGGCAATGACAACAGCCATGGAACCTATTCAAATCAAACACATCATTATGATGGGCGATAGTCTTTCAGATCGCGGGACATTAAACAAGCGATTCTTATTTGGCTGTATTCCCATGAGTTATATAAGCGGACTGAATAAATACTCACCAGATGGGCGCTTTACAAATGGTTTGGTATGGAGCGACCATGTCACAGCAAGCATCGCCAGTGATTTTACAATTAAACGATTGCAAAAAAAACGGCATATGGATGATACGGATATTGCGGACGCGGTGATCGCACGTGATAAGCGTATTTTGCATGCAATTTATGACAGTTACTCGCTCGATGATGATCGATTTGTTAATTACCGTGGCAAAGTGTGGGTAAGGAGTTATTGTGAAGGTGGACTAATGTCACATGATTACGGTTGGACACTTAGCTCAAGCATTACCCGTTTTTTCAGCCGCATTATATTGTCTGCTTTGGCGGATATGAGAAAAAAGATTTTACAGTATGATAAAGAACATCATATTTCTTATCAACAAAAAGCAGAAACACTTGTCGTTGAATGGTCTGGTGCTAACGACTTAGTAACCGTTAATGCAAAACCTTCCATCGAGGAAGTGGATAAAGCGATTGCAGCAAGAATCCAAAATGTTAAAAAACTCATGGCCGCAGGCTATCGACATTTTGTTTTATTTAACCTGCCCGACTTATCGCTAACCCCTCGCTTTCAGGCAAAATCCGAGAAAGAACGTGAAGAAGCCAGGCGGTGTTCCCTGTATTTCAACACACAATTACAGAACGCTTGTGAGCAATTGAACCGTGATTATCCATATTGTGTCGTGGATGTTTTTGATGTAAATACTGAATTCTCAGACATCTATCAAAATCCGTCACGGTATTATTTTGACCCTGCAAAACGAGCAACTGCCTATACAGAATCTGCCGATTTTGATGACCCATCCGATGGTTTTTCCCCTGCCAGTGGATACATGTTTTATGATGACTTGCATCCTTCGGCAGATATGCATGCTTTGTTGGCTTATCATTTCTATTCGCGCTTATCAACGCGGTATGAGCTCCTGGAACCCGATCGAGTTTTAAAACCCCAAAAAGCGTGTTCTGAGGAAGCATTGCTTGCCTGTTTTCGCAAGCAGTATGAAGCGTCTCTTGATAAAGATAAGCAGGGCTTTTTTTATTCTTTGCAACGCTCTAGACTTGATTATAAACAGGCTTCTCTGGAGAAAATACTGCGCCATGCGCTTCAGGAAGGCGGTACACGAACTCGTCATGTATTAAAAGCGCTTGGTTGGCTAAGCAAAGAGGGAGAGTTGATGCTGGATGTTCCTGTTTTGCAAAAAGCGATGGCTAATATTTCTGCTGGTGTACCTTTGACAGCTACAAAAAGTGGTTAGTACATTTACTTTGTATATTTATAAAATTTTCTATTTAATAAAATAATAATCTTTATGTTCTATAATTATTCAATAAATTGATTTTTTATTGGATAGAAACATGCCTAGTGATTTAAGCGTCAGACGAGATAGTGAATTTTTTATCTCAATCGCCAAGCAAGGAATACATAGTTTTCTCATGCTTGGGGTGGTTGGTGAGGATGGTTCGCCGCAGTTATTGGCAAGAGTCGGGAAGACGAATGACATTGACCCTGATTTTGCAAGTCAAGTCACCATGGCGAGAAAAGCAATTGCCAGTCAAACTATGGCAAGGCTTGCCGATGAAGGGATTGCTCGTGGCAAGGATCATAAGGCAGACGTTAATTATAAAGCGTATGCTATCAATTATGAGCAATTTAAACAGTTTCTGGAATTAATTGGAGACATTGAAAAAAGGCAGCTTGCTAATCCAGCCATTCGGGACGCTGTGGAAAGAGAATCCAATTCTAGAATAGAATGTTATGTACCTAAGGAGGGTGAAGCGGATTCGGATAGGATAACCTTAATATATCGAACACTCGAGAGTGCAGGGTATCATCGAGACCCTTCTGCTGAGCCTTCGGCTACTGTGACTGGTGCGCAAAGCTTGCATGTCAGCAATACCTGCCGAACGACTGCGCTTAATATTCTTGAATCGATTTTGGGTTTTAAAACCAATGTGTCCCGCTATTTTTTTATTGAACCGGATTATAAAAGCAAATTGCGCGCGGGCCAGCCGGATAAGGATAGTTTTTATATTCTGCCGCCCCCTCCCAATACATGTCCTGATTTATCCGCTCAACAACAATATGTATTAGAAAAATTATACGCAAGGCTGGAAAAAATCCCTAAAATAAAACCGGAAGATCCTGAAACTCGTAAAAAGTTTGATAAATTAAAAGACTTATATAAATCACTGGTCGGGGAAAACAGGTTGTCTGCAAGCGATCTTTTAGTAAAAATCAATGAACATGAAAGAATAAATAAAGAGGTTTTACATAAAAAGCGAGATCCAAACTTTTTTAGCAGACTCTTTTCAACGTCAACGTCTACTGAAAAAATGTATAAAGAAATGCGGAGGCACTTAGAATTAGAACGTGAGGAGAATAAAGAAGAAGACAGGCCCGCTCCAAAATAATCATCGTATTATCATGATTAAGCTCCATGGGATATAGATGATCTGTCCGCCGTATCATCAAGCAGTTCACTACGAATATCAGATATTTTTGCTTTTAGCTCATGTTGTAGTTGTTTTCGTTGATGAACTTCTGAAAACACCTTTGTTAATAATCCGGCATTGGATTCTCCCTCTATTTTATTGGTCAAATAACTACATAGGGTTGCTCTTGCGGTAGGCTCCATTTTATCTTTGACGTAATCGGTTAACTGTTTTTCGATTAAAGGTAATATGGCATTTATTTGCTTGGTATTCAATTTTTCAAAAAATCTTAAAACATCATCACTTGATTCTGCATGGAAGCTGTCGAAGGGAACATTAGTAAGAAATATTCTGCATTTGTCTGTAGATAAATATTGCATTAAATGACCAGCTTCTTCAAAACTTGGAGTTTTTAATGTGTCAAGCATTGCTTGAAATACTTGTTTTCGTTGTGCATAAGTAAATAGTTTTTCCATAACGACGTTAACATCCTCCAAATTTTTGATTAATCCCTTGATTTCACTCTTTTTAAGAGCTTGTTCGATTTTAGTTGGGGGAAGAAAACGAAGAATATCTGCTAGTTGATTTGCGTCTTTGACAAGACTCGAAAGTAAAGGAGCAATATCCTCATAAGCGGCTGCTCTGGAACGTTCTGACATGTGATAAAGGATGGTGGCCAGTTCTTCTGCACTTCTTGCGCTCTTTATATCGGCAAAAGGATTTACATCATCGATAACGCGGCATGGAGTTGCCTTGTAGGTTTCTGTTTCATCAAGATATCTTGCCAGATCCAGATGAAAAATAACATTTTCTTTCATGAAGTGCATCATACTTGCCTGTAAAGCAGCGAACTGTTTGGCAGGAATGTTGCCTTTCAGAGTTTCTATTGATTTTAAAATATTTTCCATCAAGGCTTGTTTCTGGTGGTGGTCGGCTGTTTCACAGGGATATTGATTAACTAGCCTATAAATTTCTTTGCGGACATCATCTAACGCAGCAGGTTCATCCTTTGAGAAAAAATATTGAAGAATGTTTTCAAATTCAATAGTAAATTCTCGAAGCGCTTTCCCTTCATTAGACGTCAGTTCTGTGATTTTTCTATATAATTGGTCTTTATCAGGAAAATGAGGGGCGCGATCCAGAGCGTATAATGCTTGGCCAATTTTAACGGCTCCATCCATCGTGAGTGTATCTCTGGATCTAGATACTTCTCTAAATAAAGCGTGTTTATAGCGTGAAGAAAGTTGTAGGCGACCAACAACGCCTGCGTGAAATTTTTGTTGAAATATTTTGGGCATATAAAACATACGGTCGGACATTTCATCGTATGCTAAAGCACGTGTAGTGAGTCCCATGTTAGTGCAATAATCAAACACATGATTGCCTGCTTTGCGGGAAAATTCAACGTGATGAGTTTTAGGCACCGTATAAATAAAATGCCGACAGTCCGCGCTAAAAAGAGGAGCCATCTGTCTAAAATATTTATTGTGTAGCGGGTTCACTTTTTTATCATAAACGCCTAATATGACTTCCGCATGGCGCAGGTTTCTGCATGCCCGTAAATCTCGATTTTTATAAAACTCGGAAGAAGATTTTACAGCATGATATTTTGTGTTTCCTGGCACAGGATCTTCGGCGATAAGAGAGATTGGTATATTAAGATCATCTAAATGACGGGCGGCGGCGAAAGTGGTTACTGCCCCGCGGCTGAAGCCTTGCAGATGAATGTCATCAATGGCCACACGATCAAGTTCTGCGTCGGTTCCCTTAATGATAATGGAGCTGCCAAATTGTTTTTTTAGCGCTGCAAGTGAAAGTTCTCCACTTTCTGTGAAACAGGTGCGAAGTTTACTGGCAACAACATTAAGATCAGGAGCAAGATAACCTATGCCGGGAGGTGCGCCACCTATTTTACTATCCTGACAACCATTAAAATAAATTCGAATGACATTTTCACCAAAAGGTTTTTGTTCATGGAGTGCGCTCATATTAACTGCAGTGTCCCCGGTGCCGGCAAACGAAAAAAAGACTTTTTTAGGCATCCTATTATCCTTATTGTAAATCTTAAACTCTATTTGATTTAATTTTAGTATAAAAATTACAAGTCTGGATTGAGCAAAGATGTGTACTAACAGGTAAGCAATGCAAGTGAGTTAAGACAAAATGTTAGCTGTGCCTGTGAATCTACGATATCATATAATAACAGCTGTTCCATAACATAATACTTCAGTTCCGATTTGGCCAAGTTCCCCTGTATCATAGCGCATGGCAATGACAGCATTAGCGCCAAGTTCTTGAGCATGCGTTAACATAAGTTGATGTGCCTCTTCCCGTGCGTGTTCGCACATTTGAGTATAAGCGCCTATCTTTCCTCCAACGATTGATTTTAATCCACCCATAAACCCCTGTGCTATTGTTGGAGACCGAACTACAATACCACGAACGACTCCCAAATATTGTTTGACAGGATGTCCTTCAATGATATCGCTGGTAGTAACCGGTATTGACATTTCACATTCCTTGTAAAGATATGATTAATGCTTGTAAGATTAGCCGAAATCACTTTTATTGTCACTTTACTTTAGGGTCTGTTGACAGACCCTCTGTTTTTTCTAACACAGTATAAAATGGAACGTTCATAAAAAAAGTCTGATAATCATTTGAATACCAAGTAGTATAACCATACTGCCTGCCAGTAACATGATAATGCGTGGTTGAATATATCGAACAATAATGGCTGCCAAGGGTGCTGCTGCGGCTCCACCAACAATTAATCCTAAGATAATAGACCAATGGGAAATTCCTATTGTGAAGAGGAATGTGGTCGAAACACTGATTGTGATCAAAAATTCTGTTAGATTGACAGAGCCGATCGTACAGTGAGGGGTTGTGCCTTGTGCTAGAAGGGTTGCATTGACAATCGGTCCCCATCCTCCGCCCCCTGTCGCATCAAAAAAACCGCCGACCAATCCAAGAGGGATTAAGCCACGGGCTTCATCGGATGGTAACTTATGAGTTTTAACTTTTTTTACAATAAAATTTTTAAGAACATGTGATAATTTTCCTCCTTGAAATGCTCTGTATAAAATAAATCCTCCCATGATGATTAAGTATGCAGCAATGAATGGCTTTGCTATATTTTCAGGTATGCGCGTTAATAAATAAGCGCCAATGATACAGCCTATAATGCCTGGGATTGCCAAGCGTCTGAATAAAGTGTAATCAATATTCTTAAACATAGCATGGGAAAATCCTGAAATGCCTGTGGTTGCAATTTCTGCCGTATGCACGGATGCGCTGGCCACCATAGGTGGAATTCCAAAACTAACCAAAACGCCAGTACTTATTACGCCGTAAGCCATACCTAATGCACCGTCAACAATCTGAGCGATAAAACCTACGATTGTAAAGAGAAAAAATTGGCTCACAATCAGTCATCCTTTCAATGGGATATTTTTATAGATAACATTATTATTTATAAGTTAACTAAAGGTAAGTATCTACTTTATAGTTAAAAATAATTTTTTATATTCCATTTAATAAAATGTAATGAATACAATACTGCAGACAATCATGATGACAAGCTATAAGGCACGTTTTGGAGAAGAGGGGGGTGTATCATCTTCTTGGAAATATTGTGGAAATTCATCAGAAAACTTTTTGAAAAATTCGGTATCTGTTATGGAAGAAGGGAGATTATGCAAATAATCATTTTCTCGATAAGGGATACCTACTTGATTGGCGACAATCATCACTTCATGAAAACTATGATTGCCACCGGTGGTCAAAAATACGAAACAAGCAATTGCATACTGATGTAACTCTTCTGCAGTGAGATCACCATACAGCTTGGCCCCTAATAACAACGCTCCTGTGTGGCCCGAAGGCCCTGCCACCTTTGGAATGGTTTTCCCTATTGTGTTTTTATAAAAAATGGAGCTGGAATCAATTTCATATCGATCAATTGCGCGTTTATGGGCTTCCTCACAAACACCGGCAAGTTTATTAAACACAGGGTGTCGTGTAATGCCTAATCGTCTGGTAAGAGGAGGATTACTATTTACTTCTTTTCTTGCCCGATCCCGAAAAAGAGTTTCAGAAAAAATTTGATTGACTAAGGTCATTTTTTTCGTGGCGATTCCCTGGGTATCTTCTGGATCGGTTTGCTTGATGAGCTCATCAAATAGCCTATGAATAAAGACGACATGAATTTGCAGAATTTGGCTTATATTATTTTGGTCAGAGCAGAGTACTTCCTGTATTTTTTGCAGGATGGATTCTTCTGTGAGAGAAACAGAAGAATCCATAAATTCTAAGCGGCCATAGTATTTCTCATCTAATAATTCTTCAGTGATGGTTTTATTTTTTGTAAGAATCTTTAATAGGATTTCTTTATTTTGTGTTATTAAAAGATAAATTGCGTCCGATACTTTTTTAATGGAAGGAAATAATTTCGGATGATGAAGAAGCTGACATGCTAATTGGGATTCAAAAAATTCTTTATGACGCATTTTAAATTCTTGTTGGACAGATTTAAATTCTTCTTCCACAATTTTTTTCTTCGGTCTGAACATCAAGATCCTATAAACAATCAACTCTTATCTTTTGCTGCCTTACATTTAATTATTTAGAGATTGCTTTCCTTTTTAACAACAGACTTTATATCCCTCCTAACTAAAGGGAAGAATAGGTTTTGCTTGATATAATGCCTTATTGTTACGAGGAGAACTCTATTTTAATTTAGCTGCGCCATAAGATTACACATTGTACTTCATGTTCTAAAACATATCAATTACAGGGGTAAGGTACAAATAGTATGACGTAAAAAAGGCCAGAATGGGAAATAAGCGGTGGTCTTTCATTGTTTTATGAGTGTTTTTCTTTTTTCAGACGTCGTTGCTCTTGCCAGTTCTGTATCAGTACATAAAAAACTGGGACAAACACGACGGCAAGGCAAGTAGACGCCAGCATACCGCTAGCTACAGCAATACCAATAGAACGCCGGGCATTAGCGCCTGCGCCACTGGCAAAGACTAAAGGCATCACCCCCATAATAAATGCAAAAGAGGTCATCAGAATAGGGCGAAAACGTGTTTTTGCTCCTAGTACGGCTGCTTCCGTAATCGATTTATTATGAAATAGCCGTTGTTCCCGCGCTACCTCAACAATCAGGATGGCGTTCTTGGCAGCCAAGGCGATTAGCAGTAATATACCGATTTGTGTATACATATTATTAGCCAAGCCTAAAATAGATAAAATCAATACGGTACCAATTAATGCCAATGGCACACTAAAAATAATCGATGCTGGCGTAAGCCAGTTTTCATACTGTCCAGCTAAAATCATATACACTAAAATCAGCGATAAAATAAATATGTAGTAACTCATATTTCCGGCTATCTTTTCCTGATAAGCCGTACTTGTCCACTCGTAAGATAATCCGGCCGGCAATAATTGACGCGCCAACGTTTCCATGGTTTGCATGGCTTGACCCGAACTGTATCCTGCTCCCGCCATGCCATTGATGCTGCTGGAAGGGTAAAGATTATAAAGAGAGATAATTCCAGGCCCGACAGTTGGGGCAACATCGGTGAGCGTGCCAAGAGGTACCATTTCGCCTGACTGATTTTTTACATAATAATTACGCATGTCTTCGATGGTCATACGTGAAGCAGCATCCGCTTGCACATACACTTGGAATACTTGTCCAAATTTTGTAAAAAGATTAACGTAAGAAGAGCCAAGATAGGTTTGTAAGGTATCAAAGGCATCTCCAATGGAAACACCTAAGGACTCTGCTTTTGTTCGATTAATGGGTGCTAACAATTGCGGTACTGAGGAGCGAAAAGAGGTCATCAATTTCTGTACTTCTGGCCATTGATTAGAATAATTAATGATCTGATCTGTGATATTTTGTAATTTTTGGTAATCAAACGTGCCATCCTGTAATTCAATTTGCATCTGAAAACCACCTGATAATCCTAGACCTTGGATTGGCGGAGGCACGACAACTAATACTTTTGCATCGAGTGTATTTGCAGCAATATCATTAAATTTTTCATACATGGCCAGTAAATCTTCTTTTTTGCCTCGTACACTCCAATCCTTAAACATCACATACAGAACACCGGCATTTGAGAGGCTGGCGTTATTATCCAGGAGTGAGATGCCGTCAATGGCGATAACATTTTCAACTCCATCTACCTTGGCTGCTTTTTTACTGAGTTCGTCCAAAATTCTTTCCGTGCGTTGCAAACTCGCACCATCAGGCAGTAAGACACTCAAAACAATATAACCCTGATCTTCAATTGGGATAAATCCTGTAGGGATACGGCTTAAGCCAAAAATGGCGCAAGCAACCAAAAGAATCCCAAGTAAACACACGCGACCACTGTGATGTACCAGGCGATCCATGAATCGCACATAGGCCGCTTCCAGGGGATTGTAGATTCGGTCAAAGGTACGGAAAAAAACGTTTTTTGGTTTGCTTTCATCAATAGGTTTGAGCCATAAGGCGCATTGGGTCGGTTTTAGCGTCATCGCGTTAATGGCACTAATAAATGCTGTTGCGGCAATGACTAAAGCAAATTGAGCATACATAGAACCCGTTAAACCAGGCATAAACCCAGCAGGTAAAAACACGGCCATGAGGACCAACGTAATGCCAAGAATTGGTCCAAATAATTCCTGCATGGTTTTAATGGCTGCCTCTTTGGGCGGCATCCCGCGTTCAATATGTTGGGTCACTCCCTCCACAATAACAATTGCATCGTCAACCACAATACCAATCGCTAATACCAGGGCAAATAACGTCAGTAAGTTAATGCTGTAACCCAGCATGAACATGGCAATAAAGGTGCCAATAATGGTTACCGGAACCGTTGTTGCAGGAATTAAAGTCGCACGAAAATTTTGTAGGAACGTAACAATGACCAGTAGTACTAAAATACCTGCTTCAAAGAGTGTTTTATACACTTCATCGACTGAAGCTTTTACAAAAATTGTTGTGTCAAAAGGAATGGAGTACTTCATTCCCGGCGGGAATTTTTTTGCCATTTTATCGACCGTTTTGCGCACTTCATTGGCTACTTCCAAAGCATTGGCTCCGGGGAGCTGAAATATTCCAATAGCAGCCGTCGGTTTACCATTGAATTTGGCAAGCTGATTGTAATTAGAGGAGCCAAGTTCAACCCGACCGACGTCACGAACACGTATGATTTGTGCACTATTGCTGGCATTCGCATTTTCATCCGGTTGAGTGGCTTGTGATTTAATGATGATATTGCCAAACTCCTGTGGGTCAGCAAGCTGACCCGGGACATTTAGGGTCAATTGATAAGCCTGTATGCCTGCAGTGGGCGGGTTGCCAATTTGTCCAGCGGAGACTTCCTTATTTTGATTGCTGATGGCTTCAAGTACTTCACGTGGCGTTAAAGAAAAAGCCCGCATTTTTTTAGGATCAAGCCAGATTCTCATGGCATACGAGCCCGAGCCAAAAATGATTACATTGCCTACACCGGGTAATCGAGATAACTCGTCTTGCATGTTGATGGTGGCGTAATTGTTAAGAAATAATCCATCGTACTCACCATGTTCGGATGTGAGGGTAATAAACTGCAAAATATTGGTGGATTTTTGTTGTACAAGTACGCCTTGTTGTTGGACTGGTTGTGGTAATTGCGCCATGGCTGCTTGCACACGATTTTGCACAAGCACCTGGGCAAAATTGAGATCAGTACCAATAGCAAAGGTCACGATCAAGTTATAATTACCGCTGTTGGTACTGGTTGATTGCATGTAGAGCATATTCTCTACCCCATTGACTTGTTGCTCAATGGGAAGTGCAACGGTGTTGATTAAGGTTTTGGCATCAGCGCCAGGATAGTTCGTCGTCACTTGGATTGTGGGGGGGACAATCGCTGGATATTGTGATACAGGCAAAACAGCAATGAAAATCAAGCCAAGAAAAACCAGCAATAATGCGATGACGTTTGCTAGTACCGGCCGTTCAATAAAAAATTTAGAAATCATGGCTATGCCTCCTCATGAGGATGATTGAGGAGTAACTGGATTGCCAGGTGTGGCATTCTGCAATCCACTGACGATAACATTATCTTGGGCATCAAGTCCCTTAAGGACAGCACGCATGCCTTGCTCTAAACTGCCTATTTCCACTCGTTTCAGAACAACAACATTGTTTTTATCAACCACCAGTAGATAAGGACCAATTTGATCCGATTGAATGGCAGTATCCGGTACTGTTAATTTAGGAGAGGGTTTGGATAAAGCAACTCGTATTTGTACAAAAAGACCAGGGACTAACGTATAGTTTTTGTTGGGTAAAACGGCGCGAAACTCCATGGTGCCTGTTGATGCATTAAGACCAGTATTCACAAAATCAAGCCGTCCTTCGTGTGGAAATCCTGTTTCATTTTGCATGCCGACATACACAGGAACTTTACTGATGTCGGATGGTTTAAAGCCTCGAGCACGTGCTGCTGTGCGGATTTTAATTAAATCCAGTTCGTTGACATTGAAATAAACATAAATGGGGTCAATTTGTTCAATCGTTGCTAAATCGGTGGCTTTGCCATTACCAACCAAATTTCCTGCATCGACCAGATGGCGGCCAATGCGTCCATCGAAAGGAGCAAGAACATGAGTATAGCTGTATGTAATGTTAGCATTCTCAGCATTTGCCTCGGCTTTCGCTACATCGGCCTCAGACTCTTCACGTTTGGCAAGCCACTTCTCCACGCTATTTAGAGATGTTGCATTTTCTTTGTACATTTGCTGCTGACGAGCGTATTCCGCCTTATTATAAGCAAGGTTTGCTTTTTGTGCGGCTACTGAAGCTTGCGCTTCCTTTAATTTCTCCAGGTAAGGCTCAGGTTCGATAACAAATAATTCTTGCCCTTTTTTGACGAAAGTTCCATCGATAAACGATATCTTATTAAGGTAGCCTTCGACCCGTGCAACCAGATTTACTGAGTTGTAAGCAACGGTATTACCCGTTTCGGTGATGTACTCAGCCATCTCAGCCAATACTGGTTTTTTAACGATAACGACTGGAGGTTGTCTAACTGGTGCATCGCTTTTCGTTTTGTGAAATAAAAAAAAGTAAACAATCAGCAAGATAGCAAAAATTATGGCGCTGGTTTTTATTGTTTTTAATGTCTTATCCTGAGTCATGGTCCATCACCAATTCGGTAGATAAAGTTGTTTTATTTTCTGCTCATTCGTTGCAGGCGGCATATGATTTTGTGGTTGCAGCAAATTACCCCAGTTGGTGCGGGCAGCCATTTCTCTCTTAATCTGTTGTGGAACAATATCATTGCAGCCGCGAATTTGCCAACCACCACCCAAGGCACGATAAAGGGCGATTAAAGCTTGTGCAACATCACCTTTTGCATTGGTTAATGACGTTTGCACCTGAAGTTGTTGCCGTTCTACAGTAAGTACAGTTGTGTAATCGGTTTCCCCTTCTTTATATCGGATTAATGCCAGTTTTGTGGATTGAATGGCTGAATTATTGGCAAGAGTAAGAGAACGCTCTGTTTTTTTAGCCTCAATGTAGCGAGTGATATTGTCTTGTATTTCTTGCTGTGCTTGCAACACCAAATTGACGTATTTTAGCAGTGCCTCTTGAAACACGGCATCTTGCATGCGTACAGCGTTGGTGATTTGTCCATAATTAAGCAGAGGCCAAGTGAATGAAGGGCCTGCAGTGATGGTTCGATTTGCCCAGTTAAACATATCACTGATGGATGAGTTGCCAATGTTCGTTGAGGAAAAAACAAACGTACCGGCCAATGAAAATGCGGGGTAAAGATTTGCTTTCGTAGCTCCTATGGCTTCGGATTGAGCGATGGCTTCCAGCCGGGCTTGATGAATATCCGGTCTTTGTGCCAATGTTTCTTTGGGAATGCCAACTTCTACGGTTTTTGAAGCTTTGGGGATACCATGGTTTTTTACGAGTAAACTGTTTACTTCGGTCGGAACAATACCAAGCAATACACCTAATACATCTTTATAATGCTGCAAATTACTAAGCTGGGTAGGAAGATTAGCCTGTGTTTGAGCAAGTTCCGTTTGTGCTTGTTGGACGTCTAATAAACTGGTTTGACCGGCTTTGAAACGAGATTTGGCAATTTTAAGACTTGTAGATTGCAATTGAATATTTGCTTTGGTTACTTTGATAAGTTCCTCATAGGTGCGAATGTTCATGTAGGTACTGGCAATATCTGCCGTGAGAGTGACCAACGCATTGTCGTAGGCTGCAACAGACGCTAAGAAGGCGGCATCATTTGAACGGATGGCTCTTCGGTATTTCCCCCAAAAATCAAGCTCCCAACTGGCTGAAAACCCTAGTGATGCTGTCTCAAAGCTCGAGGGTAAGAGCGTTTCTAATGATCCACCACCAATGCGTTGATACGTGTAATTCCCCGTCATTGCCTGTTGTTGTGGATAGAGTTCACCAACCGATTGCGCAAGTTGCGCTCTGGTTTGCAGTACTCGCACACCGGCAATTTGTAAGGATATGTTATTATGGTAACCCTGATTAATTAACGAGGTGAGGGTAGAGTCATGAAATACATTCCACCAATTGGCATTTTTTGGGGGGGCTTCAGTAACGGGTGAACGTTTATGGGTTTGTAGCCAACGATCGGCAACTTTTACTTTGGGTTCCTTATAATTCGGGCCAACCATCATGCAGGCAGCAAGCAAAAGGTAGGAGATGGCTGTTAAAAATTTTAACATGTCATTAATATTCCTGAAATATTAATGACATTAGTATCATTAATTTACTTATCTGCAAATAGGGGCTGTTGACATTTCATTTTGCGAATCGAAAATTTGGATGATTGTGCGCCATTTTGTGTTTGAATTCGTTAAATAGAGCTTGCTATTCGCCTCATTCAAACACAAAATGGCGCACAATCAGTTGAATTTGCAACCGTGAAATGAAATGTCAGTGGACCCTAGACTTTGGCTGAAAATTTATTTTAAAAAGAATGTATAACTACTAGCCAGATGAGCTAAATATTTTTGTATCATGCCTATGCATCGTAGTGAGTCAATTACATACTCATTTAGGGTTGCGGTTTTTTGTATCCATTGTGGATATTTGACAAGCATGCTACGCTTTTGGATAAAAAAAAATCATAGTAGACTTATAAATGCCATCACAAACAACACTTATAGAAATCAAACAAGGATTAGCCTTTAAAGCGGTTCAGGAAAATCTAGCAGCTTATGCGATAGGATTGCTTGTTTATGAGCAAAACAAATATAAAAAAGTGTTAGATAAAAAGCAAAAGACCGTCGATGTTGATTTAGGTTTTTATTATACAATGCAGTTGCTTGATCAACTGGCCCAATCGCATCCCCATGAAGCAAAAAAAATGATGGAGGCGATCATGTCATTTGACTCGATAGGACGGTATTTATTATCTGAGCAAGAAATATATTTGGATGGCGTGCTTTTTGAATTAGATAAAGTACTAAATCAATATGGCGTGGATACTGACAGACTAAAAATAACGGCCAGAAAAAACCAAGCAAATGCTTTCTGTATTAGTGAGCCTGAACAACAAGAAGATGTAATAATGGCTCCTGCTGCATTTGCCCTGCCAGAAGATTTGGGAGTATTGGGAAAAGATACCGCAGTCATGCTTAGACGATTGGCTACACGAGAAAAAATTGTTCGTGAAAATGTGGTTTTGCATAAAAAGATCGTCCAGTTTTCTATGCATTTTGATTTGTTATCTCAAAGGCCAACCCATGAAAACGTAAAGGAGTGCTTGCTTGTTTTGGCAGAACTTTTCCAGCGAGTGTTTCAGGGCTTTATTATCATCGTTATTAATGGCTATTCAGTCACCAAATTTAAACCGATAAAATAAAAAACTAAATATTGACCAGTCAGGAGAGTGATTTTTTGTAAGATTTACGAAGCATCCAGTTTCGCTTTATAATAAAAAATTAAATTAATAAGAAGGAACTTGTTTATGAACAAAATGACAAAATTATTTATCGGATTACTATGCTCTACGTTTTTATTGTTGAGTGGGTGTAATACCGTCAAGGGGTTTGGTAAAGACGTATCCCAGGGTGGACAGGAAATTGAACGCGCGGCCAGTCAGTAATTTGTGCCCAGGTAACTTATCCTCATTAACATTAAGACATTCATTTTTTAGCTTATGTCTTCCCTAAGGTTCACACAGTGAGGAATAAGTAAAGTGCTGTTTATTTCATGGAATACATTCAGGGAGCAGTATGGTAACACTATCAGTAGAAAAACAGGCGCTTCTTGATGCATTTCAAAAGCATGTTGATGCCGAGCTGCGGAGGGATTTAGATACAACCTTGGCGACGATGACTCCTGACCCTCATATAAACAATATTCCCACTACTATTGGTGGAATTGGTTTGCAAGGGGTTCAGCATTTCTATCGTACGTTAATTCCTGCAGGAAAATTTTTCCCGCCTGATAGTGAGATGATTCCTGTTTCACGGACTATTGATGAGCATCAACTGGTGGATGAAATCATTTTTAAATTTACTCACGCCACCGAAATAGGTTGGATGCTTCCTAACATACCGCCAACAGGGAAACGGGTTGAAATTCCTTTGGTTGTTATTGTCGGATTTTCTCGTGGCAAAGTAACTCATGAACATATTTATTGGGATCAAGCAAGCGTACTAGCACAACTAGGTTTATTAGATCCAGCGGGATTGCCCATAAAAGGGATTGAAGCGGCTCAAAAAATGGATGAATTGCGTCAACGTCTAACATGAGAATTAATTCTACTCCAAAGGTTTGTTATGTTTTACTTTTGTGTCTAAAAGATCTTAGGTACAGAAATGTTAATTCGTATGCCGGTAGCGCCTAATATGCTGGATAAGTTGAAAAAAGCAAATGTGGTACCAAAACTTATTTCGAGATTCTCGTGCCTGTTGTCATGGGAAAACCAGATAAAGAGCGATCTAGGGGCTGAGAATTTTTACAAAAAATAGGGGTGTCAAAATCGGTGGTAGCATATGGGTTCCTGATATTCCTATTGAGCGTGTTATAGCGCGTTTTCAAGAACACTTAAATGAAAACCAACACTATTAACGCTTGTTGCATTTTGTGATGATAAGCCTATAGGAATGTGTAGTTTACGAGACAATGATGGTATTCGTCCTAATTTAGCACTGTGGTTAGGCTCTCTTGTTGTGCATCCTGACTATCAACAAAAAGGCATTGCTCCCAAGCTTATCAATGCTATGAAGCAAAAAGCGAAACAGCTGGGTTTTAGCCAGTTATATCTATTTACTTTTGATCCTACATTACCGAATTATTATTCCAAACTAGGGTGGAACAGGATAGGGATGGATAAATTTAAAGGACATGATGTGAATGTCATGGATATTGCTTTGTGAGGGTATTAGGATGGTTAATGAAATCGCATGGAGAATATTGGCCGTTTACCTACTGGGGTGAGCTCTATGATGGGGGTATTAGTGTTCATAGAGGCAGTGATTATGAGAAGACTATTCTATTGAAAAAAATGATTGAGTACGATCATGCTTTAATAGAGTGTGTTTAGTTGATTTCTATTCACCATGAGCTGTCTTAAGAATGCCTTGTGTTTCTGACTCTTCGTTAAAAAACTTGACGAAAAAAATCTTACTTAATTTAGGATTTTTTTTATTTATTCTTGTGAATTCGGCCGTGAAACCACATTTTTTATAAAATTCCGGCGCTTGAAAAGCACTGGTCACTAAATTGATATTATTAAACCCCTGACCTTTGAAATGATGTTCAAGAGCAAGCAATAACTGCTTACCATATCCTTTACCACGATAAGCATTGTCTACCCAGATATCATCAACATAAATTTCTGAAAATGCTGTATAGGCATTAATTGCTCCAAAAACTTCCCCTTGGGTAGAAGATATGGTCACAGAAAAACGTCGATAATTGACGTCTATACCATGATGAGCCTCATAAGCAACAAATCCTTTCGTCATTCTTTTTTCTGTAGTCTCATCAAGTTCATCAACAAACCGGATTTGATATTCTTTCTTGTTTTCTAAAGGCTCAGTATATCCATGTGCGGTACTATCAAAACGAAAAATAATCCGATGGGGTTGATGCGGATCATAATTTATCGTCTTTATTTCTTCCTGATAATTGCCGGCTGTGATACTTGAAATAGTCTTGCGCCAAAAGGTAAGTCCTCGCTTGTTTTCCGGAATCACTGAAACTTCCCATAATCCTGGATGCATTTTCCACAGTTCAGAAGCAGCCAAATAACCCAGACCTCTACCTTGAAACTTGGCGAGAATGAAAAATTCTCCCATATTCCAAGCGGTATCTGGATAAAGTCCTTCTTGATTTAATAGCGCAAAACCTGCCAACTCACTACCTACTTTGATAAGAAAGGCTTTTCTTGTCGGCTCTTCAAAGTAATTTTTAAAATCGAAACTTTCATAAAGACCATTGGAAGGCACCGCCCAATTCTCTGAAATAAAACCGCACTCACGAGAGAGATCATAAACATAGAATCTTGCCATGTTTTGAATAGTAAGATAATCATCCAGTGAAGCTTCTTCAATTTTTAAAGCAGCGTGTAATTCTTTGATGTTCACAACGTTTTCCTTAAATACAATTTTGCCATATAGCCTTCATTGTGATATCCAAGTGATTTATAAAAATTATGGGAGCCATCTTTGGCTCGTCTAAGTCCAGAAGTCAAATCAATGATACAGGGACTAAACTGTCTAGAAAATTCCTCAACAGCAATCATAAGCTTTTTACCTATTCCTTGATTACGATAATTTTGATCGATGACAAGGCCTTCAATATGAATTCGTGTTGTTTCGGAAACAAAAAGATGGCTCTTTGACCAAGCGATTAAGCCAATCACCTTCCTGTCAATTTCCGCAAGAAGAACACCGTAATGTAACTCTTGCATGAATAATTCAATTCGCTTTTGCACGTCTTCAAGCGATTGTGAATACCCCAATTGCTCCATTAAAGGTAAAATGGAGTAAGCATCATCAATGAATGTATGGCGGATAATCAGTTCATCAGACATTTTAGGATTCCAGGTTGACTCTATCTTTGAATAAGTGAGGAGATGAAATCACCAAAAAAGAAATCGAATTTTCGGAACTGTTTTTCACTTTATGGGCTACCCCGGCTTTAATACTCATACCTTCCTGTTCCTGTAAAACCTGTTCATAATCCTCAAACCCAATCACCAATTTACCTTGTAAACAATAAAAAAATTGTTCTGTTTCCTGATGATAATACTTTATCTCACAGCTACCCGCAGGCATCGTTTCATAAATAACGGTAAACTGACCATCATTTTTTAACCACCATCCATCGCAATCTTGTCCCCATTTAAAATGGGAGGCATTATTTATTGAAACAGCCTTTTTTCTCACCACAGATTCAAATACAGACGATGTCAGGTTTTGACTGAAGCATGAGACTGAATCATTGAAGAGCTCAATGTCTCTTGTTTTCTGAAATTCTTTGCGCAAAAAATAAAAAACAGAGTTCTTCTGAAACCCATGTCGTTCAAACTCAAGTTTGAATCCTAACTTTTGATAAAACCCAAGTGCCTCCCAATCCATGGTATTTACTGTCGCAAACGCACAACTTTTTTCTTGACCATACTTTAAAGCCGCTTGCATGAGCTTTATTCCCCATCCTTGATGTCTTATTTGCTCACTCACCCAAAGATTATCGATATGAAGACCTCCATAGAGTGTTCCGCCACTGCAACCACCAAGGATGCTATTGTCTGCATCACGAATAAAGCATGCAAAGAAATCTAAAGATTCGAAGCCTCTTTGTTGTTTGGCATACGCTTTTATACCATTCGTTAATATTTGAACCTCATCAGGGTCTGGATTTTCTAAAAATGATAATTTTAAAGTCATGATGTTATGCCACTGTAGGAACCCAGGCACCATGTTCTACATAACTTGCCTCATCACTACCTGACCAAGGAGGCATCGTAACGCAAATGAACACCAAATCTTCAGCATCACTTCGGTATTGAAAACGTGTTCCTAATGGAATATCGATGCTGACTCCAGCCGTCAAAGGAGTAATGCTCTCTTGATCATCCAACTTACGCCAAATAGCACCGATTCCTGAAAGAATATACCAGAATTCAGATACCGTCTTATGGTGCACTGCTTTGGAAATAGTACCTGTCTTTAAAGTACAGTGAGCCATACCGCCTAAATGATTGTTCATCAGCAATCGAACCTCGGCACCCGCCGGTGAAATATGTTGATAGTCTTTTGGTATTATTTGTGTATTCATGCATTACCTCAATTATTTTCTGCATTCAAAAACAATGTCCCATCAGGCAATGCTGCCTATCAAACGCGTTAACTAAGTGTACATCGCTAAAACCAACTTCATACTTATTATCAATCTTAGCCAGTGAAGGGTTTTATCATGATGAGATGGTTTGGATCTCCACTGAATCCTGTTTGCTGAAAACCTGCTTTTTCATAGCAGCGAATGGCTTGTTGGTTATTGACATTTGGATCCACAATAATGGCTTTAAAGCGAGTAAGATACTTCTCAATAAATTGATCGATGAGTTTTACTCCCAAGCCTTTGCCTCGGCCTTCTTTTTTGGCAATAAATAGATCGATTCCCGCTAAATCTCCCGGATTATATTGTTGAAAGAGCAGACTATTATAACTATCAATCCCCTCAGGTAAACAATATGTGAGTATATAATATTGAATGAATCCGAAGGGGGAGTTCCCAACGTATACAATAAGACTTGACACATGCTCTTTATTTAAAATTCTCGGTTCATATTTTTCTCTGATGTCATTCAATGACCAGCTTTTACCTCTTGCATACCAATGATTAATGATTGGTTCCTGAAACCATTGATGGAGTTGATTTAAATGTTCCATACTTAGAGGCTTAAATTTAAAATGGTTCATGGCTCTGCTCTTTAAACTGGCTTGTTTAACCAATGGAGAATCGCCATCATTGAACCCATTCCATGATGATGGACCAACCTAAAAGTGCTATCTTAAGTAGTAATCGCTTCTCCAATGTTTTTTTTGCCTGTTCCTGTAATACTCATCAATAGGATAATCATAATGTTACTGTTTAGTTCCGCTTTAGCAAAACATAAACTCACCTTTATGCGATTAAGTGATTGCCTGGACTATGTGTCCGTTGCAGCGAAATGGGCTGAAGATGAGTGGGGATATATTCGTAATAAAGGGGTGGAGTATCGTGAAGAAGTCATGCGAACACTCAGCAATGATGTGTATATTGCAACTTTTGCAGGACAGCCTGTGGCTATGTTTGTTTTGTTAGATCATGCTTTTCATCCTCATTTAATTGCAACGATAGATCAGCTTCCTCATACGCGTGAATTAATGTATGTTTATGTAGAGAAAAAATTTCGTGGACTTGGTTTTGGAAAACAGATCGGCTCTACACCAATTAAGGGGGCACTTTAATCGAGTTAGTATAAACTAAGTCCTTGATTTAGCGATCAAAAGGAGATTAAAGTGCCGAAGTACAATCTTATCCTAAATTTACCTGGATTTTCCATAGTAAAAGTGAGCGGATATCAACCATTAATATTAGATGTAAGCTATAACCGATTAGCCCGTTGTAGTCATTGTCAAAGTAAGAGCG